>NZ_SBJH01000050.1 GCF_004368405.1 Olivibacter sp. XZL3
AAAAAAAGTTTGGACATGCTGGATTAATCCATAAATACCGAAAATATATGAGATTATCAGCGGCAGAAAAATACGAGATCATACAAAGCGCCACCACTAGTGACATCGGTGTGAAGCGGACACTGGAAAGCTTCGGCATCCATAGAAGTACATTCTACAAATGGTATCAGAAGTATCTTCAGAACGGTTATGACGGACTGAAACAAGGCCATCGAGTATCTAGAAGACAATGGAACAGCATTCCGGAAGAACAAAAAGATCTGGTGGTTGCAGTTGCTTTGGATCACACGGAATTATCCTCCCGGGAACTGGCCCACAAAATCACCGATGAACAAGGTGTGTTCATATCAGAATCCAGTGTCTATCGGATATTGAAACAGCGGGATCTGATCCCCGCACCGAACCATATCCTTATCTCAGCAGCAAATGAGTTCAAGGATAAAACCAGCTTTGTGCACCAGATGTGGCAGACCGACTTTACCTATTTTAAGATTGTCGGTTGGGGATGGTACTATCTGAGCACGGTTCTGGACGATTACAGCCGCTACATTATCCATTGGGAGCTGTGCGATTCAATGAATGCAGAAGATGTGAAAAGAACGGTAAATACAGCCATTGAGAAAGCAAGACTAAAATCGAAAGCCAAACCAAAGTTGCTGTCAGATAACGGCCCTTGTTATGTTTCAAACGAGCTAAAAACATATCTCAAAGAGGATATGAAGATGAAGCAGGTTCACGGCAGACCGATGCATCCGCAGACACAGGGGAAAATTGAACGGTATCACAGAACGATGAAAAACGTAGTGAAATTAAACCACTTTTACCATCCAGAAGAACTTATCGAAGCCCTGGGAAACTTTGTGGACAACTATAACAACAGACGTTATCACGAATCGCTGCAAAACTTAACACCTGCAGATGTCTACTGTGGACGATCTGAAAGAATTTTGGAAAAAAGACAACAGGTAAAAATCGATTCTCTGAATAAAAGAAGACAATTGTATAATCAACAAAAATTAATAAATTTATAACTCGAAAGTCTCCTTAAGGTTTCATCCTAATGTGTCTAATTTAGTTTGAAGACGTACA
>NZ_SBJH01000066.1 GCF_004368405.1 Olivibacter sp. XZL3
CGTTTTTAGTGTGCACTCTTGTTGCCAATTTTGGTGTATTCTTATTTCCCATTTTCTGTGCAGTAGTAATTACCGCTTACAGGCAGATTAGGAACTTTAAATTTAAATACAATAATCCTACCTAAATCTAATTCGATTTTGAGGGGTCAGCATGTTCCAGTATATCCACACTTGATTAAAAGCTATATTTTCATAGTACGGGAGAACGAGGAAACAAGATTGTATTTTGATTTTATCTTATTCCAATATCTTCAATTGTTATTTCATAATAACATAGAACAAAAAAATCCCTAACGAAATGAACATCCAAAGTACACTTTTATTATAATGCTTAAATTTCTCAGAAGCAATTTTGGCAGTTATAAATACTTGAGAGTTCATGTCATTGAGATGGGTTAAATCATCCTCATTATTGGATTCATTTTCAAAGCTATTGAAAGTCTTTGAAGCTATTGAACCAAAAAAAACATTTGAATCAGTATTTAGCCCGTTTTGTTTGTAGACCTTTCCATCAATCCTACCTTTCAAGGTTGAATAAATCTGATAAAAAGTTACTAAAGAAGTAATGAAAAATGCTATTGTGGTTAGTAGTAAAAAAAAGTTCCCCAAACTTTCACAATTAAATTCTTTAGCTTTGCCGAAAGAGAAACAGCTAACCATTTCTCCGCCAATATTTGATGTAAAAATAATCGTCAATACAACACCGTAAAAAGTCAAAATAAATGAACTTTTAGTATCACAATTAGCAATCCAATGATTTATCAGCTCTAATTTTTTTGTGCTTTTTTCTATATTATCCATATTGCTAAATTACCCAATTTACAGTTCCACCATATACATCAACATCAACATTTTTAATGTTGTGATTATTTATTTTTTTCCAATAGTTTTTAGTAATACAATTCCTTGTTGGATTTGCATTTTTAAAACTGTTAAACACTCTTGAAGTCATAAGAATTGGTGGAAAATAAATCTTTGATTCTATTTTATCAAAACGAATGAGTTTACCGCCACTATATGATACACCTAAAGTATCGTAAAAGCTTAACTTTTTAGCCAGAGCTGTCCAAAATAAATTTTCGAGACAAAAAACAGGGGTTTCAACGGTCTAAAAAGCAATCCTAAAGCTTTTTATCGA
>NZ_SBJH01000021.1 GCF_004368405.1 Olivibacter sp. XZL3
TCATCAGTTGGACTGAGATACTAACTCGATAGAGGGGTCAGTATGTCCAGCGGAGGGGTCAACATCAACATTATATCCATTAGTTAACCAATTGAAATATTATTCTGATTTTGTAACGCTGCGTACTATAGAATTGATTTTAAAGAACATACATGCTTAATATGGAAATCGAAACCAGAGAGGGGGCTCCTTATGACTCCGAGTTCGTTGCGACCATCTAGAACAAGACATCAACACCGAAGATCTACGGAAGCATGTGGCCCGCCACAACAAACACATCCAATCGCCAACTCTCACACAACCTATTTAAATTCAAAAAGAGTACATTATATCTTTTTAAAGAAAATCTTAATCTGCAGGCCTTTTAACACAAAGTACAACTTTTTTTCTTATCTTAAAACCGATCAAATCGTACATAGAATAATCAACAATAAAACTAGAAGAAAAACATCTTCAGCTAAATTATAATTTTATGCGCATTCTTATTTATCTCGTACTTACTACAGTCTGGATCTTTGGTGCCCAGGCGCAACAAAAGCCGAACGTCGGAATTTATGTGAAATTTGAGAATGTTGACAATGAAATGTTCGTCCAAGACATGACAGATCTCGAACGCCTAACCGATGAGTCAGACTACCCGAGGCTCGAGCAGGATACTTCGGGCTATTTTACGGCCTTCTTTCATATAGAAAAACCAAAATACGTCAGGATATTGCGTAATATACTTTACATAAAACCTCATGATACACTGAAGATACATATTGCACAAAGCCCGGAGGACTCAAAGTTTGAGATCGACAACAAGGGGATAAACGCGTATTTATCCAAAACCCCCTTTCCTAAGGGAGGATCGTTTATCGATCAGGAATCATTAATGAAGGGACAGGATCTTGTTCATGCCATTGCCGAAATTAGAAAAGAGGGTGAATCAAGGAAAAAAGATCTTAATAACCTATCCACTGACGACACTGTTTTTTTGAAACAGGAACGCCGACGCATTACCTTTGATGTGCTTAACAGTTATTTCGCGCTGCCTATTTATTTTACCTATTTAAACCATATCAAGGATGCTGACAGCGTAAAACAGATTGTAATCTTCCCTTAAAACAGCTACGATTATTAATGTAGTTTTATAATTTAGGGGTAATGAAAAGAAGTAAGTTTAGCGAA
>NZ_SBJH01000100.1 GCF_004368405.1 Olivibacter sp. XZL3
TGTAATCTCCCCTTAAAACAGCTACGAATATTAATGTAGTTTTATAATTTAGGGACAATGAAAAAAAGCAAGTTCAGCGAGTCACAGATCATCAAGATTTTATCACAGCAGGAATCTGGTCAATCGGTTTCAGACATCTGCCGTGAGCACGGTATCAGCCAAGGAACGTTCTATTCATGGAAGAGCAAATATTCTGGCATGGAGGTTTCCCAGCTCAAGCAGCTCAGGGAAATGGAAAAGGAGCTGGCGCAGTACAAAAAGATCGTTGCCGAGCAGACCCTGCAGATCACGGTTTTAAAAGACGTTATCGAAAAAAAGCTCTAGGGCCTGCCGAAAAGCGCGAGCTTGTATGTTATGCCCGTGAAGATTTCGGGATGAGCCTACGGCAGGCCTGTGCAATATTCCGTCTCAGTACATCTGTTTTTTATTACCGTGCAAAGCGTAAAGATGACACGGAAGTCATCGAGCAACTTTCCAAACTGGCAGACCTTCACCGCACATGGGGCTTCTGGATGATGTACCACCGGCTGAGAAATCTGCAGTACATGTGGAACCATAAGCGTGTCTATCGGATATATACAGCTATGAGGCTCAATCTGAGGAACAAGCGCAAAAAACGGCTTCCGGCTAGGGTAAAGGCACCTTTGCTCTGTCCTATCGGACCGAACATCACCTGGAGCCTTGATTTCATGCACGATACGCTGGCCAGCGGAAAAACGATACGCACACTGAACGTCATCGACGACTTCAGCCGGGAGGCACTTTCCATTACAGTGGATACCAGCCTACCCGCACAGCGGGTAATACGGGAACTGGAAAAACTGTTGGAGTGGCGTGGCAAACCCGAAAAGATCCGTTCGGACAACGGGCCGGAGTTTGTCGCTGAGGCCGTGCGGGGATGGTGTGAGCAGAACAACATACGGTGGGAGTTCATCCAACCGGGGAAGCCGACACAGAACAGTCTGATAGAACGGTTCAATAGGACTTTCAGACAGGATGTTCTTGACAGTTACATGTTTGACAGCTTGCCCGCCGTAAGGAAATATGCAGATGCCTGGGCATGGATGTACAACAATGAAAGGCCCCATTCTTCTCTGGGGCAGTTAACGCCGACAGAGTTCCTGTTGAAATATGGAAAACTCTCCGAGTTTCCCACATTCCAACAGGATAGCAATAGCAAGTCTGATTGGAATTCTTTAGTTTTGGGTGTAGCTAGCTAGGGTAAGATTACA
>NZ_SBJH01000106.1 GCF_004368405.1 Olivibacter sp. XZL3
TGTAATCTTCCCTTAAAACAGCTACGATTATTAATGTAGTTTTATAATTTAGGGGTAATGAAAAGAAGTAAGTTTAGCGAAACACAGATCATCAAGATTTTGAAGTTGCAAGAATCTGGACAATCGGTTACAGACATCTGCCGAGAGCATGGCATTAGCCAGGGTACTTTTTACGTCTGGAAGAGTAAATATTCAGGTATGGAGTCTTCGCAACTCAAACAGATGAAGGATATGGAGCGGGAGTTGGCACAGTATAAGAAAATTGTAGCTGAGTTGACTCTTCAGAACACGGTATTAAAAGATGTTATAGAAAAAAAGCTATAGGGCCTGTCGAAAAGCGAGAGCTAGTAGGCTATGCCCGTGAATATTTTGGGATGAGCCTTCGACAGGCCTGTTCAATATTTTGCTTGAGTACTTCAGTTTTTTACTACCAAGCAAAGCGCAAAGACGATAATGAAGTAATCGAGCAGCTTTCTAAGCTAGCAGAGCTGCATCGAACTTGGGGATTCTGGATGATGTATCATAGACTGAGAAAACTTCAGTATATGTGGAACCATAAACGTGTTTATAGGATTTACACTAATATGCGGCTTAATCTTCGAAACAAGCGTAAAAAGCGTCTTCCTGCGCGAGTTAAAGCTCCTTTACTTTGTCCCATAGGACCAAATATTACTTGGAGTCTTGACTTTATGCACGATACGCTAGCCAGTGGCAAAACAATACGAACACTAAACGTAATCGATGACTTCAGTCGTGAAGCTCTTTCAATTTCTGTTGACACTAGTTTGCCTGCCGGCCGTGTTATAAGGGAACTTGAAAAGCTAATTGAATGGAGAGGTATTCCTGATAAAATCCGCTCAGACAATGGTCCCGAATTCGTTGCTGAGGCTATCCGTGAATGGTGCGATAAAAATGGTGTTCAATGGGAATTTATACAGCCTGGTAAGCCGACCCAGAATAGTTTAATTGAAAGGTTTAACAGAACATTTAGGCAAGATGTACTCGACAGCTATATGTTTGACAGCTTGACTGAGATAAGAAAATATGCAAATGCATGGGCATGGATGTACAATAATGAAAGGCCACATTCATCTTTGGGACAATTGACGCCGACAGAGTTCCTGTTGAAATATGGAAAACTCTCTGAGTTTCCCACATTCCAACAGGATAGCAATAGCAATTCTGATTGGAATTTTTTAGTTTTGGATGTAGCTAGCTAAGGGAAGACTACA
>NZ_SBJH01000014.1 GCF_004368405.1 Olivibacter sp. XZL3
ATATCATACTACCCAAATACTGGACAACTGCATAAATGTTTAAATTAGCAGTTGAGAATGAAAAAAGAACGCAGGAAATTCAGTGCAAGCTTTAAGGCTAAGGTAGCCATAGAAGCCATCAAAGAGCAGCAGACTATCCAGGAGCTGGCGGTTAAACACGAGTTACACCCAACCCAGATCAACACCTGGAAACGGGAGTTTCTGGATAATGCAGAATCTGTTTTTACCACGGACAAGTCTTCTTCAAAAGACGATTCCAAGGAAAAAGAACTATATTCCAAGATTGGGGAGTTACAGATACAGGTGGATTTCTTAAAAAAAGTATTGGGCAAATGAGCTTGGAAGAGAAACGCGGGCTTGTTTGCCCGTCCTATAAGAAAATGAGCGTTTACAGACAGTGCAAGGTTATGGAGTTACCTCGTAGCAGTTATTATTTTAAACCTAAGGGGGAATCGCTGTTCAACCTACAGGTTATGAATGCGATAGACCGTAAGTTCCTGGACTGTCCATTCTACGGGGTAGAGCGGATGACGGACTATTTAAGGCAGGATCTAGGCTATTTCGTTGGACAAAAGCGTGTTCGTAGGCTGTACAAACTCATGAACCTGAAAACCATACATCCTAAAAAGAACCTGAGCAAAGCAAATAAGGCGGACTATAAATTTCCGTACCTACTCAGGAACCTTAAGATCGAAAGGCCTGCCCAGGTATGGCAGGCAGATATCACGTACATCCCCATGTTTAAAGGCTTTATGTATATGTTTGCCATCATAGATGTATACAGCCGAAAGATAATGGGCTGGGACGTGTCCAATACGATGAGTGCCGAATGGTGCAGGGACGTGCTGGCAGATACGATGCAAAGGCATGGTAAGCCGGAGATATTCAATACCGACCAAGGTTCCCAGTTTACCTCAGAAGTTTTTGTGAAATTGCTTAAGGGAAATGACATAAAAATATCTATGGACGGCAAAGGAAGGGCACTGGACAATATCTACATCGAAAGGTTCTGGGGATCCCTAAAAAGAGAGAAGATATACCTCAATCCACCGAATGGTGGCGTGGATCTGTACAAGCAGGTTAAGGAGTACGTCTTATTTTACAATACTGAAAGAAGGCACAAATCCTTAGGAAGGATAACACCCGATGAAAAGTTCTATCAGGAAATTAAAAATGTATCGTAATTATATCTTAGTTTAGTAAAAAGTTGTCCAACAAATAGGGAGTATCATAG
>NZ_SBJH01000002.1 GCF_004368405.1 Olivibacter sp. XZL3
CTGGAATTGCAACTTAAAATAGGAGACTTTTTTATGCTGCCAATCTTTCTTTTTCCATCAGCATCTCTTCAATCTGCTTAGGGGTTTTATACCCCAGAGCAGAATGTGTTCTTTTGGTATTGTAAAATCCCTCAATATATCTAAAGACCTCCAATTTAGCCGACTGCTGATCCATGAATTTCCTATGATAAACCATTTCAGCCTTTAATGTTTTGAAAAAGCTCTCAGCTACTGCGTTGTCCCAGCAATTGGCCTTCCGGCTCATGCTTTGAAGTATCCTGTTTTCTACAATTACCTCCCTGAATTCATCGCAGGCATATTGGATCCCCCTATCCGAATGGAAGGTAAGTCCATCTTTGACACCTCGGTTTCTAATAGCCATCCTGATGGCTTCTACAGAAGTGTTTTTAGCAGTCATATCGGTGCTCAAAGACCATCCGATAACTTTTCTGTCCGCCAAATCGATGACTGTTGTTAGATAAAGCCACCCTTTGTTGGTATGGATATACGTTATATCACCAACCCACTTTTGTGATAAGGCATCCGCTGAAAAATCTCTTTGGAGGAGATTTTCAGCTATTCTATAACTATGGCTGGAATCTGTGGTCACCCTATATTTTTTCTTAACCTTGCTTCGTATCCCATGTTTCTTCATCAACCTTGCAACATAGCTTCTTGACACCTTTTCACCTTTTTTGTGCAGCTCTGCGGTTATCCGTGGGCTGCCATAGATATACTTACTATCCCTGTGTGCCTGACTTATTTTATCCACAAGTGATTTACTTCGCTGTTCCCTAGGGGATTCGGGAGAAACCAGCCAACGATAAAAACAACTGCTACTAACGTCCAAAACTTCGCACATCTTCTCTACGGAATATACCTCTCGGTTCTCCTTTATGAACCGGTATATGGACCGTCTCCCCTGGAGAAGATGGCTATGGCCTTTTTTAATATATCACGCTCTAATTCTGTATCTCTTAATTTCTTACGTAAAATCCTCAACTCCTGCTCCTCTGGACTAAGCTTGGGATTGTCAGGTAAAACTTTATTCCCATTATAACGTGGATTTCTACGCCACTTACTGAGCAAACTTGGGTCTATATCTAATTCCTTAGCTACCTCTGCTACAGACCCTTTAACAACGCTCAGATCGACCGCCATGATCTTAAACGAATCATCAAATTTTCTATGCATCTCTACAAATTTAAAATTACTCCTTAAATCTGTCTCGCTTTAAAGGTAGCAACTCCA
>NZ_SBJH01000105.1 GCF_004368405.1 Olivibacter sp. XZL3
ATCGTTAGTTTGAAACTTTAAAAATGAATACAAGGAAAAGCATCATGTTAAGAAGTGTTACTTTGGCATAAATAGCTCCATCTGCTGCCCTAACTTTATATACAGAACAGGCAGAACCTATTTTTCATATTAAGGACAGCAGATTCATTGAGTTAAAGCCAGAGAGTATTTCGGGAAGAACCCATTAGCACGATGTTAGCCACTCAATACGGAGCATAAAACAAAAGTTTATGCAAGTATATGGAATTGATCTATCAAAGGACAAGTTCGATGTGAACTATTTGGATGCATCGGGACAACAAAAGAAGAAAACAGTGAAAAACAACTTATCAGCAATATCCAGCTTTTTATCAACGGTACCTGAAGGCAGTGTGCTGTGTGCGGAGAATACAGGTACCTACGGAGATCTGCTGCTATTTCTTTGTAACCAACTGCAAGTTACCATTGCGCTGGTACCTGGATATTCTGTCAAGCACAGCCTTGGGCTGGTGAAGGGCAAGTCAGATGAAGTAGATGCCGGGAGATTGCGTGAGTATGGTGAGCGGTTCTTTGACAAGTTGTCTTTCAAAACCTACCAGAGTGAACAGATTAGCGAATTAAGACAGCTTTATAGCTTACGTTCACAACTGGTCAAAAGCCATAAAGTACTGAAAACTGGCAGCCACGGTCGTTCTGTGATGCCGATGCAAAGTATTTCTGCTCAGGGTTATCTGGAAAGTTCCCTACAGTTTATAGACCAGCAGATTGATGCGGTGGAGCAGGAAATGCTTGATATTATCACAGCGAATGCTGATTTGGATGAGAATTATCAATTGGCGGTAAGCGTGAAAGGCATAGGCCCTGTCATCGCTACAGACCTGATTATTAAGACAGGGAATTTCAGGGAGATCGATACTGCTTCCAAAGCGGCTTCTTATGCCGGTGTATGTCCCTTTCCGAACAGTTCGGGCAAGATGGTGCTAAAGACGAAAATAAGCCCCTTTGGGGACAAGAAGCTTAAGACCCTTCTATATATGGGTGCAAAGTCGGCTGTTAAGCACAACAAAGAATACAAGCTGTATTATCAAAAGAAACGACAGGAAAACAAACCTCATTATTTGATTATGAACAATGTATCCAACAAACTATTAAGGACCATTTATAGTGTGGTATGCAACAAAATACCATACACTCAAGACTATATATGTCTTGATCCAAGAGAAAGAAATTTAACCGGCTCCGAAAAAAAGTAGCCCAAAAACTTGTAATTAATTAGAGTATATGAA
>NZ_SBJH01000099.1 GCF_004368405.1 Olivibacter sp. XZL3
ATATACTCTAATAAATTACAAGTTTCTAGGCCACTATTTTTTCGGAGCCGTTTACATTTTTGTTAATTTCTCTTGGGTCTAGGCATACATAATCCTTATCATAAGGTTTTTTGCTGTTTACTACACTGTAGACCGTTCTTAATAATTTATTCATAACATTGTTCATGATCAGGTAATGAGGTTTACCCTCCTGTTGCTTTTTCTGATAATATAACCTGTATTCCTTATTATGCTTCACTGCGGATTTTGCGCCCATGTACAGCAGGGATTTAAGTTCTTTATCTGCAAATGGGCTTGTCCTGGGCTTGCCGACCATATTTCCCGAAGCATTGGGGAAGGGACATACGCCGGCGTATGAAGCCGCTTTTCTGGCCGTTCCGATTGTCTTGAAGTTGCCCGTCTTGATAATCAGATCAGTAGCTATGACCGGTCCTACGCCCTTTACCGAAACCGCCAGCCCATAATTCCCGGCCAGTTCCCTATCATTCTTTATGATCAGTTCCATTTCTTCATCTACGGCTTCTATCTGCTGGTCAAGGGCGTTGAGGGAAGCTTTTAGGATGAGGTTCACCTTGATGCTCTGCATGGGCATCTGCTCCCGGGCATGCTCACCTGTCCTTAATTTTTTACGGGATTTAACCAACTGTGAACGAAGCGAATAAAGTTGACGTAATTCAGAGCCGCTTTCGCTCTGATACGTTTTGAAAGATAGCTTGTCAAAGAATCTCTCCCCGTATTCCCGTAACCGCGAGGCATCTATTGGGTCTGACTTGCCTTTAAGGATACCCAGGCTATGTTTTACCGTATAGCCCGGAACAAGTGCTATCGAGACTCCGCACCGGTTACACAGAAAGACTAACAGATCTCCATAGCTACCGGTATTCTCCGCACATAGCACAGAACCCTCGGGTACTTTCGATAGAAATTTCGATATGGAGTCCAATCTGTTTTTCACTGTCCTGTTTTTTTCTTTACCGTCTGTATCAAAGAAGTTTACGTCAAACTTTTCTTTTGATAAATCTATTCCATATACTTGCATAAATATTTTATTTATGCTCCGCATTGAGTGGCTAACATCGTGATAATGGGTTCTTCCCTAAATACTCTCTGGCTTTGACTCAATAGATCTGCTGTCCTTAATATGAAACTTAGGTTCTACCTATTATTATTTTAAAGTTAGGGCAGCAGATGGAGCTTTTTATCCAAAGATATATTTCACGATCTATTCTCATTTCTTGTATTTATCCTTCAGAGTTCAAACTAACGA
>NZ_SBJH01000034.1 GCF_004368405.1 Olivibacter sp. XZL3
ACAAAAATTAATAAATTTATAACTCGAAAGTCTCCTTAAGGTTTCATCCTAATGTGTCTAATTTAGTTTGAAGACGTACAACGGTTTATTATACCATAGTGTAAAAGGAATACAAGCCACACCAAGCCCTGTAGGTTATAATGTAGTACTCAATAAACGGTGTATTGACACCAATCAACTTACTTTGATAAAGGCCGGTATATTTAAGATTAAACAAATTGGACCAAAAGAATTTGTTTTTGGGGACGTTATTAAACAAAACCTTAATATATCGGGTAGCGCTTGGACATATGAATAATAGAAACGCACTAGTAGTTAATTTACTGCAGTAGCGAACTATTATAATATTGTTGAGCTAATTAGTGTTTCATTAATCGACGGTTTTAAGCAACAGCTAGTGAACGGTTGACCGCTTCCCACAATTAGTAATATACGAAAGAAAAAATCCGCTCGTTATCTTGGCCCATTCTTGACTAATGATATCAGATTCAAATTGCATTTCCACGGAATAGATGTGTTGATTATCTTTGGGAAAAAAAGATGTACATTATTCTTTCTATTTTAACATGCGCCGTTCTCCTAGTTATCATCTTATTCTTGATTGGGCGTAGTTCAAGAAAGGCAGGAGAACAAGGGTATGTCGATTCAAATATCGGTAATTTTGAAAAGGATTTCTTAGTCAGTATGAGAAATAGAGATCCATTGACAAGTTTTATACCGAAAGAAGCTGAACTAGCTTTACACAATATAACATTAGAGAATAATCCCAATGACGTTCAAAGTCTATATTTAAGAGGCTTGGCGTATCACGATATGGGGTCTTTTCAACATGCTATAATGGATTTTGAAAGAGTTATAGTACTTACAGAAGAGGATGCTAAATTTTTAGATAAGAGAGTTCGTTCGTTTTTTTTTATTGGAAAAATTTGCCTTACGCAGAAGCACTATCACGAGGCAAAGTTGTACCTCCAGCAAGTAATGGACCTTTCAAAAAATCATAATTCCTTAAATACGCTTAGGGAGCAAGCCAATAGATTGCTAGTCGATATCCCTTCACAATAGTGTAGTTGATTAATAATAAAGGGGACATTCCTAACCGGTCTGGTATTTTGTTGTTAGAAGTTATCTTATTTGATCGATAATATTCAAAATTGTGTCAAAAGGTAATCCACCGTCTTCTTTGTATTTCTGTAGTCTTCCCTTAGCTAGCTACATCCAAAACTAAAAAATTCCAATCAGAATTGCTATTGCTATCCTGTTGGAATGTGGG
>NZ_SBJH01000087.1 GCF_004368405.1 Olivibacter sp. XZL3
TTTTTAGTGTGCACTCTTGTTGCCAATTTTGGTGTATTCTTATTTCCCATTTTCTGTGCAGTAGTAATTACCGCTTACACCACTTTAAAAGATCATACAATTATATAAAAAAGCTTTGATTATTCCTGTTTCAATATTCCCTTTCTAAGTGATTCCCCTTTTAGATCTATCCTGTGAGAAGAGTTGACAAGACGGTCAAGGATCGCATCTGCAATTGTCCCTTCGCCGCCGATAATTTCGTACCATGCCGAGACGGGTATCTGGGATGATATAATGGTAGATTTTTTACCGTGCCGGTCATCAATGATATCCATCAGCGTTTCCCTGTCCTGATTGTCGAAAGCCTGCAGGCCAAAGTCATCAAGGATAAGCATTTCCGCTTTTGTCAGTTTTTCCAGTTCTTTGAGATAGGTTCCGTCTACCTTGCTCAATTTCAGTTTCTTGAACAGCCTGGCTGTAACAGTGTAGAGTGTTTTTATTCCCGAAAGGCAGGCCTGGTGGCCCAGTGCCTGCGAGAGATAGCTTTTACCTGTGCCGGAGGCGCCGCAGATAATAATATTCTCCTTCCTTGATAAAAAATCAAGCGTAGCAAGCCTGGCGAACATATTTCTGTCCAGATTCCGCTCTGCCGAGTAGTTGATATCGGCCAGGGCTGCATCCTGCCTGAAGGCGGCCTGCTTCAAAAGGCGTTCAATCCTGCTGTTTTCCCGCTCCTCCCATTGGTGATCGGTCAGCAGGGCCAGGTATTCATCGCATGTCATCCCTTCAAACCTGTTCTCCTTGACGTACTGCAGGTGTAACTGCGCCATGGCACCCAGGCGCATGTTCCGTAATTTTTCAATTGTCTGATTGTTCATCTTTCTTATTTTTTGTTTTTACTGTTATTCATAGGCGGAAGCACCGCGTATATTGCTGTGAAAAGGGATGTGGGGTTCTGCCTGCTCTGGCTGCTGGCCGGACAGCGGCACCCTGTCCATATTGTTCTTAAGAATATTCTTTATGCGGATATAGGAACAGGCGCCGGTATCCAATGCTCTTTTGCAGGCATCGTTGAGCCGCTGCGAGCCGTATACCCTGTGCAGCTGGATGACCCCCAGGGAGCGTTTGTAACCTATCTCGGGATAATCCTGTGAAGTCAGTATCTTTTCGACGCATGCCACAACGTATTCACCATGCGGGCGGGCCTTTCTCCTGAAGAATATCATACTACCCAAATACTGGACAACTGCATAAATGTTTAAATTAGCAGTTGAGAATGAAAAAAGAACGCAGGAAATTC
>NZ_SBJH01000009.1 GCF_004368405.1 Olivibacter sp. XZL3
CACAAGCGTCCAAAACGTTGAAAAATAAATAAGAAAAAGAAGGAGGTACGGCTGAAAAGCCGTAAGTTTTGAGTCTCTAATTCAAACATAACCTCCGATGGTAAATATAAGTTTATTCAGTCAGTTATTGTCGTTTTTTCCGAGGGAAAAATTCGACAGATTGGTAAAAAGGCATGGTAGCGATAAGCATAGCAAGGGTATCAACAGCTGGACACATTTTGTGTCGATGCTGTTCTGCCATATAGGTGGCGCCGGTTCTGTTCGTGATATCAGCCAGGGTCTGCGGAGTACTACCGGCAACATCAACCATTTGGGCATTGGCCGGGTACCGTGCAAATCAAGTCTTTCCTATATCAATAAACACCGCAGTTACGAGCTTTTCAGGGACTTTTATTATAAGATGCTGGAAGAATTGTGGCATCGGCACACCTTTGCCCGTAATGGGCTTAAAAAACTGAAACGGAATATCTATCTGCTGGATGCCACACTGATCCCCCTGTGTCTGGAAATATTCGATTGGGCCACCTACCGTAGCAGCAAGGGTGCAGTGAAGATGCATACGGTACTGGATTACCATGGCTGCCTCCCGGTGTTCACGGCCATAACAGAAGGGAGTGTGCATGAAATAAATATAGCAAGAAAGCTCTCTTTCCCCACAGGCAGTGTAATTGTAATGGACCGTGGCTACGTGGATTACAAATGGCTGCATGTTTTGGACGGCAGCCGGTGCTTTTTCGTTACACGGGCCAAAACCAACATGGCCTATCAGATCATCGAGGACAATACCGATAAAAGTGGCGACAACGCCTTTATCCTTGCCGACCAGCTTATTAGGCTTACCACACCACAGGCGGGTAAGGATTATCCCGAAAAACTAAGGATGGTGGTTTATTTGGACAGCAAAAGTGGACAGGAATACACTTTCATTACCAACAATTTACACTGGAAGGCCCAGACGGTGGCCGATATCTATAAAGAAAGATGGCATATTGAGGTCTTCTTCAAGCACATCAAACAGAACCTGAAAATAAAGTCCTTTGTGGGAACATCGGAAAATGCAGTAAAGATACAGCTATGGACTGCCCTGATCGCTGTTCTGCTACTGAAATTCCTAAAGGAAAAGGCCCGGTACAAATGGCATCTGTCCAATCTGGTTTCCTTTATCAGATTGAACCTCTTTGTGAAGATCGGACTGAAAAAATGGCTCGATAATCCTTTTTATGAACAAAAACAGATTATCCAAATGGCGCAGCTGAAATTATTTGATGGTTAAATTTATACCGACACCCAGGGATTCTTTTCGATAAAAAGCTTTAGGATTGCTTTTTAGACCGTTGAAACCCCTGTTTTTTGTCTCGAAAATTTATTTTGGACAGCTCTG
>NZ_SBJH01000120.1 GCF_004368405.1 Olivibacter sp. XZL3
GTAAATATCCTTTTGTTTTGGTGTCGAAGATCAATTGTTCATAAAGCGGCTCAAGTTTGATCAGGGATTCTTTTGTCCAGCCCTCGATGGTCGAGGAGGCGATCTGTATGTTTTCCCTGGCAAAGATCTGTTTCTGTCGGTACAGCGGGAGGTGGTCCTGATATTTTCCGGTCAGTATCATCGCCAATAAGCCTGCTCCGGGGATACCTCTGTCGATGACACGCTCGGGAAGTTCGCCGATACGTACGCCATCTCCATTTTTAGGCGTGTATTTATAGCGGATATAGCGTTTGATATAAAACTTTGCTGGCTCGCACTCAAGTTCTTCAGTGATTTCCTTTCCGATGCATACCATATCCGATAGGTCCCCCTCCGGGTGTATGTCGATCTCTACTACAGGTAGATGTTCAGGTAACTTCGCACGTCCCTTATGGTTAGGGCGCTTACGTGTATACTCGATCTTTTGTTTGATTTCTTCCTGTTGCTGTTCTGCTTCCTTAGGCCCGGCTTCAAACGGGAGTGCGGCCTGGCCCGGATCGCCTTCAAAGCGTTCGCGCTTCTGGCCGAACTGCATCCGCTTGTACATGGCAAGCTGGGACTCCAGATATTCGATCTTTTCATCACGGCTGGAAATGGCCTTCAGAAGGTCATCTTTCGAGAGGGATTCCAGCGCTGTTTCCATACCCTAAAGGTACGGTTTTATCTGCGTTCCTGCAATCAAAAAAGCTGTTTTTATGGCAGTAAATAACGTTTTTTCTGTATGCTTTTTACAACCTGGACGCCCTCGATGAGCAATACCAGATCGCTCCATGACAGTTCACCTTTCTTAAGTGCAGATGTACCAAAAGTACCCTGCTCCAGCCGTTTGTAATAAAGGACAAAGCCCCCATGTTCCCAGTGCAGAAGTTTGATATGGGTACGGCTACGGTTCAAAAACACAAATACCTCACCGCTGGTCGGCTGGCGCTGCATCACCGAAATGACCAGACCGCAAAGACCGTCGAAACTCTTGCGCATGTCGCAATGGCCATCGTAGAGATAGAACCGGTGAGAAGACCCCAATGAAAACATATCAGTAAAGACGGATCAACTGGGAAAGTAAACCAAGATCGATATCTACTTTGATCCGCACCCCATTCGGGTAGATAACCTCAACATCGCCTTTTCTGCCGGTCTTATCCATCGCTATAAAGCCGCCGCTGGACGCGCCGTTTTCTTTGCTACGCGAAAACCAATAATAAAAGGTGGCTTCATTGATCCCGTTTTCCTCGCAGTAACGTTTCTTGCTCATACCACTCTGCTGCCAGTCTGCTATCATCGAAAACATCTGAACTCTTTTTTCTTCTTTGCTCATCTAGCAAAGCTAAAGACATCATAACATTCTTCATAGACGTGGACCATAGGGCGGATAC
>NZ_SBJH01000069.1 GCF_004368405.1 Olivibacter sp. XZL3
ATAAAAATCTCAAAGATCTGTACCCACAGAACTATAAACTAATAGCGACAAATCAAATATGTAGTTCATAGGGTGGATACTTTGTTCCGACACTTCTTGATTTAAATATTCCTATCGTACGATCATACATTTGTTCGCCATATCCACCGTCACACGGTCACCGATATGAATTTGTTCATTATAAGAATTGATCTAAAACTACTTCTTTTTTTGGATTCTTCAAAATCATACATGAGGCACCATGATCGTCAAATGCAAACAGGATCGACCACAAAGTGACATAAGTGCCACTTGAAACAGAAGACTTCGAATAAAATAACCTGATGTTCCCTACATACTCACCAAGCAGGCATATGACTTTTGCAAACAACACGCAAAGTATTCATGAACCGAATACAGCGCGCTCATGAATACAACTGAAAACCGACAAAAGGAATAGATAATTTGTTCACATACGAAATAGATTCTTTAAACCGTTTTTAGGCCATCCGGAAGGGACAAACATTTTAATGCCCTAAACTAAGATCGCTTCTTTTTATTCACTCCTACAAAAAAGTGTTAACACCGAAGCTGTATACGGGAATAAATTCTCTTTATTTGTCAAGAATACTTTAACTTTTTCGCTATAAGTGGAACGATGATCGCTATTGATAAACCGTAAGGTATACAAAAAATCGCGCAGCACTATTCCTTCTATAGATTCAGGCCGATATCTCCGCCACAAGTTATCTATTAAACTTACGAAATGGTTTAGAAACGACATCCGTCGGCTACCGGTCATTTTATTTAAGAAAAGTAACATATCGAATAAAATCTGGTAAGCCATTACATGTCCAAGTAATTTTGTCTCCTGATCCAGCCATTTGATTTGCAAAAACCTATTCTTTAAATTCTCTTTTAGGAGCAGCAGTTTTAATAAATCAAAGTTCAGTAGCATAGCATCTCCCCACCTTTCCGACTTATTAAAAATCCTAGCGATATTCTGATATTGTTGTACTTGAACAAAAACTAAAAAGTCAGCCCCTAAAGTAACTTTTAAATACTGGTTAATTATTATTGATTTCTTCGTTAAAAGAACTGATCGTTCAAATTCTCCGGTCCTATAGTAAAAGTACGCTTTACGTGGATAAAACGTATCAAGGAATATTGTTCCAATAGTCGAACGTTTATCAACCTTTTGAAGTTCTCTTTCCCCCACTGCAAAAAGACGCTCACTCTCTCCATATTCCCCATCCTTCGCAAAGGAAAATGCTTTAAAAAACCCTTCTTCAAAATAACGATATTTCTTCTGTTCCGCCAAAGTCAAATATTTGGTCAGTACCTTGTTATGAAATAATTCTGTAAACGTATCGCCATTTACTATTGTGTCATAAGCATTTCCAAACATCCTTAATCGAGAATTGTAAATCGTCAGCAAAAAGTGGACACGATATTTTAAAAACTTAAGGAGTGTTTTCATCAAAAACGTTAGATTTAATTA
>NZ_SBJH01000108.1 GCF_004368405.1 Olivibacter sp. XZL3
CGATAAAAAGCTTTAGGATTGCTTTTTAGACCGTTGAAACCCCTGTTTTTTGTCTCGAAAATTTATTTTGGACAGCTCTGAAACTATATAAATAATTATAAAAATGGAATTGGAAAAACATTATGTAAACAGAGTGGGTTGGTTAAGAGCTGCTGTTTTAGGAGCTAATGACGGATTGCTTTCCACCACAAGTATTGTAATCGGAGTTGCTGCCGCAGATCCCAGCCGACATGCTATAATTTTAGCGGCTTTGGCGGGAACCATCGCAGGAGCAATGTCGATGGCCGCAGGAGAATATGTTTCTGTAAGCTCACAAGCTGATACAGAAAAATCGGACATAAACAGGGAGAAGAAAGAGTTAGAAAAAATGCCTGAAATTGAACTCCACGAATTGGCAAAAATTTATGAAAAAAGAGGTGTAAGCAAAGAAACAGCAATGCTCGTGGCGAAAGAACTTACAGATCACAATGCACTGGAAGCACATACAAAAGACGAATTAGGAATAAACGAGATTACTGTAGCAAAACCTTTTCAGGCTTCAGTAGCATCGTTTTTCTCTTTTCTTTCCGGAGCAGCGTTGCCAATGGTGGTCTCCATTTTTGCTCCAGAAAAAAATATGGTGTATTACCAATATGGTTTTTCGATTATTTTCTTAATGATTTTGGGGGCTATTGCTGCCAAAACAGGAGGCTCCAATATAGGGGTCGCAATAGTTAGAATTTGCTTCTGGGGGACTATTGCAATGGTAATAACGGCAATTGTTGGGTATGTATTTGGCGTAAATATTTCCTAACAATGATGAACGGCAAAATCAAAAGAATATTTAGGTTTTAATCCCAATGTAATTGTCAATTTAATAAATATTGATACAATGGATATATCAAAGCAAAATTATTTAAAAAGAATAGCGGAGTATGTAGTAAGCCTGTTTGATTCAAAGACTACCGCTGAACTATGCTATCATAATCTGGAACACACAAAGGCTGTTGTTAAAAATGCAGCTGAAATGGCAGATTTCTATCGTTTGAAAAATATGGAAAGATTTGTTTTGTTGGCGGCAGCATGGTTCCACGATACCGGTCAATTATTTGGGCCAATGGATGGCCATGAAAAAAGAGGAGCATTTATTATGGAACAATTTTTACGTAGCCAGAAAATTGATGCCAGTATTATACTGGCAATAAACAAAGCGATTATGGCAACAGAGGCAAATACAAAACCAACCAATTTAATCGAAGATATTTTACGGGATTCGGATGTGTACCATTTAGGAACCAAAGATTTCCGTCAAATGGATGAACTTGTATGGAAAGAAACAGAACAACGATCAGGGCACATAATTCCAGATAAATTACAGAAGTCATTGGACTTTCTCAACAAACACTGTTTTTATACAGCATATTGCAAAGATAGTGTAATCTTCCCTTAAAACAGCTACGATTATTAATGTAGTTTTATAATTTAGGGGTAATGAAAAGAAGTAAGTTTAGCGA
>NZ_SBJH01000103.1 GCF_004368405.1 Olivibacter sp. XZL3
ATCTTTTTTCTTCTTTGCTCATACAGCAAAGCTAGAAACAACATAACACTATTCATAGACGTGGACCATAGGGTGGATACGATATGTTCAATAAATTTTATTTATTCATTCACAGTTCTTTAAATGTTAAACAAAGATAACAACCACTTTCTTAAAATACAAATTTTAACAATAAAAGAAAGTAAAAACAATTAGCATTGATTGCCGGTGCTTTCTGCCCTAATTTTAGGAAAAAACACGAGAGTGGCGAAAGAAAAAGACATTACTCCATCCAATGAACTAGGTGCTTATTTAATGAGCAAAGATATATCTGACATTGTTATATATTCTAAAACCAACATAGCACCTTCTGATTTAAGCAAATTGAAAAGCGGCAGAACAAAACGCTTGGCCGCTATAAAGTTATATTTGATAAGCCTGGCTGTAGGAGACTCAATTAGTGACACCATAAAAGCAGTTTATCCAGACCTTGACCTTATACCAAGTGACGAACAAAAAAGATATTATAGTGATATAACAAAGAACCGGACAGAGTTAGGTAAATATCTAGCTAACTATGAAAGAGTGGAAAATACCAAAGAAGATATATCTACTAAAACAGGGATTGAAGTAGTTAGACTTAAATACCTCACCGAAAACACGGACGACCATAGTTTGCAGAAAAAAAGAAACCCTGTATTGCAAGCGTTTGAATTAATATTGATCGAAAAAGCATTAGAAAAGGAACGGGGTGAAATTTTTAAGCATCTTTTTAAAGACGTGAAAATAAACACCGCGGAATTGCAAGAAAAGTTACTGGAAGAGGAAAGGCGAAAAAATGCTCTAAAACGTAAAAAGAATTAATCTATTTATGAAAAAACGTTGCCTATGCCTCTTCCTATTTTGCCAAACTTACATCGCTATCTGCCAGACCGTTCTAGTGGGCAAAGTCGTACGGATAGCCGACGGGGACACTATTACGATCCTAGACCGCAATAATAAACAGATCAGGGTTCGGTTTTATGGTATCGACTGTCCCGAAAGCCACCAAGACTATGGCAGCGTAGCAAGAAAATTTACTGCTGATCACTGCTTCAAAAAAACAGTAGAAGTGGAAGTAAAGGACGTTGATCGCTATGGTAGAACTGTTGGTATGGTAATTCTGTCAGACGGCACTAACCTAAACAAAGAATTGCTAAAAGCTGGGCTCGCCTGGCATTACACCTATTTCGATAAATCTCAGGAGTTTGCTGCCTTAGAAGACTACGCTGAAACCAATTTTCACATTATTAAAATTGGTCACGATAGTGCTTAAGCATGTGATATTTTTACTTTGGAATAAAAAACAACACTCATATTATCCATTGGTTTCACTATATTTGAACTCAGTAAGTTAGTCTAAAACGTTAATCGGCTATTATTCGAGATCCTTACTAGGTAAATATAACTTTTGAAGATCTATCCAAAAGGTCAAAATTCGATTCGGAGTTATAATGAGCTGTTTTCAAATAAAAAAACGCTCACTTCGCCTCTTATAAAAAATTGCTGAAATTTACAAAAAGAAAGAAAAATGAACGTTGACTATATAACATTGCTTAAAGAAATAGAGTTTTATCTTGTTAACAGCAGAAGCGAAAGCGCAGCCTTTTTGATGTGGTATCTTGAAAAATACTATCGGTTAGATAAAGAGGAAGCAATAGATTCTATCTGTGATAATAATGGGGACAAGGGAGTAGATGGTATATATATAAATGAGGCGCTAGGAACTATAGATATATTTCAATCAAAAATATCTCAGTCATCAAAAAAGACAATTGGAGATACCATATTAAAGGAGTTTTACGGCACCCTTTGTCAATTTGAATCGAAAGAAAAGATTCAAAATTTGATCGACTCTGCCGGCAAAGCAGAGGTAGCATCATTGATTAAACGGCTAGATTTATTGGAAAAAATAGACGCATATAAAATACGAGGAATTTTCGTTGCGAACATTAACCTTTCAACTGATGGCACTAACTATCTTAAAAACAGGTGTAAGCGGTAATTACTACTGCACAGAAAATGGGAAATAAGAATACACCAAAATTGGCAACAAGAGTGCACACTAAAAA
>NZ_SBJH01000037.1 GCF_004368405.1 Olivibacter sp. XZL3
GTATCCACCCTATGGTCCACGTCTATGAATAGTGTTATGTTGTTTCTAGCTTTGCTGTATGAGCAAAGAAGAAAAAAGATCGCAGATGCTATCGGTGATAGCAGATTGGCAGCAGAGCGGGAAAAGTAAGAAGGCTTACTGTTTGGAGAAAGGTATCAATGAAGCTACGTTTTATTACTGGTTTTCGCGCAGCAAAGAAAACGACACGTGCAGCGGTCGCTTTGTAGCAATGGAAAAGTCCGTCAAGAAAAGCGAAGTTGAAGTTATCTATCCCAATGGGGTGCGGATCAAGGTAGATACCGATCTTGGTTTACTTTCCCGGCTGATCCGTCTTTACTGATATGTTTTCATTGGGGTCCTCTCACCGGTTCTACCTCTACGATGGGCATTGCGACATGCGCAAATCATTTGACGGACTCTGCGGGCTGGTGATTTCGGTGATGAATCGGCAGCCGACCAGCGGTGAGGTATTTGTGTTTTTGAACCGTAGCCGTACCCATATCAAACTTCTGCACTGGGAACACGGCGGCTTTGTCCTTTATTACAAACGGCTGGAGCAGGGTACTTTTGGTACATCCTCACTTAAAAAAGGTGAACTGTCATGGAGCGATCTGGTATTGCTCATCGAGGGCGTCCAGGTTGTAAAATGCATACAGAAAAAACGCTATTCATTGCCACAAAAACAGCTTTTCTGATTGCAGGAACGCAGCTAAAACCGTATCTTTAGGGTATGGAAACAGCGCTGGAAAATCTATCAAAAGAGGAGCTTTTGGAGCTTGTTTCCACCCAGACCCTACAGATATCGTCGCTTTCCGAAGACCGGGAATCGCTGTCCCGGGAATCATCTGTAAAAGACGAAAAGATCGAATATCTGGAGTCCCAGCTTGCCATGTACAGGCGTATGCAGTTCGGCCAGAAGCGCGAACGCTTTGAAGGCGATCCCAACCAGACTGCACTCCCGTTTGAGGCAGAGCCTATAGCAGTAGAGCAGCAACAGGAGGAAATCAAACAAAAGATCGAGTATACCCGCAAACGCCCAAAGCATAAGGGACGTGCGAAGTTACCTGAACATCTATCTGTAGAAGAGATCAAGATCTATCCCGAAGGAGACCTGTCGGAAATGGTCTGCATCGGAAAAGAGATCACCGAGGAACTGGAGTGCGAGCCTGCAAAGTTTTATATCAAACGCTATATCCGCTATAAATACACGCCTAAAAAGGGAGATGGCGTACGTATCGGCGAACTTCCAGAGCGTGTCATCGACAGAGGTATCCCCGGAGCAGGCCTGTTGGCGATGATACTGACAGGAAAATACGTCGATCATCTCCCCCTGTACCGCCAGAAACAGATCTTCGCCAGAGAGAACATACAGATCGCTTCTTCAACGATCGAAGGATGGACAAAGGAATCCCTGATAAAACTCCAGCCGCTTTATGAACAGCTTGTTTTTGACATAAAGTCAAAAGGATATCTGCAGGTGGATGAAACCAGAATAAAAGTATTGGACAGTGACAAAAAGGGCGCTGCCCACCAGGGCTGGTATTGGGTGTACCATGCCCCGCTGGACGGTATGGTGCTGTTCGACTACCAGCCCACGCGCGGGCAGGTGGCCGCAAAGAAGCTGCTGGATACCTTCAAAGGCTACCTGCAGAGTGATGGGTACAAGGTCTACGAAAAGTATGGGCAGAAAAAAGATGTTACGCATCTGGCCTGCTGGGCACACACAAGAAGGGAATTCGAGCGTGCTTTGGATAATGACCGCCCAAGGGCAGAAAAAGCACTTCTGATGATACAGGGGCTCTATAAGATTGAACGAAGGGCAAAAGAAGAACAGCTTACCGCAGAGCAGGTCAAAGAACTGCGTCTTGAAGAATCCCTGCCCATCATCAACGAACTGGGCAAATGGATCTTTCAGGAGATAAAAAGCACACTCCCCAAAAGCCAGCTCGGTAAAGCAATGGCTTACGCATACTCCAGATGGGATGCCCTCTTAGCCTACCTGTATGATGGGAATCTGCAGATCGATACAAACCAATGCGAAAATGCCCTTAGACCCTGTTGTCTGGGTCGCAAGAACTACTTATTTGCAGGTAGCCATCAGGCAGCACAACGGGCCGCTATGATCTATTCCTTCTTTGCTATATGTAAAAAGCATGAAGTCAATCCGTTCCAATGGCTGAAGCATACTCTGCTAAATATTGCATCAATAAACCATAAAAACATAAAAGATCTGTATCCGCAGAACTATAAACAAATTATGCTCAAATCAAACACGTAGTCCATAGGACGGATAC
>NZ_SBJH01000092.1 GCF_004368405.1 Olivibacter sp. XZL3
AATTAAATCTAACGTTTTTGATGAAAACACTCCTTAAGTTTTTAAAATATCGTGTCCACTTTTTGCTGACGATTTACAATCAATCATTTTCTGAAAGAAGTTACTTGGGATGCTTTAAAAGCACTGCCTGTTGGAAACAGAACAATTCTAATTGGAAGTTCTACGCTTTGTATATGTTATCAGCAGGAAGAAGACACCTATCACGCACGGAGTTTTGAGGATGCTTTTATCCACATAAACCGAGTATTCGTAAACGGCAAGAAAGATGAATTTCAAGGGTTACAAAACAGAAAATTGTTCGATGATGGTGTAAGTAATGCTTATATTTTAGCGGGTTCTTGTATAAAAAAGAAAACTCATTTTGCATTGGATATTTTATATCACAGCGATAAGGATTTTAGTAATTGGAATATTCCTGCGTATATTAAAAACGGCTTATTATGGTTGAAGCAAGATTAGACTTAGAACCCGAAGTACAGGGGATTTTTCAATCAATTGATGAGGGAAGAAATTTTCTGTTAAGTGGTGGTGCAGGAAGTGGTAAAACTTATTCGTTGGTAAGTGTTATTCGACAGGTAATAGCTGAAAACCCAACAGTAAAAGTAGCTTGTATGACATATACCAATGCGGCAGTAAAGGAAATCGAAGAAAGAGTAAATCACAAGAACCTAAATGTATCTACAATTCACGACTTCTTATGGGATAATATAAAACACTTTCAAAAGGAGCTTAAAGAGGCTATCATTTCATTAGCAAACAATGAAGATGTTGGTAAAATTTCAATTGATGATGCAAATCCTATTCCTGAAAACTATTTTGATATTTTACCGGACGGAATACAGTATAAAGAATTTGTACGATTGCGTGAAGGAATAATTTCTCACGATGAATTGCTCATAGTTGCAAACTACCTTTTTGAGAAATACCCCAAACTTAGCAGTATTGTAAAGGATAAATACAAGTTCATTTTTATTGATGAATACCAAGATACTAACAAGGCTGTTGTAGATACCTTTCTTGCACATTTTAAGAAAAGCGAAAGAAAAAATATTATTGGTTTCTTTGGCGATGCAATGCAATCAATTTACGAAGATGGTATTGGAAATTTAGATGAATATAAAGGAGATGGTGTAGATGCTGTAAATGAAATTCCCAAAAAACAGAATAGAAGAAACCCTCAACTGGTAATTAATTTGGCAAATAAACTTCGGACTGACGGTATTACACAAGAACCTTCTACCGACCCTAATGCACCCAATATGGTTGAAGGCGTAGTAAAGCAAGGTACTGTACTGTTTCTACATTCTAATGATGGCGATATTAACAAGGTTGAAAAATTCTTGGAAGAAAATTATAGCTGGAATTTCAATAATTCAAAAGAAACAAAGGAACTGAACCTTACTCATAATTTGATAGCAGGCAAAGCAGGGTTTAGAACACTTATGGATATTTATGATGATGACCCTGTACTTGGATTGAAATCTGAAATTCTTGAAAAGATAAAATACAATAAAAAGAACAACAGACCCGAAATTGAAATAAACGAAGACGATACATTTGATGCAGTCGTTGATAGGTTTCAATTAAAAAACAGGCAAAGGCAACTAAAAAAGGATATTTTATTAGCTGACCCTGTAAAAGCGGAATTGTACAACCAATTGAAAGATAGACCATTCTCTGAAGTAAGAAAGATGTACTTGAGCAAAGATGCTCTTATAGACGACAAAAAACAAGATGAGAATGATGAAAGCAAGAAAGGTTCAAAACGAGATAATCTTATAAAGCACTTGTTTAAAATACAAACGAATATTTCTCTTTACCAAAACAAGCGATATAATGAATTTTTAAGAGCAACGGATTACCGTTTTATGGTAGTAAGTATTGCGAAGAAAAGAGAGCTTAAAGAAAACATCGAAAGCCTTATAAACGTCGGAGATAAAACTATTGAAGATATAATTACCGAAGCTAACGAACGAGGGATTTGTATAATTGACGATAAGCTCCTTGATTTTAAGGAGAAAAAAGAGTATTTGTATAATCGTGTAAAAGAAGTAAAGTTTAGTGAGTTTCAAAAACTTTATGAATATTTAGAAGGACAAACACCTTTTTCGACACAACATAAAACAAAAGGTGCTGAATTTGATAATGTTTTAGTTGTTCTTGACAATGGAGGTTGGAACAATTATAATTTTGGAAATCTTTTTTTAGAAACAGGTTCAGCAACGGTATTAGACAGAACATGTAAATCGTCAGCAAAAAGTGGACACGATATTTTAAAAACTTAAGGAGTGTTTTCATCAAAAACGTTAGATTTAATTAT
>NZ_SBJH01000044.1 GCF_004368405.1 Olivibacter sp. XZL3
AATTAAATCTAACGTTTTTGATGAAAACACTCCTTAAGTTTTTAAAATATCGTGTCCACTTTTTGCTGACGATTTACATTGATTCAGATAGAGGTACCCCACAAGAAATAGTGAATACTACCGCAGTGGACGAATTAAGAGCAAACGGCATTAAAGCATATGTGACCCGAAAACGTGAGCCAGAGAATTATATACATTTATCAGTTTTAAACCTTGGTGCGGGTAATGCACTTACATACACTGAAACATGTGATGCGAAGCATCTAATTAGCGTAGCTAAATCAAAAAAAAAAGAAGATGTCCTTGATTCATTCTGGCCGTCGATGACTGCGGTTCTGATTCGGGAGGTCGAAAAGTATGAGGATAATGGAGCAGTTAGATACGAATTCACGGAAATATTTAATGACTTTATAACAATCTGCTAATCGCATTGCAGTAAGCAAATTATAAGTAGGGGCCAAGTGTTAGAACACTATGGAACACTGCAGAGAGTTTCACATATCTTCCGGGGATGTCTAAATAGCTCCAACCTAATTGAAAAACTGCTTTTTTGACAACAAAGCTAGATAACTAATCAAACGATTGCAATATTCACTTATTTAGCACGGATACAGTAAAGCAGGAGCACTTGTAAAAAATCAGACGACATTGGCGAGAATTTTGCTTACTGGGAAAAGAGTAAAGCCACGCTGTACCGATATTTCCGGCATGAAGCCCTTCACATTGATGGCTTAGCTACTGAATAGTTCAAAGATATTAACTTTATTCTTACTAAAAATTACTTGCTGAATAAACCAAAGAGTATACGACGAAATATACTAAAAATGGTTATTTACTGACCTCAAGGCTATGAAAGTATCCCCGGAGGATACCTAAAACCCCTATAGCGTTGCGTAAGGGGCAAAAAGTAGGGCCCTGCCCAACTTCCGCTTGCTCTATTTCTATTATTATTATGAACCAATGACTAGCATAGGCAGATAGCCACTATTCGTAATGGAATCATCTGCAGCCGCTAATATGTAGCTCAACTTTGGACTAAAGGTAGCCTGTGAAATACCAGGTTGTACAATGGTAAAGAGAAACTGTAATCTTTTACCACTGGACATCAGAGCCTGGAATATGGCAGGATTTCCGACTAAAAATTTGTGTATATTACCGTTGGTTCTCTGCAAAATCTTACGACTGAAGGATTGACGGTTAACAGTCCATGCCTGTGATTTTACGGCTTGCATACAGACTTCATAAACGTCATTCACACGATCTCCCGGAGCATTACCACCTGAACCCTTAATGTGATAAAGATTAATCTCTACACGATCCGGTAAGTCAATAAAAGAAACAAAATCTGCTACTTCCCCTTGACCATGATCATAAATTAGTAGTGTGTAATTATCAGCCATCAATTTGGCCTGTAAAGTTTCGTGAATAGAATTCAGGTTACCATTACCAGCCTTTTGGGCAGTTGTACTATAGAATTCTCGCTTTACATCGGTATTTGCCCAACTGAATGCCTGAATTTTACTGTTATCAAAATGAAAATCCGCATCACTTGGTGGCGCATAATATTCATGATTGCCAATTGTTGCAAAATCATCCAAATAGATTTGAAGCGGGCATTCATCAAGGTAATCCAGTAATGGAATCTGATGCCCCGCCTCTTCTACAATAAATTCAAAATCAGGCTCCTCCACATATAGAAAATAATTATCAAAGTCGTAACTTAACTTAAGTTGAATGCCGTGGGAAATCAGATCAAAGAGCAGAATATTCAAAGTGCTATTAGCCTTATCAAGTTCAATATCAAAATCCAGCAACTGATAAGTCTCGACTATTTCGCCATCTTCCAATTTGTATAATAATGGAGGTTCACTAAAGGTCACATTGTTCCAAGTGGCACCATGGGCCGGCAAAGGGAAGCTGTCTACTACTTTACCAATTGGCAAGTCATCAAAAGCAGTATTTGTTTTCACCTCCCTCATACTGACAATTTTAGCAGCTAGCACCTGACACCATTTGACATAATTGGGAATTTTCTCATAAGCATTGCTCCAAACCTTAGAAGCACTACTATAACCAACTGTCATTTTATTACCCGCGGTATTGCCCTTCATAAATACGTGTCCATTCGCATAATTCTTGCCGTGGCTTTTCTTGATCGTTGTCTCTGCATTTGGCCCCGCTGTGATTCGATAAGATTCTCCACTATGTGCAGAACGGTTTAACATACCAATATTGAAAAACTCGGGGTTTGCAACATCTAACAACACTTTGTTTATTTGATATTTAGAAACCCTGGTATAATCTCCAACTGCAAAGACTTCCACCATATTGTCATAGAATTGCGGTGTTTTGATAGAAGAATGCAGGAACAGCAGTTTGGTCGGCTTGTAATCTCCCCTTAAAACAGCTACGAATATTAATGTAGTTTTATAATTTAGGGACAATGAAAAAAAGCAAGTTCAGCGAG
>NZ_SBJH01000096.1 GCF_004368405.1 Olivibacter sp. XZL3
TTAAGTAGGCTAAGCATCCAGCGCCTTATCGTATTGCTACGTTAGGTTTCCAAACACTCGCCCCCGAACCGGACTTACACGTCTCCGCGTATCCGGCTCTCCACTAATCTTGTCAGTCTAATGTTCCATTATGGATTTTCTGATGACAGCTATGGCATACAGCAACGGTCTTTCTTCTTCTCGCAATCATGTGTTTTTCCCAATTCTTTTTCCCTTTAAGGTTTTTGAGTTTTCGCACATGGTGCATCACAAGTTTTTCCGTAGCTCCACATATTTCGCATTTCTCAGCTTTGAGCCTGTCTATAAGGCTTGTCCTACCTGCATCGAATATGGAATAGGGCATAATGTCAAAGCCAGCCTCTGTCATCGGGTTCTTTCTTTTGAACCCCAAATCGTAGAAGTACCTCTCTTTTACTGCACCAGATTTAGTCGTAAACCTTACTGTGAATTTTCCGTTCGTACGATACTTGGCATTTATTTTTCTCGTTGAACTTTTGTATTTCCCAGCAAAGGTTTTATACATACTGTACTCCATGATAAACCTGAAGTTGTGCAGTTCAGAACAGTTATTGGCAATAGCATAGTAGTTGTAAAAACCTCGTATTTCCCGATTGTATCGGTCGAGTATTTCAAGGTCGTCATTGAATATGAGCCCAGACCTGCATTTTGGTTTCCAAATTTCCTTTCCGTTTTGGTATCGGAATTCCAATACATCGTAGTCAAGTAATTTGTTCCTCATCGTTTCCGTACTCAATTTGAGATATACCCTTTTTCCATAGGTTCTTCTCAAACGACCTGCAATATCCCGTCTTTGTGCGTTAGATTTTCTGACAAAGATTTCATAGCCAAGAAAACGTGCTGAATCTTCCGTGTGGGTAATGAGTGTTTTCTCATCCGACAGTTCCAATTTGAGCTTTTGGTCAAGAAAGTTTTTGATATCGTCCTTTACTTCTTTAGCATCTTGTTTACTGCCGATTATCCCAATCAGGAAATCATCTGCATATCTGACATATTTCAATCTTTTGTAATCTGTATCCATTTCATCACAGCTTGGGAACATTGCACGTTCCTTGTCTTCTGCCTTAATCCTTTGGATTAATACTGCTCTTTCACTTTCGTCTTCTATCGACTTTAGTTTTCGCACAGTTCTTCTTCTTGCATTTTCAAAGTCCCTACGGACTCTACTTGGTCTGCGTTTTTCCCCCTTATCGAATTTTACGATGTACTCTTTCATGTATTTGTCTAATCTGTCGAGGTATAGATTTGCCAGTAATGGACTGACAATACCTCCCTGCGGCGTTCCGCTGTACGTTTTATGAAATGTCCAATCTTCGATATAACCTGCATTCAGAAACTTTCTGATGAGCCTTATGAATCTGTCGTCGGAGATGCGTTCTTTAACAATACCAATCAAAACATCATGGTTGATGTTGTCAAAGAATCCTTTTATATCTCCTTCGATGAACCATTTGGCCCCACTGAATGACTTCTGAATCTGAGCCAGTGCAGTGTGACAACTACGATTTGGACGGAAACCGTGTGAGGTATATTCAAAATGTCCCTCATAAATAGCTTCCAAAATCATTCTTATCACTTCCTGTACTAATTTGTCATCAAAAGCAGGTATGCCAAGAGGTCGCATCTTACCGTTCTTTTTCGGTATATAAATTCTCCTCGATGGCTGGGGCTGATAACTCTCATCTTTTAATGAGCCTATCAGCTTTTCAATCCGAGATAAACTCATATTGTCAATACTTTGACCGTCTGAACCTTCCGTCATATTACCTTCTTTTGCATAAATGCGCTGATAGGCAACATAAAACATCTCTTCATTGAACAGAATCCTGTAAAGCCTTTCAAACCTGTAGCTTGAAATTTTACTGTGTTCCATTAGACTGTTTAATACTCTTTCTGGATTTCTCATAATGTCTCTCACATTTTCCTTTAATTGTATTAATAAAAATTAGCTGCTTCCCTTCGCCATGTACAAGGCTTTCCCTTGCTCGGACTACTACGGAAGCTCCGTTACCATGTCGGATATTCAGAGAGCTTTACTCTCATAGCCTTTCGGCATTCCGATTTAGGTAATCCCCGTTTGCGACTTAATAACTATTGGCACGATGGATTGTCGGATACGACTTCCGTCCTTTGTACGCTTACTGCGACTGCGCTGTAATAAGTTCCTGCTCCAACCATACCAATTCACTGGTGGAGTACTACAGTATGACGATTGATAGCTATCTTACGCCATAATTTCAAGTGGAATCGCTTGGACTATCGTTTAATCAATTCGGATTTTATCCTCATATCCATCTTTTCATCTTGCCATTCAGTAGCAGTCTGATAGCTGACTGACTTATGACTTTACCGACATGCTTCACTCCCTGTCCAGTTTCCCTTTCAGATAAGTCGGTTGATGATAGGTTTTTTAAAGAACACTAACCTAATCTCTTGCCAAAGAGATATTTACTAAGCCACCTGTACGGGCGCACA
>NZ_SBJH01000101.1 GCF_004368405.1 Olivibacter sp. XZL3
TGTAATCGGGAAATAACAATGCACAGTTTTTGGCAATTAAGACTGCACCGTTTTTGGCAACAAGAGTGCACAGCACTACAAAGATAATTTTCCTGTCCTAAGTTCCAAAAATAGTTTTTCTGTTTTCCATTCTATAACTTTTTCCGGATAAGCTGACCACTTCGCACCTGAAGAGCAACCGGTCCAACAGCGCGGTCGCCAACACTTCATCATCCAGCATTTTGGCCCATTCAGCTGGCATTTTATTGGTAGTAATGATAAAGGACGTGTTCTCGTACGTTTGGTTTATGAAGTTAAAGAGGTTCACCGCATGGTTTTTCTCAACAGGGAAAAGCATAATGTCATCAATGACGATGAGGTTCGCTTTGGCCAGACGTTTATATTCGGCCATTGAGGACCTTGCAAAGTCTTTCATCTTCAGCATATTTACAATATCCTCCATCGTTCTGAAATACGCTCTGTAGCCTTTTTCGATTGCATCGGCACAGAGGCCTGCGGCTAAAAAAGTTTTGCCTACACCACTGGGTCCCATCAGTATAACGTTGTAAAGTTGATCCAGCCATCCGAGCTCCCTTAGGGTGTTGATCCGTTGTCTGCTGAGATCGTTGTCCGGCCTGTCTTCATATTCGTCCAGGTTTGACCTTTTGGGCAATCTGGCAATCTTTAACTGCCGTTCCTTGGCCTGGATATCTCTGTGCAGCCCCTCTTTTTCAAAGAGCTGGAGGAGAAACGTCATATAGCTCAATTGCTGCTCCTGGGCTTCTTTTGCAGTTTCATCTATTTGAGCTGCCATACCCATTATTTTGTAGCGGCGGCAATAAAGATCGATCTGTTGTTTCTGGTTCATTTTTTTGATGCGTTTGAATGTGTGAGAATGTATTGGTAATCGTCAATGGAACTGACCTGCGGTTGCAGTAATGCCTGATGCGGAAGAGAGCCGCTCAACGGGTTCAGTGATGGAAGCATGATTTCTTCGGGCAGAATACCGGCATTATGGTATTTCATGGCGAGTATCCGCAGATCGTTGGCGCTGCTGATTCCCTGATCGATACAGAACGCCAGTGCCCGCGCGACGGCTTTTTCCTCTACATCGTCTACCGTCTGCTTCAATATGATAAGCTGGTCCCGCAGATAGCGCGGTTTATCATCCCGGATCAGTGAGACAAACCTGAGCAGATTTTCAGAAGACCCGCTGGACCGGCAAAGTTCTTCGATGAAACCATCCAGACCGATATGTCTGTCACGTTTATGGTTACTGTTGATGATTTTTTTGCCCGTCCCCAAAAACACGATGTGCCTGCAGAGTTCCCTGTTCCCGGTATCGGTTATCACCAGGTGGTTCTCTTCATTCCTGACAGCCACTTGGGTCCCTCTACCTTTGTAAGTGCCCAAGGGAAGGGAATACAGATTGCTCTTCCAGGAAATCGTGTTGTCCTTTCTTACCGAATGGTACCGCAATGGCGGCGTAGCCGGCGGTAACGGATCAAAAGGTGCCAAAAAGGGCCGCTCTATGGCAAGTTCATCCTGCGGCGCTTTTTTTGTGAAGCCGTGTTCCAGTTTATTTGCGGTCCGTTCCAGCCACTTGACGGCCTGCTGGTTCAATGCTTCAAGATCATAAAAAGTACGGTTGTACAGAAAGTTGCGTTTTACATAGCCGACCACATTCTCCACTTTCCCTTTGCTTTCCGGATCGGATTTCCTGCAGAAATGAAGCTTGAAGCCCTGTTCCCCGACATAATTTCTGAACCGTTCCGTAAGGATGATATCACCGCTGTTCTCATTGCTGATGAACACTTTGTCCTGGTCGTAAACGATCTCATGGGGCATGCCACCGATATAGCCGAAGGCTTTTTCGTGACCTTGGATGGCCAGATCTGTGGTGAACGGCCGGTCCGAGAACCACACATACTTGAAACGGGAACGGGAAAGTACAAGGGTGAAAAAATAGACTTTCGTCTGCTTCCCGTTCCCGCTCCGAAGTTTATACTCACCAAAGTCCACCTGTGCCTGCAGCCCATACGGAGTTTCCTCGACCGGTTGATAATCACGGCCGGCCGGTTCATAGGGAAGGTTGTGCCGGTGACGGACCCACTTTACAAAATTGAAAATCGTTTTGGGATCGACTCTGGGGAAATCCTCATGGGCCTCTTTTAGCCAGTCGTGCATCTGTGCGGCAGATGTGTCGCGGAACTGGACGAGCCGTTTGTGCACAAAGTCCTCGTACGCCAGCAGGACTTTTTGTCGGACCGATTGGGTCTGCAGAAATGACTCAAACTCGCCATCGTCCATCGAAAGGTACTTTTTGACGGTTCGGCGGTTGCAGCCAACGTCCTTGCTGATCTTGGAAACCGAACGACCTTGCAGGTACATTCGTTTAATTTCATAATACATCATAAATTTGCTTAAGAATGCGTTCATACTTCATCGATTGTCGTTAATCAATGAAGTTCGTATTTATTCGGCAGGGTATAAAATCCTGCCGTTTTTAGTGTGCACTCTTGTTGCCAATTTTGGTGTATTCTTATTTCCCATTTTCTGTGCAGTAGTAATTACCGCTTACA
>NZ_SBJH01000036.1 GCF_004368405.1 Olivibacter sp. XZL3
AAAAGCTTTCTTTGATTCTTTCATGGCCAAAATCAGAAAAAACCCAAAGGTGATGGGAGCCTTTATCTACGAACTGTTTAATCAGCCGGAAAAAAATCATTCGGAAGAATCTTATTACGGCATCATTAAGTGGACTCAACCTTACAGCACCTATAAGCCGACCGCTTTTGCTGCACCGATCTTAAAATAGATTTATAAACTCGTTTATCACTGCATGCTAATCGAATCGACAGACGATTCGAAAGCGGAAAAGGGACTGAACCAACTAAACCGGTCAGTCCCTTCTCTATTTATGGAAGTGCAACAGGAGCAGATTCGATTTCGCTTTTTACCTGATAGGCATCTATACTGTTTTCTTTACAAACTTGGTCCACAAAGGCTTTGAATTCGCTTTTAAATCTTTCTTTAGAGAATTTCATCGACGATGCCCTAATACGGTGTGAGTCATACTTCCGCTTAGAAAACTCACTGATACATCGATTCAAGGCATCCGGACACTGTTCATCGTACAGTATGCCATTCTCTTCGTTAATCAACTCCTCGCTTGCACCGCCGTTAAAAGCAATGACAGGGACACCCGAGGCAAGTGCTTCAACAATGGCAATTCCAAAATCTTCCACTCCAGCAAAAACAAAGCCCTGCGATTTACTTAACAAATCTTTAATTTCTTCCTTTGTTTTATACCCTACGAACTGAATGTTACTGCTTGCCCGCTTCTCCAACTCTTTTCGCACGGAGCCGTCGCCAACCACCAACAGCTTTTTCCCGTTTTTTACGAATGCATCCACGATAATATCAAAGCGTTTATAAGGTTCTAGTCGGCCAACGGTTATAAAATAATCCTCTTTTTTCTCCGAAATATAGAAGTCCTCCACTTCAACCGGCGGGTATATCACCGTACTTTCCCTCCCGTATTTTTCTTGCACCCATTTCTTAACAAAGTGCGAATTGGCAATCAGATAGTTCGGATTATTCCCGCCGTGTCGGTCGAACTTTTGCAACAACGGCCGAACAAAGGAAAATAATTTGAACGGCCCACGGAAATATTTATCGGCTTCTTCCCAAACGTATTTAAAATTCCGCGCTTGCAAATAACAGACATGCACCTCGTTTCCCACCCGGTACGACTTGGATAATGCCCAGGAAGAACTAATAACCAGATCTACTTTATTACGCTTTGTCTGTACATTAAACTGATTTACGACCACGGGAAACAGCGGCATCAGATACCTAAAGTACGACCTGAATTTCGTCATCAAAACAGATTGTTCAATACGCACAGGATGATTCGCAAAGACCCGCCTCAAGTCCTCATCAGCCATTTTATTTACATACGCATAATAATAATCGAAGTGCATCACTTCAGAAATTGCTGTAATAACGCGCTCGGCGCCGCCATACTTATCCAGCCAGTCATGTATTAAAGCCTGTTTCATAATACTTATTTTTATTTGAAGATGTTTAGCCCCCGTTGGGGAATAGAAATGGTGTATTTCTATTTTTTGAGTAAGATTTTATGGTATTTACGCCTCGCCGATCAGCCCGTTTTTCGGCCCAGAAGCCCGGAAAAAGCCGACAGAAGACGTTATTTTTTAAGATTTTAAAAAAAATTTTTCCAGCTAAAAAAAGTCTCTAACTTTGCGCCGTCAGAACTAAACTCGCAGCATAAATTCCCTCAGGTCCTTTACCGTGATTTAAAGCAGTGATAAACGTTATTTTTTTAATCCAACCGTAACGAATAGCGCTCACTTTAGGTAAAAATTACGATCGTCCTATGTGCTTTCTTTTGCCTTAAGTTTTCGTTATTATTACGCAACTAAACACTTAATGAAAAAGAATTTCTTTTCAGTTATCTTCGCGGGAGCACTCATGACATTCGCTTCCTGTTCAAAACAAGATGTTTTCGAAGAAACACAAACGAACGAAGGCCCAAACACAACCATGGCAGCGGCCAGTTCGAAATCATCAACCTTCGACTTCGGAGTAAACGGACACCCGCTTGGGCCACCCTCCTATACCAATGTTTCGGCAAAAGAGCAGATCGCATTGATCAAGAAGCTTGGAATGACGAGCTATCGTTTCGATGTATCGACGCTCAGCAACGGTAAAATGCACACCGATTTCCGTTTTCAGCCCTTGAAAAAGGCAGCTAAGGAAGCCGGCGTGACCTTAGTTCCGATGCTTTACACACAGGGGCTCGATTTAAACATGAAATTGTCTGAAGCCTACCACCAAGGAAGAAGGCGCGCCGAAGCCTTCGCTCAACGTTACAAAGACGATTTTGACTATTATAATATCGGAAACGAGCTAGAAAACCTCATTATTCTACCGTTGAAATCAGGCACCACAAGAACACATTATGACCTGAAAAAATTTAACGTTATTTTAAATTTCCTCTGGGGTATGAACGACGGTATAAAGGCAAAAGATCCAACTGCAAAAACCATTGTCAACGCCTGCTGGCTGCACACTTCCTATATCCAAATGTTGGAAAGCAGAGGCCTAAAGTTTGATATCATTGGATGGCAATGGTATGACTACATGGAAAAATCCGCTAAGAAGAACTATGGTATTGATGACATTAGCACCTATTTGTCGTCA
>NZ_SBJH01000012.1 GCF_004368405.1 Olivibacter sp. XZL3
TGGATATAATGTTGATGTTGACCCCTCCGCTGGACATACTGACCCCTCTATCGAGTTAGTATCTCAGTCCAACTGATGACGTGACAATATTACTTCTTTTTTCTTAGACTTTCGCCTTTTAACTCAATTCGATATGATCCATGTATCAGTCTGTCGAGTATTGCATCTGCAATTGTATCTTCGCCTATTACATCATACCAACTGGCCACAGGCAACTGGCTCGCAATTATGGTGGATGCCTTAGCGTGCCGGTCTTCAATTATCTCCATCAGATCCAGCCTTTGCTGCTGGTCCAGATTTACCAGCCCGAAGTCATCGACAATAAGCAGGTCCGATTTCGATATTTTATCCATCAGCTTATGGAGTGTGCCTTCCAGTCGGGCCATTTTAGTCTTCAGAAGCAATTTTTGTAGATTAAAGTACATGACTTTATATCCCTGGGCACAGGCGTGATGGCCCAAAGCAGAAGAGAGAAAGCTCTTTCCGCAGCCCGTCGCACCGCTGATCAATATCGGGTCTCCCTTTTTTATGTACTCACCGGTGGCCAGCGTAGTGATCATCCCTTTGTCCAGACCTCTGCTGGCCACCATGTTTATCTCTTCTATGGAAGCCTGATAACGGAAGCCCGCATTCTGTTTAAGGCGCTCAAACCGCTTTTCATCCCGTTCATCCGCTTCTGCCTGCAGCAATAGCGACAACCCTTCGCAAAGGGTGAGTTCTGTACTACGGCGTGTTTCATTCAGCGCTTTCCAGTTGCGCTCCATACCATGTAAGCGCAACGCTCTCATCTGTGTTTCAATGTTCATCTTGTTTTATTATTGAATGTATTATTCTGATCATATATTATCGGGTTACTATATCGCTGGCCCATCTTTAGGCTGATCAAATAGTGTCGGCCCGCTGTTTTGGTAATATGCCCTGCCCCTGATGTTGGTATGCTCCGGTAAGGAGCTTTTTACGGAAGTCTCTTCCTGATTGTTGGCTGTGCCGTTTTCAAGCACATTTCTAAAGTAATAGTAGGTATATAGCTTATTCTTTAGAACGTATTTACATGCTCTGTCAAACTCTTCTGCCGGGAAGTCCCGCTTTAACCTGAACAGTCCGTCACAGGTACGGAATAACTGTTCGGGATATCGCGCACGCTCAAATAGGGTCTCCAGAAGTTCGGCAAACTCCGCAGAATGTGATTTTGCTCTTGCCAGATACGTTTCATGGGATCGGTTCCTATAGGCCTGATGTTCAGATCTTAAGTGTTCGGCAACAGTGGTATAGGCATTTTCCTGATAACTGCGTATGTGCGTAGCGATCTGTTTACCCTGACAATAGATCGACACCATACTGCGTGTGTAAATGATCTTTACTTTTGTTCCGATATAGGCAAAGGGCACGCTGTAGTAGTGTCTGTTGCGCTGTAGGTAGATATGCCCATTATCGCCGACTTTGAGTTCAGCATAGTACTTCAGCTCGAAGCGATCTCTGGGAAGCTCGCCTAATGTGGATTTTTCTGCACTTAGGAACCGCTCTTCCCGGCAGTATGGTCTTTGCTGCATCCGCGTCTGGTTGTGCTTTAACATACAGATTTTTATAGCGGCATTGAGCGAATGGATATCGAAGAACTGTCGGTTCCTCAGTGGTGCAAAAACACGGCTATAGATCATTTTTACCTGATTTTCTACCAGGGACTTGTCTTTGGGCCGTCCTGCACGCGCCGGGACCACAGCTGTACCGTAATGGTTGGCAAAGTCTTCCATCGACTGGTTCAGGACAGGCTCGTATTTATCTGCCTTGATGACCGCTGCTTTCAGATTGTCGGGGACAATGGCCCTGGGTACACCGCCCAGCGCCTCCAGACAACAGCTAAGTGCGTAAAGAAAGTCGGGAGTCTGTTGGGAGGGTACAGCTATGGCAAAAGCATAGTCTGAAAAGGGCAGGCAGGCCACAAACACCTCGCAGGCAACCACCTCTCCCGTGGTCCGGTCGATATAATGGAGCTTTTTACCGGAAAAGTCAATATATAGTTTTTCCCCGGCGGTATGTTCCAGCACCATGCTGCCTTTTCGCGAGACAAGCTGTTGTCTTAAATGATAGTTGAACTGCGAATAGCTATAACCGGTGGGATGGCTTTCAATATACTCCTGCCAGAGCAACAGCTTAGTGACCCCGGTACGCTTAAGTTCTTTTTCATAATAGTCAAGACGGCTTTTCAGGTACTCAAACTTGCCTGCTTTATAAGCAGGGTTACCTGCATGAAATGATTTTTCCAGCAGAGGATCCTCCTGTTTAAGAAGTTCTTCGGTATTGAACCCGCCTTCGGCCATCTTTTTAAGGTAAGACCTCACCGTATTCTTACTCATCCCAAGAATGCGGGCGATTGTTTTTATTCCGCTGCCGCCCTGGTACAATCTGATTAATTGTTTTATCTGACTCATTCGTTTTGATTTTCCGGCCATCAGTGATCCAAATTGTTTGATCACTAAGTAACCAAAAACTACTCGCGAAGGGGTCAGTTTGCTCCAGCACAATCAATTGAAAAACCAAATTAGGGGGTCAACATCAGCCAGTATGGCAGGCGGATATGGGCTTTAAACGCAATAAACACCCCTAAATCTAATTCAATTTTGAGGGGTCAGTATGCGCCAGTATATCCA
>NZ_SBJH01000038.1 GCF_004368405.1 Olivibacter sp. XZL3
AAAAATTAATAAATTTATAACTCGAAAGTCTCCTTAAGGTTTCATCCTAATGTGTCTAATTTAGTTTGAAGACGTACAAATTCCCTGAATCTTAATATTTGTTCCCGAATTATCACTATGGTTAAAAAAATAATTTTTTATTCCGTTAGTCGGCTCGTTAAGTTGAAGCAATTCTGCAGGAGTTAAAGACAAAACACTACAAATTGCATCCAGCATACTTAAAGTTATGTCAACATCATCATTTTCAATTGATTTGTATTCATCAACACTAATTTTCAATTCGTCGGCCATAAACTCTTCAGTATACTTGTGAGCTCTTCGGATCTCAATGATGTTTTTCCCTATTTTCATGTTATAAATTTTTATAATCGTAAACATAGTAAAACTTCCACAAAAGAACAAATACTTCTAAACAAACCTCCGTATAAATTCATCTTTCTGAACTAAAACATCAAGTGCTAGAAGCGATTTTTTCTAATTTTCACCGCATTTGCTTTTTCTTTGCAAATACCTAACGCGAGATTATGAAAAGAAAGCAAAAGACACCAAAATCAATCCAAACCATTCTAGAAGAAGTTCTAAAGGGTTACCGTCTATCTAAGCTTTTTTCATATCAATCCTTTAAATTTCATCCGATAGTACTAACTGATGACGAAATCAGTGTCAATAACTCGAATTTCAATCTAACGGTTCAATGTGCTGCGGAAAAAAGCACTAAAAAGGATCTATACAAGAACCTCATTAAATCTCCTGTTTAGCCCCTTCCTCCTTCTCCAAAGAAGTTCAACCTAATTTTTAACCAAACCAAAATCACAGAAAATGAATTTAACGCTCATAAGGGGAATGCTATGCCTTTTCCAAACGAACTATATATATAAATTTAGAAAAACGATCTATCATGTGTTTACTGCGGAGGCTATGCGTATTCCATTTCGTTTGGAACCCGCTGTCGAAGTGATATTGATATTTAATTGCCGAAGCAATAACAAATTAGCTGCGAAAGGGGGAAATAAAAAGTGAAGAAACTTTTGATACCCTTTAAAATTTCGCTTTTAACGGTCTTGTTCTGTGTTTGTTTGACCAATGCCGGGCAGCGGAGACTAGGCACCTCTGCTGCCAACGGCTTGGTTATACAGCAAATTATACTAAAAGGTAAAGTGCTGTCGGCCGTTAACAACGAGCCGCTTGCAGGTGCTACCGTTCGTACTGAAATCGCCTCTATCAAAACCGACCAGAAAGGAAATTTCACTGTCATAACCAAAAAGAACAAGGGAACATTTACGGTCACCTATTTGGGCTATCAAACCAAAGAAATTCAGCATGATATTTCCACCAGCCAGTACTATACCATAAAACTTGATCCACAGCAAAATACCTTAGACGAAACCGTAGTAATTGCTTATGGACAAACTACCAAACGCTTCAACACCGGTAGTGTTGGGCGTGTAACCGCAGCAGAAATTTCAAGGCAATCGGTTGCCAATCCTATAGCTGCGTTACAGGGGCGAATTTCGGGAGTAGAGATAACACAACAGAGTGGACGTACGGGAGCAAATTTTAATGTTCTTATAAGAGGTAGAAGCTCGATTGCAAACGGCAACGAACCCCTATACCTGATCGATGGAGTGCCGTGGTTAAGTGCCGGTATTTCAAAAGCCAGTTCTGTGGGTTCACAAAGTCCGTTCAACAGCATTAACCCATCAGACATTGAGAGTGTCGAAGTGCTTAAAGACGCTGATGCAACCGCAATTTTTGGTAGTAGAGGAGCAAACGGTGTTATACTCATCTCCACAAAGAAAGGCAAGCAGGGAAAAACAGAAGTTGGCCTGAATGCTTACACAGGTATTAGCCAGGTCGGGCACACTATGCCGTTAATGAACACACAGGAATACATTGAAATGCGTGCTCAAGCCTTTGTAAATGATAAAATCTCCCCTACGTCTGTAAATGCTCCTGACCTTACACTTTACGATCAGCAGCGGTATACAAATTGGAAAAAAAATTTAATTGGAAATACAGCTCATTTATCTGATCTACAGTTAAACCTTTCAGGGGGCAGTGATAAAACACAGTTCCGTATTTCAGGTGCCTATCGAATGGAGGAAAACGTTTATCCCGGAGATGAGGCCGACAAACGAGCAAGCGCGCAATTAAATCTCGATCACAGATCCGAAAATGAGAAGTTCCGGATTTCTTTTACGAGCAGCTTTTCAGATTACAAGAACAACATACTTCCCACCGATTTAACAGAGGGTATTTACACTGCACCAAACTTACTACCATATGAAGATAATGGATCCTTATCATGGTCAGAAAACGGATCGGCCGTATATAATAACCCTTTGGCGGCTACATTGAGAAGTTACCGGACAAAAACGCAGAATTTGGTCAGCAATCTGAACGCTAACTACAGTATTACAAAACACATAGCTATCAGGTTGAATGCCGGTTATACCACCATTGCAACAGATGAGGCCAACGTTTATCCGTTAAGCTCTTTTATACCGAACAATTCCAGGATAAGCGGGGAATCAACATTCGCCAATAGTGATTTTAATAGTTGGATTGTAGAGCCGCAACTTACGTATAACCGAAGCTTTGGCGACCATAAGTTGGAAATGTTGTTGGGATCCAGTTGGCAGGAAGAGAAATCCAGCGGTAGGGTTATATTTGCTGTACGTCTTCAAACTAAATTAGACACATTAGGATGAAACCTTAAGGAGACTTTCGAGTTATAAATTTATTAATTTTTGT
>NZ_SBJH01000029.1 GCF_004368405.1 Olivibacter sp. XZL3
CAAAAATTAATAAATTTATAACTCGAAAGTCTCCTTAAGGTTTCATCCTAATGTGTCTAATTTAGTTTGAAGACGTACACTTTAAAATAGATCCAGTGGGTACATATAATCTTTTTCAGTTGTATATCGTGAAAGTATAGTTAATAAGTACATCACCATTAGATTCTTCGATACCAAATTGCTCGTTATATGTCTTTTCGACAGAACCACCTATTTTTTTATCTCCAATTGCTAAGTTCCACCATTCTTCACCAAATTTATCTTTCAATATAATCTTTATCAATAAGCGAAGCCCATTTTCAATCTCGGAAATGATTGTTTTGGCTCTGTTCAATCGATAGCTATCGGTATTCTCCTGAAAATATGGCAGTTTTAACCATTCAACGGATTGACCTCTGCCGATTAATGATGCTGTATCAACCGATGATATGGCATATAAAATCTCCTTATCATTTTCATCAAAGGCCTTTACAGCATAGCTTTTGAAGGAAATTCCTTCATAAGGGTCGTTTTTAAAAAGGCCGCATAGAGATGCCATAATCGTTCCGATTTCTATTTTGATATCACCGCTATTTTTGGCATGGGGGTAAAACTCGCAAAGCAGAACGTTTTCATTCATACTTTGATCTCTTTCAGTTCTACTTTAGCAACACCTACATTAAATAAATGAACGTTCTCTAAGCATAGTTTCACCGTTTTCAAGACCGATGAGATTGTGAAGGTAACGCTTCCACCCTCAACATTAGTTTTATTCATGCAACACTTTTTATATTTCAACCCACTACCACAAGAGCAGGGGTCGTTTCGTTGAAATTTCATATTTTGCGTTTACACTAGTCAAACTCCTTTTTTGGGCTTTAATATGTTAAATAATAGATTAAATTGATACTAGCTTCGCTAGTTGAGATATTATTGTAATATGGGGCAATAATGTAGTAATCTTATTGTAGCATTCTAGTTGCAGGATGCAAGAAAACAAGGTCACTACCTTTATACACCAACAACTGTTGATACCTATTTCCCAACGCATCTTCAAATAAAAATACCAGGGAGTTTCCCGTATATTCAACAACCTCAATAAATACATCAGCTAGTGCATACGTGATTCCAAATTCAAATTGATAATTTACAGGTAGTATAACGTCAGAAATGATATAAGGGATGTCAATTTTATAGTCCTCGGGAAAATTATGCTGCACGGTCAGTTTCTGTAAAGGATTGTTTTTTATACTTATTTTGAATTTTACTGATCTTCCCTGTCCTGATTTAGTATAAGTTACATTTGACAGTTCCAACAATGGCAAATGTCCTTTCAAGAAATTCTCCTGCTCGATCCGTGTTATTTTTTGCTGCTCTTTCAAGGTTCTGCGCTGTAGGAGAAGTGTATATACTAAACCTATTGATGCTATAATCGCACCTATGGCCTGCATCCAATTTGGCACTTTATCCCAATCAATTGAGCTTTCATAACAATGAATAGCCCCTAAAATAAATACTTCTAAACTAATCGATAAAACCACCTTGCGCCTTTTTAACGAGCTTTAGTTCCGATTTTGGAAACCAACTTACTTTATGAGTTGCTTCCGCACCGACAAAATGAGAACATTGAATTTGTTCATTATCTATACCCTCAACCGTCATTTGCAGACCTCCATTTATTAACGGGTCTACATGTCTAACATAGTCGCCGATTTCTATTTCTTGATTTTCCATAGGGTAAATATCTCGATTTATTTCCAAAAAGAATAATTGTAAGGTGTCTTCACTTATTGTCACCAATTACGCATTTTTAGCAAATGTCTTTCGACTGTTGCGAAGTATTTATCTTCAATGAGATCTCGCTCAACATAATCACTATTCCAAAGCCCCGATTTTATTACTTTTTCATCTCTTGAACAGAGCCCAAGCCATGTTGGGGAACATTTATCAATCGGATACCTGTTGAAGTTAGATAATAACGCAATAGTATTCTGCTCAATTATTGCTCTGTCATTGTCTTTGGATGATGGCCCATCAACTTCAAGAACCGTAAAAGTCATCGCGTGTAAATATTTAGAAACCAAGACCTCCATTGCTTTTTCGACATCTTTTACCCCGCGGTCATTCTTCTTTGATCTGTCACCCCAATGTAGGTACACCAAACCAAATTTTTCAGCCAAGCTGTATCCTACCAATTTCCTAAAAACAGAGCCTCGGTGATTACCTGTAAAATCCCTATACCCTTTATGGTTATAAAGCCTTTTGTGCAAGGTGGCATTTGAATTTGCAATCGCTGCATGAGTTCCAATTCTCACAACTCTTGGCGTACTTGCATCGTCACGAGTTTCCCCATCTTCAAAAAAGAAATAAACACCTTTTTTGGGAAGGTGCTTTGATGATAATTTATCCAATGTCTGTTTAGGAAATTTCATTAATACTTGATTCAACAGGTTGTAAAAAGTATCAATATTTGATTGTCTGTTTGTCATCATTGATCTAGGCCAGTTTTAGATTATACCTCAAATTTACATAGGCATATTGAAATGAACGTCTTTTTTGTTATTCATTTTGGCCAGTTTCTATTTTTCCTATTCTAATACTATCTTTACACAATAGCCAAACCTCAAAAATCCTATATGGTCAAACTGATTCTAGCATTTTTTTATAAACATCCATCCGAAACATTTGATAGGTTTTTGGCTCTCTATTCAATCATTATTTGTTTTATCATTTTATTATTTGCAAAAATGGAAACTTTAAAAGGCATCTCGGCTGATACTATTTTTATTTGTTTTACCACGCTGTTTGTATCAATTTTGGTATTTTACCTTGGCCAATACTTTGATAGGCGAAGGCGCAAAAAGGAAGTTGATTTAAACTTAATCGCTATGTGTTTTCTTTCAAATGCACAGAAAGTTGCATACCATGCAAACGGTAAAAAAAACTATTACCGAGAGGAAATCATCGTTAACCTTGACATCCCGTCCGACGATCGTTTTCCCTCAAGATCGATCCCAAGAGGTGGCACCAATCCTGGCGGCACTGCCCCCCACTGCAATTGACCTCGGTTTCAAGATTACGACTGTAAATCGTCAGCAAAAAGTGGACACGATATTTTAAAAACTTAAGGAGTGTTTTCATCAAAAACGTTAGATTTAATTA
>NZ_SBJH01000078.1 GCF_004368405.1 Olivibacter sp. XZL3
TATCCGCTGTTGTAAGTCGTCCAAGAGAATCTGATATACCTTTTTGTCTTCCGAGATACCCTGATCGTCGTAATAGTAATTGAAAAGAGGCATCAAATACAAGTGTTATAAAGCCCGAATCGGCAAGCTTTGCCGCATACAACCCGGCAGTCTGTTCTTTCACGCTGCTTCCAGGATGCACACATACAATAGCGGCATATGATTCCGATCTATCAAAATTCGGCGGCAAATGTAGATGAGCCGCCACTTTCCAATCACGATTCCTGAATGTTACTTTCTCCATTTTTCTTTCCATATGACCATACAAAGTTAAAACCTCCATCATCCCTAAATGTGCCCAATTTGGTAAGTGTTGTAGCCGATTTGGTTGATAACACTCATTTGGGTTAGATTGGCAGGAAGCAACTCTGATTTATTAACCTAGGTGCATTAAATTAAGTAAGCAATTGGGCAATTTTGTTTCAACAAATATTCAATGCTATGCAACGCTTAACAAAACAAATCAACTGGTGGTTATGCCTACTTTCGGGCATAGGTTTATTATTTATTAGCGCCCGATTCTTTTTAGATCCGGTAGGCGCAGAAATTGCCTTTGGCATCCATACACCTACGAACGGAGATTTTTCGTTTCACCACATCAAAGGTGTACGCGACTTCTTTCTCGGATTCATTATCCTTCTACTGCTCCGAAAAAAGAGTTCCGGATATTGGGCTATATCCTGTTAGCCAGAACCATCATTCCAGCTAGTGATTTCATTACCGTACTATCCTACTACGGGCAAATAACCGGTTATCTTTATGCGCACCTTATAGCGGCAATAATATGTGCGGGCTGTGGACTCTAATATAGCCGATCAGCTGCACAACAATAGCAGTGATACATTTTTTCTATAATTTCCCACTAGTACTGGATGAAGTTATCCATTATAAATGAATAACTTCATCCATTTATAATGGAAATTATTTATTTTTGCATCTATAAAATAAAAATCTGAATGATCCGACAAGAACAACTAGCGCAAGTTATCGATGCACAACAGGATATTTTTCTAAATAAAAGTGCTCAGCTGATTAGAGATTCTTTGGCAAGCATACCTATTGTAGAAAGTTATGCTACCATTATTTCGGGTATACGCCGTTGTGGAAAAAGCACTTTGCTTCTACAGCTTTTGAAAAAAAAATATAAACATGCTTTATATTTTAATTTTGAGGATATTCGATTAGCCGGTTTCGAAGTCGGTGACTTCAGTAGACTACAACAGGAAATTGATAAACGTCAATACCGTGTATTATTTTTTGACGAAATCCAACTGACCGAGAAATGGGAAATATTTGTTCACCAGTTGCTTCGAGAACAATATACCGTATTTATTACTGGTTCTAACGCGTCACTTTTAAGCAGAGAATTAGGCACACATCTCACTGGTAGACACCTATCCATGGAGTTATTTCCTTTTTCTTTCAAAGAATATATTTCCTATAAAAACTTAAAAGCAGACAAAGAATCCCTTCATTCCTATTTAAAAGACGGCGGACTACCCGAATACGTTAACTATCAAGAACCACTTATTCTACAAAATCTGATGGAAGATATCTTGGTAAGGGATATCTCCGTACGTCACGGAATTAGAGATATAGGGTCATTAAAACAACTCACTGTTTATTTAATTTCCAACGTCGGCAGCCCTGTTTCGGCAAATAAACTAAATGGTATGTTTGGCATAAAATCAAGTACTACCTTTTTAGAATATTTCAATTATCTAAGAGACGCCTATCTTGTGGAATTCCTACCACAATTCAGTTACTCGTTGAAAGCACAAGCGCGAAATCCCAAAAAAATCTATACCATAGACAATGGTTTTTTATCAGTTGCATCATCCTTTACTGAAAATCTAGGACGCAAATTGGAAAATCTGATTTATCAACAGCTACGAAGGAAATATAAAGAGATTTATTATTTTACAGATAAAGGGGAATGTGATTTTTTAGCTTTTATTAAAGGAAAAATCCATAAAGCCATCCAAGTGTGTTATCAAATCGATGATCTCAATTTTGACAGGGAATATAATGGATTACTTGAGGCTCTTCGTTTTTTCAAGCTTCAGGAAGGGTTGATTATCACACTAGATCAAAAAGATGTATTTGAACAGGATGGTTTTACTATCAAAATGATCCCTGCTTATGAATACCTAGCGGAAGGCGAATAGAAAGCTATTTCCAGCCAACACCTCTGGTGGTATTCCAGGTTTTCAAAAACACCTCAAAGAACATGTTATCTATCCACAAGAAGCTTTGGATCATCGTATTGAAGGGCTGGTTAGTATCACATTCGAAATTTCTAAGAAGGGTGAACCCGTAAACTTTCATATCAGAAGAGGCATCGGTTACGGTTGTGAAGAAGCTGTTATAGCGGCAGTTAAAAGTATTCGTCGGAAACCCGCAATCGCGGAGGGCAGTATTACTAATTTCAAAATGGAGGCAACGCTATATTTTGCGTTGGAATAAACAAGTAGTGAGTACTTAACAAGTACTAAGGTATAACCAAGCTAGTACGAAACTAGTGTGAAAATAGTACTAAACCAGTGTCAAAGCAGTACCAAATGAGTGTCAAACCAGTTTGAAGCCAGTAGGTTTCAGTGTGGTTTCAGTAGGTTCGTAGTAGCTTTTAGTATCAAAAAAGGGGATAATCCATCTTCCATACGAAAAAAATTAAGAAAAAATGGTCCACCGCTAACCATTTTTCAAAATTCCAATAGTCTGTCTTTACTTTCAAAAAATGACGCTTTTTGCTTTTAACCATGCATAGAATGCCGCATTTTTACGAATACACTAATTAAGCATTATGAGTTTAAATTCATCATGACATGGAAGAAGATTTACCACAATTAAAAAACAAAACGCTAAAAACGAATAGCCAAGCCAAAGGTACCGACGGACCGACTGTAGAACACCAATCCAGAGTATTTCAGGATGCGCGATGCCACCGCTACCGAATACACAATGACATCGAGCGCAACGGCTCTTATCGTGTGAAGTACCCTCACTTTTTTATGCTATTTATGTTAGAAGGCCGTGTTGCCATGCAAACGGAGGCAGACTTAGGATTACCGATGGGCGCAAAGGTATAAAATATAAAAATCAGGATAAGCCCGGCAATATTAAGTCATTATTAA
>NZ_SBJH01000035.1 GCF_004368405.1 Olivibacter sp. XZL3
ACAAAAATTAATAAATTTATAACTCGAAAGTCTCCTTAAGGTTTCATCCTAATGTGTCTAATTTAGTTTGAAGACGTACAGTGGTACGTTCAGAAATTCGGCAAGCCTTTCTAAATGCTTTCTTGGTAACAACCTTTCTTCATTCTCTACCTTACTGATAAATGCATTATCCAACTCTAAAGCTGCTCCAACTTCTCTTAGAAATAATCCTTTGCTTTCCCTTAATTCTTTTATTCGTTTTCCAAATGTCATTTTGAATTTATAAGACTTGTCAAATAAGGACAAATTTAAGCAAAAAACTGCAATAATCTGTAAGTCAGGCAACGATATGCAAGACTGTATTCCGACTGAGGGAAAACAGCAATGAAAACTCTTGTTTACCGCCACTCACCGCCAAGTAATTCCACTGAAAGACACATCCTCATTGCGCCTTGATTTCCATGAGACTTTTGTTCCGAAGCCCGCAAGGTGCGGGAAAGTAATAACAAAATTAATTCAGTTTTTAACATGGAAAAACAAAGCAAAAAGGTATGGCTGACAGGCGTAGCGTTACTGTCTGCATTCGGTGTGTTCGCACAAGGGAACGGTTCGGCTGGTATCAACGAAGCCACACAGATGGTTACATCGTACTTCGACCCTGCAACCCAGCTCATTTATGCCATCGGGGCTGTGGTTGGGCTAATTGGGGGTGTGAAAGTGTACAACAAATTCAGTTCGGGCGACCCTGATACAAGCAAGACTGCTGCAAGCTGGTTCGGTGCGTGTATCTTCTTGATTGTTGCCGCTACTATTCTCCGTTCATTCTTCCTGTAAACCGATGCTTTATGAGTAGTTACAACATTAACAAAGGCATCGGGAGAACGGTTGAGTTCAAAGGGCTAAAAGCGCAATACCTGTTCATTTTTTCGGGTGGTTTGCTCGGTGTGCTAATCCTCGTCATGATTATGTATATGGCAAGCGTAAACTCTTACGTGTGCCTGTTCATCGGGGCTGGTGGCGCATCGCTCATCGTGTGGCAAACATTCGCATTGAACGGTAAGTACGGCGAACACGGATTGATGAAACTCGGGGCAAAGAAAAGGCATCCGAAATATATCATCTGCCGCAAAGCTGTACACCGCTCGTTAAAATTCACCCCTAAACCGAAAGCCCTATGAGAAACACAGCAAAAGCCACAACGCTGGAAAGCAAGTTTCCATTACTGGCGGTGGAACACAACTGCATCATTTCAAAGGATGCAGACATTACGGCTTGCTTCCGGGTACACCTGCCGGAACTGTTCACGGTAGCATCGCCTGAATATGATGCCATCCATTCGGCTTGGCACAAGGCTATCAAGACCTTGCCGGATTACACGGTCATCCACAAACAGGATTGGTTTATCAAAGAAAGCTACACACCGGATATTGCGCAGGACGGATTGAGCTTTTTGGCGAAGTCCTACCAGCAGCATTTCAACGAACGTCCTTTCTTAAACCATTACTGCTATCTCTTTCTGACGAAGACTACCAAAGAGCGGATGCGGATGCAGAGCAACTTCAGTTCGCTTTGTAAGGGTGTTCTTATTCCCAAAGAAATAAGGGATAAAGAAACTGTTCGCAGGTTCATAGAGGCAGTAGCGCAGTTTGAGCGCATCATGAACGATAGCGGGTTTGTGAAGCTGGAACGCCTGACCGAAGATGACATTATCGGTACAGAAGACAATCAGGGATTGCTGGAACTGTATTTTACACTATCAAGGGAGGCGGGAACCGCTATGCAGGACATCGCACTCGGTGCGGAAGATATGCGTATCGGCAACAAAAGGCTGTGCCTGCACACGCTTTCGGACACGGACGATTTGCCCAACACCGTATCGGTAAATACGAGGTACGAAAAACTGTCCACGGACAGGAGCGATTGCCTTTTGTCCTTTGCTGCTCCGGTGGGTCTGCTCCTTAGCTGTAACCACATTTACAACCAATATCTGTTTTTGGACAACAGCGATGAGAACCTCCGCAAGTTTGAAAAGTCGGCCCGTAACATGCACTCGCTGGCAAGGTATAGCCGGGCTAATCAAATCAACAAAGAGTGGATTGAGAAGTACCTGAACGAAGCGCATTCATTTGGTTTGTCTTCTATCCGGGCGCACTTCAATGTGATGGCATGGTCGGATGACCCGAACGAACTCAAACAGCTAAAGAACGATACAGGTAGTGCGCTGGCTCTAATGGAATGCAAGCCACGCCACAATACCGTTGATGTTGCTACGCTGTATTGGGCGGCGATGCCGGGCAATGCTGGCGACTTTCCGGCAGAGGAAAGTTTTTACACGTTCATCGAACCTGCGTTGTGTTTCTTCACCGAGGAAACCAACTACCAAAGTTCTCCATCACCTTTCGGTATGAAGATGGCGGACAGGCTCACGGGCAAGCCCATCCATTTGGATATTTCGGATTTGCCCATGAAAAAAGGTATCATCACGAACCGCAACAAGTTCATCTTGGGGCCATCAGGTTCGGGAAAATCTTTTTTCACCAATCACATGGTGCGGCAATACTACGAACAGGGCGCACACGTCCTGCTCGTAGATACCGGAAACTCCTATCAGGGATTGTGTGAGTTGATTAAGGGAAAGACCAAAGGCGAAGACGGTGTTTACTTTACTTACACAGAAGATAACCCGATTGCGTTCAATCCCTTTTATACCGATGACGGCGTGTTTGATATTGAGAAAAGGGAAAGTATCAAAACGCTCATTCTTACCCTTTGGAAACGTGATGATGAACCGCCGACACGTTCGGAAGAAGTGGCATTGTCCAATGCCGTGAGCGGTTATATCGAACGCATCAAGCAAAGCGATGAACATCCCTCTTTCAATGGGTTTTACGAGTATGTACGGGGCGATTACAAAAAGGTATTGACAGAAAAACAAGTCAGGGAAAAGGACTTCGACCTCGCCAATTTCCTGAACGTACTGGAACCCTATTACAAGGGCGGTGAGTATGACTATTTGTTGAACTCCGAGAAGCAATTAGACCTGCTTTCCAAACGCTTCATAGTCTTTGAAATTGATGCCATAAAAGACCACAAGATACTTTTCCCCATCGTGACAATCATCATTATGGAGGTCTTTATCAACAAGATGCGCCGATTGAAAGGTGTGCGCAAACTCATTTTAATTGAGGAAGCGTGGAAGGCAATCGCCAAAGAGGGCATGGCGGAATACATAAAGTACCTCTGTGCGCCCGTACAGGTGGCTTAGTAAATATCTCTTTGGCAAGAGATTAGGTTAGTGTTCTTTAAAAAACCTATCATCAAC
>NZ_SBJH01000023.1 GCF_004368405.1 Olivibacter sp. XZL3
AAATTAATAAATTTATAACTCGAAAGTCTCCTTAAGGTTTCATCCTAATGTGTCTAATTTAGTTTGAAGACGTACAATCAGCACCTTTCAAGAAAAAGTAATTGTGTATGCTTCGGGCTGCTTGTACTTTTGCATTGTCTTTGCTTCGGGAATAAGAAAGGTCGAAAACAGAAGTATCGCCAAACGGTATGTTGCTGGCAATTACATCATAGCTGTTTTGTTCCTTTTCGGAAATTTCTTCAAAACCGCTTATACGGATATTGCTTTCGGGATAAAGCTGTTTTAAAATCTTGCCTGTGAGCAAATCCTTTTCATAAGCGGTAACACTTTGTTGGTTTTCCGAAAAGGATTGTACAAATGAGCCGATACCTGCGGAGGGTTCAAGGAATTTGTCAATGTTTAGACCGCTTTCACGCAAGGTTGCGGAAATCACATCTATGACCTGTGGCGGTGTATAAAAAGCCGTCAATACGGAGCTTTTCATACTGTCCACATACCTGCGGTATTGCTTTTCGTCTTCGGAATTTTCTTTGAGTAGCTGGTGTAGTTCCTGCGTAATTGGGAACAGGTCGTGTTCCGTTTTTCTCCAATGATTGATGTCTATTTCATTTGCTATGGGGTTCAGAACGAATTTAAGACCGCCAAATCCGCTGTATTGCATCATTAGCAGTCTTTCGCCTACGGTAGCTTGTCGTTTCTCCTTTTCCAGTTTAAAAGCAATTCGCAGGGCATCAATATTCTGTTGGAGATGTTGCTTCTTACTGAAGCCCATTTTCCTCTATCCATATTGCGATGGTTCCGGTTATTTCGGTATAGAGCAGGTCATACTCTGTGTTATAAGCGAAATCATCGGTTAGTTCATAGCCGGAGAAAACAGGCTCACAAACAGGGAACATTTTCAGGGCGAAAGGTCGCAGTTCCTCATCTGCCATTATGGTATCAAATTCATTGCATATCACCTGAAAAACAGTGTCGAATTTGGAGAAGTGCAAGCCCTCAAAAAGAATGTAATTGGCTATTTCGTTGCATTGTTCAACTGCATTTCCCGAACTAAAAGCACCCTCGTAGGCATTAGCAGCCCACGAAGAACGTTGCTCAATAAATTTTTGGTCGTTTGCTTTTTCGGGGAAGTTGGTGTTTAATAATTCTTGCAGTCGTAATCTGAAATACGATAGGTCTTTTTGTTGCGTATTCATACTATAATTTTGTTTAGAATTTTACTTGAAGCCTAAAATTATAGCAATAGATAAGAGCCTTTGCAGAAGTGGCAGAGTTTGGCTTTGAAAGGCAGGATTTGGCGTAAACATAATAGGCGAGGCAACCGAATACAGATTGGTTTTGATTAAATTTGACGATTAAACTATATGGGAAGAATATGGCTAAAAAGGATTTCGAGAATAAGAAACCAAACAACATTGCAGAGTATGTAAATCTTGCAAATGATATATCTGACTACCGGAACAGATTGAACGCAATAGACTTCCTTTCAAAGTATAAATGCTTTGAAAGCAAAAGGGAATTGTATCGTTTGATGAAAACGGATAGGATATTTGAAGTTAAGGAGCAAGCCTTTAGGGCATTGCAAAATTTTGGCGAAGATGTTAGATTGACCAAAAAAAAGAAAGGAAAGCCAGTTAAAACTATAAATGATAAACTTTTGATTTTGCACAATTCGTTTAATGGCGACCCTTATACATTAACAGATTTCAAGATAAAGTTTAAGGATTTATATCCCTACGTTTATGATATTTATAATTATGAAAAGAAATCAAAGTTTGACAGCTTTATAACAAGCTCCATTAAGACATTCGCAAAAAATAAAATAAAGCACAATTATTCTATCAATATAAGTTTTGACGCTCCTGACGTTTCAATCTCTCGGGAAGTATTTGAAATGGAGTATAGAGGAAGTTCAGATACAAATGACGAATTAGTGATTGAGAATGATACAGTAACAATAAAGTGCAATAGAACTGCAAAAATCAATCTCATAAATATTGTTTTTTCAGAAAGCAGTTCTATTCATAATCAGATTATAAAATCTCTGATTTACTATTACATCCGAGTAAACCGTTTCGTTCCTATACAGAATATCTCCATCAACCGAATAAAGCAAACAGGAGAAGAAACAATGCTTTCTTTGCCAACCACAAAAATTGGTATCGAGCAGATATTAACCGACAAATTTCAAGGTGTTGATATTTTAACTGTCAATATCAACGACATATTCAAGGTTAATGATAAATCTAAAGCAATCCAATATGCTTTAACCTATCTTTTGAAATCGAAAATTACCAATGAAGAAAGTGAGCGGTTTGAAAAGTTATGGAAATCTTTTAATTCTATCTATTATTACTTTGGAAATGGTGCAAACGAAAACGAATGCCACCGATTAATGCGAAATTTTATACTTACTAATCCAACATTATTTTCAAAATCACTGCATAGAGCAAGAAATGTTACAGCTAAAGAACTTCGGGAAAAAGTTCGTTTCTATGAGCTACTAAGTAATGATTATGATACTAAAGAGAAGATAGTTGCCTTTATTGCTTTTATCTTCAGGTATCAAAATAAGATTATTTGTAAAAACCTGCTTGATAATATCAGTTATTTTGAAGCTGATTTAAAAGATATTCTCAATATGGATAAAGTTGAAAGTAAGTTTAATAAGTTCGACTATATCAAAGACCTTTATCACAATAATAAGTCTTCAACAGACAGAGAAATAATCTTTAAAAAGATTAAAGAATATTTGGAAGATAGGGTTAAAAACCCTGCAACGAATACCGAATTAGAAATTGTTGTCTTCATCTGTATTAAATATTGTTACTATTTACGGAATAAGATATTCCACGCAGAAAAGCAAGATTTAACTTTTAGGTTCGCTAAGAACAACTTAATTTTTGAATTAGAATGGGTAAATCAAATACTGGAAACTCTAATAGTCGAATTAATATCTGCTAATTTAAGTTGGACAAGAAGAAATTAGATTTTTAAATCCCTGTCAAAACAGGGATTTAATTAAGTTCTATTTAGCAATTGGAGCATTCTGCCCACTTCAATATCCATTCTCGAAAAGGCAAACCATTTTTTGCCCAGGTCTTTCAGTGATGCTCCGATATGGTAAAGTTCCGTGTCGTCAATGATTAAAAATCGGTCGTGGGCATCGGAAAAAACCTCAATTTCAATCGGAGGATATTGGCTGTTGTACCGTTGTACATCCAGCCGTAACTGATTGCTGATATTTTTGGTATAGATAGTGGTGTAGTCTTCCCTTAGCTAGCTACATCCAAAACTAAAAAATTCCAATCAGAATTGCTATTGCTATCCTGTTGGAATGTGG
>NZ_SBJH01000043.1 GCF_004368405.1 Olivibacter sp. XZL3
ACAAAAATTAATAAATTTATAACTCGAAAGTCTCCTTAAGGTTTCATCCTAATGTGTCTAATTTAGTTTGAAGACGTACAGACCCTGACCTCCGTATACTTTATACAGTACCGGATTTAACGTTTCCAGAGATCCGTCCGGCAACACAGCACTACCGATTGTCTGCGGCACAGTTAATAATGATCGAAAATCTTTATCAGAATGGATATAAACGAAATCTGCGCTGATATTTGATCCGAGGGTATCGAGATCACCTACATAAAATACATCGACAGCGTGTCGAGTACCCGGTGATACATCATCGATAACAGCATGTTCGCGTGTTGCTGGCCCACCAACTTCTTCAATATCCGTTATAGCATTTCTAAAGTCTTTTCTGTTCTCATCGGACAGTTGATAGGAGATACCAACCCTATGACCATCTTTGATAGTGTAATCGAAAGCGGCATCCAGAAGAAACGTTTTCGTTCTTACATCCCAATCGATGTCTTGGGAAAACAACGATCGTTGTGATACTGCTGTCTCATTGAACTCTTTATAAATTTCCATATCTTCTGTATGGAAATAGTCATTCCGGCTAAGTCCCAAACGGGTCTGCCATTTACCGGTTTTATAATTCAAATTCGCCGCGCTCGTATAACTCCATCCACCATTATATCTTGTTCCGGCCGTAACCGATCCGTTTAGGCCACCATTCCCGCCGTTTTTTAAATTCAGGTTAATTACTCCTCCTGTTCCGGTTGCATCATAACTTGCCGGCGGATTGCTGAACAGTTCAACATTTTTCAGATTTTCGGCTGGCTGCCCTTTAAGATATGTTGCCAGATCACCTGGCTCCATATAGGTCTGCTTTCCATTTATGGTTATCAATATGTTTGTCTTGCTATTGAACGTGATATTTCCATCTTTGTCGACGAAAACACCGGGTAGGCGACTCATTATCTCTAGCATGTTGCTTCCGGACGTCAGGACATTACCATCTAGGTTAACCACTGTTCTATCCGCCTTTTGGATAACCTGTGGCGGAGTGACCGATACTTCCACTTCATCCAATGTTATTTTACTATGTTTCAGGCTAATGTCTCCCATAGCATAATTTTCATCAGCTGAAATCTTAAACGGGGCACTTTGAAAGGTAGCGTAGCCTAAACTGTTTATCCTAACAAAAACTGAATCGGGCGTGAAGGAATAAAGAAGAAATATCCCCAAGCTATCCGTTGTTACTTGCTGTATTAGCTGATTTGAATTTAACGTCAATAACTCAACACTGGCAACGGGTATCGGGTTTTTTTCCATATCCTTGACAGTACCTGTTATTACTTGTTTCTTCTGTCCATAGGTTTTGGTTTCCAGAATAACAAAAACAATAAACAGGATAAACCTTAAGTTGAAAAAAGATCGCCTTAATTGATAAGTAACGCATGGATGAATTTTCATGAATTTAGCGGAAGAAATATGTAATTTTACAAACCTAGGTTATGATGAAAAGACTACCATATCATTTGCCTATCATTTTTTTTCAATTTGTATCACGTTGATTTATAATGCCTGACAACAGAAAAGATATCCATTTATGCAAGCGGCTGATCGAGAGAAAGCTCCAGTGGGGGAGTGGTGCGGACTGGAAGACCAGAGATTTTGAGAAGCTTAGTGCGCTGATCTTTGACGAAACAGGGGTCTCGTTAAGCACTAGTACGCTCCGTAGAATCTGGGGCCATACGAATTATACCAATCAACCGAGCCTGACAACGCTGGATGCATTGGCCTCATTTATCGGATATGCCGACTGGAGAACATTTCAGAGGTCTGAGGCTGTTGATAACACTGGTGCGGGAAAGGAATATTCTTTATATAAAAAACCTAAGACCTTTAAAAATAAGCGCTCCTTAATAGGCATATCCATATGTTGTTTACTGGTACTGACAGGTTTCATTTTCTTTGCAATAAGGTATGTGCAGCAAAAAAGCAAAAAGAACCTTGCGGAATATACCTTCCATGCTAAGCGCCTGACGGATGATATACCTAATACCGTCATATTCAAATATGATGTATCGGGAACGAATGAAGATTCGGTTTATATTCAGCAAAGCTGGGATCCTACCAAAAAGGTAAAAATAGATAAAAACAGCCGTACACTCTCCTGTATATATAATGAACCGGGCCTACATCAGGCAAAACTGATTGTGGGTGACAGTATCGTAAAAGAAGAAACCGTCATTATCCCGACACATGGCTGGGTTGGCATGATTGAAAATGGGACAGATCCTATCTATTTAAAGAAGGAAGAGTTTCTCAAGGTGGGCATGATCAATCTGAGCAGGGAAGATATAAAATCCTATCCATTCGATATGAAGACCGATCCAAAGTACACACAATATTACAACGTCGGAAATTTCACTCCTATCCCACTTAAAGAATTTTCGTTTTCATCTGATATCCGACATGAGCTCAATGAGGGGGCGGCAGCCTGCCAGTTTTCATATATTATGCTTTATACAGATCACGGTACTATTATGATACCTCTTTCGCAGAAAGGATGCGTGGCCAGGCTCAATCTGATAAACTTGGATCAGGTTAGGAAGGGAGCTGAAACGGATCTGTCAGGCTTTGGTACAGATCTTTCACATTGGGTGAATGTTACTGTTGCCACTAATAAAGAAAAACTGATATTCAGAATAGATGGCAGAGACGCATATAGCACGTCTCTACCCATGGAAGAGGTTAAAGTCGTCGGAATAGGTTATTTCTTTAAAGGTATAGGATCTGTCAGAAAAGTTTTGCTGGAAAACGGTGGCAAAATCGGCTTCAGAGATTTCGCTTAAATAAGACTTATTCAAATTTTATTCATATAGTGACTTGCGAGCTTTATGTTATCTTATGGCTTCATCCCAAACAACCTCGCCATAGTTAAAAGACTTTTGAACGTACGGAAACGGAGATCTGTGCGCATAAAAACGCTTCTTGCACTTTAAAAAACAAAAAAATAAGATTTCTTTTTCTGGATAAAAGGTGGTGGGCTATCAAAACTTTCATAGATAAATTATTGAACTGTTTTCAATCCTTGCCTTAACCTTAAAAGGGTTGCCCATTGACTCTCTAGAATAAAAAGTATAGTAACTCCAACAGCGAATTATAAAGTAACAGGATAAAAAAGATATGTCATGAACGTGCAACCTTTGGATAACTGAAGCGTCCTGTATTAAGAGCTATAACTTAACGAATTAGCATTAATTTTATAAAGACGATTTATATGAAGAATCTTACCATTTTAATTTTTTCAATTTTTACTTTTACTTTTTCATCCTTTGCTCAGACAAAAAAAATTAAAGTTTATCTATTAGGCACTTTTCATTTCAATCAGGTAGATACCTTGCTTTATGATATCAATGATGAAAAACATCAAAAGAGTATCGAGAATCTATCAAATATCATAACTGGTTTAAAACGTATCCGTCCTATGGACTACGTGTTTGATTTGAGCATAATTTGTTTATAGTTCTGCGGATACAGATCTTTTATGTTTTTA
>NZ_SBJH01000081.1 GCF_004368405.1 Olivibacter sp. XZL3
ACTCCTCTGGAGTTTCCCACATTCCAACATCTTAATCAACAACAATAAAAGTGTCTACTTTTTTTAGGACATGACAAAGTTTGACATGAAAGGATTAAGAGATGGGGAAGGCTTAAGGGAAAAAACTATAAGGAACGAAGTGAAGGTATAAGGCGCTCAGTGGAAGAGTGCAAAGCCAATAGCCTACAGCATAAGGCGTATTTCCCATAGCATAAAGCTTATTGCCTAGAGCTTAAAGCCTATAACCACCAAGCAGCGCTCACAACCCGCAATCGGCGACTGACAACTAACAACAGGTGACTGACAACTAACAACAGGCAACCAACTACCGCTTCACCCATCGATTGACAATCATCGCTGCGGCGGTATCTCCGGTAGCATTGAGTAAAGTAGCCATCGGATCAACAAGCGTACCGATGATCATCACGGCTGGTACTGCTTCGATGGGAAGATGATAGGCAGAAATCATGAGCATTTCTCCAATATAGCCGCCATTAGGAATTCCCCCGGCAACAATACTCACTAACACAGTTAAACCGATAGCCAACAGCAAGGTTCCAGGCTCCATAAAAGGCTTGCCTATAAGTGCAAAGGCAACCGCTATTTTGATAATAGACGACATAGAGGACCCGTCTTTATGGAGCGATGCACCCAGGGGTATGACTACATTTGCCACCGGCTCTTCTACGCCGATTCGCTTGGCGGCTTCTAAATTTGGTGGAATCACCGCAATACTACTGCAGGTGCTGATGGCGGTCAATGAAGGCAGAATGTTATTTTGCCAAAAAAGTTTAATCCCACGACTACCATCGCCCATAAAGGCATATATGCTAAAAAAGACCAGGAAATAAACAAGTCCGCCCACGTAATAAACGGCCATTGGTTTCGCATAAATACCGAATAGCTGAGGGCCGACCGTTCCCACTTGATAAGCAAAATAAGCACCCAAGCCTATAGGCGCCAGCTTCATCACATAGCCTAGCAGCGTTTTCATCACTTCATTTCCGGCGTATAAAAAGCGACGGAAAGGCTCTCCGGCTTCCCCCGAGCGTAGGGAAGCTATTCCCACTAAAAAAGAAAATATAATAAAGGCCAGCATATGCTCGCGCGATAACAGTTGACTAAATTCGCTGACCGTTATAAAAGAAACTGCACGTTCTCCCCAGCTTTCCTGCGTCCCTTTATCCAATACAAGATCGGCATGCGTGGTATCGATTGCTTCACTACTTAAGGGAAACAGCCAAATACATAAGATCGTAAAGAGTGCAGCGAAAACGACGGTCATTAAAAAAACCAGCATCATTCTGGATAAAATGCGCCCGAGCCGTTGTCCTTGGTCGATACCCGCTACAGCCGATGCAATAGCGAAGAAGATCAGGGGAATGACGGCAGTAAAAAGTAAGTTGAGAAAAATATCGCCGATAGGCTTCAGATGAACAACAAAGTCTGGAGAAAAAAGGCCAACTAGGCTTCCTATGACAATGCCTAGCAACAATAGCAAGATATTGCTGTAATTTTTAAAAAAACCACTACTTCGTATGTTCATGTAATACGAAAGTAATGGTTTTTTTAAATTCTTGTTAAGAAAATTTACTTTTCAGGGCAGCTAACTTAGCAGCCATATCGCTTTCCGGCGACTTACGTTTTTCTGGTCGCGCATCCCTGCGATCGCGCACTTTTGGCTGCGGCGCTTTCTCTTCAGTTTTCATACTTAATGAAATCCGATTTCGATTTGCATCCACTTCAATCACGGTTACTTCCACCTGCTGATGCACCTTTACCACTTCATTTGGGTCCTTTATAAAACGATTGGCCAGTTGGCTTAAATGTACTAAACCGTCCTGATGCACGCCGATATCAACAAAGGCGCCGAAGTTGGTAATATTAGTAACGATACCAGGCAGTTTCATACCTACCTTTAAATCGTGTACGGTGTTAACGCCTTCCGTGAAAGAAAAAGCCTCAAATTTCTCCCGCGGATCCAAACCAGGCTTCGAGAGTTCGGCCAAAATGTCATTCAAGGTTGGTAAACCGACCTCGTCCGATATATATTTGTTTAAGGGAATACTTTTCCGCAGTTTTTCATCTTTTAGTAGACTGTTCACCTCCTGTCCTAAGTCCTTCGCCATTTCTTCCACCAGCATATAACGCTCCGGGTGAACTGCACTTGTGTCCAAGGGGTTCTCAGCACCTCTGATCCGTAAAAAGCCAGCAGCCTGCTCAAAGGCCTTTTCACCTAATCTTGGCACCTTCCTTAAATCGGAACGTCTTTTAAACGCTCCATGTTGATTTCGGTATTCGACAATGCTCTGCGCTAAGGCCGGCCCCAGTCCCGAAACATAAGCCAATATCTGCTTTGAGGCCGTATTCAGTTCCACGCCTACAGCGTTCACACAGCTTATCACGGTGTCGGCGAGCGATTCCTGCAATTTATTTTGATCAACATCGTGCTGATATTGTCCTACCCCGATCGACTTAGGATCTATCTTTACCAACTCCGCAAGCGGGTCCATGAGTCGACGACCGATAGAAACTGCTCCTCTGACAGTAATGTCGTAATCAGGGAACTCCTCCCGGGCAACCTCTGAGGCCGAATAAATAGAAGCACCACTTTCATTGACCATCACGATGACAACATCTGGTATCTGAAGCTTCCGAACAAAGTCTTCCGTCTCCCTACCTGCGGTTCCATTTCCGATGGCAATCGCTTCAATCTGATATTGTTTGACGAGCGATTGGATCTGGCGGGCCGCTTCGGCTTCTTTTGCCGTTCCGTTATGCGGATAAACAGTTGTATTTGTAAGCAGTTTACCTTGTTCGTCTAAACATACCACTTTACATCCGGTACGAAAGCCTGGATCGATTGCCAAGGTGCGCTTACTTCCCATCGGGGCGGCCAATAATAATTGACGGGCGTTCTCTGCGAACACACGGATGGCTTCCTCATCGGCCCGTTTGCGGGTAATTAAGCGGACTTCCGTTTCCATAGAAGGCTTCAATAAGCGTTTGAAACTATCTTGGATCGCTAGACGGACTTGCAAAGCGGCAGGGCTTGCATTCTTAACGAAACGATTATCAATAAGTGCAATCGCTTCATCATCAGGAACGGCCACATCTAAATAGAGCATCTGCTCTTTCTCCCCACGACGCATAGCCAACACGCGATGCGAAGGTGCAGTTTCCAGGGATTCTGTCCATTCGTAGTAGTCCTTATATTTAACGGCTTCTTCTTCTTTTCCTGGAACAACACGGGACACGAAAGAACCCTTCTCCATGAAAAAGTCGCGCATTTGAGCTCTCGTCTCTGCATGCTCAGCGATTGTTTCCGCCAAGATGTCACGCGCGCCGGCCAATGCTTCTTCGGCGGAGCTCACCCCCTTTTCTTCGTTAACAAAAGTGGCAGCCTGATCCTCAACAGCTCCCTGCTCTTGCTGCAGCAGCCACTCAGCCAGCGGCTCAAGACCTTTTTCCCGCGCCGCGGAAGCTCTCGTTTTACGTTTCGGCTTATAGGGTAAATAAATATCTTCCAACACAGCCATGGTTTCTGCCTCCTCCAACTTTTGCTGTAGTTCGGGCGTCAACTTCCCCAGGTCGGTAAGCGATTTGATAATCGCCTCGCGCCGCTTGTCGAGGTCGCGCAATTGCCCGATGCGATCTCTTATGGCGGCTACTTGTATTTCATCCAAGCTACCGGTCAATTCTTTTCGATAACGTGAAATAAAGGGAACGGTAGCTCCTTCATCTAAAAGCTGAATAGTGGTACGCACTTGCCTATCATTTAAGGACAGATCGCTGGCTATACGCTGTTCGTGTGTTAGCATGATTGTATAATGTTTGTTTAACCCCGCCTAATTGAACCGGGCTTTTTTGCTGCGAAATTGAGGTATTTTAGTTAAAGAAGCAAGGGAAGTGGAAAAGAAAGAAAGTGTCTTGTCCTGATATAGGTTGACAGTTTATTATTTACAAACTGACAAGCATGATGGCGAAATTACAGAGAATGACC
>NZ_SBJH01000119.1 GCF_004368405.1 Olivibacter sp. XZL3
AAACTCCTCTGGAGTTTCCCACATTCCAACATCTTAATCAACAACAATAAAAGTGTCTACTTTTTTTAGGACATGACAGAGTACTATACCTTACACCTTCCCTCCCTACACCTTAAAAAATCCCTATTGCCGTCTCACATAGTCTGCCGCATCTCCATCGATGAGGCTATATGGAAGCAGACTGAAGCTGAAGTTCATCGATTCTTTAGGTACCTGATAGGCCGGTAAAGTAATCGGTCCACAGCTGCCATTCCCCAGTCCACGCTGCGCATAATCGATATTTAAAATAGTTTCTGGTCGTGCCGCCAATTCATAAGGGTGCTTAGCTTTCCGTAAATCCCTTTCGCTATAGTGCGAAGCACTGAAACTCAGTTTATCATCTGCAACAACAATCAGTCCTTGGTTGTTTCCATTGGTAAGCTTCACCCATTTTGTGTCTTCGCGGTTGCCCATGCTTTGCGGGCGCATATAAACCGTGCCCAACTGTTCTGTTGTGCTTTTATATCGGCCGAAGGCGGCCGATTGTTTACGGTCTATATAGTTTTCGTGTGGGCCTCTACCTAGCCACTCAACGGCGTTATGTCCGGCATTAAGGGCAGTGGTAAAACCAATTCTTGCTAGAGGCAAGCCTTCTTTATCCGGATTGATGAAAGCGGATACATGTATCACGCCATTACCGTATACCGTGTAGATCAGATTAAGCCTTATTTCGTAACCCGACTTCGTACTCGCCGTTACAGCCGCTGTAACCTGAACAGATTTTCTATTGCCGGGATTAATGTTAAAATCATTTACGACATAGGACAACGAATCATATCCTTCTTCCTCCCAGGGAATAGGCTGTCCCCAATCCTTATTGCGATCGTTATCCAGCGTTGCGCGGTAAATGTTAAGTTTAAAGCCGTTTTTAAGACCTTCAATCAACTGGTTATTGCGGTAAGCCAGGGATGAAATCATTCCGCTATTGCGATTGAATCCTATATGGAAATCTTTCCCAATCAAAGTGGCTTCATCTTCTTTTTGTAGTACAATTACATCCGGTAAGGTGGTGATCGTATCGCGATAGCTTATCTGGGCCGGTGTGCGGTAAGGCATTTCAAACTGCTCGGTCGCCACCACCGTACCTTTTGGCGCCCAGGCCTCATCTTTGGTCGATTTAACATAGAGCTGTAAATGGTAGGCCGCACCCGGTGTTAACATGGGCTGTTTAAGCGGAATCTGTAAAGTGGTGCTGTCGCCAGGTGCTAGCTGCAATGCCGGTAAAATACCTTGCTGAATCTCCTTTCCGTCTTCCGTTAGCACCCAGTCGATCGTGAAGTTGTTTAAATCTAAAAAGGCGTACTTGTTTTTGATACGTACCGTTCCCTGGGTGAGGTTCGCTGCGGTGAAACCGACATATTGATAAACCTTTTTCACTTCCTCCAATTTAGCCGTCGGTTTTCTGTCGGGCGTCAATATCCCGTCCATACAGAAATTTCCATCGTTAGGCTTATCGCCAAAATCTCCACCATAAGCGAAATAGGTTTGTCCGGAAGTCGTTCCCGGCACCGGTCTACTCAATCCATGGTCCACCCATTCCCATATACAGCCACCGATGAGGCGTGGGTGACTTTCGATAACGTCCCAGTATTCCTTCAAGTTGCCTATGGCATTCCCCATTGCGTGGCCGTATTCGCACATCAAAAAAGGTTTGGTGCTTGCCGTCTGTCCACTTTTCAATAAGGCCGCAACGGAAGGGTACATGGTCGATTCGATGTCTGCAACCTCATTATAACTTTCAAAATGTATAGGCCTCGAGCTGTCTATTGCCAACACGGCTTCACGACCTGCTTTGAAGTTCTCATGTCCCCAGGACTCGTTTCCCAAAGACCAAATAATGACCGAAGGGTGGTTTTTATCGCGCTGAACCATCCTCGTATGGCGGTCAATATAGGCCGGTCGCCAGTTGATGCTGTTTCCTATATCGGCTTTTGCTCCATGGGTTTCAATATCTGCCTCATCAATCACATACAATCCATATTGATCGCAGAGCTTATACCAGCGCGGGTCATTCGGATAATGCGAGGTGCGTACCGTATTGATATTGTTCTGCTTCATCAGCAAAATATCTTCCAGCATGCTTTCATAGGGTACTGCCTTGCCGTATTCCGGGTGTGTTTCATGCCGGTTTACGCCTTTCAATAAGATAGGTTTATTGTTTACATACAAGCGGCTGTTTTTTATTTCGACTTTTCTAAATCCAAATTGGCTGGATAAGACCTCCGTCACCTGATCTGTTTTATCCTTCAATATCAGGAGTACTGTGTAGAGGTAGGGGCTTTCGGCCGACCATAATTGAGGATTTTCGATGGTACTCTTCAGCTGGTAATGCGCATCGTCTTCCTCTTTTCCGAATAAGCTTCCAAAACCAATTTTTCTATTAATCCGTTCCTCCATCTTTGACGAAAGAGGCACCTTCTTGCCCTCGGCATCCAAGATTTTGACCGTAAGGCTACCCACGGCATCACTGCCTTTGCCGTAATTCTTTAGCCAAGCATCGGTTACGAATGTTGCTGACGAAAGATCTTCCGTTAATACAGATTTTAAAAAGAAGTCTCTGATATGTAATTTAGGGGAAGCATTTAAATAAACGCTTCTGTGAATGCCCCCTAAGCGGAACATGTCCTGATCTTCCAGGTAGCTGCCATCGCTCCATTTATAAACTTCAACGGCGATCAAATTGGTTCGGCCGGTTTGCACATATTCGGTAATATCGAAAGAAGCCCCCGTCATGCTACCCTGGCTATACCCCACCTTTTCGCCATTTACCCACAGATAGAAGGCGCTTTGTACTCCGTCAAAATTCAAAAAAATCTGTTTGTCGCTCCAGTTGGCGGGAATTTCGACTTTTCGTCTGTAGGAGCCCACGGGATTGGGTTCCTTATGTTTTGTCCAGGACGTATCAACCGCTTTCATAATTTTAGGCGGTTCCACTTTAAAGGGATAAGTAATGTTTGTATAAATAGGTGTACCAAAGCCATTAACCTCCCAGGTGGAGGGAACCTGTAAATTTCCCCATTTGCTGTCGTTAAAGCTCTTTTTGTAGAACTCTTTAGGACGTTCATTCGGGTTCTTAACCCAGTTAAACTTCCATAATCCATTTAAGCTTTTGTAAAGGGAAGAGTTAGAGTCGATATTAGCGATGGCTTGTTGCTCATTGTCGAAGGGAATGGCTGTGGCGTGACTTGGCAACTTATTGATTTCGAATACCTTTTCATTTTCCCAGTCGCGCTGTTGAGCGGCAAGAGGAATGGTCATTATCAAAAGGAAAAAAATAGATAGATAGCGATCTATTGCGTTCATGAACGTTTGTTTTAGTGGCCTATCGCCCGCATCACTGAAGGAGCCTGAACTAACGGAATCCATCAATTTAACGAAGGCTGCGGGCTTCGTGATTGGCAAAGATATCATTTTACTGAATACTAGAACGTAATAGTTGCTCCGAACGTATAGTAAAATGACGTCCGTCCCGCTTTTTGGGAAAGATGAGAAAGTTGGCTTCATACGAACGCTTTATTGTTCGCGGGGCGCTTCCTCGGAGGCGACACTGTTTAGCTGCTGAAAATCGGTGGGACGCTGTCCCATCATGTTATGAAACGTATTGCTGAATGCCGAAATGCTGTTATAGCCAACCCGATAGGCGACTTCACTGACAGATAGATCGTTCTTAATTAAGTATTCCGTCGCTTTGATGATGCGGGTTAATTTCAAGTATTGAAAAAAGGGCATATTCAGCAGTGTCTTAAAGAACCGGGATAAGGTTCTTTCGCTAAAGCCGAAGCGTTTCCCTAAAAGCGCTAAGGTAAGATCTTCTGCAATATGTTGATGGATATACACCAATACCGGGCGCAAGCGCATATTGTCGGTAGTAGGAAGCGCAATAGGAAGGGCGTGCGGGCTAATCAGCGGTAAAATGTTCTTCATAGTATTGAGGAAATCGTAGGCCTTCGAACCGGGAAATAAATCACCATGCCATCTTTCTGAAAACAGAAGCATCTGCAAAAGGAGATTATTTACGGGATAAATACCCATTTTGCTGAAAAACGGCTCATCCGTTTTCTTTACATCAAAATGGATCGTACGGACCTTTACCGAGGGGTACTATGATACTCCCTATTTGTTGGACAACTTTTTACTAAACTAAGATATAATTACGATACATTTTTAATTTCCTGATAGAAC
>NZ_SBJH01000051.1 GCF_004368405.1 Olivibacter sp. XZL3
AATTAAATCTAACGTTTTTGATGAAAACACTCCTTAAGTTTTTAAAATATCGTGTCCACTTTTTGCTGACGATTTACAAAGGAAGTATTACACAATGAAAAAACCGAAATAGAAACCACTTACTACGACACAAGAGAATTTGCAACTTTGGACTTATACGGAAATTTACTAACCTTTTACGAAAATATACAGTAGGAACAAACAGTTCAACCAAGCCGGTTTTAACTTTTTGTATTTTAGCAATTGCTTAAATAAGCAAATTAACTATATTTGCAACATGGATAGTACTTCTTGTATAAGACAACAGGCGGACATTAAACAAATCAATCGCTGTAAAGAACGAGTTTCAGAACTTCACGGTTCGTTTGACTATTTGTCGAATGGACTTGAATTGGCGGGAAACAATGTAAGACTGAAAATCCTGTTTCTGATTTATGAAGAAAAACGACTATGTGTTTGTGATTTAAGCGATATTCTCGGTATGACAATTTCTGCAATTTCTCAACATTTACGAAAGCTCAAAGACCGTAGACTAATTGAAACGGAAAGAAAAGCACAAACTATTTTTTATTCATTGACAAAAGAGTATGAAAAAATGTTGACCCCATTTTTTGAAATACTTGATGATAATAAAATTTTATAAACTATATGAAAACGGACAACAAACTAATCGGCACTGGACTTTTTACAGCAATTGCTGCGTCATTATGTTGCATTACGCCTGTTTTAGCTCTAATAGCAGGGACAAGCGGGATTGCTTCAACCTTTTCTTGGCTCGAACCTTTCCGACCATATTTTATTGGCTTGACAATTTTAGTGCTTGGTTTTGCTTGGTTTCAAAAGTTGAAACCCAAAAAGCAAATTGACTGTGAATGTGAAATAAATGAAAAACCGAATTTTATGCAAACAAAATCATTTTTAGGAATTATTACTGTTATGGCGGCTTTACTTTTGTCATTTCCCCTTTATGCCCACATCTTTTTTCCAAAGACCGAAAGTAAAGCAATTATTACCCAAACTTCCAAAATCCAGAAAGTTGAGTTTACAATCAAAGGGATGACTTGTTCAGGTTGTGAACATCATATTAAAACAGAGATTAGCAAACTAAAAGGAATTATCGAAGTTGTCGTTTCCTATGAGAAAGGCAACGCTATTGTTAAGTTTGACAACAAGCAAACAAGTATTGCCGAAATCGAAAAAGCTATCAATTCGACAGGTTATAAATCACTAAAAAGTAAAGTTATATCATAATGGAAATTAAATTAAAATCAATAATAACTTGCCCAAACTGTGGACACAAAAAAGAGGAAACAATGCCAACAGATGCTTGCCAGTATTTTTATGAATGTGAAAATTGCAAAACAAGATTAAAACCATTACAGGGGGATTGTTGTGTGTATTGCAGTTATGGTACTGTAAAATGCCCGCCAATACAAGCAGGAAATAGCTGTTGTAAATAAGAGAAGCTTAATAATTTACTTTAGAAAGCTACTTGTCTAAATTTGTGAGTATAACCTATTTAGCGAAAAACCTCCGAATTATCAGAGGTTTTTTATTCATTATTTAAGATTTGGAGCATCCTGCCGACTTCAATATCCATTCTTGAAAACGCAAACCATTTTTTGCCCAGGTCTTTGAGTGATGCTCCTATATGGTAGAGTTCTGCATTATCAATAATCAAAAATCGGTCGTGGGCATCGGAGAAAACCTCAATAGTTACTGGAGGATATTGGCTATTGTAGCGTTGTAAGTCTAACCGTAACTGATTGCTGATGCTTTTGGTAAGGATTGTAGCGGTTACATTGTTTTTACGCTTACCCAGTAAAATAAGCACCGTATCATCCACGTAATTATCAAGCAGGATAATTGAGCTTACGGCACTTCGGATAATATCGGAAACAAAGGTGTAGGCATCAAATACCTGCCCGTTGTAGAAAATGCCTTTTTCGCTGTGCAGCTTGTCGCTTTCCAAAGCCTTAAAAATCTCTTCAAATTTTTGGTCGGCTTCCAGTTGCTTTAATTCGATATTATCCAAACGATGAAACAAAGAAGCGTTGCTAATGAGCATACGCCGCATTTCTACAAAGGCTTCCATTATTTCCACACTCATTTTAACGGCTATATCTGAACGGAGTATGGCAGATGCCATTGCAACGCCTTGTTCGGTAAAAACATAGGGCAAATAACGTCTGCCGCCGTAATTTAAACTTGAGGTTCCAATTTGGAACCTCAAGTTTTCAACTTCCTCTTCGGTCAGTTGAAAGCAGAATGATACAGGAAAACGCTCAATATTTCTTTTTACGGCTTTGTTCAGGTTCTTTGTTTCCACCTGATATAAGGCGGCGAGGTCGCTATCCAACATTACCTGTTTGCCCCGAATGGTATAAATCAGGTTCCTGATTTTTTTGGGTACGATTGACGGTTTATTTTCCATTGCGTTTACTGCTTTTGTTTTTCTCAAACTCAAAGGAACTTTCAGCGTTTTCTTTCAGAATGATGTAAGCATCGAATTTCTTTCCGGCTTTGCTTGTCATCCCTTTGATTAAGGAAGTTTTGCCTTTATTGACAAGGCTTGTTATGTTTTCGATACTGATTCGCACACCGCAGACGGTGCGGAACTGTACCCAGTTACAAGCCTCATCAGGGCATTTCACAATTTTATCACGAATGACGAGTTGCTGACTTTTACATTTCGGGCAGGTCAGTTTCGGCTGATTGGTACTTGCAATAGAAGTTTGCAACAATTCATCGGTAATGGATTTGGCATAGGTTTCCATTTCCTTTTGGAACGTTCCGGCATCTGCTTCGTTATTCTCGATTTTCTGCAATGCCAATTCCCATTCGGCGGTCATTGCCACATCCGCAATCTTGCGTTCTTTGACCAACTCATAAACCTGCAATCCTTTTTCGGTAGGGATTAAAGAGCGTTTATCCCGTAGGATATAATTACGGGTAAGCAGGGTTTCAATAATGGCGGCTCTTGTTGCAGGAGTACCAATACCGATATTTTTGAGGGCTTTGCGCTCTTCTTCGTTCTCAATTTCTTTCCCTGCGGTTTCCATAGCCGACAAAAGCCCGGCTTCGGTGTAAAGCACTGGCGGTTTGATCTGCTTTTCCAAAACGGCAGCTTCCTTTATGGCAAGTTCGTCGCCTTTATGCAATTCAGGTAATTCCTGCTCTGGCTCTTCGCCATCGTCTGTAAAACTTCCTTTGATGGAACGCCAACCCGCTTCCTGAATTTTACAGCCTTTTGCCGTAAAGTCGTAATGCAATACCTGTAACGATACATCGGTTATTTCTTTGACACAGGCTTGCGATATGGCTTCGAGCAACCGAAGCGCAATCATATTGTATATCTTGTTTTCGTCTGCGTTTAGTACCGACGGCACTTTATCTGTAATCAACAAACCGTGATGGTCCGTTACACGGAGGTCATTTACGATACGTTTGTTGAACCTTCCCCATTTAATTTTGGTAAGTGCTTGCTTGCAATCCTCACGGTTCTGCAATGCCCGCACAAGGTTTGGAATTTCTGCCCACATATCTTCAGGAATGTATTTGCTTCCGGTACGTGGGTACGTAATAAACTTCTTTTCGTACAGGCTTTGTGCGATATTAAGCGTTGCTTCAGCAGATAATTTCAGCCTTTTATTGGCTTCCTTTTGCAAGCCAGTCAGGTCGAAAAGCAAGGGCGGTTGTTCCGTAACACTTTTGGTTTCTACCGAAGTAACGGTTGCCATTGCGCCACGCTGAATAGCTTTAAGGGTATCATCGGCAAGCTGCTTTTCGTCCCATTTGATTGCGGAAATACTTTTGAAATCAACCTGTGCTTTGTTGTGCGATAATTGTATCTGCCAGTATTTCTTTACCGTGAAATTCTTATTATCGAGGTAGCGTTTACATATCAAAGCCAGTGTGGGCGTTTGCACTCTTCCGAGCGAATAGATACCGTTGCCTGCGGCAATGCTCAATGCCTGTGTAGCATTGATGCCTACAAGCCAGTCGGCACGGCTTCTGCCTTGCGCTGCCTGATACAGTCCGTCAAATGCTGCCCCGTCTTTTAGGTTGTTGAAGCCTTGCTTTATTGCCTTTTCGGTAAGCGAACTTATCCAAAGGCGTTCAAAAGGTTTGTTGCATTTCAGGTATTCATAAATGTACCTGAAAATGAGTTCGCCCTCACGACCTGCATCGGTAGCAACGATGATGCTGTTGCTTTGCTTAAAAAGCTGCTCAATGACTTTCAGTTGCTTTAATGCGCCAGTATCGGCGGTGTACCCTTTGTCTTTTTTGACCTTGCGGACGGTCAATAAAAACGGGTTGGGCAATATCGGCAGGGATGCTTTATCAAATCCCGAAATGCCGTAATCTTCGGGCATTCCCAGTCCTATTAAATGACCGAATGCCCACGTAACAAAATAGCCGTTACCTGTCAGGTAGCCATCCTTTTTATCGGATGCTCCCACAAGTCCGGCTATTTCCCTTGCTACGCTTGGTTTTTCTGCAATGATTGTTTTCATATACTCTAATTAATTACAAGTTTTTGGGCTACTTTTTTTCGGAGCCGGTTAAATTTCTTTCTCTTGGATCAAG
>NZ_SBJH01000019.1 GCF_004368405.1 Olivibacter sp. XZL3
CATAAAAATCTCAAAGATCTGTACCCACAGAACTATAAACTAATAGCGACAAATCAAATATGTAGTTCATAGGGTGGATACCTACGGAGCTTAGTTCGTCATAGGTAACCCCTTGGGCAAGACTGTCATCGCCACCGGATATTCCATACCTGTTCCACTCTTCTTCCTCTTCCTCCAAATCAGGCATATTACTAAAAACTTCGTCCAGCTCTTCCTGCGGAATTTGAACACCAACGTTTTCATTTTCGTCGTATTCAATGTCTAAATTATCAGGGTTTATTACTGCTTCCTCAATTTGGCTTTCATTGGCAGTGTTTGGCAGTGAATGGCTTCGTACAGGCTTGGGCTGACCCATAATATCGGGCAGGTTCGGATTGACTTTTTCCTGTTTCGGCTGTTTTTGTTCCGACCTTTTTTTAATGATAATCTTATCCTGCACAAGCAGGATAATAATTACCAGCAGGCATATCACAATTACTATTTCCATAATCAAAGAATTGGTTTTTGTTTTTCATTATGCAACGCTCTTATATCCTCTCCAAAATCCTGAAAATGTTGCTTCAGCACATTGTACAGGTAATCGGAAATTGTGATTTTTCCATCTCCGAGCATAAAAACAATACGGGATATATTTTGGTGGAACTCTTCACTGATATAGACTGACTTCCCGCTTTTAGCCAAAAATCCTGTCGGCTGTAAAAAATTGTCCTTGTATTGCCCGATACAATCGGGCTGTTCCTTTTTCTTAAATAAATTTTTCATAATCAAATACTTTAAAAAATGGGTTTAAACTTCTCATTAAAATCATCTGTAATTGCTTTCTCAAATAGTTCAAAATGATGTTCCAGAATATTGTCAAGATAGGCATACAGCGGTATCTCATCTTTCCCTATAACCTGTACGATGCGGGATAACCGTTCGTGGTATTCCTGCCGGATATAAATGCTTTTATCCCCTCGCTTCGTCATAGAATGGGTTTTCAAAAAATGTTCACCGTAGCTGCCGTCAAGGTTTTTCTTTGTTCGGTTCCTTTCTCGTTGTACAGGTTTGCTTTGTTGTAATTCTTCCTGTTTTAGCTCGTTTTTTGCCTCTTCCTTTTCCGGCTCTTCGATGGGTTCAGGCGGAAGCCGTATCCCGTCCTTTTTGATGCCGTCCACCATAAGGTTCATCATTAACTCTTCGTTAATGTCAGGCGTGGCTTTTCTTTTATTATCTTTCTCCATAGGGTTATAATTGAGTGATTTTTAAAAACTCTTCTATGAACTGGTCTAACTGACAGGCTTTCATCAAACGTTCATCGGGAGGCATTACGGTAGAACGGAAAACGGTTTTACTGTCCGCTTCGCTTTCTTTACGGAAACGTGTGCTGTTCTTGACTTGGCTTTGCATCAAGCTTAACCCTAATTGTTCAATCAGTTGGTTATACACGCCATATAGGGGTGTGCTTTCCCTGCCATCAACCTGGTTCCAAAACAGGTTAATGGTTTCTATGGAAGTTTCCCCTTTTTTCATAATCACATCCTGCAAAAGCTGTGTAAAAATGAGCGTACTTTCCATTACCACACGGTCTGCCGTAATGGGCGTAAAAATGTGGTGCATTCCTGCCAATGCTTTTAGAATGCCGGGCGTATTCACGGTTCCGGGCAGGTCAAAGAATACAACATCAACCGGAACGGAAGAAGCGTTTACAAATTCGTGAACTGCTCCCAATACGCTATCCGCTTTGTGCTGCATAATCGGGTAGGCTTTTTTGTTGATAGTGGTAAATTGTTTGTACGCCAGCTTTTTCAAAGCCTCATTTTCCATTACCATTCCCAAATCCCTTGTCTTCATTTTCATAAGGCTGTGCTGTGGAAAATCCGCATCGAATACGGCTACGTTGTAGCCCATTCGGTAATGGAGCGTACTTGCGACAAGTGCTGTAAATGTACTTTTGCCGACACCGCCTTTTTGAGAAGAAAAGGCAATAAACAGAGGTTTCTTTTTTGTGTTCATATTTTAAAAATTTAATGTTTCTACTTACTTGCAGTCCTGCGGACAGTCAATCAGGCGTTCCTGATTTCGTTCAGGCTTCCTTGCAGGATAGCCAGCAGGCTTTCTTAACTGAACTCGTGATTTCCTGCCTGTCTGCGATACGGCAGGACGGCACTCATTCCTGTATGCTATCAGGCAGGATAGCCATCATTCTTGCGTTCCTGTAATCCTACATTCAGGAAAGCAATCCCGATTGATTGCAAGCCGTCACGCTGTCATTCTTGCATTCTTGCAATCCAGCCGTCAGGATTGCAGGATTGTTTGTATTCTTGAATGCTGTCAATCTATCAGCCCTGATTGAGTTCCTGCCTGAAATCTGATACAAAGAACTATGGATATTCTCTCCGTTGTATAGGTGTGGCAGTGTTTGGCGTTCAAAGGCAGTGTTTGGCACTGCTATACAGTACAATGCTTTCGTAAACAGGGCTTTACTTTGTACAATGATTATTATTAACGGATTTATGCAAAAGACTTTTGAGAAATCGGAGCGTAACGGGAACGGCTTCGAGCCGTTTTTCCCTGTTACATTTAATCCGTCCCGCAGGGCGGATTTTTGTGTTCAACAGAACACGGCAAGTTGTGTTTTGAGGCACTCGAAACCGAGTTCGTGCCTCAAAACAACTTGCCCTTAGCAGGGGGCAGAAAACGCTCTCCGAAGTCGAGGTTTTGTGTGGATTAAAAATGGATTAGTGATGAACGAGAACAGTAACAAAAAACAGAATAAGGGCGGACGGACACCGAAAACCGACCCGAGCATCCACCGCCACGTTTTCCGTCTTACAGACGAAGAAAATGCCAAACTTTTATCGCTTTTTGAAGCATCGGGAATGCCCAACAAAGCAAAGTTTATCATTTCCCTGCTGTTCAGTAAGGAAATGAAATCGGTTAGAATTGATAAAGGAACGGTTGATTTTTATATGCGATTGACCTCGTTTCACAGTCAGTTTCGCTCCGTAGGTGTGAATTATAATCAGATTGTAAAGCTGTTGTACAAGAATTTTTCCGAGAAAAAAGCCGCAGCGTTCCTTTACAAATTGGAAAAACAGACGGCTGAAATGGCGATGCTATGCCAAAAAATCATTCAGATAACCGAAGAATTTGAAGCAAAACATCTGAAAAAACAGCCTTAGAAATGATAGCGAAAATCGGAAGAAGCGGAAATTTATACGGAGCATTGGCGTACAATCAGCTCAAAGTGGAGAATGAAAACGGAAAAATTTTGTTTGCCAATAAGATGATTGAAACCGCTAACGGTCATTATTCCGTTGCACAATTAGCCCAATCTTTTGCCCCTTATCTCATAGCCAACCGCAATACCGAAAAGCATACGTTGCATATTTCGCTCAATCCCGACCCGAAAGACAAGGTAAGTGATGACAGGTACAGGGAAATGGCAGAGCAGTATATGCGTGAAATGGGTTACGGCGAACAACCTTTTGTGGTATTCAAGCATACCGATATTGACCGTAGCCATATTCATATTGTATCGGTTTGCGTGGACGAAGAGGGCAAAAAGATTTCGGACAAATTCGAGAAAATGCGGTCTATGAATGTTTGCCGTGAACTCGAAAGGAAATACGGTTTGATACCCGCAACGGATAAGGAACACAAGCAGAACGATAAGATTTTCCGTCCGGTGGATTACAAAGCTGGAGATGTAAAAAGCCAAATCGCTTCGGTTGTCCGCCACCTGCCGAATTATTATCAATACCAAACTTTGGGAGAATACAACGCTTTGCTTGCCCTGTTCAATGTTACTACCGAAAAAGTGGAGGGCGAATTGCAGGGGCAGCTACGGCAGGGTTTATTATACATTCCGTTAAATGAAAAAGGAGAAAGAGCCGGACATCCATTCAAGGCTTCGCTTTTCGGAAAAAACGCAGGGCTACCGACTTTGGAATTGCATTTTGCAAAAAGCAAAGAGGCTTTAAAAGACCACCCGACAAAGCCAACCATTAAAGCTGCCGTTACCATTGCCCTGCAATCAACAAATGATGAGCAGGGTTTTAAAAAGCAGTTAGGCGAACAAGGCATTAATGTAGTGGTGCGTAGAAATGACACAGGACGTATTTACGGAATAACTTTTATAGACCACAATTCTAAAACGGTCTGGAACGGTTCACGTTTAGGCAAGGAACTTTCTGCCAATACCTTTAATGATTATTGGAACAATAATATCAAACCCGAGATTAAAGAGCCAGTTGAACTACAATCGAAAATATCAAGACCAAATGATGCAGATCTTCCTGCGGAAGAACCACATCATTTGTTCGACTTCCTGAATACTAATGAAAAACACGAAGACGGTTTGATAGAAGCATTGGGCGGTTTATTGCCCGAAGCACAGGGCGAAGATTACGAGGAACAGGATTTTGCCAACAAAATGAAGAAGAAAAGAAACCGCCAAAGAGGTCAGAAATAGAAATCAGCCAAACACCGCCACGCACCGCCATTGAGTGCCACATTCTTATAGCCACTATATAGAGCCTTTAAATTCACGCCCGAACATTAAAACTAAAAATAATGCAGGGAGAAGACGATTTACGAGGGCTTGCCAAGATAATGGCATTTATGAGGGCAGTAAGTATCCTTTTGGTACTGATGCACCTTTATTGGTTCTGTAATCTTACCCTAGCTAGCTACACCCAAAACTAAAGAATTCCAATCAGACTTGCTATTGCTATCCTGTTGGAATGTGG
>NZ_SBJH01000007.1 GCF_004368405.1 Olivibacter sp. XZL3
CTCTGTAATTTCGCCATCATGCTTGTCAGTTTGTAAATAATAAACTGTCAACCTATATCAGGACAAGACACTTATACCTTAAACCTTACTCCCTATTCTATCACCTAACAACGCTTCCCGGAGCGATTGTCGATGGCGGCGCCACGAAATCCAATCGACCGTCGGCGTCTTCGGCCATCAAAATCATCCCTTGAGAAAGGATTCCTTTTATTTCACGCGGCTCTAAGTTCACCAAAATGGAAACCTGCCTTCCTATTATATCCTCAGGAGCAAAAAATTCAGCAATCCCCGAAACGACCGTCCGTTGATCAATACCGGTATCGATGGTTAATTTCAGCAATTTCTTTGTCTTTGCCACTTTTTCTGCCGTCAATATCTTGCCCACACGGATGTCCAACGGGGTAAATTGGTCGAAGGAAATATTCGGCTTTGCCGGTTCGGCTGTGCTCATTTGCGTTTTTGCATTGTCAACTTTTGCCTGCGCCAATTTAGCAAGCTGCGCCTCTATTTGCTCGTCCGTAATTTTCTCAAACAGCAACTGCACGTCACCTAACTGGTGATTATCTGGCAGCAATTCCGGATTGCCCGTGGTGGCCCATTGCCGATCTTGAAAATTAAGCATTTGAAATAATTTCTCTGCTGTATGTGGCAAGAACGGCTGTGCTAATACGGCCAAGTTAGCTGCAATCTGTACTCCGATGTTCAGGATGGTCTTCACCCGATCTTCATCGGTCTTAATCAATTTCCAAGGCTCTTCATCAGCCAAATACTTGTTCCCTAAACGCGCTACGTTCATAAATTGCGCCAAGGCCTCCCGGAAGCGGTATTGACTTAAGGAAGAACTAATCGCTTTTGGATAACGTTCCAATTCGGAAAGCACTAATTTATCTTTCTCCGTCAAATCGCCCGCTGCCATAACCTTGCCATCAAAATATTTGTGGGATAAGACCAGCACGCGGTTAATAAAATTTCCGAATATAGCTACCAGTTCGTTATTAACCCTTGCCTGAAAATCTTTCCATGTAAATTCGCTATCGGAGGTTTCCGGTAGGATAGAAGCCAGCACATAGCGCAGCTCGTCTTGCTTACCTGGAAAATCGGCCAAGTATTCATGCAACCATACGGCATGATTTCTCGAAGTGGAAAGCTTATCCCCTTCAAGGTTTAAGAATTCGTTCGCCGGTATATTTTCGGGCAAGATGTATTCTCCGTGGGCATGTAAAATAGATGGGAAGATAATGCAATGAAATACAATATTGTCTTTTCCGATAAAATGAATTAAGCAGGCATCGTCGTCCGGATTTTCCTGTTTCTTCCAGTATTTTTCCCAGTCTTTGCCCGTATCCAAGGCCCATTGCTTGGTAGCGGAAATATATCCGATCGGTGCATCTAACCAAACATACAGCTTTTTACCTTGCGCCTCTTCAAGAGGAACATCCACCCCCCAGTCGAGGTCGCGCGTCATGGAGCGGGCTTGCAAGCCGGATTTTAACCAGGAACTGCATTGCCCATATACGTTCGACTTTAAGATGTCCTTTTTCCCCTCCAGCAGCCATTTCTCCAACCAGCTCTGGTATTTATCCAAAGGTAGATACCAATGCTTCGTTTCTCGCAGTACAGGCGTTTTCCCACTTAAGGTCGACTTCGGGTTGATTAAATCGGTGGGGCTTAAAGATGTCCCGCATTTCTCGCATTGATCGCCATAGGCGCCCTCATTATGACAATTAGGACAGGTTCCAACAATGTATCGATCGGCAAGAAACTGATGATATTCCTCATCATAATACTGCTCCGAAAATTTTTCTACAAATTCGCCTTTATGATAAAGATTGAGGAAAAACTCTTGTGAAAGCTCGTGATGAATTTTGGAGGAAGTGCGATGATAAATATCGAAAGAAATACCAAATTCTTCAAAGCTCTCTTTTATCTGCGCATTATACTTGTCGATAATCTGCTGAGGCGTAATCCCTTCCTTCTTCGCCTTGATGGTAATCGCCGCCCCATGTTCATCCGAACCACAGACAAAAGCGACATCCTTATTATTCATGCGCAGGAAACGCACAAAAATATCTGCGGGAATATACGCTCCTGCGAGGTGACCAATATGTAAAGGTCCGTTGGCATAAGGGAGGGCGGAAGTAATGGTATAACGTTTAAAGTCTTTCATTTGTTGTAACAGGTTGTACGTGTTAAGTTGTACGTTTTAAGCGGCAGATGGTACTTATTACTTACAACTTATCACTTATAACGCGAGCGCTTTTTTTAAAAATGATTTGTTAATTCGGCAAAGATACATCAATTTGCACTTGATAATAAACAGATATGAAGAAAACACCTCCTTATTTAAAAAAAGGCGACAAGGTTGGCATCGTATGTCCGGCGTGGAAAGTGGATACGGATTTACACGACGCTGTAAGGCTGCTCACCGCATGGGGATTGGAGGTGGTACTTGGAAAAACCGTTCAAAGCAGTGATCGACAGTATGCAGGCAGTGACGAACTCCGCGCCGAAGATTTTCAGCGTATGCTGGATAACGATGAAATAAAGGCCGTTTTTGCAGCGCGAGGCGGTTATGGCTGCGTACGCATGATCGATCGGGTTAATTTTGCTCATTTCGCCCTGGCGCCTAAGTGGATTATCGGCTTCAGCGATGTCACGGTTATACATAGCCACATTCATCGGAACTACGGAATTCCGACAATACACGGGCAAATGCCGATCACCATACCGGATGCTACGAAAGAATCGCTGCTTAGCTTAAAGGAGACGCTTTTTGGTAAAAATCCGTTATACGAGTATACAAGCACGCACAAAAATATTCTTGGAGAAACCGAAGGCATCGTAATTGGCGGGAATTTAGCGCTATTGATTAATGTGTTAGGCTCGATTTCGGACATGGATTATGACGGAAAAATTCTGTTCATCGAAGACGTGGGCGAATTCTATTATGCCATTGACCGCATGCTGTGGACCTTAAAACGGGCAGGGAAATTAAAGAACTTAAAGGGACTGCTGGTTGGTGGGTTCACCAACTTAAAAGATAATAAGGTCCCTTTTGGGATAAGTATAGAAGAGCTCGTTTTGGAGGTTGTAGGAGAATACGGCTATCCCGTTGCCTTTGACTTCCCTGCCGGGCATATTGACAACAATTATTCTTTGATTTTCGGTCGGGAAGCGCATCTAACCGTAAGGGAGCACCAAGTACGTTTTGCTTACGTGGACGATAGGGGGCAATAAGCCATAGATCTTAAGCTGAAGGCAATAGTTAAACTAACAAGCAAAATATGAATACTTAAAACTTATAACGTAAAACTTAAAACTAAAATGGCACTGCTTTCAACACTAGGGAATTACAAAAACACCGGATTATTAATCATCCGTTTAGCATTAGGCTTCATGTTTATCATGTATGGGTATCCCAAAATTATGGGTGGCCCGGAGATGTGGAAGGGTGTAGGCTCTTCAATGAACCATGTTGGCATCACTTTTGGTTATACTTTTTGGGGGTTTCTTGCGGCAATTACGGAAACCTTGGGTGGTTTTCTGTTGATTATAGGTCTTGCTTTCAGGCCAGTTGCTTTATTGCTGGCCTTTGTCATGCTAATGGCCGCCCTTCACCACTACAAGGCGGAAGGTTTTATGTCTGCCGGTCACCCTATAGAGCTCTTATTTGTCTTTATAGGCCTGGCCTTAATAGGCCCCGGAAAATATAGTGTGGATAAACGTTAATTTAAATATGGGAGACGGCGAATGGCAGACCAATTCACCGAGAGATTAAAAGAAGAATTAAAAAAGCCAATCTACAAATATGCATTTGGATTGGCTTTTATTTTATTGATTATTGCCTTGTCTCTTCGCTTCGGTTATATGCTGGGTCAATGGCTATATGCTTTGTTTAATTAACAAGGATCAGTGTTCGAAAATGCCAATTACGAGCGGCTTCTGGCTATCGCCATTAATTCCACGCGTAATGATGGTATATAACCTTCCTGCACTTAATGTTGCTGCCTCATTTCTCAGCGCCAATTGCGTCCCGTTCATATCGGTGACCTGTATGGTGTAGCTTCCTTCAGTCGTGGCAATGAAACCTGCGTTGGCGGTCGCAGAACTTTGCTCGTCGATTGGTCTGTCGTTAAACACCGTTGTCGGAGTGCCGTTTTGAATCAGATTAACCTTTACTGATGGCGTATTTTCCGAAAGATTAAAAAAGCGGATATAGGGCTTGCTTGAATCGTAATCAGCCGGGTTTTTATCTTCCACTAAAATACTGGATACCGTATCTTGATAGCCGTAAATAAAAGATGTATAAAACATGCTGTCCTGCAACGTGATGGTGCTGTCTACTATGGCTGTACTTGTGTTGGGAATTCCGGCACTGAAGCGACGTGTGCCGGGGTAAGCTTGTCCGTAAAGATATGGAATAAACTTGCCATACTCTAGGGAGGCACCTCTGTCCACACTATTATTATCCAATTTAATCCCCAATGCATCAGCTCCCGCATACGCGTTCACGAAATTTACATAAGCTGTGGGCATACGCACATAATCGTCATCGTCATTACATGCGGTAAACGCCAATCCTCCCATGATTACCGTCATGAAGAGGATAAAGTAGTTTTTCATTTTCATAGTGTTCCCTTTTGTTTAGTTCGTCTTTCATTTCACAAACAATCTAACGGAGGAATGTTTGAAAAAGCTACAGCTCTTATACGTTGTAGTTTGTTGGTGATAAACGGTGTTTTGTAGTGATGCCTGCCTGCGGTATCTAGGATTATGAACACTGTATATATGCCATGATTACAAGTGGCAGTAACAGTTGCAAGCAGTATGCCGTGTCATGTCCTAAAAAAAGTAGACACTTTTATTGTTGTTGATTAAGATGTTGGAATGTGGGAAACTCCAGAGGAGTTTTC
>NZ_SBJH01000086.1 GCF_004368405.1 Olivibacter sp. XZL3
AAACTCCTCTGGAGTTTCCCACATTCCAACATCTTAATCAACAACAATAAAAGTGTCTACTTTTTTTAGGACATGACAGAGCTCAGAATTAATAGTATCCATAGCTTTATTAGTGGTAACGGCTACTTATGCCTTAGTTACCGTCTTTCAACTTATTGAAAGTAGAAAAGTACGTTTTCAAAAAGAGTCGCCCAACATTGTTCCATATTTGAAAGCTTCAGAGACACACGGTGTAATGGAGTTTTATATCAAAAATTTTGGCGAGGGTGTTGCAAAGGATGTAAAGGTTGACGTGATTAAGGATTTTGAACGTTTTGGAGATAGTAAAATGCTTTTATCCGAAATAGGGATAGTAAAAAATGGAATGAATTACTTTCCCCCGCAATATCAGTTAAAATTTTATCTTGGCTCAATGATTGAATTGCATGAACATAATCAGGACGATTTTATAGCCGTAAAAATTTTGTGTTCAAGCTTAGATGGAAGAAAATTTACTAATAATTTTAAGTTATCTTTTAACCAAATATCTGATCAGAATTATTCAGAGCCGCCCGAGACTTACATAGGTAGAATATCCTATTATCTAAAGAAGATAAGTGAGCACTTGAAAAAAGATTCCGAGGTTAGTAAAAGTAAATCAAAATGAAAATTGAAAATACAAATAAGCAAGATTTTGAATATATTTTAACACTCATACAGAATGCACGTAACCTTGCTTATAGTAAAGCGAATAGTGAGCTGGTTCTATTATATTTCAATGTCGGCAAAATTGTATCAGAAAAAGTAGATACTGGCAGCTGGGGAGAAAAAACTGTTCAACAACTAGCTGATTATATTTATTCTAAAGCTCCTAATCTATCAGGATTTAATAGGCGAGGACTTTACCGCATGAAACAATTTTACGAGCTATACAAGGCCGAATCAGACGTTTTTTACCTATGGATACAAACAGTGTCTCCAATGGTGACACAAATAGGAAATGATAAAAAAGAAATTGTGTCGCCAATGGCGACACAATTAAACGATGCAGATTACAACCATGCTAAATTTTTGTCATCCGTGCTTTTACAAATATCATGGGCAAACCACTTAGAGATATTTTCGGCTGTAAAGCAACCTGAGCATATTTTATTTTACTTGTTAATGAATATTAAAGAAAAATGGAATAAGATGGAGGTACGTCGGCAGATAAAATCGGCATCATTTGAGCGTACCATGCTATCAAACAAACTGATTTCATCCGCAACATCCAGCTTGCCAGAAAATTTGTTTAGAGATCCATATATGTTTGAATTTTTAGACTTGCCTGATGGACACACAGAAAAAGACTTGGAAAAAGCGATAACGCTTAATTTACAAAAATTTATTCTGGAAGTCGGCAAAGGATTTACTTACATGGGCAATCAATATCGACTGCAAGTTGGCAACAAAGATTACTATACCGATTTGCTATTTTACCATCGGGATTTACAGTGCTTGGTATTATTTGAATTAAAGATTGGAGATTTTGAACCTGAGTTTTTAGGCAAACTCAATTTCTATTTAGAAGCACTGGACAGAGACGTAAAAAGACCACATGAGAAAGCAAGTATAGGGGTTTTACTTTGCAAAGGAAAAGATAATGAAGTTGTAGAGTATGCCATGGCACGCAATACAAGTCCATCAGTAATCGCCGATTATGAAACCAAACTGATAGACAAAAAGATATTGGCAGAGAAATTACATCAATTGTCAGAGGCATTAGATAAGTCTGAGGATAGATAAATTACCCAAAAGAATTTAATGTAACTTAGAAAAGAGAGTTGTAAAAATGGAGCAGAAAAATATTCAACATCCCGAATACGTAAAACCGATCAATTTGGTAAAAGTAACTTATGCCCAAACAGGGCAAAGCAAATCTACGAATGCTTTAGGTATGCGGGAGATGCAGGCTAAAGCTTATGAAGCTAGGACTGCCCAATACATTCTATTAAAAGCTCCGCCTGCTTCGGGAAAATCTAGGGCCTTGATGTTCTTAGCTTTGGACAAATTGATAAATCAGGGTTTAAAAAAGGTAGTAGTTGCTGTTCCGGAACGCTCCATAGGAAATTCGTTTGCACCAACTGAATTATCAAAATATGGTTTTTATGCGAATTGGGAACCTAACCAACGTTATAATCTCTGTACCCCGGGCAGCGATAAAAGCAAGATAAAAGCCTTTCATGAATTTTTAGCATCTAATGAACGTATTTTAATTTGTACCCATTCAACGTTACGCTTTGCATTTGATGGATTAAAGGAGACAGATTTTAATGACTGCCTTTTAGCAATTGATGAGTTTCACCATGTTTCTGCGGATGGAGAAAACATATTGGGCAATGTGCTTCGTAATATAATGGCAAAATCCAATGCTCATATCATAGCCATGACAGGTTCCTATTTTAGAGGCGATAGCGTACCGGTTTTATTGCCAGAAGATGAAGCTAGGTTCACAGCAGTAACTTACAATTATTATGATCAGCTGAACGGTTACGAATATCTCAAATCATTGGGAATAGGATATCATTTTTATAGAGGCCGATATTACAAATATGACTCCGAAAAGGGAACATCGGCATTAGAGGAAATATTGGACGAAACCCTAAAAACAATCATCCATATACCCAGTGTTAACTCTGCCGAATCCTCTAAAGAAAAACTGGAAGAAGTAAACCATATCATTGATTGTATAGGAAATCTGGAATATCAGGATACAGAAACAGGTGTCCTTTATGTAAAAAGTAAACGATCTGGACGGATATTGAAGATTGCTGATTTGGTTAATGATAACCTAAAAGAGCGCGATAAAATTGTGGCGTATTTGCGAGGGGTTAGCTCACCTAATGATATTGATATGATCATCGCATTAGGAATGGCCAAGGAAGGTTTTGACTGGCCCTATTGCCAGCATGCTTTGACCATAGGATATCGTGGATCACTTACCGAGATTATCCAAATCATTGGACGTGCCACTCGAGACAGCAGCAATAAGTCACATGCTCAGTTTACCAATCTAATTGCACAGCCTGATGCAGTTGACGATGACGTAAAGCTAGCGGTAAACAATATGCTGAAGGCAATTACCGCCTCTTTACTGATGGAACAGGTGCTCGCACCGAATTTTAAGTTCAAACCTATGGAAGATGAAGACGATTCAGATGACGAGGGAAATACGATCAAAATCCGCGGTTTCAAAAAACCTACTTCACAAAGAGCTAAAGATATTATAGAAAGCGACTTGAATGATTTGAAAGCTAAAATTTTGCAAGACGACACTATGTTGAAAGCTATGCCTGGCAACATAGAACCGGAGGTTATCAATACTGTAATCATCCCTAGAATCATCCGTGAAGTATATCCAGATTTGAGTGATGAAGATGTTGAAGCTGTAAGACAATACGTTGTCGTAGATTCTGTCATCAAAAATGGCGAAGTAGAAGATCATGGTTCAAAGAAATTTATACGTATGGCGGGTTCATTTGTGAATATAGATGACATTCATATCGATCTGATAGAGACGATTAATCCTTTTCAAAAGGCTTTTGAAATCCTGTCTAAAAACGTGACAAAATCAGTATTGAAATCTATTCAAGATGCTATAAACATCACAAGGATTGAAATGACTGAAGAGGAAGCTGTTGCTTCTTGGGAAGCTATAAAGCGATGGAAAGTAAATACAGGAAATGCTCCCGATATCAATTCATACGATCCAAAAGAACAACGATTAGCCCAAGCTTTATTATTTTTGCAGGACGCTAAACGTAAACAATCTAAAAATGGCTAAGACATTAGACGATATCTTCGATGACGATGATTTTGGGTTATTAAACGCCAAAGAGCCTCATCAAAATTATATGCGTACAGATGAAGACCGCCTTATTGATGCGTTTGAAGAATTGAATGTTTTTTTTGAAAAACATAATCGAGAACCTGCGAAAACATCAATGTCTGAATATGCTTTGTTCGCTCGTTTGAAAGAATTGCGCTTAAATCCCGCAAAAAAAAGTGTGCTTAAGCCGTTCGACCGATTTAATCTATTGGGAAAAGAAGAGAGTACTAAAGCTGAGTCCTTAAATGATATATTGGCAAATGATAATATGGGGTTATTGGAAACCGAAGGAGATACCTCTATTTTTGATTTTGTCCATACGCCAAAAAGCGGAAGTAGGGCAGATGCAGAATATATCGCTCAGCGAAAAGCATTACCCAATAAAGAATTTGAACGCTATGACCTCATGTTTAAACAGGTACATCAAGAACTGAAGGAAGGGAAGCGACGTTTGCTTCCGTTTTCCGATGCTGAAAGAAACCTGAAGGAGGGTAACTTCTACCTTGTAGACGGGCTTCTAGCTTATTTGGAAGTTTCGGATGCTGAAAAGGTATTGAAAGAAAATAAATCAGGCGACAGGGTGCGACTGGAAGGAAGGACTGTCACCATATTTGAAAACGGCACCATTAGCAATATGTTATTCAGATCGTTAGGAAAAGCCATTCTTAAGAATGGCAAAATGATCACAGACACAGATGAAAATTTACAGAAGCAGCTAATCAATAATGCCAATCTGGCACGCGAAGAATCCTTACAATCTGGTTGGATATACGTTTTACGATCTAAATCAAATAATCCTAATATTAGTGATTTAAAAAACTTATACAAAGTAGGCTTCTCAAAATTGCCTGTGAAAGAAAGAATTAAACATGCCAGTAAAGAAGCTACGTATCTATTTGCTGATGTAGAAATAGTAGCTAGCTATAATTGTTACGGAGTTGAAATGCACGCTTTGGAAAATTTATTGCATCGATTCTTCGGAGGCGTTTGTTTGAATCTTGATATTTATGATCAAAATGGAAATCGGTTTGTTCCAAGGGAATGGTTTTGTGTTCCAATCAATGTCATAGACGAGGCAATTCAATTGGTTAAAAATAATACCATATTCAATTTCAAATATGATGAGAGTCAAGAGAGAATAATATTGAAATAATAAGTAAATATTTATTTGACATCTCTACATGGATTCATCCTCAGTTTTGGTGAAAGTATATTTAAAAAGTATTTCGCTTATCAGGCAAAGATATCAATAAGTTTTTGCCTAAGCTGGTAGCACAAGCGTCCAAAACGTTGAAAAATAAATAAGAAAAAGAAGGAGGTACGGCTGAAAAGCCGTAAGTTTTGAGTCTCTA
>NZ_SBJH01000084.1 GCF_004368405.1 Olivibacter sp. XZL3
AAAAACATAAAAGATCTGTATCCGCAGAACTATAAACAAATTATGCTCAAATCAAACACGTAGTCCATAGGACGGATACGATGATGCGCGTAAATTCGCTATAGGTATAGTCTCTGGGGCCCATCACGGCATGGACACTTTTAGCATTGAAGTCGAGATTTGCTAAATGCCTTGCTGCAATTTCTGCCACATCTTTTGTGGCTACCATAGGAATAGCATGGTCGCCGTTCGCTACGGTGCCATTCACATTTAATTTCTTCACCACGCCTATCGTTCTTAAGAAATTTTCCATAAAATATGCAGACCGGATATGCAGCACATTTACGCCATCCAACTGGTTTAACCTCACTTCCTGCTCACCTGTACCGGCCATGACACCATTGCCTTCGTGCATATGAGATCCGAGACTACTCATATTTACTATATAACGGATACCCGAATGTTCTATGGCTTCAATCAACTTTCCCGTCACCTGCCTTTGATACGCTCTTGTGTTTTCTGCCTTTACATTATCCGGCATTAACACAAAAGCACTATCTGCGTTTCTAAACACTTTTGTCAGCATTTTAACGTCAGTTATATCAGCCGAAATTACTTCCGCGCCCATACAACGGTATCTTTCTAACTTTTCAGCGTGTCTCGCAATTAAGGTTAGCTGATGACCTTCGTTTAAAAGGATCTCTGAAATTTTACTGCCCACAGTTCCTGTGGCGCCGAGTACTACTATTTTCTTTTTCATGGTTCTTTTTTTGATTATTATTTATTACTATGCAAAGATGGTTAGCATGTTAACGGTAAACTTGTATCAGATCACTGTTTTGATGATTATGCGGTCCAAATTATTCCTTTTCCAGCTGTCCACTCTCGTTCTTAATAATTCAAGTGCATCTTTCAGCATGGCTTGCACTCCGCTCATCGCAACTGATTGCGCATCCTAATTGATCTCAATCGCAACTTTGCCAATGACTCCTCCTTTTTCGGCAAACCGATATGCCTCTATGGATTGCGTAAAAGGAAAGACTTTATTCACTTTAATCTTCAATCCGCTATTGACGGCATTCAGCAGCATCTCGATATTTCTTGATAATGGCTGAGAAAGAATTACAACATGCTTTTTACCAGTAAATAGGTTTTTAAAAAGTGATATAGGAATCTCAATAGGCTTAGGCGTAGGGTTTAAAAACAAGGACTTCGGCTACATAATCTGTTTCGCATTGGTATACCCCATTTTACCTGACAGGTCCACAACGATATCATAGGCCTTCTTTCCGGCAAGTACATCTTCCTTCTTGTAATCAAGCACGGAATCTGCTCCCCATTCTTTTGCGAAGGCCAATGCATTAGTGCCTGCAACTGCAGTTATGTTTACTTCTTTCTGCTTCAGTAATTGCAGCAGAAACATTCCAAAGCCACCGGTTGCACCATTTACCAGAACTTGAGTGTCTGCATTTAAGTTACCTATTTTGTCCAGTACTGCAATAGCAGCGGCGCCAACAATGGGAATGGAAGCGGCTTGCACAAAATTAATAGCTGCAGGTTTTTTCCAGACAGATGTAGACGATACGGCGACATATTCGGCCAATGCCCCATCTTTCATTGAATTTTTAACAACGCCGAAAACTTCATCGCCTTTTGTAAAACTCGACGTTCCGGCCTCTTCAATAATCCCGGCAAAGTCGACTCCGATGTGCTTAGGAAATGTTGAACCGGACATCAATTTCATTTCGCCTTTTCTGATCTTCCAATCCATCGGATTGATAGAAACGGCTTTTACTTTCACCAGAACCTGATTAGATTGAATTGAAGGTTTAGGTTCTTCTACTATTTGCAACACATCTGTGCCTCCAAACTTGTGATACGCTAATGCTTTCATAGTGCTATGTTTTAATTGTTTAAACTGATAGCACAAAATTGAAGATAGCGAGACTAATAAACTTGTATCAGATCACTATTATGCTTCAGGGCTTTTGGTGGCATACCAAACATTTCATACATATATTTATTCAACTGCGGCAAGTCGTAAAAACCTGCGTCGTATGCAATCTCTGTCAAACTTCTTTCTTTCTCGGTAAGCGTCAGATAAATTACCTGGCGAAGCCTTGTCCATAATAAATACTTAGACAAGCTACTACCTGTTTGTTTTTTAAACAGCGCAGCCAAACGGGAGGGAGAAAGATAAACGATGTCGGCAAATGTTTGCGGAGTGATACTTTGCTGATAGTAATTGAACTTAATGTAGTTTACTATTTTGGTTACCCGTTCGTCGTAATGAACAGTGGGTAGTTTTGAAAGCAGCGCATCTATGATGGTGTAAATGTCAAAGGCGTCATTGGTTATTTGAAAAAAGGCATTTATTTCGGATGGCGAATGAAAAACAATAACGTCCTGACCCATAGCAAATCTACCCGAAAGTTCCAAACCCACATTAGAGTAAGGCTCTATGTTTAAAACATTCAAACTCCCCTTTTCTGCTATGCAATAATGCGGCACCTGGGGTTTGATCAGAAAGCCGTGTATAGCTTCAAATAACTGACCGCCAATGGCTGAGGTAAAAGGGCTATTATTGGACAAAACGATCTGATAAGCCGAATGGTGATGAATTTCAACAGTAAGGTTGTAGGCTCTCAGCGCCAGAATGAAGGGATTTTGAATTTGTTTTTCCACCATGCTAATTTCTATTAAAATTACAAAATCCTCAGGTCATTCATTCAATATGCCTTGCGAATAATACAAGGTCACAAAAATCTTTTAATAAATCTTACCTCGTACCATACTTTTTTTGGTGAACAGATAATAAAAAATAGGGACCATAAACAGATATGGTAATAAGCTTATTATCCAATTGAAAGTCGAATTACGGTAATCTTCCAAATTTGCGATGCTAAGTATACTAAGAAATAAAAAAACACCTACAACTATGATTTCCACAATTTCATCATAGTTGCAGCCTTCCTATATTGAAATTCTGCGTTTTCGGGAGTTATCTCATCAAGGTAGTTCAGGTATCGGGGAAAAAAACTTAACAAGGCCAAAACACCGTATAATACGGTCGCATAAGCAGGAAGAGTTGTAAGGGTCTCTTTCCCTCCGTAACTATCTGGGTTTCCGGCCAACTTGAAGTGAGTCGCGACTTTTCCGTTGATAAGTTGCTGAAAATACAATATAACTCCCCAATAAGCCAGTAGTAGCAGTGCACCCAAGATTTCAACCATTTTATCATTGAACCTCATCTTAAGCTTAACATCCGGCCGCCCACGCATTGGTCTCTCCGTCTTTATGGCACTTTTCTTTCTGTTTTCCATAAAAAGTAATTTTGAAGGGAGGCGGATAGCTGCAAAGCAAGTTTGAAGTTTGACTAACACCGAGCTGCATCCAAGCGCTGAGCCCTGTCTTCACAGCAATCTTTATTGTCTGTAAAGAAACTATTTAAATTGAGGTCATTGCTTTATTAAGTAAATGTACAGAAATAAGCGGAGAAATAAAAGCATGACAGGATGAGCCTGCCGCTCTAAAGGCATAAAAAAGCCCCTCACATCGTTGCGGGGGGCTCACTTTTTTCGGGTCAATGGACGTCTTAAATTCGAACCGTTTTATTGAAGAGTTGATTGAAATCGGCGATTTTTCTAAGATTCTAGAAGAATAAAATCTCAATCAACTGAGGAAGCCAAGTTCATCCCAAGTCCGTATATTTATCAAGAAATCTGTTGGATAACTTAATCAGAATTGTTGAGGATTTGGACTATCTACTAAAACAAATTTATTGCTTAGGTTGTCAAGTATACGTGATTGACAGCCCGATTTTATTCAAAGTTCTTGTCATAGTCATCCTGACAGACTTTTGGAAGCTTTGACTTATGCTTTTCCATGTTGTTATCAATCCAGTTTCTACACTCTGCTCTGTTGAGGTTGTTGTTGCCTATAATATTCCTCAATCTGATTGCTGTTGTACGTGACACTCCAAACGACAAAAGGCTTAATGTAGTTGGATGGTATGCACCAAGTTCGAGGTAAGCTGACAGATTGATCAGCTTCACTTCCCTACCACTGCTTGTAAGGAAATATTGCAGTATATCAGTATAACACTTTAAATATTTGGAATATTTAAAAGTCACCACCCTTTCTATCTCATCCACAATGGAACGCACACATTTATTGACGGAAACGAATTTGTCTTCCCTTTTCTCATAATTTATCCTTTCTTGTATAAGAAAGCCTATGGGATTTTCATTAATCCATTGGGAAGAGATCACAGCATAATGCTTAAGGATATTTTTATCGCTCTCTCCCAAAAATATTTTATCAATGATCTGATAGATAGCAACTAGGGAATTATAGAATTCATTACCTGACGCTGGATATTTCGGCACGAAGTAAGTATATATTTTTGAATGGAAAAGTGCGAATAGGTCATTTTGAAATCTCGGATCTATCCCGGAATTTTTCCTTAATATTTCTTTTGGTAGCCTGTTTCTTGTAGAGATGTTCTTGATCGAATTATCTATCTGGAGTATGTCATGAAGTGAATTTAAGGCTATTGCATTCTCTATCACGAAACGTTCCACTGTATTGTTATTGTCCTCAATAAAATCTAAGAAAAAAGTTGAGGTAGCTTGTTCCAGAATATCTCTTTCTTTAAGGGGAAAGGGCTGCTTTGCATCCTGTAAATAAGTAGATAGATCAAGACTCCGAGAAAGAAGAGATACTTCGGTAGCGCTCTCGATAGCGTAATTTTCCACAGATTTTTCGGGAATGTAACCTTCCTCTCCCCATTCTTCAATATCTATGCAATAGATATTACCATAAAAATCTTTAAGCAGCCTACCTGCTCTGCCTGCCAAATTCCAGAAATCAAACTTGCCCATCTTCGTTCCCCTTCCTTTGGTCGGCTTATGGATGAATACATTTTTGGCTGGCAGATTCATGCCCTCTAACAATGTACTCGTACAGCAAAGATAGTTTACGGGTATTGTTTCATCAGCGAAAAGTTCTTCAATCTTTTCTTTCAATTCTCTTGGCATTGTCGAGTAGTGGAAGACTACTCCTTTTTTTAAGCACGCGATCAAAGTATATTCACCATGGATATTTTCCCTAATGAATTCTGTAAAGAGGTCAATCTGCTCATGCACTACATCAGGTAGATATTTACATAGTTCACTTGCCAGTTCTTCCGTATCTGATGCTCCATTTGCATAAATTATGTTAGACTGGCTTTTGCCCAAATGAGAGGCCCAAAACGCCATTTTAGCTTTTTTGGTTTTTGGGCATTGCTTCTGGAGATAAGATTCTTTCAAGATAGGTATAGGTGCCCCGGAAAAATCTAAAGATGAAAGAAACTCATGTTTCTTACTCGAGTTAAGAAAAAGAACATTCTGATGCACTTGCGAATAGTTTGTTCTGAATTTCTGGACCGAAGATTTAAACTTCTTAAAAAATTCAGGGTTCGAAGCGAGAGGCGAAGAAAACACCACTTTTAAATTCGGATAGCGCTGAATAGTCTGCCTGTAAATCGTCAGCAAAAAGTGGACACGATATTTTAAAAACTTAAGGAGTGTTTTCATCAAAAACGTTAGATTTAATTAT
>NZ_SBJH01000074.1 GCF_004368405.1 Olivibacter sp. XZL3
CCACATTCCAACAGGATAGCAATAGCAAGTCTGATTGGAATTCTTTAGTTTTGGGTGTAGCTAGCTAGGGTAAGATTACAATTAAATCTGTCAAAGAGATTGATAGAAGAATATGCACATAAAGAAGTGTTAAGTAAGACTTACGAGGGCTTGTCAAAACAGATAACAAATATAAATGATGCTAGTCAGTCTGATGAGTTGAAATTTAGGCTACTGTCTAACTTTTTGCAGGTGTCATCAGAAAACCCTGGAAAGTTAATTTCTAATTACGAGGCTTCTGATCATCCTATTATGGAGGCATTGGAGCAAAGCTATAAATTTCAGATAGCAATTGACCGCTTAGAGGGGATTCCTGGTTTTGGAAAAGTTGCCGCTATGTTAGAAACAAAAACTAAGAAAAAGCTAGAAGACCGTACAAAAAAAATTGAGAAGGCTTTGGCTGGTGATGAGAGCAACGAGGAAGATGAGGAAGAAGAAGTATAAAAAATAAGAGGAAGTTATTGTGATATTCAATACGATTAAATGGTCGATTAGGAATATAGAATTTATATGGGGGAAAATGGCTCAATAATATTTGTTATATTCTTCGTCATTACAGTTTAGGTAGTGTTTTTTGTTGCTAGGAAGTTCAAGACAATTGTATCGTCATTGTATGCCTGCATCAACAACATTATGAACGAAAAGACTATTTTTTTTCAGAAGCTTTGCTTATTCAAAGATTTTATGAAGCAAAAAATTATCGAAGAAGAGGTGAAGCCAGTGTTTTCTAGAATGAAGGAAACCAGAATTATACCTAAAGGATTTACTATATAAAATGGAAAGGGGCTACTACACACTAAAGGGAAAAGCTGCTGAAAGATATTTCAACCAGAATGATGCATTGAGGGAATTCCATAATCTCTTTACGTATGAGAGTAAAGACGATAGAACCATTGCCATATTAGGAGGCACATTTCTGGAAATGATATTAGAACATATTCTTTATGCATTTTTCCCAGAGGGCGAAAGAAGTGGAAGAAATGATGCAATTCAACCAACCTTTACACCAAAAGATTATTTTCAGGTTGGTGTTAATAGTCTGATCATCCATTTGAATGGATGCGTATCCATCGCAAGAAATGAAAAACGTTCTATAAGGAATAATTTTTGAAATGAGAGGATATGGCTAATTTCTGGAGGCAACAAGGTGTTCCGCATAAAGGATGGACTTTAGTGAATGTGATTGATGTTCGGGAAGATGGTCAGCCGGAGTGGGAAACCGATTATGAAACTTGTATGATGTGCGGTAATGAAAAAATCAGATACGTACATATCTTGGAACACCCTGATGTAAACGACGAGTTTAGGGTCGGCTGTACTTGTGCAGAGAAATTGACCAATGATTATATCAACCCTGAAAGACGGGAAAGAGAACTAAGAAATCGGTCAAGCAGGAGGATTAACTGGACTAAAAAGCAATGGAAAAGAAGTAAAAACGGGAACTATTTTTTAAATGTAGATGAACATCATCTGCTTATTTATCGAGATAAGGGGACAAACAAGTATAAAGTAAAAATAGGTGAAACGTTCGGAAAAAAAACCTTCTCTACTTTAGAGAAAGCCAAAATCGCCGTATTCAACGGTATAGAATATTTAAAAGAGAAAGGAGATTGGTAACCAATAATACCCATAATTATGATTAACGTTATTGAGATCGAACACATAAAGGGAATCCGCCTAAAAAGATTTGAGCTGAAAATCCAACCTAATAAACCAAGTCTTCTAGTTGCTCCTAACGGATTTGGCAAAAGCTCATTTGCGGCAGCATTCAATTCAATGAACAATAGAAAAATTGTGCTGGATGAAGAAAATTACCACGAAGAAAATGGAGCTCTAGCTCCAAGAATCCGTATAGTATATACTAGACCGGATGGTGCACCTGCGACACTTGAAGCTACTAATGTTACAAATACTATAAGTTCTGAGTTTGATTATTTTGTCATAAATAATCTAACTAAACCCAAGGGGATAGGAAACCAATACGGACGGGCGAGTGCAACTTTAGAAATCAAAGATGTTGTTTTAGTAGATCGTATTCCTAATAATGTCCCATTTGGTAATCAATACAGAGCTGCTCAACAAAGATTCGGTCAAAACGCCAGAGTGTTACCAAATCCTGATGCAGCTCTTAATAATCTGAAGCTGATTGAAAAATTAAGCTTTAACTATCAAGCATTGGAAAGAGCTAACGGTCAAAAAGTCCAATATCGAATCAATGCAATTATAGATGAAATCAACCAACAAGCAGGAACAACTGAAATTTTAACAAATTGGATAACAAACAACAAGCTAGACGACCTGAAACAAATCGAACATTTAAATACTATCGGTGACTTGGTTCATGAAATTGATTTGGGTTATAATTCAGAAACAAAATCGTATCTGGTAGCGATTCAATTGATATGGCTTTATAACAACAATTCAAATAATTTTAAAAAAGCTTGTAAATACAGTAACTATCAACTAGACAAGCAACGTTTTCAAAATACACTTTCAAACTTCAATTGCACTTGGAAAGGCATCCGTGCCAGCCAAACACGTGGGCAGCTAGTTGTGAAGTTTCCCAAAGCCATACATATATCTAACGGTCAAAGAGATATTCTAACTTTTATAGCCATGCTTTTCAGGGCAAGACAGCATTTAAAGAAAGGGGCAAATATCTTAATAATAGATGAAGTATTTGACTATCTTGATGATGCCAACCTGACGGCAGCACAATATTATATTACAACTTTCATCAAAGATTTTAAAGACGAAGGTAGGAGACTTTATCCTATCATTCTGACACATCTAAACCCGAATTATTTTAAAAATTTCGCCTTCAATAATCAAAAGGTTTACTATTTAGACAAATCAAATATTCATATTAATCAGCATTTGGAAAGACTGCTCCGCATAAGAGAAGACAATAATGTTGATGAGTTATTAAGAAAAGACATTTCCAGACATTTAGTCCATTATGAGCCTGTTCAAATCAACAGACGTAATGATTTTAGAAATTTGAATATACCTGAACTTTGGGGAGAAGCAGACAATTTCTATCAATTTCTTTTTGCCGAAGTTGACAATTACCTAAATGGTCGTGCATTCTGTCCCTTTGCTGTTTGTGGCGCAGTAAGAGTGAAAATTGAGGAGATAGCGTACAATAAGCTACAGACACCAGCTTCACGAACAGTCTTTCTAGCAACAAATATGACTAGAAATAAATTAGAAAAGGCTCAAGAAATGGGTGTTGTTTCACCAGAGTCTCATTATCTGCTGGGAATAATATACAATGAAGGGATGCATTGGAAAGATAATATTGACAATGTGTCACCAATTGCATCCAAACTAGAAAACCTCACGATAAAGAAGTTAATCAGAGATATTTTTGAGTAATAAAAGTCTATTATGAGTATTCCGGAAGAAATTGGTTCTTCCCCACTTTTGGTGGTCACTAAGGAGCCAGTACCAGCCTTTTCTCCAGTAGGCGAAGCGAGCAACGTTCGTACATCTGTCTTTTCAGGGTCTTTAACTTGTTCACGTTTCCTTCAACCGGGCCATTGCTCCATGGTAGATCGAAGGCATTTTTGATTGCAACGAAATCTTGTTGGAGCCCTTTTGCAAAGCCACATAATTCCGGGATCGAGCAATCGCTTACGCTCTGTATCCAATCCTGTAAGCCTATGCTACATTGATCTTTAAACATCATCTGACGGAACTTTCTTATAAAAGATAGTGATTGTTTCAATACAACTGAAGCCGTACAGAGCTGGTTTAATATTTCCGATTCATCCCTGGAAAGTTTTTTGGGATCATTGAAAAAGAGGATAGCGCTTCTCGATGGTCTCCAGAGGCTGAGATCCGAAGGCAACACTGTTTTTATTCCCTTTTTCTTACCCATTGCCAGACTATGCCTGGCCAGCCCGTCGGATAGAGTGGAATATGCACCCTGATATCCGCGGCTTTTAAGTTCAGTATGTAACTGTCTGAGCTGGATGCCCGGATTCTCTGTTTTTCTTTTCTTTATATAACCAAGATGTTTCGCCAGCCCTGTCGGTGAGATGTACGTTTTTCGCGGAAGTTCCTCGCAGTGTTTATATTTTCTGACCGTTATACGGCTCATCTTAAACTTTCTGGCAATTTCCCTGATCGGAACATCCTGTTGTAATAATTGTTTAACCTCCCGGAATTTTTCCTCCTGACGTGGAGAAGCCATACTTTTCAATATGCGCGGAGATGCATGCCTTGTTTCACTTTGGATATCCCTTACTCTTTTCACTGCTGCGTGTTCCCTGTCCAGGATTTTCCGGACCGCCTCGCCAAGGTTTTTCAAAAGGTGCCAGCGATCCGTTACCTGGATAGCCTGCGGTGCACCTTTTGTTGAGCCACGTTGATAATTGCCATATTGGATATTACGGTTCGAATTGTGCCAGCCAATTCGGTCCGATAGTGCCGGTAATCACGGTTTAAATGATGCCATTTCAGATTGATATTGACCATTTCCATTACGGTTCGTTTTGTGCCACTATCGATCTGGCATATATTGGGCATTAATTATATAGCAGAACAATTACGGTTCGTTTTGTGCCACTTTAGGAGATCAAGGACTACCTTGTCGCATCACATAAATACAGCGACATGGCCAACAAACTTGATCCGATGGACTTAAAACAGATAATCACTTTACATCTCGACGGGACCAGCAACCGCAGGATAGGCTCCATTCTGGGAATCTCCCGGAACACGGTCAACACCTATATGCAGTTGTTTGAAGCAAGTGAATATTCGCTTGAAGAGCTCCTGCGCTTTGATACGCCGGCCTTATCCGAGCTTTTTTCGTCCCATACGACCGTTGACACCGAGCGGCATAACGAGCTTATGCTGTACTTCGAAAAGGTCAACAGGGCCCGGAACCATCCCGGCTTCACTTTTCTGCATCACTACCAGCAATACGTGGAGCAGGCCCGGGATCCGTACAGTTACACCCAGTTTCTGGAGCACTACCGCCGTAAATACCCTAAAGAAAAAGGTTCGATGAAGCTCGACCATGTCGCCGGAGAGGAGATGTTCATCGATTTTGCGGGAAAGAAGCTGCATATAACCGATAAGGAAACCGGAGAGCTTATTTCCGTGGAAGTATTTGTTGCCATTCTTCCCTGTAGTCAGTATACCTACGTGCGGGCCTGCAGGAGCCAGAAACGGGCAGATCTGATCGATTGCTGCGCGCGGGCGCTACGCTACTATGGCGGGGTTCCCAAAGCCATCATTTCAGATAACCTAAAGTCAGCCGTCAGCCGGGCAAGCAGATATGAAGCGGATATCAACCGGAGCTTCAAAGACTTTGCCCGCCACTACAACTGCGTGATCAACCCTACGCGCGGGTATTCGCCACAGGATAAGGCGCTGGTTGAGAATGCCGTACACCTGGCCTATCAGCGTATCTATTACCCCCTGCGGGATATGACTTTTTTCTCACTGGAAGATCTTAACAGGGAGATAGGCATATTGCTGGAGCGTTACAACAGCCTTCTGTTCAGGCGTAAAGAGTCCAGCCGTACTGAACTCTTCCAGACCATTGAGCGCCAGTACCTGAAAGGACTGCCCACCACACCATATGAACTGAAGGATTATAAAAAGGCCAAAGTCCAGAAAATGGGCTATGTCTACTTTTCGCCCGATAAGAGTTACTACAGTGTTCCTTACCGGTATATCGGCAGGGAGACCACGATCCATTACACCAAAAGCAGGGTCGAAGTATTCTACCATCAGCAGCGGATTGCCATGCACCAGCGTAATCTGGCCAAAGGATCTTATATCACCAACACCGATCATCTGAGCAGTACGCATAAGTTTTATTCCGACTGGAACCCGGACTTCTATGATACTCCCTATTTGTTGGACAACTTTTTACTAAACTAAGATATAATTACGATACATTTTTAATTTCCTGATAGAAC
>NZ_SBJH01000114.1 GCF_004368405.1 Olivibacter sp. XZL3
TTCTCTGTAATTTCGCCATCATGCTTGTCAGTTTGTAAATAATAAACTGTCAACCTATATCAGGACAAGACACTTATACCTACCCCCTTATACCTTACGCCTTACCCCTTTTTAAGTACCTTATACCTTAGTACCTTATACCTTTTACCTAACCTGCTTAATCCGTTCACTGACTTTTCTCCAATCAAATAGGTGGAAAGTGCGATCTGTACTCATCGCCACCAAAATTCCGGCAGGGAACTGCTCACCTAAACTTACCGCTGTCGCATCAGCACCATCCGTTTCCATTGCGCTGACTGGGATCTCCGCAAGCAGCGGATATGCGTTCTTGTCGTCTTTTGCTCCTTCCCGGGGATAAACCATGAAGGTATGCGAACCTTGATTGGAAACAAGGATATAGCCCGTTTCTTGTCCCGTTTTATAGATCGCGATTCCCTCATGGTCCTTCGAAAAACCGCTTTGTGCAAAAAGTGCAAGCTCTTCATTGTTGTTAGCCGCCGGATCAGCCAAGTACTTACGAACACCTGTTTGCTCGTCCGAGTAGTAAATAAATCCTAATTCGTTATCCACCGCAATCGCCTCAATTTCCTTTTTGCCGCTATATTTTCCAAATTTCCGCACAAGCTGTCCCCTCACATAGCCCCCATTATCCATTAGCTTATACTGCCATAAATAACCGTCGGAAGGACCAGACTTCCTGCCAACTACAGCGAACACCTGTTGGTCACTAGGCCGTGTAAATAAAGCAATTCCCATCGGAGCACGCTCTGCCTCACCAACAAACACATCAATTCCTCCCTTATCCACGGCCTCTAAGTCGGGCAAGGTAAAAACCCGTATTTTATCGCGCTCCCTTTCAGTAACGACCGCTATATCTACCTTTTTGCCGTTCAATTGAAAATCGTAAGCGATATCAACATTGTTCGGTCTTTTAATACCTTTTACTTTTTTCATGATATTCCCCTTGAGATCAAAAGCATAAAGCCCGCCGTCGCTATCTTTATCAGTACCGATAATCAGGCTTTTGTCGGCATGTTGCCGATTAATCCAGATGGCAGGATCGTCACTGTCATATTCAACGGGCTCGGTAATTACCGTCGCTTGAAGCGTGTCTAATGATGTTTCAACAAGCTGCTTTTCAGTTTTCTCTTTACTCCCTTCGCGACAACCGTAAATCAGTATACCAGTAAAAAGGATTAAAATAAAATGGATTTTATTTTTTGTGCTCATGTTTCTTTTTTTTCTGCAAAAATGCCTCTATCGAGTGAAAAAAGCCAAATTTTTAGCGTTACAAATAGTGAACACGAACGAAATTTACGGAAATCAATAATAGATATACATCGAGCGTCCTCCTATAAGCAGCTTCGAGGCGGTGATGAAAAAAAAACTAAATGGCTTGTAAGAAAGCAGTTAAACTCTTCCCAGGTTCAAGCCCAAGTTTTTTGCGGAGACGATACCTCGAAACGCGGAGGCTGTCGGCCGATATACCTAACAGCGCCGCCATATCGGGCGTATTCATGTTGAGCTTAATAAGTGAAACAAGGCGTATATCCGCCGCCGACAAGTCAGGATTGATTTGCTGCAAATGAATAAAAAAATCCTGGTTGATCTCTTCAAACACTCTCCTAAAGTCTCCCCAACTAACTTCTTTATTAAAGTTCTGGTTGATTTTGTTCAACAGTTGCCGCAGCTCCCTCTTGTAACCCCTGCTGTCGTTTTTTAAGATTTCGGTCAGGGCATCCTTCATTTCTTCCAACAGCTTGTTCTTTTCTATGGCTTGGAGTGTATGAGAGGTAATTTCTTTTGCTTTGGTTTCAATTTCCAACTGCAATTGCTCTTCTTGAAGTTTCTTGTTTTGTAGCTCGACTTCCATTAGGCGCTGCTTCGCTTGGAGCAGGTCAGTCTCCTGATCGCGAAGCTGCCTCTCGCTACGTATTTTTTGTCTTTGATTTTTGATAATGATAACAAAAAGTAGAATAAGCAAAGCACCAATCATGGTGAGGGTGGCATAGATGATAATGGCGGTCTGTCGCTCCCTTGCCAGTTGCGCTATGCGAGCATCTTTCCGATCAATATCGTAGAGCACCTTCAGTAAAGCAGCTTGGTTTTTGGTATCCTCGTTATAGGTTTCAATATAAAGTTGCCTGCTAAGCTCCAAATAATGAAATACACTGTCAGCATCTCCCAAAAAGCCATACACTTTCCCTAAGTCCCGGTACGCACTACTTAAACGACTTAAGGCTTGGTTTTCTTTTGCCAACTTTTCCGCCTGCCTTGTATAACGGAGTGCCTGCTTATAATTACCTGTTTTTCGATAAACATCACCGAGATTATTGTAAGCATCAATTAACATAGACGTATTTCCATTCACTTTGAAACGATCAAGCGCCCTCGAGAAGTAAGTAAAGGCTTCATCATATCGTTCCTGATCCTCATAAATACTCCCTAAATTCTCATAGATTAAGGCGATGCCATCCAAGTCGTTGATCTGTTCAAAGGCCTGCATCGCTTTCTGTTGGAAGTAATAGGCACTGTCGTAATTGCTAGACTTTTCATACAGATGCCCCAGGTTGCCATAGGTTGTCGCCTGCCCTTTTATTTCTCCGCTTGTCTGATAAATGCTCAACGCTTGAAAATAAATACGTTTCGCATCTTCACTTTGGTTATTCAACAATAAGAGGAGAGCTAAATCATTCAGGTTATCCGCCCGCTCCTTTTTTGGACCTTTTACCAAGCGTTTTTCCGCTTGTAAATGATAGTTCAACGATTGGGCAAACAAGCCCATATCGTAGCATATCCGTCCCATCTTTTGCAATGATATCGCCTGTTCGAGCTTATCACCATTCCGCTCGGCTTCCAGATAACGCTCATTCTCAATAACCAATAAGGAATCCGAAGGCTGAACATTGTAACGTTCTAGGCGACCATGAATATCTTGAATAGAAAAAGACGGCTGTGCCTGCAGCAGAGATGGCCCGGTAAGGAGCCGAACAAGTGCAACAAAGAAGTAGACACGAACGTGCATCATATTACAAAAATAGCAGCTTCATGTTAACTTATTATTAACAGACCAAGCACCTTTCGTTTTCGTCGTTGTCAAATCAGGGGCTTCTCACCTAATTAAAGTGGCGGGATCCGTATCATGACCTACAAACCCCGCCACCTTCCTTTAGGTGAACAGTTCTTATAAGTCGAACTTAACGCCCAGGTTATACCGGGGCTTATAAAATTCATTTTGCATAGGCCGGCTGCTTGCGCCCCAATAGTAACGCAAGGATTGATTGGTTAAGTTATTAGCTTCTATGAACAGACGCATATATTTTCCAAACTTATATGACGCGTTTGCATCAAGGAAAAACTGGCTATCGTAATAGAAATCACTAAAGGCGTCCGAACCGATCTCGTCTATATAAGCAGCAGTATAATTAGCGGATACCCGGGCGGAGAAACGCTTGTTCTCCCAAGACAAAGACCCATTAACCATATGCGGAGCGGTTTGCGGCAAAGTCATGTTACCTCTCGGATTTCCCTCCGCATCGGCAATGCCTTTAGCGCGCGATTTAGTAAAGGTGTAATTCGCGTAAACACCGAAATTCTTCAAAAATCTACCTGGCAAGAAATCCAATTGACGTTGTATGGCAACTTCAAATCCGTATACATCCACATTATCACCATTACGATCTTGGACAAAGCGCCAGGTTTCTCCTTCTGGAATCAAGTTACTCGCTCCCGGAAAGTCGCGGGCAAACTCAGCTGCCGTATAATCCCGGTTGCTGTATTTATAAATAAAATTCTTTAGATTCTTATAATAAACCCCTCCCGATAGGATACCTACCGATTTAAAATACTTTTCAGCCATCAGATCAAAGTTCCAAGCATAGGTGGCCTTCAGATCTGGGTTTCCTGCCGCAACCTGACCATCGTCCACTATCGACTGCACATAAGGCGCTATAGAATAATAATTTGGCCTAGCCAGCCCAGTGGTCACAGCGGCCCTTAGCACCAAGTCCTCCTGCGGAACGTATTTGAAAGTCAAGCCTGGTAAAATATTAGTATAATTATTCTCAACCGACCGTGTGCCTGCCAATTCTTCTTCATCGGCCACAACATTGCCGGTATAATCTATCGACGTATGTTCGAGTCGCGCACCGACGATCATAGAAAGTTTACTGCTAAAGTCTTGATCCCAACGGATATAACCTGCGGTGATTCTTTCCTTTGCCCGATAATTAACGGCTAAGAACTCGTCCGGTTTTGCCTCCGGCGTAAACTGCGAAGCATCCCCTAAATTGAGGTTACCTAACAGATGTTTATCGGCAAATAAACCCGGTGCGTATTGATTCCCAGGTTGAAAGGGACCGCTCCAGTTGACCGTTTGCACATTTCCTAAAATATCGTACTGATTACCAATCGGTTCGTATTCAAAAAAGTTATTATTCCGCTGTTTATCCTTTAAACGTAATCGGGCACCAAACCGCAGGCGGCCCTTTTGATCATCAATTAACGAAAACGGCACACGAAAGTTTACCTTCACCCCCAGCTCGCTCTCATCGGTATAATCGTGATTTTCACTGATAGCGTCCAATTCACTTAATCCCGGGTTCGGTCTGTTAAAAACGAGGTCCACCGGACGGTCATTTGACGATGGGACCTGCTGTATAAGCAAATCTTCCTCGCTTTCATATTCGTAGTTAATATAACGCTCATTGGGGCGGTCTTCGCTCGCTTTTGCGTAACTCACCGCCCAATCCATATCGAGGACAGAACCGAACAAGTGATCACCTCCAAGTGAATAGTTTTGAACACGTTGATCTTCCAAGCGCGTATAATCCACCCGCCTGTTACCAATTCCGCCTTTCGTTTCGCGAGAGATCTTATCCAATTTAAAACCGCCTGCTACCCCCAAATCTTCATCGATTAACTCCATATCCGTACGTACCCGGTATCGATTCTCCCAATCGTCCCGCCAATTATACATTACATTAGCATACAAGCTGTGGTTATCATCTATTTTGAAATCAAAGGCGCCGGCAACACTTCTTCGTACACGTTGCACATTGTATCTCCGAATATCCTCCCGGGACAACCAGGCATTTCCATCTTTATCCTGCTCCCACTCCCCTTCTATGCCTTCCGAACCTAATTGATTGTTATTATAAGATCCGCTCAACACCATACCAAACCTGTTATCTGCAAAACGGTTGCCATATACGAAAGCACCGGTATAAATAGGCGTTTGATGCAGGGGATTGTACCCACCCGCTAAGGTGGCCGATATGCGTTGCCCATTCGGCGAAGCCCGGGTAATCAGGTTTACCGATCCGCCGATAGCATCTGCATCCATATCCGGAGTTAAGGTTTTATTTACTTCAATGGTGGAAATCATATCTGATGGAATCAGGTCCATTTGCACCCGTCTATTATCGCCTTCGGCCGACGGGATGCGGTCGCCATTTAAGGTAACTGAATTCAGCTCGGGCGAAAGTCCGCGAACGATAATATTACGGGCTTCGCCCTGATCGTTCTGCATGGTAATCCCGGGAACCCGGCGTAATGCATCGCCAATATTTGCATCGGGAAACCGCCCTACCTGATCCGACGAAATGATATTGGTAATATTGGATTTGCTTTTTTGCTGGTTAAGTGCTCGGGCCTGACCTCTTAAGCGATCGCCCATCACCACCACTTCGTCCATCGTTACCGAGGCATCTTTCAACAAGAAGTTGACGACGGTATTTTCGCCGGCACGCACCGTGATGGCTTGCTTCTCCACTTGGTACCCCATATAAATCACTTCGATTTCATAAGCGCCTACAGGTACGTTTAAAAATTCAAAGTTTCCATTCTGGTCGGAAATGGTGTAGCGATTCTCTTTATTCAAACGCACAGTCGCCCCAGGCAATGAAGCCTTGCTAGCAACTTCTTGTACCTTTCCCGAAATAACGCTACGCTCTTGTGCATAAGTCATAAAGGAAAGAATAAGGAATAAGTAACTTGTAAAAAGTTTTTTCATTTTTTTGATGGTTTAGTATTTAATTTAAGTACGTCTTCAATTAGTCGATTACAATCGCATTTGATGTCGCAAAGTTGAAGAACAGGCTCCTTTTCACAGGGCCAAGAGGCGTTACAAAATATATACCCCTGCTTTTCAGCCGTTAACAATACAGCAACAAAGCCCTAAAAAAATTAAACAAATAGCTATGTATCAGCCAATTATCAAGAAAGTAAAAAACCATTAAGTTTATGTTAAATGGATGTTAGGTTTAAGGGCCTAAGGTATATGGGGGGGAAGGTATAAGGCGTAAGGTTAAAGTGTCTTGTCCTGATATAGGTTGACAGTTTATTATTTACAAACTGACAAGCATGATGGCGAAATTACAGAGAATGACC
>NZ_SBJH01000098.1 GCF_004368405.1 Olivibacter sp. XZL3
TATCCGCTGTTGTAAGTCGTCCAAGAGAATCTGATATACCTTTTTGTCTTCCGAGATACCCTGATCGTCGTAATAGTAATTTCTATTGTGCACATCCCCCCCGAACATATACTCCTCCACATAAATATTCAACGAGACTTCCGTTACCGTATCCTTTGGCCTTACGACAAAATTAAGGGTCCTCCTTTCCCCTTTTTTTGCCGATAAAACCCGCTTATGTTTCACGAAATTCTTCGCTTGTATAAAGCCTGCTTGTTTATCCATTGCTGTAATAAACAGGTTTTCAGCCTGCAGGTAATCTACAATTTCGTCGAAGGCCGTCTCCGCTGCCACATCAAGTTCTATTCTTTTAAACGATTGATCATTTTCCATTCGCTGCGCATAAGCACAAATGGTGCAACAGAACAATAAAAGCACAGGGAATAACTTCTTTACTTCCATAAATCCTTGATTAGTTTACCAAACTTAGATAAATTCATTTTTATATGCAATTTACTGCCGCATGCCTATAAATGATGTTCTAATGCTCTTCAGCCATCAAGCGCCGTTTTATAGAATAAATATCCCCTTTCTATCGTTTTTATTGGCACCCCTAAGATTTAAAACTTTACTTTCCAGCTTATTGCAGCGTTACAAAACTAATCCGTAACTTGCTAGGAACAAGCAGATATCTTTCCATATGCCAACAATTACAAATTATAAACTGGTTTATATATATACAATAGCAAGTATCATTATATTAAGCACCAATCTCGCATTAAAGGGACAACCGTTAACGCCTGCTGATCATGGGTTAAAGCATTTCCAAATAGACGATCAAACCCTTGGCACCATCTCTTTCTACCTAGACACGGTTAATCTAGACCAACCCTCTCCCCTTTTCTTAGATATCAACGGGAGCGGTGGCCTACCCCTCTGCCTCTATGTCAAATCAGAAAAAATGGCTAGGCTACTAAATACCTTCAACAGCGTTAACCTCGAGCAAAGTGCCCAACGATATCACTATATCGTACTCGACAAACCAGGCACTCCCTTCTGTGATAGTCTGGAATTCCAAGAGCCCTTAGATAGCATTGGCAATGAGCGCTTGCTAACCAGTTACCCCGCGTCCAAAGAATATCATCGGCGGCTAAGTTTGGAATGGCGGGTATCCGCTTCCAAAAAAGTACTCAACTGGCTCATCGATCATCATTATTGGGACGACACGAACATCCTCGCCTACGGCTATTCAGAGGGAGCGCAGGTTGCTCCTGCACTCGCGATAGCGGAACCGAAAATTACCCACGTGGTCGCCCTTGTGGGTAGCGGTCTGAACCAACTATACGACCGAACACTTAACTGGCGTATACAAGCCAATCGAGGTATAATTAGCCATCAAACCGCACAAGACAGTATTGATCAGCATCAAAAACTGATAGCCGACATCTATGCTCATCCCGATGCCATTGATCGCTTTTACGATGGCCATAGCTATAAACGCTGGGCATCCTTTTATAAATCTGAAGGAAAAGGAATTTCCTTACTTCAGAAAATCCTTTTCCTTATATGCCGGATTAGGGTATTTGTAAAATCCTTCGCCAGTAGCTACCCCAAGCTTGTTTTTGTCGATAAATTCAGACTTCAACATTTCCACTGCCTTTATTTTTGAAGGTTCTTTTGTTACATCAGCGGTCATTTTATTGATGTTGTATGCCGTGGTTATGCCTACTACATCCAGAATTCCAAATGGTCCTACCGGTGCGCCGGTGGCTACCATCCATGTTTTATCAATCGTTTCAACATCTGAAATTTCATTTACATATAGCTGTAAAGCAGCACTTAAAAGGGGTACCAAAAGCGAATTTACGATATATCCGGGTTGTTCCTTATGTATAGGCAAGGGTACCATGCCAATCTGTTTGGCAAAATCCAGGACAGAATTGAACGTTTCTTCAGATGTACCTGCATGTTTCATCACTTCACCGGTATTGTTGGTCCAGATATTATTGGCAAAATGTAAGGCGACGAACTTCGCTGGCCTGCCGGTAGCTTCTGCAAATTGGCTTGGTAGCAAGGTTGAGGAATTGGTGGCAAAAACCGTTTTTTCGGGAGCCACTAGGGCTAACTTTTGATAGAAATCTGTCTTGATTGCCGGATTTTCAGGAACGGCCTCAATCAATAAATCAGCATCTTTGACAGCTTGTGCTAGGTCGGAAGTATAATGAAGGTTTTCAAACGCTGTGTCCAACTGTGTCTGGGTAGCTTTCAAGTCCCGTTTGAACACTCTGCTCATCGTTTCAAACTTGGCTTTGGCTTTTTCCAAAACCTCGTCGTTAATGTCGTACACGGTTACGTTGAATCCGTGAAATGCGCTCTGGAAAGCTATCTGATAGCCTAAAACACCGCTTCCTGCAATGGTTACGTTTTTAAAATTCATAGTTGTAAAAATTAATAAAAGAGTGGCTGGCAACCATTTGATATGCCAGTCTTATATTGCCTTATCATAAACTGATACGATATCCAAGGGAAAGGAACCAGCCTTTATTGTAGGATTTTACATCATCTACGTTGGAGAGGATGCCAAGTTCCAGTCCGTATTGGGCTTTCTGGTAAATACCTAAGTCTGGTCAATTATGCTCAGCTCCTGTATGAAGTATGGACGGCCTTCGCCAATACCTCGGGACGTTTCCAATGTTCCGTTACAGGTGCTACTTCTTTATCCAGGCCTAGCAGAGTGTACACTGCTAGGCGTGCTGCCCTGACGGAATATTCTTCGGTGAACACCATATCTTCCGGTATTTCTACAAACTGGCTGATGAGGGCAAGATTGGTGCTGCCTTCCGGAACAACTGCAGGGCGGTCGGCTTTTGCCCTTGGCTGAAAGAGCGCATCGATGTAGGGCATCATACAAGGAATTACATTTACGACGCTTTCCTTGATTTCCTGCTCATACTCCTCGAAGTGCAGGTGATGCAGCAATTCGGTAAGGAGTTCTTCGCCAGTGCAGTCTATCATGGGCTTTTTCACGTAATTGCCAATATTATCGGGATACAGCCCGTAGCCCCATAAAATGGTAGTGTCCTTTTCCTGTGCTTTGAAATGAGGCTGGGCAGCTATTACTATAGATAGTCTCCATGACGAATCCTTAAATGTCATCAAAGCACCGCTTCCCGGTTTGTTTCCAGTGTAATCTTCGATGAGTTTCAGTAGTTTATTCCCCATGAAAGTCGGTGTGAAAGAATACCATTTTGTTTCATCCGGCTTGGTAAAGAACGGGGTGGGATTTCCCAGCTTTCCCGGTTTTTTGTCGGCAATCCTGCGCCATAATGCAAAACTTGGCGGATTATCGGGCAGGTATTTCGCCGGTGTATTATAATCGCCATTATTGGAATTGTCGGTAATACATCCATTGGTAAAGAATACCAGGTCGCCCTCATTGACGGTTATTCTCTCTGTCTTCCCTTCTGCATTGATGCATTCTATTTCCTTTACCGTAATGCTATCGTTATCGACAAATTCCAAATCGGTAACGGTTTTTCTTAGTGAAAAATCCACTTTATGCTGGTCAAGGAATGACTTCAACGGCAAAATCACGGATTCATATTGGTTGTAAGGAGTTCTTGTTACCCCTTCAAGGGTTTCGATTCTTGAAAATTCCAGTAGCATGCGTTTCATGTAACGCTGAAATTCAAAAATGCTGCTCCATTCCTGCCACGCAAAAGTAGTCTGCCACATATACCAGAAATTGGTAGTAAAAAAATGGTCGCTGAACCAGTCGCGGATGGTCACATTGTCCAATTCGCTTTCGTCGGTGAAGAACAGTTTGACCATTTTCATACGGTCACCCGTGTTGAACTGCATATCGGTAACCGGCAGGATAGTTCCATCTTTGTCTATTAATCTCGCTTTTGCCTTGGTGGGGTTTGCGTGGTCAAAGGCAAAGATTTCATCTTTGACAGAGATGTTGGGCACTTCCAATGAGGGGATACGGTCCGTCAAATCCCAGAAGTTCTCATAGGTTTCTTCGTTAAGCATTCTTCCACCACGGCAGATAAACCCCTCTTTTTTGGTTCCGGCTCCGTCATTACTCCCGCCCAAAACGGGCAGGGCTTCAATGATGTGGATGTTTTCGCCTGTGAAACCGCCGTCTTGCAAAAGGTAAACAGCCCCGGCAAGGCTTGCCAAGCCACCACCAACGAAGTAGGCTTGTTTCTTTGAATTATTTGCGCTCATATTTTACTCTTTGAAATTGATTTTTATAAAAGGCCTGCTTCTTTAAGGAGTTCTTCTGCATAAGTGCCTTGCATCTTTTTCAGTCCATATTTTTCTAAAAGGGAGAACAGCCAGGGAACCTTGATGTCTTTCAGTCCTTTCTTGTCATTGAGGTAATAAATAGATTTCAACAATACCCGAATGTCATAAGAACTGGCGAATACCTCCGGGACACCCCTGTCCACATTTAACAGGGTATATACCGCCTCCATAGCGGTGCGCACGGAATATTCCGTTGTGAAAACCGTGTCTCTGGGCGTTTCTGCGAAATTGCCTATAAATGCCAGGTTTACGGAACCTCCAGGAACTACCAGGGGACGGTCGCCCACGGCACGTGGCATAAAATAAGACGTGATATAAGGCATACGGCAGGGAATGGTATTGGCTGCTTTTGCAATATCCGCAATCTCGTTTTCGGGCACGCCCATGTGGTACAAAAGTTCTTCGCACAACTCTATCCCGGTGGCCTCCGTAATCTTTTTGTTTACATAATTGCCCGGTTTATGGGAATAAAGACCGTACACCCAAACGATGATTTCATTTTTTTGCTGGGCCTTGAAGTGGGGCTGCCTGCTTATGGAAAAGCCGTACCACCAATTGGAATCGTTGATTGTTACCGGGCCGCTGGTTACAATGGAGCCGCTGCGTGGGTCTTTTTTACAGATTTTTTCTATATAGGGTACCACTTTGTCGTCAAAAAAGGTAATACTACCGGAGATGACCCAGTTGGCTTCGGGAATATTCTTATAAAATTTTTCCGGCTTTCCGAAGGCGGTATCCTGTTCTGCAAGGTTCTGCCAGAGCTTCCAGCTGCCACCGATGCCTTCTGCTACCGGAGCAGGGGTATTGTTGTCTCCGTAAGTGCTACTTTCGGTAATGGAGCCGTTGGTTACAAATACAAGGTCATCTGCTGTCAGGTCGATGCTTTCTGCATTCCCATCCCTGATGTATTCAATTCTTTTGGCTACTTTTTTGCCGCCTGTGGTGTCAACCACTATATTCTGCACTTGGGTGCCGTATTGGAACTGCACTCCATGCGATTCCAGGTAGCTTACCAGCGGGCGTATCAGCGATTCGTATTGGTTGTATTTCGTAAAGCGCAACGAGGACATATCGGTCACGCTACCTACGTGATGGATAAAACGCAAAAGGTAACGGCGCATCTCCATGGCACTTGCCCAGGGCTCGAAAGCGAACATGGTGGCCCAGTAGGTCCAAAAGTTTGACTTGAAAAACTCTTGCGAAAATACTTGGTCGATTTGGATATCCTGTAGCTTTTCTTCCGGTGTAAGGACTACCGCAATCAGCTCTTCTATAGCTTTAGGAGAAAGTGTCAGTTGTCCGTCGGTAGCAAGCCTTTGCCCCTTATTTTCGATGACCCGGGCGTGTGAAAAGCTCGGGTCTTGTTTATTGAGCCAGTAATATTCGTCCAAGATGGATACACCCTGAGTTTCCAACGACGGGATGGAACGGAATAAGTCCCAAAGCGTCTCAAATTGGGTTTCCATTTCGCGGCCACCCCGGATGATGTAGCCTTTCTGTTCGTTCCAAATGCCATCCATACTTCCACCCGGCAGAGCCAGTTCTTCCAGGATATGGATTTTGTCGCCCTGCATTTGCGCATCACGAACCAGAAAAACTGCCGACGCCAAAGAGGCCAGACCGGAACCGATAAGATAGGCAGATTTTAAATCAACATTTGCAGGCTTTTTGGGACGGGCAAATGCCTCGTAATTTCCTTTGCTGTAGTACATAACTGTTGGTGTTGTTGAGCTTGAATTACCAAGCGTTTTACTTGATTAATCTATGATTTCAATACAAAGTTAATTATATACTATTTTTCAACTGTATACCCAAATTCGCCAATGTTGTACCGGAATTCATTTTCCTAAATGTGCTGCTGCCTCCTATATTCCTGCGGGGAGAGAGAAACATATTTTTTGAAGAATCTCCCGAAGGACGAAGTGGAGCTAAATCCTATCTCCGAAGCTATCTGGGAAATGGTTTTCTCTGGATTGCCGAGTAGTACCAAAGCCTCTTTAAGCAGGGTATTATTTATAATATCGTGAGGCGTTTTGCCGGTTGCCCTCTTTACAACAACAATAAGATACTTATTGGTGATGAAAAGCCTGTCGGCATAGAACTGCACATCCTTATGGGAGGAAATATGCTCTGCCAGCAATTCATGGAATTTTAAGAAAAGACTGTTCACTTCATGGTTGTCCTCCGTTTTTTTATCTCTTTCCTTATCGACAAGGGTGGCTGTTTCAAGCAGAAGGTTAATGATAATGGTCCTGATAATGTCTTCAATAAACCTGTCTTTTCGGCCAGACTGTTTTTGGAGATAATTGAGCAGGGCGAATAATTGCAGGGCAGATTCCTCATCAGAGGTGATTACACTAAAAGTTGATTTGTTAAATAACGACAGCTTCTCTATAAAAAAGGGATTGGCCATATTCTTGAGTAAAAAGGTCTTGTCAAAAAAGAGAACCTTCATCCTGAAATCCTTGTTGATGTTCACAAATTTGATAATCGTGGAAGGAGCAGATACCAAAAAACCATTTCTGGCTATACTGTATTGTTGATTGTCTATTTCCAGGTCAATACTACCAGAAACACAAATGCAGAAAGCATAAAAATCCATACGGAATGTTTTCTTTGGGAATTCAATTATAGGCTCTCCAGAAGAAATATAGTATGCTCCGTCACACCGTGTAATCTCCCCTTAAAACAGCTACGAATATTAATGTAGTTTTATAATTTAGGGACAATGAAAAAAAGCAAGTTCAGC
>NZ_SBJH01000077.1 GCF_004368405.1 Olivibacter sp. XZL3
AGGCGGATATGGGCTTTAAACGCAATAAACACCCCTAAATCTAATTCAATTTTGAGGGGTCAGTATGCGCCAGTATATCCAACTAACCCTAATTGACGGAAAGCTTATTTAAGTGATCCTTTTATCCCTTTCAACAGATCGTTATCTACTGTTATATAACCGGGATAATAAATGTTATGTCCACCTATTTTTACAGACGGTTTGATCTTTAATACAACAAAGCCATTTCCCTCGCGCGTGAGTACGTCACTCAACAATTTTTCAACGCCGGTTTTTTCGTCGGTTACTCCAAACAGGTTTGCTTTGAACGCGAGGGGAATAACCGTACTTTGTCCGTTTCCTAAATTGATTGCGTCGTTTACCGCACCTTCAAAAAACGGTTTGCCTTGTATTTCTATGAGGTATTTGAAAGCCCCCATGTTGGCAACCTCACCTGTCGGATTGCTTACTTTCATGTTAACAATTGCTTCCAAAGGCAAATTCTTTGATAATAAACCTACAGCTATGCCTGGTAGGGACATAAGCGAAGAGCTGCGGGATGTTGTATTGCCTAATGCCGTTCCTGCAATTTTCAAATTAGATACCGACTCTACATCGTAATGGTACTTCTTTAATACATCCGCCTGAGTTGCGGGGTTTAACATGGCACAACCTGTAAAGAGCAATGATGTGAGCAGGGAAAAGAATAAAAATTTAATCGGCACGAACTTATTCATATCTTCTTTTGTTTTGACGGCAAAAGTAAAAATCTTTGTTGTTTCTCATGCAGAAATAACTTAATAACTGCTATTTCTTATCTTCGTGGTATGGAAGTACAGACCGAATATAACAACGAGCTTCGGATTGAAAAAGCAGGAGAGAAAGTTTTGGGGCCCGGAAGCAGGAAGAATTTATTTCGTGAATTTGATTTTCAATATTAACTGAATATGATCATGAAAAATAGAATACTGATTTTGCTATCCATGGTGTTTTGCAGCATTTGCGCCTCAACGCTAGCGCAGGAGGCTGTGGTGAGGTAGACATTTTAACGAAAGCAGAGGCCGTACCTAATCATCAGCTCAGAGGGAAAGCGCTAAGCAAGTTTATGCTTGTTTCGGCGGCCGACGGTTATCAGGCCGTAATTGCTTTGCCAGAGACAGATCCCGACTTTACGGATCAAACGATAATTTTGGCAAATAAGATGGACGGAGAAGAGCTTCCTCCCAATTTCGGACCTTATCGTCTGGTCGTTCCGCAGGATAAGAGGCCCGCACGTAGCGCCATGCGCGTGACCCGTATCGAAGTACTGGATGCAAGAAACAAGGAAATCAATGATTATTGAAGCGCCGGTCATTGATGAAGTCGATATCTGTCAGGGTCTTCAAAAGGCGACTATTTACACCTGTTCTTCCTTAATGAGTGGAATTCCCAATTGTTGTTGCCTTCTGAAGCCGGTGTGCAGTTGCGCAGGGATTCCACGCCGGAGCATAACGCTGCGACACGGCTTTTAGAGAGGCAAACGACCTTCGTGCATATAAGGGGCCGTAATTTGCACATTTCTGAGAACGGCTACCCTGAACTTAGCGATATCCTGCGAAACCAGTAGTTAAAAAAAGTTGATATTGCCTTCTAACTGCTTTGCCGGCTTTTTCGCCAATTTCCGAATTGGAAATGAAATGTATATCTCCTCTATCGTCAACAAGAGTGATGTTCACGCCGTGAGCAGATAATCCATCCGAACACAAAATTTTTCCTGAAAGTATTATCTTTTGAGCATAGATCGGTTGGACGGAAATGCCAATACCTATTAACAACAACATGACAATGCGCATTTGTGCCTGAAAAACGGTGGTATCGATTAGACGAAATTGTGCTTTGTTCTTCTTCTCGTAGCTCGTAGGAGCAATGTTATTATGCCGTAGAACACCGAAACAATTGCTATTACAACAAGATAAAACCAACCTCCCAAGACCTCTGTTGTGCCGGAAATATTCAAGGCAAACCCAAAGGCTTTGATCCTTTGGCCCGAATAAAAAAGCCCTGTATTAGCCGGAAAGAATAGCTTAAAAAATATTAAGGAAAATGTGCATAGGCTGAAAAGATATAAGATAAAGAACATAGCGTAATTGACGCTCGTTTTTGCCTTTTTATATATAATCGATAGTATTTTACCTAACTTAAATTTTTTAAGAGCATCATCGAGTTGTCGCTCCGTCACAATCGGTTTAAGAAACTCATGTGGATCTCCGAGTTGAGAAGTGATACTCAGGATGCGGTCTATTTCCGAACCGTTGTCCATGGATTCCATGCCTTCATAAATGTGGCTGTTAATTTCCATTACTATCTCATTCCGATCCTTATCTGGCAAGTCTTTTATGACGTTTGAAACATTTGATAAAAACTGTTCATACACTTGCTGTGCATTTCGTTCTGTAAATGATATTTTTTGCATCATGTCACTTTAAATTAAATTAATCTATTTTTCTATGTTCAGTAAATTTTGTATCACACTTCTCATTATACCAAAAATTTCCGTCCCTTTTTCTGTGGTGGCGTAGTACTTTCTAGGAATGCCTGAGGACTGTTCTACCCACTCATATTTAAGGATTTTTTCGTCATACATTCTAATAAGAATTGGGTAGAGCGTCCCGTCCGTCACGTCGGTGTGAAAGTCTTGGTTGATCTTTTTTATAAGTTCATAGCCGTAAAAAGGTCTTTCTTGCACAATACTCAAAACCAAATATGGCAGCACACCTTTCTTCAATTGTGATGTCCAGTTACTTATGTATTTACTTTCCATAATGCAAAAATATAAAAAATACATTCTATTACAATGTATTTTTTATATTTATTCGGCGGTTCAGAGAATCGGACATCGGGATAGTTGGTCTTAATCGGATAAAAGTAATTCACCATCCGGCGGAAAAACTACACTTGTCAAAACGGTAACAGATTTTGCCGTTTTCACAAAATTTTTCGCTGAAAATGTGTACATCTTTGTACATTATCCCACGGAATGAATTAATCATAAAATAATGAGCTATTGCAATTACATACCCCTGATGAAAGAACCGAGACGCAGTCTTCATCAACGTTATCACGACAAGTATTACGGTTTTCCCATTCACGATGATAATGAATTGTTCGGAAGATTAATTTTGGAAATCAACCAGGCCGGACTGAGTTGGGAAACTATTCTTAAAAAGGAGGAAAGTTTCCGGAAAGCTTATGATAATTTTGATATTAAAAAAATAGCTGCTTATACGGAACAAGACCGCGAACGTTTGCTGAACGATGCAGGAATTATCCGGAATAGACTGAAAATAAATGCTGCGATCGAAAACGCCAAAACCATTCTGCAGTTGCAAAAAGATTACGGCAGTTTTCAAAAGTGGTTGGAGCAGCATCACCCGAAAACCAAGGAAGAATGGGTGAAATTATTTAAAAAAACATTCCGATTTACCGGCGGTGAAATTGTCAATGAGTTTCTGATGAGCATCGGTTACCTTCGGGGAGCGCACGATGAAAATTGCCCAGTGCATCAGGATATCTTACAACAAAAGCCGATGTGGTTAACCGATTAACGTGATTTTTTTCAAATGGTAAATCTTCTTAAATCAATTTACTAAATGGGAGAATGAAAGAGCTGACAAACTTTTTATTGCAATTCGCGAATTTGAATCAGCGGCAAACGGATTTTACAAACCATCTTGGAACCGGTACCGTGGAAGAAGCAGGGAAGCGTATCGTGAAATACGCACTTCTTGACCGGAATGGACCAACAGGAAAGTTTTTTAGCGAAGAAATAAACACAGAGACAGGCGAAATTCCCTGGTAAGATGCCTGTTACTTTACAGGTTCAGCTTATGTCGTTTTTGGTGGAATGGATTTTTACCAAATGGTAAAACTTCCTAAAATCAATTTCGCTAATTTGGCAGTATGAAAGAGCTGATCGACTTTTTATTGCAATTTGGAAATCTGAACCCACAACAAATTGAGCTGATTACGGGCAAAGCCAAAAAACTGGAACTCCGTAAAGACGATTATCTGGTAGAAGCGGGAAAGCTATTTAACCAGGTTGTTTTTATGTTGGAAGGCATTTTGCGTATCTGCTATTACAACAACAAAGGTGAAGAAATTACGAAGTATTTTGTGGAGGAAAACCGCTTGTTTGCAAATCCCTACAAAGGTGAGCCGTTAACGGAATACATCCAAGCCGTTACGGATTGTAAACTGCTTGTATTTTCTGAGCACGACTGGAACGAGCTTTCGCATACCATTGTTGGTTGGGATAGCATTGTCAATAAGATCTTTCAAAAAGGGTTGATCGAAAAGTTGGATAGAAGAAGTTCATTGGTTTCGGAAAATGCCACAACCCGTTATTTGGCATTTTTGGAAAAATTCCCGGCACTCGCTAATCGGGTTCCGCTTGCCTACATCGCTTCTTATTTGGGAATTACCCAACAATCATTGAGCAGGATTAGGAAGAATATCCGTTGAAGAGGATTTTTGTAATTTCGTAAAATGGAAATACCTAAAAAAATTTCTGTAAGACAACAGGAAATCGCTGACGATTTTTTGAAAGAAGTAGATAAAAATCTATCGGAACTCGTCAGTGGAAAGACCGAAAAAATGTTGGAAATCGAAGATATTGCAGCTGCGCTGCACGTTCAGCCTCGTCATCTAAGTAATACGGTGAAATGGGTTACGGGAAGTAGTCCGTGTGCCTTGTTTGAAGAAAAAATACTGATAACAGCCAAACGAATGCTCGCCGAAAATACGATGAATATCGCTTCCATTGCGATGCAATTGACCTATGACCCGTCAAATTTCACAAAGTTTTTCAAACGGTATACAGGAAAAACACCCAAACAGTTTCGGGAAGATGTTTTTTGGAAAAAAACTGAACACATTACCATTTAATCTGAATACATCACCATTTTCTTCCTGCCCCGCTTTTTAATTTTGCATTAATAAATAATGTGAAATTATGAATAGACAGGAAATCATCATTGGGAAAAACACCCAAAGTCCATTGATTGCCCGAAAGCCCGGTTACGGAACAATGCGTTTGACAGGACAGGATTTTTGGGGCGAACCTTCCGACCGCAACGAAGCCGTAAAACTATTGAGAAAAGCCTATGATCTGGGTGTGAATTTCTTTGATACTGCCGATTTTTACGGACCTGGGGTAACCAATAAATTGTTAGTGGATGCTTTTTATCCATATTCGCAAGACTTGATTATTGCCACAAAAGTCGGGTCAATTCGCGGAAATGATAAAAGTTGGCAGCCATACAGCAAACCCGAAGAATTAAGGAAAAGTATTGATAACAACTTGAAAGAATTAAAACTCGAACAGCTTCCGCTCGTTCATTTCGGTAAAGCACTAGGAAGCGGGGGAAGTTACGGCGAATCTTTTGAGGCAATGCTGGAAATGCAAAAAGAGGGAAAAATTTTGCATTTGGGTTTATCCAATGCTTCGGTGGAACAATTCGAGTTTGCAACTGACAAAGCCGAAATCGTAGCGGTTGAGAATTTATACAGTTACGCTCAAAGAACTACGGATAAAAGCAGTCCTTTCGGTTTTCAGGGTGGCGAAGTCCTGGAGCTTTGCGAGAAAAAGAGTATTCCATTTATTCCGTTTTTTTCATTGCAGACCTCACTTCCCACCGAACAGCAAAAACTTCAACAAGTTGCAGACAATCATGGCATTTCGGTTGCTCAATTGAATATTGCTTGGCTTCTGCACCAATCGGAATGGATTTTACCGATTCCCGGAACGACTTCTATCAAACATTTGGAAGAGAATGTAGCTGCCGCTTCTATTTCACTCTCAAAAGAAGAAATGGCCTTTTTGGGATAAACTGGAACTTTATAAAATTGGCGGATTTTATTGATTTTCGATCATTTTCCGCTAATCTTTTTCCTGTGCTTTTTTCCCCAGCTTTCCATGGGTTTTATAACTTCCTCCAAACCGAAAGCATAATCCGTTACGGCATATTCTATTCTAACGGGATAGTCATCAATGACTGTCCGTTTAATCAATAGGTTCTCTTCTAAATGTTTTAACTCTTTGGATAACACGCGATTGGTTATTTTCGGAATGGCATTTGAAATATCGTTAAACCGTTTATTTCCGCTGTAGATAGAAAGAATAATTGGTAACTTCCATTTACCGCCAAGCACAAACATAGTGTCCTGAATGGCTTTGATTTTCTCTTGAAATCGCTTTTCTTCCTTGGTCATAGATCAGGTATCCTTTTGGATACAGGTATCAAATGTATATCTTTTTTCGGTTAGGTTTGTAATGCAAACAATAAAAATTGATTCAAATGAAAACAGTATTCATTACAGGTGCATCATCAGGTATTGGAAAGGCAGCTGCCTTATTATTTCAATCAAAAGGATGGAATGTGATTGCTACCATGCGAAACCCCGATAAAGAAACGGAATTAACGCTGTTAGAAAATGTAACGCTTTTACCCTTAGAAGTTACGGATGTTGAACAAATACAGTCGACAACCGAGAAAGCGCTTTCATTAGGTAATATTGATGTCGTGCTGAACAATGCTGGCTACGCCTTGTTTGGTGCAATGGAAGCGTTCAGCCATGAACAGATTGAGCGTCAGATCAACACCAATCTTCTAGGAACGATGTACGTTACCCAAGCGTTTATTCGGCACTTCAGAGAAAAGAAAGGTGGTTTATTTATCAATGTAACCTCTATTGCTGGGCTGTTGGCGCATCCGTTTAGCAATGTTTATCACGCAACAAAGTGGGCCTTAGAAGGTTGGAGCGAAAGCTTATCGATTGAATTGGCTCCGTTTAATATTGGTGTGAAAACCGTTTCGCCGAGCGGAACCAAATCGAATTTTTTTAATGTGGCGGAGGTTGCTTCGCTTCCTGCATATGATCATGCCATCGACAAAATGTTGAGCGGATTTAATTTGAACACCGAACCCGAGCAGATTGCAGAAGTGATTTACGAAGCTGCAACCGATAATAAAGACCAACTGCGTTATCTGGCAGGGAGTAATGCAAAAAAAGCTTATGGAAGACGTCTGGAAATTGGTGCGGAAGAGTTCAGAAAGGAAAACAAAAAATTCTTTTTACAACTGTTCAATAGCTAAAAATGCTTTTTTACCAAATGGTAAACGCTTTCATTTTTAGTTAAAGCAACTTTGTATGGTAAAGTTTTAAATAAAAAAAAATCGTTAGTTTGAACTCTGAAGGATAAATACAAGAAATGAGAATAGATCGTGAAATATATCTTTGGATAAAAAGCTCCA
>NZ_SBJH01000047.1 GCF_004368405.1 Olivibacter sp. XZL3
AAGTGAGGGATTCGAACCCCCGGTCCTGTTACAGACAACGGTTTTCAAGACCGCCGCATTCGACCACTCTGCCAACTTTCCGGCACAAAAGTACAAACTCCGTCCATTTTAACAAATTTAATTTTACCTTTTTTAGATCGCGGAAAGTAACTCCTTCATTTGATGAAGATTAATTTTATGTGAAATAATAGGCGTGTTGAAATACGATGTAAAATGTATGCTCTTTGCGGGTTCAGCTTATAAGCACAGAGGTATCGGCTAAATTATGTAAAATATAAAGGATGCTTAATGTTCCCGCGTCAACAGATTCTGGGCGAACTCTATTAAAGGTAATTTCTTCTCAACAGCAAGTTCTATTGCATCTAAGGCGCGGTAGGCGTCTTTAGCAAACGCTATTTTCTTTTGGTTAGCCAACTCCTGTAAGCCCAGTTTGTCAAATATAGCCGTTACACGCTCTATTTTCCTTTTTTGTTCAAAATCTGTGGTTTCTATCCATTGCATTAGCTCCTTTTTGTCGTCTCCCTTTGCTAATTGTAAGGCGTTGATCAACAAATAGGTTTTCTTGTTTTCAATGATATCGCCTCCAACTTGTTTTCCGAACTTTAACGGATCTCCATATACATCCAGTATATCGTCCTGAAGTTGAAAAGCGATCCCCATGTTAACGCCGAAAGCGTATATATTTGCCCGGTCCTGTGCGCTTGCCTGCCCTAAAATCGCTCCCATCTCTAAAGCAGCACCCAATAGCACCGACGTCTTGAGTCGAATCATATGAAGGTATTCTCCTTCGCTTACAGTTGGTAATTTTTCGAAGTCCATGTCTAGCTGCTGTCCTTCACACACTTCTTGCGCCATTTTGTTGAAGACTTTCAAGAGCTCTGCAAGCTGCGTGGACTTACATTCCGCGAGTAACTGATAAGCTGTGATTAACGTCGCATCTCCGGACAAGATCGCTGTGTTGACGTCCCACTTCGTGTGAATGGTTTCCCGTCCCCTGCGTAAAGGAGCTTCGTCCATAATGTCGTCGTGCATCAACGTAAAATTATGAAACATTTCTACGGCTAAGGCTGCCGGAAGGCTCTCCGCTATTGCTGCACCGAACATATCGGCCGCCAACAGCGTAAGAACCGGTCTTAAACGCTTGCCGCCAATTCCCAAAAAATAGCTGATAGGTTCGTATAAGCTGATCGGATTGTCTGGAAAAGTCCTTTTGTCGAGTGCTTCGCTAATAATACGCTGTAACGCCACTATAGATTGCATGGGGCGAAGATAGAAAAATTAGTTTATATCAGTGATGCCCGGGTCAACTCATAAGTGTAAAGTCGATTTGACGCTTCGCCAAATTAACGGTTTTGACCTTGATCTGAACTTCGTCGCCCAATTGGTAGCGTTTCTTCTTACGCTGCCCGATAATGGCGTAATTCTTTTCATCGAGCGCATAAAAATCGTCGGTAATGTCTCGCAAGCGTACCATTCCTTCGCATTTATTCTCTTCGATCTCTACGTACATTCCCCATTCCGTTACACCTGATATGATCCCGGTATACACACTTCCAATCTGATCCTGTAAAAATTCAGCCTGCTTATATTTTACGGATGTCCGCTCGGCATCTGCTGCTTTCTTTTCCATTTGAGAAGCATGCGTACACATTTTCTCATACATCTCTTCATTCACGGGTTTTCCATTTGCTAAATAATGTTCCAGCAGGCGATGTACCATTACATCTGGATAACGTCTGATAGGGGAGGTGAAGTGGGTGTAATAGTCAAACGCTAAGCCGTAGTGACTGTGTTTTTTCGTCGTGTAAATCGCTTTGGCCATGGATCTGATAGCCAGCGCTGTCAACACATTTTGTTCTTTGGTGCCTTCTACATCATGCATTAAGGTATTTAACGACCTTGCTATTTCTTTTTCGGATTTCGTGTTCACTTTATATCCGAAGCGGGCGGCAAACTGTGCGAATGAAGCCAAGCTTTCTTCATTCGGAGCATCGTGGCTGCGATAAACGAAAGGTAATTTGTTTTTTCCGCGTCCTTGTTTGCCGATAAATTCGGCAACCTTTCTGTTGGCAAGGAGCATGAAGTCTTCAATCAGTTTATGGGCGTCTTTTCGTTCTTTGGTGTAAACGCCTAAAGGCTTACCATTTTCATCGAGCTTGAATTTTACTTCCGTAGATTCGAAATTGATAGCGCCTTGCTTGAATTTACGATCGCGAAGGATGTAGGCAAGTTTATTTAAAATTAAAAGTTCTTCGCTAAAGGGACCTTCTTTGTTCTCTAAAATTTCCTGCGCTTCTTCATAACTGAATCGCCTGTCTGAATGTATGATGGTTTTTCCAAACCACTGTTCCTTAACATGGGCTTGGTCATCCAATAGAAATACTGCCGAGAAACAGAGTTTGTCTTCATTCGGTCGCAGTGAACATAAATTGTTCGATAGCCTTTCGGGTAACATAGGGATTACGCGGTCGACAAGATATACAGAGGTTCCTCTTTCGAATGCTTCTTTGTCTAAAGCGGTGTCCGGTTGAACATAATGGGTTACGTCGGCGATATGAATGCCTACCTCATAGCTGCCATCCGACAGTTTACGGAAGGAAATGGCATCATCGAAATCTTTGGCATCTACGGGATCTATGGTAAAAGTTAATACTTCCCTAAAGTCTCTCCTTTTATCGATCTCTTCTTGGCTGATAAGGTCTTCGATTTGATCCGCTTCTTGTTCTACTGTAGATGGAAAAGCTAGTGGGAAACCGAAATCTGCTAATATGGCGTTCATTTCGGTATTGTTTTCACCCTGTTTTCCTAGGACATGTTTTACCTTGCCTATCGGGTTTTTGCTCCCTGTGGGCCAGTCGGTAATGGTTGCTACCACTTTATCCTGATCTTTTGCCCCATTTAAATCCTCTATAGGAATGTAGATGTCATGAAGCATTTTTCTGTCATCAGCAATTAAGAACGCGAAGCGCTTCGATATGCTGAGTATGCCAGTAAAATCATTCCTAAATCGCTCGATAATCTCTACAACTTCGCCCTCTTTTTTACGTCCTCTGCTCTTTTCGTAGACATAAACCTTAACCGTATCACCATGTAGGGCATTCCGAAGTTTCCTAGGTGCGACAAAGATGTCTTCTTCAAACTCATCATCGGTAACAATATAGGCGGAGCCATCGGCGGTCATATCCACTTTCCCAATAATAAACGTGTGAAGTTCCCGTAGTGTAAATTTACCCGGTTCAACTTCCTTGAACAAACCGGATTTAGATTTTGATTCTTCCTGAAGAATCGATAATATGGTGCTTTTTGAAGCGGGATCTGCGATATTCAATTTAGCAGACACCTGTTTATAATTTAAGGCCTTATTCCCTGATTTCTCGAACACATCGGCTATCAACTGAGAAAGTACCTGTTTAATTGCATTTGCTTTTTTTGTGGACATATATTAGCGCTTAAATAAGATACCTCAAGCTAAGGTAAGTGAATACTTGTCATTTTACATAACACCGAAATCCTTTAATAGTTCTAAATCAGTAGCAATTACGCCATGGACGCGCCTTTTATCGCTTTGCATTTATTGCATATACCGATCGCATTAACTGACACCTGATCGATGGTAAAACCCGACGGCGTACTGATGTTTGGTAGTTTAATCTCTTCTAAACAGTATACGCTATTGCAATTAGAGCAAGTGAAATGTACGTGCTCATCATGGTGTTCATGAACCTTGCACTGAGTAGAACAAAGGGCATAGGTGGCAGTTCCATGCAGGTCAAAAATTTTATGTATAATACCTTTTTCTTCAAAAGCACTTAAAACCCGATAGAGCGTGACTCTGTCAATATCGTCCCCTATAGATTTTTCTAGCTCCGGCTGCGAAGTCGCGGTGTCCTTGTTGAATATCTTCTCAAGGACCGTCAGTCTGGGCAGTGTGACTTTCAGGGCGTGCTTTCGTAAAATATTTTCAAAAGTCTTAACTTTCTCTTCTCTCATCACTATTTGTATTGAATATCAAAAACGAAAAACTTAAAAGAAATGCGCGTCGTTGCGAATTCAACTTTTCTTTCCGGCATTATGCTGCTTCCTAAATATGAGGTATAAACCAATGGCTACGAAGGGTATACTCAACAATTGTCCCATATTGAATGTCATGCTGTTTTCAAAAGCTTCTTGGTTTTCTTTAACAAATTCTACTATAAAGCGAAGTCCAAAAACCAACACCATAAAACAACCGAATAGAAACGCTGGTTTTTGGTGTTTACCCTGCTTATATAGGTTTAACAATAAAATGAATATCATTAGGTAGCCTACAGCTTCGTAGAGCTGGGCGGGGTGTCTCGGAACATTGTCGACCTGTAAAAACGTCACTGACCACGGAAGGTCAGTTGGTTTTCCAATGATTTCGGAGTTGAAAAAGTTGCCTGTCCGAATTAAGGCGCCAGAGAGGGCCGAAACGATGACCAAGCGATCCGCTACCCACCAGAAACTTAGTTTGGTTTTACGGCAATAAAGTAACAAGGCTATCATGATACCAATGGCGCCGCCGTGGCTGGCGAGCCCCTGAAACCCGGTAAAGGAAAGCTGGCCGTTTACGGTTCTAATCGGTAAAATCATTTCCAACAAATGATGCTTATAATAGTCAAATTCATAAAATAGGCAGTGACCTAGTCGGGCGCCCAATACCGTTCCTATAAATACGTAAATGGTAAGTTGATCCAATAGCTCTTGGGACTTCCCTTCCTTCTTAAAAATCCGTAGAAGTATTATGTAGCTTAAAAAGAACGCCAACATGAAACACAAGGTATAATAACGAAGGCCGAATCCGCCGATACGAAAAAATTCCGGCTCTATGTCCCAATGTATGCTTGATAAAAAACTAAACATGGATATCTGCGTATTTATATGATGTACAAACATAGATAAAATTGTTCAATATGCAATTGCGCAAGGCCGCTTAAGTAATTAACCAGTATTACCATAAGTGGCATTCGTTTTGAATCAACATAAGCTTGCAGGGATTCTGTTGCACCAAGTAGAGCGCCGTTTTTTGTGGCGTCCAGCCTTTGTGAACTAGAAGTTGGGTTTAAGCAGGTATTTGTCGTAAAACTTAAATATATGTCCCACCGCTTCCTCGGCTGTATCGACTAAGCGATATAGGTTGAGGTCTTCAGCGCTGATTTTACCTTCTTCAAGCATCCGGTCTTTTACCCAATCGAATAAGCCTCCGTAATACGATTTGCCTACCAAAACAATTGGAAAGCGGGCAATTTTACCTGTTTGTATTAAGGTAATAGCTTCAAAGAGCTCATCCATCGTACCAAAACCGCCGGGTAACACGATGTACCCTTGGGAATATTTCATGAACATGACCTTTCTCACAAAGAAGTAATTGAACTCTAATAGTTTATCTCGATCAATATATTTGTTGTGAAATTGTTCGAAAGGGAGTTCAATGTTCAGTCCAACAGACTTTCCGCCCGCTTCATATGCGCCTTTGTTTGCAGCTTCCATAATGCCGGGGCCACCGCCTGAAATGACACCGTAGCCCCTTTCGGTAAGCAAACGGGCGCAAGCTTCGGCGGTTTTGTAATCTGCATGATCTCTTGACGTCCGGGCGGAGCCAAAGATAGATACGCACGGGCCTATTTTTGCCAGTTTTTCAAAGCCCTCAACAAATTCGGCCATGATTTTAAAAATTTGCCAAGAATCTTTGACCTTGATTTCTTGCCAGGTTTTGTTCTCAAATGCTCTTCTTATCTTATCTTCACTTGTCAGCATACGAATAAATTTCAAATGATAATTAGTTTCTTTTTCGTCTAGTAACTGTTTTCTGCTAATGTAATGAAATTTTTTACCTTTTTATCTATGAACTTTTCTGTTGGTTTTCGCTTACCTTTGTGTTATGAATTTTTCTTCTAAGCTATTAGAGAACGCTGTTAATGAGTTTAGTCGTTTACCCGGTGTGGGGCAAAAAACGGCGTTGCGCTTGGTGCTGCATTTATTGAATCAACAGGCAAATGATGTAATGAGGTTTAGTGATGCACTAACAAAACTGAAGTCGGAAATATGTTATTGTTCTGTTTGCCACAACATTTCGGATGAGGCGATATGTGAAATCTGTAGCGCGCCAAAGCGGGATAAGGGATTGATTTGTGTCGTGGAAGATACACGAGATGTTATGGCCATTGAAAACACCAACCAGTTTAACGGTGTATACCATGTTTTAGGAGGTCTGATTTCGCCAATGGATGGTGTGGGCCCTTCCGATCTAAGTATCGAAAGTTTAGTAAGCCGATTGCGCGAAAGCGAAGTGCATGAAGTTATTTTGGCGCTCAGTGCGACCATGGAAGGAGATACCACTATTTTTTACCTATATAAAAAGCTGAAAGATTTTAATATTCAGGTAAGCACGATTGCGCGGGGAATAGCTTTCGGGGGAGAATTGGAATATGTAGATGAGGTAACGCTGGGAAGGTCAATCGCAACCCGGGTGCCTTATGAACGTAGTATAGCCTGAAAGTACTTCCGTTAGGTGGTTCGCTTCCTTAAGGACCTTATATTGTGCACTAGTAAAAGATATGACGAATAAAACAATTATTATAACAGGAGCTTCATCCGGCATTGGATTGGCTTTGGCTAGAGAATTGGCTATGCGGGGAGCAAATCTGGTGTTGGCCGCCCGCAAATACGTTACCCTTTGTCAGCTCGCTCAGGAACTGGAACGGGATTTTCAGGTTCAGGTAGTGGCTATACAATGCGACGTGGCGAAAGAAGAAGATTGCAGACAGCTCATAGCACAGGCTTTATTGACGTTTAAAAAAATAGACGTTTTAATAAATAATGCTGGTTTAAGTATGCGGGCTTTGTTTAACGAATTGGATTTATCGGTGCTCCATCATTTAATGGACGTAAACTTTTGGGGGATGGTGTATTGCACGAAATATGCTTTACCCGCCTTACTTGAATCTAAGGGGTCGGTGGTGGGTGTTTCTTCGATTGCCGGCTATCGCGGCCTGCCGGGGCGTACAGGCTATTCTGCCTCTAAATTCGCAATGAACGGCTTTATGGAATCATTACGTGTCGAAAATTTAAAAACAGGTTTGCACGTGATGGTGGCCTGTCCGGGCTTTACCGCTTCCAATATCCGGAGTACAGCGTTGAATAAGGACGGGATGCAGTTTGGAGAAACCAGTATGCAGGAAGAAAAGATGATGACCGCCGAGGAGGTAGCCCGGAACATAGCGGATGGCATAGCAGCGAGAAAGCGAACGCTGATCATGACCGGCCAGGGAAAACTGGCGGTATGGATGAATAAATTTTTTCCTGCTTGGGTAGATAAAAAGGTGTTTTCTCTCTTCGCTAAGGAGAAGGATCCTTTAATCAAAGCTTAAAGCCTAATCCCAAAGCATAATGCCGAAAATATTTGCAAATATGGATCGAATTAACCATATTTGCTATACAAAGTATGAAAACAACATTTGCTCATATAAACTGGTGGTGGCACAAAGGATAACTTTGTGGCAAAACCATTTTGTAGTGCGTCAAACATAAAATTAACAAAAAGGCTTGCCATATCGCAAGCCTTTTTTTGTGAAAATGTCTGTTTAGTGATCTATGTTGAGTTTTTGATGGCTTTATCAGGTTGTTAAACCCAGATTACGCGTTAGGAATTAAAACGAAAGAGAATGATCCAAAACAGGCATGAATGAGGTATACCGGGGTATGGTGAATGAGCTATTGAAATGGATGTAAAGGAGCATTTCATTGCAGTTCATGAGCTAATG
>NZ_SBJH01000052.1 GCF_004368405.1 Olivibacter sp. XZL3
AACTCCTCTGGAGTTTCCCACATTCCAACATCTTAATCAACAACAATAAAAGTGTCTACTTTTTTTAGGACATGACATGTTTGCTAAAAAGGCTGACAACGTACCGCTGACAACTCACAACAGGCAACAGGCAACTAAATAGAAGCTCTCTTGAACAAGTAGAAGGGTACCTGAACGTGCTTCTTTGAGTTTTCCAAAATCAGGTTAGCAGCCGTGGCGCCCATCTTTTCGAAGTCGGTCGAAATAGTCGTGATTCCGTTCAATATAAAACGCTTCACCCTTGTTTCATTATAGGAAATCACGCCGACTTGGCGTCCTATCTCCAGTTTCATTGAAATAATACGATCCAGCAGAATAACCAAATCGTCCTCCATGAGGTTGATATATACCTCCCCCTCCTTAATCGGCTCTTTGGCGATGTCACTAACGAGCAAATGATCGAAGGCATATTGCTGGCAAAAGCGATAAAAGCCCTTTATGATCTCTCTGGGAAAATAACTTTTATCGGGAAAAATCAACTTAAGCGTATGGTATTTCGCTAATTTTTCTTTCGCCTCTTCCAGTGCATGGTAAATATCCTCTTCAAAATTTTCATAGACGGCTGCGTAGTCACCTTCCACCCCGGCAACCTTTTTATCAAGCAACAGCAATTTTTCCTTTGGCAACTGGTTGATTACCTCTGCCGCTTTTTCCCTTTCTTCCACGAAATGCGGGATAATGACATAATGCGTATATTCCTGCTTTTGATTGTACAACAACTTCTTGAACAGATTAAAGTCGTTGTTATATATGTAAAAATCGACTGCGGCATCTGTCCCTAAGGTTTTGATAAAAGCATCGTAAACAATTTTCTTATGGGCGCTCAATTTATTGAAAAGCAACATAATACTTCTCTTCTGCCTGAAGTCTGTCCGGCTCACATAATATCCCTTGCCAGGCACTGAATCGATTACTCCTAACTTTTTTAGATATCGATACCCCTTTTCAGCCGTGTCTCTCGATACTTCTAAAACAAAGCTCAATTCATTGATGGAAGGCAGCATCGAATCCTTATCGATTTTACCGTTCTTAATCGCATTCAATATGGCAGTCGTTAACTGCAAATATTTGGGTGTTGCCGAAAATTCGTCAATTTTTATATATTCAAAAAACGGATCGCACTTCATGGATATAGGTTACAAAGTCGAAAGATACAGATTTTTGCCTTTTTTTTCTAATCCATTTACCAATATCTTCCGAAGAAAATTGAACGCGGGTGGGGCTCGCCCACTCCTGCTTAATATGCCTGTATCAATACTTCTGCTGGAATATGTAATACTTCGTGTAATTTCCTTATCATAGTTAAACTCAATTTCCTTTTCCCTGAAAGTATCTCGGATTTTCTGGATCGGTAACCTAAAATTTTAGAAAGATCCACTTCGGACATATTCATCTGATCTAGCCTAAACCTAATGGCTTCTATCGGATTAGGCTTAGGTACAGGGAAATGCTCATTTTCATATTCCTTAATCAATAGGGATAGTACTTCCAGTTCATCCGATTCTTTTGAATCCGGCTTAATATCTTTTTGCATTAATAGGTATGCATGAGCCAATGCATCTTCATATTGCTGGTTATTTTTTATCGGTTTTAACATAACTTACCTTTTTAGCGTCTATTTTATCATATTGTTTATGGGTACCAAACCATACGATAAATACAATTTTCAAACGGTATTCTATATCCACAATAAGAGTTAGTACCGCTACTTAACCTTCTACTACCCGTCCCGAAAGCATTTGGGATGGAGGCCAGTTATTAGGTAACGAGCGCTTATCCCTCGAACTGGTATAAAATGAAATTTAAACAGTCTCAAAAAACCACATTCTTATCTGCAAAAATAACATTAAGATATTGAATCCATGTCAGGACTTATTCTGTTACTTATTATAGAGTTATTAATACCCTCCTATTCAGCTTTTAAAGCAAATGTAAAACTATACTTACCGGAACCTATTTCTACAGCGGAATTATCCATTACATTCCCCTTTTCATCCTTCACCGAGTTTTCCACCGCATTCGGAAAAAGTACTTTTGCGGTGGTATTCGGTGGAACTTCTACCATCATTTGCATCTCATTGCCGGTAATTTTCCAGTTCGATACAATTTTTCCGTAGATCGTTTCGAGTGAAGCGTTGGCAAAAGACAATCCACCTCCGGGTCGTGGAGCAATCACGAATTCTTTATAGCCAGGTGTTTCGCTCGGCGCTTGTATACCTGCGATTTGTTGATACATCCAATCACCGATGGCTCCATAGGCATAATGGTTGAAAGAATTCATATCCTTATTTTGGAAGGAGCCATCCGCCTTAATACCATCCCAACGCTCCCAAATCGTAGTGGCACCTTTCAACACCGGATAAAGCCAAGAAGGGTAAGTCCGTTGCATTAATAGGGTATAGGCAAGTTCCTCATAACCATATCGACTTAAGACATGACAGAGATAGGGTGTGCCCAAAAAGCCCGTCGTGAGGTGGTTGTCATAGCTTTTGATATTATCAGCCAGACGCTTTGCCGCTTGTGTACACAAATTTTCCGGCAGCATATCAAACTGCAAGGCTAATACATAGGCTGTCTGTGAGTTGGAAACCAGACGTCCGGAAGGCGTCACATACTCCTTCACGAAGGCTGTCTTCACTTGTCCCAGCAATTGCTGATAACGGGCAACGTCCTCCTTTTTACTTAATACCTCGGCTGCATTGATCATCAATTGCACGGAATGTCCGAAGAAACATTGGGCAATAAGATACTTATCGGTAATAGCCGCCCGTCCATCCCGATCGTCATTTGGGATATAGAAAAGCCAATCGCCGAAATGAAAACCTTTATTCCAAAGATCGTTCGTGCTATTATCTACCATAAACTGCACCCATTTGGCCATTGAGGTATATTGCTGTTCCAATATCCGTTTGTCGCCGTATAGACGGTAAAAATTCCATGGAATAATCGTCGCTACATCCGACCAGCCGGCCGAGCCACCCTCTTCCGTTTTCCAGTAATAGGGTACAACATGCGGGATCGCACCGCTTGCAAACTGGTCGGCCTTTACATCCTGCAACCATTTCATAAAGAAACCGGCTACATCCATGTTATAAGCAGCCGTATTGAAAAAGGCCTGCGCATCGCCCGTCCATCCTAGCCGTTCATCCCGTTGTGGACAGTCGGTCGGCACATCCAGAAAATTTCCTTTCTGTCCCCAAAGAATATTGTGCTGAAGTTGATTGATCAAACTATCCGAAGTCGTAAAATCGCCCGTCCGGCGCATAGCTGAATGCAGGACGATTGCCTTTATATTATTTAAATTGACCTCTTCCTTAGCTCCTTCGACCTTCACATAGCGAAAACCCTGAAAAGAAAAACGAGGATGATAGGTTTCCAAGCCAGTCCCTTTGAAAATGTAGGTTAACATTTGCTTGGCTGAACGCAGATTCTCCGTATAAAAATTGCCTTCTTTATCCAGCACCTCAGCATGATAAAAAACCAGCGAGTCGCCAGGGTTTCCCGCTGCATCAAACTGAATCCACCCCACTAAATTTTGTCCAAAGTCGATCACCTTTTCGCCCTTTGGTGTTGTGATCATCTTAACAGGCTTGATGGTTTCTTGTGCGGTCACCAACGGTGCCGGCGAAGTAACCAACTGTTGATAAGCAAGGGAATCATTCACCTTGACAGACTTCCAGGTCGCATCATTAAAGGCAGCTGTAGCCCAGCCAGCTTGCTCCATACGTGCATCATAGGTTTCGCCATTGTAATTGTCCGCCATCCGGATCGGACCATCCGTCGAGCTTCTCCAAGTGCCATCGCTCAACATATCGATTTTTTCACCATTTTCAAGCTCGATTTCCAACTGCGCTAAAAGAGCTAGATCACGCCCATAGTAGTTATTTCCCCCCATTAAATTTCCTTTGAACCAGCCATCGCCCAGCATGACACCCATTACATTTTGTCCTTTTTTGAGCTGTTCAGACACATCGTATACCTGATACTGCAAACGCTTGTGATAACTCGTCCACCCCGGCGTAAAATAGGCATTCCCTACCTTTTCACCATTAAGATAAGCCTCATACAATCCATGCGCTGTGATGTAGAGCCTTGCTTTCTTTACCCCCTGCTTCAAATTAAAGGCTTTCCTAAATTGCGGGCTGGGGTTAGAACCGAGCGGTGTTTTTTGATCAAGTTGAATCCATTTTGCCTTCCAATCGGTCGGATTAAGCAGGCCTGTTTCCCAAAAATTAACGGCACTCCAGGGTGAAACGTTTCCCCTGTTATCCCAAACACGTACTTGCCAAAAGTAGCGAGTGCGGCTCTGGAGTTCATCGGCGCCAAAAGGAATCAGTACCGACGCTTCACTTGCGACCTTTCCAGAGTGCCACACGCTTCCTTTTTTCAGGTCCTGCTCATTGGTAGCTACTTTCAATTCATAAGCAGTTTGCATGACGTCCTTTCCTTTCGCCTTCATTTTCCAGCTGAAACGCGGAACAGGATCGTCAATACCGATCGGGTTTTCCTGATATTCGCAGGTTAATCCATATAAAGTTATTTCTTGCGCACGGCTCATTTTAACAGAAAAAAAAGCAAACAACAGGAACAAATAGGGATATCTCCATAAGGAACGGCTTTTTGTCTTTAGCATCATAATCGTTTATAAAAGGTCGTTTGTTTGAACACCTAAGCTATTAACGAAGGCCAGCTGTTCACAGTGTAAATATATCTGAAATCACTTAAAAATAAAAAAGACTTTGAACCAACTTACACTGTCAACGAAGACTTATAGCAAAAAACAAGTTTCTAAGCACGAAGTACCTTTGATCTGTTGATGGCTTGCTATCGAAAAGCAATTATAAAAGCATAAAAAACACATGAATAATACATTTAACACGACAGAAAAACATATGTAAGTTCCACATGAAACTAAACTCAATACACCTCAATTCGGGCGTGCCCCGCTAAGCCGGCGGGCACTGTTTTCCAATTAGAAGCGTCAAAAGGTTCGTAATCGATGTTGACGAATTGACTGCCATTGTATTCCCGCCATTTCAACTTTTTTCTGTCGATATATCGAATCCGGTTAGCCATTAAATTAGCCACCTCAATTTCAATCGTATTTTTTCCTTGCCTGACCAACGTGCCCAAATGCAACTTGTAAGGTAAACTCCAAATCAACCCAGCTTCTTTCCCATTAATTATTACGCGAGCGCTTTCAAAGATGCTGTCTAACCTGAGCACATAATCTTTCCCTTCGCTTGCCGGCAAGTCGAAGTCTAGGCTGTACACCGCCTTTCCCGAGAAGTCATTTGCGGCACTGTCCTGCAAGCCCGTCCAGGGAATCAAGCGATTGAGCGTACGGGCACGAGGAGTTGTCGGACCGCCGTCCTTAAAGGACAATTGCCAATTCCCTGTTAATGAGAAAGACACCAATGGCTTTTCCGGATATAGCCACTCAGGCTCATTCGGACGTTCTTCCTGTACCACCGCAAGGATACAAGACTCGCCCGACTCCAATTGTACCTTAATGGCTATTTGCCCGTCCGCGGAGCGAACCGAAGCCTTTCCGGTTTTACCGGAAAGCGGATCCATCATATAGCAGAAGACGTCTTTCATACCAAAGGACAGCTCTTCATTTACCGCCTTATCCGTCAAGTTCACCATGTAATAGTAAGTATCAGCTCCCACCTTTCGTCTAACAAACTGAAGCCCTGCTTTCACTAAGGCTTCCCCGGACAAACCTACCTCGCGGAGTCCTTCATCCAGCGCTTCTCTCACTATGATCTTGCCTTTACCCGCGTTCGGTTGCTTGGACATCTTCCTTATGCTTTGCACCAGTTGAGCAAGTTTTGCTCTTCGCCTTTCAAGGTCATGGGCACCAGGAACATCTGTCGGCAAAGACTGAAAAATAAGGGTAGCGCCATCTTTCGCCAGCTGGATCATCCGTTCCAACGTTTCGACAGGCATTTTACCTGTTTTCGGAACCAGTAAAGCGCGGTGAGATAAAGGCTCCTTACCCGACATCCATTTTCCATCTTGCACCTGCAATTTTTCCAAAAGATGATCCGACACAAAATCAAAAGCATAGCCCTCTTCCTGCAAGTGCAAAGCCTGTTTGTAGAACTCAGTCGGATGTAACCATTCATCGATGTCGTGCACCTTCAAGGCCTGTAATCCACCTTTTGCCTGATGCCAGATATCATAGATAGGCCAATAAATCAACAACTCGTTGTCGGCTTTTCCTGCTTGTAAGACGGATTGCACCCGCGTGATGTATTGGTTCAATCCATCGAGGTGGCTCCACAAGCTATTTGCCGGCACAAAATTTACCGATGCGTAAAAAAGCCAGCCCGGCCAGGGGGCTTGTTGAGGAGAATAGGTAGTACCATGATAAAAAACATGATTGATCCCTGCCAAAAACACTTGGTCGACCTCCGGTTTGCACTGTGCCCAGGAAGTCTTAAAATGTTCGGTTAGCCAGGTGAAGGTCTCATTGGACACCAGATTCTTTCCGCTGACGTGCGCCGCCGAAGAAGCAAATTTAAGCATCATCGGATCAGGATCCACATTACGTATGTCAGCACTATCACGACGAAGACCCGGTATCGGAAAATAGCTTGAACCAAAAGTTTCTGCCTCCGGTATATCAACGGCCGCATATAAATCTAAGAGATTGCCCGGTGAACCATGCGCTTGATTCTTGGTAATACCGTGATGTTCGTGCGCCCAGTCAGTCCAATGTCTGGTAAAATTATTCAAGAGCATCTCCGCTACTGTTTCGCGGTAATCAGATTTAATACGCGCAATCCGTTCGGTTGAATCCCGACTTAACAAGTCGCGCACATGGTACCGTAGATCGTAACCCCTGTTGGTCTCGAAGGTTTTTAACAGCGTTTCTGTCCAGTCCGCTCCATACACTTCATAACTATCATTGTAGAAAGCTCTTATTCCTATGCGTTCTTTGCCCAGTGCCCGCGCATAAGGTTGAAGATAGCGATCCAGTGCCTCCTTTGAAAAGTGGTCCAGGGTAAAGCCTTCCCCTCCGGGCGCGGCTCGTTTGACCCGTTGTTTTGTTTTACCTAAGAACAAGGCATACAATTCCCAAGTGCCCTTCTCGGCCGTCCATTGCAGTCTGCCCGTATGATCTACTTTATCGGTTAACAAAATTGTTTGGTTATCCGACCCATAGGCGGTTAATGAAACGAGGGAAGCGTTCGGTTGTTTAGGGTCTGAAGACTTAATCGTCTCTTTCAAGGGTTGTTTAGCGTGTAATTTATAGGTACTGACAATGAGCTTAGTTGCCGCATCCCCTTCTTCGACTTGCGGTCCGCCAAAAGGCCAACCGGTACCATTGGTTAAATCGACCCCCATCCCGAGGCTATCTGCCACTCGCAAGGTAAAACGCAAGTGCTTTATCCACTCCTCTGAAAGATGGTCAATATATTGGTTTTCGTAGCCTTTTGCCCCATATATGGGTGCAACTTCCACCCCTCCGAAACCCCGTTGCTCATATTCTTTGAGTAAAGCACGCAGGTTGGTACTGTCCACGGCATTGCCCATCCACCACCAGCGTGTCCAGGGTTTCATTTCTTTGGTGACTTCCGGCCAAAGCGTGTCTGCTTTGCGTTGACAGCCCCAAACAAGAGCTAGACTTATAATGAATATATATTGAATTTTTTTTAACATACTTATTAGTGAAAAAGGGAACCATTTGATAAAGTAAAAATTCAAAAGTAAAAAGTAAAAAAACTTGTCTACGCAATTCATCTCTCATAACTCATCACTATTTAACTATTTCCCTGCTTCCTACTAACTACTCCCTGATTAACTACTCCCAACTAACTATTCCTTACTCCAAATGAAAAACCATTTTCAAGGGTTTACTCACGGGCGAGTTATCGGCATTTGTTTCCATGATATCCGCCATATAGGCCCACCATTTTTTCACCAATGGGTGATCTCCCAAATCCTGAGAGGAACTGCCAATTTGCTTTTGCACTGCAAACAGCGTGTTGGTCTCCTCATCCAAAAAAATGGAATAATCGGCCACGCCAGTTTCTTTGAGAAGTGCGCTTATTTCGGGCCATATTTCATCATGCCTCCTTTTGTATTCCTCTTGGAAACCCGGCATCAACTTCATTTTAAAAGCTATTTTTGACATATACTCTAATAAATTACAAGTTTCTAGGCCACTATTTTTTCGGAGCCGTTTACATTTTTGTTAATTTCTCTTGGGTCT
>NZ_SBJH01000022.1 GCF_004368405.1 Olivibacter sp. XZL3
ACGGTCATTCTCTGTAATTTCGCCATCATGCTTGTCAGTTTGTAAATAATAAACTGTCAACCTATATCAGGACAAGACAGTTATACCTTACCCCTCACGCCTTACGCCTCAAACCTTCCAACCCTTAAAACTTAACATTAAGTCCAAGCAGGAAGTTCGTTCCCGCTTGTGGGAAGTAGAAATTCGAAGTATATACCGTTGGATCTCCTTGATAAATTGAACTGTAGGTATAGCCATTTGATTCGTAGGCTTCGTTAAAGATATTATTAATCAACAGCGAAAGGCCGATGTTCTTTACCCCTTTAAACTTCATTTGATAGCTGAGTCGGAGGTTATTAACGAAAAAGGCATCTAAGCTTCTCTCTTTATCGGATGTATTGTCCAGGTATTGCCTCGAAACATATTTGGATATAAAGGCAAGCTCCCCGTTTTTAATGGGAATAAAAGCTAATTCACTTGATCCAACAAAAGAAGGCGAAAGTGCTATATTGGTGCTTTTGTAATGGTTTATCTGCTGATCCGCTACATTCCATTCAGCGTCATAAATGTTAATATACTCATAAAAATCTTTGATCTTATTGCTGCTTAGCGCGCCCGTCAATGCCCAGGAAAAATGGCGAAGCGGCTGCCACTTAAGGTCGGCCTCTACCCCCAGTCGATAGCTGTCCGGAACATTCATTCGGGTCTGCGCGCCGACATCATTAATCTGTCCCGTTAAAATAAGCTGATTTTTATATAGCATGGCGTAACCATTGACCCCTGCGTGGAACCGTGCTGTTGACAAGCGATATCCGAGCTCGATGTCCTGCATCCGCTCGGCTTTTGGTCTGCTATCTGGCGTAGAGTTTTCATAATCGTCGCGCACCGGTTCTTTGTTCCCAATAGCGTAGGATAGGTAAGCCTGACTATTGTCGGCAAATTGATAGGTTATCCCCACTTTCGGATTAAAAAAGTTGAGGTCCGCTTCTTGTTGCACATTGTTTAAGTTTCTGTCGAATCCGAGGAAAGAATAAGTAACCCTCCTATACTGTACATCCCCAAAAAGTGAAATGTTCCCCGCTTGATACTCTCCTTTGGCGAAAACATTAAAATCCGTTTTCTTGGCATCATTAAAATAATACCGATAACGCGTATCAAACTCACCGGCATGCATTTCATGGGCGCTCGCTTCAAAAAGTGGATATCTCGACCAGGTAACATCACCAAAATGGTCTCCCTTGTACTCATTATAAGCGCCTCCCAGTGTCAGGTTTAACCGATCATTGGCTTTATATTGAGCAGAATAGGTCAAACCATAAAAATGGTTGGACAGCCATCGTTCACGCACCAGGTCTGTTGAGGAAATAGTCTGATCGCCTACTATCACCGGTTCCAATCCATAACCGCTGTAGTCCTCCCCCGCCCTATATTCTTCGTAATAGCCCCGTCCTCTTGTGTAATGTAAGGCCGCATTTAAGGTGAGGTTTTCTGATGGATTAGCAGCATATAAAAGCTGATAGTGATCTTGTTGATAATTATCGTTTTGGTTTTTATACAGAAAAGAGTTATAACGCCTCGGGTCAGATTGTCTTATATTTTCTGCATCTGCCCCCCCCAATCCATTTGCAGCGATATACCCTTCTACATCTTCCGCTGTACCAAACAGCTTCTCCTCGGGCACGCCGTTCCAGGCCTGATAGGTCTTTTCTTTGCCAGAAAAGACGTTAGCGCGCAATAAACTATTCTTCCCATACCAAGCTCCGCTTAAAAAGAAAGACTTTAGGTCTGAAGCGCCCCGGTCAACAAAACCATCTGATTTAATGCGAGAAAGACGGCCATCGAAGGTGAATTTATTATCAATTAAACCGGTACCGATTCGCACGGTATTTTTCCAAGTATTGAACGAACCGAAAGAATTGTCTAATTCGGCATAAGCGGTATCGGTACGCGTATTCGTTTGAATATTGATACTGGCGCCAAAAGCTCCTGCTCCATTGGTAGACGTGCCCACTCCCCGTTGGATCTGTATATTGTCGACGGAAGAGGCAAAATCAGGAAGGTTAACAAAAAAAGAACCCATACTTTCCGCATCGTTGTAAGGGATTCCGTTAAGTGTCACATTCACTCGGGTAGGGTCACTTCCGCGGATACGCAATCCGGTATATCCAACTCCTGCTCCCGCATCAGAATAGGTGACAACACCGGGCGTTTGATCGAGCAGATAAGGCAGATCCTGTCCCAAATTATTCTTTTCGATGTCGCGGCGATTCAGGTTTTTATACGTCGTTGCTGCATGCGCGTTGGCTCTTGTCGCATTAACGATAACCTCATCGGCAACGAACTCTTGGACGCTTAACGACACGGTAAGTTCCTCATTTGAATTCAGAACCAGCCTCTTTTCGACCGGCTTATATCCCATATAACTGACCCGGACGGTGTAATCTCCGTCTTTTACGTTTTTGAACAAGATGGCCCCCTGTCTATTGGTCTGTGCCGTTGCCAACGAGCCTACGATAGAAACGCTGGCGCCGGCAAGGGGTTTGTTCTCTTGTTCGTCGACAACTTTGATGGACAAATTGTTCTGTGCCCACAGGAAAACAGGGCTGAATACTGCCAAACTAAAAAGCAAGCCTCTTTTTTTCACGATCTAATTTTTTTTAATTCAACTTACCGTTGACAGGGGTTACAACAGCATTGCTACTATACATAAATAATAACCTCATTGGTAATTCTTCCCTCCCTACGCCGGCATTATCCGGATCAGGTGCTCAGAAAAGTCGGCGCGTAACGCCCTTTTCCGATGGGTATAATCTCAGCCCTGATTTGTGTTTTTTAAAAACAAGGCACCCCTTTAGTGATGATTGGCGAATATACGAATTATTTTAGGCTTTTGGCTATTAGAATCGCCTGGCAGCTTTATAGCTTCCTCGTCCACTCATTTCAGTGCCGGGAAGTATGCTTCCCGACTTTATTGATTGACTTCTTTTTCTTTATAGGGATAAAAAACAAAATTGGCCCCCTCCGGTACTATCACAAACAGGCACATAAAATCTTCGGGCTTCTTATAATTTTTTATAAAAAGCTCCTTTTTTGATTTTAAAATGACCCCTTTCTCAACAAATTCCTCGAGCGTTGATGCCTGTATGGTCCACTGCGTACCCAACTCATCCCGATCTAGTATTAGCTCACCGAGACTGACTTGATGTTGATGCGCTATAAAGATGGGGTACTGGGAAAGCCCTTCGGCCATTACTTCAATGGCCACTTCTTGTATAGAATCCTTATAAAAATCGAGGTCAACTTTTAAGCTTTTTAAGGGGCTGTCTTTTTTCGGGTTCTGACCGTCGTCCCCAGCTTGCGCAGCTAATAATTCTTCTAAATCCATCTCTTTAGTTATGAGTTTTATGTTCTACGTTATAAGACGCAAAACTTAAAACGTAGAACTTATAACGTAAAACTTTTTAGTTCCAATAAAACCACGTTTTCCACATGTTGCGTATGCGGAAACATGTCCACCGGTTTAATTCGCTTTACTTCGTATTTTTCGTTCAACAATGCCAAATCCCTCGCCTGCGTAGCAGCGTTACAACTTACATAAACCATTCGTGGTGCCTCCAGCGCTAACAGCCTTGCCACTACATCGGGATGCATTCCTGCGCGGGGTGGGTCGGTTATGACCAAGTCCGGTTTACCGTGCGTCGCCATAAAGTCGGCTGTCAAGACATCTTTCATATCGCCCGCAAAAAACAAGGTGTTTTCTATGCCGTTTATTTTGGAATTTAATTTTGCGTCCTCAATAGCACTGGGTACATACTCTATTCCGATCACTTGCTTTGCGTCCAGCGCAACAAAATTAGCGATGGTACCTGCGCCTGTATATAAATCGTACACCAACTCATTTCCCTTCAAATCCGCGAACTCTTTGGTAATACGATAGAGCTCATAAGCCTGTTCGGAGTTTGTTTGATAAAAAGATTTGGCACCAATTTTAAACCGGAGCCGTTCGCTGCGATTTGGCAGGCCCATTTCCTCAAAAATGTGGTCTTTTCCAGCATAGGTCAAAATTTCCTGATCAAAAATCGTATCGTTCTTTTTCTGATTGACAATGTACTGCAGGGAGCTGATTTCCGGAAACCTTTCTTTCAGAAACTCCATCACTTGTACGATCTGCTCTTCCGTAGGGTAAGCAAATACAACAACAACCATCAGATCGCCCGTGGTCGCGGTCCGAATCATCAAATTCCGAAGCGCTCCGGCATGATTTCGAAGATCGTAATAGCTGATGCCTTGCTCAAGCGCAAAGGCGTTCAACTCGTTCCGAATTGCATTCGACGGATCCTTTTGCAAATAACAATGTTCTACCTTTAAAATCTTATCAAATCGCAACGGAACATGAAAGCCGAGCGCATTCATCTCGTGTTCTTCCGCGCTTGCCACATCTTCAGCAGTCAACCAACGCTTATTTGAGAAAGTGTATTCAAGCTTGTTCCTATAGTAAGTGGTCTGATTGGAAGGAAGAATATCCTCCATGGAGGACGTATCTACCTTTCCGATACGACTTAAGGCATTGTCCACACTCTTTTGCTTGAAAAGCAATTGCGCTTGGTAATCCATGTGCTGCCACTTACATCCTCCGCATATTCCAAAATGGGGACAAAAAGCCTCGATTCTGCTCGCCGATTCTTGTTTAATTTTCGTAATCTTCGCTTCTGCAAAATTCTTCTTCTTACGAACAAGCTCGACGTCCACGATATCGCCTGGCACCGCCTTTTCGATAAAAATAACTAAGTCATCGGTCTTTCCAACGCCCTTTCCCTCTTCTGCAATATCAACAACTTCGATATTTGCCAACAGCTTTTTTTCTTGTGGAATTCTTTTTCTCATGAGTTGCAAAATTAGGTAAAAAGCTTGTTATTCCCGAATTCAAATATAACAGCAAAGGAAGGTAACGTTGGCGCGGCGACTACTGCATGGCGTCCAGCTGAAAGTGTCGATATAGGTTTAACCCAGATTACGCGTTAGGAATTAAAACGAAAGGGAATGATCCAAAGCAGGCATGAAATAGGGAATGAGGCATACCGAGGTATGGTGAATGAGCTATTGAAATGGATGTAAAGGAGCATTTCATTGCAGTTCATGAGCTAATGCGTATGCTGGGTTTAATCAAGCGAAGGAAAAGAAATACCTTTGATCTTCCTGAACAACTCTACCGCATATAAATCCGTCATACTGGAGACGAAGTCCAACACCGACCGGATTTTCCCATAGGTACTGGTTTCGGTACGTTTATATTGATTCGGTATAAGGGCCACTACCTTTTTATCATAGGACGAAGCGTTTTGAAGATAGGCGGGAACAAACTCTTCCAATAAGCCGCTCATCACCTTGTAGCCCGCAACCTCAATTTGAACAACGGCGGGCGCATTATAAATTTTATCAATAGATATGCGCTCGATGGTTTTCATCACCTCCCTCAAATGATTCGAAATATTGTCCATAAGCGACGACTCAAAATCGCCGGATAAAACGGCTTCTTCTTTTGAAAGAAAAACGTTGGAACATTCTTGAATTAAGGTACTAATGGCCTTTGCCCTTAACAGGCTTACGCGGCTATCGATATCATTAATATCGGCTAAGCGCTTTTTGATGTCAACATCGTTTGTTAAGGGTATCAATAGCTCTTCCACCTCGGCGGGCGACAGTATGCTCAAGCGATGGGCATCTTCAATGTCGATGATATTATAACAAATATCATCGGCCGCTTCTACTAAATAAACCAGGGGATGCCGTTTATAAACATGCTGATAATTCGCATCCCGCTCCATGCCAAGTTCAGTGGCAATTTTAAGAAAGGAATCTTGCTCCGGTTGAAAATAACCGTATTTTTTTCGGTGCAGTCCTGCCCCTTTGATATTTCCGTCAATAGCTGCACAGGGGTATTTCACAATAGCAGCCAGGGTACTATAGGTTAATGCAAATCCTCCGGCTTCCTTGCCGTTAAATTGGTGCGTTAGAATACGTAATGCGTTAGCGTTTCCTTCAAAATGTGTCAGATCGTGCCATTCGGCTTCTGTGACCTGTTCTTTATACTTTAAACCGTCTCCGCTTAAAAAGTAATGGGAAATGGCCGATTCGCCCGAGTGCCCAAAAGCGGGATTACCCATATCATGTGCCAAGCATGCACTCGAAACGATATTACCTATTTCCTGCAAATAAGGATAATCTTCGTCTAAATTAGGAAATGCCTCTTTTTTCTTTGTATAGAAAATCCGCCCGAGCGAACGGCCAACGCTGGCCACTTCTAAGCTATGCGTAAGCCGGTTATGTACGAAAACGCTCCCCGGCAAAGGGAATACCTGCGTTTTATTCTGAAGCCTTCTAAACGGTGAAGAAAATATCAAACGATCGTAATCGCGTTGAAACTCCGATCTTGCTATATCCTGATTTTTTATTTCGCGATGCTCATATCCCCAACGTTTCGCAGAAAGTAGTTGTTTCCAGTCCATTCTTCAAGTTTGCAACAAAGATAAAGCTTAATTGCTTAATCAAAACTCTCCGTACATCTTTATGAGTTTTAGCAGGACGCCGTTGCTCCACCCGAAACCGTCCTGTGCAGGGTATTCGCCTCCGCCCGCCTCTACACTTGGATCAATGACGTTGTACTTTTCCATCATCTTCCCTGTTTGTTGGTAAACTTTGGTATTTAAGGCGATCCACCTTTTTGCAATGTTGGCCGCCAGTTCAAATTGGTTGTAATTTCGCAATCCTTTTATAACCGTCCATTGCATCGGAGCCCAACCGTTGGGTGCATCCCATTGTTCACCTGACACTTTTAGCGAAGTAATGATACCCCCGCTTTTTAGGAATTTTTTTCGGATAATATCAACCGCCTTTTTAATTTCCTTTTGCGGCGCAATCCCGATGAAGAAGGGGGTAAAACCGGCTATCGTCAACTCTTTCGACAAGGCCTTGGTTCGGATATTATAATCGTAATACCAGCCGTCGCGCTTATTAAAACAATATTGATGGATCGTTTGCTTTCTGTTCTTGGCAATTAAGCGGTATTTATTGGCGCTCGCTTTATTGCCCATCAGTCGATATGCCTTTTCAATTGTTTTTTCCAAATGGTATAAAAGGCAATTCAAATCGATCGGTATAATACGCGTGGTTTCTATGGTATGCAATTCTTTTCCGTCTTGCATCCATCTCGAGCTAAAGTCCCAGCCACTCTCCGCTCCCGAACGGATGTCTCTGAACAGCCGCGACTCCTTCTTTTCGGCCAAAACCGCCAGATGGGCATCTTCGTAGTAAGACTCCTGCCTTTCGATGTTCAGCTGGTCGTAATACCGATTCAAGAATTGTCCTTCTGACATCTCGACCACATGCTTAGCCTTTTGCGTTTTATCCATCCAGTAGGCGTATTCCTTTAAGAGTGGCCCCAAATAGTCGAGGTATACGTCCTCCCCTTTTATTTCGGCCAGCAGCTCCAGCATAAGGGAAAAATAAGGTGGTTGTGATCTACTTAAAAAGTAACTTCTATTGCCATTGGGAATATGCCCGTAACGGTCGATCATAAAAGCGAAGTTCTTTATCATATTCTCAATCATCTCATATTCTCCGCTTTCCTGTAAACCCAGCATGGTGAAATAAGAATCCCAATAGTAAATTTCGTCGAAGCGCCCTCCGGGAACAATATAAGGAAAGGGAAGCGCTAGCAGCGAACTACCCAAAACCTCCTGATTGGGCGCTCGCTTTAAGACATTCCACAGCTTCTCCAAGTGTTCTACGATCGGTGTATTGGTGTCGCTATAATACTGGGTGTCATAAGGTTTAGGTAGCTCAAAATGTTCCCGCACAAAGCGTAATAGGGAAAAACCGGGATGCTGCCTTTGAAGTTGATATTGCTGAACTATCTTTTCGGGGGCCTCTTTCGGAACGGCATCTGCAAAGGTCTTGTTGTCTTCGAATATACGCTGTAACTGTACTTCCTTAAATAAATCGCCGTAAATCTGATCTGGAGATAAAATGGACATAGATGTTAATTTTATGGTTCCCACACCACACTAAAGGTCGTATTAAAAAAATTAAAAGTTTATACTACCGCATGCGCAAGCGGAGCAGCTGATTACTGGCCGTGATGTACAGGGTTTTGTCATCATCGGCCAAACAACAGTTGGAAACAGCCTGTTTTATCTTAATCTTTCCGATTAACTCATATGAGCTATTAAAAATCCATATGCCGCCCGGACCGCTGGCGAAGATGTTTCCATCCTTATCTAACTTAAAACCGTCTGGTCCGCCGCCAAACTCGCTGAAGTCGAAAACAACGCCGGCAGACTTTAAAGAATCCTCGGGCGTAATGTCAAAGGCATAAAGCATCGGCTTTTGATTATCCGAATTACCTACATATAAGCGATTTTGCTTTGGACTAAAAGCGATTCCATTCGGCCTATTGATGGTATCAATCAATAGGCTTAGTCTTCCCAAACTGTCTATTTTATATACGCCACAAAAATCTAATTCGCGCTGTTCTATGTTTTGGTCGTTTAACCCATAAGGCGGGTCGGTAAAGAAAAGGTCGCCGTTACTTCGCTCCGCGATATCATTTGGACTGTTTAGCCTTTTTCCTTCCCATTTTGCGGCGAGTGTTTCGAATTTTGCTTCGGGATGGCTTAATAAAGATTGCATGCGGACAACCCTTCTGTCGCCGTGCTGGCAAAGAACCAGGTTTCCCTTCCGATCCAATAGCAAACCATTTGATCCCATTTCGCCACCTCGGGCTTTCTCTCCTGTATAGCCGGCAGGTTCTAAATAGAGCTCTAAACCACCTTGTTCTGTCCATTTAAACACCTTGTTCTGCGGTATGTCAGAAAACAGCAGCATTTCGGCATCACCTACCCACAACGGTCCCTCTACCCAGGTAAATCCTTCCGCAAGAACTTCTACGTCTGTACCTTGGTTAATTAATTTGTCTAAATCCGTATGAATTCGCTCAATAGTAGCTTCGGCTTTCTTGCTGACACGATTATTAACTGTATTGCCACAAGATAGGAATCCTATCAGTGCCGTAAGGGTGACTAATTTTAGCATGTTTTTCTTTCTATAACTCCCCTGTTCTAAATAAGTTTTCTTCTTTCGCGTTTTTCTGTAACAAGCGGAAATGTGAGGCCACTGCTTTCCAAAAGGGATAACAGTGATATGGAAGATTATATTCCGCAGCATATTTACGAATAACCTTCGTTATATAAGGGTAATAAGTATGGGCCACCCCCGGAAATAAGTGGTGGGCAACATGATGCGTAAATCCACCAAACAAAAAATTCGCCACGGCACTGTCTGCACTGAAATCTTTTGTCACGCGCATTTGATGTTCTGCCCAAGTTGTTTGCATTTTGCCATCCTCAGGAGGCATAGGAAAATGGGCGTGCTCATCCACATGGGTAGACAGTAAGGCTACCACCCCTAAAGCACTGCCCGATAAGTGCATAACAAACCAAGCCAGCAAAATCATGTACCAAGGCTGGTGTAAAACCATCATCGGTATAGCCAGGAGATAAAAAAGGTTAAATAACTTACAGGCGAACAACTTGACGTACTCAATGGTAGGTATCGTAACAACGCGCTTCAAGTAATTGTCTTTTGTACCAAAAAAGTCTTTGAAATCTCTTATAAAAAGCCAGTTTAAGGTATAAAAGGGATACAGCAACCACATATAAATATGTTGATATTTATGGTAATTAAAAAAGGGGCTTGTAGGAAAGATACGCACCATATCACTTTGTTTAATATCGACATCCCAATTCGGTATATTTGCATAGGGGTGGTGCAAAACCAAGTGTCTCTTTTTCCATATAAAACTATTGCTTCCAAATAGCTCCAGCACATAGGTAAACCATTTATTATGCTTTGGATTCCTAAATACCGCATTATGCGCAGCGTCGTGGAAAGCGTTAACAAACAACACGATCATGAAGAGTCCGGCTAGGATATAAAAGAAAAAAAGCCACCCTGTTGTGTTTCCAAAAACTAATATACCTACATAGCTCCCCAAATAACCCGCTAACAAGAAGAATGATTTTATAATATTCCCGGTCTGTATATGTGGGTTTTTAAGGATATTTTCCTGCACTTCCTTTTGCATTTTTTTAAAAAAATCGTCAGGAGAAGCTTTCTTGAAAGTAGGTTTTATAAGTTTTTCCATATACTCTAATAAATTACAAGTTTCTAGGCCACTATTTTTTCGGAGCCGTTTACATTTTTGTTAATTTCTCTTGGGTCT
>NZ_SBJH01000091.1 GCF_004368405.1 Olivibacter sp. XZL3
AAAACTCCTCTGGAGTTTCCCACATTCCAACATCTTAATCAACAACAATAAAAGTGTCTACTTTTTTTAGGACATGACAAGCAAGGCCAATCCTTTAATAGGTCGTTCATCTCTGAATCGTGCATTTCGCCTAAATTTCTTTGCATTTCGCCGTATTTTTTTTTGCATTTCGCCTGCCAGCAGATGCATTTGGCCTTTCAGTAAGTGCATCTCGCCATATTTCACGTGCATTTCGCCCTATATCCTTCAGGTTTCCCGTCATTTCGACTGGAGGTATTAAACAGGCCTGTGCGGAACGGAGAAATCTATATGAAGCCAAGTATCTCTGAACGCAAGGCACGAGCGAACTAATCACTAATAGTTCATCACTCATCACAGGCGACGCCTTGCCTACTCTTCTTAATATTTTATCCGTTCGAGAGGCGGCATTAACTAAAGGCTGATAGCTGACTTCTGACGGCTCATCAGGACATACCCCTCCCCTTAAGCGTAAATTTTGCTTCATGTTGGTTGATTATTATCGATATTTAAGTAATTGATTTTTAAATACCGACCCACCCGCCGTGAGAAAAATTATGCGATTATTTGTTAGATTTATAGAAAGCCACTATCTTTAGATCATTGCAAGTAACCAAAAGAAATGCCTATTCCAAAACCTAAGCAAACACATGTTTTCTTACGGCATTGGGGTCGGTAAACAGAATGGGCTTGGGCCATTTTTTAAACCCGCTTTGGGTAAGGGCTTTTTTTACATCAGCTCCTATGCCAGCCACAGCCTGTTTTATCTTTTGGCCTGCCTTATTCTGGCGATGCGATTATGTTCTTTATAGGATTTTGTAAGGATTTAGGATGTGCCCATGGCCGACCATTATTAATGGCGAACCCCGCAAATAATTTGCGGTTTGGGTACGTGGTCGGTTTGGTTTGTCTCGTTCTCATAATCTTGATTTTATGAAACGATGCTGCTATTGAGCAAAATAGACTTATTTAAACAATAAGGTGAGTCTCAATGCTTTGGCAAGTGGTACCGCTAAGAACCTCCTTGACTTCGTCAAGGCTCCCCCAAAGTCTAACATGAGACCCACCCTATTGAATATGGTACAACAAAGGTAACACAATTCAATAAAAGGGCGAGTTCACGGTCGACTCATGGGGAAAATTAGCGGTTTTCTTGCATGAGCAACATCGTAAATAGTAGACCTTCGCGGCCTACCCTACTTGTCTCGCTATAATGTAATGCAAATATAAATAGTTTATTAGAAAAACAAAAACTATTTCTACTAAATAACGATTTAATGAAAGTTAACGTATCGAAAGAATATTCAATAATACTTAGCCAGTATATGGACGCCTTTGGGTTGGCAGACGTTGACATCGCTTTCTTAATCGGTTCAAATAAAGATGCTATAATAGGCCTATTGGACGGAACTAGAGGGGCCGTACTAAAAACCCTCGAATCTATATCACAAATTTTTGGGCTGAGGTATTTCGAATTCGGAAACCCCAATCATTCAATGCCGAATTTTGATTCCCTACCTGATAGAACTAAAGAAAGAATTGCGTATAGAAAAAAGGTAGGTCACCCCGTTCCAAAGACTTATACCTCGCTGGACTTAACGGAAAAGATAAGCGTCGTACTCTCCGAGTATAAAGTTGGGTACGTTTTCCTACCCTCTGAAATCGGCAATAAAGTAGATTCAAAATTCAACCTGGGTCTAACTGATTATAAACAGATAACAGACCGGTTTAAAAAGGACCTTGAGGGAATTGTGGAAAAAACTGGAAAAACCAATAAAGTCGAAGGTAAGCGAGGTAGACCTGAAGAATATTACCGGCTTATAAAGCCTATTGCGAAAAGTAAAAAGTCGAAATAATCAACGTATCATCATACGATCGAAAAACTTTATTATTAATGTTAAACCAAAATAACCTTTGTTATGTACTACACATTCTTAGTCCTTTCAATTTACTTAGGCGTCATTGCACTCATCATCTACATTTTTTACCGTATCATTGACGGATGGATAAACCGATCACTTAATGTACGCCGAGAACAAAATGCACTTCTCGCGAAGTTGATTGGTGTGTTGGAGAAAGAGAAGCCGAAAGAACATTAACAAGCCATCTAAAAGCACAAAAAATAGGAGTTGATCATCAAGCTTGTGCTATCGATATATAGAGCCATTCCTTATTAATTACATCGATAAGAATGAATATGAGTAACACCCCATCCTGCATTTTCCAAAGCAGGTGTGATAAATTTCGTTCAAATATCTCTTTCTGATAAAGTCCGTTTGTTCATAGCTCTCAGGATTGATTATAGATTAATCGTTAATTGGTTTATACCAATAGAAAAACGCTTCCGGATTGGTTTTTTTAACTTATTCAATTTATTGTAGGTTGGATCTTCAATCAGCCAATCTTTCATTTCCAACGGATTTTTGAACCGTTCTATTTCCTGATTTTCCTTATTCAGTAATAAAGTCAGATAGGCAACTTTAGCAGAAGCTGTTATGGCTTCTTCGATTGAGAAACGGTCGATAATGAAATTCATGAAGTACGATTGAACAAACGCACTCTTTCAAACAGTTCAGGATAACTAAACAATAGAAAAAATGGGATTCTTCAGTTGTAACTCGTTACTTCCTTTACCTCGGACTGTAAGTTCGATATCCGTGTGCCTATTGGATTTCGGGGTCAACCGAAATCGCCCTTGCTTTAGTTTTGTCAATTTAATATCTCGTTCATCTCTGTAAGGATTATTGGGCTTCCCTCAGTGACAATAATAGTATGTTCGTGTTGTGCCATATATCCCCCTCTATTGCCAACCATTGTCCAGCCATCATTAAGTTCTTCGGCATAGGTTGAAGAAGTTGATATAAATGTTTCAATGGCCACGACAGAATTTTTCTTAAACCTACGTTGGTCAAATCTGTTTTTATAATTCATTAATTCTTCAGGTTGTTCGTGTAAATTCCTACCGATACCGTGCCCACCCAGGTTTTTAATCACCTTGAAGCCTCTTTTTCTTGCTTCGGTCTCCATTAAGTGCCCAATATCTGAAATTTTCACACCACCTTTGATATTACTGAGGGTCTTTCTCAAAATTTCTTTGGAGGCGTCAACTAATTTTTGATGGTGATAAATGTCTTTTCCAAGAACAAAAGAAGCTCCATTATCTGCCCAAAATCCATCAAGTTCTGCTGAAACATCAATGTTTATTAAATCTCCCTCTTTTAATACTCGCTCTTCCGAAGGAATACCGTGACAAAATTCATTGTCAACACTTATGCAAGTCCACCCCGGGAAACCATAAGTTAAATATGGTGCAGACTTGGCGCCAAAGTCCGAAAGCACTTTTGCTCCAAACATATCTAATTGTTTTGTTGTCATACCAGGTTGAGCATAGTTACGCATTTCTTTTAGCGTATAGGCAACGGCTTCACTAACTTTTCTCATCCCAACTAGTTCTTCTTCTCTCGTTATTGACATATGGTAGAAAGTGTTGTTTCTTGTATACAAACTTAAATAAAAATCGAGAATTTTAATCGCTTTCAATAAAAAACGGCCACCACATCGTCCTCCATATTACCTTTTGTGTTACGATAAGACCCAAATTTTAGGTTTTATCGTAACGCGATTGGTAAAGTTAAGCAACAATTACATAAAAAATAACATTACTATCAAATGCTACCGGCCCTCTAAAATAAAATCAAGTACACTAGATTTTAAACTTTTAAGATGAGATATAAGCTATCCTCTTGATATTTTAGGTAAGAAAGCTGCAATTATTCCGATAAGCGGTAGAAAAGCGCAAATTTTAAACACATATTCGATACCGCTGCTATCGGCTAATGCACCAAGCATCGCAGAGCCAATACCTCCCATTCCGAACGAAAAACCAAAAAACAATCCGGCGATCAAACCAACTTTGTCGGGCATAAGATCCGTCGCAAAGACTAAAATTGCGGAAAATGCGGAAGCAATAATCAAACCGATGAAGACGATAAAAACAATGGTCCAGCCGAAGGGAAGATAAGGCAGACACAGCGTAAAAGGCGCTGCGCCCAAAATAGAAATCCAAATAATGTTCTTCCGCCCATATTTATCACCCAATCTACCGCCTAAAATAGTTCCTGCCGCAACAGCAGCCGCAAAAACAAATAAACACACTTGAGCGTCTTTTACCGACACTTGGAACTTTTCTATAAGAAAAAAGGTAAGATAGTTGTTGATAGATGCCAAGTAAATATATTTTGAAAACACCAGTATCAACAGAACAATGAGGGAAAACGTAACACGTTTAGGAGACAAAGGGACATTAGTTGCAACGACTGCCTTTTTCGAAGTTCTGCCCATAGCCAATTGCCCGGCATACCAGTTTCCGATTTTCCATAAAACGATCATTCCGACAAAAGCGGGAACGGCAAAGACGCTTACATAACTTTGTCCCAATGGCAGTACTATGAATGCGACTAATAGCGGTCCGATAGCTGTTCCCGAATTACCACCTACCTGAAAAATAGATTGCGCCAATCCCTTTTGTCCGCCAGAAGCAAGTCGTGCCACCCGCGAAGCTTCAGGGTGGAACACCGAAGATCCCATACCGATTAAGGCGACCGCAAAAAGCAGTACGAAGTAAGCATGTGCAGAAGCCAAGAACAGCAGCCCCGCCATTGATAAGGTCATGCCCGCAACTAAAAATCTCGGATTAGGTTTTTTATCTGTGTAGACTCCTACAAAGGGCTGAAAGATGGAAGCCGTCATTTGAAAAACAAACGTTATCATACCGATCTGTGCAAATGATAATTGAAATTCATCCTTGATGATCGGATAGATAGATGGGATAATCGACTGAAGTAAGTCATTTAATAAATGCGAAAGACTGATCATAAACAAAATCGGGTAGACGATTTTATGACGATCGGTTGCTTTGGACATGATGTTGAGATCCTGGTTTGTACTCATTTCTAATTTTTTTGCTGCGCAAAGTTAAAGTCGCAACGATTGTCAAACTTTGTATATCTTAGATATAAGTTTGTATATTTACAACACAACCACCAGTAACTGTCATGAGGAGGGTACAATTTGAAACATTGGTAATAACCGAGTGGAACGTAGAGACATTCCCTCTGCCGAAGCACAAACACTCATTCTACGAAATGATTTATATCCGCAAAGGCTACGGCATCCACATTTTGAACAATAACCGCTTTCCGTATAGTTCGGGCGATATTTTTATCGTAAGTCCGGAAGACAAACATTATTTTGATGTGAAAAAGCGCTCAACATTTACATTCATCAAATTTACTGACAGTTACTTTGCCAACCACAAACAACACCGCCCAGACGCATTATTTTTTTCTTGTCCCGAAGAAATTATGCGCAACAAATTATTGAAAGAAGTGAAACTCGAAATGGACGAGCTTAGCGCATCCATTCTACGCAATACGATTGACAATATTGTAGCGTACAATAATCGAAAAGACATCGCTTCGTCGCCTTTGGTCTATTATCAGTTATTGTCTATTTTCGGACTAATACGCGAAGCGGCTATGAAACTTAGCATTCGTGTGGACAAAGGACAAGCTGGCAACGAAGAGTTAATTTCCTACATTCACGAGCACATTTACGAACCGCAGCTGTTGCTTACGAAAAATATTGCCAAACATTTCCATATCGCCCCCGCTTATTTCAGCGCCTATTTTAAACGTAATTTCGGTATCCCTTACGGGGATTATGTAAGCGAATACCGCATCAAGCTGGTAGAGAAACGCCTTGCCGTTCCTACACTTACAATAAAAGAAATTGCCGTTGAATTTGGCTTTACGGACGTAAGCCATTTGTCACACTATTTCAAAACAATCAGAAAAATAAGCCCCAAAGAGTTTCGGAAAAAAGCGATAAGCATGTTTCCACCTGTTGGGTATTAAGCGGGCTGCATTCGTTCTAAAATTCACCTTACTAATTTGAACGATCAATTATTATTTTATATTTGCTTTAATAAAACAAACCTCCTTTATCACTCAAACTTAAATCAACTCGGTTTGCCTCTACCAGTTTTTGGGTGTTCTGCAAGTTCTTTAATGAGAGATACCGCCTTTTTTTTTATACTTGCGGTTCTGATTTCTTCAATGCCCTTAAGTCTATTTCGGCATTGCGTGATATAATGACGGTGTACATTACAGGCTATCGAAGTATGCGTCCAGTTCTTCTTTGGTTTTAAGGACGATACCTTCCCCATCTTTTATCTGTTTATGCGCTGAATCATTTCGGAAGTGAAACACAAATCGTCCCCCGAAACCGGAGTAAGCACGTACGCCTGTTTATTCCCCCTTTTTATCACCACTTTCTACCCTTTGTCAGCAATGCTGTTCATCTGCATCCATCCGAACTTCTTCTAACTGCTGAAGAGTTATCATTGCATCATAAAAAATAATTATGAAACCGAGATGCCAATATTATTGACATACAGGCCAATAAATATTTACATCGAGCTCTCATTAACAATTAAAAAAGTAAAAAGATGAAAACAAGGAACGCATTCAAGTCTGCAATCGCCATCGAAATCGCCACGGCTATCAGCAGCATTTTATTAATAAGCGCATTTCTTTCACCGACATGTTTCGCACAGGCATCCACTCATACAGGTGTTATTGCACATGAAACAAACTTTGAATCAAAAGAGGAAGGCCACAAAATCGAATTTCTGAAAGGTAGTTCCGGTCAGTTTACCCATGCCAGACTATTGGGAAGAATCATGACAACAAAAGTCGGGTTTAATCCCACAATAATCAAACAGCTGTCGGCAGCACAAATAAAAGGGCTCGAAGGAACCTATGTTTTAAAAGATGACACTAGCCTCGGGATAGAAATCCGATCTTCGGCAAAGGGACTGATGTTAAAACAGCTATGGGACAATAAAGACATTGCCTTTACGCCCAGATCAGAAACCTTCCTAAGCGATGATGGTATTTTTCCGCTCACTTTTTTATTAAGTGATAAAGAAGCAATGCAGGTTATCTCTTTTGAAAACAATATATGGCTAAAAGCAAAATAGACGGCGATGAGAATATCAGTTAATTTATTAATGCCGATGAAATTCTTCTTACCTATTATTTTTCTTTTAACCCACCTTACATTATTTGCTCAAACTAAACTAACTGGCGTTGTTGTTAGTGAAGATGGAAAGCCAATTCCTTATGCCGCTATCCGAATAAGTTCATCCGATAACCAAATACGAGATTCAACATTCAGTGACCAAAACGGACAGTTTGAGTTCTCCATTAACGGAAATGCAACGCTTCTTTTGAAAACTAACGCGATGGGATATCAGGAAGAAACAAGGGAAATCGCATTGGATATCGATGAAAACGCACCGCTTGAAATTACGTTGTATGCGGATGTCATCAATTTAGACGAGTTGTCGATAACTGCATCGAAAGATGTGTTTGAGCAACAAGCTGACCGCTTAGTCGTTAACGTTAATCAAATTCCTTCCGCATCTGGACTTTCAACGTTCGAGCTGCTAAAAAGAATTCCCGGTCTTCTAGTTTCAGATGATAAGATAGCATTAGCAGGTACTGGAAGTGCAACTATTCTGATCAATGGCAGGGAGTCTAGATACAACGATGTCTCACAAGCGCTGAAGGGAATGAGTGCTGCCAATGTTGAAAAAGTGGAAGTAATCTCACATCCAGGAGCCAGTTATGAAGCGGCTGGAGGGAGTATAATTAATATTGTAACGAAGCGAAAGAAAGCCGATGGTTGGAGCGGAAGCCTAAATATGCTGGGAGGAACGGGTATCTATCATAAAAGAAGGGATAAGGTGGATAGGAACTTTAATACACTTAGCCCTTCTATCAGCCTAAATTATAGTACCGATAAGGTAAGCCTGTATGGTTACTATAACTATTTTTATAGTAACGTGTTTGACTATAAAGAATTTGAGCGAACGATAGACTCCGTTTTGTTTTATCAAAGTTCCTATACACCTTGGCATGCGAAGAACCACCATGTGCTATTTGGTGGGGACATTTATTTGACAAAAAAGAATACGCTGAGTGTCGGCATCAGTACACTAAACAGGGCAATAAGCAAGAAAAGTAATAATGTAACGGACGAACTGTTGGCTAACAGCGGTGCCAAAATCAGCTCATTCAGCAGTTTAATCGATTTGAATGAGAAGCAGCACAATACAAGCTTGACTGTTGGATGGCAATTGCATGTGGATACCGTAGGAGGAAAATTGTCTGCTGATGTGGAGTACTCAGCATTCAAAATCAATAGTGCCGGCGAGTACGACAACGTGCTCGATATGGGCGATCATTATGTGAACCATCAAACGATAAGCAACCCGATTGAGCTCTTTGTTGCCAAAACGGACTTCACAAAAAGGGTGTTTACCGACTACACGCTAGCACTGGGGGCAAAGACAAGTTATGCAACAATAGACAACGGCCTGCGTTTTTTGAGAAATGGCGTGATAGACAGCGAGACGAGTACAGACTTTGCATATAAAGAAAACATCAATGCGGCCTACCTGTCCCTTGAAAGACGTTTTAAATTCGCGAAAGTGAAGTTGGGCGTGCGTGCGGAACAAACCAGAGCGACAGGGGATGAAAAAGGGGTGGAAGTGTTAGATCGAAATTATTTGCAATTATTTCCTTCTCTATTTATTAAAAAAAATATCTCGAAGACGTTTGGAACAGTATTTCAATACAGCAAACGCGTTAATCGACCGAGCTATCTGCAGCAAAATCCCTTTATACGGTACATTGATTCGCTAACCTATACGAGGGGAAATCCGCTATTGCAACCGGAGACGGCAAACCAATACCGGCTTGCGCTGACATTTAGGAATCAGCCGTTCTTTCTGCTCTCCTACAATATCCGAACAGCTGTTATTTTTCAAAATGCTCCCCAGCAAATTGGAAATGTGACCTATACCATGCCGGATAATCTTGGAAGATACGAAAACTTTTCAGCCCAATTAAATTTACCGATTACGTTTATTCCGAATACCGAAGGATACATCAGCAATCAAATCATGTCAAATCGATATCGGGCGCATTATTTAGACGGAGTGTTTGATCAACAGCGATGGAATGTACTTTCTTTCCTACAGCTTGCTTATCGGTTTGATCGAAAATGGACGTTTGAAGCATCTGGATACTATATCAGTAAATCCTTGAACGAGTTTGCATTAATCGAAAGTAAGGGCAGTTTAAATTTGAGTTTACAACGTACCGTATTGGGAGGAAAAGGAAAAATCAATTTAAATGCAAATGATATTCTTTATACCGACCAAACCCGGGCCAGGATTCATTATCAGGATATCGACATCAACTTGAAACAACGAATTGAAAGCAGAAATTTCAGACTTTCTTTTACCTATAATTTTGGCGGAACCGATGGAAAAACACGCCGTAAAGAAGTGGAGAAATCAGAAGAATATAATCGTGTTAAGACTGACTAGTTGCTTTCCCGCTCACTTTTTTATTAAGTGATAAAGAAGCAATGCAGGTTATCTGTTTTGAAGACGATATATGGCTAAAAGCAAAATAAACAATTATGATACAAAAGACAGTTAGTCGAATTTTCTTCCTTTGGCATATGGTTATTTTTTGTACATCTGACGGAATAGCACAGCAAGTGGCAGACGAAAACTTTAACTACCCAGTTTCGGTTCCGGTATACAAGATAGGAAACGGTCCCCTAATTGTATTTGATGAAGCACATAATAATGCGTCGACATTAAAGGGAGCCTATTCCGCTTTTGGTAAACTACTTGCAAGTGACGGCTATCAAGTAGTAAGCAGCAAAGAAAAAGTGACTTTTGAGCTTTTAAAAAAAGCAAAGATTTATGTAACCGTAAATGCGATGTATGATATGGAAGACTGGGATCTGCCGGCGAGATCAGCTTTTTCTCAAGACGAAATAAACGAACTCTCCCATTGGGTAGCCGACGGAGGAAGCTTATTTCTTGTAACGGATCATATGCCATGCGGTGCCTCTGTTAATGAACTGGCAGGAAGATTTGGAATCAACATAATAAATGGCTTCGCTATTCGAAAGGATGGCCGGCCAGAAGTGTTTTCAAAAGAGCGAAAAACACTTTTATCCAATGAGATTACCAATTCTTCCGGCAAAGAGATCGATAGCATCATGTGCTGGGGCGGGACGGGATTTATTGTTCCGCCCCATGCCCATATTATTTCCGTACTGGGCGACGATTACCAGATCTATCTGCCTAGCCATGTTTCCCAAATAAAAAGAAGGTTATCGGATACTATTCCGTATATTTCCGGAAGAGGATTAGTGAATGGATATAATGTTGATGTTGACCCCTCCGCTGGACATACTGACCCCTCTATCGAGTTAGTATCTCAGTCCAACTGATGA
>NZ_SBJH01000073.1 GCF_004368405.1 Olivibacter sp. XZL3
ACGGTCATTCTCTGTAATTTCGCCATCATGCTTGTCAGTTTGTAAATAATAAACTGTCAACCTATATCAGGACAAGACACTACTCTCTTACCCTTTACACCTTACACCTTCCCCCTTTAAGCTATAACCTCCTTACTTTACCGGATCCCGAAGTGCTGGCATTTACACTTTTCACGCTACCGGCGTAGCGGACGGATCCGGAGCCGCTTATTTTGGCATTAAGCTCTTGATTGGTAAAAATATAGGCATCGCCCGAGCCGCTTATATGTACGTTTGTGTTATTGGCGGTTAATTTGGCACCGTTGAATTTTCCAGATCCACTGATTCGGATATCGTTGTTCTCGGTAGAGCCCTGCACATCGATCTGTCCGGAACCACTAACGGAGGCGGCAAAGTCTTTTACCTTGGCGGTGCAAGTGATATTGCCTGATCCGCTTACTTTGGTGTTCAGTTCGGACGAGGTAATCGGATTGGCCACTTCAATTTTGCCTGAACCGCTCTGCGATAGCCCGGTCAGTTGCTTCGCCGTAATATATACCGATACCCGGCCGGTATTCATTGAAAACAACTTCAGGTTTTTTTTCATACGGATTTTTAGTGCTCCTTGCTCTACTACCGTTTCAATCTGCTGCAGCACATCCGGATCGCCCTCTAGCTCGAGCGACTCGGTACTTCCTATTTTAACAAATACATGAAAGCTGCCATTATTCTGTATGCTGTTAAAGCCGCTTACATCCCGACTCTCCTTGTCAAGCCGGTTTAACAATGTTGCGTGCGCAATGCCCATACACATAAAGGGCAGTAATATGGTCAGCCATCCGAGCGATCCTAGTAACTTTTTCATTTGCGTAATTTATTTAAATGTGAGATTGTTTTAAAGTAGGGAGCTGCCCCCACGTTTTTGCATCCAAGCAGCTTTGTTATAATAGCTAGGTTGGATTTCGAATCTGTCGTGTCCAAGGCCTATCTTAATTCCACTGCACCATCCAGATTCCAACCAAGCTTTTATAATAAGACGCACAAGGTAGGAAAACGTTGCATTTTTTTTATCTTTATTTCCATGAGCGCTTTTTGCCCATAAGAGCAATTTATTTAAGTTTGCGTCAAAACAAATATTGTATCTTTTTACTTTATACAGATAAAGTAAGTGCCTTAACCAGCTTATGTTTACAACCCATCATTCACCTGGATATACCGAAACAAAGAATAGGTTGTCTCCATAGAGAAGATGTAAGCGTCTTGGCTGATTTTGATAGACGTACAAGAGAAAGAATGGAAATTAAAAAGGTAGATACCCCTTCGCTGGCAAAAGTTTTTTTGGAGATGCCTTTATCCTTATACGCTGCCGATAAAAACTATATACGACCTTTAGACGATGATGTGGAGAATGTATTCAATCCACAAAAAAACGGACTGTTTTCAATTGGAGATTGCTGTCGGTGGTTGTTGTTTGATGACAACGGCACGGTGATTGGGCGTATTGCGGCTTTTTTTGACCAAGTAACCGCTAAAAACTATGCACAGCCAACCGGGGGCTGTGGTTTTTTTGAATGCATCAATGATGAAAAGGCCGCTTTCCAATTGTTTGACACGGCAAAAGGATGGCTAATGGAGCGGGGAATGGAAGCGATGGACGGCCCTATCAATTTCGGAAGTCGGGAACGCTGGTGGGGACTGTTGGTGGATGGTTTTGTGCAGCCCTGTTATTGCAGTAACTACAATCCGCCGTATTACCAAAGGCTTTTTGAAGCATACGGCTTCCAGGTATATTTTAAGCAGTATACCTACCGTCGACTAACTGATGAGAAAATTGAAGATCGGTACGCTGCAAAGGCCAAACGAATTCTGGGTATGAAGGGTTACCATTTTGATTACATAAAGCGAAATGAATTGGCGCGCGCTGCCCAGCAGTTCAGAACGGTCTACAATCAAGCTTGGGTCAACCATGACGGCATCGGTGAAATGACGGAGATGCAGGCAAATAAACTGATGAAGGATCTGAAATCCATCATCGATCCGATAGGCTTATGGTTTGCTTATTACGAAGGGGAGGCCGTTGGCTTTTTTATCAGTATTCCGGATGTAAACCAGCTTGTCGTTAAGTATGTGAAAGGGAAAGTCGGGTTAAAGGGATTGCTGATCCTCCTGTGGAATAAATGGTTTAAACGTTGCAAGACGTTGTTTGGTATTGTTTTCGGCGTGGTGCCGGCACATCAACGTAAAGGGGTTGAAGTTGGTTTAGTAATGGAATCTGCCCGGGTGATTGTAGGTAAAAAAGCGAAGACGGGCTATGAGGAGTTGCAAATGAACTGGATAGGCGACTTTAACCCGAAGATGATGAATTTAGCACAACAGATAGGGGCGCGCGTTTACAAAACCCATCATACCTATCGGTACCTTTTTGATCGTACAAAGCCCTTCGAGCGCCATCCGGTTCTTTAGTTGTCAGTTGCCGGTTGCCGGTTGTCAGTTGCCGGTTGTCAGTTGCCGGTTAGCTATGGCCTACGGCCTAACGCTTATAGCTTTATACAATTTCAAGAGAAGCGAAGGATTTTGATAAATTATTAATAAGTTTGTAATTAGCTAATAAGAAAAACAAAAAAGAAAAGAAATGAAGAAAGTATTTATCGTGCCGGCTCTTGCGGCGGCATTGTTTTTAGCAGCTTGTGGAGGTGGAGAAAACAACAGTACTAGCCACGAACATGAAGAAACAGCTGCTTCGAGTACACCTGCTGAAACTCCGGCGGCGAGCGTTCCTGGTATAGAAAATGTACAGGTTACCAGCCACATTGAGCTTCAGGCTTCTGACGATATGCGATTCGATAAAGATTTGTTTAAGGTAAAAGCTGGAGAAAAGGTGAAGCTGACATTAAAGAACGTTGGTGAACAGCCGATTGAGTCAATGGGACACAATGCGGTTGTGTTGGATCAAGGGACAGATGTTGCTGCTTTTGGCGGCGAAGCTTTCAAAGCGAAGGATGATGAATACATTCCTTCAACTTTTGCTTCTTCTATCATCGCGCACACCAAACTTTTAGGCCCCGGTCAAACCGACGAAATCGAATTTACACTACCTAAAGCAGGCGTGTACGAATTTATCTGTAGTTTTCCCGGGCATTGGGGAACAATGCAGGGCAAAATCGTAGCGGAATAAAAAGCTAAAGAATAATCGAACAGCCCTGTAAGGATCATCTTTGCAGGGCTTTTTCTTTCTATAGCCAAAAAGAAAGTCAATTTTATTTAAGTTTTATCATTCAAATCGCGCTTTTGTAAGGAATTAGCTTTGAGAATTTTTACCTTTGACTATCGATCACGTTTGACATCATATCTTTGAGTATAAAGGATGGAATCGATAGCTGTTTCTGTAAATTGATAAGAAAATAAATATATCCATGCAATACGACGTCGTAGTAATAGGCAGCGGACCTGGAGGCTATGTAGCCGCGATCCGTTGTGGCCAACTAGGGTTAAAGACCGCCATCATTGAGAAATATAGTTCGTTAGGGGGAACCTGCTTAAATGTAGGATGTATCCCTTCGAAAGCACTGCTCGACTCGAGCGAACATTATCACAATGCGAATAAACATTTTGCGGAACACGGTATCAACTTAAGCAATTTAAAGGTTGATCTGAAACAAATGGTGAAACGTAAAAATGGCGTAGTAGAGCAAACAACGGATGGTATTACCTTCCTGATGAAAAAAAACAAGGTAACTACTTATCAAGGTGTCGGCTCTTTTGTTGATAAAAATACGATCAAAATTACCAAAGACGACCAATCAACAGAAGAGATCACTACAAAAAATGTAATTATCGCGACCGGTTCAAAGCCTGCTTCTTTGCCGTTCCTAACGATTGACAAAAAGAGAATCATCACGTCAACGGAAGCTTTAAACCTTACGGAAGTGCCTAAACACCTCGTATTGATCGGTGGCGGTGTGATCGGTTTAGAGCTTGGTTCAGTATATGCGCGTTTGGGCGCTAAAGTGACGGTTATTGAATACCTTGATTCTATTATCCCGACGATGGATAAAGGGTTAGGTAAAGAATTGCAGAAGTCGCTGAAAGGCCTAGGCTTCGAATTTTTGCTGAGCCATAAAGTTACCGGTGCGAGCGTAAAGGGAAAAACGGTAACAGTAACTGCCGAAGATGCAAAAGGAAATCCGGTGACCGTTGAAGGCGACTATTGTTTGGTGGCGGTAGGACGTACCGCTTATACCGAGGGCCTTAACCTGGAAGCTGTAGGCATTAAGTTGGAAGAAAGGGGTAAAAAGGTTCCTGTGAATGAACATTTAGAAACACCGGTAGCAGGTATTTATGCAATAGGTGATGTTATTCGCGGTGCCATGCTTGCACACAAGGCAGAAGAGGAAGGCGTTTATGTAGCAGAATTAATCGCAGGACAAAAACCGCATATTAATTATAATCTTATTCCCGGCGTTGTATACACTTGGCCCGAGGTTGCCAGTGTGGGCGCTACGGAAGAGCAGCTGAAGAAGGACGGCGTAAAGTATAAAGCCGGCTCTTTTCCGTTCAAAGCAAGTGGAAGAGCGCGTGCCAGCATGGATCTCGAAGGTTTTGTTAAAGTGTTGGCTGATGCCAGTACCGACGAAATTCTCGGCGTTCATATGATTGGACCGCGGGCAGCCGATATGATCGCAGAAGCCGTTGTGGCAATGGAATACCGCGCTTCCGCTGAGGATATCGCACGTATTTGCCATGCGCATCCTACCTTCACGGAGTCATTTAAAGAAGCTGCTTTAGCCGCTACAGGTAATAGAGCTATTCACATTTAATAGGTAAAAGGCGTAGGGTGTAAGGTTTACGGTAAATGGCACCATCGCCTTATACCTTACGCCTTATGCCTCATGCCTTTATCCTTATACCTTACGCTTTAACACATGAATTTTCATACACGGAAATGGGTAAAACCCGAAGATTTGAATCCGAACGGAACGCTGTTTGGCGGCACGTTGTTGCGGTGGATCGATGAAGAAGCGGTTATTTATGCGATTGTACAATTGGGAAATTCCAAAGTAGTTACAAAGTTCATCTCGGAGATCAACTTCGTGAGTTCAGCAACAGCAGGCGATATCATAGAATTGGGGATCCAGGCTACGCATTTCGGAAACACGTCTATTACACTCACCTGTGAAGTACGGAACAAAATCACCAGGAAGAGTATTCTCACCATCGATAAGCTGGTGTTCGTAAATCTCGATGAGAGCGGAAATCCTGCCCCTCATGGAAAAACGGAAATTACATACGCTTTTGCGGGCGACCGGCCTTAACGGTCGCCATCTCTGCAAAGCAATATCCGATCTCAGGTTATATACGAATCAAAAGGTCAATAAACCAGCTGATCGTTAATCATCCTATTGTTGTATTGTTGATTGAAGGCCTTTAAGGTGTTTTCCAACTTCCTCGCTGTATCTGCTTGCAGCTTGAGTAGGTTGTGCTTCGTGAACCAAGACGACGCGTTAACCCGTCTTAACCCCGTCTTGATGATTGCTTATACCCTTAATGTGTTTCTGACTGCAGTTTCTTTTCGACAAAAAATGGAGCAAAGGGTAATAGAGAGGCAACGAAAAACACGATCACCCTTCCAAATTTCCAACTATACTCGGTCCAGCATTGGATCAGCGCAAATACATAGGCGATGAAGAGAACGCCGTGTAGCCAGCCCATGTACTTGACAGCCAGGGGAAAATCGGCCCAATACTTCAAAGGCATGGCTATAAATACCAATAGAATAAAAGAAATTCCTTCGAAAAGCGCTATTTTTTGAAATCTGCGAACCGTATTTTTATTAACTGCTGTACCTGCCGACATTTGTGTATGTTAGTTTTTTGTTAAGCTAGAGGCAAAGGTAGGATATGTAGCAGTTGATTGTTAGTTCTTTATCGAGGTTTTACTTATTTATGACGACTGGTCGTATAGGCGGAAGCAAAGAGGACGTCGATTAACATATAGATGCTTCGACTCCCCTTCACCAAGCCCGGGCACTGTGCCGCTTTAATGGTTACTTTCGTATTCTTTTACGTCTTTGTGCTCATATTCCGCCACCATGAGATCTTCTATCGGTGTGCCCTTTTTATCCCATCCGAAGCGATGGAGTATATTATCGGCAACCTGATAAACGACCGGAACGATAATCAGGGTGAGGAACAGCGAACTGATTAAGCCGCCGATGATGACCCAAGCCAACCCGTTTTTCCACTCTGAACCTGCACTGGCGGCGAGGGCAATGGGAAGCATCCCGATTACCATGGCTATGGTAGTCATCAAAATGGGGCGTAAACGTGCATGATTGGCGTAGATTAAAGCCTGCCGTGTACTGTTGCCTTCTGCTTTCATTTGGTTTGTAAAGTCGACCAGGATGATGGCATTTTTGGCAACCAGACCTATAAGCATAATCAGCCCTAAAATGGTAAAGATGTTCAGTGAATTATTGGTCAAAGCCAAGGCTAACAAAGCTCCGATTACGGAAAGTGGGATGGAGAACATCACGACTAAGGGATAGATAAAGCTGTCATATAAGGCAACCATAATGAAATAAACTAACAGTACGGATACCATGAGCGCTATACCCAGCGAGCCAAAACCTTCCTCTTGATTTTCCATATCGCCGCCCCAGACGTAATTCACGCCGGTGGGCCGAGGCAGCTGTTGCATTTTTTCTTCAAATTCTTGGATCACCGTTCCAGACGGGCGACCTACCGCCTGTGACTGAACCTTAACCGAGGTGCTCTTATCCCTGCGTTCAAGCTGACTCGGTCCTGACCCTTCTTTTACTTCCGCAAACTGTGAGAGTTTGATCAACTTACCATCTTTATTCGAAAAAGAAAGGTTCTTTACGTCGTCTATATTTTTGCGGTCGTAATCTCCAAAGCGGATATTGATGTCATATTCATATTCGCCTTGGCGGTATTTTCCGTCGGTATTGCCGTTGAATGCCGTTTGCATGGTTCCTCCGACACTTTGGAGAGACAAGCCGAGCGCCGTCATCTTATCGCGATCTACCTCCACGGTAATTTCCGGATTGCCACTTTCTACTGATAATTTTGTTTCGGCAGCACCCGGCACCTCAGCTAATAAGGCGCGTGCTTTCTCTGCATAAGCCAACACGCTGTCTAGGTCCGAGCCGGTTACAACCATCTCAATAGGTGCTTGTTCGGCCATCCCTAAAATACTTACCGGTACGGTTTTAACCTTTGCACCTACCAGTAAATGTTCGATTTCTCCTTTCAGCTTGGCGGCGTAGATGTTGGAGGCATCGCTCCGTTGGTCTTTAGGTACCAGCCTCACGGTAATTTCTGCTTTATAGGCGGTTGACTGATCGGCGCCTAAGTTGTCGCTCGACTGACCAACTGTGGTAATTAGCGAAACAATTTCTTTTTTGTTTGTTAGATAATCTTCCGCCTTACGAGTCATTTGATTGGTCTGTTCAATGGAAGCATCTTTGGGGAGCTCTATCTGTACCAAAAATTCACCTCTGTCTCCCTGCGCAAAGAATTCCGCTCCGATAAAGCCGCCGAAAGTCAATCCGCATGAAGAGACCAGCAGGAGTGATACGGTCACCAAGGTAATGGCTTTATGATCGAGCGCCCAGTTTAATACGTCCGTAACCCAGTTCGTAAAACGATGCAGCTGTTTTTCGAACCAGAGTACGAAGCGTCCGATAAGAGTTCGGTTCGAGATGCGTTCCAGCTTGCCAAAACGCGAGGTAAGTAAAGGGACAATCGAGAAAGAAGCGAGCAAACTTAACAAGGTTGATATCATAACCACCACACAGAACTCTCTTAGAATATCAGACACCAGGCCCGTACTGATCGATATGGGCAAAAATACCACGACAATAACCATGGTGATAGAAACTACGGTAAAGCCGATCTCTTTCGTCGCATCGTAGGAGGCCCTCACTTTGTTTTTACCCATCTCCATGTGCCTATAAATATTTTCGATTACCACGATGGCATCATCGACGAGAATGCCGACAACCAGGGATAAGCCCAGTAAAGACATGAGGTTTAATGTAAAGCCAAAGAGCTCCATGCCGATAAAGGTGGCAATTAAAGAGGCCGGTATGGCTACCATAACGATCACCGCGTTCCGTAAGCTGTGTAAGAAAAAGAGCATGACAACGGCTACCAGAAGAATCGCTAAAAAAAGGTCGTGTACAACCGCATCGGCAGATTCAAGGGTATATTCGGAAGTATCATTTGCGACCTGTATTTTTAAGTTCTCTTTTGTATAGTCGGCCTCGAGGCGGTCGATAATCGCGCGCACGCCTTCGCTCACCTTCACGGCATTAGCGTCGGAGGTTTTAATGATCTGAAGGATGATGGCGCTGCTTCGGTCTACGCGAGCGATCTTCTCAACATCCTTTTGGGCGTCCTGTACGTCCGCCAAGTCCTGCAGCCGTATTTGGGCGCCGTCACTGGCCGTGCTGACCACCAAACTTCTGAGTTCCTCGACAGATCGGTACTTACCGGCTAACCGGATAATGATGTCTTGATTTCGCGTTTTAACACTTCCGGTGGGAAAATCGAGATTCGAACTTAAGATAATCTGTTGGACGTCCAGTGCCGACAAGTTATAAGCCTCCAATTTGGCAGCATTTAGGTTTACCTGGATTTCCCGTTCTTGTCCGCCCACCAAATTTACCTGTGCTACGCCGTTTACGCGTGAGACAATAGGTTGGATGCGTTTGTCTATCAAGTCAAAAAATTCCGCATCATCTATATTAGCAGTGGCGGAGAGGGTAACAATCGGTAAGTCGTCCAAAGAGAACTTCGCTAAGGAAGGGGTTTCGGCATCATCGGGTAAATCCGATAATACGGCATTCACTTTGCGTTGCGCATCATTGATTGCGTAATCGACGTCTGCATCGCTGGTTAAGGTAATGGTGATAACCGACAGACTTTCAAAAGAAGTCGCTTCCAGCTTCTTGATGTTCTCCATGGAAGAAACGGCGTCTTCCAGTTTCTTGGTGACCGTATTTTCGACTTCGTTTGGAGAAGCACCAGGGTAGATGGTTGAAATTGATACAACGCCCGGACTAAACTTAGGAAGCATTTCGTAGTTCAACGAAAGGTAACTTATAATTCCCAGCAAAGTTAGCGCTGTAAATACTACGATAACAATTGAAGGGCGCTTTATAGATATTTCAGCAATTTTCATGGTGGATAAATTGTTTTTAAAAGGCAATGAAGCCCTGCCTACCGCAGGCAGGTTACATGACTTATTTCATTTCTTTTCATGATGGGTAAGTCATGTAGATTTCATTTGAATAATTTATTTTTAAAGCAATTACTTAGCGCTTTCCTCTTTTTGCGCATTCTCGGTTGCTTGTGGCTTTACTTCCGTGCCGTCAACCAGATTTATTTGACCGCTCGTAATAACGGTCTCGCCCTCTTCCAGTCCGTCTATAATTTCCACCTGTTCTCCTAAAATTCTGCCTGCAGTTACTTTCCGTAAGCGAGCGATATTCCCATTTTGCAGTACAAATATTTCATTGCTGCTTACGCTTCCTATAAAGGCGCTTCGCGGTATAACAATGGTGGGTTGCTGTTCCGGCAGATCAAAAGTAGCGGTACCGTACATACCTGCTTTCAGTACTTGGCCGCCTGTATTTGCTACTTCTATTTCCACTGGGTAATTCAAGGTATTATCGGCTTTAGCCGCGATGAAGGAAATCTTTCCGGTAAATTTTTTGTCTGGAAACACTGTTGTTGTAATGGTAACCGGGTCGCCTACTTTTAAGTTTACCACTTGTGATTCGTTTGCATTAACTAGTAATTTCAAACGGGAAACATCAACAATATCGAAAAGCTGTGTGCCGGGCGACACGTAAGTGCCTACCTCGATATTGCGCTTGTTGATAATACCGGATATAGGGGCCTTAATAAAAGCATCGGCCAGTCTACGTTTCGCTTGTTGCAGTTTATTTTCTGCATTACGTACATTCAGATTGATCTCATCGAGCTGCGCTTTGGTAACCCCTCCGGTTTTGAAAGAACTTTCGTAGCGCTGCTGGTCGGTCTTTAATTTCGTCAGCGCATCTTCAGCAGCTTCTAGATCCAGCGTGAGGTATTCGTCGTCTATCCGAGCTAATACTTGTCCGCGATTAACCGGTGTTCCTTCATTGACCAAAATTCGGGTAACCCGACCGCTATTTTCGGCTAATAAACTCAAATCTTGCCAGGCTGCGAAGTTTCCATTGGCTGAAAAATCGAGGTTGATGGCCGATTTTGCGGCAGAGGTGGTACGGACGACAACAGCGCCAGTGCCCTTTGCAACAATATCCGTTTTGGCCTGGTTCTCCTTTTTGTTATTAGTCAATACCCAGGCGATTACCGCCAAGATACCGAGGACAATAAGTAGCGTAAAAATGATTCTTTTCATATACTCTAATAAATTACAAGTTTCTAGGCCACTATTTTTTCGGAGCCGTTTACATTTTTGTTAATTTCTCTTG
>NZ_SBJH01000076.1 GCF_004368405.1 Olivibacter sp. XZL3
ACAAAAATTAATAAATTTATAACTCGAAAGTCTCCTTAAGGTTTCATCCTAATGTGTCTAATTTAGTTTGAAGACGTACATGTAAAGGTCTATACATCCAAGAGCGAATCTCCTTTAATGTCTTTGGCGAGCTTGAAGTCGGTATTGGAAAAATTACCGCCAAATGAATTTACCCGTATACATCGTTCTTTTGTTGTGTCGAACGCAAAAATAGACGCCATAAGTCGCAATGGCGTAGAAATTGGTGCAAATCACATTCCCGTAGGTGAGCAATACAAGGAAAACTTTCGGGAATTATTACATAGGTGGGCGTAAATTTTTTAAGGCGATTTTCTCTGCTGTTAAATGGGGATAGGAAATGAGTCCGAGTAAGACGGAAAAGTTGAAATCCACTAAACGCAGATCGTTGCTACAGCAAAAATGTGTGTAATCCATTAAGTAGATTGTTGAGCTGTTCACAAAAGGCAATTGCAAACTCCGAAAGCTTGCAATGAACCACACTTTTGATCCTAGCCATGCCGATTAGGTTTTTTTACCTGTTTCAAATAAACCGCTCACATATTCTTGAATTCATAAAAGCGTAGTCCGAAGGAAAGCGACTACGTTTTTTCTTCAGTCATGGCCAAAGTACAATCTCAAAACCGCTTTTTTTTGACAAAGGTTGCCACTGTACTTGCTTCTGTTATTCTGGGAAGTATTTGTTTTTGCCATCTCAGCAAATCGATGGATACAAACGATAAGCCGTCGCTTAAGCCTTCTGAGTTTTCCAAATCAGCGTCCTTGCATCTTGATGAACCGCGGTTTGGTTTCGTCTCCTTTATTCGTTCCGCCTGAAAATATATAATCTATTTCGTTTCCCGTGTCAGACCGAACCAACGTATTTATAATCCCGTTGTCACCCTCAAGAACCGTTGCCGTATACACGCCCCTGCACCGTGCGGAAAAATCATGCTGTCACGGTCTGTATCATCAAGCACGTGGGATATGTTTTCTGAACCGATGACCAGACAGGTAGTCGCCGCACCCGCACGTATGGCCAGATCGGCTTGAATCAGCGTCTGTAGTTAACCCGGACAGCCGAATATTATATCATACGGTATACACCGGGTGCCCAGTTTATGCTTTACCTTTGAGGCAAGGGAGGGCACCATATCCCGGTGAGCGCCCGGATATTTCATGTCGCCATAGTTATGTGCCACAATAATCTGGTCTATAGATTCTAGATCAACTCCGGCTTGTGCGATTGCCTCTTCCGCGGCAAGGGCTCCCATATCCGAGGCTGTAACTCCGCCGAGTGCATAGCGCCGTCCTTCTATTCCGGTAATGGCTTCGAACTTACGGATAATAGTGGTCATTTAACTTGCACTTTGGATTTGAAGATACGTTAACGAAGACAGCGAAATAAACTCCAGGTTTTAGGCAAATTAAGCCAGTCACTGTCCTTCAAAGATTTGAAACGGCCAGCTATCCACAACTATACGTTTCAGCGCATGGTCAAACCTCGCAATAAATAACGATAGATCGATGGTAGTATTATCCATAATATTCAGCGTTTTTGGACTAAACGGCAACAAATTTATTTTTTTATATTTAAAGCATTCCACTTAGAAATCCTGTCGAAAGCGTCATATAGAAAACACTTTGTTCGGTAAAAAGTTGCATAACAGTAATTTATGTGTATCTTTACGAAAGTTATTTATATTTTTATTTATTTTAATACAATGCAAGAAGGCGTAGTAAAATTTTTTAACGAAACCAAGGGTTTCGGTTTCATCACCCCGACAGATGGCGGACGTGAAATATTCGTTCACTCATCAGGTCTTATAGACAATATCCGGGAAAACGATGATGTATCCTTTGAGGTACAACAAGGCCAAAAAGGCCTCAATGCAGTAAATGTTAAGTTGATCTAATTGATTTTTGCATATATTGTGGAAGCCGTCTCGAGTTTCGGGACGGCTTTTTTATGCTGCGCTCGGTTTAACGCTTTTCTCTTTACCTCGGTACAACTGATCAGGCCTTGGAAGAAGTGTATATCAGTATGTTGTTCAAACGGTGCTTTGCTGTTAAAGGGTTCGGCCGTTTCCTGCCATTTTCGTCGGATTGGGCGCCCGTAAAGGTATAGCCGATGAAAAGCTTGAAGTCGTCATAGCCAAGTTTGACATTGGTTTCCCATCCTTTTGCATCCACGAAACCACAGAGTCGGTTTAAACTTGGTGAAAATGTTTGTGGAGAAACAAGGTGGTACCGTCCATATCAGTTCGGAACCCGGGCAAGGAACTACCTTTTATTTCAAATGGAGATCCGGGGAAGCGAGTTAAGGAAGGATTGCTTATGTCGCAAAAAGGCTTATGGCTTTTAGAATGTGGGAAATTGAACTGAAATGTAGAGCTAATCAATTGAGGAGACGTTTGGATAAAATCTTTTTACAATTTCACAATGTCGGCGAAAAACCTACAAGTCATTTTTCATTTACTCTTGAGTATTGTTTCAAATATGGAGCCTTTTGGAGGTCTTCCCGGAATGATCCTTCAACTGACCTTAGCTCATGAAATGTAAGCTGGATTGTCACAAAGATGGAGGATATCACTTTACCGTTCGATTCAGTTCTGCCGCCAACCGGTGGCACTTTAATTAATTTCAAGAACTTGTAAAAAACGTAAAGGCGTTTTTAAAGTAACACAGTAAGCGGATCGGCAGATCTAAGAGCCTTTTATTTTAGAAAGTAGGATGCCATGCTACTGCCAGAAGCATTCAACCATCTGAATGATTGATAGACAGTCGCTGCAAAATCGTAAAATTGCCTTTATCTAAATAAATATTTTTAAAGTAGTTGAATACGGTATATGAATAGGATCCTTTAATACAAAGAAAGCTGATTTCCTATGAAACCACCTTCCTGAACGTCAGGTTTATTCTTGGCCCCATGACAGTGTTTGATTTTGCTATCCTGTGTTCCCAATACAGTTGCAGATCGCCTTTCATGAGCAAAAGGGATCCATGTTGCAGGTTGATCGAATAGCGGCTTGCATGGTCGTGCTTCCTGCGGAAATCAAAGTTTCGTTCAGCGCCCAGGCTTAGAGAGGCTATTTCGGTTTTGCGGCCCGGTATTGTATCCTTGTCGGCGTGCCAGGCCACCGAATCACTGCCATCCCGGTAAAGGTTCAACAATACCCCCTGAAATTCCATGTCGGTAAATGCCTCAATGCGCTGCCTGATCACCCGTAACTCTGGTATCCATGGGATTGGTTCCCGCTGATCATCCGCCCGTAACGGACGATCTCCGTACCACGCCGTTAATCTGGGCGTAAGCACCTCCTTATCGTACATCTTAACTTTTGTCTGTTGCCAGGGCGTATTTTGCAATAAGAGAGTGAGCAGCTCATCCGCTTCCGACTCTTTCAGAAAGTCGGGCGTATAATCCATCAGTTCCCCTGGAAGTACCAATTGCCGGTTATCGTCGAACAGTTTCTGTTGCATTTATTCGATTTAAAATTACCTGAAATTCCGTCCTTTTTGAAACAGTTTCAGTTGAGCATCAACCCGTACCTACTCGCTTTTGTTTTTTTTTGAGGAAAAATAAGGCTAAGCTAAGTCTTCAACTTGATTATAGCAATTCACTTTTCCCTAATTCTAATCTTCCCCCCTCAATTTGATATTGGATTTTGATTTATCAAAAATGTATCGTAATATTGCAATAAATAATAGAGTTATGGGGGTTACCAGAACAGAGATATTTACGGAAGAGCAGAACAAATTAGCGGTGCTGTTAAAGGCAATTGCCCACCCCGCCCGCATTGCTATCTTACAATACATCATGGCATCTAAAACCTGTATCAATGGAGATTTAGTTGAAGAATTAGGACTGGCACAGGCGACGATTTCCCAACATTTGAAAGAGCTTAAAAACGCAGGCTTAATACAGGGGACCATTGAAGGGGTAAGCGTTTGCTATTGTATACATCCAGAAAATTGGCAACTCCTAAAGGATCAGCTTGGTTCTTTCTTAAACGCATTTACTTTTAGCAGCGGGGAGTGCTGCTAAAAAATTTATATTGATATATCGTTAAATTGCAATATTATGAGTCTGAAAAATCTAATGAATTGGGGTGAATTTAGAACGAAGCTGAGCGAGCATATGGAAGCCGCGTTGCAGTTTCAATATGCACAGGATAAATGGGTAGACGGTTCTTATCATATTACAGAAATTAAGCAGGCACCTATTACTTCCGTGGACTGTGGTGGGGTGATGAATGCGTGGACGGAAGTGATCGTGCAGCTGTGGGAGCCTGCCCTTAGAGATGCGCAAAGAGCGATGAAGATGAGTAAAGCGTTGTCCATTATAGAGCTGGTGGAGAAATCACTTCCGCTGAACCCTTCGGCTATTGTTAAGATCGAATTTGGCAACGCGAAATTTGATACCCGTCAGCTATATCCCGGGGAGTTGCTGTCGGATGGAGAAAACCTGATTGTCAATCTTATTCCGGATGCCACCCAATGCAAAGCCATCGGTCGTGGTGGCAGTTGTGGCACGGATGAAAAAGGCGGGGAGTGCTGTACGTCTGTTCAGGAAGAAAAAGAGGCCGATCAAATGATCAATTTAACCACCGTTCAAAGTTGCACACCGGGTTCGGGATGTTGTTAAATAACGATTTATCAATGGAACTTAGGAATATAGAGGAGTCGGATTGGCCGGCAGTAAGGGAGATCTATTTACAAGGGATTGCTACCGGGCAAGCTACTTTCCAAACGGAGGCACCAAGTTGGGAAGAATGGGATCGTTCGCATATACAGCATTCCCGCTTTCTGGCCGTTATCGGTAAAAATGTAGTGGGCTGGGCTGCGCTCTCTCCGGTTTCGGGCCGTTGCGTTTATGCCGGGGTAGCTGAAGTGAGCGTGTATATACATGAAGATTATCGCGGACGGGGCGTAGGTAGCTTCTTGATGGAGGCGTTGATAAGAAGCAGTGAAGAACAAGGCGTCTGGATCTTGCAATCAGGCATCTTTCCCGAGAATGAAGCGAGCATCCGCCTTCATGAAAAGCACGATTTCCGGATATTGGGTTACAGGGAAAAAGTTGGCAAGCATGGGGATCTTTGGCGCGATACCGTATTGATGGAACGCAGAAGCAAAACAGTAGGAATTGATAGAAAAATTGAAATGAAAAAAATATTAGTGTTATGTACCGGCAACAGCTGTCGCAGTCAGTTGGCAGAAGGTTATTTAAGGCACTTCGCTCAAGGGAAAGCTGAAGTATACAGTGCAGGCATAGAGACCCACGGGGTCAATCCAAAAGCTATACAAGTAATGAAGGAGGATGGAATTGATATTTCGCATCATACGTCCAACCATGTGGATGAATATAGCGATGTAGATTTTGATTATGTCATTACAGTTTGCGATAACGCAAAGGAAAGCTGTCCTTTTTTTCCAACGAAAGCCCAAAAGTTCCACCAAAACTTTCCCGATCCGGCAAAGGCTACAGGCACGCCGGAAGAGGTACTCAATGAGTTCAGGGCAGTGAGAGATCTGGTGAAAGAATATATGAACAACTTTGTTGAAGAACATATAAACGGCGAAGCATATGTCAGTAACTAACTGTGCTCCGGCTAGCGGTCGAAAAAAATTAAGTTTTCTCGACCGCTACCTGACTTTATGGATTTTCCTTGCTATGGCTATAGGTGTGGGGATCGGCTATTTTATTCCATCCACCACGGCTTTTATCAATTCTTATTCAAGTGGTACAACCAACGTACCTTTAGCAATTGGGCTGATCTTAATGATGTACCCGCCATTGGCCAAGGTCAAATATGAGCACCTTGCTAAGGTGTTTAAAGATGTGAAAGTACTTAGCGTGTCTCTTATTTTAAATTGGGTCATCGGTCCTTTACTGATGTTTTTTTTAGCGATAACTTTTCTAAGGGACTATCCTGAATATATGATTGGCTTGATCTTGATAGGCTTGGCCCGCTGTATTGCAATGGTGGTGGTTTGGAACGAGTTGGCGGAAGGGAGCCGTGAATATGCCGCTGGATTGATTGCGCTGAACAGTATTTTTCAAGTGCTGCTATACAGTGTTTTCGCGTATATATTTATCACCGTGTTACCGCCCTTATTTGGGATTGAGGGTGCCGAGGTAAATATTACCATAGCCGAAATTGCCAAAAGCGTCGGTATTTACCTAGGGATTCCCTTCGCAATGGGTGTGATCAGCCGCTATGCGCTGATCGGCCTGAAAGGGGAAAAATGGTTCCAGGGAAAATATGTGCCCTTTATTTCTCCTATTACCCTGATTGCGTTACTGTTCACCATTGTGGTGATGTTCAGCTTAAAAGGGGAGCTGATTGTTCAGATCCCCATGGACGTTGTGCGGATTGCCATACCCTTGGTAATCTATTTCGCTTTTATGTTCGTATTCGCCTTTATGCTCGGTAAGCGATTTGGTGCTGATTACGCGAAGAATACCTCCATTGCTTTTACAGCAACGGGGAACAACTTTGAATTAGCAATCGCCGTAGCCATTGGCGTATTCGGGATTAACTCTGGTCAGGCTTTTGCCGGTGTGATCGGACCGCTGGTAGAGGTGCCTGCATTGATTGCCTTGGTGAATCTAGCTTTTTGGTTGCGTAGAAAATACTATGTAAAAAAGGCTTTAGTGTAATACTCGAATCGTGCGCGTGCCGTTGTTTATTGCCGAAAATCACGATGTAAAGGTGAGTAGCCCGTTGTCGGACCTTACCAGTTGTGATTGTAAGGATTGAGGTTCTTTCGAGCCGGAGAAAGCTTGAAGATTTTAAATATAATCCCTAAATTTAGATCTCTAAATTATTGTGTCATGGCTAACCAATATGCAGTGAAAGAAACCGTTCTTTTCCCCGCTAACGTATATCCTTTCCGGACTCTTTACGTCTGTGTCTGTTGCCTTCTTTGCTTTGTTTACGCGGCTGCACAGCATCGAAACGATACAATCAGTTATTTACAAACACTGGACATTCGGACAGGAAAGATTGATACACTGCTCGTCATAAAAGATCATTTTGAAGCTCCAAATTGGCATCCGGATAATTACCTTATTCTCAATAGCAGGGGCAGGATTTATACGTTGAGCCTTCGCTCGAGGCGACTGACTAAACTTAATACTGGATTTGCAACGCAGTGTAATAACGACCACGGCATTTCGCCCGACGGCAATTGGTTGGCCATCAGCCATAATGTCAAAAGTGATACGGCCACGAAGCCATATAAATCGGCCGTATATGTCGTTCCCGTTAAAGGAGGAGATCCTAGGAGAATTACCTCGCAGGTGCCATCCTATTGGCATGGTTGGCGCCCGGATGGTAAGGCCGTGACTTATTGCGGAGAACGCAACGGCAACTATGATGTTTACACAATAGGAGTGGAAGGTGGCACGGAAAAGAGATTAACCGATAGTGAAGGTTTGGATGACGGACCTGAATATTCGCCCGATGGCAAATACATTTATTTTAACTCATACCGAACGGGCCACATGCAAATCTGGCGGATGTTGGCCGATGGCTCAGCGCCCGAGCAGCTGACATTTGTTCCGCATTCGAACTGGTTTCCTCATCCGTCGCCCGATAATAACTGGATAGTATACATTGCGTATACATCAGATGAAAAGCAAAACCATTTGTTTGGTAAAAAGGTGAAATTGCGTTTGATGAATACGGCAACTAAAGAGGTGAAAGATGTCACCCCGGTATTCTTTGGTGGGCAAGGTACGATTAATGTCCCTTCGTGGAGCCCAGATAGTAGAAAAGTGGCCTTCTTTAGCTATTCCGTAGATCGAACGCTATAAAGTCATCGCGTTTTCGGTCGGCTATGGTTGCAGTCGCTTTCTTTCTTTAAAATATCCCAGACCCAATAAAGAGAGCATTACAATGGAAGCAAATGTCTCATTCAAGCGAACCTTCCCCACTTCGGGAACCTTTTCCGGAAACTCTGCTTCCAAGGGCTTTGCTCCGGGGAAAGCAATTGCTCCTAACATTGATGCCCAGAAAAAGCCTGGTGCTAATGTGCCGAACTTTAGATTGTCTTTTTTATTTCCACGCTTTCGTAGTAAGAAATATAAACCCGCACTGCCGAGGAAAGTTTCGGTTATAACAGACAGTGCATTATGGAATTTGCTATGAGGCGTCCACCTAGGATTTAAAATATGCGTACGGTTAAGATCGGCCAAATAACCGCCTACTATTGTAGCCACTGAAATGCCTAAAAGTAACTTTTTCCCCCAACCTCCCTTACTTTGCTTATTTATCGTGTTCATATAGCCTTAATTACACTTGTCAATAAAGGCCATCATGCAAATATTGTACCCTTAATCTCCTTACAAATATCTCGGAAATCTGAGACATTCGTTGAGCCTTAATTTAAATACGCGGCATCCGACCAATAAAATTGTTTGAAAAAAGCCGGATAGTAAAGGGATGGAACCGTGTTCATAGAAGGGCTGGTGTATTTCAAAAAAAAGTGGTATCTGTATTACGGTTGCACAGATTCTAAAGTAGGTGTGGCCGTTTATGATCCGGCTAATCCGGCGCCGCCTGATCCTTTGCCATGATATGCATGTCACGATAAAAGAGCGTCTTTTATAGCCTAATGATGTCGATTTACAATATCTGAAATACGAGTACGATTTTTGATCGTACATGCTGAAAATCGTTTGCGTGAAATGGATCGGCTGAATATTATTTCAGCCGGTTCATGATGTAGCAAGGTTTTATTATTCACCATTCTTTTTTCCAAGATCAGGAGCTTTTATTTCTTGAGGAAACCATACTTTCATATCGCCCTTATTACGATTTGCCCACGCATAATAGGGGATAGCGGTGAACGTATTCTTTTCGGTGCTAGTTTCTTTATTCCCGTTAAATGGCCCTTTTGGCAGGTCGCCTTTTAAAAGCGTTACGCCATTTAAGATGTCAGGTGCAAAAACCGGTTTGAGTTGAGTCGTCGGAGAAATTGCTATCTGCTCGATGCTTCCTCCATTATCGATTGCTTCGGCACAGTAAATTAGCGGACCACGTTGAATGGCGACTTTGCCGATGTCATCTTTGACGTTATTGTCGGCATGGATCTGTTTTATTTCCATGGGAAGTGCAATTTCCACTTGATCCCCCTTTTTCCAGGTTCTCGCTAGAGTGGCATATCCCTTTTCTATTTTAAAAGGTACGTTCTTTCCATTTATTTTTATATGGACGTCCTGCTGGGTTGGGGCTGTATAGGTGTATAGCGTAGAAGGCATAACTTGACTGCGCGCCCAACCGGGGATTCTAAATTTGATCTCAAAATCACTTGACGATTTTGGGTTGATGTTAAATATCAAACCGCCATCCCAGGGATAATTATTCTGTTGGATGATCTTGATATCTCCCTGTTCGAGCTGAATGTCGGCAGAACCTGAGATGTAGAGGTTTACAAATACCGAGTTTTTATTAACGGCATACATATAACCTGGAAGGGACGGTAAAAACCGCGCTAAATTGGTTGGACAGCAGGAGCATTCGAACCAACCTGATCGGTTTGCTTCCCCGTGTTTATGTTGGAGGTTAATTTCCATGGCGTTGGTATAGAAAAAAGATTTTCCATCAAGTCCAACGCCGGAGATTAAACCATTATATAGAATATGTTCCAATAAGTCAACATACTTCGCGTCGCCGTGAAGCTGGAACATTCTTTGGTTCCAGAACACATTACCGATGGCTGCGCAAGTTTCATTATAAGCCGTAGCATTGGGCAGCTCATAATTGTTTCCGAACCGTTCACCATTTCCGATTGCACCGATACCTCCCTGCACATAGATTTTCTTGTTAACCATATTCGACCAGATCGTGTCAATTGCGGAAAGGTACTTGTCGTCCTTGGTTAATGCCGCAATATCGGCCACAGCAGCGTATAAATACATGGCGCGCACGGCGTGGCCTACAGCTTCGGTTTCCGCTGTGATCGGTTGGGCGTCTTGCCAGTATTGTCCATTTTTGTATGGATCCTGACTGTTGGTCTCGTACTTGCGTTTTCCACGTTCATCAATAAAGAATTTAGCGAGGTTCAGATATTCTTCTTTTCCTGTGATTCTATAGAGTCTTACCAGCCCCATTTCTACTATTTCGTGTCCGGGTGCAACATGCAATTTATTGGGCCCAAAGGTCTGAACTAAAAGATCGGCATTTTTTAGCGCAATGTTCAATAAGCTGCTTTTACCGGTAGCTAGGTAGTGCGCCGCCGCTGCTTCAAAAAGGTGTCCCGAATTATAAAGTTCGTGACTGTTCTCATGTTCTAATACCCATCGGCGATTACCGGCCCAAGGATGGGGTTTGTTGGGATCGATGGTACGTGGCGTGTAAAGATAGCCGTCAGCTTCCTGCGCATTTCCGATGATGGTTATCAGGGAGTCAAGATAGGCGTCGAGCTTTTTGTCTGGATAGACGGCCAGTGAGAAAGCGGCTCCTTCTAAGGTCTTGTAGATGTCGGTGTCATCAAAAGGAAATTTCGTTCCGAACATACCCGTACGGTTTGCCGCTTTTATGAAATTTTCTACCCGGCCGGTACTTTCGCACCGTACAAAAGAGGAAGGAATCGTTACTATGCGATTTGTCTCTATTTTTGGCTGCCAAAATTTATCGGTCAGGTTGACTTTGGTAAAGGGCACCGCTCTAATCGCGTAATCCTTCTCCTGAGCATTACTGATTACTAAGCTCGCTGAAAACAGCATAGCGATAAATGATTTAATAAAATTCGTTAGTTTGAACTCTGAAGGATAAATACAAGAAATGAGAATAGATCGTGAAATATATCTTTGGATAAAAAGCTCCATCT
>NZ_SBJH01000083.1 GCF_004368405.1 Olivibacter sp. XZL3
AACTCCTCTGGAGTTTCCCACATTCCAACATCTTAATCAACAACAATAAAAGTGTCTACTTTTTTTAGGACATGACAAGGTTCTAAGGTGGTTAAAAAAGGTTAAGGTGTAGGTAAGGTATGACACTTCTCTAGACCTTAAACCCTACACCTTTCACCTTAAACCGTTCTTACCAAACGCGAATTCGTTCGCTCTCCGGTTTGTATAGCTTGTCGCCTTCTTTTACATCAAAAGCTTTATACCAGGCGTCCATATTGACTAAGGGACCGATTGTCCGTGCTGTAGCCGGAGCGTGTGGGTCTACCAGAATCAATTGAGCGGCTGTTTCCGGCGTTGTGTTCATCCGCCATACCTGTGCCCAAGATAGGAAGAAACGCTGGTCGGGCGTAAAACCGTCAATTTTTTCATCAGACTGTCCCTGCGGTGTCTTTTTGAACGCAGCATAGGCCATTGCCAAGCCACCTAAATCGGCTAAGTTCTCTCCTAATGTAAGTTTTCCTTTTACATGTAGTGTGTCGAGCACGGTATAGCCATTATATTGCTCGACTACTTTGTTTGCGAGTTTTTTGAAGCTGTCTGCATCCTCTTTAGTCCACCAGTCCTTCAAATTCCCGTCAGCCGCGTATTGCCGTCCTTGATCGTCAAAACCATGTGTCATTTCATGACCGATTACCGCGCCAATGCCGCCGTAATTAATAGCGTCATCCGCAGAAAAATCAAAGAATGGGAACTGTAAAATACCTGCCGGGAAGGCTATTTCATTATTCGCGGGGTTATAGTAAGCATTCACCGTAGGAGGCGTCATTCCCCAACGTGTCCGGTCGACCGGTTTGCCGAGTCGGTCTACCATGTCGTTATAGCTCCAGATCCTAGCCCGGCGGATATTGCCAAAGTAATCATCTTTTTTAATTTCCAAACCATCGTATGTTTTCCATTTGTCTGGATAGCCGATTTTCGGCGTAAAGGCATTAAGCTTTTCAATTGCCTTTTTCTTAGTCGTTTCACTCATCCAATCAAGCGTCTTGATCCGTTCTTCATAGGTTTCAGAAAGGTTCTTTACCAATTCGACCATTCTTTTTTTCGCTTCCGGTTTAAAGTACTTCGCAACGTACAATTGGCCTAATAAATCGCCAATAGAGCGATCGATAACCTCAAAACTCCGTTGCCAACGAGGTGTCATCTCCTTTTGGCCAGTCAGTGCTTGTGTAAACGCAAAATCGGCATTTGCAAATGGCGCACTCAAGTAAGGTGCAGCCGTTTTGAGAAGGTTCCATTGTAAGTAAGTTTTCCATTCTTCGATGGATTTGCTTGTCAATAGTTTGGAAGCCTCCTTAAAAAAAGACGGATTGTTAATGATGACGCTGTCTGCTCCCTCAATCTTTAATGTGCTGTAAGTTTCCTCCCAATTGAATGCAGGCGCCGTTTTCTTTAAGTCTGCCAAAGTAAGTTTATTATACGTTCGATATGGGTCGCGCATATCTTCTCGGCTCCATTGCACTTTGGCAAGAGCTGTTTCGAGATCCCATAATTGTTCAAATTTCTTGACCGTTTCTGCATCATCCGTACCCGCCAAACTGAACAATTGTTGAACGTAAGTTTCATAAGCCTGTTTGACGTCGCGATTGCGGGTATTGTTTACCAGGTAATAATCGCGGTCTGGCAAAGTAAGTCCGCCCTGTCCAAATTGAGCAATATTTGCGGTCGTATTTTTTCTATCTTGACCTACTTGAAAATTATAAAGTGGCGATCCAATTCCTGCGGTTCTTTGAAAGGCGATTTCTTTGATGACGCCATTCAGGTCCTTTATGCCGTTAATACGGGCTAAGTCTTCTTTGATCGGTTCTTCTGCCACGGCGTCTATTTTCGTACTGTCCATAGCACTGGTGAAGAAGTCGCCAACGCGTTGTTCCGCACTGCCTGATTTGACATCCTTTGTACTCGAAACCTCCTCTAATATGCTTTTTACTGCTTTCGCATTGAAGTCGCGTAATTGATTGAAGCTACCCCAACGTGTTTCTTTTGCAGGTACGGGGTTGTTTTTAAGCCACACGCCGCTGGCATAATGAAAGAAGTCGTCCCCCGGTTTAACAGTGGTATCCATATTGGCTGGATCGATCAGTTTTTCCGGTGTATTCGTGAGCGTCGTGCTCTTCTCAGATTGCGTGCAGCTTTGAAAAGTAGCAAGGGCAAAGCCACAGCACAGCAAAGGGAAATAGTACTTCATGTATATTAAATTAATTGTTGTAGAAATTTGGCAAATTGAATCTGCTGTTTAAAAATAAATAAATCTTTTTAATAGATGCCCAAATGTCTATTGCCTAATTGAGCTTATGCAGATTTTGGGCGATTGATTCTATTAAACGAAGGTAAAGCTTTTTGCATTTGTTCGGGAGGAGATTGGTGTAACAATGTTGTAAGGGTTAGCGCGACGCTGGAAAAGCAAACAATGGCAAGTTTCAGCCCAGCAAACCTGCTTCAAAGCAAGCAGACGAAGTGTTTGTGAAATAATCTTGGTGATGCTTGCAATTGTTAACAGTGTTAATTATGTTTGTGGTGTTATTCTGAATTTGAAAATGGGAATTAAGGAACGTAAAGAAAGGCATAAGGAAGATTTAAGGCAACGCATTTTAGACGCGGCTAAAGTATTGTTTTTAAAAGAGGGTTATGAGGCTACGTCGATTCGGAAAATCGCCTCGGCGATCGAGTTCAGTCCGACAACCATTTACCTCTATTATAAAGACAAAACCGATATTATTTATGCCTTGCAGAAAGAGGGATTTAAAGAGTTACGCAGCAAGTTTTCTGCACTCAGTAATGTGGAAAATGCTTTTGAACGATTAAAGGCAATGGGACGTACTTATTTACAGTTTTCAGTAGAAAACAGGGAGTTTTATGAGCTCATGTTTGTTATGAAGGAACCTTTGGAATTTCTTCAAACTGTTTGTGGAGAAGGCAATGAAGAATGGGAAGACGGCGTGGAAGCCTTTAATTTTTTGGTTAATACGATTGCCGACTGTCAGCGGTCGGGTTATTTTAAGAACCACGATACCAAAATGTTTTCGCTGTTGGTTTGGTCGACAGTACATGGTTTATGCACCCTTAATATGCACGGACACATGAGGCATGTAGTAGAGAAACATCTGATAGAGGTGCAGGATGGTAGCCAAATTCTTGACGTGGCTTTTAATAGCTACGTTAAATTTTTGGAGCAGATAAAGAGTTAATTTTTTTGTTTATTAAAGAACACTGTTAATAATGAAAACACCGTTTATATTAGTATGTTCTTTGCTGTTATTCTTTCCTTTTTGGGTGAAAGGGCAGACAAATACCTTGGATGACTATATTGAAGAAGGCAGGCAGAATAACTTGGTTTTAAAGCAAAAGAACATTTCCTTGGATAAGGCTATGCTGGCTCTTCAGGTTGCAAAAAGCATGTATCAACCGAGCGTTGCCTTTCAGGGTAGTTACAGCACGGCTTCCGGCGGGCGGAATATACTGTTGCCCTTAGGCGATCTGATGAATCCGGTTTATACGACTTTAAATCAGTTGACCAACTCCCAAAATTTCCCGCAATTAGCCAATCAGTCGATTAACTTTTTGCCTAAAAACTATTACGATGCCCGCATTAGAACGACGGTTCCCCTTATTAATACCGATATAGGTTATAATAAGCGGATCAGCGAACAGCAGGTTACGCTACAGGAATTCGAAGTACAGACCTACGAGCGTGAACTGGTAAAGAATATCAAATCGGCTTATTTTAGTTTCTTGAATGCACTTCAAGCAGTCAAAATTTATCAATCGGCATTCAAACTGGCGGAAGCGTCTAAGCAAGTTAACCAGCATCTGCTAGAAAATGGCAAAGGTTTACCCGCCTATGTATTACGGGCAAATAGTGAAATTGAGCAAGTCAGAGCCCAGGTGACCGAAGCGGAGCAGCAACAAATAAATGCCCGCTTGTATTTTAACGCCTTGTTAAACAGGAACGGGGAAGCTTCAATTGATACGGTTTACAATGCGGACGCAGCCTTGGAAAAAGCGTCTGGGCTACTTCAGCTGGCGCCCGATATTAAATCGCGCGAAGAGCTGAAATCACTCCAACAGGTAATTGCCATTAATGAGAACATCGTTAAAATGAACCGAAAATTTGCTGTTCCTAAAATCAGCGGATTTGTAGACTTGGGATCTCAGGCCGAGCAAATGCGCTTTAATAACCAGTCGAGATACCTGATGTTGGGATTACAGTTTGACCTACCGCTGTATAGTGGCAATAGAAATCGCATGCAGGTCAAGCAATCGCAATTGGAATTGGCTGATGCCTCACTTAATCAAGCACATGTACGACAGCAGTTGGAAGTGAGTGCCCAGGTCTCCAGAAATAACTTAGTGGTGGCCTATCAAAATTATCAATCCTCATTGAAGCAGCTCGAGGCCGCTGCATCGTATCAACGCTTAATTGACAAAGGGTATAAAGCAGGGAGCAATACCTATATAGAAACGATTGATGCACGTAATCAATTAACCGCCGCTAAATTAGCTGTACTCGTGAATAAATACAAGGTCTTGATGGCTGCTGCCGAGATGGAAAGAGAAACAGCCACTTATCCGCTAAAAAATTAATGTTATGCACAGATTTTGTTCGCTATTATTAATCTCAGCTCTGTTTGCTTCTTGCAAAAACGCGAGCGATCAATCATCCGAAGGTCTTAAAGATGACACCATTCCAGTTAAATTACTCGCTTTAACACAGCAAGCGAGTGTGCAGCAAATTAAAACTTCCGGTATTTTCACTACGGATAATGAGGTGGTGGTTTCATTCAAAAATGGTGGAGTCGTCAGTAAGGTTTATGTAAAAGAAGGAGACGCCGTGAATGCGGGCCAGCTGCTGGCGAGCTTAAATCCCACAGAGGTAGAAGCTAACGTAAGTCAGGCCAAGCTATCAGCGGAAAAAGCGAAACGCGATTTTGAACGGGCAGCGGCTTTGTTTAAAGACAGCGTTGCCACCTTGGAACAGCTACAGAATGCCGAAACCGCTCTGCGTATTGCACAAGAGCAATTGCGCGCTGCAAACTATAATCAAAGTCAGACAGAGATCAGGGCGACTTCATCCGGTTATGTACTGAAGCGATTTGTAAATGACGGACAAGTTGTTGGCCCTGGAACCGCCGTACTTCAACTGAATAGGACCGGGGAGAGCACTTGGCAACTGAAAGTAGGTGTGAGCGACCAGCAGTGGGCGAGCATTGCCCTTGGTGATTCCGCTACTGTCTCGTCGGATGTGCTTGGAAGTAAAATTTCGGCGCTGGTTTATAAGAAATCAGAAGGCATTGATCCGGCCTCAGGCGTATTCACCGTGATGCTTAAACTCGCTCCGGGCGACTACAGCAAGAAAATCGGTACAGGCATGTTTGCCCAAGCCGTAATCCATGCCAAACAAAGTAGGTCATACTGGCAAATACCCTTTGATGCGCTCCTAGATGGCGATGCGGGGAAAGCCTTTGTCTTCGTGACGAACGACAAAAAAACGGCCAAGCAAGTGGAGGTGAAGGTAGACGCCATTCAGCAGCATGACGTCCTTATATCCGAAGGATTGGAGGATGCGCAATCACTGATTATTTCCGGAAGCGCTTATTTAACGGATGGATCGCCGATCAAGGTGGTTGAGTAGTTCAGCGTAGAAAAGCGAAGCGCTTTTTGACTGCGCAAATAACATAAATGAGAATAGGTATTAAGGGCCGATAGCCGATCGCTAAAGGCCGAAAGCTGAGAAAAATGAACCTTTCATCATACGCAATAAAAAACAACCAGTTTACCTTGATTATGGTAATCATGGTGGTGGTAGTAGGTATAAGCACCATGTTGAGCATGCCGAGGGCCGAAGACCCAGAGATGCAGACCCCCATGTTTCCAGTAGTCGTAGTGTATCCGGGAACGAGTCCGAAAGATATGGAGGAGCTCGTGGTGAAACCAATGGAAACAAAGATCTATGGTTTAGACGATATTAAGCGGATTAAAACCACCATTCTGAATGGATTGGCGGTTTTGACGGTAGAATATAAATTTGAAAGCGATTACGATAGCAAATATCAAGAGCTCGTGCGGGAAGTCGGCGCGCTACGCCCACAGTTGCCGCAGGATATCTACAGCATAGACATTCAAAAAGTAGAGCCTAGCGGCGTGAATGTACTGCAAGTAGCGTTGATATCGCAAAATGCCTCGCGGAAAGCGATGAAGAGAGTCGCGGAAGATCTACAAGACGAACTGGAAAAAGTTTCGTCGCTAAAAGAGGTAAAGATAAGTGGTTTACCCGAACAGTTGGTTCGCGTAGATGTGCATCCCGACCGCTTGGCTCAGATGCATATTCCGCTCAACACCGTAATGGACGCCGTCCAAAGTGAAGCCGCCAACATTCCGGGCGGGAGCGTATTGGGAGGAGGGAAGTCGTTCAGTGTAAAAACGAGCGGCAACTATCAAAGTATGGACGAAATTGGAAATACCATTGTCTTTAGCCGGGAAGGGAAAAACGTGTTGCTAAAGGATGTGGCAGACATTTATCCCGACTTTGCGCCGGACGATCACATTACGCGCTTAAATGGTTACCGTTGTCTGCTTATAAACGCTGCTCAAAAATCGGGCGAAAACATCAGTAAAACGCAGGAGGCCTATCTTCCCATTATTGAGAAGTTTAAGCAAGGCTTACCTAAAAACATGGATTTAGTATTGCACTTTGACCAGGCGGAGAATGTCAATCATCGACTCAGTGGCTTAGGTGTCGATTTCCTAATTGCCGTGTCTTTAGTACTTATTACCTTATTGCCCCTAGGTAATCGAGCTTCTCTGGTCGTGATGATAGCGATCCCGCTTTCCCTATCCATAGGTTTGGTGTTGCTGCATATTTTCGGTTTCAGTTTAAATCAGTTAAGTATCGTAGGCTTTGTAGTCGCACTGGGCCTTTTAGTAGATGATAGCATCGTTGTGGTCGAGAATATAGAACGATGGCTTCGGGAAGGACATTCCAGGCTTGACGCCGCCATAAAAGGTACCGGTCAGATCACCATGGCTGTGTTAGGTTGTACGGCAACCCTGGTCATCGCCTTCATGCCGCTCATGTTTATGCCAGAAGCTTCGGGTGATTTTATCCGAAGTTTGCCGGTGGCCGTCATCAGTACGGTCGTTGCTTCCATGATTATCGCCCTAACGGTAGTTCCCTTTCTTTCGAGCCGCTTGCTGAAAGCACACGAAAATCCAGAAGGGAATGCGGTGTTAAGAGCGTTTCAACGGGTAATTCATGGTACTTACGCCGTGTTATTGGACAAAGCGCTTAAAAGGCCATGGTTAGCGATATTGGTGGCGGCCATTATTTTTGTGGGGTCGCTGGGATTGCTTCCTGTAATCGGTTTTAGCTTATTTCCTGCTTCGGAAAAGCCGCAATTTCTGATCGACATCTCTGCCCCGCAGCAAGCTAACATATTTTATACCGATAGCATTACGAGGCAAATTGAGCAGGAATTGAAGGCAAATCCCCAGGTGCAGTATTATACGACCAACGTAGGCAAAGGTAACCCCCGGATTTACTACAATGTCGCTCAACAAAATCAACGGAGCGATTTTGCCGAAATTTTTGTGCAGCTTAAGGAAGATATCAGATCGGATGAAAAAGTAGCCCTTATCGAGCGTTTACGGAATAAATGGACACCTTATCCGGGCGCTAAAGTGGAAGTGAAGGACTTTGAACAGGGCGTCCCCATTATCTCGCCTGTGGAAGTGCGATTGTTCGGCGAAAACCTCGATACCTTACGTTCGTTGGCTGCCCGAGTTGAACAAACGTTGAAGGCAACAGAAGGTACCATTTATGTAAATAATCCCGTCAAGAACTACAAGACAGATATTCGATTAGCGATTAACAAGGAGAAAGCATTAAGCTTGGGCGTGCCGAGCGCATCTATCGATAGAACCGTCCGTATGGCTTTAGCGGGCGTCGATTTAGCCACTTATACAAATCCTGCATCCGACAATGACGACTACCGCATTCGTCTCAGCGTACCTAGGGCCGCCTATCCCGATTTGTCTGTCTTAAATAATCTCTATGTCAACAACGTTCAGGGGGCCGCTATACCATTAAAGCAGTTAGCAGCTATTGGTTTTGAGTCATCGCCGGTCAGCATAAATCATATCAATAAGATACGAACCATTTCGGTTAATGCGTTTGTAAAGAAGGGATACTTAAATGACCGGGTTATAAATGAGGTGATTAAGCAAATGGACGGAATGGAATTGCCTGCTGGATACCATTACGAAATGGGCGGCGAAGTGGAGAGTAGGCAAGAGTCGTTCGGCGGTTTCGGAACAGTCATTATGGTTACCGTATTTTTATTTATCGCCGTACTCGTGTTAGAGTTCAAGACGTTTAAGAGTACGCTGATTGTACTTTCGGTAATCCCCTTAGGTATCGTGGGAGCGGTGCTAGCTTTATTGGTCACAGGGAACACCTTGTCTTTTGTTGCGACGATCGGTATTGTGGCATTGGCTGGTATTGAAGTCAAAAACACCATTCTGTTAGTGGATTTCACTAACCAACTACGGCGGGAGGGGATGGAATTGAACGAAGCGATCGAGAAGGCGGGCGAAATCCGATTTTTACCGATCATACTGACGACATTAACTGCTATAGGTGGTTTGTTGCCCATTGCTTGGTCGAGCAATCCGCTGATTGCGCCTTTAGCCATCGTTATGATAGGGGGATTGATTAGCTCAACGCTCTTGTCACGGATTGTAACGCCCGTGGTATACAAGTTAATACCGCCTAAAATTGAAGTAGAAAATCCAGTGAAGAAATAAGTTATGCAAATACTCATCGCTCCCAATGCATTTAAAAGCAGCCTTAAGGCAGATCAGGTAGCTTCGGCCCTAGCGGAAGGTCTGGAATCCAGTGGATGCGGTGCCGTTACATGTTTTCCGATTGGTGACGGCGGGGATGGAACCATGGAGTTGTTAAGTCGACATTTGAAGCTTAAGTCGGCGGAGGTAGAAGCCGTGGATCCCTTGGGTAGGCCGATAAAAGCCAGCTATGGCTATGACATTCATACCGATACCGCATATATAGAAATGGCGGATGCATCTGGCCTTCGACTTTTGGCCCTTAATGAGCTAAACCCGATGCGCACGAACAGTGTGGGCACAGGGCTTATGGTATTGGACGCGCTTGATAGGGGAGCGAGACATATTGTTATAGGCCTTGGTGGTTCGGCAACGGTGGATGGGGGCTGCGGTATTCTGCGTGTTCTTGGTGCTCGATTTCTAGATGACAAGGGGGAGGAATTAACGGCTTATCCTTCAGCATTAGTAGACGTCCATCAGGTAGACCTGTCCTTATTACATCCGCGCGTTCAGTATTGTGAGTTTACGGTATTAACAGATGTAAAGAACACGTTATTGGGCAGGACGGGTGCCGCCTTTGTCTTTGGCCCTCAAAAGGGTGCTTCAAACGATCAGGTAGAGTTGTTGGACGATTTCATGGAACGCCTAAACTGCGTTTGGACGACACAATTAAAGAAAGATGCGGCCAGACTTGTAGGCGGAGGTGCTGCCGGCGGAACCGCCGCGGGTTTGTGGGCTATGGTAGACGCAGAATTAGTGAATGGGATCGATTACTTCTTGGATGCCGTTGGTTTCGATAAACAACTTGAAAAGGCAGCGCTGGTAATTACAGGCGAAGGAGCTATTGATAGGCAAACACTCGACGGAAAAGGTCCATTCGGGGTGGCTTGTAGAGCGAAAGCGTTGAACATCCCGGTAATTGGCGTAGCCGGTCGTATTGCGCTCAATGGAGACGCGGAATTAGCACACTATTTCGATGTGCTGATTCCGATCAACCACGATGTTTTGCCGCTCGAAGCGTTAAAAGAATGCAATGTGGAGAATTTGAAACGTACCGGGAAATTGATTGGAAATCTTTTGCAGATAGGCGCGAAAAAAACTGATAAATAAATTTTATTTATTACAAAACAAATTCTATATTTGCACTCCGTTTACGAAGAATACCATGAGTAAACGGAAAGTTCGGGGTGTAGCGTAGCCCGGTATCGCGCCACATTTGGGATGTGGAGGTCGTAGGTTCGAATCCTGCCACCCCGACCAGTCAACATGAAGCTCCTGCGAAGCAGGGGCTTTTGTTATTTTACGGCGAGCCGAGTTCACTCGGGCGAGTGGTAAAATAATAAAAGCCTTTGGCACGGAGTGCCTCGCTTCTTGTTGACTGATCCCCTCTTTCTCAGGATGGCTGCGGGCAATGTGCGGGACTGTGTGACGCAGCCAATCCTGCCATTAAATCAACGAATACGCTGGTATTAACTTGTCAACCGATTATGTTGTGGACAGGAATAACAAGGTTTATAAAAGTAGCATTGTTCCCGATGTTGAAGTAATAGGTGGAGACGATTTGGATAATATGCTAAAGGATGAAAAAATAAATAAAGCACTTGAGCTTTTAGGAAGTAACGAAATTTGACCATCGTTCATTTTATTGGGATACCTGTACGATGTCTTCCATAAAAAGGGTTTTAAGGGAGACTATCGCCCGATTAAAGAAAAGATCGCTGTTTTGTTAGATAATGAGATACTATAACTTTCTATCCAACCAGTGTATAATATTAAACAGAAATTGGGCGTTTTGTGTTGCTCCAGGATGATTCATGCCCCTTTTCTCACTTTTGACGCCTTGAAGCTGTGCCGAAAAAGGTGCCCCGTCTCCAAATATGACAATTCTGCCCTTACCAAATTTTAGATATACCCCGTTCACTGGATATACTGGCGCATACTGACCCCTCAAAATTGAATTAGATTTAGGGGTGTTTATTGCGTTTAAAGCCCATATCCGC
>NZ_SBJH01000045.1 GCF_004368405.1 Olivibacter sp. XZL3
AATTAAATCTAACGTTTTTGATGAAAACACTCCTTAAGTTTTTAAAATATCGTGTCCACTTTTTGCTGACGATTTACAATAGCCACTTACAAAGTTATGGTCAAATACAAAAGCAAAGGTCAGGTCATTTTCTTCTTTTGGAATATAGAAACGCATAATACCTGTTTCAATAAACGAAAGGTAGTTTTCTGTTTGCCCTACTGTCAAAAGATGATGATTTTTAGGAAATTCCTGCTTTATGAGCTTTGAAGAGAAAAACTGCCAGTCTTTGTCTGTTAGTTTAACTGCCTTTTCAAAATATTGTCGTATTTGTTCCATTGTTCGTTATTCCAAATTTCGGTTAGCCTGAACACTAATTTCCTGTTATTTAAGGCTTATTTTGTATTGGCACAAAATTACAAATTAATTCTTCCTACACTCTTAGGGCTTTACGCCAAATCCCGCCTCTCAAAGCCAAACCCTGCCACTTCTGCAAAGGGGCTTATCTACTGCTATAATTTTAGACTTCAAGTAAAATCATAAATTTCTATTTGTATGAATACACCATAAAAAATGGTTTGCCTTTTCAAGAATGGATATTGAAATCCGTAGAATGCTACAGGTTCTAAAACAATAAACCCTCCTAATCAGGAGGGTTTATTTTATTTTTTTAGAGGGGTTTTCGTAAACTTAAAATCTTTAAAATAGCCTTCTGTTCCAATATCCACCCATAGACCAATACTGCCGGAATTGGTATTTCCTTTCATTTCACTAACAATAAATGAAGGGTATTTTTGATTGTTTATAAATAGAACAGCTTTCTTATCTTTTATTTCAATCCTGATAGAAATCCATTCGTTAAGACCTATATCAGCATACGTTTCATATTCGCCATTTGCCTCTTTTCTCAATCTATCAAATTTGTAATCAGGATAGGCATAATATTGAACTGTATGATTTCTCATAAACTGGTTGTCAGCCCTACCATTTGTTGGTCGTAGGTAAATAGCGTCAAACGCTGAATTATCTTCTTTAATTCTATAAGCAATACCGATGAAGCCTCGTGCCGCCTCAAATGGAGAGGGATTCTGAATTTTACTTAACATTTTTACCTCAATTACTCCGTCGGCAAAATCCACATTCTTCATTTTAATAAATGTAGGTTCATCAACAGTAGCTCCTAACCGGTTTGCATCAAAAGGTAATTTGTCTAAATCTCTTTCTACCTTAATTACTTTTTCTCCGTTCAGTAAGGTGGATGATGCTTTCACATTAACAATATCAAATTCCAAATCTTCAAATTTTATCGTTTGTGCATAGGAATAGTGAATATATGCGAACACAGAAACAAAGAACATTAAAACTACTTCTTTCATCTTTTTTATTTTTAATGAATAATCAGACAATACAAAGATGAACAAAAAGGAAGGTTTGCAATGATGATCTGGTTTAAGAAATAGTATTGATGTAGATCAATAGTTTGGATATTTCGCCAAATACTTCCTTTTAAAGCCAAACCCTGCCACTTTTTTAGAAGGGCGTATCTGCTGCTATAATTTTAGGTTTCGAGCAAAATTCTAAATAAAAATTATAGTATGAATACACAGCAAAAAGACCTTTCGTATTTCAGATTACGTCTTCAGGAATTACTAAACAACAGCTTTCCCGAAAAGGCGAACGACCAAAAATTTATCGAACAACGTTCCTCGTGGGCTGCCAATGCCTACGAGGGTGCATTTAGTTCTGGAAACGATATTGAGCAATGTAATGAAATTGCCGATTACATTCTATTTGGAGGCTTGCATTTCTCCAAATTCGATACCGTGTTTCAGGTGGTATGCAATGAGTTTGATACCATAATGGCAGACGAGGAACTGCGACCGTTCGCCCTTAAAATGTTTCCTGTTTGCGAGTCTGTTTTCTCCGGCTATGAACTGACCGATGATTTCGCATACGGTTTTGAGTTTGACCTACTCTATACCGAAATAACCGGAACCATCGCAATATGGATAGAGAAAAATGGGCTTCAGTAAAAAGCAACATCTCCAACAGAACATTGATGCCCTGCGAATTGCTTTTAAACTGGAAAAGGAGAAACGGCAAGCCACCGTAGGCGAAAGACTGCTAATGATGCAATACAGCGGATTTGGCGGTCTTAAATTCGTGTTGAACCCTATAGCGAACGAAATAGACATCAACAATTGGAGAAAGACTGAACACGAACTTTTTCCGCTCACACAGGAACTCCACCAGCTACTCAAAGAAAATTCCGAAGACGAAAAGCAATACCGCAGGTATGTGGATAGTATGAAAAGCTCTGTTCTGACGGCATTTTATACACCGCCACAGGTCATAGATGCGATTTCCGCAACTTTGCGTGAAAGCGGTCTGAACATTGATAAATTCCTCGAACCCTCCGCAGGTATCGGGTCTTTCATACAATCCTTTTCAGAAAATCAAAAAGCCAGTGTTACCGCTTATGAAAAGGATTTGCTCACAGGCAAGATTTTAAAACAGCTTTATCCCGAAAGCAATATCCGTATAAGCGGTTTTGAGGAAATCCCCGAAAAGGAACAAAACAACTATGATGTAATTGCCAGCAACATACCGTTTGGAGATACTTCCGTTTTCGACCTTTCCTATTCCCGAAGCAGGGACAGTGCAAAAGTACAAGCAGCCCGAAGCATACACAATTACTTTTTTCTGAAAGGTGCTGATATGCTCCGTGAGGGCGGTTTGTTAGCTTACATTACTTCGCAAGGCGTTTTAAACAGTCCGAAGAATGAGCCTATACGGAGGGCGTTAATGGAGAACAACAATCTCGTTTCAGTTATTCGGCTACCCAACAACTTGTTTACAGATTATGCAGGTACGGAAGTTGGCAGTGATTTGATTATCCTGCAAAAGAACACAGCAAAACAAAGTCTGACCGAAAGGGAAGATCTGTTTTGCCAAAGCAGGCAAACGGAATACAATACGCCGGGCAATGCACTCTTTCAGGACAGCACAAGAATTGTGCATACCGACCGCAAATTAGATACCGACCCTTACGGACAACCGGCACTAATTTATACGCACAAAGACGGGGTTGGCGGAATTGCCAAAGACCTCAAACAAATGATTTCCGAAGATTTTGGAAAGCACTTGAATTTGAATTTATACAAAGGCGAACGAAACGATGAGCCTGTTATACAAATCCCTGTTACACCCACATCAAAGGCTACACCACCAACTGTCGAACCCGAAATCATTCAGCAAAAACCGCAACCTGCACCTACGCCTGTAACCCATCGGGAAAGTCCGCAGGAATTAAAGCAACTAAGCATTTTCGACTTGTTTGAAAATGTGGACGAGCCTGTAATGGTTGCTGCTCCACCCAAAAGAACGACACAAGTTAAAAGGCAAAGCACCAACAAAAGAAGAGGTGCAATAGGTCGCCAACCTGACCTGTTCAGTAGTGCGATGCAGCAACCTTATACGCCCCCTGTTACTAATAGAGCTACCAATGGAAATCCATCTACTAATGGTAAAAAACAGGAAGCTATCGGCGACCTGTTTTCACAAATAAACGGGAATGGCCAAGCTGATAAGCCAGCCGTTCCCAATACCATTCCCGAACCTGCTCCTTATAGTGGCGAACTGCAATCGTACCACCGTAACGATTGTCTTGTTGTGGATAATGGTTGGGTCGGTCATCTGCAAGATGTAGATACATCAGACGGCACGGCAGTTTTCCACTCTTTGCAGTTACCGACCTTACAGAAAGCAAGAGCCGAAGCGTACATTGCTGTACGTGATGTTTACCAAGACCTTTACAATAAAGAGGCAAAGTTTCAGACCGAATACAAGGAAGAAAGGAAAACCCTTAACCGCCTTTACGATACCTTTGTCAAAAGGTACGGAAACTTTAACAGTGCCGATAATATCAAGCTCATCAAAACGGATAGCTCCGGTAAGGAAATCCCTTATTTGGAGCGTGTTGTTGGTGGTGTAACACACAAAGCGGATATATTCAGCCGTCCTGTAAGTTTCTCCACCTTAACAATAGCAACGGACAATCCCGAAGAAGCGTTAGCGGCTTCGCTGAACAAATACGGAAGCGTTGATTTGGACTATATGTCCGAAATCAGCGGTATGACGGATGATGCTTTAAAAGAAGCATTGCACGGTCGTATTTACTACAATCCTCTGCAAAAGGAATATGAAATATCCGAACGCTGGATTGCAGGTAACGTAGTAGAGAAAGCCCAAGAGGTCAAAGCGTATCTCGAACGCAATCCCGATGATACCGAAGCCAAAACAAGCCTTATAGCCATAGAGGAAGCCCGACCAAGACGAATTGAGTTTGAGGAACTCGATTTTAATTTGGGCGAACGCTGGATACCCACAGGTATTTATGCCCGATTTGCTTCACATCTTTTTGATACGGACGTACTCGTTCATTACTCTGAAAGCTCCGATGACTTTTCAGTAAAGTGCGACCGTAAGAATTTGCATATATGGGAAAAATACGCTGTCAAAGCTGAAAGCCGGACGTTTGATGGGATTGCCCTGCTCAAACACGCCCTTGTCAATACCACGCCTGATATTACCAAAAAAATTACGGTTGGCGACCAGGAAGTGAAAGTGCGGGATATGGAAGCCATACAAATGGCGAATACCAGGATTGACGAAATCCGTACCGCTTTTGCCGAGTGGCTACACGCCCAAAACGACGAGTTCAAAACAAGGCTTACAAACCAATACAACGATACTTTTAACTGCTTCGTCCGCCCGAACTATGACGGTACACATCAGGACTTTCCGGGATTAGACCGTAAGGCATTGGGCATTGAGGATTTGTATTCCAGCCAAAAGGACACCGTTTGGATGATAAAGCTGAACAACGGTGCTATCTGCGACCACGAAGTAGGTGCAGGAAAAACGCTCGTGATGTGTACCGCTGCACAGGAAATGAAGCGTTTGGGGCTGGCGCACAAGCCAATGATTATCGGGCTGAAGAGTAATGTTCACGAAATTGCCGAAGCCTACCGCACTGCCTACCCACACGCAAAAATCCTGTTTCCGGGCAAGGAAGACTTCACGCCGCAAAAACGCCTCCGGATTTTCGGCGATATTAAAAACAACGAGTGGGATTGCGTAATCCTCACGCACGACCAATTCGGGATGATACCGCAGTCGCCCGAAATTCAAAAGGAAATCCTCGAAATAGAACTCGACAGCGTGGAGCGCAACCTTGATGCCCTGAAATCGCAAGGCAAGGAAGTAACCAGGGGAATGCTTGCAGGGGTCATCAAACGTAAGGAAAACCTTGAAGTAAAGCTCAAAACCCTTGAACACGATATTGAGAACCGCAAAGATGATGTAGTGGACTTTAAGATGATGGGTATTGACCATTTGTTCGTAGATGAAAGCCACCAATTCAAAAATCTGATGTTTAACACAAGACATTCAAGAGTTGCGGGATTGGGAAATGTGGACGGAAGCCTAAAAGCAATGAACCTGCTCTTTGCAATCCGCACCATTCAGGAACGTATTAATGCAGATATGGGAGCAACCTTTCTTTCAGGTACAACTATCAGCAACTCATTAACCGAACTGTACCTGCTGTTCAAATACCTGCGACCAAGAGCAATGGAAAAACAAGGCATTCATTCTTTTGATGCGTGGGCAGCCATCTATGCAAGGAAAACGACCGATTATGAATTTTCGGTTGCCAATAACATTGTAGCAAAAGAACGCTTCCGCTACTTTATCAAGGTGCCGGAATTGGCTCAATTCTATTCTGAAATTACAGATTACAGAACGGCAAAAGATATAGGCATTGACCGCCCCAATAAGAACGAGGTATTGTATAACATACCGCCTACTCCAGACCAGGAAGATTTTATCAAAAAGCTAATGGAGTTTGCCAAAACAGGAAATGCTACCTTATTAGGAAGAGAACCTTTATCACAAAGCGAAGAAAAAGCAAAGATGCTTATCGCGACGGACTACGCCCGTAAAATGTCTTTGGATATGCGGATGGTAAGCGGTGCGTATGATGACCACCCCGATAGCAAGGCTTCGCATTGTGCGGCAAACATTGCCAAGTATTACAACCAATACAACGCACAGAAAGGAACGCAGTTCATTTTCTCCGATTTGGGAACATACAAGCCGGGCGAATGGAATGTGTACTCCGAAATCAAGCGTAAGCTGGTGGAAGACCACGGCATACCTGCACAGGAAGTCCGGTTTATACAGGAAGCCAAGAATGATAAGCAACGTAAGGAACTTATCAAGGGAATGAACGAGGGCAAAATCCGTGTGCTGTTCGGTTCTACAAGTATGTTGGGTACAGGTGTGAATGCACAAAAAAGAGCCGTTGCCGTTCATCATTTGGATACACCGTGGCGGCCAAGCGACCTTGCCCAAAGGGACGGTCGGGCAGTCCGAAAAGGCAATGAGATTGCCAAGTTCTTTGCCGACAACAAAGTAGATGTAATCATCTATGCCGTTGAAAAATCACTAGATAGCTACAAGTTTAACCTGCTGTACAATAAACAGCTATTTTTAGACCAATTAAAAAACAACAATCTCGGCAAACGGACTATTGACGAGGGCAGTATGGATGAAAAATCTGGAATGAACTTTTCGGAATATGTGGCTATCCTTTCGGGAAATACCGACCTGTTGGATAAAGCCAAATTAGAAAAACAGATTGCCGGATTGGAAAGCGAAAAGCAGGCTTTCAACCGTTCTAAGTATAGTGCAAAGTACAAATTGGAAGACTTTACGGAATTGCTGGATAGTACGCAATCCCGTTTAAACCGAATGAGCCTTGATTGGGGAAATTTACAGCAACGCATACAAAAACATTCGGACGGCACAATCGCAAATCCTGTTCTGCTGGACGGTTTACCGCCCAATGCGGATATTAAACAAATCGGTGCAAAACTCAACCAGCTTGCGGACAAAGCCCGCACCGGAGGTCAGTATGAAGAAATCGGTACGTTGTACGGATTTACATTATTGGTCAAAACCGAAATGTCCGAAAAAGAAGGCGTGGATATTCGGGTAAACCGATTTTTGGTACAAGGCGAGGGCAATATCAAATACACATTCAATAACGGTTTAATGGCGAAAGACCCTGAAACCGCTTCAATGAATTTTTTAAGGGCATTGGAAAAACTACCCGGCTACGTCAAACAGGAGCAGGAGAAAATTGCCGAACTGCAAAAAGATTTACCTGTTCTTCAGGAGGTGGTCAATGGAACCTGGTCTAAGGAAAACCGATTGAGTGAGCTCAAAACGGAACTGGCTGCCGTTGAACGAAAGATACAGTTGTCTATCACGCCTGACCCCAAAGAGGAACCTGCGGAACAAACCGAAAAACAAAAAGAAACTTCAAATATTTCGGAGAGTATTGTAAGGACAAAAGGTATTCATTTACCCCGTGGGGTTTTATAAGAAAGTCATTCCCTGTCACCCTGCTCGTCCATTTTCTTGAAAGCCCGTCACTCATGGAATTTTGTCCTATTGGTTTTCCTGTTCCGCAATTCAAGGTATGTAGGATAAAAGTCACCGCAGCAGCAGTTTCAATTTGGTTAGTACTGTTTTGAGCTTGGTAAATTTATAAAAAAATGAGCATCGCTTTAATCCTTATCTAATGCAGAATGTTATACCGGATATGTACCTTTCACTATCACATAAGGGTTGATTTTTTCATTCTTCTAAACAATTTATAAATTTCAAACCACAAAACTGAAACCGCCGCTACCGATAATGTCATCCCTAACTCCTGTAAGTCCAATCCGGTTACGTGAAAGAAATTTGTAGCAGGTGCAATATACAGTATGGCAAAAAGTAATACCAAAGTTAGACCGGTAATAACCGGGAAGAGGGGATTCTTATTCTTGAAGCTGTCAAACACACTGTAAGAGAAGGAACGGTTCACGAGGCTCAACAATATATTTGCGATAATCAGTGTGGTAAAAACCATTGCCCTTGTTTTTTCTTCGCTGCCACCATTCAGAACAGACCATTGATAGGCAAATAATACGCCTGCTGTGATTACTAACCCCTGTATGATACTGATGGCCAACTCACGCAAATTCAAAAAGGTATCGGTCATTGCTCTGGGCGGTTGTTGCATCGTATTTTTCTCCATCGGTTCGTTTTCATACACAATGGAGCAGGTAGGTCCCATCACCAATTCCAGAAAGATAACGTGTACAGGTGTAAATATCTGTGGAAATATCCAGCCCAAAAATAAAGGCAAAGATACCGTCAGTATAATTGGTATATGGATAGAAATGATGTACTGTATAGCTTTTTTGATATTGGCATAAATCCTTCTTCCGGCAGCAATACCTATAACTAATTTTTCAAGGTCGTCATTGGTTATCACCAAAGATGCGGCTGCTTTTGCAATTTCTGTTCCTTTGTTGCCCATTGCCACGCCTATATGAGCTGCTTTAAGAGCAGGGCCGTCATTTACACCATCGCCCAGCATCGCCACCACTTCACCTTTCTTTTTCAGTGCATTCACCACGCTAAGTTTAGCTTCGGGAAACATCCGGGTAAATAAAACGGTGCGTTCAGCCACCGGTATTAATGCTTCTTCCGAGTAAGCCGCCACATCGGTTCCGTTCAGGACTTCAGCGGTATTGACGATGCCTGCCTGGGAGGCGATGCTGCGTGTTGTATCAGCATTATCTCCCGTGATTACCTTCACCTTGATGCCTGCTTCATAAATATGACGGAATACTTCCCGTATCCCTTCCTTCGGAGGATCATAGAACACAACCAATCCCAAAAATTCAAATTCAAAATCCTGTTGTCTTTCCGGAAAATCATTGCCTTCAAAACCGGATTTGGCTACTCCCAACACCCGGTATCCCTGCTGCCCGAACTCCCTGATAAGGCCTCTGATTTTATCCTTTTCGGTATCCGAGAGCGTAGCGACAGCAAGAATAGCTTCGGGAGCTCCTTTGGCAGCTATAATTCTTTCTTTTTCTGAATTTTCGAAAAGATGCGTCATCATAGGTGGTTTACCTTCCAATGGATATTCGTGGAACATCTGGTAATCTTTTCTTACATCGTCTCTTTGTGTCTGTTCATACACCTGGTGAAGCGTTTTTTCCATCGGGTCAAACGGAACGGGTTCGCTACTCCACATCGCATAGTCTATCAATGCTGCCAGTTCGGGGTTGGCAAATTCTTTTTCATCAAAAGTTTTGTCAGATCGGTAATCATACAACTGTTTAAGCTGCATAGAGTTTTCGGTAATAGTACCTGTTTTATCGGTACAGATAACCGTGGTACTGCCTAACGTTTCTACGATACTGCTTCTTTTTATGATGATGCCCTCCCGCATCAGCTTCCAGGCACCCAAAGCCATAAACGTGGTGAATGCAACGGGAATTTCTTCGGGAAGGACAGACATCGCCATGGTAAGACCGTTCAACAGACTGTCAACAAGATTACCCGTCCGTATGAAACTGAACATCCAAACCATTAGAAAAATGAGGATACCGGCAACAGCCATCCATTTTACAAATTTCCGTATCTGAACCTGCAATGGTGAAATTTCTTCTTTTATCGTCAGGATAGATTCGCCGATCTTGCCGATTTGCGTTTGTTTTCCAATCTGTTCTACTTCAAAGACCGCCAATCCCGAAACGGCAATCGTTCCGCTAAAAATTTTATTATTCCCCGGATCACTGTTTTTGAATACAGAAAAACTCTCACCGGTTAATGATGCTTCATTGACTGAAAAGTCATTACTGTGGACAATCCGCCCGTCGGCATTGATGATCCTTCCTTCTTCCGTAATGCACAAATCGCCTATGACAATATCATGCGTAGCTATTTTGACCACTTCCGAATTTCTGATTACCGTGCTCAGCGGTTCATTCAGCTTTTCTAATTCCGCCAGTGCTTTTTTGCTGCGGTTGTCCTGATAAAAGGAAATAGCAGATACGGCAATAATGGCCAGAAACATAAACAGTGCTTCGCCATAATCGCCTACGATCACATAGATAATTGAAATAGCAAAGAGCAGGATTAGCATTGGCTCTTTCAATATGTTGATCAACATATCCAGCAGGGAATTTTTGCCAATTGCCTCCATCCGGTTGTAGCCATACCGCTCCCGGGAAACCTTTACCTCGTTTACCGTCAGCCCTTTTAGATGATTGGGTATATTATAAGTTGTCATATTTTTAAAATTATTGTTTATTAAATAGTATCGGCATTAAGAGCTATTCTTGATAACAGCTTTCACGAACGCAGAGAAAGTAAGTTGGTAAAACATTTAATATATTAATAGTTAAAATACAATAAGTATCTTTTATTGCAATTAAAATCAATTCTATTTTTCTTCTTGATCATCCATTCTCCGTAACAGTCCTTCTTTTAGAGTATCAATAAATTTGGTTCGGTTAGTTTTTCTATTGCGAAGTTCTAAAAAGGTATGGTAAAAATCTCCCAAATCAACATTGAATGTCTGCTCAAAATAAGTCGCAATTACTTTGATGTCTATGGTTCCATTACCAAAAACCCCTTGAGTGTGTAATGCGTAAATTAATTCAATCAGTGCTGTTTTACTTGCTGTCCACACTAGCGTAGATTTGATTTTTTCCGCACTTTTCAGTGTGCTGTATCTAATATTATTAGAAAGATTATCCTCCAAATAAACCTGTATTAAGTCGTTCGCAATAATTTTGGCGACCTTATAGTCATGGGATGTTGAAAAACTATGATCAGATTCAAAATAGTAAGTATCCAAACTTAACTTAATATCATACTTCCCACGAACGAAATATTTGTGGTCAAGATAAGTGCTGTTGGTTCGATAATACTTATAGAATTCAAGATTATTATCAAAAAATCTTTTAAGATTAAATAACTCGTTGTTTAAATGTGTTTCAATTACCTTTTCACCACCATAGGGCTTTTTGGTTTCTATCTTGTAGATAGAATTATAATAAATTAGTTTAGAAAGTACATTAGGCTTCAAATGTTTGAAAAAATGGATTTCTTCCTCAATGTCTTTAAAACCACGTTTTAATACAACTTGTTTTAATTTAGCTATTTTGTCTATAGTTAAGCCAATAGCTTTTTCGCATAATGCTAAAGAGCCATTAAATTCGATAGATAACTCATTAATCTCGTCATCTAAATCTCTAATTATGTTTTTACAAAAATCGTTCATTTAAAAAGGTAGTATGATATGGCTATTCTTTAAAGGATTTTCCTTGCACTAAACCATAAATATTCAATAATAAAATTGTTTTGGATTCTCAAAAAGACTTTATCAAGCCTTCCAGGTATTCTATATTGGCTTTCTTTCCGGTTAACAGCCTATTGTAGTCTTCCCTTAGCTAGCTACATCCAAAACTAAAAAATTCCAATCAGAATTGCTATTGCTATCCTGTTGGAATGTGG
>NZ_SBJH01000031.1 GCF_004368405.1 Olivibacter sp. XZL3
AACGGTCATTCTCTGTAATTTCGCCATCATGCTTGTCAGTTTGTAAATAATAAACTGTCAACCTATATCAGGACAAGACAGCTCGCCCTTAAACCTTACACCCTATACCTCATAACCCTAAAGATCTTGTTCTGTGTTTGTTTGGCTCAAGCCGGGCAGCGGGGTCTAGGCAACCCTGCTGCCGCAGCTTTAGCCACAGATTCTATTAAGCCATTGCAAATAGGAGACACCATTCCCGAAGCCTTATGGAACCTACCACTGCGAATGGTACAAGCGGGGCAGGAGGGAAGCACTAACGTAACCCTTAATGACTACAGAGGCAAGCTCATCATCCTGGATTTTTGGGCCACTTGGTGTGGGCCATGTATAACGGAGATGCCGCATTTGTTTTCTTTACAAGGCGTTTTTCCAGCAAAGCTGATGCTCCTACCTGTTACCTCGCAAAACGAAAAGCTTATTAGGATATTCCTCAACAATCAAAAAAATAAGCCCATTGGGCAGCTAGAGCCTTCCTTTTATACCATCGTAAACGAGAGCTTAAGAGGTTATTTTCCTAGGCAGACCATTCCGCATACTGTCGTTATTTCTTCTACAGGAGAAATAGAAGTTATTACTTTACCTAACTTAATTACCGCCGACTACCTGAGGGCAAAATTAGAGGGCCGCAAGGATACGCTAATTGGGCAAAAGAGAGAATTCAGGCTTAGTAAGCCGTTTTTAGGCAGTAATTATGAAACAACCAATGCCACTGCTTACTATACAGGTTTTTTAGGGCATATTGATGGCTTGACGGCGATATTGTCAACGGATACCGATACAGTGGCTCGCCAAATTCATCATTATATCGGTAACCGATCTATTCTTGAGTTTTATGCATTGACACGGCTATTTGGAGGGCTTCCTTTACAACCAAACAGAAGAATAATAGCGGTAACTAGTCCACCAGATATGCTTCCACATATTCAGGCAAACGGACTGAACACGGGTTACGATATCAACTGGGAGCGGAAATATACCTATTGCTACGAGAGTTACGCACCAATGGCTGTGGGGCTGGAAGGAATTAGAAGCAGGTTAAAGCAAGATGTCGATTTCTTTTTTGGCTTGCAGGCACGCATAGAAAAAAGAATGCTGACCGTCCTTCGCCTCATAAAAGTAGGATATTCAGATACGCTATCGAATGATGGCGAACGAACCTTTGTTCGAAACGGAAGAGTGGTGCACCGTTTGGATGACAAGCAGAAGGAATTAGGACCTTCTCCTAGTGGGGCGATAAATTACTTGTTGAATTATCCGATTGACGAATTTTTATACTTGCTTAATGAGTGCAATACAGACACTTTTGGCCCTTTACCGCCCGTGATAACTGCTACTGACCTGCATGGGCAGACGCGCATGAATATCGACCTGCCTGATGATCTTACAGATTTTGAAGCTTTAAATAAATGCCTGGTAAAGCAAGGTTTAAAGCTTGTTGAGGAAGAGCAGGAAATGGAAATGTTTGTTCTGTCTGACAGGGCAACCGAAAAAAGTAAACCGACATTAGTGCTCAGTAGGCTGGGCTATATCCCGGCAGAATCCGCACCCACTGTATTTATGAACCCACATTATAATATCCTAAACTGATCAATATGAGAACAGTTCTTTTTAGTGTCTTTTTATTTTTGAATCAGACACTTTTTGCACAGCAACATAACCTGCGTGGTCAGGTACTTTCTGTGCAAGATCACCCTATTGCCGGTGCTGTTGTAAAATTAAATTCATTAAAATCAATCGTGGAAACGGATGCCAAAGGCTTTTTTATGATTGGCAACATCGATGCGTATAATACCGTACTGGAAGTGTCGCATGTTGGCTACAAAACTTACAAAGCCACAATTCTGCTTCCTGCCGATTCTATAATCAAAATAGTATTAACCGATTCTATAAACGATTTGCAGGAGGTGCAGGTTTCAACCGGTTATCAGAGTCTGCCTAGGGAACAGCTTACAGGTGCATTCGAACTGGTGGATAATAAACTTTTAAACCGGCAGATCTCAACGGACATCATCTCGCGACTGGATGGCTTGGTGCCGGGCGTGCTGTTTGATAAGCGGGACGGGGGTACACAAAACTTTTTAGTGCGTGGACGCAGCACTTTGGCAGACAGGGTCAGCTTAAGTTCACCGTTAATTGTTGTGGATAATTTTCCTTATCAGGGGGATATTAATAGTATAAATCCAAATGATATTGAAAATATTACTTTCTTGAAGGATGCGGCAGCGGCATCTATCTGGGGAGCTAAAGCCGGGAATGGCGTGTTGGTCATTACGACAAAGAAGGGAAAGTACGGACAGTCTAACCGGATTGCGCTAACGGCCAATGCTACCTGGGTGACGGCTCCTGATCTGTATTATCAGCCGCGGATGTCTACCTCTGAATTCATCGATACAGAAATATTCCTTTATGAAAACGGTGCCTATAATGCCTACCTAAACAATACCACTACCCGGCCGCCGATTACACCGGTGGTGGAACTGCTGGACTCAATGAGCAGGGGGCTGCTAAGTGAGCAACGGGGCTATGAGCAGATAAACCACTTTAGAACGAGGGATGTACGTAAAGATTATGAAAATTACTTCTACAGAAACGGTTTCAATCAGCAATATGCACTGAATTTTAACGGAGGGACGGAGAGGGGCCACTATATGGTTGCGGCCGGTTTTGACCGAAATCTGGAGCAGCTTAAAGAGAATGCGCTTAACCGTATCAGTGTCCGCACAAACTATACACTGAGGCTTACCAAGCAGATGACTTTTGATGTCGGTTTTGCTTATATAAGCCGCAGACAAGTGCTGAATAATACGGGAGAACCGGGCCTGTCACCATCGGTTACCAAGCTGTACCCCTATGCGACGCTGGCGGATGAAGCAGGGAATCCGCTGCCCATCGAACAGCGTTACCGGTATAATTACATTACGCAGGCAGGAGAGGGGCGACTATTGGATTGGACGTATCGCCCACTTGAAGAAATTTATTTAGCCGATCACGTGATGAAAAATCAAAACCTGACGGCCAATGCGAGGCTTCACTACGCCTTCGGTAAAGACTTTTCTGCTGAATTTCGTTACCAGTACGAGCGGCAGGATGAGGGCGAACATAATTTTAGAAGCAATGAACTGTTCTATACGCGCGATCTTATTAATCGCTATACACAGCTGGATGGATCAAATGTTGTCCGCCCAATACCTATGGGTGGAATTCTTGATTATGGCAGCTCGGATATGGAAACCCATAACGGTCGGGTACAGCTTAACTATAAAAAAGATTGGATAGATCATCGGATTACTGCCATGCTGGGTGGAGAGATACGGCAGCAAGCATTTTCCTATTTACGGAATAGGGCATATGGTTATGATGATGATTTAAAGACATCATCGCCGGTAGATTTGGTAACCCGTTTTCCGATGTTTGACGGTTTGGGCTCGAGTACGTCCATCCCCAACGAACAGGCTTTCGGAACTTCCTTATCGCGTTTTATCTCCCTATTCGGAAATACATCGTATACCTACAAAAATCGCTATATCCTAACGGCAAGTATTAGACGGGACGCCTCTAATCTTTTTGGAACTGCTACTAATAACAAGTGGAAGCCACTTTGGTCCACTGGGTTGAAGTGGCTGATTAACGAGGAATCTTTTTATCACAGTAGCTGGCTTCCCTTGCTGAGTTTAAAGGCTTCTTACGGAAAAAGCGGAAATGTGAACAACTCAGTGGCAGCCTTAACAACCATCCGTTATAATAGTTCCCCCAGTTTATTGGCAAGACTGCCATATGCAACGGTTCAGAATCCCCCAAACCCTGATCTGAAATGGGAAAACGTATCGCAATGGAACCTAGGCCTTAACTTTAGTACAAAAGGTAACAGGTTAAACGGTAGCCTGGAATACTACGCAAAAAGATCTACCGATTTATTGGCCCTGGTAAATGCGGATATTACGACGGGTTTTGCCGTCCTGAACAGAAATAGCGGGGTTGTTAGCAATAAGGGACTGGATTTCTCACTCACAAGCGAAAATTTGATGGGAAAATTCAACTGGACATCTAACTTCTTCCTTTCCGCGAACAAAAATAAACTAGTTAAGTTAGACTATGACCAGTTTGTGAGCGCCAGCAGCTTACTGCTTCCGCCAGCCAAGGGATACCCTTTAAATAGTCTTTTCAGCTACCGATTTGGTGGTCTGGATCACGAAACGGGTGATCCTGTAGGTTTTGATAGCGAAGGTAATCGGAGTGTTGATTATATCAGCCTGTTATATCCGCAGTCGGCCAATGAATTAGTATATAATGGCTCTTTACTGCCACAGGTTTTCGGAGGCTTGCGCAATGACTTTACGTATAAGCGGTTTACCCTATCGGTCAATATTACTTACCGTATGAATTATGTATATCGGCGGAATACCATTTGGTATAGCATGCTTTTATCTCCAAATACCGTGGTTGGACATGCTGACTATGCGCTAAGATGGCAGCAGTCTGGAGATGAATTAAAAACAACGGTACCTGCACTGATGTACCCAGCAAACAGCATGCGCGACCAGTTTTATGCAGAATCTGAGGCTACGGTTGAAAAAGGTGACCATCTCAGGTTGCAAGACATCAACTTGAGGTATACCGTAAATGGCGGGCCTCGAAGTCCGTTTAATAACTTCACCTTTACGTTCTATGCAAACAATCTAGGCATTCTGTGGAAAGCCAGTAAAAACGATATCGACCCTGATTATACTTTGAATCCGCCGTTAAGAACATATGCATTGGGAATCAACTTAAACTTTTAAATAGAAATATCATGATGAAATATAGTGTATATATCGCATTAGGGCTTTGCTGTTTGGCTGGCAGCTCCTGTAGTGATTACCTCGATGCAAAACCCGACAGCTCTTTAGCTTTAACCGAAAAACTTGCTGATTTACAGGCTATCCTAGACAGTGAAATTCGAAAAAATGATAACAATCCGGATCTCGGAGATGTGGCCAGTGATTATTATTATCTTTCTGAGCAGAGCTGGCAAAGGTTGACAGAACTGGCACGTAGCACATATTTATGGCAGCGTCTTCCTTCGCAGGTAAACAGCTGGTCATCTAGCTATACCCGGATATTTGATGCCAACGTAGTGCTGGGCGCAGTTGAGAACGCAGATGTAGGAAATTTACGAGAAGCCGACCGGCTACGCATAAAAGGAGAAGCACTTTTTGTACGGGCTTGGTCTTTTTATCATTTGGCCCAATTATTTGCCTTACCCTATAGTGAAGAAAATCTGGAAAAGCCCGGCATACCGCTAAGGATGACCGCTGATATTAACGCGCCAACAACAAGGGCAACGATTAAGGAAACATACGATCGGTTACTGGCTGATGTCTCGGAAACTTTGCTTTTATTACCTGATCTGCCGCTTGTTGCTACACGGCCATCAAGAGCAGCATCTTTTGCTTTATTAAGCCGGATATACCTTAGCATGCGAGACTACGAGCAGGCGGGTATCTATGCCGATTCCTGTTTACAGCTGCAAAGTGATCTTATGGATTATAACGAGCTGGATACGGTAAAGACCGGGCAATTTCAGGCCTTAAATAAAGAAGTGATTTTCCATGCGCGACTGCTTTTTTCATCGGGCGTCTTTAATAATAATTCGATGGAGGTAGATACAAACCTGTACCGCAGTTATGCGGAGGGCGATCTACGGCGACCATTGTATTACAAATATAATAGCGGCGGCGTATTGGGTTTTTATGGGGATTATGCCGGCTATGCTGCCGGACCCGCCTTTTTTGGCATCAGCACGGATGAAATGTGGTTGACTCGGGCGGAATGCCGTGTCCGTAAAGGGGATATAACCGCCGGTTTAAATGACCTAAATCATGTACTGGCAAATAGATTCAAGAATAACGCTTTTAAACTGGTAGGAACAAATGACCAGGCGGAAGCTTTGGCTTTGGTGTTGCAGGAACGTTATAAAGAACTTGCTTTTCGTGGTGGGATTAGATGGCCTGATCTGAGACGGTTAAACCAAGAAGAACTGTTTAAGCGGGTGCTGCGAAGGCGTTTGGGTAGTGAATATTTTGAACTTGCCGCTGATGCGAATCAATATGTATTTCTTATACCGCAGGTGGTGATTGAACAAACTGGAATAGTACAGAATTAATAATCTAGGCCGACTGAGAAGTCGGCCTAGATTATTGTTTAGTATTTAAACATTAAGGTTGTCTAAATACACGATCTGATGATCCCCCCGATTGAATAGTGCTTTGTAATTCGCTATCGATTACTGGCTGATCGGGATTTGATGCGGAAGCTTCGGCCTTGATTCCAAACATGTTTACCCCTCCGGCACAAGCATCTTCAAGGTTCGTGCCCGTGTTGTGAATGTAGCTGGAAGACGATAGGGGATTGCCCCCAGAGTACAGCCACTCTTGCTCCTGCCTATTAAGCATTTCTGCTTTAGCTGCTTTTACCTTTGCTAAAGCGATACCACTGCCCGACAACATCACTGCTGCCAGTACAGTTCCTGTAACTTTTTTAATGTTCATAACGTTAAGTTTTAAACAAGCTGTTTTTCCCCAGCTCTTTTTTATCGTAAGCCTGGGCAGTTTAGGCTGAAATAACTTTTCTAAGTTTCTCTGGCTGTTTGCAAGAGCTTTGTGTTTTGCCTAAAATCCCGTCTTCCCGATAATCCGGAACAATGGAAAGTATACTTACTGATGAGGTAGCACCTTTTGTGCACGATGGGTACGGCCAAACCAGCGCGTATACAGCTTGTTGGTGATGAGCCTGAATTTTGACCAATACTGTAGGCAGGCTCCTCCTACAGCAAGTATCGTTAGCCGGAGGTTCCACACATAGTGTTCCGGCCATTCCATTTTTTCAAAAATGCCTCCACAGGCACAAGGGATGTATCCAAATATTTTTTCTTTAGCAAGCCAGGCGTATACCGTAAAGCACGCCATGAGCAATACGTTGGCTTTGAGTCCAAAGCGAAGTACTTTGCGCTCGAAAAAGAAAGGGAGGAAAAGCCAGATGGACATCATTAGTTCAGTGGCCGGCAAAGCATAAATCAATACCTCGGTTAGCCAATTGGGAAAAACCTGCCGGTGCATCTTGATGCGGTATACATCAAAGTCGGCCAGTTTCATTGCAGCGGTGTAGCTGTAAAGTAGAATAAACGTGGCTCGCACTATTGTCTCCAGTATAAAGGGTGTCCACTTTTCAAGCACTTTTTTTATCATCGTTTGCTTCTCCTTTCTTTTTAACCGGCGGGCTGCCGATGCTCCGCACTCATCCTACTGATCGGCGGCCGGCCGGTAATGGAACTGATGCCTATCGTTCGGCTATTTCTACCTATCGTCTCCATTAGAAGCAAAGCTAATAAGCTGAAGAGGCCAGAAATGGTCACTGAGTGACCATTTTTTTTCGATTTTTTTTCGTACGGAAGTAGCGGTTGCTTTAGCTCGGGAGCTTAAAAAAGAGCTGCTGCCCTTTTTTATAAGTCGTTGGGATAATGTTGAGAAAGCGGCACGTTTCTTCCATGGTCAACTGTCTTTCCAGTTCAGGGAGCTGTTGCCGAAACGCTACATAACGGAAGGCTCCGTCGGTTACCTTTTGAATGTTGAAAAGCATGCGCGTCATCATTAGTTTTTTGCGGAGCAAAATTTGAAACAGTTCGGCAAGCTGTGGGTATTGTGGCAGAACTGTTCGTACTTGCTGCAAGGGTAATTCTAAGAGTTCGCTGGGACGGAGGATCTGGATGTCCAAACCCTCAGCTTGGTCGGAAAAAGTATGCTTGGTGCCCGTGAAATATTCATATTGCTGCGCAATCCATAGGAGATCGGCTCTGCTGTCGCCTCGATGATGCATCCCGGCAAGCAAGCCACTCAAAACAAAACACCAGGTTTTCTTACGTTCGCCTGCTAATAGGTAGTATGCTTTTTTCGCATATCGGCGTATTCTGCCATGTGCACGGATGAACTGCTTTTCTTCCGGGTTTAGCTCAACGCGTTGTTCTGCATAAGTAAAAAATCTTTCCATAATAAAGTACTTGGTTCCTGCGCGAGATAGCTATTTGCCTGGTGGGATACAAATCGATGGGACGAACACCCCTGTTTACGTGACAAAGGCAGGGTTTTTCGAAACGAAGGCTTTTTTTTCAAAAATGCTCCTTTTGTCTCGTTTTTGCTCAACTTAATCACATGAATTTGTGATATAAATGCGCATTTGAGAGTATTGCATCGTGATGATCACGTTTTCCCTCTGGCCAAGGGTACAGGCGTAGGCCCGGCCTGCTAAACCGGGCGATTGATTAACTATTAAAAATTAAATTCATGGAAACGATGCAATTAAATCAAGAACAGAAATTGTGGAATCGCAACGCTCATGCTACAAGAGGCGTAGCACATTTATTGGGGTTCGTAGACAACGATGAACCGGATGATGAGCGTAAATGTGATTTTGTAATCCTTTAATCATGCAGAGGGTGTCTAAAAAGACCTCCAACGTCATATCGAGTGTAGTGTAACGGAATCGAGATATCTCTTAATGAGTTAGTTACAAATAACAGATTTCTCCACTTCCTCCGAAGCCTCGGGGTCCGGTCGAAATGACAATTTTTTAGACACCTTCTCGTGCCTAAATCAATTATCTCTCAACAAATTAATACAATATGTAATGGAAATGTATTTACAATTGCCTTATCTGGAGGCGCTTGCCCAACTACGCCAGAAGGTGGAAAAACTGGATATCTTCGGCCGTAAGGATGTGTTGCGGCGTTTTATCCGTTTTAGTACCAATCTGCAGTTTTTTTTACCGGCCATACCTTATGAAAGGCATGAGCAGTTGTTTAAAAAGCTCTGCCTTCAGCAACACCTGAGTCATTTAGATCAACATCATCCGCAGGCCTTAGGCTATTTAGCGCCCGGTACGTTGGATGTATTGCACGCGGAGGCCTTAAAGCCCGGAGCGGGCATCATCTGCACCTATCATACGGGTTCTTACCGCCTGATCAATAAATTGTTGATGCAGCAGGGCGTGCCTTTTTCTTTATTGGTGGCAAGTGAGGTGCTGGCGGAAGAGCAGGCGGACTATTACCGGATATTCCGGGAAACTGCATCAGACCGGGCTGAGAACTCATTTCATCTAACTGATGCGCAGCATCCGAAAGCTTTGTTGCAATTGTTGGCGTCTTTAAAAAGGGGACGGAAATTGGTGATTTATCTGGACGGAAATTCGGGTACGGGCAACACCTTAACGGTTAAAAATGCCTGTGCTGTTCATTTTTTTAACAAATGCCTGCGGGTACGGAAAGGGGTAGCTACCCTGGCCTATTTAGCCCGGTGTCCAATTCTTCCACTGATTTGCAAACGCCGTACCAATGGGCAAATTGATTTTGATCTACAGCCTACAATTCATCCGCAGCTTAGTGCCAGCCGTACGCTATTTGAACAGCAGGTGGTGCAACGATTATACCGTTACCTGGAGGTTTACACGCAGCAAAATCCGGGCGACTGGGAGGGCTGGCTGCATATACACCGGTATATGGTTGAAGACAGCTAGCTTTTTTTCTTGCCTGCTCCATCTAGAATGGGTAAATTCAGCTTTCTCAATTTTTTTAAAACCTAGGCGTATGATGTTAAAATTACTAGACCAAACGGGCTATAAACGCTTTTTGCTTTATTTCATTCCCGTTTTTTTTTATTGCTTTGCCTCTTATTGGCTGAATCGATTAATGATGCCCACCATCACCATATGGTCGGTTTTGGGCTTTGAGGTTGTTTTTATTGCCATTTGCGCGGGCTTCGCTTTGATCGTCAATCTGGCACTGTCGCCCAGATGGTGGTATGTGGGTTGCCTGCTATTGGTTTTATTCTCTTTTGTAGCCAGTGTAATGGCGTATCATTATATCTATGGTGTGATGCCTTTTTGGGGCATGTCGATTACCAAAACAGAGGTAGACTTTAATCAGCGGGAGTTTGCACAGAATTGTATACTAGGTTTATTCAGAGCTTTTACCTATGGCGTACTTTATGTAGTGCTGCGAAGACTGAAAGAGGAGTCGAAACAACGGATTGAAGAGCTTAAACAACGGTTGGAGGCGGAGCGGATAGCGCGCAAATTGGCAGAAGAACGAAATCATTACCTGATGAGTTTGCTTACGGCCGAAATGTACCCGCATTTTATTAAGAACGGATTGAATATGCTGGGAGGTATGGCGGTACGGCATAATGATACCCGCATGCTGGAGTCGGTGCTGGACCTCGAGTCTTTATTGGATTACTCCAACGAGCGGATAAGGGATATTAATCAAGTGGTTAACGTAAATAAGGAGCTAAAGCGGGTACAACGATTGATACGCTTAATCCGCCGGCAACTGGGTAGTGATTCGGTGGTGCTTTATGGAAGTAAGGGGGTGAAGACGGCCTATCTGATTCCGCCCTTTGTGCTGATTACCATCGTAGAGAATGCCATGAAGTATGGAGTGATTTCGGAAGCTTGTCCTTTGCGGATTAACGTAGCATATTCGGATGGATCTTTTTTGTTTACCTGCTATAACCGGAAAAAGAAGGGAAGCCCAACCGTGCCTTCCTCCAAGATAGGACTGAACAATATTACGCGTAGACTGAATATGCTTTTACGGGACCGCTTTGAACTGCACATACAGGATGAAGCCGAGGATTATACTGTTTCACTCAAACTGACCTAAATGACAGGCCTAAGGAAGATCCGTGTAGTGTTAGTTGACGATGCACCGCAGGCGATTAATATGCTGCTCTTTTATCTGAAAAGGTTTGCGGATTTGGAGGTGGTGGAGACTTTTACCAGCGCGTCGGCCGCTTTTGGATGGCTGTTGGAGCATCAGGTTGACTTGATCTTTGCGGATATTGATATGCCGGAGCTCACCGGGATTGATTTGATGAAGGGATTAATAGATCCGCCAAGGGTGATCTACTGCACGTCGCACCGGGAATTTGCTGTTGAAAGTTTCGAAACGCATCCGATAGATTATTTGATGAAACCCATTGCTTTTGATCGTTTGCAGCAGGCCGTTACATGGGCTACGGAATCGATTTTAGGTTTGAAGCTGGAACAGGTAAAGGTGGAGGATCCTTATCTGTTTGTGAAGGAGGTTGACTCAACGGCGGCAGTGCGCGTAGACATCGATGATATTGTATACGTGCAGGCGGCAAAAAATACATGCCTGATCAAGTTGTTGAACAGGGAAGTGAGAACCCGCAAAACGCTGAAGAAAATACGTGAACGCCTGGGAGATGAAAACTTTATGATGGCAGAGCGTTCTTTTCTGATTAACAAGCAGCTGATTGTGAAAATTCAGGATAACAAGATCATGCTTCGTGGTTTGCAACAGGGCATTCCGATCGGCCCGGATTATGCACCTGCAATCCGCGAATTTGTGGACGCTCGGCTTTGGTAAGCTGGCTAGCGGTTTAGCGTGAGCAAATAGAGGATCCGATGCTGTTGTAGGTATGCATAAAGCTCCTCACGATCGGCTTCGTCAAAAGATGAAGTACGCAGCAAACCTTGCGTGCCTAAAGCCAGGAGGTCTTTCAATGTCAAAACTTGTTGTTGCCGGCATTTCTGTAGAAACGTTTCGCTAAAGCTGTGTTTTTCAAGTGGCTGTGAGATGAAATCTTCGGTTGATAATATCTTAGGCATGGTCAAAAAAATAGCGGGTCATCGAATTTCCCGCTTCTGAACCGTTGCGACACGGCTTTACACAAAGAAACCGATGCCCGCATGCGCGGGCGATCAGTCTATTTTTCTTCGTGTAAAGTTTAATAAGTCGCAATATTTCAGAAACGAGTAAAATAGCTGTCGCTAAATATTATATGTTAAAAAAATCGTTCTATATCATTCTTTATCTATTAATTTCCTTGTTTCAAAGGTATCAAATATCTGCTGATGTGACAAGAATCAATTTTTAAATCTAAAATCGTATAAAATGTCTTTAAAGATAAACCGTGGCGCTATGCCCTGCCACTGCTGTGCCCATTTATTCCGGTTATTGTACCATGAGGTAAAGGGGCTTAAAGAGCATACGGAGAAAATACATGGCTTTATTTTCAATAAAGAAGCAGAAGAAACTGTCTACCGCGATGCGGCTTATACCATGGATAGGGTGGGTATAAGCAAAAGTACCTTGTTGCGTTGTCAAAACCAGGGCATCATTGCGGTTGCCAAAGTCTTGAATAAAAAGAAACTCTTTCGCGATCAGGACGTGGAACACCTGCGTAACACCTATTGGAACCTAGGTTTTTCTTCGCATTAATACCGTACTTTCTTCGGTGTTTGTCCAGTTATTTTACAGATATCGATCAGGTTTTTACCAGATTTATCTGGCCAATACCTGGCCGTGTAATCTCCCCTTAAAACAGCTACGAATATTAATGTAGTTTTATAATTTAGGGACAATGAAAAAAAGCAAGTTCAGC
>NZ_SBJH01000094.1 GCF_004368405.1 Olivibacter sp. XZL3
AAAACTCCTCTGGAGTTTCCCACATTCCAACATCTTAATCAACAACAATAAAAGTGTCTACTTTTTTTAGGACATGACATGCTCCAGTGGGCACTGCTCTAAAGGCTGACTTTCCGGAAGTCCAAAAAGTGGTACAGTTTTCCGGTCAGGCTCCCCTTTTACTAAAGTATGGAGAAAAGGCTTTTCAAGAAGATCGTGTATTCTTTATGGATTCAACGGCATTTGAGGTATTCAGTTGGAAGTTAATCGCGGGCGACCCTGAAACAGCGCTTAAAGCTCCATATTCCGCCGTGTTGACCGAGAGCACGGCTGAGAAATATTTTGGCGAAGAGAATCCCATCGGCAAGACCCTTGAAGGGGGGGCTACCGGTGGACGTGCAGCCCCAGGCTTATATACTGTTACGGGAATCATGGAAGACGTGCCCGCTAATTCGCATTTCACCTTTGATGCGTTAATGTCTATGAGCTCATTCAAGCAATCTTGGCCAGAGGTATTCGACCAGTGGGGATATGTCGATTTTTACACCTATTTTCTCGTTCCTGAAGAATATGATATTGAGAAACTGTCTGCCAAAATTCCTGATTTCCTAAAGCGACATCTTCCATCTAATGACGGCATCTATACCATGTCGTTTGAACCGATGCTCGGAGCATACTTGCAGTCTAAGGCAGACAGGCAACCGGGGATAACCGGAAGCGTTCAAAATCTCTACATCTTCGCCATCATTGGGCTGTTCATTTTATGCATTGCCTGCGCTAATTTCATGAACCTTGCAACCTCACGTTCCATGGAACGGGCTAAAGAAGTGGGCGTAAGGAAGGTGGTAGGCGCCGACCACAAGGGCTTAATTTTTCAATTCATGGGCGAGTCGCTCCTATTGGTGCTCATAGCTGCGATGCTGGCCTTAGCAATTGTTTTTGCCGTGTTACCAACAATGGAAGTCTTTGCTGGAAAACATTTTGCTTTGACGACCTTACTCAACTGGCGCACTTTAGCAGTCTTTATATCGATCGTAGCAATTACGGGTATCACGGCAGGCAGTTACCCTGCCTTGATATTGGCTGGTTTCAAACCCGTGACAGTCCTTAAAGGTACTTTTAAGACGACCGCAAAAGGTGCTACCTTACGTAAAGGGATGGTGGTTTTTCAATTCGGCCTTTCCATTGCGTTGATCGCCGGCACCTTTATAGTATTTTCTCAGTTGAATCATTTACAACGTAAAAATCTCGGCTTTAAGCAAGAGCAGATGCTGGTAATCGACTTTAACTATGACGATAAGGTAACCAACAAGCTGGAAGCCATTAAGAGTACCTTTCTGAAGGAAAAAGAGGTGCTTTCGATTTCCGCTTCGCGCACCGTGCCTGGTGCCTATTTTCCAAATGCCGGCACTGAAATTGAATCCAAGGAGGGCACAATGACGCAATTAGGTCCATCCCTCTATGAGGTGGATGTGGATTTCATCTCACATTTCGGCATCGAGATGGCGGCAGGCAGACCGTATTCGCGGGACTTTCCGGCAGATACCGCACATTCCCTCGTTATCAACGAGGCCGCAGCCAAAAGTTGGGGATATGCCGATCCGCATGACATTATCGGTAAGCGATTTTCGCAATGGGGTCGCGAAGGCCAAGTGATCGGCGTAGTAAAAGACTTCAACTACCTCTCGCTGCATCGAAAAGTGGAACCACTGGCGCTTCGACTCGCTCCGACGAGCAGCAAGTTTCTTACCCTGAAGGTGCAAAGCGATACCGTACCGGAAACCTTGGCCAAATTGGAAAGGATATGGGCGAAATTAGCACCACATCGCCCATTTTTGTATAGTTTCCTTGACGCTAGCTTTAATCGGCAATATGAAGCGGATTTCCGTTTCCGTAGGTTATTTACTGCGTTTTCCGGATTGGCCTTGTTTATCGCTTGCCTAGGCTTATTGGGACTCGCTACTTACACCGCCCAGCAGCGTACCAAAGAGATTGGTGTGCGGAAAGTGCTAGGGGCATCAATTGCCAGTATTGTACGCCTGTTAACATTCGATTTTGTTAAATTGGTGTTGATTGCTATTCTCGTGGCAACACCGGTAGCTTGGTGGGCTATGAATAAATGGTTAGCCGATTTTGCCTATCACATCAATATCCAGTGGTGGGTGTTTGCCTTTGCAGGATTGGCTGCCGTCGTCATAGCGATGCTCACTGTCAGTTGGCAGGCCATCCGCGCGGCCATGGCAAATCCGGTTAAATCATTACGCGAAGAATAGCCGTTCACATGTCAGGCACTATGGAATATCAACGGTGTCATAAAGAGGAGAGTTAACCATTATGCAAATACCATTCTGCGGTCTTTCGAATCCCTTCTTCATAGGGTGTGGGTTTGAAGCCAAAGGTGTTTTCGAATTTGGCAGAGCTAAACTGGAATGGGTAGGCGTCCTGATAATTCATTTCATAGGCCTCCCCCATGAAAGGATTAAACCATCCAATGACCTTCAACAGCCATTTGGGCAATACGGTCACTTTGTTTGAAGCATGCATATAAGTAGCGGCAAGCCGTATAAATTCCCTGCCGTTTAAGGCGGGCTGCACCGACGGGAGGTGCCAAACCTGCCCCATGGCCTCTTGATGTGTAGCCAGCATGTAAAGTGCCCTGGCGGCATCAGGCGTATAGTTATAAGAACGGGGTACATCGGCATTAATAAACCATTGAGCCCGCTTTCCTTTTTTCATATTAGCGAAAACCAAGATGCCCGCAGCACTTTTGTCGGTTACGCCCGGTCCGTAAAAATCAACCGCCCGGGCAATGGCGGCCTCCACCGTTCCTGCTTCCATTTCCTGCTCTAGCATTCGGGCTACCGCTGCCCGTACCTTCCCCTTTTTACTACAAGGCCGATATGGCGTTTCTTCCGTCATGATTCCTTCTACCCTTCCATACATGTACACATCGTCAAAAAAAATGAGCTTTGTCCCATTGGCTTTACAGACATCGATCACATTCCGCATGATCACCGGCCAATCCCGTTGCCAGATCTTGTGATCATATTGGATACCGATGACCAGGTAAACCACCGATGAGCCTTCCAAAGCTGTCGCCAATTGACCGTAATCCAACACATCGGCTTTTCGCGTTTCTACGCCTTTAACTGCTTTGGGGTTTCTCGAAACGAGGCGAACGTTTTCATTATTGGCCAACAATACGGGGAGCAGCTCCTGAGCAATGGTGCCATTGGCACCTAAAATCGTGTGTAGTTTCATCGTCTTACATTTTGTAAGTCAAAAGTATCGTGCAACGGCACTATTAAATTGTAAGAAAACGAAGCGGTGAACTACAGATTGCCCAAACACATATCCTCTCGGGACTTCAGGTATTGTTCGGGGCTGACGCCCAGGTAATAATTGAAGTCGTGTATTAAATGACTTTGATCGTAATAACCGTAACGGTAGGCAATATTTTGCCAGTCGACCATTTCCTTGGCCTTATGCAACGCTCGAATAAGCCTAAGGAAACGCTGATAGCGTTGCTTTTCTTTGGAGGTGAAGCCAAAATGCTTTTTATAGGCCTTCTGGACCGTACGTTCGCTAATCTGCATGTCCGCTGCAACCGCTTTGACTTCGTTTTGTGTTTCGTCGCTGAAATCTGCAAGTTGCGCAGCAATAGGATTTCTGTTTTTAAGATAGGGTTCACACAAATCGAGTAATGGGCGTATTCTTTCCTCAACGCACTTCATCAGGGACAATCGATGCCACAGTTGCTCAAAGCAGTTAGTATCGAGTAGCGCATCAGGATGTACCGGCACCTGTTCTCCTGCCAGGGCGTTGCCAAAAAAACGGTAGAAGGCGTCGTCCTTAAAGTTGACGACCAACAGCTCGCTTCCGGGCTGAACAAGGTAAGTCAGTTGTTTTTTGACAGGTCCGAAGACAAGGCATTTACCGCCATGGATTTCTTGACTCCCCTCCAATATCACTTGGGCAGGTTCGCCAAAATTGAAAACCAAAATAGCCTGAAAAGTGGGAACGAGCGTTTTTGATACAGGGAGAGCACTATCATTCCGCGCGACATAAAAATGGGTCAACACTTCTGCATATTTTTCCGCAACGGCTATTCGGTAACTTGTAAGCGCTTCATCACGCATGGCACAACAATATTTTCCTAATAAAGTTACGATTTTATTTTCATATTAAACAGCGGTCGTATCAAATTGGCGATCAGGAAACGGTTTCTGTCGCCGTCTTATGACCTCACACGCTGATGCTGGCATTAATCTGCCGCTAAGGTATTAACCGGTTTATTCCCCATTTCCAAGCGCAACTCCCCACCTTTTATAATATCGGCATGTGTTAGAAAACTCTTATAGTAAGGCTTACCATTCAACTGAATAGACTGAATATAGATATTCTCGGGCGAATTATGTTCGGCGATAATGGTAAATGCCTTACCACAAGCGTATGCAGGGTCTAAACGAATTTCTATTTTATCGAAGAGCGGACTAGTGATCTCATAACGGCCGTCGGCTGCCGCGATGGGATGTATACCACTTGCAGCCAGAACATACCAAGCCGACATCTGTCCGACATCTTCATTTCCTACCAAACCTTTTTCTACAGCATTATGATAAGCTTGCGTACATATTTTACGCGTCCATTGCTGTGTTAAGGAAGGCTTACCCAGGTGGTTAAACAAAAATGCCGCATGGTGTACAGGTTCATTGGCGTGATTATAAAAAGCATTCCAGTGAAAGTCCTCAGGTGTCTTTTCAAAAAAAGATTCCAAGTCTTGCAACATTCGCTGCTTTCCCCCTAAAAGCCTTGCCAAACCGGAAATATCATGTGGAACAAACCATCCCTGCTGGTAGGGATTACATTCTATCGTGCCGTACCACTCCTTTTCCCTGCCTTCCGTCGGCCAAGGCAACCAATTACCCTGTTCATCTTTCGGCCGGAACCAGCCTTTGTCCGCGTCAAATAGGTTTCGGTATGCAAACGCATCTTGCGCATAACGTTCGGCATCATCTTTCTTTCCCAGTTGTTGGGCTAAAACACTCAGACACCAATCGTTATAGGCATATTCCAAGGTTAAAGAAATTCCCAGGTTGCCAGATGTATAACCTAAACGTCCATTACCAAATTTGTCTAAGGAGCCTACAGCCAATTGGTAAGCGCGATCTACGGGATAATTCCGAATTCCCTTGGTATACGCTTCAGCAAGGACATTTACGGCCGGATTACCGATCATACAACCCGAATAGGCATTCATCATTTCCCAGCGTTCAAAATAGGGTAGCTTTTTTTCCGTAGCAAGATCGGTCAACGATTGTATCAGATCGCTTACTACCTGCGGATTAATTAAGCTTTGTAAGGGCATCTGACTTCTAAACACATCCCAGCCGCTAAAAATGGTACGCCGAGTGTGCTCGCCTTGTGCTTGATGAATCTTAGCATCGCCGCCAGGGAAACGACTATCCACATCCTGTAAGGTGCGCGGATCAATCATCGTTCGGTACAGTGCGGTGTAAAACACCTTTCTTTGCTCGTCCGTACCACCACTGATTTGTATTTTGCTTAGGGCATCTGACCAGCGTTTGCGGGCTTGTTCGTGCAATCCATCGAAATCCCAGTCTTTGATCTCTGCTTTCAGATTCTTTTTTGCGCCAGCTTCATCTACAAAAGAAATGCCTGCTTTCATCAATACTTGCTCCTGATGGGCAGTGGCAAAGGTAGTATAAAAGCCAATATGCTTTCCAGTCGCTTCTTTCAAGCCGTCCACTACTTCCGCATGAGTAATCCATTCCTGATAGTAATCGGCCGTTACATTTTCCAGTTTGCGATGGGCGCTATCGGGAATTTGGGCACGCCAAATACCTACATTTTTTAAGGGCTTACTAAACTCAGCATAAAAGTAAACTGTATAGTCAGCCTTACCATCACCATTGCCCCAGCCCCCGCCATCGGGTGTGCAACGTATCCAACCACTGATACTACGATCGTCCAACACACGAACATGCTGAGCAGTTGCGGTGCCTCCTACACGTCGGGCCAGATCGATCTGTATACGCGACTGTGCATGCTTCGGAAAGGTAAAACGCAGTAGGCCACTGTGCGGAGCAGCCGTCATTTCAGCTTTAATGTGTGTATCAGTTAAATTCACCCCATAATAGCCAGCCGAGGCTTGTTCGCTACTTTTATCATAAAAACTACGGTAGCCTGCACTCTTCCCTTCTACACCGGCATTGGTTTTCAGTGGCCCGGTGCTGGGCATCACTAAAAAATTGCCCAAATCACCGAACCATCCGATGCCGCTCATTTGGGTAAAGGCAAAACCTTCGATGGTCTTATGTTCATAGCTATAGCCCGAACCGTTATCTCCACCGGTAATGGTATTCGGGCCAAGTTGCACCATTCCGAAAGGCGTCGTTGCGCCGGGAATTGTTTTTCCTAGCCCGTGGTACACTCCAGCTACTCCAACGCTGGTGCTAGCGCCAATAAATGGATTTACTTCATCTACGATGTCTGATTTTTCTGCCTGATTAACTGTTCCACATCCAGTGCTAAGCAGCAGCACGAACAAGTTATAGAAAAGCGCGTATAAGATGCGACGTATTTTCATATATTCTAAATAGCCGTTAAGGTAACTCGATGTTTTTTTGGGTTTGTTTACGCGATACATTTCATCACGTAGACGTTGCATTTCTATCTCCAGCTGCTTACGCGTTGACGGCGTTACCACTTCCTTATAATCATCCGTCTTAGCCTTTAGCCAGCCATTATCTTCTTGATGGTTCATAATTGTATCCATGGCGGCAGCATTATCGGCCAGCAAACCTTTAAAATAGGATTTTTGTTTTTTGTTCAAAAACATTTATTTCCTTAAAATCTTCTCCATTGCCTTCCCTTTAGCCAATTCATCGATCAGCTTATCTAAATAACGAATTTGCTGCATGAGTTTGTCTTCGATTTCTTCCACGCGGTGCCCACAAATGACACCGGTAATTTTGGAAGCATTGGGATGGATCTGTGGCGCTTGTGCAAAAAAAGTCTCAAAGTCGGTTTTATCGTCGAGGTGTTGCTGCAGGGTTTGTTCGTCGTATCCTGTTAGCCAAAATATAATCTCATCGACTTCGGCTTTCGTACGACCCTTTTTTTCCGCTTTCTGGATATAGTGGGGATAAACACTGGCAAAAGACATCCGGTAAACTCGGGAAAAATTATTATTCATGTCAACAACTTTTAATTGCTAAGTTAATGTTTTTTGACTTAGCTTTTATTTGTATCTTACCATCGCAACGATTTTAAAACCTTTATTCTGATGATCTCTAGGAGTTGCCGCCCACAAAAAGGAAACAACTCAAAGCTTCATCGCCGTTATAAGATGATACCGATGAAAAAAACAACAATCCTACTATGCTGCGTACTGGCCGCAGGCTCTTTCCTTTACATGACATGGCCAGATGAGCGGGAGAAAACAAAAAAGCGGGAGAAAACCAGTTTTCAGACTTCGCAACATTGGAAGCCGGTTACTGACGTGCAAGCTGACATTGCCATGGTTTACGGTGTCGGTGGAAACCCCTCCGATAAACGTAAAGGCAAATCGTTTGAGGAGCGCGTACAATCCTGGCGCGAACGTGGCTATACCACCCATTTCATGACGGGAATCGCCTGGGGAGAATACCAAGATTACTTCACGGGCGAATGGGACGGACAAGGTCATTTGGATGAAGGACAAGTAGAACAGAACGGCGACACCATTTGGCATGGACATATGGTTCCCTATATTGTGCCGACCGACAACTACCTGAAGTACATAAAAGAGAAACATGTAAAGCGTGTGATCGATGCAGGGATTGACGCCATCTACATGGAAGAACCCGAATTCTGGGCACGGGCAGGGTACAGTGAAGCTTTTAAGAGGGAATGGCAAAAATACTATGGCTTTCCTTGGCGCCCCCAGCACGAATCGCCCGAAAACACCTACTTATCCAACAAGCTGAAATATCAACTATATTATAACGCGCTGAAGGAAGTTTTTACCTACGCCAAGGCCTATGGAAAAAGCAAAGGCATGGATGTACGTTGCTATGTACCTACGCACTCGCTGGTCAATTACTCGCAGTGGCAGATCGTAAGCCCGGAAGCAAGCCTCGCCTCGCTGGATTGCGTAGACGGATATATCGCGCAGGTGTGGACCGGCACTTCCCGTGAGCCCAACTATTTCAATGGAAAGGAAAAAGAACGGGTATTCGAAACCGCTTTTCTGGAATACGGTGCTATGGAATCCATGACAGCTCCTACCGGCAGAAAGCTATTTTTCCTTACGGATCCGATTGAAGATCGTGCCCGCGACTGGATAGACTACAAAAACAACTACGAAGCTACCTTTACAGCCCAGCTGCTGTATCCTCACATTGCCAATTACGAGGTGATGCCCTGGCCCGACCGCATTTACGAAGGTCTGTACCCCATTAGCAAGGGCAGCAAAGAAAAGGCAAAAATCCCACGCCACTATTCCACGCAGATGCAGGTGATGATCAATACGCTAAATAACATGCCAGCTTCCGGGAATAAAGTATCGGGCAGCTCCGGTATCAGTGTACTCATGGCCAACTCACTGATGTTCCAGCGATTCCCAACACACAACGGCTATGAGGATCCGCAGCTGGCCAATTTATACGGTCAGGCCTTGCCTTTTTTAAAGCGCGGCGTTCCGGTGAAGACGGCCCACCTGGAAAATGTATCTTATAAAGAAACCTTAAAGGATACAAAAGTGCTCTTAATGACCTATTCTAATATGAAACCGATGGCAGCCGAGGGCCATGTTTACATCGCCGAATGGGTTAAAGAAGGCGGGGTGCTGATATATAGCGGCCGCGACGAGGATCCTTACCAGACCGTTCAGGAATGGTGGAATACGGGAAAGAATCATTACCAGCGTCCTTCCGATCATCTTTTTCAGCAGATGGGTATCGCCGCCGGCGCTCCGGATGGGCAGTATACCTACGGAAAGGGAAGGGTAGCTATCCTGCGAAAAGACCCCAAAGAATATGTGCTGACGGAAGGTGGCGACAAGAAATTCATTCAGGTGGTCAAAGCACTATACGAGCAGAAGTCGGCCGAAAAACTGATTTTTAAGAATCAGCTATACGTACAAAGAGGGCCCTACGATATCGCTGCCGTTTTGGATGAAAATGACGATGCTAGTCCTTTCGCAATTGAGGGGCCGGTAATCGACCTCTATGACCCTGAACTGCCTGTACTTCGTCAAAAGATCGTTCCTCCGGGCCGACAGGCTTTATTATATCGGCTCGACCGAGTGGAAGAGCCGTCCAAGCCACAGGTACTCGCTTCCGCCTGCGGATCTACGACGAGGACATCAGCGCAAATAGTTATGCATTTGCCTGTCGAAGTCCGTTGAACACCACCAATGTGATGCGTGTCCTCCTGCCCCTTGAACCGAGTCGATTCGTGGTAATGGACTCCAAAGGAAAATCTATCAATAATGTTAAAGCGTCCTGGGATACTTCATCCCACACCTATTTCCTTCAGTTTGAAAATGATCCCGAAGGGGTGCACGTCAAACTGGATTGGTGAGTATGGGATTGCTTTTCAAACTTTTAACCGTATTAACATCAATAAATCAATATGAAGAAAATAAGCCTGACAATTATAAGTCTTTTTATTACCCTAGGGACGTCGCTTGCCCAAAAACCCGTCATGTACTACACGGATTCAAGTTCCGGAAATCCGGTAGCTAAGGACCCTAAAATTATCTCCTTCAAAAATAAATATTGGATGTACTATTCCGTTCCGGGCAAAGATGGAGCGGGCTGGTATATCGGGGTCGCCAGCAGCAAGGATCTGAGCAATTGGCAAAAAGTAGGAGAAATAAAGCCGGGCGCAAATTATGAAAAGAATGGCCTTTGTGCTCCGGGTGCGCTTGTCCGTGGCGACACCGTACATCTATTTTATCAGACCTACGGCAATGGTGCTCGCGATGCCATCTGTCATGCCTATTCGACAGACGGCTTAAATTTTACCAGAAATACTACAAATCCCATATTCAGTCCGAAAGGCGATTGGACTTGCGGTCGCGCCATAGATGCCGAAGTGGTGGCATTTAAAGGAAAGTACTTGCTCTATTTTGCAACACGGGATCAAGCTTTTCAGGTTCAGAAACAGGGTGTAGCATCGGCTTCATTAGGTACAAATTTCAATAGAGATGATTGGACACAACTGACAGATTCTTCTATTTTAGCGCCTTCGCTCCCTTGGGAAAAAAATTGCGTAGAAGGTGCTTCCTGCCTCGTAAAAGGCGACTACCTATACATGTTTTATGCCGGCGCTTACAACAACGAACCGCAGCAAATCGGTGTGGCTCGCAGTAAAGACGGCATCACCTGGGAAAGGATGTCTGATAAACCTTTCTTAAGCAACGGAAAACCGGGCAGTTGGAATGCTGCCGAATCCGGGCATCCGGATATTTTTAAAGATCGGGAAGGCAACTATTGGTTATTCTACCAGGGCAATAATACCGGTGACGGTAAATCTTGGTATTTATCGAACTTAAAATTAGATTGGAAAGGAGATCAATGGCCGCATACGCAATGATCACCTTAGCCACATATTAGTTGTCAAAAGCGATATGCTGACAAAAAAACTAACGGTGTACAATTTATCCGACTCTGGGCATCAATGCTCGATCGTCAAAAAAATGGTAAAAAGAAGACTGCTAAATGCAGGCAGTCTCCTTTTTGAAATGCAAAACTCCTACGCTTCAATTTCCTGATGGGTACTCACCGCAATTCGGTTCCAGGCATTAATCGTCACGATAGCCATAATGATTTGTGCAACTTGGCTTTTGGTAAAAATTGAAACAGCCTTCTGATAGGTTTCCTTGCTTAAGCCTTTTTGATGAACGAGTGTAATTTCTTCAGTCATTGCCAAAGCTGTCTGCTCTTCTTCTGTAAAGAACTTGGTAGCTTCCCGCCATGCGCTTACTAAAAAGATACGTTGATTGCTTTCGCCATTCTCCAAAGCGTCTTTAGTATGCATAGCGATACAATAGGCGCAGCCATTGATTTGTGAGGCGCGGATTTTAATTAGTTCTTTTAAGGTTGGCGAAATTTCGGCTTTTGTCAGATAGCCTTCCAACGCAAACATGGCCTTGAAGGCCTGCGGATCTACAGCGTTGATACTGATACGTTTTTCCATTGCTTTTGATTTAAAAGTTTAACGATACGAAGTTGAAAAACCAAAAACCAAAAAAAATTAAACTGGTTTAAGAAACGTTTCTTTTGCGGATTTCGCTTAAATATTCAGGCGTGATACCTAGATAAGAAGCGATCAAATATTGTGGTACCCGCTGTAAAAATTGTGGCTGGCTCCGGCAAAAGTGATGATATAGTTCTTCCCTTGAAAAGTCGTACAAAAATTTTATCCGCATTTGTGTCGCGGCATAAGCTCGCTGGTATATACAGCGAAAATATTTCTCCATTAGAGGATGTTCTTCTAAAAGTCGACTTTGCCGGTCTTTGCGGATATGAAGTAAATCAGTGTCTTCCACCGTCTGGATATAGAAAGCTGTTTTCAGTTGATGTTCGTAAGCGAAATCATCCGTCATCCACCAATTTTCGATAGCGAATTGTGTTGTCTGTTCTACACCTTTTTCGTTGATAAAGAATTTCCGTAAAAGTCCTTTTGACACAAAATAATTTGATTTGCAGTGCTGCCCCTCTTCAAGTAAATTTTCTTTTTTTTTCACCGACTTTGCTTCGAAAAATCGAGAAATTGCGACAAACTCTTCTTCACTTATTGTGATGAATTTATCTAAATGGGCTTTAAAAATCTGGAACATTTTCTTATTTATTACTTTAGATCGCTAACGGAAATGAATTGTATTCCCATAGCGGGCTCCTACTATGGTCATTCGTCATTTAAGCCCTTTCCTGTAAGGATTTGCGGAATATATTTTTCAACCCTGGCGTTCCGCGTTTTGGATTGTTTGGGTTGACCGAAATAAAAAAGATAAGCTCGTTGCCTTCCGGGAGTTAAGGCATGAAAAGCCTTTCGTAAACCCGCATCCTCGGTTAATCGTCTTTGAAATTCTTCTGGCACAGGATAGTCGGAAGTCTCCTTTAAAGTCACTTTCAAGCCTGACTTTTCGTCTGCTATGGCTTCCTTAATATAAGTTTTAATGAGGGCTTCCTGCTTTTTTATTTGGCTGCTATTTGTAAAACGGATCTGCCGCGCAGATTGAACATTTTCGGTTTGCTGAATGAGTATACCATCCGGATCTTTTAACAGAGCCCCTTTAAAGAACAGCAATGCGCAGTATTCCTTAAAGCCATGTATTAAAACGATATTCTTCCCGCCATAGGTATAGCAGGGGTTTCCCCATTTTAATTCTTCGTTTAGCTGACAGTCGAGTGTAAATCGTCAGCAAAAAGTGGACACGATATTTTAAAAACTTAAGGAGTGTTTTCATCAAAAACGTTAGATTTAATTAT
>NZ_SBJH01000028.1 GCF_004368405.1 Olivibacter sp. XZL3
ACAAAAATTAATAAATTTATAACTCGAAAGTCTCCTTAAGGTTTCATCCTAATGTGTCTAATTTAGTTTGAAGACGTACATATACGAAGTGCTGTACCACCATAGAAGGCAGCCCGCTCAAAAAAGCCGGATCTGTACAGCCCAGCCAGCGCGATTTCTTGCATAATCTCACGTAATGCATCGCGAGCCTCCAGCTGATTTGTCGCATTATATTCTGCTAACCATTCCTTAATCATAAGCTTTTTATCATCTTTACGAGCATCAACAAGCTATCCTTCTTAGGAGCTCCCGGCAACCACTCTTCAATAGTGTATACATTCAACTGCTTCAAGGCGCTTTCTTCGATACGCATCCCATCAACGAGGTAATCATAGGATCCCTTAATACTTCTAAGTGTTAGGCCTGCCGTCGTTACAATCTTATCACATAACGCTTTTTCGGGCGATGCAATAATAGCGACCTGATCCGGCGATAACTGTACGCAATTTAAACCGAAAGCATAATATGGTAGAGGCAGATGCGTATAGGTGAATCTTCCCAAAGAAGTATCAAACTTACGAGATGCTTTGGTGGTCATAGATGCCACTTCATACACTCTCTCGGGAATCAAGCCATAGTATGACAGCGCTGTCTCAATCGAAACATAGCTCGGGCCGAGCATGTGATTAGCAAGCAGAAACGGCTCTGGCCGCAAAAGTCCTGTAGCAGGTCCCGCAATATAAAGCCCTTTCTTTACCGCCTCCAAAACACCTTCAGTTTTCAAGGTGTTGATCTTATCATTTGGGCGCTTGTAATCACCCAACCAACTTACCAACAACTGATGTGGCAAGGGTTGTTGCGCATACTTATTGATCAGTTGATGAATATTCATATGCAAATGTAATATTTTAAAAAGATAATCGGAAAAAAACCGATTATCTATATTTAATTTTACATAAACACCTTAAAAATAGAACGCTCACATACGCAATGGGCTGTCTGCTAAGGCGGCTCCTCCGGTACTACAGACGTTCTGGGTACGGGATGGGATTAGAGATGTCGGCTCACGGAAACAACTAGCTGTTTACTTCATCTCAAATGTAGGCAGTCGCTGTCCGAGAATGAACGGCAACTGTTCGAAAACGAACAGTTCACCCCCCTAAAACATCAGCACAACAATCTGTTAATCAACCAAATACCACCTATGGCCCCGTTTATGTGTTTCAAAGTACACTGAACACTTTATTATGTTAAAGAATTATATCAAAATCGCTTGGCGCAATCTGCTTAAAAACAAAGGGTATTCCATCTTAAATATAGGTGGCTTGGCTATCGGTATGGCCGCTGCCATGCTGATTCTTTCCTGGGTACAAAACGAACGCAGTTTTGATATGTTCCACCACAAAAAAGACCAGCTTTTCCGATTGGGAAACCGGGCCAACTGGGGGGACAAACTTCAGGTGTGGTTCTACACGCCCAAGCCTTTAGGGCCAACGGCCAAAGCGGAATTTCCGGAGATAGCCCATTACAGCCGCTACTCCGACAACCACTTTTTATTCTCCGTGGGCGACAAGAAACTAAAGGGCCAGGGCGCCTTTGTTGATTCTGCTTTCCTTTCCATGTTCGATTTTCCGTTGCTCGAAGGCGACAAAGAGCATATCTTAAAAACCCCTACCGAAATTGTCATTACCCAAAGCTTAGCTACACGTCTATTTGGTAACGAAGCAGCGTTGGGGAAAAGCCTCAAAATAGACAGTGTAGATGTGGTTACCGTATCAGGCGTTCTGGCTGATATGCCCGGCAATACCCGGTTCACGGATGTGGAGTTTCTGCTTCCTTGGAAATACATGGAAAAGATCGGTTATAGCGACGATTATTGGAGTAACAACTCCGTTCAGACCTATATAGAATTAAACGCCGGGACCGATAAACGGCTTATGGACAGCAAGATCAAGGATATCACCAAGCGTCACAACGGGCCGGAAGAAGACACTGAGGTGTTATTACATGCATTGCCCGATTGGTGGTTACGCTCCAAATTTGAAAATGGCAAAATCGTAGGCGGGCGGATCGATATGGTACACCTTTTCACCTTAATCGCCATCTTTATCTTGCTGATTGCCTGCATCAATTTCATGAACATCAGTACCGCGCGCAGTGAAAAAAGAGCCAAAGAGGTTGGTGTCCGAAAAGTAGCAGGAGCCTATCGTCTATCGTTGATCGGTCAGTTTTTGAGCGAATCCATCTTAATTGCTGCGATTGCAGGCGTTATAGCCCTCCTCATTACCTGGTTGGCTTTGCCCGCCTTTGGCAATTTAATCAGCAGACGTTTAGCGGTCGACTTTGCTAATGTTCAGTTTTGGTTAAACGCCATTGGTTTTATTCTGATCACCGGATTATTGGCAGGCAGCTTCCCGGCATTTTTTCTTTCCTCTTTCCAGCCCGTCAAAGTCTTAAAAGGTACCTTTAAACAAGCAAAAGCAACTTTCAGTCTACGTAAAATCTTGGTAGTCATTCAGTTCAGCATTGCTATTATTCTGATCATCAGTACCTTGGCCATCCATAAGCAAATCCAATATGCGAAAGACAGAGAAAACGGTTATGACAAAAACAATGTCGTTTATATTGCTGAAGAGGGTGACGTGGCCAAAAACAGCCATCTTATAAAAAGGGACTTGCTACAAAACAATGTGGCAGCGTCGGTCACGCGCTCCAGTAGTCCCATTACCGAAAGTTGGAGCAACACCAATGGATTCCAATGGGAAGGGAAAGAGCCAAACGATAAAACACTTTTCGACCGGATGTGCGCGGACGAGCATATCGTGAAAACGGCCGGACTCAAGTTGGTTGCGGGTAGGGACATGGACCTCATGCAATATCCTACAGATTCCACTGCGGTACTTTTAAATGAGGCAGCCGTAAAGGCCATGGGTTTTAAAGATCCAATAGGCCAGGTGATCCGCGACAATGGAATCGAATGGCATGTGATAGGTGTGGTGGCCGATTTTATTTCGCGCTCCCCTTATGACCCCATTGAGCCCACCGTCATCGAAGGCGCAAAAGGCTGGTTCAACATCATGCACATTAAGTTTAATCCCGCGCTAAGCACCGCCGCTGCACTTGCTAAAACGGAAGCCATTTTTAAACGTTACAACCCGGATTACCCCTTTGTCTACAATTTTGTCGACAAAGCCTATGCACAAAAATTCAAAGAATCCGAGCAAACCGGCACCATGGCAGCCTTATTTGCCTTTTTAACCATTTTCATCTCTTGCCTGGGTTTATTTGGCCTGGCGGCTTACATGGCCGAAAACCGCACCAAGGAAATCGGCGTCCGCAAAGTATTGGGTGCATCGGTTTTTTCCATTACGCGCTTGCTGTCCAAAGAATTTGCCTTGCTGGTTATGATTTCCTGTTTAGTGGCCTTCCCCATTGCCTATTGGGCGATGGATCATTTTCTGCAGTCCTATACCTATCGCATTGCACTGGGCTGGAGTTTGTTTGTACTGGCCGGATCGGGTGCCTTGTTACTCGCTTTGCTTACCGTCAGTTCGCAAGCCATCAAAGCGGCCATTGCCAATCCAATCGATTCGTTAAGAAATGAATAATGACGTGAGCAATTAAGTTGATTTGATAAATTCCCACAGAAACTACAGCAACAGCTATGTGGCAAAATAATAGTTTAAATCTAATTGGGAGGCTGACGAAAAGCAACGGTTATTCCGAGTCTTATCTCTCCAGCCTTTACGCTGATAGCTATATTTTGCCATCATATAGATTTATTTTACTCGATTTGTAATAGGTGAAGTCCTCACGCTGATTTTTTATTCTATATTTAAACGCTCAACAGTAAAATAGTAGAATGAATTATTTAAGCTTGCTTCTTTTTACTTCAACGCTTTCATTTGCGTTACTTACTTCCTGTAATACGGAGAATCAAAGTCAGTCTGATCCGACTGAACCGAATGCTGCTAATACTAGTGTACAAACACCCGCTCTGATAAGTTATAGTATTATAGACACCTTCACACACGATGTTTCGGCCTTTACGGAGGGGTTTCTTTTTTATAAGGGTCAGCTTTATGAGGGGACAGGACAGGAAGGCAGGACAGCCATACAAATCGTGGATCCTACTTCAGGAAAAATCGTTGAGCGGTTTAATGATTATAAAACCACTATATTCGGAGAAGGCATCACGATTCTGAATGAATATTTATATCAACTGACCTATCAAAATAAGTCGGCTTATATTTTTAGCCTAGCGAACCTTAGGAGACCTGTCAAAACACTTGAATGGCCGAAAGAAGGATGGGGATGTACTACCGACGGAAAGCATATTATAATCAGTGACGGATCATCCAAACTGTACTTTGCAGATCCTGAAAATTTAAACATCAAACACGAAATTACCGTTAAAGATAATAAAGGGGAACTCGATCAGCTCAATGAACTAGAATACATAGATGGCTACATTTATGCAAACCGTTGGCATACCGATCAAATTTATAAGATCGACCCGAATAACGGACATGTACTGGCTGTTCTCCACTTCGAAGGGCAATTGAGTAGATATGCGCCTACCTTTCAACCTGGAGCGGAACATGTTTTGAACGGGATCGCTTGGGATGCCGAAAAGAACGAAATGTATCTCACAGGAAAAAATTGGCCGCTGGTATTTAAGATTAAGATGGAATGATGTGTTATGGTTCTTCTCATTATCTGCAACAAAATTGTTTTCATCAATGAAATAATGGATGGTTGTTTAGTCTTTAGTTGTAATATTGAAAACGGTCAAGCATCTAAACCGAACCACGACGCCATTTGTACCTTCTTAGTCCTTAACTAACAATATCTACCTCTACCCGCAAGCTGCCCCTGCTTTAGTCCTTCCTTAGCCATTCCATACCTCCAGGGTAAACAAAGGGTAAAGAAAAGGTAGAGAATAGGTAAAGAAAAGGTAAACAAGAGGTAAAGGAAGGGTATACAAAGGGTAAGCAAAATATATGCATACCCTTGATTAACCCTCCCGCAAGATCTAAAAATCCGACCGAAAAGTTTAGAGGGGGTGTCTAAAAAGCCCTCCAACGTCCTATCGAGTGTAGTGTAACGGAATTGAGATATTTCATATTGAATTAGTTACCAAAAGCAGATTTCTCCACTTCCCCGAAGCCTCGGGCTCCGGTCGAAACGACCAGTTTTTAGACACCCCTTTGTAATTCCCGAAGATGCTATTCATCAAACCTAAACACGTATTCGTTCCGCTCATCTGTTTTCCAAGCAAACTGTTGCGTAGTAGGGGAAGCACCAAAAAGCGGCGAAAAAGTTTTCACTTTGACGGTTTTATTATCCGGAAAGAACTCCAATATCCGAAGCCAACCATCACCGCCATTACCGTTTCGGTGGCCGCCGCCCATTGATTGCGCGTCAAAAAGCATCTGATGAACAGTTTTACCAACCGCGTTTTTATCCTTCCGGTAACCTTCCCCCGATATATGACCACATAATACCAGCTCGATATTCGAACTCGGCTGTACCAACTTCTGCCACATTTGCTCTCCGTTATTAGCTTTCGGCAAGCTCACCATAGGCGATTTTTGGATGACATTATGGATAGAATAAGGCTCATACGCAAACCACTTCACCTCACCGGTCGTCCGTTTATCTTTAGCATTCAGGTAGGCATGCGTCATCAACACAATTCGGTGATTTTTATATTGTTCCATATCCGCAATGGTTTTGGCCCAGGTAAGCACTGTATCCCTTGGACCAAACTCCACCGTCATGAACAGATAATCCCTTCCGTTCAGCGATTTTAACTCATAGGCCGAATTATCCAAGGAAGGCAGCCCCGCTTCGTTATAGCTGTTTTGAGCCAAGACCTTCTTGTTCATCCAATTTTTATCTATTGGAAAAAACTCATCGAACCGCGATCTTCGGCGGCCCTCCCGGTCAATACTATAATCATGGTTGCCTGTTGCCATCAGGTACGGAACTTTTCCGTCCAATTTAGCGAAGGCGCCGGCCACTGCTTCCCATTGCCGTTGGGCCGACTGGTTGCCGTCATGTCCCGGGTTGATGATATCGTTCTGCTCAACCAGATCGCCAACGCACATGACCATTTTAACGTTCAAGGTATCGACGTTTTCTTCGATCCAAGCTGTCATTAAATCCAGAATAGGCTGGTTTCTTCCCCACTTTACATAGTTCTGCACATCAGGAACCATGATGATCGACCACGAGCCCTTCTGCTCTAAAGCCGGCTTCCGGTAGGCCTCTTGTGCCGATGCACTCAAGCCCGACCACGAAACGCCTACCATTACAATTAAAAACTGGAATATCTTTTTCATGCTATTGCTATTTATTTAGAATCAATTAGATCGTACTTAATAACCCGGATTCTGGGTCAAATTTTTATTTGCATCGCGTTCCGCTTGTGGCACAGGCCACAGTTCGTCCTTGTTTTCGCGGTATACAACCTCTTGGGTATTAAAATATTTGATTGCCACGCCATGGTTATAAACAGGTGAATAATTTTCATCAATTTTCACCAAAACATCTTTCGTCCACGCATTCCCAGATCGGTTCAGGTAGAGGTAGCCGTTCATGAGCTGCGGAGCCAAATTCCAGCGGCGGATGTCGTACCAACGCAAACCGTCATTACACAGCTCTACCTTGCGTTCATAACGCAGGGCCGTGCGCAATTCCGCTTGCGACAAATTATTTTTGATGTTCGGCATTCCCGCACGTGTACGAATCTTGTTGATCGCCTCATAAACGGACGCATCAATATCACCCGCTTCGATTTTTGCTTCCGCATAAATCAGCAACAGTTCGGCATAGCGAAATATTCCGACATTTAAATCTGACACACCAGAAGCCGAATTGATTGCGTAGTCCGCATTATCCGTATGCTTACGCCAAAGATAACCGCTGAAAGATCGATAAGCATTGGTCGCATCCGTATTGTTTACCATAGCAGGGTCAGCACTTCCGCCCTCAATAACCGGCCAATAGTTGGCTACCCGCGTAAAAGCGGCATTCGGTTCGTACTGTATTCCCATCAAACGAGCGTGCGGGCGGGCACAATACAGATCAAGTCGCGGATCCCGGTTCTCAAAGGGATGCGCTGGATCATATAGCGGCGATTGGTCGATCGGCAGTCCGTCAATAGCCTGAAAAGAATCCATCAAATTCTGCGTTGGCCCCCAGTAACTCGCTCCTTTCCCTAAACGGGAAGCCATATAATAACCCTGGTTATGTGTATTTCCACTGATATTTTGGTTGTATTCCGCCACCCAAATCCATTCTTTACTGGATTGATAGCCTGCATAGCCAAAAATGTTGGAGCATGCCGGTTCTCCCACATCATGTGTCTTATTCACATAATCCATCGATGCATCAAATGGTGTAAGCTCATAAACTCCTTGCGCCAATTCAATCGCCTTGGCTGCAGCCGCCACCGCAATGTCATATTGTTGACTATACAAAGCAACGCGCGCTTTGAGCATATAAGCAGCGACGCTGCCTGCCCTTACATTACCGTATTGAGATTGGGACACCGGAAGGTGATCAGCAACAGCAGTCATCTCATCAATAATCCACTGCTGAATTTCCGACTTCGCAGTGCGCGGCAAATCGCTATCGGTTAGTCCAATCGAATGCAAAACAAGCGGCACATCGCCGTACAACTCAATCAACTGCGAATAACAATAGGCCCGGATGAAACGAAGTTCAGCGTCCAGCTGATTGTAGGTATCCTCCGTCATATTCGCCCTAATATTTTCCAGATCATCCAATACGGTATGGCAACGCGCAATGGTTTTATAATGCACACCCCAGGGTTTAATAGCCAATGCATTATCCGTTGTCAGTGAACTAGTAATCGGCGACGTATAATTATTGCCGGGTCGCGCATAGCCGATGTCAGTAATATTATCCATCACATGCCATATGGGCGTGCTTGCCGCATCCAGCTGCGTGATGCCTTTATATGCACCATATAAACCCATTACAGCCTCTTCTTCAGTTGCAGGAAAAGTTTCTGAACTAGGGCCATTTAAGGGAAATTTGTCCAATTCGCAACTGGCCAGTCCCATACCGGCCAACAAACCAATTCCCAATCCTATTTTCTTTAAGCTGATCATCTTTTTAAAATTTAACGTCGATACCAAATGAATAAACTTTAACTTGCGGATAGTAAGCAGCACCTCCAAGAGAGACACCGTCCGATGCGCCGGCATCATAAGCCACTTCCGGATCATATCCGGGCCAGAAATTAGTTTTCGTAAACAGGTTCTGACCGTTTACATAGACATATAAATCACTGACACCAATTTTCTGCAATACATTTTTAGGCACTGCATAGCCAAGCTGTATATTCTTTAAGCGTAGATAGGCGGCGCTTTTCATCCAAAAGGAAGAGTTCTGCGTATTGTTTGCCGAGGTAATGGATACGCGCGGGAAGGAAGCATCGCGGTTTTCTTCGGTCCAATAATCCAGTTGCCAAGGTTTAATGGCGCTCGAATTAACTGTTGGTATGACATAATGAGAATTCAGAAAGCCGTCTACCTTCGCAACACCCTGTAGAAAGGCACTCAAGCGAACACCCTTCCATCCGAAATCCAGATTCAAGCCATAGGTATAACGGGGAATGGTGCTTCCGATAATGGTTCTATCTTCATCGGTAATTTTGCCGTCCGGCATGGGATTGCCATTGGCGTCAAACGCACCGGCAATATCCTTGTAGCGGATATCTCCCGGGTGCAAGGTACCAAACTGGGTAGGACCGGCATCAATTTCCTCTTGCGATTGGTAAAGTCCGTCGGCTATATACCCGTAAATGGAGTTGACCGGAGACCCCTCCTGTTGGCGCAAAAGTGCACCGGAAGTTTGTCCCTTCATATCAGTAATCACATTATGTACATCGGATAGATTCATTCCGACACCCAGCTTAAAATCGCCCCATTGATTGTCGTAGCGCGTACTGAACTCCCAGCCGGTATTCCGCACTTTCGCTGCGTTCTGATAAGGTGCATTCAAACCTGTCAATTGAGACGTATAGAGGGTCAACAAAATACCATCGGTATTCTTGCGGTACCAGTCGGCCGTGACCGACCAGCGCTTAAACAGTACCGCATCCAATCCGACGCCCGTCATCGTAGTTTCTTCCCATTTCAGATCCGGATTTGCCATAGTATTCAAGGTAACCAGCGGATAGATTCTATCCGCCATGGAGATACTGCCCATGGACAGCGTTTCTGTAAATGGATAATAGGAACTACCGATATTTTGGTTGCCCAACTTCCCCCATGATGCCCGCAGTTTCAATTGATCCACCACGTTTCTGGTATCGAGCATAAAAGCCTCTTCCGACAAACGCCAACCTGCAGAAAAAGAAGGAAAAAATGCCCAACGGTTTTCCTTAATAAATCGAGATGTTCCATCATAGCGAAAATTCGCTTCAAAAAGATAGCGGTCCTTATAATCGTAATTGAAGCGGCCAAAAGCGGAAACCAATAGCCATTGTGCCTGCGTACCGTCGTTACTCTTCGTCTCATCATCCGCCCCAGCCGTTAGCACTTCATAGGTATCATAAGTAAAATTACGCCGATACCCCATAAGATATTTTTCATCATAAGTTTCGCGCGATGTACCCAGCATCAGCTTCACGTTATGGTTATTCCAAGTCTTGGAGCTTGCGGCAAGAAATTGATAGTTCCCAAAAAAATAGCGGTATCCCGTTTCCGTCAAATCCGTATAGGTATTGGCCGCACCGGCTTCCGTGCCGTCATCGTTATAGGTCATTACACTTTTTGTGAAGGCGTGTGTATTACGCGTGCGGTATCGGGGCGCAATAATTCCGGTGAGGGACAGCCAGGGTACCGGCTTATAGTTCAGGTTCAGGTTACCGAAAAACTCAATGTTGTTGACCGTTCTATTGCCGCCCTCTTCGATGAAAGCCACCGGGTTTTTGTTTACCCATCCTTCCGACCATAAGCCATTCCGGCGGATCGGGATATTGGTAGGCATACGCCCCAGGTAATTCCAAATATCGCCCTCATCCGCTATTTGTAAGCGATTGCTGTTTGTTAAAGAGAGATCCAATTTTACCGACAACTGATCGTTCGGCCGGATATCCATGTTGTTACGTACGATATAACGCTTATAACCGGTGTTCTTGATAATTCCATCCTGATCCACATAACTTACTGAAGGCAGCACGCTGATTTTGTCCGTATTGGCCATCAAAGAAACAAAGTGGTTTTGCGTAAAGCCCGAGCCGCTTAGTATGGCCTGCTGCCAGTCGAAGTTATCCGGATCAGCGGCATACTGCTGCTTAAACTCCTCGATCGCTTCATCACTGTATAGGACATAGCCATTATCATTCATATTCGCTTCATTGAACACGCGCATAAAAGTGAGTCCATCCGTTACTTCCGGAACGCGTGTAGCACTTTGCCATCCGGTATAGCCCCTATAATTGGTGGAGACCCGACCGGCATTTGCCCTTTTCGTCGTAATTAAAATTACGCCATTGGCCGCCCGCGATCCGTATATTGCCGCCGATGCAGCATCCTTTAAGACCGAAATCGATTCAATCAAGTTCACATCTACGTCGTCCATTGTACCGGCCACACCATCTATCAACACCAAGGGCGAACTGTCTGACCCGCCAAATGAATTAACCCCACGGATATGGATCTGCCCGCCATCGGCACCGGGAGAGCCAGTCTGTGACGTTACCGTTACGCCCGGAGCGAGCCCTTGCAGCGCCGTGGAAGTCGAAACAATCGGCCTTCTTTCCAACTCCTCGCTGCCGACAGACGACACCGAACCGGTTAAGTTTACCCTTTTCTGCTGACCATAGCCTACCACTACCACCTCATCGAGCGAAGCCACATCTTCCTCCAAAGTAAAATCCAATACCAGATTTCCGGCTTCCGCAAGTACCACATCGCTTTTGCGTTGCGATAAATAAGCAACGTAGCTCACATCCAATGTATACGTTCCGGCAGGCAGGCTCAGCGAGAAACGCCCTTCATTATCTGTACTGGTGCTCTTGTTCAATTCCATTACCCGTACGTTGGCCCCTGCTAAAGGCTGTCCTTGCTCGTCGGTAACCTGACCGCTGATTTTTCCCGGTTGCCGCTTTTCGAATAACACCACCGTATTTCGGCCTTTCTCCGTAAAATCGACTCCAGCGCCATCCAATAGCGCATGAAGCACCTCTTCCAATGAAGTTTTTGTAAGAATCAGTTGGTCGACACGTTTCTGGCGCAAAGCCAGGCGACTTTCGTCGAAGGCAATATTAATATGTTCTTCCCTTTGTAGCTGTTGAATAGCATCATATAAGCTCATATGCCGTAAAGACACATCCATTTGTTTTAACAAGACCTGACCATTCGATTCTTCTGCCAAAAGCATCTGGGCAAAGACCATGATCATACTATATATCAAGAAGGTAACACGCATGATTTTCCGTATGAACAGTGCGTTTTTATTCATATAAATAATTTGCTTTTTTAAGCCATATGGAATATCCATCTTTTATCCGTGTTTTTGTTCGGCAACGATGGATATTTCATATGTTTGTATACTTAGTTTAAAAATTTATGCTAAGCGGTCATGCATTAGGTTCCAAGCTGTACATGGCCGACTTTAATTAAACAGGCATCACTTTGATGCCTGTTTGGTATTAAGGGTAAATCGTTATTTCATTTCCATTCCTCCTATAGGTTGTTTTATGAATTGTACAAATCACCTCCAACACCTCGTCGAAGGCATCACTTGTGCTAATATTCAGGTTATATCGATAAGTATCGGCTAGTCGGCCTACATACTTCAAGTGCACACCGTATATATTATACATCGTTAAAGCCAACTCCGTAAAAGAGGCCTCCTCCAATCGTACACTGCCCTTCGTCCATGCGCTGATCGAATGGGCATCGGGTGTTGTTTTCGACACTTGCCCATCCGCTTTGCGGTACCGAATACCTTCAGCAGCATTAAGCTCGCCCAACACATGCCCCGTATGGCTTACCCTCACCCGGCCACGACTTACAGCAACCGATGTTTCCTCCAATTTTTCATATGATCGCACATTAAAGGCCGTACCCAACACCTCTATTCGCATGCCGGCGGCCATCTGCACCACAAAAGGGCGCAGGCTGTCTCTCGCCACTTCGAAGTAGGCCTCCCCTTCATCCAGCATAATATGGCGCGTACTTCCACGGAAGCTTTGCGGGATACGGATAATCGAATTAGCATTAAGGAAGACGATGCTACTATCCGGCAAAGTAAGCTGCTTCAGCTGCCGAGGCCCGGTTTTCACTTCGCGAAAAATAGTTGTAGCCGCTATTGCTTTTGCAGTTTGCGTTGCATTTCGTTCCTTCATCTGCCAGAACACCGCCACGAAGGCCAACACCAATGCCGCCGCGGCCGCCCAAGGCTTCCAGCCAAAAGCACGACGTGCACGGGTATTCAGCTTCCCCTCCGGATACAGCTGTTGCCTCATACCCTGAAGCAATTCCGCTTCGATACGCTGTGCAATCTCCTCGTCATCCAGTGCCGGAATCCCATTCTCATCCTCGCCGAAAGAGTCGTACCACTCCTGCAGCAGCCGTCGGTCGTCGGCCGACAAGTCGCCAGACACATATCCGGCGATCAGACGCTTCAGTTCGTTTTTATCCATTACCTACCATAACAAGAACCTATTAACGGCTCTTCTATAGGGAAGGTGCAGAACAGCGTTATTTGTCCCGAAGAAATCAATTAAACAATAGTGAAGTTTATGTTAATAAGATGTAAAGCGTCAGGCAAACCACCGGAAAGTCCTCAGGAAAGTCCTTTGCTATCGCTTTCCGAAGACGTTGAAGACCTAACGAGAGGTTATTCTTTACCGTTTTATTGGCTATATTAAGCGATTGGGCGATCTCCTCCACGGTATGGTCGAGCATACGCAACTTAAAAATCTGCTGCATGGTATCCGGCATGGTTTCCATTTCGGCGGTCAAGGTTTTGGTTAGATCCTGCTCTGTTAAGATATCCCGCATATGCTCTTCCACCTCTATCATGCGTTGGTACAGAAAAGCGAAGGCCTTACTTTCGGTATCCAGTTTACGGAAATGGGCAAACAAGAGATGCTGCAACGACACGCGCAGGTACGCTTCAACAGAAGTATGGATGCGAATATTGTCTCGCTGCTGCCAGCAATAGGCAAATAGGTCCTGCACCATATCTTTGGCCAGCTCCTCATCACGCAGCCGCCGAAAGGCAATGGCGAACAATCTGCGCCAATAACTTTTCACGATTGCCTCGTAATTAGCCTCCGTAAACGCGAAATACATTGCTTCTTGCCCTAATAGACCCTCCATACTTGTGCAGACTTAGGATTACCGATGGGCGCAAAGGTATAAAATATAAAAATCAGGATAAGCCCGGCAATATTAAGTCATTATTAA
>NZ_SBJH01000118.1 GCF_004368405.1 Olivibacter sp. XZL3
AACTCCTCTGGAGTTTCCCACATTCCAACATCTTAATCAACAACAATAAAAGTGTCTACTTTTTTTAGGACATGACATGTTGATTGAGGTGTTCGTTGTTTGTTGCTGGTTATTCGTTGTTGGTTGTTTGTTGCTGGTTATTCGTTGTTTGTTGTTGGTTATTCGTTGTTGGTTGTTATTTTTTCACAGTAGCACAAACCTTTTGCCCTGAAGCCTAGCGCTTATTGCCTAGAGCCTATAGCTGACTTGTATAAGGTTAAAAGCCGCCCCATCTTTCGATGAAGCGGCTTTTGTTTACCGGCGTTTTCTTAACCAGCGCAGTAAGAGGCTGACTAAAAAACTGACGGTGGCACCTAATGCGGCTAAAACACTGGTTTTTAGCAGTTCTTCGGCACTGAGATGCGGTAAGGCGCTTAAGAGGGTACCAAATAGGGTACCGGCTTTCAGGTCATGACGCATCTCGCTGATTGTTGCCAGCGTCCTCTTTTTGCTGTTGCTCCAGGCTGTCCCAAACACCCAATAACAAATTTAGGTACTTAGCGGCTTGGACGACCTTAGCCGGCAAGCCTAAGGGCGTGGCAATAACTAGCTGACTGGCCAAATGCAGTCCCTGCTTCCAGGGCTGCCACCATGGACTATTTCCTTGTCCGTTCGATGCCCGGATTGGCCCGGCATTGTGCTCGTCCGTGGAACGCAATGCTGCTTTTTCATCATTCATTATTTTGATACTAAACAATACGGATACGTATTAACACTTACTATGTAAAACCTACAGTACAGCGCTGCTAATGATCAACCATACTTGCTCATCCGCATCCAGTGCGGGGTAGGCCAGGTCTTTAATCCGTTCCAGCGCAACGCGGCTATAATTCCCTACGCCCGGCGCAATGCATTTGGTTACCGGGGCAATACAGCCTTGTAGTTCGCTTAGTGCGTTGTTCGCCGGATGAAGCAGAATAGCTTCGCGACCGGGCACGTTTACAACCGCCAACTGTTCGCCCCAGCGCTGATGCATGCGCTTGATCAGCCGGTATCGGCCTTCCGGAATACAGCTGATAAGGCGTTTGTTGTTACGCCATGGTAATTCGATGCATTCGCAGATTGCATTTCCGGAATAACTGATAATACCATTGGTACCCTTCGAATGGTATTTCCGTTGCAGATAAAGCTCCATTATGGCACATCAATCTGGATAATCGAAATAGCGTTGTAAGCGCCGTTGTTGAGTGGATACAGCACGGTGTTGACCTCTTGGTAAAAGGTAATACCGAACAGAACGAATACCGGCAGCTCATCGGCGTTACCGATGTTTAGGCTCAGTGTTTGGCTGTTGATCAGCTGTTCCTTTAGCGAGAAGCTTTCGCTTTGGCCGGTCGCAATCTCGGTCATTTCTTCGCTGTCAAAATCAACCGCAGATGCGCCATAATTAAGTTGGAAATGGGTGGCTCCCTGCGGAGCTGCAACGGCTGCGGCCGGCTGAAGGGTTTCGAGGGTTAAATTGACCGTGCCGGTAGCGCGGTCGATTGTTACCTCCTGCCTGGCAAATAGGGTGTTACTAAGTTCAGCGGCAATGTTGAAATTGAATTGCCTAAGCGGACTGAGATTTTCTGCTAAGACCTTTCTTTCGCCACGTGCGTTAACGGTATCGGCTCTTAACACCCGCATCATTCTGCTGAATAAACGGCTCGGCATTTTCGTGTCGTACGTCAGCAAAATCAAAGGTCGAAAAGCCTGCCTCAATCGCTTCGCCGCAGCACCGCCCGTGGCAAATTCGGCATTGTTTTCGCGGGTACGCTGAAACTTGGGGTCATTGGCAATCCGATCTGCACTGACGCCGGTAACCTGACGTGCCTGATACCCTGTTCTGGTTTTGTAAAAGGTCAAATCCCCGATTTTTCCTTTTAATTTGATGATACTTTCCTGTTGTGCCATGATATGGTTTTAAAACAACAGTACAAAGTTCGGTATAGGCAAAAGGAAGCCCGTCGCAAATGTCGCTATATGACGCGTTTGTCGCGATATGACGCATTTGTCGCCCTGCTAATCGCTGTTGAGAACCGCTGTTGGTTAAGGCACCATTGGTGCTTGATCCGTGTTTCATCCGTGTCTCCTATAGCCTATATCCTGCTAATATCCCGCTGTGGTACGTAAAAGCTAGGAAAAAGCGGCTTTTTAAGCAATACCTGTCGGACTACTATCGGACTCGGCTTAGGCTGGGATGGGGGTGGGAGGGCAGTTGGTTATTCGTTGCTCGTTGTTAGTTATTCGTTGCTAGTTGTGAGATTAGTTGAATCGTTGAGCAGGCTTTTTATAAATGATAAATGATAAATGATAAATGATGAATGATGAATGATGAATTTTTTTTGCGTGCACTAAGGAAGCTGATAGCTAACAGCTAATCCCTAAAGCTATAGAGCTGTTGAATAACTGAGTAAGTGACGGTTTGGCTGCGGATTGGAAGGTAATGGTTAAAAGTGAAAAAAAAATTTCACAACCAAATGGTTGTGATTATATTTGTACAACCAAATGGTTGTGTATGATAGAAAGAAGAGACGTTTTTCAAGCGATTGCTGACCCCACGAGAAGAATGATAATTCAGAAGTTATCAAAAGGGGCTTTGAATATCGGCCAAATTGTAGCGGATTCCGGAATTACCAGGCAAGGGATTGCCAAGCATCTTAAAGTGCTAAGTGAATGCGGCATGATATCGCTTACTCAGAAAGGTCGTGAACAATTTTGTGAGGTACGGCTGGATCAATTGGATGAGGTAATTGATTGGGTAAATGCCTCGCGTAAATTATGGAATCAACGCTTTGAGAAATTAGATAAATTTTTAACGGATGAAAAAACGCGATAAACATGAAATCACTAGATAAAGAACTTTTAATCACCCACCTATTTGATGCACCTATTGATCAAGTTTTCAATGCATGGACCGACCCGGAAAAACTCAAGCATTGGTACGCGCCGGATGGATGTACCATTGAATACAAGTCCATCGAAGTAAAAGAGGGTGGGCGGTTTCATTACGCCATTCATCACCCCTTGCATGGCGGTGCTTGGGTTAGAGGGGTGTATTTGGAGATACAGCCGCCGGAAAAGCTGGTGTTTACCATACAACTTTCCGATGAAAATGGGCATGCGCTGGCTCCGTCAGCAGAATGGCCTGGTGAAATCCTGACTACTGTTACCTTCGAATCCATAGGTAATAAAACAAAGGCCACCATCCACGAGGCTGTTTCGGAAGACAAGGCTAAGGAAACAGGTGCTTATCAAGGCTGGATTGAAATGTTTAAAAAACTAAACCGATTATTAGTTATTGGTTGTTAACCGCTCTCATCTCATTGCCGGCAACAGTGGTTACTATAGCCGGTTACTTGGCAACGGCGGGTATAGTCACTTCGGCTATCTCCTCGGTGGCCAAAGACGACGATGTACCTGTTGAAAAATAAGGGGATAGTTCCCTTGTAATGAAAGTATAGGGGACTTTCTTGACTTGCAGGACCACTTTTTTACGTCCGGTTGAGCGAGGTGAGGGGCGACTATTGAGGCGGCAGTGACAGTGGCAGGAGCTGTAGCAGTAGCGCAAAACTAGTGCCCTAAAGCCTACTGCTTATCGCCTACAGCAAAAATAGCCGCGCCGCTTGTATATATCTTCAAAAATTGAGACATTCGCTCAAGCCTTTCTGATAAGGGCATATATGCGATATGGCGGAGAAGAAACCCTCGATTAATGATATAGCAAAGCACCTTAAAGTTGCTAAATCCACGGTATCTTTTATCATCAACGGCAAAGCGGAAGCTCATAGGATAAGTAAGGAACAGGAACAGCGGGTGCTTAACTACGTCAAAGAAATCGGTTTTAAACCCAATTATATGGCGCAAAGCCTCGCAACGGGCAGATCGAATAGCATCGGCCTGATTGTGGAAAACATTGGTGATTCTTTCTTCGGACCGATTGCCCTCATGATCGAGAAGCAAGCAAAAAAAAGTGGCTATCGTATCATTTACAGCAGCACCTTAGGCGATACCCAAGCCGCTCTCTCGGTATTGGATCTCTTTCGGGATACTAAAGTGGATGGCTTTATCGTTGCCCCTCCTTTGCATATAGAAAAACAGATTAAGGCGATTGTGGACGATGGCGTGCCCGTAGTGATTTTCGACCGGATGCTAGAAGGAGTGGATACGGATTACGTGGGAACAAATAACCACGAAATGGTGGTGGAAGCCTGTGAGCATCTCCTGACGCAGGGCTTCGAACATATTGCTTTCGTTTCGCTGGCCTCTTCTCAAAGCCAGATGAAAGAAAGGCTGGATGGCTATATCAGCTGTGTCAATGCCCATGGACGATCGCCCATCGTACTGGAAATGACATATAATGACGAAGGCAATAGCCGGAAACAGGAGATAATGAAGTTTATTCAATCGCATCCCGAGATCGATGCCATTTTCTTTGCTACCAACTATTTGTGTATCAGTGGACTGGAAGCGATACGGGAACTGGGCCTGAAGATACCGGAACAAATTGGCATCGTTGTATTTGATGAACACGACCTGTTCCGCCTGTTTACACCTTCCATCACCTCCATTGTCCAACCGCTGGAGCAACTAAGCGCTGCAATTTTTAATACTTTGTTGAAGCGGATCAACGGCAGCCCCGCCGAACATGATCCGAACCTGCAGGTCATCCCTTCGGAATTGATTATCCGCGAATCGAGCATTAAACAGAAAAAACTTCGAAAATAACCTTGCTAAACTGGTTTTTTTAATTTAGTTTTGAAACGTCGTTTCGGACTAACCTTTTTTTTAGCTAATCAGAAAAACCGGTTTTCCTATTGGCGATTTATTGCTAATGAATTATGAATTAATACCTAATTGTATGATGAACAGTAAAAACTTATGGGTTAAACTATGCATGGTTGCGCTTCCTTATTTGCTGCAGCCGGTGCTTTCAACAGCCGCTGAGGGGGAAGCGAAGCTTGTCAGCGCAAGGGGCCAACAGCAGGGCATTCGGGGTAGAGTGCTGGATGCCGCCGGGCAGCCGCTGCCGGGCGCCACCGTTCGGGTGAAGGGCGGTACGGCGGTTACCTCTACGGATGCGAACGGGCAATTCAATTTGCCTGCTGCTAATGGACAGCAAATCTCGGTGTCCTTTACCGGTTACTTATCCACCGAGGTAATGGTTACCGGGGACAACGATTTGGTCATTACCTTAAAGGAGGACGCCGCCGCCCTGGATGAAGTGGTGGTGATGGGTTATTCCAGTCAACGGAGGTCTTCGGTGACCGGCGCAGTGGCTTCTGTTAATATGGCAGACGTTGAGTCGAGGCGGGTACCCAATGTGGCGCAGTCGCTACAGGGGCAGGTGGCCGGTGTACAGATTACACAGAGCAGTGGCGCTCCGGGGGATGGCATCAATGTGCGGATCCGTGGAGAGGGTACCATTGGTAATAATAACCCGCTTTATGTGGTAGATGGTGTACCCTCCAGGGATATTACCTTTCTAAATCCTTCTGATATTGAGTCCATGTCTGTATTAAAAGATGCCTCAGCTGCTGCTATTTATGGTTCGAGGGCGTCTGCTGGTGTGGTGGTGATTACCACCAAGCAGGGCAAGATAGGACAAAGCGCTGTTAATATAAATTACTTCGGCGGTCTGCAACAGGCTACCAATTTGCCTAAATTGCTGAATACGCAGCAATACTTGAATGTGCTTGAAAAAGCCTGGAACAATTCAGGTATTGCGGGTGAGAACCCCTATACAGCGGATAAATCCCGTACCGACCTGGCCGATACGGACTGGTTGGATGAGCTGTTTGAAACCGGTAAGACCCATAGTGTGGAGCTATCGGCCAGCGGCGGAACCGAAAAAACGCAGTACTTGATTTCAGGTGGCTATTATCGGCAAAACGGTATTGTCATTTTTGACAACGATAAGTATGAGCGGATTAATTTTAGGGTAAATGTCAATAGCGCACTGTCCGACCGATTCAAAGTAGGTACGAATATGCAGATGGCTTATTCAAAGCGGGATCAGATATCGGCTAAAGGGGACGCCCCGGGTATTATACGGCATGCCTTGTTGCGGCCACCACTTTTGGGTGTGTATAAAGACTCCGCTGATCCGACCTGGTCTGCTGCTGATCCCTTTACCGATTTGCCTTTTTACAGAAATAACCAAGTGAATACGGGCTATGAGAGCAATAAGTATGAATATACCCGCAATCCGGTAGCGGCGGCTTATTTTACCGATAATGTATTCTCGCAGATCAAAACCTTCGGTAATGTGTTTGGCGAGTATGCGCTGCTTGCGGATAAATCGTTGAAATTCCGGACAAATGTGGGGATCGATCTCAATGTGAATCATACCAAGGCCTTTTTTGAAAATTATGGCGACGACGATGGCAGTGCCGGCCCCAATGATCTCGGCAAGGGACGGCTTAATCGACCGGAAGGATTAGACGAAGACCGTGGAACCGATTTTACCCTGACCTGGAATAATGTGCTTTCTTATGATAAAACGTTCGGATCGCATCATATCAGCGCGCTAGCCGGAACGGAATATATTAAGAACAACGGCGCTTCTATCAATGGCTCGCGTCGGCGCTACGATTACACCTTGCCAACTTTCCGCTACCTCGACTATGGTAGTACCTTGCTCGACTTGTGGAACGGCGGATCGGGGTCGGAGTATGCGCTCTTCAGTATCTTCGGATCGGCAAGCTATGAGTATGAGGGTAAATATATGGTAACAGCGAATTTACGGGCAGACGAATCTTCGCGTTTCGGTGAAAACCATCGTTGGGGCTATTTTCCGTCGGTTTCTGCCGGATGGACGGTGAGCAAAGAACAGTTTATGCAGGATGTGAAGTGGATTAGCGATCTCCGTCTGCGGGCGAGTACCGGTACGCTGGGAAATCAGGAGATCGACAATTATGCGTACCTGACCTTGATGAAACGGGTGGGTGAGAACTACCTGGTGGATCGCTACGGGAACCCGGATTTGAAATGGGAAACCACCGTACAACATAATATCGGTTTAGACGCCTCATTCTTTGGCGATCATGTTTCTTTCTCGGCCGATTATTTTATAAAGGATACGCGGGACATCCTCTTACCGATTTCGCTTCCCAGTTTGGTGGGGAACGTGCAGCCTACCATTGTTAATGCAGGGCAGGTAAAGAACAAAGGATTTGAGTTTTCACTGGGATACCGGAACAGTACGGCAGGTGGCTTCCGCTATGGATTGAATGCGAACCTGGCAACGCTATCAAATGAAGTGGTGAAATTGCATCCTAATGTGCCTTATATCAGTGGTACGGCAACGCGTACGCAGGTAGGTAATCCATTGAATGCCTATTTCGGCTATCTGGTGGAGGGAATTTATCAAAACCAAGAGGAAGTGAATACGCACTTATCCGGCGTTCCGAACCCTACGCAAAGACCGGGCGATATCCGTTTTAAAGATCTGAACGGCGATGGTGTGATCAATGATCAGGACCGCGATTTTATGGGTAACCCTATTCCTAAATTGACCTATGGACTTAACCTTTCTGCTGCATACAAGGGCTTTGACCTGGCTGTGCTGATACAAGGGGTGCAGGGTGTCGACCGCTATAACGACGGAAGAAAGATACTGGATTTTGATACGCGCCCATTCAACTACACAACGGATGTGCTCGGCGCTTGGGACGGGGAAGGAAGCAGTAACACTATACCGAGGGTGACCTTCAATGACAATGGCAGCAGTCGGGTTTCGAGCATTATCTTGGAAGATGCTTCCTATGCGCGGTTGAAAAACGTAGAAATTGGTTACTCTTTCGGATCGCTGATCAAAGATATGAAGGCGCTGAAAAATATGCGCGTGTATGTTTCGGGGCAAAATCTCCTGACGTGGACGGATTATAAGGGGCTGGACCCCGAATCTACCGATTTGATCGATATGGGGACCTATCCTTCGTCTAGAACGTTTTTGTTCGGTATCAACGTAACTTTTTAATCTTAAATGCCATTAACTGAAAGCTTGCCGAACTGGTGGTTCATAACAGAACAAATAAATCGCTGTAAGGCGAGACTTTCTTAAAAAATTATAGCAATGAAAACATATATTTATAGCAGTTTGCTGGGCCTGAGCTTATTGCTCGCCGCCTGTAATATGGAAAAAGATCCGATCGGTTTGCTTACGCCCGATCAGATCAGCGATAGTCCTTCGGAGGCGACCCTGACCTCTGCCGTCAATAGTACGTATGAACCGCTCCGTAATACTACGGGCTTTCTCGGCGATGGCAGCTGGACACTTGGGCTGTTTATCCGTCCTGACTTTGTAATGGAGGATATTGCCGGAGGTGACATGAATAAAAAATGGGTTTCGGACGGCGATCAGGCCTGGATGGATGAGGTGGGACGCTTTTCGTTTACGGCGGATAACCCGGCTTTCAATGGCCTCTGGACTTATGCTTTTGAGGGGGTGTCAAGGGCCAATCTGGCAATCGATAAACTGGCTAATCCGGAAACAGTGCAGCAGGCTGGTGTTTCACAGGATCTGGCGAATCGTATGTTGGGAGAGGTGCTTTTCCTTCGTGCGTATTACTATTTTGAACTGGTAACCAATTTCGGTGATGTGCCCCTTTTAACAAAACCGCTGACAGATTTCGATGAAGCTTATGAAGTGGCGATACGGGTACCGAAGGAAGAGATTTGGCAACAGATAAATGCCGATCTACAACAGGCAGAGCAGTTGCTTCCAGATAGCAGACGTTCGGCCGAAAACGAACCTTGGCGTGTTTCGGGGGGTGCCGTATTGGCTCTTGAGGCCAAGGTAGCCTTATTCAACGAACAGTGGCAAGAGGTGCTGGCTAAGATTGACGCTTTGCAGCAGAAGGGGTATTTCGAGCTGAACAGCAACTATTTCGATTGCTTTAATAACAGTAAAAAATTCGCCGACCAGGAAGTTGTTTTTGCGTACAATCATACCCAGGGGACTTTGCCAAAGAACGGCAATGGCATCGGTTCGCTCCTGGGTTGGGGCTTTCTTGCTCCGACGGATGACTTTGTTGCTTCTTTCGAAGCAAACGATCCGCGTTTGGATTATACCGTCAATGTGGCCGATCGCTTAGTGTATAAATTGATGGGCGAGCTGAATGCCGCTAATCGAGGAAATGGCGATTCGCCAACCAACAAAATTCTGATACGTTGGGCGGACGTGCTTCTCTGGAAGGCGGAAGCTTATCTGGAAACGGGCGATTATCAGCAGGCTATTCGCCTGATCAATGAAGTACGTTCCCGTGCAAGGAATACCCCTACGGTGACGGGTGGACAGGCTCCTAGTGGGACACTGCCAGACCGTGATGTACAGGCGACTGATCCGGCGGTGATCAAAACCTGGCTCATGCAGGAGAGGCGATCGGAGTTGGGCTTTGAGCACCATCGCTTTAGCGACTTGAGACGATGGGGGGTAGCCGAACAGGTGCTGACCGCCATGGGTAAGAATTTTAATGCTCACCATTATCTGTATCCGGTACCACAGCGGGAGATCGATCTATCGGGTGGTACCATCAGCCAGAATACCGGATATTAACTTTTTAGACTGAAATGAATTATTAATTAAAGTACATATAAATGAAGAAGCGATTTTTGTCAAAGGTATTAGCAGTAGGAATGTGCGTTGTCGTATTCCTTCCTTTGCAGGCACAGCAAAAAACAAACAAATTACCCGACTGGGCTTTCGGCGGTTTTGTCCGCCCGGCTGGTGTGAACCCGGTTATCTCTCCACGCGAAAATACCACTTTCCAAGACCCGATGAGCGGGAAAGATGTTGCTTGGGAATCGAACGATACTTTTAACCCGGCAGCGGCCGTGAAGGATGGTGAAGTGGTTGTTCTCTACCGCGCCGAGGACAAGTTCGGGGTGAAGATAGGCTACCGTACTTCACGCCTGGGCTATGCAGTCAGTAAAGATGGTCTTTCTTTTACAAGAAAGGATAGGCCGGTTTTTTATCCGGCAGATGACGGACAGAAAGATTTCGAATGGCCCGGCGGAACAGAAGATCCGCGGGTGGCCGTCACGGAGGACGGGACTTACGTCATGTTCTATACCCAATGGAACAGAAAAATCGCCCGGTTGGGCGTGGCTACTTCTAAGGATTTAGTGCATTGGGATAAGCATGGGCCGATTTTTGCAAAAGCGAAAAACGCGGAACTGATTGTAGACAAATTCCATAAATCGGCTTCGATCGTGACGGAGGTGAAGAATGATAAGCAAGTAATTGCGAAAGTGAACGGCAAGTACTGGATGTATTGGGGTGAAAACGGCGTTTTCGGCGCTACATCCGATAATTTGTTGGACTGGGAACCGGTTGTAGACGAGCAAGGTGCGTTAAAAGCGTTTATCTCACCTAGGGCGGGTTATTTCGACAGCGATTTAACCGAATGCGGTCCGCCTGCTGTATTGACAGATCACGGTATTCTGCTATTATACAACGGAAAAAACAACCCAGATCGCGGTGATAAGCGTTTTAATAGGGGAACGTATAGTGCCGGCCAGGTACTATTCGATCGGAATGATCCGACGAAGGTAATCGGCCGGTTGGATGTGCCATTCTTAAGACCGATGGAGCCCTTTGAAAAGAGCGGGCAATATAGAGATGGAACGGTGTTTATTGAAGGGCTGGTTTATTTCGGAAAAAAATGGTATCTGTATTACGGTTGCGCAGATTCGAAAGTAGGGGTAGCCGTTTATGATCCGGCCAATCCGGCCCAGCCTGACCCTTTGCCCTAACACGTTTAGAAATACTAAATCATTTTAAAAGTTATATGCAAAAAACTGTTCTTGGCGCAGACATAGGAGGCTCGCATATTACTGCGGCTGTGATCGATCCGGTAACGCGATCCATCGTTGAGGAAACTTTGATCCGCAAAAAGGTCGATGCCCATGCTCCGGTCTCAACGATATTGGAGACTTGGACATCGGCATTGGTTGATGCACAGGAAGCCTGGGGCAAGCCATGTACAGATCTAAGCGTATCGATGCCCGGGCCATTCGACTATGAAAACGGAATCTCATGGATCAAAGGCATGAATAAATATGAGGCACTGTATGGCTTTAATGTTAAACAGGCTTTTGCCGAACGGATAGACCTTCCGACCAATCGTGTCCGTTTTTTGAACGATGCCGAAGCTTTTCTTCGCGGCGAGCTTATGTGCAGCGACTTGACCAAGAAAAACAGGGTGTTGGGGCTTACACTTGGGACCGGCCTGGGGGCAGCATTTTTCAATTCGGGAGCGGTAAAAGATCTGAATCTGGGTTCTTCTCGCTTTCTGGAGGGGATAGCGGAAGATTATATTTCAACGCGTGGCATATTGACTTGCTACCGCTCTTTGGGAGGTGAGGGAATCCATGATATCAAATCATTGGCCGACCGGATTCCCGGAGATGTTCAGGCCGAAGATGCCATGGGCCAGTTGGCCTATTGGCTGGCCGATTTCCTTTTGATCCATTTGCCGGAGCTGAAACCCGATGCCGTGATTATTGGCGGCAATATCAGTAAAGCTTATCGCCTGTTTCTGCCGGATGTTACTGACAGGCTTGCAGCACGACAGATTCTTGTTCCAATAAGGGTAGCGATGATGGGAGAGCAGGCTGCTCTTCTGGGCGCTGCTTCATTGATTAATAGTTAAAACACAACAGATACATGAACGCTATTTCCAACTATGGCTTTGCCATTCGGTGCTCACTGATTGCATCTTTAGGAGGTTTTCTTTTTGGTTTTGAAACGGCCGTTATTTCCGGTGCGGAAAAAAACATACAGCAGCTTTGGACACTTGATTCCTTTTGGCAGGGATTTACGGTATCGGCCAGTTTGATCGGAACTGTCGTTGGAGCGATGGTTGCCAGTATCCCTGCGCAGAAATTCGGACGTAAAAAAGTGTTGGTCATCGTTGCCCTTGCTTATTTATGCTCTGCCGTGGGCTGTGCCCTATCCTACACTTGGCTATTGTTCATCTTGTTCCGGTTTATCGGTGGGCTTGCCGTTGGCGTGTCTTCCGTCGTTGGACCGATTTATATTTCAGAGATTGCGCCTGCTGAGCATCGAGGCCGATTGACTGCTTCTTTTCAGTTTATGATTGTGCTGGGGATATTCATTGCCTACCTAACAAACTTTCTTTTTGTTGGCTTGGGAGATGAAGCCTGGCGGTGGATGCTGGGCATCATGGTGGTGCCCTCGTTGCTGTTTTTTGCCCTGTTACAGCTTGTTCCGGAAAGCCCGCGTTGGCTGGCTATCAATGGCTATAAAGATAAAGCGCATGCCATCTTTCATAAATTGGGCGAGGAGGAAGCTATGAATAGGGTATTACGCGCCGATCAGTCGGTGGGAGGCTCTCAGGAACGGTTATTTCAGAAAAAGTATTTAAAGCCTATTTTGTATGCCGTTCTATTGGCGATGTTCAACCAGTTGAGTGGCATCAATGCCATTCTTTATTACGCACCCCGTATTTTTGAGCTCGCCGGCTTTGATCAAAAGTTGGCTTACCTGCAGCCGGTATTTATCGGAGGGGCCAATTTATTGTTTACCTGTCTGGCGATGACCCTCATTGATAAGTTTGGGCGGAAACGACTGCTTTTAATTGGTAGCTTAGGCATGTTTGTGTTTTTGGGCCTGGTTGCACATGCTTTTAGTCAAGGTATTGCGGGTGCTTCTTCGGTGCTCATTTATTTGATCGGTTTTATTGCTTTCTTTGCCTTTTCGCAGGGTGCCGTAATCTGGGTTTTCATTTCCGAGATATTCCCCAATAATGTTCGCTCGCAGGGTAGTTCGCTCGGCAGTTTCACGCATTGGATCATGGCCGCCGTTATTTCATGGTTGTTTCCAATTATCGCCGAAGGCAGTCCTAATGGTGGTTATTATTCTTTTATCTTTTATAGCTTGATGATGGCTGCTTCCTTTTTCTTCATCTGGAAGTTTATGCCGGAAACGAAAGGGAAATCGCTGGAGGAAATTCAAGAGGCTTTATAGTTGTTGGTTGTTCGTTCTTCGTTATTGGTTGTTCGTTCTTCGTTATTGGTTGTTCGTTCTTCGTTATTGGTTGTTCGTTCTTCGTTGTTGGTTGTTCGTTCTTGTTGGTGGCGTAGGGGTAGGAGTAGCAGGAGCTGTAGCGGTGGTAGTAGCAGTAGCGGTGGCAGTAGCAGGAGTAAAACTAGTACCCTAATGCCTAATGCTTATTGCCTATCGCTTACAGCTAAGGCCAGTGCAACCGCCAGCCTACTGCTAACGGCCGAAAAGCTGCAGCGTGGTTGACAGTCGCAGTGGCAGTAGCCGAAATCTATTCTTCTGCAAGTTTTCTCACGATTTCCAAGCCCTCGATAAACCCGTTGCTCATCATATCTGCCCATTCTTCGTCTACTTGTACAGAAGCGCTGAGTGTAGTAACGCCGTTGCTTTCAACTAGATGATATTCTTCCAATGAACCGGCCCAGGTTTGTACTTTTTCACTTGTAGTATCTTCTTTGCCATCCATTACTTCTCCCAGGTGTTCAAATACGATGTCATAGGGTTCGTTTTTGGTCTTGATGGTACTCACCATGCCATTGCCCTTGTCGTCGAGGAAACGTGTTTTTCCGCCCACCTGCCAATCGCTTTCCATTCTGGAGTCGCCGTTCGGATTAAAGGCCTTTGTCCATTTTGAATAGGTGTTTTCATTCCAAAGTACGTCCCAAACTTTTTGGGCAGGCGCTTTGATCTCTTTTGTGAATTCCATTGTTTTCATCTGTAAATAATTATTCGTTATTAATCTTGTCTTGTCCTGATATAGGTTGACAGTTTATTATTTACAAACTGACAAGCATGATGGCGAAATTACAGAGAATGACCGTT
>NZ_SBJH01000068.1 GCF_004368405.1 Olivibacter sp. XZL3
CCCAAGAGAAATTAACAAAAATGTAAACGGCTCCGAAAAAATAGTGGCCTAGAAACTTGTAATTTATTAGAGTATATGAAATTTAAAATTAAAAAAGACATTTGTTCCGTTTTTGGCTCCCATCAATAAATATCTGTCCACAAAAAATAAACATGCGGTATATAAAAATAGTATAATTGTAAGAATTTAAATAGAAGCTGCTAACTTTATTGCTTATAAATCGAATTAGCCTATGTATACAGATCGGATAAAACTTTCTTCACTAACGGATAAGATCAAGGACGTAACAGAAGTGTTGGACTTATTTAAAGACGGCATGGTGGTCGCATCCAGCGGTTTTACCAAAGCCGGCGATAGCAAAGTCATCCTCCCTGCCCTGGCAGCCAACAACACTTCCCATCCCATTAAAATCACCTTAATTACCGGTGCCTCTTTGGGGCATGACACCGATGCGAAGCTAACCGAGGCAGGCGTATTGGCTAAACGCATGCCTTTTCAAGTGGATAAAGTGTTACGGGAGGCCATCAATAAGGGCGAGGTGTTGTTTGTCGACCAGAACCTGAGCGAAACGAGTGAGATGCTGTTAGACCGCCACCTGCCGGAAATTGACATAGCGATCATTGAAGCGGCTTTCATCACTGCGGATGGCGGAATCGTCCCCACCACCTCGGTAGGTAACTCACCGATTTTTGTGGATAAAGCTAAAAAGGTGATTATAGAGATTAATATGGCGGTACAACCGGATGTATACGGCTTACACGATGTGTACTTGCCGGAAGCCTATCCAAACCGTAAGCCCATTGAAATCCTTCAACCAAATGATCGAATCGGTTCTCCGGTTATTCCCATCGATCCGGATAAGATAGCAGCGATCGTTTTAAGTCACCAACAGGATAGTCCGGCAGATATCACGGAAATTGACGACAAAACTTCCGCGATAGCGGGGCATTTGATCGACTTCTTTACCGATGAGGTCCGTGCAGGGCGCCTGACGAAATCTTTACGCCCCCTTCAGGCAGGTATCGGCAAAGTGGCGAATGCCGTGCTCACCGGGCTCGCAGAAAGTGACTTTGAAGGGCTCACGATGTTTTCCGAGGTTTTACAAGATAGCGCCTTCGAGTTGATCGATGCCGGTAAGCTTACTTTTGCTTCTGCCGCATCAATCACCGTGTCAGCAGCTTGCTATGAACGGGTTTTTGACAACCTGGAAAAATACAAGGACAAGATCGTATTACGTCCGCAAAGCATCAGCAACGCGCCGGAAGTCATTCGTCGCTTAGGAATTATTGGCATCAATACCGCCATCGAATTTGACATTTATGGCAATGTGAACTCGTCGCATATATCCGGCACCCAAATGATGAATGGTATCGGCGGGTCGGGCGACTTCGCCCGCAATGCACATATAAGTATATTTGTTACGCAAGCGGCCTCTAAAGAAAACAACATCTCGCATGTATTACCCATGGTTACACATGTAGACCATAACGAGCACAATGTGGATGTGGTGGTAACGGATATAGGCTACGCCGATCTACGTGGGCTTGCGCCAAGAGAAAGAGCGCTTAAGATTATTAATAATTGCGTGCATCCGGATTATAAAGAAGAGCTTCAGTCTTATTTTGATCGCGCGGTAGCCGAAGTCGGCGGCCAAACGCCTCATCTCTTGGATGAAGCCTTTTTATGGCATAAACGCCTCAAAGAGACGGGTTCGATGAAGGCCCTTAATAAATAGATAAAACGCATCGCATTGTTGGCATTTCGAGCGAAGTCGAAAAATCTATAAAACAAAAAAACTGTCTCCTACATTTGCAATGTTACAAACATAGGAGACAGTCTCTCTTTTTGCTTTTATTTTATCGGTTTCCTTGCCCGGGAAGGTAAATCTGGAAACCCAGATTAAAACCCAGACCGTTTTGTGAGGTCGCATTTGCCGTTCCAGCCTTGGTATAATTGTAACCTACAACGGCTTCCAAAGCCACGCTTCGGGTGATAAAATGCGCATAACCTAAGCCCACTCCGGCAGCGAAGTCGACATCGCTACCCCCTCTTGCTCCTGCAATTCCTATATCCCCTTGTCCAAAGAAACGCCCAGTAGCAGAGGATCCTTCAGGGAAAAAGTAACGCACGAACGGCGCAACACCATATCGCCATTCATTGGGTGTATCTCCTTCGAAGGATTGGAACCCTCCTTGCAGTGATAAACCGACGACAATACCGTCTGACACAAAATAACCGGCCCTTGGATTAATATTTATATTGAAGGATTTGCCTTCAAAACTATATCCCATGGACCCTAAACTTCCGCCTACCATCCAATTTCCCTGTCTGATGGGCTCTAATCCTACATCTTCTGACATTTGTGGCTTATTAACGTCCACGTTTTGGGCTTTTAGCCCCAGGAAACTTCCTAGTACCAATGCAGAGAATAAAAATACACGCTTCATAGTTTTCAATTGTTAATTTATCTAATCTGTTAATTGTTGTTAAATAATTAACAGACAAGGTGCCGTAATGTTTTTTGAAAACGAAGCGCCGAAAAAACGCGACCACGCGTATCGGAAACATCAAAAGAAATAGAGCAGAAAATTTCGGTATTAATAAGCGCGAATCTGGTGATCTTTACGATATTTTGCCAACTGAATACCCGCTTCATTATGTCGGTCCGTCGATAAAATATCCGCGCCCCGCTCAATTAGTTCATAATAAAGTGCATCTCCACGGGTTTCTGCACGCTTGTCTAAGTTTCCCATGGTGCCTAATATGCACATGATGCCATGCTCATGCAGCCTTTTATATAAGAACTTATCAGGTTCGCTGACCCCCACAAATGCGACCAACCTATTGTCGGGTATTCCGTAATCGTTAAGTCGTAACAGATCATCAACCTTCTTTATACCTACCGATATCATCAGATCGGGAGCGAGCTGGTGCACTTCCCTCGCCTGGGTAGCGCTATAGGTGATAATTACCGAATAGGCGGCTGCATTGTGCCGCTTCACTGCATTGATCACCAGATCCAAGGGCACCCCACGCTTTATATCCAAAGTAAAGATGACTTTACCCCGCCCCCATACTAACACCTCGTCGAGCGTCGGTATTTTATACGAGGTAATGGCCCCCTCATTGTCTTTCAGCTTTAATTTCCTTAATTCGTCGAAAGTATAGTCCTGCAGCAGACCTTGACCAGTGGTTGTCCGGTCTAGTTTATCATCGTGCATCATCACCAGCACGGAGTCTTTGCTTAACGCAATATCACATTCAATAATGAGCGGTTGTTTGTTGGCGCTATGTTGAAAGGTTTCGATGGCATTTTCCGGATAGCCGGGTTCCGGCCCTCCGCGGTGCGCGCTAATAAGTGGCACACGCTGCTCGCTATAGGTCAGAAATTTATATAAATCCTCAACCGAAGAAAGTGCTATTTTAGAAGGCTCGCTATAGTTGCTACTGTTTGCCTCTGTCAGTGAACAAGCGCTTATCCCGACTCCGAATAACCATATTAAACTTAAATAAAACCGCTTCATGAAAAGTAGTATGCTAATGACCTGTTTGGAGCTACAAAGCTATTGACAAACACGCTGTAAAACAACACTTCATGATTCTTTTCTTATAATGCCAATGCCATTTCTCAAGAAAATTTTTATCAAACCTTCTTTTTTTCATCACTGGTTGGTTTAAAAGGCATGCTATTCACTTCAATTTATTTCAAAGGTGCTCATGAACTTATCGTTCACTCTTCGGTTCTTTGCTCCTTTCTTATCAAGAAGAAAGGAGATGAAAAAGGTAATCCTCACTCGGAATTCATTTTATAGCGAAAAATAAAAGAATTTTGTATAGGTTTGCCTATGCTATGGAAAATGACAATAACACAATAGCTCAACCTGTTAAAAACACATTTACATTTATTTCAAAGGAAGCCGATGCTCTTAGCAGCAACTCGTTTCCTATACTTATACAGAAAGGTTAAGAATGAAGACTAACGACGAACTTTTTAAGCATGTTATATCGCACGCCAAGGAATATGGGTTTGTATTCCCATCCAGCGAAATTTACGATGGTTTGAGCGCTGTTTATGACTACGGCCAATTAGGTGCTGAATTAAAGAATAATATTAAAACCTATTGGTGGAAGGCCATGGTTCAGTTGAATGAGAATATCGTAGGCATCGATTCCGCTATTTTCATGCACCCAAAAATATGGAAGGCTTCTGGCCACGTAGATGGTTTTAATGATCCGATGATTGATAACAAGGATTCAAAAAAGCGCTACCGGGCAGATCAGCTGATTGAAGATAAAATCGCGCGGTATGAAAAGGATGGAAAAACCGATAAAGCGGCTAAACTGCAGTCTGACCTGGATGCTGCTTTAAATGAGGACGACTTAGGCCGTTTAAAATCCATCATTGAAGAGCACGAGATAGCTTGCCCTATTTCCGGAACGAAAAACTGGACGGAAGTTAGGCAATTTAACCTGATGTTCAGCACGCAGATGGGCGCCATGGCTGACGGTTCTGAAGAGGTTTACCTGCGTCCGGAAACCGCACAGGGCATCTTCGTCAACTTTTTAAATGTCCAGAAAACCGGTAGAATGAAAATTCCTTTTGGTATCGCACAAATTGGCAAAGCGTTTCGTAATGAAGTTATTGCCCGCCAGTTCATCATGCGGATGCGTGAATTTGAACAAATGGAGATGCAATTCTTTGTAAGGCCCGGCACGGAACTCGAATGGTATCAAAAGTGGAAAGAGACGCGCTTAAAATGGCATTTGGCCTTGAAACCAAACGCCGCTAAATATCGTTATCATGACCACGTAAAACTAGCGCATTATGCCAATGCCGCCGTTGACATCGAGTACGACTTCCCCTTTGGCTTTAAGGAAGTAGAAGGAATCCATTCGCGTACGGATTTCGATTTAAGTCAGCATCAACAGTTCTCGGGAAAGAAAATGCAATACTTCGATCCGGAAATCAACCAGAACTACATCCCTTATGTGATTGAAACCTCCATCGGACTGGATCGCATGTTCTTAACCACCTTATGTAATGCTTATGAAGAGGAAGACCTGAGCACAGCCGAAAAACAAGATTCCCGATCCGTATTACACCTTCATCCGGCCTTGGCTCCTATTAAGGCAGCCGTTTTTCCGTTGACGAAAAAAGACGGCCTACCGGAAAAGGCGAGGCAGGTAATGGATTTACTGAAAATCGACTACAATATTATATATGAAGAGAAAGATGCCATTGGTAAACGCTACCGTCGACAAGACGCCATCGGCACCCCTATCTGTATAACGGTAGACCACCAAAGTTTAACAGACGATACCGTTACCATCAGACATCGCGATAGCATGGAGCAAGAACGTGTAGCAATCACAGATCTTGAACGGATCTTGGAAAATATTGTAGGATGGAAGCCCCTATTGCAAAGTTTATTGTAAAAATCCAGCCCTAATAAAAAAGAGCGGCCCTTTCAAATGAAAAGGGCCGCTCTTTTTTTAGCAATGTATTTTATTTTTTCACTTCTTCCACCATGGCATCTTCAGTCCGTTTGTGTTGATCAATAGGCCTGATAATTAACCGTAAGCTTGGGTTGTTTGTCAGGAACGACCAGAACCAACCGGTTACTAATTTTATCTTATTACGGAAGCCCGCAATTGGTATGATATGGATAAAAAGCCAGGTCAACCACGCGAACCATCCTGTAAATGTAAATTTTGGCAAATCCACTACGGCTTTATTCTTGGTAATAATAGCCATGCTACCCTTATCATTATATTTAAAGGCTTTTAACGGTCTCTTTTCGATTATGTTAACCAAATTCTCGGCTAATAATTTTCCTTGCTGGATAGCTACCTGTGCCAATTGTGGATGACCATTAGGGAAGGCGCTATCCGTCGTTTGTAAACAAAGGTCGCCAATGGCAAACACATTATCGAAGCCTTTTACCCTGTTATATTCATCCACCAAAATTCTTCTGCCGCGTCCGACGGCTTCTTTAGGCAAACCGGGGGCTTCTTTCGCAATTACGCCGGACGACCAGATCAAGGTATCGGTTGCAATGCTCGTTCCATCAGCAAAAAGCACTTTACCATCTACATAATCCTTCACGCCTGTATTTAATTTGACCTCTACTCCCATATCGGTCAACACGTCCAACGCTTCCTGTTGCGACTTTTTACTCATCGGCCCCAGTAAGGTAGGCGCCATATCAACAAGGACGATGCGCATTTTGCCCTTAGGAGAAAATTCCGGATATTCTTTTGCTAGAATTTTTTTGTTCATATAGGCCAACATACCGGCTAGCTCCACGCCTGTAGGCCCCCCTCCTGAAATGACAATCGTCGAAAATTTTTCACGCTCTGCATCGTTGTGTTCCTGCGCGGCACGTTCACCGTTTCGCAAGATGTGATTACGGAGGTTGATAGCATCATCGATCGTCTTCATCGGCACGGCATGCTTCTCAACATTGGCCATTCCAAAATAGTTGGTTTCCGTTCCCATGGCCAGTACAAGGTAGTCATAAGAAACCTTTCCTGAGGTGGTTGTTACCACACGGTTCTGCGTATCGATGTATTCCAGTCCCCCATAATGAAACCTGAAATTCCGCGCTTTACTGAACATCTTACGAAAAGGATACGTAATAATAGACGTCTCAATAAACGCAGTTGCCACCTGATAAATAAGAGGAGGAAAGAAGTGATAGTTATTTTTGTCTATCAATGTAATGTTCAGGCTGCTGTCCTTTGACAATTGCTTGGCCAAATTCATCCCAGCAAAACCACCGCCAACGATTACAATATTCATAATAATAATTTTAAATGCCGATTCTTAAACGATGCGCAAAAGTGACAATTTTTAAGATGCTACGCAACATTATCTACCTTTTTGTCGTCAAGCACATGGACAAATATAGGATTAAATTCAACAATAGTGTACACCAAACACTAAGAAAATAAAAGCCTATCCCACCGATGTCTCAGCAGCTAAGTCCACTATTCTAAAGCTAACAAACAGCTTTTTGTATTGTTTCGTGCGAACCGGCATTCAGCACAGCAGCATCCGTTCATCCGACCCCGCGTATCCTTTTATTTTTTCTTGCTGAAAATGAGCCCTATACTCTTATTGAAGGTCATAATGCAAAGAAAAAGCAAAAAAATCGTTTGACAATTTAAAACATTACCCTATATTTGCATCGCAGTTCACAAAAAGGAACAACTTATGTGAGCGGCAATAGCCAGAAAGCACTCCTGAATAGCTCAGCTGGTTAGAGCATCTGACTGTTAATCAGAGGGTCGCTGGTTCGAGCCCAGCTTCAGGAGCAAACCCCGTAAATATACGGGGTTTTTTTATTTATACACGTGACAAACAACAATATGAGCTTAATTATCCTCGGATCTGTGGCTTTCGATGCTTTGGAAACGCCTTTTGGAAAAACCGATAAAATAGTGGGGGGCGCGGCCAGCTATGCTGCCATCGCTGCATCTTATGTATACGATGCCGTAAAAATAGTTGGTGTTGTTGGCGAAGACTTTGGTGAAGACAACCTGTCGAAATTCACAAGAAAAAATATCGACATCTCAGGAATTCAGGTGAAGGCAGGCGAGAAATCGTTCTTTTGGTCGGGTAAATACCACAATGACATGAACACGCGGGATACGCTTGTTACGGAACTGAATGTCCTCGGCGATTTTGATCCGGTTATCCCCGAAAGCTATCAAGATGCTACTTATATCTTACTCGGCAACTTAAGTCCGCAAGTGCAGCTAACCGCTCTTCAACGATTAAAGCAAAGGCCAAAGTTGGTGGTAATGGATACCATGAACTTTTGGATGGATGTCGCGCTCGATCGCCTAAAAGAGGTACTTAAGCAGGTTGATGTACTAACGATTAATGATGAAGAGGCACGTCAGCTTTCCGGTGAATATTCACTCGTTAAAGCCGCGGAAGCCATCTTAAACATGGGGCCGAAATACCTCATTATAAAGAAAGGGGAACATGGCGCCTTATTATTTGGAGAAGGTAAAATATTTGTGGCCCCGGCCCTCCCCTTGGCCGAAGTGTTTGATCCTACTGGTGCTGGCGACACGTTTGCCGGCGGTTTTATAGGATACTTAGCGAATAAAGGAACCGTCAATTTTGAAAACATGAAGAGCGCCGTCATCTATGGATCGGCTTTAGCTTCTTTTTGTGTAGAGAAATTCGGAACGGAACGTATTGAGGAACTGACCGTTCAGCAAATCAAGGAGCGGACTGAAATCTTCAGCACCTTGACGTCTTTTGTTATTTAGGCTTTTAAAGCCTTTCCATATTCAAGGGAAGTGAGCAGCATGCTTAAAGCACATCGCTCCTTCCCTTTATCCGTATATACCTCATCCAGCCTCCGTCTCTAACATCCCGACCACCTCAAAACGCTTAAAAACCTCCCATGTATGCGGTGCGTCGGCTAGCTCATCGGTCAGATCTTGTCCGGCCCAATGTTCATAATGCATGCCGTTTCGCCATAGACGACTATCGGTTACGTCATATATCTTGCCTTGAAAAGCAATCCAGATTTCATCCCGATCTTGTCCGTTACGTCTTGCAAGTTGTGCCTTGCTATAAGTGATATGCATATAACTAGTTCAAAAATCAAAAATACATATTATAGCTGGTTTTAAGTTCTAAGCTTTACGCTATAGGCTGTAAGCATTAAGCTTTAGGCTCTAAGCCGTAGGCAGTAAGCACTGTTCATAAAGCAAAACCGTTCCGAAGAACAAAAAGGGCCTAGGCTTGCGGACGCTGCAATCGGCAGCCGGGCTGTTCCATGAGGTATTTCCGGCGAAGCCTGCGAGGAATCAGCAAAAGAGAAACGAAGCAAGGGCAACCGCCAAAGAGTGGCTTCTTTTGCGTCCGGACAGCCGGCAACGAATTGCAAGGGAGTGAGCCAGCCAAGCACCTTGCTCCAATGGGCGCGGCAAGTGGAAATGAGTTGTAAGTTTTAAGCTGTACGCTATAGGCTATAAGCCACTGAGCGAGCCAGCGTAACTGGCAACTGGCAACTAACAACTGGCAACTAACAACTGACAACTAACAAAGACAACCAAGCTAAAACAATTGAGCAGCCAAAGAAGCCACCTGATTTTAACTATAAAGAAACACTGTAAAAAAAAGAGGAAGATCCCCTGGATCGACCTCTTTGAATATAATCAACTAAATAACCTTTCTTAAACCATTGCCGCCGCGTAAGCATGCGATCTCTCCCTTGATTGATAAGGCTTTAGAGACTTCTTAAGTGCTTTGCGAGCCACATGTATCCTGGTTTTGACCGTACCTATAGGAATGTCGAGGTGATCAGCAATTTCGTGATATTTATACCCCTCAAAATACATAGTAAACGGCACATAATAATCGTCCGATAAGTTCGTCATCGCATGCTTGATATCGTCCATTACGAACTTATTTTCTCCATTGTTGCCAGTAGCACTATAGGCTAAATTAGCAGAAGAGATCTCATCGGACTTCGTCACGAAACTGCTAATTTTTACAAATCGGCGGTAGTTGTTAATGAAGGTATTCTTCATAATAGTGTACAGCCAACCCTTCAAATTCGTTCCTTCTTTAAACTTCTCATAATAGGTAATCGCCTTGAGTACAGTATCCTGAACCAAATCATTTGCATCCTCATCATCATGCGTAAAGTGTAGGGCATACATTTTCAACGAGTCTGATTGCTGGGTTACCATGGTGTTAAATTCTAGCTTTGTCATACTGTTTAGGGTTTGTGGAAACAAGGCTTTCCTTGTTACCGAGTTTAATACAATCGCATTTTAAATAGCTTAATTATTTATAATACCTTAACGACTATATCAATACAACTACCTCGCCAAAAACAGCTCAAAGTTTCGAAGCAAAATAAATTTTAATGAATAGTTAATTTTTACCTAAAACCCGATGACATTTACTTCCCGCTCCAAGCGAATTCCGAAACGGTTTTTCACACTTTCAATAATCCTTTCGGAAAGCTCATAAATCTCTAAACCAGTGGCTTTTCCATGGTTAACAAGCACTAAAGCTTGATTTTTCCAAGTTCCGACATTTCCCATTACCTTTCCCTTCCATCCACATTGTTCGATCAACCAGCCCGCCGCGAGTTTATATTGGTTGTTTCCGAAGCGATAATAAACAATGTCTACAAAATCAGACACTAAGCGCCTAAAAGTGTCCTCTGACACAACAGGATTCTTAAAAAAGGAACCCGCATTGCCAATCGTAGAAGGATCCGGCAGCTTACCCTGCCGGATGGCAGACACTACCGTTGATACGTCTTTTATGGTTGGCTGTACAATTCCGCGTGCCGCTAATTCCGCATTGATCGCACCATATGTTGTATTGGGTTTAGATTGCGTCGATAACAAAAGGTTTATTTCCGTGATGATATATTTTCCTTTTAACTCTCCTTTGAAGATGCTGTCTCGGTAGCCGAAGCGACAATCTTCTTTATAAAAGGTCTTAAACGTACCTGTCTCCAACTCAAAAGCGCGGCAGTTATAGAAAACATCCTGTAGCTCCACCCCGTAGGCGCCGATATTTTGAACAGGCGCCGCCCCGACAGTTCCTGGAATTAAGCTCAGGTTCTCTATTCCTCCAAATCCTTTGTCTACGCAATAAGTTACCAAATCATGCCACACCTCTCCCCCCGCTGCTTGCACTTCTATGAGGTCTCCACGCCATCTGTGCTGAATCCCTTTTATCGCCATGCGGACAACCAAGCCAGCATAGTCGCCCACAAACAACATATTGCTCCCACCGCCAAGAAACAATAAGCTGTTCTGTTCAAATCGTCCGGCCTGAAACAATTGTACCAGATCTTCTTCCTTTTCTATGTGCACGAATTGTTCGGCAACCGCATCTACGCCGAAGGTGTTATACGTCTTTAATGATACCTCTCTTAATATCTCCATTATTATTTCTTGTCCGCTATGAAGCACGCTTGAAACAGTTCAAACGCACTACGGGGACTTAGTTTATTGACTTTTTCTTTCAAATTTTCAATTTTTGCGTATATTTATATGATACTTGCTGATCAGCATTATTGTGCATTGTGCGAAGTGCCGTATATATATATATTTGCATCGCTCAAATATAAGCGAAATAAATTCAGGAGTATGCTAGAATAATCACGACAAGAATGGATAACCACGATAAGAAGCGGGCGCTTATTATAGAAACAGCTACCAAACGTTTTGCACATTTCGGCATTGCTAAAACGACCATGACGGAAATAGCAAAAGATTTATCGCTCTCCAAAGCGCTCCTTTATTATTACTTTCCTGACAAAATAAGTTTATACGCTGCCGTATTAGAGCATATCGCAAAAAAAATGTTTTCGAAGATCAAGCAAGGTCTGCAGGATATGGACAACAGTGAAGAGGCTGTACTTCACCTGATCGATATGCGGCTTGCTTTTACTATGAAATATTACAACCTCTTTGATCAGGGGCTCAACTCATTGAACGAAATGCCCGACGAACTGGCGCGGGTCATCCAATTGGTGAGCGACTTGGAAATTAAAATCCTGGCGGACATTTTTAAAAAAGCAAATGAAAGAGGAGAAATCCTTACCGAAGATCCCACCCAAGCAGCAGAAATCTTTCTAAATGCCATGATCGGCATGCGCTTCTGCGTGTTGAAAGACAAAAAGGTAATGTTTATTCCTACAAAAGAGGAGTTCGATGAAATCTCAAAAATGCAGAAAAAACTCGCGATCATCTTCCTAAACGGTCTACGTTTCCAAAAGCAGCACTAAAGTCACAAAAAAGTCATTTTATTTTTTTTAACCTGTATTTATTGATTCGATCATTTCTACGCTTTATTTTTGACCAAATTATACAAAAAGTCAAATAGTTTAAAAGTAAATTAGTAAAGAAGTCAACGTGGACGTAGAAGTAAAAAAGCAACATATTATTGAGGCCGCTTTAAAACGATTCTCTCATTTTGGTATTAACAAAACCACAATGAATGAAATCGCGGAGGATATCTCCGTGTCTAAAGCTAACCTTTATTACTACTTTCCAGACAAATCAGCGCTGGTGGTAGCTGTCATCAAATATTTGATTGAAGAAGGAATGTCTGCCTATCAACGCATTATTGAAGAATCGGGCAGCATCATGGATACGTTAATTGGATTTCTAAAAATCAAAAAAGACTTCTTCGAAAGACATTACCTACTGCATGTTACCATGGGCTACCCCGATAGCAGCTTAAATCTCGAGGAGCTAAACTCCTTGGGCCGCTATGCCGAATCAAGGGAATTGGAAGCGATTAGTCGAGCTTTTAAGAAAGCGATTCAAACGGCCCAGCTTGTAACATTTGAAGTTGAAAAAACGTCTCAAATCTATTTCACCATTTTAAAAGGTATCTCTATGGTGTGTATAGCGAAGGTGTCGAACCGTGACATTCCGGAAATTTCAATTTTCAGCGAAATATTTGAAAAGCAAAAACTCGCTTCGGCTATCTTTACAAACGGACTGCGACATAGCATCTTAACAAATTGAGAAATATAATACACCCTATATATGAAATCTAAAAAAGCCTTATTGCTTTTCGCATTTATATTAATCTCTTCCCTAACCTTGAAAGCCCAGGACTCCTTGACGCTCAAGCAAGCGCTGAACTATGCGATCAAGAACAGCGAAGTGCTCGAGAAAGCACGACTTGACATCGTGAACGGTCGGCATCAAGTTGCAGAAGTAAGGGCAGGCGCACTCCCTCAGGTTGATTTAAGCAGCGGTATCACAAGAAACTTGATCTTACCGCAATTTGTCCTTCCAGCGGAATTCATGGGCGGTCAACCCGGCGAATTCGTTGCGATTGCGGCAGGCCAATATTGGACGGGTATTACGCAGGTTCAACTCAACCAAGAGCTTTTCAATCAATCGGTCTTTACGGGCCTGAAAGCAGCTAAAAGTTCTGAGGAATATTACAGGCTTGCAGCAGAAGTAAGCGAGGAAAACCTACTGCAACAAGTAGCCTCTGCATATTACCAGGTGATTATCAACCGGGAAAAGATGCAGGTGATTGAAGCCAATATAGCACGTACCCAAAAACTGCTCACCATGACTTCCAGTCAATATGACCTTGGTTTGGCTAAAAAAATAGACTTAGATCGCGTGAAAGTAAATCTAAGTAATCTGGAAGCACAGAAACAAGATCTATTGACGGCTATTACGCAGCAAAACAACCTCCTAAAATACTATATGGGCATGCCGATTGATCAACGTATTGAGATTCCGCAAAGCGAACTGCTGGCTTTACAACAGGAAACTTTTGCTGTGGACGGCAATACGTTTAATTTGGAGAGAATGGCTCAATACAAAGTCTTAAAAAGTCAGGAGTCCTTGTTAAATTACCAGAAAAAAGCAAGAATAGCCGAATACTACCCAAGTCTGTCCCTCGGCGCAAATTATATCTACAATACGCAAAGTAATCGGTTCGACCTCTATTCATCCAAAGCATTAAACTTCGATATGTCTGCAATCACACTGACGTTAAAAGTGCCTCTTTTTGACGGCTTTGCAAAACGCTCCAGGGTTAGGCAGGCCGACGTTGCGATACAGCAAAACTATCAGGATATTCGAAATACCTCTAACTCCCTAAAAATGGCCTATGAAAATGCAAACAACCAGCTGAAGAACAGTTTAACTACTATTCAAACGCAGAAAGAGAACAAAAAACTCGCGGAGGAAGTGTTCTACAGCACGCAGAACAATTATCGAAACGGTTTAGCCAGCTTAACTGATTTATTAACAGCCGAAACAGATCTTGTATCCGCACAAAACAGTTACAATGAGGCGCTCCTCAATTATAAGGTCGCACAGATCGAACTGATTAAGTCGAACGGCAACATCAAGTCCTTACTTACTGAATAACGTACAAACGGATTAATTTATATTACAGACCCGACACCAAATGAAGCCGAAACCGCTACATTTTTCCAAATAGCGCTGCAACCTTCCATTTGGCAAGCAAAATAAAAATATATACAGTATATCGTTAGTTTGAACTCTGAAGGATAAATACAAGAAATGAGAATAGATCGTGAAATATATCTTTGGATAAAAAGCTCC
>NZ_SBJH01000053.1 GCF_004368405.1 Olivibacter sp. XZL3
CCCACATTCCAACAGGATAGCAATAGCAATTCTGATTGGAATTTTTTAGTTTTGGATGTAGCTAGCTAAGGGAAGACTACATGTGTTTTCAAATTTTTACGATCAGATAAAAAGGGAAGGTAATTTAATGGGAGATTTGGCCGGAGCTATAAATCATCTTAAAAGTTCGGCAAATTTATTACGGTTACCCGTAACTAAGATCAATATTATTGAGCATAAAAGGCTTCCAGCGAAGTGTAAATTGTACGAAGCAAAGAAAAACCAAATTCGAATATATTTTTTCCATGAAGAGAAGACTGGACGCATAATTGTGACGGGTGGAAAAAAAAGCACGCAAAAACAAGACATTAATGCTATAGTGAGTCTTTTAAGAGAGTACTATGATGGAAAATAAAGTTATAGAGATCATTCAACAACCAAGTTATTGGGTGGAAGAGGTAAATAACCTTATGTACGATGCGATGGTAAATTATATGGACAAGCATCAGCTAAATAGAACCGATTTTGCTGCTTATCTAAACATATCAAAAGGGCGTTTATCGCAAATATTGAACAGTGGAGAAATTAACTTCAGCTTAGAAAAGCTATTTTCAATCGCGCTAAAAATTGGTAAAATACCGAATATAAAATTTGAGGATACTATAGACTATATCAAAGAAGTCGAAAATGTACATAAAAAACAATATGATGCATTCTATTCCGAAAATGTAGATGAATTTGAAGTGTTTCGATTTAAAAAAGAAGATACAAAGATTATCCAATTCCCAATTGCTGCGCATACACAAAACGAATATAGCATAGCTTACTAAATCGATGAAGAAGAAAATGCAACAGGAGGAACAAATTGCTTATCGTATTGTTCAGGTAAAAACACAGAAGATTAGTATAAGCGAACCCGATGAGCTGGATTTTAAAAAGTTAAAAATTTCGGGAAAAGTAAGTATGAGCATAAGTGCTATTGATGATAGCAAGACTGAAATTATTTTTGACGTCATATCCAATTTTTATAATCCGGATACAGAGGAAGAATTAATAGAACATATAGGGCGGACAAAATATATAGTAACTAATCTACACGTGTCAGCTGAAAAGGATAGTGTCGATATCCCCGATGAGTTGATGGTTACGTTGTATAGTTTAGCCCACACCCATGCTAGAGCTCTACTTGCCAGCGATGTACAAAATACCATATATAAGGATAAAGCTTTTCTGCCTGTTGTCAATCCAAAAGAGATTTTGAAGAAAACAGGAACTGCTCCTGGACAACATACTGATTGATTTCATATCTCGAATTGCCAATATTCAACCAAATATTTGTTACCTTTAAACCAAACCATCTTTTAAACAGGTAAATGGCATCAAACTTCGACTTTCTTGCGGAAGAGTTTCCACGGATATATGACGAAATTAGACAGGCTGAACAATTTACTTTTTCTGCCCCAAGATACGCTGCACTGCTTTGTCGTTCCACCTTGGAGTTCACCTTGTTCTGGCTGTACGAAAACGATGAAGAGTTTGAGATGCCGTTGGATAAGTCGATCAACAGTCTACTTAACGAAGATTCTTTTAAAGAAAGTATCCGCCCTTCTGTTTGGGAGGAGCTGAATGCCATCCGTTTATTGGGGAATGTGGCGGCACATGGCGGTTCCAGTAACCGGGTAAAGACCATCAAGGAAACTGAAGCGCTGAAGGTACTAAAATATAGTTTTTCATTTTTAGCTTGGCTAGCGAAATTCTACGGCAATAAAGTACCCCAAATTCCTGTATTTAGCGAGGAGCTCATACCTAAAGGAGAGACCAAGGATATTAACGCCGAAAGCATCCGGCAGTTTGAGCAGCGTGCGGAAGCGGAAAAACAACGGGCGGAGGAAGCTTACCTGGAACAACAACGTGCTTTGGCTGCCAATGTGTCTCTCCGCCAGCAGATTGAAGCTTTACAACGTGAACTAACACAGCAAAAGGAAGAACGGGCACAACATTTTGCGACACTACCCGAACCGCCGAGGTTGGTGTCTGAATTTGAGACACGTCAGTTTTTAATTGACCTTTATCTGCGTGAAGCAGGTTGGAGCGACCTAAAGAAACCACGCGATATCGAGTATGAAGTAAGCGGTATGCCACAATCCACTAATCCTTCGGGCAAGGGCTATATCGACTATGTGTTATGGGATGATGATGCCAAACCTTTAGCCGTTGTGGAAGCTAAAAGTACTTTGCATGATTCGAATAAGGGTAAGCATCAGGCAGCTTTGTATGCCGATTGTTTGGAGAAAGCTACGGGGCAACGGCCCATCATTTTTTATACCAACGGTTATGAGACCTATATTTGGGATGACCTGTTTTACGGACCGCGAAGAATACATGGTTTTTATACGAAAGAGGAACTGCAGACACTGATAAAAAGAAGGGAAATACGCGAGGATATTCGCGCTTTTGAAGTGAACACCGGAATTGCCGGTCGACCGTATCAGCTGGAAGCCATCCAAAGGCTGGCAGAACATTTTGTGACGGTAAGGGATGGAAAACTGCGGGGAAAATACCGGAAGGCCTTATTGGTGATGGCAACGGGTTCAGGTAAAACACGAACGGCGGCGGCCATGGTGGATATGCTGACGAAATGTAACTGGGCGAAACGTGTGCTGTTTTTGGCTGACCGAAATGCTTTGGTAACGCAGGCCAAGAATGCCTTTAAGGAGTATCTCCCACACCTATCGGCCATTGACTTGACCAAAGAGAAGGAATCGGGTATTACGCGCGTTGTATTCTCCACCTACCCGACGATACTCAACTATATCAATAATCAAGTGGAGTCAGAAGAACGCTTTTATGGCGTGGGGCACTTTGACGTCATCATTATCGATGAAGCCCATCGTTCTATCTATCAGAAATACCAATCGATCTTTGAATATTTTGACGGGCTACTGATCGGCTTGACGGCTACGCCCAAAAAAGATTTGGATAAAAACACCTATTCGTTCTTTGAGCTGGAGGATGATGTACCAACCTTTGCTTATGAGCTGGATACAGCCGTTCAGGACGGCTACTTGGTACCGCCAAAAGCTTATTCTGTACCGATTAAGTTGGTACGCGATGGAGTGAAATATAAAGATTTAAGTGAGGAGGATAAACGGCAACTGGAAGAGAAGCTTGGCCTGACAGCGGAAGACCCGCTGACTTTGGAAAGTCTTGAAATTGGAGCGTCTAAAGTAAACTCCTTCCTTTTTAATGAAGATACGATTGATAAAGTGCTGGCCCATCTGATTGAAAACGGATTAAAAGTGGCTGGAGGTGATAAGATAGGCAAGACTATTATCTTTGCAAAAAACCATCGTCACGCAGTTTTCATTGAAGAACGCTTTAACAAAAACTTTCCGGAATATGCTGGAACCTTTTGTCAGGTGATTGATAATTATCAGGACAAAGCGCAAGACTTGTTGGAGAAATTCTGCTATGATAAGGAGGAAATTGATCCGCAGATCGCTATCTCCGTGGATATGATGGACACCGGTGTCGATGCTCCACGTGTGTTGAACCTAGTCTTCTTCAAAGAGGTGAAATCTTACGCCAAGTTTTGGCAGATGGTGGGGCGCGGTACCCGCTTAGCGCCAAATATCTTTGGACCTGGGAAGGATAAAAAGTATTTCATTATATTCGATTATTGTCAAAACCTGGAATTCTTTGGAGAGCATCCGGATGGTATGCAAGCCACTCCCCAACGTTCGCTGACACAGCTTTTATTTTTGGAACAACTATATGTAGCTGAATTGATTCAGAAGAACAGCGATGCTACAACGGAAGAATTGGATTTAGCGCATACGTATCTTGATGAACTGCATAAGAAGGTAGCAACCTTAGATCAGCAACGTTATGAAGTGCGTAAACACTTAGCTGCTGTACATCGCTTCAGTGTTCGCGAAAAATGGAATAATCTATCTAAGTCTGACATATTGGAATTGGAGTTAGAAGTTTCCCGTCTCATTCCCTATACAGCCGATACCGATGAAATGGCGAAACGCTTCGACCTGAACAGTTATAAGCTGCAATCGGCCCTACTGAACCGATCGTCAAGGCAAAGCAGTATCATGCAAAATATGATAGATATCGGAAAACGTCTTTTGCAGAAAAGAAATGTACCGGCTGTTGCCGCAAAAGAAGCCACGATCCGTCAAGTCACTTCCGCTGAATGGTGGACAGCTGTGTCAATCACCCAAATAGAACATATCCGGAAGGAACTTCGTGACCTTATTCATTTACTAAAAGAAGAAAACACAGTAAAACCCATTTATACTGACATCCAGGACAACCTATTGGAGGAAGAGGTGGCAGCATACGACATCATCAAAAATTTCCAAAGCCTCCAAAGTTACAAGGATCGTGTCGAGGCGTTTATACGGAAAAACAAAAATCACCTGGTGATTGATAAACTTTACCGAAACTTACGGATCAACGCTTTTGAATTGCAGCAATTAGAGCAGTACTTAATTATGGAAGCGCTAGACAGCAAAGAGAAGTTTGTTCAGGAATTTGGTGAACAACCTTTGGGAACATTCATACGCCGTATCATTGGCCTCGATCAGGAGGCGATCAACCAACACTTTGCCGGGTTTATTAAAGACGCCAACCTCTCCAGTAGACAGATTAAATTTGTAGACACCGTCGTGCGTTACTTTATGAAAAATGGTTTCTTAGACCCAGCAAGCCTGACTTCACCACCATTCACGGATATGGACGACAGTGGTGTGATCGGTCTGTTTGAAGACAATAGCGCACATAAACTGATTAGTTTAATTAAGGAAGTGAATAATAACGCGGAAGGGGCGTAAAGTAAAAAACTATGTGTTAATAGAAATGACCAAATTAATATTTATCTCTTACTACCGTATTAATGAACTGATATCCAAAAGAAGTGGGTCTGACGAACCTTTGGTCTGTTTCAAATATTTTTCCTTGCGATTCAATATTTTTCTTTTCTTCTAAGATATAGTCACAAGTTTCTAATTCTTTATAAATTTTGCCTTCAAGACTTAAATTGTTTGGGCTTTCTAAAATTCCGATCCTAATCAAATTTGAAAAATAAATGGGAAGATTATCAGGGTACAAAAGACTAAGCTTACATTCATCAATAATATGGGTATGCATTCTAATCGTAACAACGAAGCTCCTGCTTATCTTATCATTTAATTGCTTCACATCTATGTATGGTAAAGAATCTTTTTTCAAAAACACGGTGAGTAATTTTGCTTCATCAGGTGTTAGATTTTTTATAATATCGACAAAACCAGGATGTACATTTTGAACAGTATCCATATCCATAGAATTTGCCAGAAGATTAGCATAGAGATTTCTTAATTCTTCTATATCACCGGTATATCGCATAGCCTCTAAAGCGGGTACAGCTACAAAAGGCGGAGGTGTTTGAAGCTTTTCCTTAGATGTTTTATTAAGCTTTTTAGAAATGGCATGGTCTAAATTTTCGACGATTGTATCGAATCCCCAAACAAGTCCATTGAGCGGTGATAAGAGAATTCGAGTTAGACCTCCGGCTGTCTTCCCAATTTCAGAAAAAATTGGCTTTGCTGCGTCAGCATAGATTTCTTTTGAAAGCCCTTCTATTTCATTTGCAATTTTCTTTTCTATTTCCATGACATGAAAAATTATAAAATTTGTTTTTATTTTTTTCTTACAAATTCTAGATACCTATTTCCATCGTCGGTAATCTTATACCGCTGATTAGGGTGGGTTTGATTTTCAGGATATTCTAGTTGAAGCCATCCTATTTTAAGCAGTGGAGTTAGGTAACGGTTTTTATTCTTGGATTGTACACTAAGGCCTATTTGAGTAAGCAAATCTCTGCTAGAAATCCACTGCATGGCAGTTCCCAAAATAGGGACAACTTTATCATGTACCGTTCTATTGATTATCTCTTGAACTTGGTTACTAGCTTGGTTACTAGCTTGGTTACTCGGTAATTTGAAAAAAGCTACAACATCATCTAATTCTTTAAACACCAAATCTTTAACTCCGACACCAGCTTGATTACTAGCTTGGTCATTTTTTTCTTGACGAGCTGGTAGAATAGTCAAGAAATGGGTGCTTTGACCATCGGTTTTAAAAATAGGATCAGGAGAACCGTTTTTATGCATAGTGCGATATATGGTTGGAAAACCTGTGCCACGTCCTTCAGTAAGATCCAATTCTTTTAAAAAATCACCGATACGACGATTCCGGTAATCCCGAGCAACTATCCGTCTTTGGTGATTCAGTATTTGGACATCTACAGGTGGAATTGGCCCCGGAAAGCTTAATATTTCGATTTTATCTGGCCATACCTGTACTTCAATTGGATTTCCGATTTCATAGCTCTTGTGATATACGGCATTAGATAGTGCTTCTTCAACAGCTTCATAAGGAAAGTTATAAAAGCGGATAGCCTCGGCCTGATACGATACTTTGATTACATTTTCATGGATGACTGTCGCTTTTAGGAAAGCAAGGCAATCACGCAATTGTATATGTAATGGCCCTTTAAAATAATGCTCGCTAAATGACCGTCCGCTATCGTCCCGATGAACCACCAGCTCAATCCAAGCGCGGGAAAAGAACTTTTCGGGTGTACGATTGAAAAATAATAAGCCGACGTTAACGGGATAAAGATCTTCATCAGCTCCTTTGGCGATATGCATGCTCCTGGACAATTCGGATAAGGACATTTTTTGGCTTTCCTCATAAAGGCTGCTTTTTATTTCCTGCAGAAAAGCCTGGATCAATCCCAAATCAAAATCATTTATGGTAGCCTGTCGATTAATACGGTCATCAAAAGGAATACGTGCCGTCAGCTCAATTAAACGTTGCAGGTTTTCACCTTTGGCGATAATACTTCGTGAGCCATAACGGATATAGGAATACCGTTGAGCGCCTTTGCCCTGTGTACTTGGAGCTGTATAAGGACGATGATCACCAGCTGGACACCATAACACGAGTATGTGTCGCCCGTTTAACACATATGGCTGCATCCGTGGAAAATAGTTTGGCTGAAGCTGCTTAGCAAGCGATAAAACTTCACCTTGGATGCCATCTATTCGTTGTGGATCAATTCCCTCTACAGGAAAAACAGCTTGTCCGTTTTCCTCAGCAATGCCAATAACGATATATCCACCGCCCCAATTATTGAGATCATTGGCGAAAGCACAGATCGTATGGATTACTTCTTCCGGATTCCACCCACGTTTAAATTCCAAACGTTCCCATTCCACCACATGTCCATGTAAAAGATCTTCAATATTAACGGGTAAAGCCATCTGTTCTATAATACAGTGTTAGGAAAATTAATTTGATTAAACGAAGATAAGAAAGAAAATACAAAACCCAATTCCTCCGGTCGGTTCATGCCTTTCGTTCGGTGCCTCACTCCAGGCATTCACCCACCTCCGGAAACCCACAGCAAGCGTATTCCCTCAATCGCTGGATATCCTTCATCCTTCAGTCCATCATCTTCTTTCGGTCATACCCTTGCTTTTACCCATTGCACACCCACCACACAGGAAATAAGGCATTCGTCGCCCTCCTTCCGCAAAGAATGTTGCCAATCCAAATAGGCCTTATTCATGATGTGTTTATTTTTAAAGGCATTGAAATAGCGCCTATTTGCCCTTCAGGTGCTACGCAGATTGTCATCATCTTTGCCGGATCAGTCGTCCGCCTCATAGGCGGCTGCTCTGTCTGTCATGAAGCTTCACGCCAGCGTACTCTTTTCGCTTCGCTCCATTCCGTTCCCTGTCATTCAGCACCATTCCATCCACCGCCGCCTCGTGTTTGGCTCGCCTGCGGGTCGCTCGGGCTGCGGTGGCCATAGGCAAATCCAAAGGCAACACAATCCCTATCTATGCCTAGTCCATCTTGTGTAGGCGAGCTTTCGGCTGTCATTATTTTTGAGAATACCCAAGACACCATTCCAAACATCAAAAATACCGCCAGCCAAACTCACCTACATTTGCCGTTCCCCGGTACTACGTCCTCTTAGCCCGGCACCCTCGCTCCACTCGCAGACGGCTCGCGATGCTTGGTAAATGGCTGCAACCCGCTGCGCTCATTGCAACCATTTACCAGCCGTTTTCCGGTAGAAGCTTCGCAAATTTCGTTTTCAAATAAATCCACGGAAAAGAAACACGTATAGAAAGAAAAAAAGCAAAGTAAAAATAATATGAGCTGGCTAAACAGCAAGTTCAAGGGCGAGCTTTTAAGGAAAATCTCCATCCGCTTAATGGCGGTAGTATTTTCCTTAAAAAACTTGCTTTGTTAGCAAGCATACATTTAGGAAATACTTTCTTTTTTCTCTTTTTCTTTTGAGTTGAGTTTTCCCATCGGGTGAATTTCCATCTCAAATAACATCCTCAAATGAGCATTATACAATAGCGTACGCACTATAGTGTTAAAGCATATACTTGAAAACAACTTTTTTTAAGGATAAATAGAAAATATTGGTCATCCTAATATCCAGAAGATCATTTTGTATATTTGGGAGTTAGTGTCAATTCTTCGGCGACTGTGCTAACCTTAATTGACGGACTTTGAACAAACAGAATTAAATTATAGTAATAGATGCAACCATCCGACTTTCTTACAATTTTAGGATTAGCCCTTGCAGTGTGGGCAATAATTCCAAATAAAGAAAGGCGGTTCATTTTACTTTTCTTTTCAAAATTTGAAATTGGAGTTTTTATCGCTTCTCTTTTCTTCATTCACTATCTGATGTCTTTCGACTGGTTATTGGCTAACTGGTTTCCACGCCTTTCAATTTTCACAATTGACAATGGTTTGCCAAGTTCGACATGGGCTTATATGATAGCTTTAGGAATAATATTCTTTCCAATTGTCAAAGTTTCTTTCGGCTACTTCTCGACAAGCCGATTAAAAAGTGTGATTACACTTTATGAAACCTATTTAAAAGAAAATGAGATTGACCTCTTGGTAAACTACATAAGCAAGTATCACATTATAGACATACGAAAGTATTTAAAAGGAATTTCACACTTGCCTCAGAAGGAAAGCATAAACATTATTTTGAGAAGGCGAACCGACGAAGATGAAGCATATGATAAATTGGTAGAACCGCAGAGAATATTATTTGCTTCATGGGTTTATGGGCACATTATTCAAAACGAAAATTTTGTTCGAATGGCGGCTAATAAATACCCGGAGCTCTTTGCGACCGCTTTTAGCGGAATGGAAACAAAAAAATCATCTAACCAAGACCTCGTCAAACTTTTTATTGAATGTTTGTTTCAAAATAGAAACCAATTGCTGGTTCAGGAATTGAAAATTATGAACGAGACAAACTCTTCAATTTTAGAAATGAACAAGAATTATGACATTCCAATTCTGTTCTCACTTTTTGCTCACACAAAAGCAGCATCGGATAATTATGTTTGGTATCCCATTGGCGAAGGAGCTGTTAAGTCATTAAAACACGACGCAGCCCAAAAAGAATTTTTGACAAAGAAATATGATCATGATTTAGAATCAGAACTTTGGAATCAAAAAATATACATTGCTATTGTTTACTTTAACTACATGGTAAGAGAAACTATTTACCGAGATAGTGGGTGGCATATGTGGCTTTTTTATTTTAGACATTTCACAGACCTCCTGATAGAAACGATTCCTTCCCCAAATGATTACGATGAAAACTCTGAATACCCTTCGTTTGCTCACAAAATGATTTACGAGCAATTCTCAATTATGACCGACTGGCTTAATTTGGCTAAAGAGCAGGGAACGGATAGACGGGTAATTGATACTATCAGATGTTTAGGGTGGTGTGTTCACTCAATTTGTCAAGCGGACAACTCAAAAATTTCTGTTGGGTTTAGAAGAAGGCAGCTGGACTTAATACTTTCAACTTACTTTAAGTTTTCTCATTATCCTGACAACATTGCAGCAATAACCGCAAGACAGTGGTTAGAGCGATTATTTTTAAATCCTAAAGGCGTTGACTTTGGAGTTCCAGAAAGAACAAATGAATACTTGGCGGCATTACAAGACGCCTGGGATGGTTTTGATAAAGTTCCATATCAATATCATGAGGACAATGGTTCTGTTCAGCATTTTGCATCAACAGTTTTAATGCCAATTGGACTTAAAGAGTAATTAAATGATGTATATTCAAACAGACATAGGGCAGCCGCTTTACATCGATTTGGCAATTTGGCACCTGTAGTGCTCGGATGGAACATTTGTGCAAAGCTCAACGTTAGGAACACTGATATAAAAGGATTAGATGCAATGTAGCGAAGTTGTACTTGCACTTTAAACTGTAACCAGTGGCAATATACCGAGTAAAAGCAGACAAAAAAGCCCGGCATTTCTACCGAGCTTTCGTTATGAATAAAGCCACCACAACTTTATTTATTTTTGCGTTTCATCAAATTTGCCAGCAATAAAGATACAAAAAAACTGACCACTGCACCAACGACTGCCAGCAAAACCGTGCGGATGATATCGCCAATGATCAGTGTGGGGAAAATCCCCATGAGCAAACCGCCACAGGTGCCCATGCCGATTGCAGACTTATTCATCGGGCACCTCCTCCGGATTTTCTTTTGCTTCTTTGTCGTCTACCGTAACCTGACTGATAGCGGATAGCACACCACCGGCCACGGTTAGATAACCTCCAATGGTAACTATTGCCGCCGGTAGGGCTACCGGGGCGGTCGCGATTGCTGCTCCCATCGCTGCAACAATCAGTCCTATGCTGCGCAGGGTCTTAAAAAACTTGGGGGTGGGCGCTTGCGCTCTTTCTATTACGTTCATTTTTCTTCCTTTTTTAAAATCACCAAATTCACTTCTTTTCCCTGATCCAATGCCGAGTAGATACATTGTTTGAGTTTGTCAAATGCCAATCGTGACAGTGTTCCCATACCGGCACCCGATAGTTGACTAACCGGTGCTATACATCCTCTTAGTTCTTTCTTCGCATCATTCGCCGGATGGAATAAGATCGCGCTGCGTTCCGGTACCTCTTTTACAGCGATGTGCCAGCCAAACTTTTTACTGTATCGCTTGGCCAATGGATAGCTTCCTTCCGGGATACAGGAAATATTGCGGACATTATTGCGCCAGGGCAGTTCAATGGTATAACAAATCAATTCGCCGTCTATCCAGACCTCACCATTTGTACCCTGTGCACTGTAAGTCCGCAACAGTTTAACCACCACCATCATTATTCACCTGTTTCCCCTCCTGTACCGTCATCAACATCTTCTCCTGAATCGATACCGGTATCAACCAGTACCAAACTTAATGCGTTATAAGCGCCATTGTTCAGGGCATAGAAAGATCCGTTTACCTGCTGTAGAAATTCGATACCAAAAACTAGGAATAAAGGTTTGGTCGAGTTCGTCACACCGAGATCGTTGCTTAAACTCACTGCCTCTGAAGCTACATTATCAAACGTTATTTCTCCTGAACTGCTTTGCGCCAGTACGAAGGTCTCATTTTCGAAATCCACTTCAACCCCTGCTGAAATCAAGCGGAAATGCGTGGTGCCTCCCGGTGCTACGATCTGACTGTCCGGCGTGAAGCTCGGAACATTGATATCCAATAGTCCGGTTGCACGCGCAATGGACGCGTTGTAGGGAGCATACACTGTTGCGCTTAAACGCGCATTGCCATTGAAATCGAAGCCCTGGAGTAGAACCAATTCGCCATCCAGCACATTACGCTGGCCACGATTGCTTACCTGGTCCGCTTTGATTACCTGCATCATGGATTTGACCAGTCTCGAGATCATCCGCGAATCCTGTGTTTTATTTAGTACAGGACGGATAGCCGTGCAAAATGCCTTACTGGCTTTGCCCGCCCTTCCGAATTCAGCGGCATTCTCCCGCGTCCGCTGGAACTTAGGGTCACTTAAAAAGCGTTCTTTTTCAACTCCACCTTTTTGTCTGGCCAAAAAGCCATCTTTGCTTTTGTAGAAGGTAATATCCCCGATAGTACCTTTCAATTTAATAATACCTGATTGTCTTGCCATTTTTCACCATTTTAAACTCACCTTTGCTGCAGCTGATCAGTGAATACAAAACGAAAATTGTGATTATTATCTCCTGAAAGAAGACAGGCTATACCATCTGACATTTATAGGTCAATATGGTCACATACTTCCTAAGTATTATTTGTAAATTGCAACAAAGATTCCACCTCAACTTTACCCCAACTTGTTACCAAGTTTGGTATCAAAATGATGAACAGCTACGCCGACTTACCTTAATATCAACTCGGTAGATAAAGCGTACATAAAGTATAGAAGATGAGAAGAATCTGTATTTATCCGAAAGACATTGCCAGGATCACCGGCAAAAGCTATCGACAGAGTTTGAGGATCCATCATACCATCAAAAAGGCTAATAACAAACAACCGCACCAGGTCGTTACGCTTGAAGAACTTTGTGTGTATTTAGGTTTGGAAAGAGACGCGGTAATCAAAATAATTTAGCACTCCTGCAAAAAAAACGGCCACTCAACATAGTTTATTTGCTATTTGCAATCCGTAAATAATAAATGTCAAGTTTTTTGCGCCAAAAACTTGACATTATAAATAATTATTATATTTGCATAATGGCTTTGGCAACACAAATACGTAACAGAATCACGCAGCTACCTGATGGAAAGACCTTCGGATATGACGATTTGCGTATTGCTAAAAAAGAATATACCACAGCGGCAAAGGCACTGGAACGTCTGCAAAAGAGCGGCTTGATAAAGAAAGTTTCTAAAGGCGTGTTTTATAAGCCTGAACAAACCGTATTCGGTGAATTAACACCCGATTACAGTGAAATGCTTCGGCCTTATCTGTTCGAAAACGGCAAAAGAATAGCTTACGAAACCGGCACAACCCTATACAATCGCTTGGGACTAACCACGCAAATGGCTTTCCGTACCAAGATAGCCAGTCGAAGCAAGCGTATCAATATCAATCGGGGGGCTTTAAAGGCTGATGCTGTAAAAAGCTATGCTGAAGTAACCGACAGTAATTACGTTATTCTGGGATTGTTGGACGCGTTTAAAGATATCAAACGCATTCCCGATAGTTCCACTGGTCAGGCAATTCGGAGGTTAAGTGCTATTTTGAAGGAGTTAGATACCAAGCAAACCGAATCACTGGTTAAATATGCCTTGGTCTATCCGCCCAGGGTGAGGGCATTGGTAGGCGCTGTATTGCAAAACAACGGTTATCAGGGAAAGGGATTAGAGAAGTTAAAAGACAGCCTGAATCCGCTTACGTCCATCAAATTGGGTTTGAAAGAATCCGAGCTACCCACAAAGAGTAATTGGTATATCGAATGAAGCTGCACGAAAATATAAAGCACAGGACAGGTTAGTCGATGACCGGATTAATCTAAAGGATAAAATCATCCATATTTCTCTTTCAATTCAAGCTTTTTAATCCGGGACCTGATTGCTCCTTCGTTTCGTTCGAATACGAAAGCCAAATCTTTTACCGACTTGCCTTCACAAAACAACGTTTCCAGTTTTTCATCATCTTCCAAAGACCAAGGCTGATACGCCTGCGGATGTTTTTCCCGGATATTGTCCAAACTGTAGCTTTTGTTTTCAGAAACAAGTTTTTTGGCGACACGATTAAAAGCAGCTTTGAAATCGTTGAAATCCTCTTCAAAAACCAATATCCGATTGCGTTCAAACCCCTCATCTGTTCTTTTACTTTCTGAAATAGAAAGATACAAATCACCACCTTCTGTACTCTTGACATCAAAGAAATAAGTCCGCGATCCTTTTGTTATTTTTTCGCTGAACAGTTCGCTATTTTCCATTTGGTGAAGCTTATGATTTCAAAAATTGGTTATTTGATTCGAATATACAAAAAAGTCGTAACCTGATCCAAGCTAACCATAACTCGAAATATGTGTTTGTTCTTTCAATCAAAAGACTTATTATTGAATGCTATATCAATCATTTTAAAGAAATTGAACACGAAGAAACAAATCGTCTTTCCTAAGCATAAGCAACTGACGGAGCAGGACTACGGAATCGGCCTCAATTACATACAATTGTTTGAAAATGACCGCGTAAATGACTTCACATTAAGCAATAACCATTACGTTTTACAGAAAATTTAGTATTTTTGCATCATGGATACCATACTTATACGTCCTAAGAACAAAACGCAATTGGAGGCTATTAAAGCTTTTGCCAAGGCATTGAAAATGGATTTTGAAACTAATTCAGAAAGTCCATATGATCCGGACTTCGTCAAGAAAATTCTCGATGGCCGGGAAGACGTCAAAAATGGCAAAGGAGTTAAAATAGCAGTGGAAGACTTATGGAAGTAATCTATACGCCACAGGCGGTTGAGGATTTGAACTACTGGAAAAAGTCTGGAAACAAAGCTATCCAAAAGAAAATACAACAACTTATTCTCGCTATTATAGAAAATCCATTTGAGGGGATAGGTAAACCTGAACCTTTGAAACACCAGCTATCCGGTTCCTGGTCAAGACGGATCAATCGGGAACATCGTATCGTTTATGAAGTTTACAATGATCAAACCGTAGTGATCCTTGAAATCCAGTCACTTCGTGGCCACTATCTGAAATAATAATTTTTCACGACAATTAAGATTTGCTTTCTGTCGCAAATAACGTTTCGCGACAGAAATTTGTCGCGAATAAAATTTCACAATAATTCCTTCCGAAAACTCATATGCTTGGACATAAGTATTCGTCCTGACACGAGATTGTTATTTATATATGTCAGCTGATTAACCGCCACTCCTGAAAGTACTATAAACTGCACAAAGTATAAGGTTTAAACCTGTTCATTTCGTATCTTTGTATAGCAAACAAGGAATAGGGATAATAAGGAGTTGGTTCAGCGAGACCCTAGCGAGACCTCAAAAAACCAGCACTTATAAAAGATATTAAATCAAGGAATTAGGAAGCGAGTTCAAGACCCTCACTTTCCGC
>NZ_SBJH01000015.1 GCF_004368405.1 Olivibacter sp. XZL3
ACGGTCATTCTCTGTAATTTCGCCATCATGCTTGTCAGTTTGTAAATAATAAACTGTCAACCTATATCAGGACAAGACACTCATTTCTTTTTCCTCACTTTCTTCTCCTTAGCAAACAATGTATTCTTTCTGCTCATCTCATCATATAGTTTAAACAGATATTCTAACCGCTCTTCGTCTGAATAAAATGGAGCCAATCGGTAAAGACGTTCAATAGCAAGGTCAAGTGCGTGGTGAGCCTTCTTTAAACCTATCGGCATAGTCTCTGGATTGTACATCCACGCCATAGTCTTCTCACTGAATTTCGCACGCTCATCCAAAATATCAAAAACATATTGCGTGACCATTTCCTTTTGTTTAGCGTTGATCTCTGGAAACGGAAAGGTATTGTAGCAAAGCTTGGCAGAATAACGATAATCTGTTTTTAATTTTCCACCTACCGCATCCACCCAAACCATGTGCATCTTGGAGTGCAAGACACCAAAAAGCCAAGGTTGGGCATCGTAGATGGCAAGAGCGGAATCCGCAATAACGGTTTCAGAATTAAAAAATCCTAAGGGGATATAGTCTCTTTTTTCTGAGGAATGTCTTGGAATAATAATAGAATCTCCTTCTTTATGTCTAACCTCTCCGAATGAATAAAAAATATCACTCAATTTTCTTGTCGCTTTTCTGGTACTGGATTCTCGATGATTTAATACCTTTTTAAAACGTAATTTTATCTCTTCGATATTTTCAAACTGTTGAAAATTGGTTTTATCAAACCATAAGCAATATCTTTTGGTACCTTTGAGAAACTCATCAGCCCCAATAAAATTCTTTAAGAAACCATCTGAATTGACAATAGAATCTCTTAAAGAGAAATACTCTTTTTCGTTTAATATCAAAGCACCACCATCATTTGGCATACTTCCAAAATTCATTTCAGGAAGACCTGATATAGACTTTGACCTCGAAGTAATGTAAACATCCGCGCTATCAAGCAAATAGGCATTAATATTTTTTGCGGGTCTTGCTATACCATCGGTGAAGATATATTTAGGAGCATTAGATACATTTCTAATCCCCACTATAATCACTGTAACGCCTGCATTTCCCTTTGCATTGTTAATCCATTTAAATGATCGATAGGCAAAATTAATCTCAACTCCATTACTCAAAATTGATGGCCACAGCAAGGAAACTTGCTCTCCTTGGCATGCGGAATTTGTAGAAACAAAAGCCAATTTGGCATTGACACTCTGTATAAATTTTGATCCCTTATAAAACCAAATGAAAATGTAATCAAGATTATTGGCACCTTTTACGTTTTTCAAGTTCAGCGTAATGTCTTCTTTTTGAACCTCATTTTGTAACCTGGCTCCCAAATATGGTGGATTCCCAATAATATAGATTTCGTCATTATCTGTCTTTGGACAAACCTCATCCCAACTAATACGCGCCGCATTGCCTTGTACGATATTGCCTGCTTCTTTAAGTGGAAGTATGGGTTTGGATTGTCCGTAATCTAGTAATTCCGTTTCGAATACTTGATTCATTTGGTGCTCAGCTAGCCAAAGAGAAAGAATTGCCATTTCATGTGCAAAATCCTTGATTTCTATGCCATAAAATTGCGTAAGTGATAGAGAAGTAAAAAATATTTTGCGCTGATCTTGATTGAGATCGATCAATTGCTTGATAATTAGCACTTCCAGATTACGCAATTCCTTGTAACTAATAATAAGAAAATTGCCGCTACCACAAGCAGGATCAAATAATTTAATTTTAGATATCCGTAATAGTAGTTTTTCTAGGCCTCTAGCATTTTCCTTGTTTTTCTCAAATTCTGCATACAGCTCATCTAAAAAAAGCGGTTTGATCAATTTGAGAATGTTCTGCACTGATGTATAGTGCATACCAAGGTTAGTGCGCTCGGATGGATCTGCCACAGCCTGTATCATAGACCCAAAGATATCAGGGTTGATTTCTGACCAGTCCAATTCTCCCGAATCCAATAAGATTTGACGGGATTTTTTAGTGAATTTGGGGCAAGCAATCTCATCCCGAAACAAGCCGCCATTGACGTAAGGAAAGTTGTTAAGGTAGTCTGGAAATCCTGTTTTCCCAGATTCGGTATTCAATTTTTTAAATAATGTTGAAAGAAAATCATTTACATCAGCACCATCTACGTTGGTATTATTAGCTAGGGCCTCGGTAAACATACTTTTTACCGGAAAAATGCCAGTATCTTCTGCAAAATAACAGAACAAAAGCCTTGATAAAAACAAATTGAGCTGGTGGCTTCCTTGTCCTAACCATTCGGGGTTATCTACGACTAATATATCATAAAGCTCACCCAATTTATACGCTGCATCCCGATCAGCTTTATTATCTGAACTTACTCTATATATTTCGGCTCCTGATAAGGGCAAGAAAAAATCAATTTGTTCCCCCAGTTCTTGTATCTGAAATTCTTTGTTTATTTTTAGCTTCGTATCAGTTGCTAATACACTTTCAAAATCAGTAACCACGATAAAACGTGGCTTTTGTTTTAAAATAGCTTCATTTTTACTTATATCATCAATGGTATGAATAAGCTTATCCGATTGTTCTATTTTAAAGAATATCTTTCCTTTATAGAATAACTCTCCTTCAACCTTAGAAAGGTTATAGTCTCCCTTTCTTAGACGCGCGATGGTCGTTCTAGATAAACCGAAACAAGATAAAAGCTGTAAATGAAAGTGTCTCGCTCTATATTTTGTGCAAGGGTATTCAGACGTTGTTGGATTTCAGATTTTTTCATACAAGCGATGCTCCAAAAAAGCAGTTAAAGATACCAAAACCATTAAAGATTCTTTACTTGTATGGGCTAATTACTTTAGCAAGAAAATATTTGTAGCTATAGCGCAAATGAGTATTACTTAAAATCTGGAATAAGTGTAAAGGATGGTTTTAGATTAATTTCTGCTTATTTGTGGTGTTTCAAGGCGACCTTCAACTTCCTTCGTGACAAATTCCAACCAATACTCGCATCTTCTGTTTAAGATAGCTACATCCGTGGGATGATAAAACAGAGAAGAACGGAATCTCAAATTGTTAAGTCCCTGTGATAACAATCCGAATAACCGATTATCCTCTTCCGTAATCCTAGGAAAAAATTCATCCGCCTTTACGGTGATATAGGAACAAAGGTTATAGAGATGTGAAAGGCTTTGCAGATTAGGTTTGTAATCCAAAAAGGTTTCGATATAGGCCAAACATATCTGCTCAAGTGAAAGTGCAAGCAGACATAGCTCTACGTCTTCATTATCATCATAGGTAAGATTAGAGGCTGATTCTATAAATGCGATAATTTTCCGCCTCCGGTTCCACCATTTCATTTTTTTTGTTTCAGGGTCTATTTCGGCCTTTTCACTTCATTGGGTATTTGCCATATTTCGGATAGCTCTTTGTTTACAAATATCTGTTCCCCGATTGTAATTATATGGTAAAAGAAAGGATTGCCGTTTTTCATTGCTCTAGTCACAGATGCCATGCCATGAAAAAGTAACACGACATTTGCGTCCATATTTTTATCCTGATTGATATCGCTTTGTATACGGTAAATATCGTTCGACTGTTCGTCTTTGGTAATTACCAATAAATAGTAGCGGTCCTCGGAGTCTTTTTCCGATTTTTCCATGTAAGAACTATCGTGGGTCAAGAAACGGGAACTTTTTCCGATACGGTAAATTCGAATAGTATCTACTTCCTTGGTGATTTTTTCAATGATCTTTTCCATAATGGGTAAGGGATTAAATAGTTCAATTGCAGGATTAGAAATAATTTTTTCAGATGTTTCCGCCCTCTGTTCACTTGACGGTTCAGATTGTTGCTCTACCTCTTCGTAATTTCCGAAACGCATTTCAAACTGTTGCTGCGCCAATCTGGATTTGTCATCCACTATTTGTTGCAGGTTAATAGATTTCTGTATCAACAGCATTAGGTCATCTTTTGATATCTGGTAGCTGTTTTCATAACGAACGGTAAGGTAGGCTTCATCCAAAATGTAAAGAATGGCCATTTCCCTTTCGTCCTCCTCGTTGAAAAGCGTTTTAAGCTCGGGAATATAGGGTAGCAGGAATTTGTGATGGTTACGCAAAGAATGGGATATCTTTTCTTTTCCTATAAGAGCAATCTCCGCAAAACGGTAGCATAACTCAAAAACTTGATGTAACATCAATGCGCATAGCTGGTCGTTTCCCTTTTCAAAGTAGAAATCCGTTCCCTCCCTGAACGAGCGTATTTTGTTTCTTTCTTTTCCCTGTTCAATGATTGCTCTTTTATAAACTTTCTGAAAGGTGGTTTTATTGTTAAAAAGGGGGATATCACTTTCGGGACTGATATATACCAGCATATCCGGCTGACAGATGGAAAAAAACACCATGCTACCCATTTTGAGTCCGGCTTTCACGTCATGAAAATAGAACAAGCGGTATCTGAACTGAATATGAAGCGTCATTACCATTCTAACCAGTGGCCGGGCTTCGGTAATGTGCTGTGTGCTTGAATTAGGAATGAGGATGATAAGTTCCCAATATGTTGCATCATCCTCAACTATATTATTTAGATATACTTGTTCTATCAACAGCGTATTGACCAAGCGTGCGGTGATGAGGTCTGCCTCCTGAAGGACTTCTGCGGGAATTGTGTCCATAGCTATAAAATTTAATCATGCTGTCAATGTTGCCTGTTTGGGTATTTCTTTGCCTGTACCAGATATCCCGCTTCCAGCAATTTGACCAGATTGGCATGAAAGCTTGCTATTTCCTTTTTATCAAAAGGATAAGGTTCTTCATGTCCCAAAGCTGCCGTAAGCGATTCGAAGAGAATATGGAAACAAAACTGGAGATCGTATAGGTCAAAAAATTCACGCAGATAATTTTCGGGATTTTTAACCGTTTCCTCAGGTAACCTGTAGCGATAATTTTCTTTTGGTATTGGGGCATGCTGAAAAGAATAGGTTGTATTGGTGTTGTTCCAGCTTTTGGGGTAATTCGGACCTAATTGCCTTATGAGCCAAAGACAGTCCGTCATGTGGACAAGGGTTTTAAACAGGTCGATCAGATCTGCTGGAGTTCCTTCCCATATTTTCTCCTGTTCAAATACAAGTTTCATCCATCGGCCAAGGTCTCTTTTATATGCCATAAGTGATGTGTAATGAAAGAATCCATATAAATCGCTATAGGGATTAAAAGTGCTTTCGATCTTACCCATATAGGGGTAATTATTCATATCGAACCACGGAACCAGTTCATGATAAAGAAGTTCTCTTTCCTGTTTTTCTACCAGCCAGACGATTTCCATTAACTTAACAAGATCAACATAGTCCTCGTATATTTCTGCCGGGGAGAATCCGTGGACTTCAATTATGCTTCTATCATCAAGTGCGCTCTCCATCCAGAGGGTAAGGTAACGTTTCCAATCGCCCTGACTCCTCCGTCCAAAGAATTTTCTATAGAACACTTCCGATGAATGTATTTCATCTTGATTCAGAAATTGGATTTCGCCTTTAAAACGATGGTTCCGTTCAACTGGCCATGTGCTTTCCTGTAAGCGGGGATAATATTGATCTATTGTATAATCTGAAAAGGAAGGTTGCAGAACGTCCACCTTAGTTTCTTCTTCTCTGGTACCATAACGTGCCTCGATCTGTAACTGGTGTTCATGTTCCAACCATGCGGCATCCAGTGCAAATAATAACTCTTCAAAATTATTCTGTAGGGCAGACAGCGTTTCCTCCGGCCACCGTTCTGCGCTGATGACCACTTTATATAGATTTTGCAAGAAAAGGCGATAGTGATGGGTTGTTTTTATGAATTTCAGCGAACTGCGTATATTGTAAATAGAGCTTTCATACGAAGAAAGAAAGCTTTCATTTCCCGTAAATTTTTCCATGGTTGTTAGGTTTTTTTGTAATATGTGAAATAGTTTGTGGTTAGATGTATGATATTTTCTACGTGTTTTAATTCGTTTTCATCCGGTTTCAGGCGTTCGGAAACCTCTCTAAAAGTCCAAGAAAGCGAAATACAGTCGGTTAGGAACCGTGCTGTTTTGCCAATGGAAAATTTCCTGAATTTCTTTTTAAGGGCTTCAATGATCCGTTCAGAACTATCATCCGGAGAAGGGATGTTAACATTGTTCGCCAGATAATGGGCTAAATGTATCAGCCTATATAAATCACCATAATGCTGCATTAATTGAAATGCAGCGGATGGGTGCCATTCCTGTGACCATCTCTTAATGTGGTACAGAAAAGCAAGACTGTTTAGAACGTCCTTTATTTCTTTTGTTTTGAAATAACCCACACCCCAATTAATGGGATCGTCTATTCCGGTTGTCTCGATCGACCAATGATAATCGGCATTAAGATTATCCATACTTCCTGCCAATTGATAGGCCGCTTCCGCCAAACTGTTAAGATTAACATATTCACCGAATTCCCTAAGATACATCGAATTACCGTGCATCCAGAAAAAAGGATCCAATAAAGCTAGTTGTCTATCGTATATCGCAATTGTCTTCCATCTATGGAGTTTGGAGCCTTTGAAAAGTTTTCTCATCGTTTTAATAGGATTTCTAGCTTCCTCTAGTGAAAGAAAAGAAAGGGTATCGGAATTGATCAGATTCTTAAGATTTGGATCGGCGTGATAGGTTATTTCCTGATACTGGTTAACCAAAACCCATGCTGCATCAACCAACCTGTCCAATTGGTTGCCCAAGCGGAAAAGGAAAAACCGCTGATCTGCTGTTGGCTTGATTTCATCTGTCATTTGAAAAGGGAGCCAGTTCCACAGTGCTATCTGTATTTGCTTTAACGTGTACTGGTCGAAGACCTGTTTGATAACCCCTATGGGATCGGCATATTCATGTGGATAAAGGGAGCTTGGATAATCCGTCTGCCAGAGGCTGATTGCGTTTGATTCCATCATAGTCGTTGGTGTTATAACACCAAATTTCCCAAATAGTATCGTCGTACCGAACCAGAGTTCAGGGTATTTTACCAGCGATGTATTGTAATTTACCGAATAGGCCTATTTATTACATCTGTTAAAATTGCTATCTTTGGGCTATGAGCGCAACACAAAAACCGAATCGTATTGGTCCAAAAATAAGCCGTGTCCGTGAACTTCGTGGAATGAAGCAGGAAGCTTTAGCCATTGAGCTCGGAATGAGCCAGCAGGCAGTTTCGGCAATGGAAAAGAAAGATACTATCGAAAGCGAGTTGTTGGCACAAGTGGCAGAAATTTTAGGTGTAACTCCCGAGGCGATAGAGAATTTTGACGAGGATAATGTGATCAATTATTTTAATACTTTTAATGATAATAGCGGTGCGGGAGCTTACAGTTCTAATCCTGCTTATACCTTTAATCCTCTTGATAAATTAATTGAAGCGTACGAAGAAAATAAAAAACTGTACGAACGGCTGTTAGAAGCGGAAAAGGAAAAGATAGCTTATCTGGAAAAGCTGCTGAAGGGATAAGGAATTAGTTGAAACAAAGAACATAGATTTTCCCGTTCATATTAACAAACTTTATTTTTTTGACTAAAATGATAAAGTGAACTGATTTACGAACCAAATTCGGATATTAAAGAGATATTGCAGAAAGAAGAAACATAAGTTAAATTTTATTTGTATATTGCTGATAATCAATTGTTATTGCTTGAATATGTAGCTTATGAATCGTTTTCTCATGTTGGCTGCTTTACTTTTAGGATGGGGTATAGTAGCTGTTTTCTATTTTTTATTGAAACCGGTTGAAGTAGCTGAAGGGAACGCTACTCAAATTCAATCGGTAGTTACTAATGTAGATAAAGGGGGTTTGGGTGATTACATTGTAGAATTGGAGGACAAAAGTGGCATGTACTTTATCAGTAAACGGTATACTAAAAATCTAAACATTGACAGTTTAGCCGAGAAGCTGAACGGACAAGCCGTTTCTGTCACTTTCCTTAAGCCGAATGCATTGAGTCGCTTCGGACCGATGATCACTAAAAAGCAAAGAACCAAATTGGAGGTGAATAAGCAAACGGTATTTTCTGCAATTTAGCTTATTTACCTTTAGTTAAAAGAGTGGCGGATTATGGATCAAGCGGCTCATAGGGATTAATTTGAAGGGCGTTTTCTAAGGGTAAAAAAGCTTGTTCCGTATCACTTAACCTTTTGCCAAGTTTATAAGGAACATAGCCCAATTCTTTCATGCATCTCGCTTCCATGTTGCTGATATAATGGCTTTGGTAGCGATCTGTAGAGGTAAGAGCCCATTTATCCATCGGAAAACCATAATTGTACATGATACGGGCACAGTTGCGCATATTGGTAGTGGTATGTCTAGCATGGGGTTCTACGAGTATTGCCTCTTCGGGAATACCCATTTTTTTCACGAGGTACTTTTTCATTTCGACGGCCTCGTTGAACTTTGTTTTATAGGGATGTACATTTCCTCCCGACACCATAATAAAAGGAGCCAATCCTTCACGGAAGCGATTGGCAGCAACCCTACACCGTAACATCCCTTCAGCGCTTAATGCCACGGTTGGATCTTCCGGTCCTGCACCGGGGACCAAAATCAGGCTATAGGGATACTGATCCCATGCGGTGGTTTTTATCTTCAAAATGGCTGCTTGGTTGTCGTTCAAGGTCATCGGTTCTAGATTTGACGCGTCAAATCGTTCATTGATCTCCAATAAACGTAAAGCGCTCTCCAAGCTGCTTTCAAAAAACAAGGAAAACTTATCCGCATCATCTGCTATGGAAGCCACTACATCATAAAGGAGATTCATGTAAGAGCGACTCTTCACGTTGAAGGCAATAGAGTCGATATTCGGATAATTAGGTTTTTCGCCTCCACCATAGACGTCTATGGTATAATTCACACCTTTTATATCCTGTTTCCAAGCTTCTATCAACTCTTTTTCAAGGCTTAGTCGATTAAATTGATAATAGGCTTTTGACGGGCGAAGTTTTTGCTTCACTAGATCTGATAACGCTGGAGAGCTCATATACAGCTTACTTAAAACAGCACCCGCCGTGTCTATATCTATATCTGTGAAGCGCATGGCATCCAATAGACATCCGGTGTCTTTGCAGTTTTTGAGGGCCAAGTGCAATTGTTCTTTTTTCTTAATAGCAAGCGCTTGAAGTGACGGATCCTGAACTAAAATCTGTTTTACCACTTCTTCCTGTAATAAGGACAAGAGGTAATAATTTTTAGTTTTTACAATTTCTTGTTCGCTAAGATGCTCCAAGCTCAAAGGGTAACGCGGTTTGGTTCCCTTCGATTCCTGCGCTCTAACAGGAGACGAAATCAAAGCCATTACAACAAGAAACAAGACAGGGAAATATTTCCCTATCCTGTTCATATTTATTGATATTTTCATATTGATCAATATCCGGGGTTTTGATACATTTTCTCGGGATCCAATTGATATTCATCATAAGGAATCGGGAAATACCGGTCTTTTGTACTGATGTTATTAAGATTGGCCAGGCCATAATCGCTCTGGTTTTTAGCTCTGAAATAAGCGACCAGTTCCTCGGGGCTGTAATTGCGGATGAGGTCGAACCAGCGGTGGTTTTCAAAGGCCAGCTCTACGCGGCGTTCATGAAGGATAGCTTCCTTCAAGGTTGGGTATTTCGAAGCGTAGCCTGCATCTTGCATAGATTCCTGATAAGAGGGCATCCCGGCGCGCGCCCTGACCTGATCCAATAGATCGATAGCCTCGTTTTCTTTGCCCAGTTTCATTTTGGTTTCGGCCAGCAGGAGCATGATATCGGCGTAACGGATCAGGATCCAGTCGTTCCCTCCCCATCCCTGCTCGCCGGCTGCCGGACTGGTATCGCGGAACTTGGTGATGAACCAGTCGTTCACCTGCGGGTCCGCGGCGAACTTAACGGAGAAGTCCTTGCGGAGATCGCCCTGCTCATAGTCGTTTACCAGGTCCCGCTTCACGTTTCCGCCGACCCCGGTGGCCGGCATCCGCGAATTGATGTTCTCTCCCCTTGCCTGGTTGTTGCGGGCGATGGAGGAAGAATAGTTCTGGTCGCCCTGCAGGTACTGGACCTGGAAGACCAGTTCCCTGCAGGTATTCTTTTTATCTACGTCGAACACATTTTCGTAAGGTATCTCCCTCAGCTCGCCAAAGCTCCGCATGTTATAGGCGGCAGTGAGGTAGGTCTCTGCGGAAGCTAGGTTCTGCTGGCTGTTGTCGGCCAGGGTGGAGGCCATCGTCAGGTATACCTGTCCCAATATCGCGTTGATGGCCGCTTTTGAAACCCTGCCGACGGCATAATCCCATTGCTGATCGGGCAGGTTGCTGTCCAGAGCCTCGGTTAAATCCTGCACAATCTGCGTGTATACCACAGCTTCGTCTTGCCGATATGCCACAGCCGACACCTCGTCCGTAGTGGTGGGCGGCACGGTTGTTAAGGGAATGGCGCCCCATTTGCGTACCATATGAAAATACAGCAGTGCACGGATGAATTTCGTCTCAGCCATGTAGCGTTTTTTGGTGTCTTCACCCGAAAAAGCCACCTCATCAATATGGGCCAATAAGGTATTGCACCGCGCAATCCCGTCATACATGTTCACCCAGTGCGTTTTCAGGTAAGAATTACTGGGGAGCAGGGAGAAATCGTTGAACTGAAAGGGTTCCCCCGAATTGGACTGGTTGTCGTTGGTGCCGGTATTGTCGGAACGCTGTTCGCTGTACTGGCCACTGCTTTCGCCAAGGGTATTTCCGCTGCGGAGCGACTGGTAGAGACCGTTCACGGCCAGCAGGACGTCGTTCTCGCTTTTGAAATAATCTTCTATCAATGTCGCGTTCGGATCGGTCTGATCCAGAAAGTCTTTACTGCAGGAGCCCAGTGTGATAACGGCAATGGGCAGTATATATTTCCACTTCATGTTCTTTACTGTTTAGAATGTTACTTTTAGACCGAGGTTATAAGAGCGCACCAAGGGATACAATCCATAATCGACGCCGGGCGTGAGGTTCGCGGCGTTGTTTCCATTGTTGTAATCCGGTTCCGGATTATAGCCTTTATATTTAGTGATCGTGAAAGGATTGTCCACACTGGCAAAAATCCGTGCGCCGGCTATTTTCATGGAAGAAATCCAGTTCTCAGGGAAGGTAAAGCCCACGATGATATTGGTCATCCTTAAGTAGGATCCATCTTGTAGATAGAAATCAGATAAACGGGTACTGTTGCTCTGGGTACCTGCTCTGGAAGCTCTGTAAACCTTGCCGTTGCCGGGGCTCGCCGCCGAACGCCAGCGCTGATCCACGTCGGCATACTGGTTGCCGGATCCTTCCATGTTATAGAGATAATAATCATAACCGTCCAGGATCTTGTTTCCCTGTGAACCATTGAAGGAAGCCCGTAAATCGAATTTCTTATAGCGGGCGCTGATGGCAAAGCCATAGGTAAAATTGGGATAAGGAGTACCGATGATCTGTTTGTCGCTGTCGTTTACAATACCATCATTGTTGATATCCTCGAAGTACAGGTCGCCCGGCTGCATCGGGTTGGACTGTGCTGCGGAGGGAGCGACGGTCTGGTAGTTCCCCTCATCGGCTACGCCCAGTACCCTGAATCCCCAGAACATACCGACGGGCTGTCCCTGCTGGGTAACATGGGTAATATAGGAACGTTCGGCACCGTTGACATAGATGGTGGAGGCACCGCCCAGGTCGAGCACCTTATTGCGGTTCACGTTGATGTTTCCGCTGAAGGACAGATTGAAGTCCTGCCTTTGGACAAGTGCGGCGTCAACCTGGAAATCGAAACCCTTGTTCTGTACCTTACTGTCCTTCAGATTGGTGAGGATGGAAGAAGCTCCCGATACGGCCGAAATAGGCTGGTTGAACAGCAGGTTGTAGGAGCGGCTCAGGTAGAGATTTGCCATGAAATTCACCCGTCCGTTCAGGATGCCTACGTCCAAACCGGCATTGTACTGGGAAGTGGACTCCCAGCCCAGGTTCGGATCCTTCAGGTCGTCCGGCCAATAAGCTGTTGCCACCTGGCCACCTATCACCGTGCCGCCCGGTGCATTATAAGTTGTCAGGGCCTCGTAGTCGCCGATGTTGTTGTTCCCGCTCAGTCCCCAGCTTGCCCTCAGTTTGACCGAAGAGCCCTGGCCTAACCAGTCGTTATAGAAGTCCTCGTTCGACAAGGTCCAGCCCCCCGATACAGACCCGAACAGTCCCCACCTATTCTGTGGGCCGAAACGGGAGGAAGCATCGGTTCGCAGGGTTCCCTGCAGGAAATACTTCGACTTATAGTTATAGCTTACCCGGCTGAAATAGGACTGCAGGGTGGTACGCTGTTTATAGGCCTTTTCCAACCAGAAATTTGCCGGGGCAGCGCCTTTGTCGGTGATCTCACCGATGGCATCGCTCTGGAAGCCGTTGGCCCGGACTGAGATGAAATCTACATCCGTCTGCTGGGCGGAATATCCTATCAGCGCATCCAGGTTATGGTCGCCGAATGACTTTTTGTAGTTTAAAGTGGCCTCACCGAGTATATCCAGGTCTCCCCGGTTGTCGGCCTGCGCATAGGCTGCCTGGATTGCCTGAGGGGAATAAGGGGCATAGTTTCCGTTGCTCAGGCTGGTTGGCTTATAGTAATCGTACTTTTCATTATAAGTTGTCGCCCCGCCATTTACTCTTAATCTTAAGCCCTCGATGATGTCAAAATTGGCGAAAGCATTGTACAGGGAACGGCGCTCCCTGCGGTTGTCCTTCACCATGGATACATAAGCGAGCGGGTTTTCCGGATTCTGCACGCCGTAGTTCTGTGCGGAAAGTTCGGCCATCTGGTACTGGATGGGGTTATCGCTTTCGTCCCGAGCTGGCAGGTAGGGTAGGTACAACAGGGCGGCCATGGAGGGGCTCTCGTTGTAACGGCCGGTTCCCACCTCATTGTTGTCATTATAGGTAAAGGCGATATTGGCCCCTACCTGTAGCCTTTTGCTGATCTGGGCATCGATGTTGCTGCGGAAATTGAAGAGGGTCTGGTCGGTACCGTGCATGATCCCTTTCTGGTCCTGATAGGATCCGCTGATGTAATAGTGGACCTTTTCGCTGCCTCCGTAGAAGGAGAGGTTATGCCGCTGGAAAGGGGCATTTCGGTAGAGCTCATCCTGCCAGTCGGTATCATATTGAGGGGCTTTGGCCCGGCCTGTGGAAAAATCGTAGATATCGGCAGGGATCTGGACGGAGCCGGCATTTCCGACCAGTGCCACACGCGTGGCATTGTCGTCCATGAACATATTGTCCGACCAGGTCCTTCCGGAATTGACTACCAGATCTTTGTATGCATTGTTGCGCCCGTCGATCAACAGGTCGATAAACTGGGAGGCATTCAGGAGATCGACTTTCTTGGAAAGCTGTCCGAAACCCGCCTGTACATCGTAATCGACATGGCTGGTGCCTTCCTTTCCCCTTTTGGTGGTGATGAGTATCACGCCGCCGGCCCCGCGGGATCCATAAATGGCCGCAGAAGCGGCATCTTTGAGCACGTCTATGGACTCGATGTCGTTGGGGTTGATATTGATGTTGTTGCCAGCGGGATAGCCGTCGATCACGTACAGCGGATCGGAGCTTGCGTTGATGGATCCAATACCCCTTACCACGATTTTGGTACTGTTATAGGGAGCCCCGCTGGTCTGGGACACCTGTACGCCGGCCAGTTTGCCCACCAGGGCCTGTCCGAGCTTGGGAGCAGTTAAGTTCAGTTCGTCGCTTTTCACGCTGGAGATTGCGCCCGTCACATCTGATTTTCTTACCCGCTGGTAACCGATGGAAACAGTTACCTCGTCCAGTTCATTGGCACTAGGATTTAGCTTTACTATTACCGGCGTATTTCCTTCTTCTACGACAACTTCTTTGGTTTCATAGCCGATATAGGTGAAAACCAGTGTTTCACCGGCACGGGCGTCCAGCGAGAAATTACCGCTGCCGTCGGTTGTGGTACCGTTTGCGGGCCTGTTCTTCACCCTTACACTTACCCCCGGAATGGGTACCTGCTGCGCATCGGTCACCGTACCTTTCACCGTCTGCTGTAGGGCAACGGCCTGCTGTTGTGCACCTGAGGGCATTTTAACCGCCGCCATGGATGGGGCTGCAGCCAGACTGCAGAGCAATAGAAGCCCTGCCCTGGAGAGCAAAGGCTTTTCTCCCGCTAACCGGCTGCCTAATCGTTTTTGTAAATACATATCAAATCACTTTGTGCTTTAAGTTAGGTGTACTCTTTACACTTACTTCAGACAAAGGTGATGTTTAGCTGTTATGTTAACGTTAGCTGTATATTAAGTTAAGGTAGTCGCTATCGCTTTTTTTTACCATTGCGATTTATCTACAGGCTGTTTATAACTGATTGAAATACGCTTTTAACGTATGATAGTCGGTATTTATATAAAGAATTTACACAAAAAAACCGGTTATTCGGGGCTTTAGTTACATATGACGCCATTTGAGGCAATCATTTCTAATTTGTCAGTTCACCCCAAGGATTATCTATTAGACGGTTCTTCGGATGTCCTTATCGAACAATTTTATAAAGGAAAACCAGTATCTTTGTATTGATATGCCCGTAGAGTTACTTAGACATATAACTTACTGCAATCTGCTCTCTTCGATATTCCCTTTTCGTTCATCATTCAGCGGTGCAATTTCGGACAAAAGGAATCAAAGGGTATTCTGGGCGCTCAGTTTTGCTCAATTACTTTCAAACCAGATGAGTATGGGCCTGTCGCGGTGTCATCACAGGTCTGTTGGCGATATCACCACAAGGTCTTATCTATGTAAAAAGGAAGCATGCAACGAATTGAATAGAACTAAATAGCCTCATTTTTGTAAAGAGAGGTAGTGTTATAATTTATTTTGCCAGACAATTAAAACGATTAGTGTTAGATAATATCGTTAGTTTGAACTCTGAAGGATAAATACAAGAAATGAGAATAGATCGTGAAATATATCTTTGGATAAAAAGC
>NZ_SBJH01000093.1 GCF_004368405.1 Olivibacter sp. XZL3
TCGCTGAACTTGCTTTTTTTCATTGTCCCTAAATTATAAAACTACATTAATATTCGTAGCTGTTTTAAGGGGAGATTACAGTTCTGCTACGGTTTCTTTATAGAACGTGGGTGGACGTTAGAAATCATCAACAAAATATTGGGCAATTTTCAGCGAACGGCAGGGCTGTTTTCGCATACCCTATATACCAAGCTGTTTGCTTTGGTATTACTGGCATTAAGCTGTTTGGGTTCTAAGGGAGTTAAAAATGAAAAGATAACCTGGTCTAAAATCTATGTGGCTTTAGTTATTGGTGCTATCCTGTTTTTTCTGAATTTCCCTTTACTAAAGCTACCGTTATTAACCGCTACAATCCTTTATATCCTTACCACAGGTTTAGGCTATATCGCTTTAATGGTAGCCGGAGTTTGGATGAGCCGACTACTTCGTACCAATCTGATGGATGATGTTTTCAACAATGAGAACGAGAGTTTTCAGCAGGAAACTAAATTAATGGAAAACGAGTATTCCGTCAATCTTCCCACGAAGTTTTATTATAAAGGAAAATGGAACAACGGCTGGATTAACATCGTCAATCCTTTTCGAGCCTCGATTGTGTTGGGTACTCCGGGTTCAGGAAAATCGTATGCAATCGTAAACAACTATATCAAACAACAGATTGAGAAAGGCTTTAGTATGTACATCTACGATTTTAAATTTGATGACCTTTCCACCATTGCTTACAATCATCTATTGAAGCATCGGGATAAGTACAAAGTTCAACCCAAATTCTACGTCATCAACTTTGACGACCCCCGTAAGAGCCACCGTTGCAATCCACTCAATCCCGATTTTATGACGGACATATCCGATGCTTACGAAGCTGCTTATACCATAATGCTGAACCTCAATCGAAGCTGGATACAAAAGCAAGGGGATTTTTTCGTGGAAAGCCCAATTATCCTATTGGCGGCAATTATTTGGTATCTGAAAATCTATGAAAACGGTAAGTATTGTACATTCCCACACGCCATTGAATTGCTTAATAAAAAGTATTCGGACGTATTTACTATTTTAACCTCATATCCCGATTTGGAAAATTATTTGTCGCCTTTTATGGATGCGTGGCAATCCGGAGCACAAGACCAATTACAGGGGCAAATCGCATCGGCAAAAATTCCTTTGTCAAGAATGATTAGCCCGCAGTTGTATTGGGTAATGACAGGCGATGATTTTTCGCTTGACATCAACAATCCGAAAGAGCCAAAGATATTATGTGTAGGTAACAATCCCGACCGTCAAAATATCTACTCCGCAGCATTGGGTTTGTACAATTCAAGGATTGTGAAGCTCATCAACAAAAAGGGGCAATTAAAGAGTTCGGTTATCATAGATGAGTTGCCAACCATTTATTTTAGAGGACTGGATAATCTTATCGCAACTGCGAGAAGTAATAAGGTAGCGGTTTGTTTGGGTTTTCAGGATTTTTCGCAATTAACAAGGGATTACGGCGACAAGGAAAGTAAGGTTATCCAAAATACGGTAGGTAATATTTTCAGCGGACAGGTTGTAGGAGAAACGGCAAAAAGTCTTTCGGAACGCTTCGGGAAAGTATTGCAGAAACGCCAAAGTATGACGATTAACAGGAATGATAAATCTACCTCTATTTCAACACAGTTAGACAGCCTTATTCCGGCATCGAAAATTTCAACACTTACACAGGGTATGTTTGTGGGTTCAGTTTCGGACAACTTTGATGAACGTATCGACCAAAAGATTTTCCACGCTGAAATTGTAGTGGACAATGAAAAAGTTGCCGCAGAAACTAAAGTATATCAGAAGATACCGCAAATCCTATCCTTTGTTAATGAACACGGTGAGGATAAAATGAAACAGGAAATCGAAAGCAATTACCGTCAGATAAAAATAGATATTGTAAATATTATTGAAAGCGAAATGGAGCGTATCAAGAATGATCCAAACTTACAGCATTTGCTTTCACGGTAAATAATAAAAAGTGTCTGAATATCGAAATTATGCAATAGTTTATCTGGATACAGTATAAATTACGGTGAAATGTGGGATTAAATGTAGTTTTCAGTAACTTTGTGAGTATGAAAAAAGTGCTCGCAATATTTTTTCTATCTACATATCTTATTTCAACAACAGAATTAGGTCAGTTGTTGAAGTTTCCTATGCTGGTAGAGCATTATTTCGAGCATAAAGAAAAAAATCCTCAAATTTCCGTCATGGAGTTTCTGGTACTTCATTACGAAGGTAACCACCTTGAAAATCATCCTCACGATGATGATTATGATCAGGATCAAAAACTACCTTTCATTATGCACGGAGATGTATTAAGCTTTTGCTTCGTATATCCCCAACCGCTTTTTTTTGAATCATTTCATAAAATTGACATACGAGAATCGTCTAAGGTGGTTTCTTTTGACGATGCGTTTATCTCCAACCAGTTTCTTTCCTCTATTTGGCAGCCTCCAAGATCTTGTTAATTCTTTTTTAACCAATTGACTTTTCGTAAATTCTTTTTGCACTTTGCATAAAGGAAGGTTTGCTATGCAGTATTAACACGTTCTATTGAATGCGGGTTGGTGTTATACTTTGGAGAAAAATATTTTATTTCTTTTTCGAATTCATCCAAAGTTAAAAAAACATTGCCACATTGTTTTTTGTGATAATCTGCATATTGCATGGACTTTTCTTAGGCATGATTGTATAGAATTTCATCTTCAACTCAATTTTTAGGGTATTCTGTATAGTCTGCCTGAAAATTTGTTGAGGTGCGATTTTGTTATGCACTGATCTCCTACATGAAAGTGTTATATCATTATTGTTCATTCCTGTCTCCATAAAACCGGAGCTTCATGGAATGTGGTCGTCAGTTGGTTAATCCTGTTATTTTATTTACGATAAATACTGCTGTATCTATTTGTAATTGTATTGAATAATAATTTGATTAACAAGTAAAACTATGCTTACTAAAATCATTGAGTTTTCCGTAAGGAATAAACTCATCATAGGGCTTTTGGTCATTGCGCTCATTGGAATTGGTGCCTACCAAACCACAAAATTACCAATTGATGCTGTGCCCGACATCACCAATAACCAAGTACAGGTTATCACGATAGCACCTTCTTTTGGTGCGACGGATATAGAACGCCTGGTTACCTTCCCCATAGAACAAGCAACGGGCAACATTTCCGGCACCAAAGAAATACGCAGCTTTTCCCGTTTTGGACTCTCGCTCGTTACCATTGTTTTTGATGATGATATAGATGTTTATTGGGCAAGACAACAGGTGGCTGAACGTTTGCAGCAAGTGCAAAGTCAAATCCCCCAGGGGATCGGCACACCGGCATTAGGACCAATTTCTACCGGCTTGGGCGAAATATATCAATATGTAGTCCGCCCCAAGAAAGGTTACGAACAAAAATATGACATCGCCGAACTGCGTACCATTCAGGACTGGATTGTGCGCAGGCAGTTATTAAGCGTAAAGGGGGTTGCTGAAGTGAGTAGTTTCGGTGGCAAACTCAAGCAATATGAAATTGCAGTAAACCCTGACAAACTTAATGCCTACGGGATTAGCATCAACGATATTTTTTCGGCTTTGGAAGAAAATAATCAAAATACCGGTGGTGCATATATCGAAAAAGGGCCTACCGTTTTATATGTCCGCAGCGAAGGCCTGATAGGCAGCCTGGAAGATATCGGCAATATTTCCATTGCCAATAAAAATAATGAAACACCTTTGTTTATCCGTGATGTGGCAAACGTGAAAATGGGTTATGCCACTCGTTATGGGGCTATGACTTACAACGACCAGGGCGAAGTTTCGGGTGCCGTAGTGATGATGCTGAAAGGTGCAAACAGCAGCGAAGTCATCAAGAATGTAAAAGCTAAAGTAGCCCAAATACAGAAAACCCTGCCCGAAGGCGTAGTTGTTGAGCCTTTCCTGGACCGTACCAAAATGGTCAATAATGCCATCAGTACAGTCGAAAAAAACCTGATGGAAGGCGCACTGATTGTAGTGCTCGTTTTGGTTCTGTTCCTTGGGAATTTCAGGGCGGGGTTACTGGTAGCATCGGTTATTCCGCTGGCCATGCTTTTTGCCATCTGTATGATGAATTTGTTTGGCGTAAGCGGCAACCTGATGAGCCTTGGAGCCTTGGATTTCGGGCTGATTATAGACGGTGCCGTCATCATTGTGGAATCGGTGATGCATCAACTCTCGCATAACGCCAGATTTCAGCAAATGACCAATTTATCCAAAAAAGAAATGAATAATACGGTAATTGGTTCTGCTGGAAAAATGATGAACAGTGCTGTTTTCGGTCAAATCATCATTCTGATCGTTTATCTTCCCATCCTAAGTTTGCAAGGTATAGAAGGCAAAATGTTCCGACCGATGGCACAGACCGTGGCCTTTGCTTTATTGGGCGCATTTTTATTATCGCTTACCTATATCCCAATGATGAGTTCCTGGGTACTGAGCAGGAAAATCAGCCATAAGCACAATCTTTCAGACAGGGTTATGCGTCGTGTAGAAGCCTTCTACCAAAAATTTTTGTTAAAAGCCATCCGCATCCCCAAACGCATTATCGCCGTGGTTTCGGTTTTATTTATTGCGGCCATTTTCGTGATGTCGAGATTGGGAGGCGAGTTTATCCCGTCATTGGAAGAAGGCGATTTTGCAGTGGATACCAGGGTCTTAACGGGAAGTAACCTTAATACGACCATTGCAAGTACCCAAAAGGCCGCCCATATCCTGAAAACACGCTTTCCTGAAGTGATAAAAGTAGTAACCAAAATAGGTAGCGGCGAGGTACCCACAGACCCGATGCCGATGGACGCCAGCGATATGATGGTGATTCTGAAAGACAAAAGCGAATGGACATCTGCCAAAACTTTTCTGGAACTATCCGAGAAAATGAGCAAGGCCTTGGAAGATGTACCGGGAATTACCGCAGGTTTTCAATATCCGGTAAATATGCGGTTCAATGAACTGATGACGGGTGCAAGACAGGATGTGGTCCTGAAAATTTTTGGGGATGATTTGGATTCCCTGGCAGCAACGGCTGACAAATTAGGCAAAATAATCAATACGGTGGATGGCGTACAAAACCTTTATATAGAACCTATAACCGGAATGCCCCAGGTTATTATTACCTATAACCGCCCAATGATTGCCCAATACCATTTGTCTGTAGCCGGCATCAACAAGGTGGTCAATACGGCATTTGCCGGACAAAGCACCGGTTTGGTTTTCGAAGGGGAAAAACGTTTTGATATGGTTGTAAAACTAAATGCCGACGTGCGGAAGAATCTGGAAGACGTACAGAATTTATTGATCCCTATACCTTCCGGCAATCAGATTCCACTTTCACAGTTGGCAGAAGTGCAGATCAAGGATGGTCCCAATCAAATTCAGCGGGAGAATACACAACGCAGGATTATTGTCGGCTTCAATATAAAAGGCCGGGATGTGCAAAGTATTGTTCAGGAATTGCAAGCCAAAGTGAATAAGCAAATCAAGCTTCCGGCCGGGTATTCTATTACATACGGTGGCTCGTTCGAGAATCTGAACCAGGCAAAAAGCCGTTTGATGGTTGCGGTGCCTATTTCATTGGCTTTGATATTCATTCTCTTATTTTTTGCTTTTAAATCGGTGAAGGAAAGTTTATTGATTTATACCGCAATCCCATTATCGACCATTGGCGGAATTTTCTTTTTAGCACTTCGGGGAATGCCTTTTAGCATAAGTGCCGGTATAGGTTTCATTGCACTGTTCGGCGTGGCTGTTTTAAATGGAATTGTTTTGGTCGCCGAATTCAACCGTTTAAAAAAATCAGGAATCAAAAACATTGTCCGCATCGTGGTGGACGGAACAGAATCCCGTTTGCGCCCCGTGCTGATGACCGCATTTGTGGCTTCATTGGGTTTTATTCCAATGGCGCTGAGCAATGGTGCAGGTGCAGAGGTACAACGTCCGCTGGCAACGGTAGTTATTGGTGGACTGATGGGGGCTACTTTGCTCACATTATTCGTTCTTCCTTTATTGTTCATCGCATTTGAAAAAGGTTTTACAATGAATCCATTCAAGAAAAAAGCAATCACATTATTGATTGTTTCAGGGATTTCTTTAATGGGAATGGGTTCTGTTAAAGCACAGGAAAAAATCACATTAGACAGGGCTATTGCATTGGCTGTTCAAAATAATCAAAATTTAAGGACTGAAAAACTAAAAGCAGATTATGCCAAGGCCATAATCAAAACTTCGGCTGATATTCCGCAGACCAGCATTACAGCAGATTATGGACAGATTAACGGTGCATACAACGATACCAAGTTCGGAATTTCACAGAATATCGCATTTCCAACGGTTTATAAAAGGCAGAAAGAATTGTTTACACAGGAATGGAAATACAGTTTGCTGAATGTTTCGTTGAAAGAATTTGAATTAAAAAAAGCCGTTACCCAAACTTTTTATGCCATCCTGTTCTGGCAGGAAAAGGAAAGGCTACTGCTAAAAGCAGATTCCTTATACGCTGATTTTTATGCTAAATCTTTGTTGCGCCTGCAAAAAGGAGAAAGCAATATTTTGGAAAAAACCACTGCACAGAATCAAAAGGCTGCTATCAATATCCAGTTGAAACAGGTGCAGCGGGAATTAGAAACAGCGAAGTTGCAGTGGCAATGGTTATTAAATTCGGATACGGTTTATAAAGTGGAATCCCCTGAAAAAATAATTCCGCTACAGGTGGATGAAACCGGCAAAAATCCTGTTATACAGGTTTTGGAACAGCAGAAAAATATTGCAGCGAGCCAAACCAAAGTAGAAAAATCTAAATTATTGCCCGGTTTGATGATTGGTTACAATCTCAACAGTTTCAAGGGAACGGGAGCCGATGATAAGTTATACAACGCTTCCCCTCAATTCCATTCTGTACAGGTTGGTTTTTCCATTCCTGTTTTTTCGCAGTCGCAAAGAGCGAGAATCAATGCTTCCAAAATCACGGAAAGTATTACCGAAAACCAATTGCAGGCTACAAGTGCTTATTTGCAGAACCGGTATAAACAACTCTCGGAAAACTATCAGCGCAATTTGGAAATTGTAAACTATTATGAACGTGAAGGGCTAAAAAATGCGGCAGTCGTTACCGAAACAATACAGAAGCAGTTCACCAACGGAGAAATCAATTACCTGGATTTTGTAATGCTCATAAATCAAGCCATCAGTATTCAAAGTAATTACGCTGATGCTGTCAAAATGCTGAACGATACTATTATACAAATCAATTATCTCAATTAAATTCTTATGACAATGTATTCATTCGATATAAAAAATAAAAACCGGGGCATGCTGAAAATACTGCTTCCCGTTCTGGGAATATTGTTGCTGGTTCAATGCCAAAACAAGCCTAAAGAAGATGTTAAACAAGCTGTTGTAAATGAAAGCAATACCGTAGTATTAACGGATGCCCAATTAAAAAATGCGGCTGTTGAAACGGTACGCCTTTCAGAAAAAAACATTGCCACTGTTTTAAAATTAAACGGAAAGATTGACGTGCCGCCGCAAAACCTGATTTCGGTAAGTGTGCCTTTGGGCGGTTTTTTGAAGAGCACCCGCTTACTGCCCGGAATGTATGTGCGCAAAGGGGAAACTATTGCCGTGATGGAAGACCCGCAGTATATAAAACTGCAACAGGACTATTTGCAGGCCAAATCAAAACTGCACTTTGCTCAGCTGGATTACCAGCGACAAAAAGACCTCAACCAAAGCCAGGCCAGCAGCGATAAGGTAATGCAGACTGCACAGGCAGAAGTGAATAACCAGCAGATTATGATGAATGCCCTGGCACAGCAATTACGCCTTATCAACATCAATCCCAATAGCCTGAATGCGAATAAAATCACTAAAACCATTCCGGTTTACAGCACGATCAATGGCTTTGTGAGCAAGGTAAATGTGAACATCGGGAAATATGTAAATCCTGCAGACATATTATTTGAATTAGTCAATCCCAACGATTTGCACCTCAATTTGAAAGTCTATGAAAACGACATAGATAAACTGAAAATCGGGCAAAAACTAATGGCCTATTCCAATGCAGAACCTGGCAAAAAATATGAAGGGGAAATCATCCTTATCAGCAAAGACATCAGCAGCGATGGTATTTCGGAAGTGCATTGTCATTTTGACCCCTATAACAAAAGCCTGTTGCCGGGTATGTACATGAATGCCGAAATAGAAACCAAAATCTCGTTCGCTCATGCCGTTCCGGAAGAAAGCATCGTGAATTTTGAGGGAAAGGATTATGTGTTTGTGCAAACTGCCAGACAAACCTATAAAATGCTGCCCATAACTGTAGGCGGGAAAGAAAACGGCTTTGTCCAGATTGTAAATGATACAGATTTTACAGATAAAAATATCGTTTCCAAAAATGCCTATACGCTCTTAATGAAACTAAAAAATACGGAGGATGAAGAGTAAAGGAGGTTTTTTAAAGGGCAGAGCAAAAAGCTTGGTATTTACATTAAGAGGAACTTGGTATTTACTCACAACCGAAGATGCTGCGAAGGCTCAGTTCTTTCTTTGTTCTGTTTTCATTGTGATAGGATTTTATTTTGGTATCAACCGTTATGAATGGATGTTTCAATTAGCTGCTATCGGAGCGATACTCGCAGTGGAGGCGTTAAATACAGCGGTAGAAAAATTATGCGATTTCATCCATCCTGATTATCACCCGAAAATAGGTTTTATCAAAGACATCTCTGCGGGAGCTTCAGCCTTCATGGTACTGGTTTCGATAGTATGTGCTTCTATTATCTATTATCCCTATTTGTTCCATGATTAACTCAAATTCAATTATGAAAAAAATATTTTTAAGCAGATATGGATTGCTGCTTTCAACAATAATTATTTACATTATTACGTCTTTTTTGATAAGGCTTACACTTAGCATTATTTCTTTTCATAATCTTGACGGACATGTATATAATATGCTATGCACATTCGCCATTGGCTTATGTTACGATATCACGGTTGCTTTATTTATTACCACTTTCTATAATGTTTATCTGCTGCTTTTCCCAACCTGTTTTATTGGTTCTATAGCGGACAGAATACTTACTTTTTTCATACTGATCGTAACGCTCTTTATCACCTATTTTGGTTCTGTCGCAGAGTTTCCGTTTTGGGATGAATTTGGGTCACGATTTAATTTTATTGCAGTAGATTATCTCATTTATACGTATGAAGTTATAGAAAATATTAAAGAATCCTATCCTTTACCGTTACTGATCGGGGGATTGCTATTGTTAGTACTATTAACCTTGTTTTTACTAAATAAGAAGAAAATTTCCCGCGCTGCTTTTACCAATAAAATGCCTTTTAAAAAAAGGTTGGTCGTATCATCAGCCTTATTGGCAACGACCGCCCTTTTGGGTATTTCCCTGACCAATAAAAATGCGGAGTTCAGTAAAAACACAACTGTAAATGAGCTTAGCAAAAATGGTATTTTTTCCTTTTTTGCTGCATTCAGGTCTAATGAATTAGATTATGATGCTTTTTATCTGACCCTGTCACAACGCGATGCATACACTATTCTAAAAAAAGAATTAGTGCAAGGAAACCAAGAATATGTTTCAACGGATTTTGACGCCATTTCGAGAATTACCAAAGGGAACGGGCAACCGGTTCAATATCCGAATATTATTTTGGTTACCATAGAAAGTTTTAGTGCTGAATTCCTGTCTGCTTTTGGTAATAAAAAAAATATCACGCCAAATTATGATTCAATGGCAAATGAAAGCATATTTTTTAAAAATATGTATGCAACCGGAACACGTACAGTTCGTGGAATGGAAGCCTTAGCACTGTCGGTTCCGCCAACACCTGGAAATAGTATTGTACGAAGACCGAATAATAAAAACATTTATTCCATCGGTACGGTGTTAAAAGAAAAAGGGTATCAGCTAAATTTCATTTATGGCGGAGATGGTTATTTTGATAATATGAATACTTTTTTCGGAGGACAAGGTTTTGATATTATTGATAGGGACAGGGGGAATCCGCTATCTGATAATATTGATACACAGCGTTTTCCTATTCAGGATAACGAAGTCAGCTTTGAAAATGCCTGGGGTATTTGCGATGAGGATATTTACAAACAATCCATCAAAAATGCCGATTCAGAGTTTCGGCAGAATAAACCGTTTTTCCAGTTTATAATGACCTCTTCCAACCACAAACCTTACACCTTCCCCAACGGAAAAATAGATTTACCGCAAGGAGATAGAGATGGAGCTGTAAAATATACTGATTATGCACTGGGCAAATTCATCAATCAGGCAAAAACAAAACCTTGGTTTAAAAATACGGTTTTCGTAATCGTCGCTGACCATTGCGCAAGCAGTGCCGGAAAGTGGGAGATTAACATTGAAAAGCACCGTATTCCGGCTATAATCTATAATCTGAACCATCAGCAAACGCAAATAGACCGCTTGGTTTCTCAAATCGACCTCATGCCAACGCTATTGGGATATTTAAACTGGAATTACCAGTCTTCATTTTATGGCAAAGATATTAATCAAACCAAAATTGGCGATGAAAGAGCATTTATTGGGAACTACAGAACACTTGGATTATTAAAAGGAAACGTTTTTACACAACTGAATGATAAAAAAAGAGTAACACAATTCCGTTGGAATGAACGGAGTAAAACAATGTCAGAGGTTAAAGATACCAATAATCGTTTTTTAATTACTCAAACAATAGCCTGTTATCAAACAGCCAGTGAGCGATTTAAAAAAGGACGAATGAAAGAAAAGCAGCATTAGACAGCATATTTTATCGGCAAAATTCAGCACTAATGGTATCGTTAAAAACCATTTATAAAAATTAAAAACAATGAAAAAAATACTCTTAATTCTCCATGTGATGGTGATGTCCCACGCATTTGGGCAGACCGCGATAGAAAACGCAAAACAACAAGCCAAAGAACAGCACCGATTGATTCTATTGAATTTTTCGGGTTCAGATTGGTGTGTACCCTGCATCAAAATGCACAAAACTATTTTTGAAAACGGAACCTACAAACAAATGGCCGACAGCCTTTTGGTGTATGTAAATGCGGATTTTCCGAGAAAAAAGAAAAACCAGCCCTTATCCCAAACCATAAAGGAAAATGAAGCTTTGGCAGATAAATATAATCCCGGCGGTGCTTTCCCTTTTACCCTTTTACTGGATGCGGATGGAAAAATAATCAAAACCTGGGAAGGCCTCCCGAAAGAAGGTGCTGATGGGTTTACAAACGAAATCATAACCCTATACAAAAAAGTAAAAAAATGACAGCAAAGGAATTTCGCAAAACCGAAAAGCTGATGGGCAATGCCTTTGAAATCACGGTAGTGGGAGCAGATGAGGTTTTAGCCTATCAACAAATTGATTCCGCCATTGGGGAGATTAAACGGATTGAGCAATTGTTTACCACTTTTAAAACGGACAGTCAGACCAACCTGATTAATAACAATGCCGGAATACAGGCGGTGAAAGTAGATGAAGAAGTTTTTAACCTGATAGAAAGAAGCCTCCGCATCAGCCGTATTACCAATGGTTTTTTTGACATCACTTACGGAGGTGTGGATAAAAGCCTGTGGAATTTTGATCGGTCAATGACCAGACTGCCCGATGCCGAAACGGCAAAAAAACTGGTTTATCTCATTAATTATCAAAATGTAATCCTGAACAGGGAGAACAGTACCGTCTATCTCAAAGAAAAAGGGATGCGTATTGGTTTCGGTGGAATTGGAAAAGGCTATGCCGCAGAAATGGCCAAGAATGTTTTGCAAAAACAAGGTGTAGGTTCAGGTATCATCAATGCTTCAGGAGACTTAACAGTATGGGGTACACAGGCCGATGGTAAACCCTGGACAATAGGCATTGCCAACCCAGACCAGGCCCGGCTGCCATTTTCTTATTTGAACCTTACGGACACTGCCATTGCCACCTCGGGAAACTATGAAAAATATGTGAAGGTTGGCGGTAAAAAATACTCGCACACCATCAATCCGAAAACAGGAATGCCTATTACCGGGATAAAAAGTGTAACGGTTATTTGCCCCAATGCAGAAATCGCAGATGCTATGGCTACCCCTATCAGTATCATGGGCGTTAAGGCAGGATTGGAAATGATAAACCAAATCCATCAGATAGAATGCATCATCATAGATGACAAAAACAAAATATTCACTTCAAAAAATATTAATTTAATATGAAAACAAATAAAATAATCCTGCTAAGTGCTATCGGTACATTATCGCTTGGTTCCTGCACCACAGTGAAAGAATATCAGAAAAACAAACTCAACGATGCCGAAATGGTATTGAGCAACCGTACCATAGAAAAAACTGAACTTAACTTTCAATCTTACCGTGAAGGAGCCTCCGGAGCCAATGCCGGAAAAAGTGGTGGGGGTTGTGGATGTAATTAAAATCAGTGAAATAGTAACCCGAAAAAGAAAAATGAAAAAAATATATATTAGTGCATTAGGGCTTTTTAGTTTTTATCAAATCCAGGCACAGCAAATAAAAACAGATTCTGCATCGGTCGGAAAACTAAAAGTTGATGAAGTGAATTTAGTGTCCAGTTATTACAAACAGGATGGGAACAATTCTGCGGTAACGGGAGGTATCGGAACAGAAAAGCTGACCGATATTTCCAATATAATCAACATTAAACTCATCCGATATGACAAGAAAAAACGCAAACACACTTTTGGGGCAGAATTGGGCATAGACCACTATACTTCTGCTTCCTCTGATATGATAGACCTCAAGGCCAATTCCTCAGCATCCAGCCAGGACATCAGAGTTTATCCTTCCTTGAGCTGGCAGGTAGAAAATGAAGAGAAGGGAAACAGTTTTATGGCAGGCGTGTCATCTTCCACCGAATATGACTATCAATCTTTTGGGGCAAATATTGGTTTCTCCAAAAAAACAGCCAATAAAATGGGAGAATTAACAGCCAATCTTCATGCGTATATCGATCAGGTAAAACTTATTCTTCCCATAGAATTGAGGCAAGGGCCAGCAGAAGACGGCGGAACAGATAGCCGGAATACTTTTGCGGCATCACTTTCTTATTCGCAGATTATCAATGCCAATTTACAGCTCGTATTTCTTGTAGATGCCGTTCAGCAAAACGGACTATTGAGCCTTCCGTTTCACCGTGTATATTTTTCGGATGGAAGCGTACATCAGGAAAAACTTCCTGATAACCGGTTCAAGCTCCCTTTGGGTTTCCGTGCCAATTATTTCTTGGGTGACCGGTTCATTATCCGAACCTTTTACCGCTATTATACAGACAATTGGGGTATAAATTCACATACTTTCAATATAGAAACACCGGTAAAATTATCCCCTTTTGTTTCCCTCAGTCCTTTCTACAGGTATTATACCCAGACAGCGGTAAAGTATTTCGGTGCCTACCAAACACACAACGAATCCAACGGGTTTTATACCAGCAATTATGATCTGTCCGGATTCAACAGCCAGTTCTTTGGTATGGGGGCCAGGTTCAATCTTCCCAACGGATTATTAGGAATCTCAAAATTCAATATGATTGAAATACGCTATGGGCATTATACAAAAACAACCGGTATGAAGGGTGATATCATTTCGTTGAACCTTAAGTTTAAATAAAATGAAGCGTGTTTTCTTAATATTTCTTCTATTTCCAACCTTGCTTTTTTCTCAAAACATAGAAGCAGATAGCAGCATTTTGTCTAAAACAACCAATCCTGCTTATCAGTTTTCCACTAAGAAGCTCATCATTCCCACAATTTTGGTTTCTTATGGTGTTTTAAGTCTAATGTCAGATGGGTTGAAAACACTTAACCAATCTACCCGTCACGAGAGCAGGGAACATATTTTGCCTGGTGCTAAGATTGACAACTACATGCAGTATGCTCCTGCTATTGCAGTCTATGGACTCAATCTGTCGGGGGTAAAAGGAAAACATAATTTTAAGGACAGAACCATCATATATGCAACCTCCCAACTCATATCAGCGGCAATGGTTTTGCCCACCAAACAGTTGGTTGGCGAGGAACGTCCGGATGGTTCCAGTAAGACTTCCTTCCCTTCCGGACATACGGCAACGGCTTTTTCATCCGCACATTTTATGTTCAGGGAATATAATGAAACCAATTTTTGGTTGGGTATTTCCGGCTATCCGATTGCTGCCATGACAGGAATCTACCGGATTTTTAATGACAAACATTGGGTTGGCGACGTAATTGCCGGAGCGGGCATTGGCATTCTATCGACAGAAGTGGCGTATTGGTTGTTTCCGACCATTTCAAAATGGTTTGCCAATAAAAAGAATCAAGCATCACTGGTTATTCTACCTACTTATCAAACAAAACAATTTGGATTAGCAATCATTAAAACATTTTAAAATATGAAAATGGAAAACAAAAATCAGTTTACAGTAATTCACCGGATTTTACATTGGTCTGTTGCACTATTAATGTCTATTTTATTTATTACCGGATTTTTACGGATGTACTGGATGAGCAAAAAAACAATTATAGATACGGTTGAAACCGAGATGCAAAGCCACAACATTTCACTTGAAAAGGGACAGATAATACCTATCGTAAAAAGCATTCAGAAACCGATGTGGAATGGCATGAATATGCTGCCTACATTATGTTTCTGGCATTCTTAGTAAGGATAATTTATATGCTCGTAAAGGGAATTAAATTTCCTGATCCGTTGAAGAAATCCCAATCAGTAAAGGAAAGAATGCAAGGATTTATTTATGTAATTTTTTATCTGTTCATCGCCGTTTCTATTGTTACAGGATTTTACCTGAAATGGGTGGACGGTCAATGGAAAGAACCGATGGAAGCTGTTCATAAGTGGGCCATTTATTGGTTTCCGATATTCATTTTATTGCATTTTGGCGGAATCGTAATTGGTGAACTGACAAATAAAAAAGGAATAGTATCTAAGATGATAGGTGGAGAATAAAAATAATATAAACTATATCACAAGCGTCCAAAACGTTGAAAAATAAATAAGAAAAAGAAGGAGGTACGGCTGAAAAGCCGTAAGTTTTGAGTCTCTAA
>NZ_SBJH01000075.1 GCF_004368405.1 Olivibacter sp. XZL3
CAAAAATTAATAAATTTATAACTCGAAAGTCTCCTTAAGGTTTCATCCTAATGTGTCTAATTTAGTTTGAAGACGTACAATTGCTGCGTGGAGAAATTGAAGGCGAAGACTATCGTACCATTAAGTCTGAAGCCAATGAAAGAATGACTGATATTGAAGTAAAGCTACAAACATCCATTTCATTTTCAGACAATATGGAATTACTATGGGATCTTCCTATTTCCAAATTGTCGCATTTAGAAGAGTTGTTTCAAAATGGAACTGTTATACAAAAAAGAAAAATCGTAAGTACACTGTTTCCCGATAACCTGACGTTCAACGGTGAAAAACTTCATCGCACAACAGTGAGTACAGCTATCAGCTTATTGACTAAAAGCAGAAAATCTCCACGGGAAATAGAGGCAAAAAGTAATGAGAACTATCAGGCTGAAAGTGTCCATCTGCACCGCAAACATGCTGTAGCCGTACTACGAAATAGGATGTAGCCGTTCTACTTAGCGTCGGGCAACTTAGCAACTATTTTTCCTTTTAACCGCTCGTTGACCAGATAAGCAAGGAAAGTGGCAAACGAAGTTATATCCTGTCCTACACTTGCCTGCTCCAATACCTGCATATATTCAGTTCTCCTTTCCACAGGTATAACCGTCCACGGGTATCCACCGGAAGCCAACATTGCATTCATCAGAAACCGTCCTATTCGTCCGTTACCATCCATGTACGGATGGATAAAAACAAAAATGAAATGACCCAATACTGCCCTGACCGATGGCTCCGGTTCTTCTTCCAATAGTTCAAACAGAACGGGCATGGCATCTCTCATAGCATCCACGTTCAGAGGAACGTGTTTGGAGTTCCCGATATATACCTGATGGTTTCGATACCCTGCAAGGTCCGCCGCTTTTAATAGCCCGGCGGTAACGCTTGGGTCGAATAGTTGCCTGTACCATTTTGAGTGATCTTTATCCACCTGCTTTCCTGAATTGGCTCCCTTCAGTATTGCTGTGATGGTTTCCTTCACCTGCAGAAAGGCTTGGTAGTAGCCTCTGGCAGCCATAGCATCCCTTTGCTTGCGATCTTCCTCATGCGCCTTACTGTTCCACTGACCGCTGCTTACTCTTTCGATAAGTTCCGGTGTCACCCGATACCGTTCTATCGAGAGGGAGTGATAGGCATCTGTTATGTAAATGTCGTCAACGTCCTTCAGGTAGGCTTGTGAATCATCGGGTATGCCGGGAGCTTTTGGAAAGCTGGAAATAATAATCTCACGCATCTGCTGCCACATGAGCCTGATGCGATTGGCGTAGGGAGAGCGTTCACGGGAGGATAGATTAAGGTTCAGTTTGGTTTCAAAAGGATCTTCTTCCCGTATATCGTAATCTGCCTGCTTAACAGTATCAACAATCTGGTCAGCTATTTTATCCCTGTTAATATTTCTAAAAGCGCCTGCCAATCTTCCCGCAAATGTGGTGTGACCGTTTTCCAAAAGGATAGGTAGTACCTCCGAAGCATCTCTTATCAACGTAAGGGCTGTGCGGGCATCTATGGCATTCCTTGTATAAATGCTCGGTGAACTGTAAACCAAAGCAGCCGGCAGATTGTACATCCTGATTCCATTGGTTACGATGGTTTGATCCGCTGGGGGAATACCAGTCCTTAAATTGAACAGAGACGTGTTATGCGGTAAGGGCGTAGGGTTATTATTTCCTTGTGGCGAACGTATCATCAACTGTTGAGGTACTGCGCTGTTTCCCGCATGGATAAGCAGCGACTGGTCTGCTGACAAGCACCAGTCATCGCCAAATTTGTGATTCAGAAACTTTACAATAAATTCCCAATAGGAACTGTACCAGGACGTGGTTTCACCTTCCTTTTCAGCAGGATCGGTAGGTATGTACCATCCCTTTGTCACCTCACGGATAAAGCCGTTTTTAAGCAGTATCTCCCTGTATTTCCTGTTAGGCATTTCATCGGTATGGATACCGACTACACCGTTATCCTGTAATTCTTTCAGGAATTTAAGCGATTCTACCAATCTTTCGCGGGGTGTGGCCATATCGAATAGTTTGAATTTATGCGGTTAATAGGCTATTGTGTGCCTGTTATGTTATTAAACAGGGGCGTTCAATTCCTATTAAACCTTGTCGGTTTTCTAATATTAAACAAAGATGTAGCAAATTTAGTAAATTTTGACGTGATAATACTATTAAATATTGCTCATTTTCATTTTTTCTTCTTATCTTTACATAGTACCACACTTAATTTTTTAGTTATGAAAATAGCAGACCTTTATGTACGGGTAAGTACGGATGAACAGGCCGATAAAGGCTATTCGCAACGTGACCAGGAGGAACGTTTGCGGAAATACTGTGAAATCAACAATATCCGGGTTAGGAAAGTGATCTTGGAAGACCATTCGGCTAAGACTTTCAAACGACCGGCTTGGACAGGGCTACTGGGTGATTTAAGGAAACACAAAGGACATACCGACCTTATCCTGTTTACGAAATGGGACAGGTTTAGCCGTAATGCAGGAGATGCGTACCAAATGATCAGTACCCTTCGGCGGTTAGGTATCGAGCCACAGGCGGTAGAACAACCGCTTGACCTCTCCATTCCGGAAAACAAAATGATGCTGGCGTTTTACCTCGCTGCACCGGAGGTAGAGAATGACCGGAGAGCGTTAAATGTGTTTCATGGGATGCGCAGGGCTAAGAAAGAAGGGCGCTGGATGGGAACTGCCCCCATTGGTTATGCCAACAAGGTTAATGAGAACGGTAAGAAATATATTGCCCCGAAAGAAATTCAGGGTGATATAATGAAGTGGGCGTTTGAAGAACTATCTCGCGGTAAGCTCAATACTGAACAGGTATGGAAAAAAGCAAAAGAAAAAGGATTAAAGTGCAGCAAGAATAACTTTTGGGTTGCCATACGAAACCCGATATACTGCGGATTGATATTTGTTCCCAAATACAAAGAAGAAGAAAGTCTCTTGGCAAAGGGGCAACATGAACCTTTGATCTCTGAAGCCCTATTCTATGATGTTCAGGATGTATTGGATGGACGCAAACGGATTTTGGGAACAAAAGTTACAGCCGATGACAGCATTCCATTGAGAGGCTTCCTGATCTGTCCAAAATGCGGAAGGATGTTGACAGCCAGTGCATCAAAAGGGAGAACACAATATTACCATTACTATCATTGCAGTTCTGCTTGTGGTGTTCGTTACAAAGCAAAAGACACGAACGATAAAATGTATGACGAGATCAAAAAATATGTTTGGCCGCTTTCAAGACTTGAAATATGCAAAGACGTAATTACGTCAACATATAAGTCAAAAGAACGTGGAGAAAGAGATGAACAAAAAGATTTAAAGGTACAATTGCAGGAGGTAAACAACCGGGTTGTAAAAGCAAGAGAACTGCTTTTGTGCGGCGATATTGAAGGCGATGATTATCGGGCTATCAAATCTGAATGTGAGGAAAAGATCAATCGGCTGGAAGCAAAATTAAAGGCCGCTGTAAATTTCCAAACAACGGTAGAGCCTTTATGGAACAAGGCGTTTAGCAACATCGCACAGCTTGAAACATTGTATAGAGAAGGTACAGTAGAAGTAAAGCGAAAGATAGTTGGTTCGATGTTCCCTGAAAATCTCGTATTCGACGGTTGCCAACATCGAACCAAAAGATTGAATGAAATCATCAACATTATATCCTTAATAGACAAGGAATTGAAGCCCAAAAAAAATGGGACAAGTCGTTTGAATTTTGACTTGTCCCATATGGTGATCCCGCTGGGATTCGAACCCAGGACCCATACATTAAAAGTGTATTGCTCTACCAGCTGAGCTACGGAATCTTTCTTTTTTCAAAACCTATCCGGTTTCTTTGAAAGAGCTGCAAAGGTATAATCTTTACTGTTATAATGCAAGATTAAAATTGCTTTTTATGTAAATATTCCCACAAAACACTGTATGCCAATTAAAAAAATTATCATTCAGTCCTTAATACAATCTTTCCAATATGATTTCCATCTTCCATAAGCTTGTGGGCTTGCCATGCATCTTTCAGTAGAAATTCCTTAAATATAACCGGTTTGAAATGCCCGCTGTCTATCTTTGGCCAAACATTGATCAACACTTCCTCCGTCAAGGCTGTTTTAAATCGTTTATCTCTCGATCGCAAGGTGCTCCCCGTAATATTAATCCGTTTACGCATCATCTCTCCGATGTTCAGTTCTACCGAACTGCCCTTCATCGCGTTGATATAAACCAGTCTCCCGTCCTCATTCATAATACTCATATTCTTCTGAAAATACGGGCCGCCGACCATATCTAAAATCACATCGATCTTTTCTTCGGCAAAGACTTTGTCAAAGTCATAAACATTGTAGTTAATGCAAACATTTGCCCCTAAATCTAAACACGCTTTACATTTCTCATCGGAACCTGCCGTAGCATAGACTTTGGCGCCTATACTTTTCGCTAGCTGAATTGATGTGACACCGATTCCACTCGAACCTCCGTGTACAAGAAAATGCTCACCTTCTTTTAGTCCGCCACGACGAAACACATTATCCCATACCGTATAAACTGTTTCTGGTAGACTGGCGGCTTCGACGAAGCTTAAACTGGCAGGGACGGGTAAGCAATGATCTGCACAGACAACAACTTTTTCCGCATAGCCACCGCCAGCTATTAAGGCGCATACACGGTCGCCTATTTTCCATTTTTTCACATCGCTGCCGCATTCTCGAATGATACCTGAAACTTCCAGTCCAGGTATATCAGGCACAACGCCCGGGGGAGCGCTGTAATTTCCTTTGCGCTGAAAGATGTCTGGCCGATTTACACCGGCTGCTTTGACGTCTATAAGCACTTCATCGGGTCTTATTGCTGGATCTGGCTTGTCCTGAAGTTGCAACGCTTCAGGTGTGCCATACTGCGTAATTACAATAGCTTTCATGCCTTTTATTATCTTGACAAGTTTCGTTTCGTGTTTCAGTTCAACATCCATCGATAAAGAATTGTTTAGCTTCCCAACCGACATAAAGACATTGCTTCGTAAACATAATACAATTTTTTGTTTTACATTTGTTTGCATAACAATAATCCAAACACTTCGAGTGCATAGCCTGACGAATAGATTTAACTTATCGAGCAGGGGAGTGAAACGCTTTTTCGAGGGCGGCTCGAACGAATTATGATTTAAAACAAGCTGTTACCAGATAGCAATAACGAATTATGAGGCGTTTTAACGTTTTTTATGATGATGGGGCAGCCGAACCAACTGTTTTATACCGAAGAATATGAGAAAGTTTATTTCATTATTAATATTTGTAATACTTGCACTTCCGGTGCTAAGTCAATCGCCGCAAAAAAAACCGAATATCATTTTCATCTTGGCGGACGACTTAGGCTTTGGCGACGTGGGATTTAACGGACAAGAACTCATTCATACGCCGAATATAGACAGACTTGCACGCGAAGGAATTCGTCTTAACCAGTTCTATGCCGGTACTACCGTTTGCGCCCCTTCTCGTTCTTCTTTAATGAATGGACAACATACCGGACACACCTTTATCCGTGGAAATGTGGGTGTGAAGCCGGAAGGACAATATCCTATAGCTGATTCAGTATACACAATAGCAGAACTGCTGCGGGAAGCTGGTTATCGGACAGGTGCTTTTGGAAAGTGGGGGTTAGGTCCCGTTGGATCGGAAGGCGATCCGAACAAGCAGGGATTCGATCGCTTCTTCGGCTATAATTGCCAATCCTTAGCCCATCGATATTATCCCACTCATTTATGGGATAACCAAGAGAAAATAATATTGGAGGGAAACGGCAACTTGCAATACCATAAGCAGTATGCTCCAGATTTAATCCAGGAAAAAGCTTTAGATTTTATTGAAGACAACAAAGACGAGCCTTTCTTTCTCTTTCTGCCTTACATTTTACCACATGCTGAACTGCTGGCACCGGATGACAGTATCTTGAATTACTATAAGGGTAGGTTTCCTGAAACGCCTTATAAAGGAGACGACTATGGGGATGGAGCGAGATCCTCGGGCTATAGCTCACAAGCGTATCCACACGCAACATTCGCAGCTATGGTAAGCAGACTAGACTTGTACGTCGGACAAATATTGCGCCGAATTAAAGATTTAGGCCTAGATGAAAAAACCTTAATTGTCTTTACCAGCGACAACGGCCCTCATAGGGAAGGCGGGGCGGATCCTGATTTTTTTAATAGTGCGGGTGGCCTGCGTGGGTACAAACGGGATTTATATGAAGGGGGGATCCGCGTTCCTTTTGTAGCCAGATGGCAGGGAATGATTCAGGCTGGACAAAAAACCGATTTCATAGGATCCTTTTGGGATATTCTTCCCACTTTTGCTACCATAGTCGGTAAGGAAACACCGCAAAACATTGACGGAATTTCGTTTGCCAATACATTGCTCGGAATACCCGACCAAAAACAACATCGCTATCTCTACTGGGAGTTTCATGAACAGGGAGGCAAACAGGCTGTTCGTTATGGGAAATGGAAAGGAGTGAGGCTAAAGGCTAAAGAGAATCGTCAAAATCCTGTAGCGTTATACGATTTAAGCGTCGACCCTACAGAAAAATTTGATATAGCGAATAGACATCCTGAAGTTGTCAAAGAGATCGAGCGGTTTATGTTAGAGGCACGTACCGAAAGCTCAGTATTTCCCTGGTAAAACCTGTTTGTCGATTATCTGTTTTCAAAACAAACGGTGTTAATGTAAGGAAGGTTTGCTATGGCCCGCTTCTTTTAAAGGGGCGGGCTTCTCTATTAGGTAATAAATACATCAAATCAAGTAAAGTAGGTGAAAAAAAATATGTTCGTATTGCGGTTTGCTTGTTTATTTCCGCGTTAAAATAGTTTTTTTAAAAAATGTCACAATAAATACGAATTATAAATGAACCAATACATGAAATATATAAAAAAAAGTTCGTGATATATATTTTTTATTCATGTATTCACAGCTATTTATTTCAATAATAGGCCTACATTTATACTTTTTTCATAACAAATGCACAACAAGTATTTTATGTATAGAAATTTTTATGGAAAAAAATAAAAAATTTATTTGATATATGTTTTTTTTGTTATATTTGTCTCAACAAAACGGTAGAAACGATACAAAACTATCATTTTGTTTGTCATATCGCCCCTCAGTTTAATATAGGTTTATAATTGGTTAGCAGAATAGCCCCTTTCCCAGAGGGGCTATTTCTTTTCGCGTCCTTTCTATTGTTATTCTTTCAAATGTTGTTTGAAGTATATGAAATGATGCGCTATTGATTTGCTCCAATACTCGGTATTGTGATTGCCGGGTTGAGACATATATGTTATCGGAATCTCTAAACTGTCCGCCACAGATTTTAATTCCGCTGTAACGGGGTATAAAACATCTTCTGTTCCGCAGTCTATCAAAAATGCTTTCCCAGACCGGTGGCCTTTCAGCAGCTCGGAAATATTGTACTGGTGCCAGTTGTTTTCCAAATGATTGCCTAACAATAAGGTTAAATCATCCGTTACTCTTGTGTTTTTAAAAAACTGCAAACTAACCTTTTTTAATGTGTCAAAGTCGAGCATCAAGCCACCGCTTGTGCTTCCTGCCGAATTAAAGTAATCGTTGTGTAGTATGAAGTACCGTAATGCACCATACCCGCCCATACTCAAGCCACTAATAAAAATATTCTTGTCATCAATAAGGAAAGACTTATGTACCTTCGGAACTAATGCTTCGAAGAAAAAATCTTCCATTCTTGAACCGCTATCCAACGGACTGTTCACATACCACGACACAAAACCGTCCGGTGTAACGATAATCATCCCGTACTGGTCGGACAGCTTTTGTAAATCTGTTGTCTTCGACCATTGTTTATAGTTTTCGCTGTATCCATGTAAAAGATAAACTAAAGGATATTTTTGCTTGCTGTTATAGGTCTCGGGTTTAAACACTAATATTGTGTCAGGCTCAGATAAATATGGCGATTTCAAAATCCATTTCTCTTGCGCTCGCAATGGTCGATTTATTGTCAACAGGCTAATCAGTATAAATAGTATCTTGTTCTTATTTGTATTTTTGTTATTTGTAAAGTTCCGCAAGCATTTTGTCGTGAGCAATAACGAACAAAATTGTGAGTCGGTGAAACATATAACAGTTATGCGTAAAGAAACCTCCACCAACGTGATAAATGAACAATTCCTGTTTCAGGTTTGTGAACTTAATTCAGCGATTGCTATGATTAGCGGTCGTTGGAAATCTCAAATTGTTTATTCCATTTCAAAGGGAAATAACCGTTTTCATTTATTGAAAAGGGAGCTGCCGAACATTTCGGAACAGGTGCTGGGCCGACAGCTCAAAGAGCTCGAAACTCACGCTATTCTCGTGAAAAGAGAAATTCCAGATACTGTTCCTGTAGGGATAGAATATTTATTGACGAGTAAGGGAAATGACTTGATTCCCATTTTGGAAAGCCTTTGCAATTGGGGCAAAGTATATGCAGATGGTAAGGAGATTTCCATCTCTGTATAATAAAATATTACTCCGTTGTTTCTTCGTTTCTTTTCCTTCATCCGGCTGATACAAGCCTGTTTTATGGCGGATTTTCTAACATCAACGAGCCAGATTGAAACCAACGTCCACGAACAGACATCCGATGGAAACAAAATTAACATAAAAACAACTTCATTTAGATGCTGAGCTCTACGGTTGTTTAGTACTATTGCCAACGTATGGCTGCAGACGGCGGAGATCGTTTCTACCGCCTTCAATCTGGAATCGAAGGTATGTTTGATCATAAGTAGTTGGCAACAACACGTTCAGGAGCTATTTGGTTTGGTAGCCCTTGGAGTAACTGGCTGGATTGATTTTATTACTGGAACAGTATTAACTGTATACCTGTTCTCCATTGTCTTGATATCCCTCACGTTTTATGTATGTTGTTATTTGATTTTTAATGTAGCGGGTGCCTCAAAGGAGACGGGTCTAACTGATCGTTTTCAGTTGAACCAAGTTGGTGCGACAAAATCTTTTACTGCGTTGTGTTTTCTTTGCCATTTATAATAGCATTGGCTATCACATACACGTGACTTAAATTAGCTGGCTTATTGATGTCGCCAGAAAGCAGTGCAAAAGAGTTTAACGGAATGGTCGAGCGGAAACACTGTCAATCATGACGCAAGACGTTCCTTTTGGTGACAGCGCTTGAAATACCGCAGGGACCTAGGCAAATCCAGCAAAGATTCTTAAAAAAAAGTTCTTTTTCTTAAAAAAAAGGCTAAATTTGGGCTCTCAAAAATAAAATAGCTGACTCCGTAGCTCAGTTGGTAGAGCAACTGACTCTTAATCAGTGGGTCGACAGTTCGAACCTGTCCGGGGTCACAACATCAAAAAGTCGTTTTTCGTACAGGAAAACGACTTTTTTTCGTTTTAAAGCAAAGATTAGGAACATCTGGCTTGCCGGTTCAGGCATTGAGCATAGGGATGGAACAGTATGCCGACCGACAGGTTTGTCCGACGTAACGTTTTATTGGGCGAGGACACACCTTTACCAGTGTTGCGCGCAACGATTGCCGCGTAAGCAATGACGATGTAGCGGTTGCACTCAGCCATGTGGACGAAGGCAACCGTTATGTAGCGCATTGGTCAGTTCGTCCGTTTTATCGATAATCAAATAGCGACTAATTGCTATATCTTTATGAGATCTCTATTTCTTTTTGCCAATCGTGCTCCTTGTAACATCCTGCTCAAAGGAAGAGTTATATGGTCCGTTGAATCTTAGAAATGGACAGGAGGAGTTGATGGTCAGTCATCGTTTTGGCGCCGTCGATGATCAATTGGTGCTATTGCCCCAAAACCAACCGGCACAGATGCACCTATACTCTTTTACCGACCGAGAGCCCGGATATAATTACCGGGTTAAAGCGAGGATGGTCGTACCGGAAACCCCGCCACAAGACGGACCTGCATATCATCTTGACTTCATTGAAGTCATAAGCAGCGAAAAACATAAGGGAAACGAGGTTTTTGAAATAGCGCTAATCCAATCTTACGTGCCAGGAGGACCCACCATTATGCTGGGAAAACGTAACGGCTCTTATGATTTTATTTCCGAAAAGATTACGCTTACTTACCAAAGTCAGTCTGTACATGATGAGTTGGAAGAAATAGCTTCACATGCAGACTACCTGCGTGAAAATTGGCAAAAACCGGGTATCCAGTCGGAAATGAAGTGGGCGGCCATCAAGGCTACCGTAACCCATGACCCAGACAACTTCGGGAAATCATATCTGGCATCGCATATTGAGTTTACCGGAGTGGATTGACAAGATATCGATATCATTTTTCGGCTCGCACGCAAATGTGGTTGAAGTGGATTTGGCCTGAAAGCAAACCAATTTCAGGCTTTATATAAATTAGATGTTACTATAAGCATCATTTTTAAAACGGTTTGGTTTCAGGTAGACGAATTGTCTTTGGCCGTCTATGATGATGTTGAACCGTTTTAATACATCACCACCGATCACACTCATCTTTTGCCTCCCTATCGCCCCTTGGAAATATCCTGCCGGGACGTTGATCAATTCTTGCTCACCAATGCGTACCGTGGGCAGCGTTACTTTTTTTGTGACCAACACATTGCCATATGAATCTTTCAACTCCTTTTCCCCAATCACTTCCAGTTTCCCGTCAATAGCATTTTCCTTTACAAAATCATCATCCAGCAATATCGCACCCGAATAGCCGGAATGGATGAGAAATTTATTGCGGAAGATTTGTCCTTCGACTTCGCACGCGGCTTCCACGAACAGGTTGTCATTTTCAAACACCATTGCCAGTTTTTCGTAGTTTTCAATCCCGTCCGGCAAAGCTTCACGCACAGTTATCTTTTGGGCCTCGAAATCAATCTCCACCACCCGGTTTTCAAACAGGCCAAGTCCGAATTTGCCATCGGTTCCCTGTCCTGTATTGGTATTTTCCCATATCGGCAAATCTTCCCACGTTTCCTCACCGATTTTTAATGCATTGCCCTTACTCATCCGCGAATCATTGCTTTGTCCACCCCAACTCTTGACGCCGTGGGTCAGCTCATCAAACGTAACGCTTGACAGCCTTTTTACCGCCTCTTCGGTCAACGTCATTGAACCAGCCGCCGTATGGAACATCAACGCGACAGTGTCGGTTCCATTAAGCACCCCCTTTACCGAGAGGTTGTTATATCCAGTTAACAGAAAAGGTATTATATATTCAGCATTAGGAGCCTTTTGAAGTTCATTTTGCTGTGCCGGAAGATTGAACGGGATGCTCAAAAATAGGGCGAAAATTGCATTTTTTATATTCATAATTTCTCAATAATGGGTTCTGGTTTTTTTTCTTCAACGTTTTGGTGACGGCGTCCACGGGTAATAAAAAATAAGCCTAAAGCAATAAATGGTAAACTCAGCAATTGTCCCATATTGAACATCATCCCTTTTTCAAAAGCCACCTGGTCCTCCTTCAGAAACTCGATTAGGAACCGCATAGTGAATATCAAAAAGATAGACAATCCGAAGAAAAAGCCGTTGCCAATTTTTGTGAGGTTTTTTCTATAGACTCCATAGACGGTGAAGAATATCAAAAAATAAGCTATCGATTCGTAGAGCTGTGCCGGGTGGCGGGGTATATCATCTATTTTACGGAAAATAAACGCCCAAGGTTTATCCGTAGGATAACCGATCATTTCTGAATTCATCAGGTTTGCTAATCGGATGAAAGCTCCCCCCAGAGGTGCGACGACCGCTATAATATCAAGCATATTAATAAATCGGATGGCATACTTTTTTTAAAAAAAAGATTAATATAGCCCAAAGTGGCTAATAAAGAGTAGTTTACAAGAACCGAAAGTGCTATCGGTAACGATTTAGTAATGGTGCTTACTGCACTCGCTTTCATCTGACTACCTTGTAAATCATTACTGCAAATTTAATAAAAAAAGGGTTAAGTCGTAGCATACTTAACCCTTTTTCCGTTTTGAAGTATTCGTAAAAAACCGCAGTTGAAAATAAATATTCCCCAATATGGGGGCAATCTGTGATATTGGCTTCGCTATTATTTCCAAGTTTTGACAAATAAACAAAGATATAAATCCGAAACAAATGGTCCCAATATCTAAATGTCTAAGCTATGGAAATCGTGTTGAACAAAATATTATCGGAAATTCAGCATCAGGAAGATAAGGTATCTTCTCAAATGATGCAAACTGCGGATGAGGCTTACCAAATGACCTTATTCTTAAAGGAAATGCTGTTTACTATAAAGATGAAAGTCTTACAGACCGGATTTAAGGACGAACAGCAGGAAATCAATTTTTTCAAGAAAATCAAACCGCAGATTTTAGGAAAACTTATTTACTACAATAAGGTTTTCCGCATTGAAACTACCTGCCCGGTAAGTACCGGAAGGATACACCAAAGCTATTTTGAAAACCAGCTAAAAATTCTCAAATCCGAATATAAGGAAAGCATATCCAATGAGGATTTTTACAGGTACTATCGTGCAGGCAGAACTGACCGTGACCCCAGTTATTTCAGGCTCGGCAAAATCAATTACCACGATGGTTTAAAAAGTAATGTATTTGAAATTGACCTTAGCTTTTCTACTTATTACGATAACAAAATTGCCCATATTATAGCCAATGAATTACTTTATACTTTCTTGCTTGCCAAAATAAACCCTGAAAAAAATCCCGACACCATTTTAATAAACGGGGATGGAAACAAAGACATTTCGTGGACTAACTCGCAAAATGCACTGATAGAATTGATTTACGCCCTGTATGCTTCCAAATCTATTGCATACGGTAAAATAGGTATCAGAAAATTGGCATTGATTTTTCAAATCTTATTCCGAACGCCTTTGAACGATATACATCATTCTTTCCACCGAATGAAAACAAGGGCAGGTTCCCGGACAGTGTTTTTAGACCAACTCAAAATTTCCCTCGAAGAGTATATGGATAAAGACCTTTAGCAACATCGCCACAGGTGTTTGAAAGCAGTACACAAAATGTACTGCTTTTTCTTTGCCCATATATGCCAATTGGCAAATGTTGGCAAAAGGCTACTATAAAATAACCGAAACACGCTAAAACCCTTTATAAACAAGGGTTTTTCTCATTGCAAAAAATTTCAAAAAAGTGCCAAACCAATGGGTACGCATTGGCAGACAAACACTGCCACACTTCTGAATTTTGTCCTGTGAATATTAAACAACAGTGCAATGAACATTATAACAGTTGACGAAGAAGTGTGGAAGCACCTTAATGAACGGTTGAAAGCCATTAGCGAATATATCCTCAAACTGGAAGATACAAGCTACGATAGTCTGTGGCTCAACAATCACGAAGTCTGCCAGTATCTCCACATCAGCGAAAAAACAATGTGGCGTATGCGCACCAACGGGCAGATAGCTTTTTCAAAAATGTACGGGCAGTATTACTATACGATTGGTGCGATAAAGGAAATGCTCAACGCTAACGCTGTGCAGACGACCGATGAATATGTGGAGCAGCTTATGGCGAAAGGCAAAAGCTATATCGAGAAAGGCAGAAAGCTGAAATCAGGTAATAATTAAAAGCGTACACGTATGAATATCGACAAAATGGAATTTGTGGCGTGGATGGAACGCATAATGGATAGGCTTGACATTCTCGGCAACCACATAGACGATTTACAAAAGAAGCGTAACAGCATAGACGGTGAGGAATTACTCGATAATCAGGATTTATTGCAAATGCTGAAAATCAGTAATCGTTCTCTGCAACGGTATCGCTCCATAGGCAAGCTCCCTTATTATACCATTAGCGGGAAACTGTACTACAAACTGTCCGATGTGCATCAGTTCATCAGGGAAAGTTTTAACCCGCCTTTGCCCAAACTGGATGCCAATAAGTGACAAATGCTGCCTTTGAGTGCCACATAAAGCAAATCAGTGAAGGCTTCCTTTACATTCGACCGTGAATTTTAAAATTTTCAGATTATGAGCGAAGAAACAACAAATAAGCAGGAAATGCCCGAACAGCTTTCGGACATATTACTCGTACTGGATAAAGAGAAAATGAAAATCCAGGCGGTAAAGAGTATTGATGAAAACGGGAAAATGGAAACCGTGGAACCCACCAAGAAAAACCAAAACCAGTTTATGCGTGTGGATAAAAGCGGCGATTTCTTTTCCAACTTCTTTTCCAATTTTTTCAGCCAGTTAAAGAACCCCACAAACTTTACTTTCTTCAAAGTGCCTACCCCGGTTGCTGCTGAAAAAGCGGAGGAACTACAAAAGCATGTAGATAAGCCCACTCCACAGGGCGAAAAAGTGCTGAAAGAACACGAAGTGAAAGCAGAACCCCAACCGGATAAAAAACAAGAAAATCAAAATAATATGGCAACAGCACAAACAACAACGGAAACAAGCGAATACCGCTACAAACCGGAGCAGATTGATTGGGACACAATGAAAAACCTCGGATTAAGCAAGGAATATCTTGAAAAAAGAAACCTGCTCGACCCTTTGTTACGAGGTTATAAAACCAATGAGCTTTTACCGATAGGTATTAACCTCGGTGGTTCTATCCTCCGCACGGATGCCCGCCTGTCTTTACAGCAAGCGGAAGACGGCAATGTTATCGTGGCAATACACGGTATCAAAAGAGAACCTAACCTCCACTTTGAGTTTTTCGGTCACAAGTTTACGGACGAAGACAAGAAAAACCTGCTCGAAACGGGTAATATGGGGCGTGTCGTCAATTTGGTAAATTCTAAAACAGGCGAACTGATGCCGTCCATTATCAGCATTGACAGGCTGACCAATGATGTGATTGCACTGCGCACGGAGTTTATCAAAATTCCCGATGAAATTAAGGGCGTAAAGCTGAATGACGAACAAAAGCAAACGCTGATGGAGGGCAAACCACTCTATTTAGAGGGTATGATTTCCACTAAGGGAACAGAGTTTTCGGCAACGGTACAATTCAATGCGGACAAACGATACGTTGAATTCCTGTTTGACAGAAGCAACACCAATCAGCAAGCGCAAACGGACCAACAGAATAACAAACAAAGCAATCAGCAAAGCCAACCGCAGGAAGTTCCAAGAACTTTCAGGGGCAAAGAACTGGATGATGAGCAGTACAACAAGTTCAAAGCCGGACAAACCATATACGTTGAACTGAAAGACAAAAAAGACCAACCGTATAAGGGTTATATCACGTTCGACAAAGATACCGGAAAGACCAATTTTGAGTTTCCCGGTCAGTACAAAGCACGGGTAGAACCTGCAGAAAATCATAAAACACAAACTGCCGTCAATTCGGAGGGTAAAACCAACGAAGCGACCAAGAACGTCCAAGAGCCTTTGAAGTCCGGGCAGCAAAGACCGAAAAACGAGAAGCAGCAGGAGCAACAGGATAACAAGCCTGCAAAATCCAAAGGCAGAAAAATGTAATACAGTATCGTTAGTTTGAAACTTTAAAAATGAATACAAGGAAAAGCATCATGTTAAGAAGTGTTACTTTGGCATAAATAGCTCCA
>NZ_SBJH01000020.1 GCF_004368405.1 Olivibacter sp. XZL3
TGGAGCTTTTTATCCAAAGATATATTTCACGATCTATTCTCATTTCTTGTATTTATCCTTCAGAGTTCAAACTAACGATTTCTGCATAGTTTTCATTCGAAAGGGTGCGTCCGAATGTTTCGGGAATAGACCGCTCCCGACTCCATAGAATGTCGGACGTTGTTCTGAAAAAGTAATCAAATTCAAGTGCGATAGCCTCTTTTAAAAAACTGGCTTCTATTCCAAAATTAGTGTTTTGCTGCGTTTCCCAGGTAATGGTGGGATTGGGGTAGACGCCATAGCTGATGTTGGGAACCGCAACACCGCCAACAACCGGTCCCTCACTGGTATTGAGCGTATACATATCCGCATATTGAAAAGCGTCAACGCGGTCGTTTCCAATAATTCCATGCGATGCACGCAGCTTAAGGTTTTCAATTAGACTTGAGATGGCCGCTTGCTTAAAAAAGGATTCATCTGAAATACGCCAGCCCGCGGATATCGCGGGAAAGAAGCCAAAGCGTCTGCCCGGTGCAAAGCGGTATGAACCATCGTAACGGAAGGAAGCCTCAAGTAAATAGCGACTATCGTAAGCATAATTGAATCGTCCTACTATACTTTGCCGCGCATCGTCTAAAAAGCTATAGCCGCCAATCGTCTGATTTGCCGGCCCACTGGCGAACATTTCATCTTTAATGTTGCTTACAAAATCCTGTCTTGTGGCATTTAAGTTATTGCCCTCCGACTCATATTGCTCATAGAGCAGTAGCCCGCCTATATCGTGTTTATTAAATGTCCGATTATAGTTAAGTGCCACATTTAACGTATAGTTGCTCCTTCTATTAGACTGCTGATACAAAGAGGTCTGTCCGCCTACTACTTTTTCGCCTGTAACATTACCCTCGGTATCTTCATTATACATGGAATAAGGCGTAAAGAACTTCTTTTGGGATAAAACTTCCCGGTATACGGAGGCCAGCCCTTTTAAAGACAATCCTTGAACGAGCGACGAAAGCTGGTAATCGAAGCTCAAAGTCCCTAAAAAGATATCGTAAGTGGAATTGTTATAACCCGATGAACGTATCATTTCCACTGGATGCTCGGATGTCGTATTGAAAGGTCGACCGCTAGGCGTATAAGCGGGCGTCGTTGGTCTGTTACGAATGAGAAAATGGAATATTTCGTTAGCATCGAATCCTGGATTTTCTTGATCTTCTTGTCGACCTTCCAGATTTAGCCCGACGGTTAGATTTTTGTTTACGGTGGCATCTATATTGGCCCGAAAGTTATAGCGCTTGTAGTCTATATGATCGAACATGCCGTCTTGCCCATAATAGCCTACTGATGAGAAATAACGGATTGCCTCGCTACCACCATTGATGGTAAGACTATGTTGCGTTTGCATACTATTCTTTTTGAAAGACTCATCATACCAGTTCACGGTATTAATTCCTTGCTCAAACTCCGACAACTGTTGTTCGCTAAAAAACAAGCTGGATTGCGCCGGATTATTGATATCGTACCCCTGATTTCTTAGTCCTTGATTTCTAATGCGGGCATATTCTGTGGCAGACATTAACTTAGGATAGAAGGTAGGCGATTGTAAACCGGCCAAACCTGAATAAGTAATAACGGGCTTGTTGAGTTTGCCTCTTTTGGTGGTAATAAGAAACACGCCATTAGCTGCTCGTGCTCCATATACTGCTGCTGCTGCTGCGTCTTTTAAAACCGTTATACTTTCTACGTCATTAGCATCGATGGCTGAAAATCCATCACTACGTATCACTCCATCGATTACGACGAGCGGACTGTTGTTGTTGAGCGTACTGATACCTCTGATTGATAAATTGGAGCCGCTGCCGGGCCTCCCGTTTGGATTGGTCGCGATCACCCCCGGTAAACGCCCAGCCACTACATTGGTTAAGTTGGGTGTGGGCTGATCAACAATTTCCGACGACTGGATACTGGCAACCGAACCTGTCAGATTTATCTTCTTTTGTGTGCCATATCCAACGACTACAACTTCCGACAGCTCCGCACTATTTTCACGAAGTTTGACAATAATGCTCGTTCGCTTATTCAAGGGGAATTCCTGTGTTTCATAACCTACAGAACTGATCAGCAACATAGCCCGATCACTCGTGATCTTCATAACAAACCGTCCTTGGTCGTCACTCGTCGTGCCACGCTTTTGGCCTTTTTCTAATATAGAAACCGCAGGCAGCGGATTGCCTGCTGTGTCCGTCACAACGCCGCTAACGGTTATCTCCTGCAAGGTCGAATTCGGCAACTCTTGGATAGAAATGGTTTTATTGTGTATTTGATAGGTAAGCGCTTGGTTAGCTAAACAGCTGGCAAGAACATCGTGTAAAGATGCATTATCCACCGATAAGGACACCGGTCTTGCTTTATCCAACACCTCTGCTTTATATAAAAAGTCATATCCACTTTGTTGTTTGATCTCAAAAAAAAGATCCTCCAACCGGGCGTTTTTCATGTGTAAGCTTACCTTTTGTGCATAACTGGTTGCTTGCAGCTGGAATACCGCTAGTAATAGCAACGCGCCTGTTAATTTCATAACTCGTATCAATAATGTAAAAGCGTAGCGATTGCTACCGCTCACGAATGCAGTATTTTTTTTATACATTTGATGGGTAGGTTTAAAAGTTCTATAATTGGATTATCCTAACTGGAAAGCCTACCGTACAGGCCGGAAGCACTGCGAATGCTTCCGGTATTTATGGCTAGTAGACTTGCATTGCGAATGATTTTATGGCATAACTGTTATCCTCCTTCCGTCGATTTTAAAATGAACACCCCCAGTTAATTCGAGCCCTTTCAGCAGCTCTAGAAAATCTTTATCCTTTGAATATATCCCGCCAAATCTTTTTCCTGTTACTCCCGGCTCATAGCTTACCTCTACATTATACCATCGTGCAATTTGCTCCATAATATCTTGTATAGTATCATTATCAAAGATGAAGTAGCCGTTTTTCCACGCTAAGGCTCGACGGAGATCGGCGCTTATGAGATGCATTTCGCCTGTTTGAACATCGATAATGCTTTCTTGTCCCGCATTCACAATGTGAGAAAAACTTCTTTGGATTTGTTTCGATAGATTTACGCGAACCGCGCCGGTAACAACAGTTGTGTATACAAACCGTATGTTATTGGTATTAACATTAAACTGGGTACCCAACACTTCGATGGTTTGTGACATCGTTTTCACTTTAAAGGGGCGGCGGGAGGCTCTGGCTACATCGAAATAAGCTTCTCCTACCAGTTCTACAACTCTTTCCTTATCTCCAAACGAAGACGGGTACCGCAATGAGGAGGCAGCGTTTAACTGCACTTGCGTACCGTCGGGTAGCACAAGTTGAAATTGGCCTCCCCTAGGCGTTTGAATAGTATGATATGTGAGCGGTATATTGGAAACTTGTCTCTTTGGTTTATAAACGATTTTACCATCGTGCGACTTGGAGATTTGTACCCCTTGTTCCTCAGCAATCTTGCCATTGGCAGCAGAATGCAGCGAAATGGATTTCCCGTCAGAAAGTGTCAAAGTGGCTACGTATCCACCTGGGGTAATAGACGTTGATGTCATGTGTGATTTTACGGACTCTTTGGTAAATCGGAGCTGCCGCTGTTGGAAGATAAAGGCGACACCCCCGACAAGCGCAATTGATGCCGCAATAGAAATCCACTTTCTTATCTTTTTTATACCACCTTTCGTCGTTTCTTGTTCGATATTACGATATGCACGTATACTTGCTGCTACGTCTTCTTCATTTAACTGAGCACCATCCAGCATACGCAATGCATCGCGATAGGCATATAGCTTTTCTTGTTCTTTCTGTGAACAGTTTCCTGCGAGGAACTTTTCGTACAGTGCAATGTAATCTTCAGGTGTCATGTAAACTGGTTTTGTATATAGAGTATTAAAACCGAAGAAAACTCACATACTTGGTAAAAAAAAACGAAATTTTCTCCGCTGTTGTTTATTTTGTATTATTGCGACACAGGTCTGGTAACTGACTGACCTGAAAACCGATTATACCTCTTGGACCATGACTGTAAAAGAACTTTCCGACGATCAATTGTGGCAGGCAACTGCACTTGACAATCCAAAAGCTTTCGCAGAGCTATATAGTAGATATTGGTTGAAACTATATAGTACGGTAAATTTTTACCTAAAAGACAAAACCGTCGGCGAACAGGTGCTTCAGGATGTATTTATAGTGCTTTGGAGAAAAAGAAAGTCCTTAACGATAAACAGTTTTAACAACTATATTTTTGTAACTACCCGATATCATATTTACAAAGCGCTGAAAATGGCGAAAATTAATCCGACTATATACCTAGAAGCCATTAACGAACAAAACCTAGAGCACCAAGAAAATGATATATTAAAAAAATTTAATCGAGAGGACTGGGAATACAAATTGCAATTGGCTCTCGAACAGCTCCCTAAAAGATGTGCCGAAATCTTTTGGATGAGCCGCATAGAAAATCTCTCAAACGAGGAGATTGCCAAGAAGTTAAATCTTTCAAAAAGAACAGTTGAAAACCAAATAAGCAGCGCTCTCAAGCATCTTAAAGTTTCTCGACAAGAACTATTTGTCGACTTGCTGTGGCTCTATATTGTCTTAAGCCCTTAAGAATAACCTAACGGCCATCCTGATGCCCTCAACTACACGAACACGAGGGAACGAAGGCTTGCGAAAGAAAGAAAGTTTAGCTATGTTTGAATAGAGAACTTTCTCTAGCAACAATAAATGTCTAGCGGAAATTAGCACCAAGATGAGCTTAAAAGTAGAAGGACCCGTACCGACAGGAGATGTAAAAATATCCCGGAAAAAACCCATTTTTCCGGTGAAGCCCGCCTTGCGTAAGTATTTGCGTGAATACCAGCGCGAGTCAAAACTTCCGCTCAGTTACCGTGAACTTCGGAATTTTACCGACAGTGTGCCTGTTTACGACAAGCAAGGAAAGGATACGCTATGGGAAACACCTCTTTATCCACCGCATGAAGTGGCACATATTCATGAAGGACTGAAACAGATTTATGCTTTGCTGAAGGCTTCGGGAAACAACCGCATCGTTGAGCACAAGTTTATCGACCGTATAGATTACTGTACATTCGGCAATACACATCCCTTTCGTATCCGTATTGTAAACCGTCTAAACGATGTATACGATTACTTTTACGTGAAGCAAGCGGATGCCTCGCGCATTTACGGACTGGAACTGGAAGAAATCATGTCCCCCAATCGGGTTAACTTTACCGTAGACGGCGAAACCCTCGTAGAAGAACACATCGTAGGTTTACCAGGCGATGTATTCGCGAAGCGCTTGATGGAAAATCCGGATTATAACCCGATCCGGATTGCGAAGGAATTTGTAAAATTCAACGAACGCTGCCTGATTATGCTCTTGGGCGACATGCGGGCTTACAATTACGTGGTGCAGATCACGCCGGATTTTGATGACTTTCAATTCCGAATTCGGGCAATCGACTTTGATCAGGAGTTTTACGAAGGGAATATGAAGGTTTATATGCCGCAGTTTTTTAAGGAAAACCTGCCCTATGTAAAGCTATCCATGGAGCACCTTACGGAAAAGACCGTTTTGCAATATCAGCAAGAAGAGCGCTCTTCCATTGTCCACCGGGTGCGCATTGAGCGGCACCGCTTGGCTGCCTTAAGAGACGTGTCTCAAAATGAGCAACTTTCTCCTCCTGAAAACATTGCAAGACTGAAAACCCAATTAGCAGCGCATTATAACAATCAGGATTATCACTTATGCAAAAGCATGACGGATATTATTGAACTGAACATCAAAAATGTAATTCGACAAGTGAAGTTGTAAGGCCTTATCCGTGACGCCCTTATCCGTGACGCGTTATCAGTAACAAGTGACGAGTAAACACTGGCAACCGGCAACTGATAACTGATTACTGTTCACCGTATCAGTGACGCGTTATCAGTAACGAGTAAACTGATCACTGTTCACTGATCACTGATAACTGATCACTGTTCACTGATAACTGATAACTGATCACTGATAACTGATCACTGTTCACTAATTACCAACTAAAAGAATGAAGACACACAAAGATTTAGATGTATGGAAAAAAAGCATCGATCTTGTCACGGTAGTTTATATAATAACAGAAAGGCTGCCCAAAGAAGAGATTTATGGGTTAACGAGCCAGATTCGCAGATGCTCCGTTTCAATTCCTTCTAATATCGCTGAAGGTTCAGCCCGACAAGGTAAAAAGGAGTTTATTTATTTCCTATATATTGCTCTAGGCAGTATAGCCGAATTAGAAACCCAACTAATCATTGCGGAAAAATTGAAGTATTTAACCCCCGAGAACAACCGTAGCGTACTTCCTAAAGTAGAGGAAATACGAAAGATGCTTGTTGGCTTGATTAAGTTTGTCAAAAGTAGGTAACGAGTAAACTGATTACTGATCACTGATAACTGTTCACTGATAACTGATAACTGTCCCCAAAAAACTTGGCACGATATTCGTTCTAGACAATTCACAATTTTTTATGTTTAACTGATAAATCACTTAATACTATGAAAACATCTATGAAAAGCACAGCTAAAGTTCAAAAGTTATCTGATTTAGCAAAAAAAATTGACAAACAATTAATGGATTTATTGGTGAAAGAATTAGAACATTTCCGCGGTAACAGCGGTTCAGGCGCTACAAATGTAAAAATAGCATAAAAAAACCATCTACCTATCACAATACATTCATCTACCTATGTAAAACTTCCCCGAGGCTATGCCCCGGGGATTTTTTGTTTTTATTACTTGGGCAATAAGCCATTAGCTTAAGCTTAGACACATCCAGCAACTAACAACCGGCAACTGATAACTGATAACAGGCAACTGGCAACTGATAACTGGCAACTGGCAACTGATAACTGGCAACTGATAACTCGCAACTGATAACAAATAACAAAATTTTTAATTTCTTTTGCGGTAAATTCACTTCACGCAAATGAACATGCAAGATGATACCCTGATCTATCGAGATGCGCAACTCGAAGATCTACCGACAATTGTTTCCATCTATAACAGTACCATAGCCGGTAGAATGGTTACGGCTGACACTGAACCGGTAACGCCCGAGAGTCGGCTTCCCTGGTTTTACCAACACAATCCCCTGACACGTCCGCTTTGGATGGTAGAAAATGCTGCTCATGAAACCATCGGTTGGATTAGCTTCCAATCCTTTTACGGCCGACCCGCTTATAACGGTACCATCGAAATCAGCATCTATATCGATGAAACACAACGTAAAAAGGGTTATGGCAAAAAAATGTTGAACGAGGCGATTAACAGAGCGCCCGCTTTTGGCGTGCATACAGTGCTCGCTTTTATTTTTGCACATAACACGCCCAGCATCCGTCTTTTTGAAAAAGAAGGCTTTCAAGAATGGGGTAATTTTCCAGACATCGCTGTCTTGGATGGTATACAACGCAGCCTCATCATTCTAGGACGGAAGGTTTAAGGATTTGTTTCGGAGTGATAAGTTTTAAGTGCTACGTTTTAAGCTATGTGTACCGACTTAGCAATTTTTTATCTGGCTTCTGATTTCATCTCAGCAGCCTAGGTAACAAAAGTTCAACAATAACAGTTTGATCATATTGAATATTCTGATAACGGAAGCAGCCATATTTGAAGTCTCATTACGGATGGCTAACCTTTAAGGAGAAGACAGCGAGCTTAAAGCTTATAACTTAGAGCTTATAGCCTCAAAAAGTTAATGTTTGTTAAAATTTTTGCAAATACTACCGCATGCTATTACTTTGCGACCAAGCAAAACATTTGCTACATATTTTTAATTAACTTATCTTTGCAGAATGTTTATAAACAAGCGTTTAATGATTTGGGCTTCAGCGCTGCTCTTTTCAATTGGGATGATAGGATGTAAGAGCAAGTTTGAAAAGCTACGCGCCGGTAATGACAATGTGGCCAAATACCGGGAAGCTATCAACTTGTACAACAACAAGAAGTACTCGAAAGCGCTTATCTTGTTTGAAGACCTGTCCAATAAATACCGCGGGCGGCCAGAGAATGAGGAGTTGATGTACTACCATGCGTACACCAGTTATCGGTTAAGAGATTACACCTCTGCCCGGTTCCACTTTAAAAATTTTACCGATCAATATCCGCAAAGTCAGCGTGCCGAAGAGTGCCGCTTTATGGGTGCCTATTGCTACTATTTAGAGTCGCCCGTATATACCTTGGATCAGGAAAACACCTTAAAAGCGATTGAATCACTTCAGCTGTTCATCAATCTATATCCTAAGAGTGACCGCGCGGAAGAAGCCGCCAAGTTTATTCAGGACTTGCGCGATAAATTGGAACACAAGTCTTATGCAAACGCTAAGTTATACCTGGACGTGGGCGATTATAAGGCCGCCGTTATTGCGTTTCAGAATTCCTTACGGGACTATCCAGACACCAAGTATGCCGAGGAGATGGAATACTTAGCCATCAGAGCGCAATACCTGTATGCTAAAAATAGCATGTTGACAAGCCAGGAAGGGCGTTATCAGGAAGCAATCGAATATTCGGATCATTTTATAGATAATTATCCGGAAAGCAAATTCAAAAAAGATGCGGAAGGATTGAAGAAGAATTCGCAACGCGATATCGAATCCGTTAAAAAGCTGATCGCTACCTTAACGCCTACGCAGAAGAAAAAAGAAAAAGAAAAAGAAGAAGAACTTAATAACTCACCAAGAGGAAGTTTACCTCAGCAGACAGTACAATAAAGATATGAGCAATATACAAAAGCACACTACTCCTAACACAACCGTAACACGCGATTTACGGCAGTTAGACGAAAAGACCGGCAATATCTATGAATCGATCGTCATCATGGGTCGTCGTGCAAACCAGATTGCCGCAAACATGAAAGAAGAACTTCATGGTAAATTGGCAGAATTTGCAACCTCGAATGACAATTTGGAAGAAGTATTTGAAAACCGTGAGCAGATTGAAATTTCTAAGCACTATGAGCGTCTTCCGAAGCCGACACTCGTAGCTGTTGAAGAATTTTTAAACGACAAGGTTTACTTTAGAAATCCTTCTAAAGAGCAAAAATAAAAGCAACAAGGTCATTTAGCTTAACATGCTAAAGGGAAAAAAGATTATACTGGGCATATGTGGAAGCATTGCCGCCTACAAAGCCGCGGCTTTAACCAGACTACTGGTTAAAGCCGGTGCTGAAGTACAAGTAGTAATGACTCCCGACGCTGTTGAATTTATAGCGCCCCTTACCCTTTCTACCCTTTCCAATAAACCGGTCCTGACCGCATATTTCGACAAAAAAACAGGCACATGGAATCACCATGTCCAGCTAGGTTTATGGGCCGACTTATTACTGATTGCACCTGCAAGTGCCAATACGATGGCTAAGTTGGCGAATGGACTTTGCGACAATTTACTTTGTGCGATTTACTTATCGGCTAAATGTCCGGTTTATTTTGCCCCTGCTATGGACCTTGATATGTGGGCCCACCCAAGTACGCAAAACAATGTGAGCAAATTGCAGGATTATGGAAATATCCTGATTCAACCAGGAACAGGCGAACTCGCCAGCGGACTTGTGGGCGAAGGCCGTTTAGCCGAACCGGAAGATATCATTACCTTTTTAGAACGAAACCATAGCGACAAAAGCCGACTACAGGACAGCCCTTTACGTGGTAAAAAAGCACTGGTAACCGCTGGTCCTACGTTTGAGGCGATTGACCCGGTGCGCTTTATTGGAAATCATAGCAGCGGCAAAATGGGCTATGCCATTGCTGAAGCTTTACGTCAACAGGGCGCTACCGTTACGTTGATAAGCGGCCCCACCAGTCTCCCTGCGCCGAAAGGCATCCGAAAAATAGACGTCATCTCGGCGAAAGATATGTTGGAAGCTTGCCTGAACGAATTTGAAAGCACAGACATCGCCGTAATGAGCGCCGCTGTGGCCGACTATACACCGAAACAGGTGGCCGACAAGAAGATTAAAAAGAGCGACGACTACTTTAGCATCGCACTCACCAAAACCACCGATATATTGGCGACCTTAGGCGGAATAAAACAAGCGCATCAACTCTTAGTAGGTTTTGCCTTGGAAACCGATAACGAGTTGGCCAATGCCACGGGTAAACTGGAGAAAAAAAACCTGGATTTTATTGTACTCAATTCCATGCAGGACAAGGGCGCCGGCTTTGCGGGCGATCAAAACAAGATTACCATTATCGATCGCAATCATCAGCAATTCACTTACCCCCTTAAAGCTAAGAAAGAAGTAGCCACCGATATTTGCGATTTTATTGTGAAGGCACTGGGCACGAAGCGATAAGCTCTAGGCAGTAAGCTGTAAGCTGTAAACCTAGACTTACGACTTAGAACTTACAACTACAACTAAATTAATTCCCTTGCTACTTAACAACTGTTTACCTACCTTTGGTAAACGTACTTTAAACACCAGCTAATTACATTAACGACTTATTTACAAAAATGCTAAAAAACCAATTACTTGTCGCGTCCCTCCTATTGGCGAGCGCCGCGTCATCCTTAGCTCAAGAAAAAATGAAACCTGAAGATACCGAAGTTTGGGAACCTGTACCTCATGTTGTCGAAACACCGGTAGGCTTAGCGCCTTCGGATGCAATTGTATTATTCGACGGACAAGACCTCAGTAAATGGGAATCACAGAAAAATCCAGGCCAGCCGGCCGACTGGCCTGTTGCAGGAGGCGTATTTACCGTTAACAAAAAAGCGGGTAATATCTGGACAAAACAAAAATTCAGCAGCTATCAACTTCACCTTGAATTCTATATCCCAAAAGATATTGACGGAGAAGGGCAAGGACGCGGTAACAGTGGTTTATTTGTGGCAGCTATTGGCAAAGGCGATGAAGGGTACGAATTGCAGATCCTCGACTCGTATAACAATAAAACCTATGTGAACGGGCAGCTCGGTTCTGTATATAAACAACTCATTCCCTTGGCCAACCCTGCAAGAAAGCCCGGCGAATGGCAAACCTATGATGTGGTGTGGACGGCCCCTACCTTTAAATCAGATGGATCCGTAGAAACGCCTGCCCGGGTAACGGCTTTTATTAACGGCGTATTGGTACAGAACAATGCAGAATTGATCGGAGGCACACAATATATCGGTAAACCGAGCTATAAAGCACACGGCCCTGCCCCTATTATGTTGCAGGCCCACGGCGATCCGAGCAAACCGATCAGCTTTAAAAACATTTGGGTGAGACCTCTTTAAGAGTTGCCAGTAATGAGTTGTCAGTTGCACGTTTGATGATGGGCAACTGACAACCGGCAACTAACAACGAACAACCAGCAACTAACAACTGAAAACCTAGCTAAAACCCGGCCGCCGCTGGCTGCTTATGCTTTACATTAATGATTGTTTTATTAATAATTGGCAACAACAATATCAGCGCGATGGTAACCACACAGATAAGCGCCATAAGCGCATAATAATCCATACAGTACCTTAAAAAAGATTGCTTCTGAAGACTTTTTGCCAATAAGAGATCGGCTGCCTTCCCGGCCTGATCGCCTAGCATTCCTTTATTAACCAAGGCCTGCTTATATAAAGATAGGCGTTGTGCAAACATCGGATTGCTTTGATCCAGTCGATCCGCCAGTTGATCGCTGTGGAGCTGCCCATAATAACGCTGATAAAAATTTAGCGAAGCCAAGCTAAGTGAAAAGGTAGTAAAACGGATAAAAACACCGACGGCTGAAGCGGATTTACTTATAGCAGAGGGAACAGAGGAGATAATGAATAAGACAATAGGTCCCATTAACAGACCGGCGCCAATTCCTTGCAAAATCAATAAAAAAATGTAGCTATCGGCATTGGCTTCTGCTCCAAAAAGATATACCATGGAAATATGGTAAATAGCCAAGAGGGAAAAACCTACACACCAAAGTGCCCGCAACGATTTTTTTAATATAACCAAACGTGTTGAAAAACTGCAACCGATAACAATGCCGAAAATATTCCACAAGAGAAACCGATAGGTATGAATAGGGTCCATGCCCAATACCTCCGCGAAATACTGATTACTAAGGTTGAAACTGCCGCGCACGAGGTACAGCATGATAAGTAAAAATATTCCGATCCAAACGTTCTTGTATCGAAATACGTGCACATCTATGTAAGGCCTTTTAATGGATTTTTGCCGAACATAACTAAGCCCCAGCAAAAGTGGCGCAAGGAAAACACCATAGCGGATGATGGTATTATCAAGCCAATTGAGCTGTTGCCCATATACCAGGATATAAGCTATCAACACCAATGCGCTTGCGTATAGCACAAAACTGATCCAATCGAGCTGCGACAGCGGTGTCTTCCGACTGAGACGCACGTTGTGCATAATACTTAACAACATCACGGCACCGGGGATGATGCAAAACGTTACAGCCTTGTATATTACTTTATAATCGTATTGGTCTATTAACGGAGCCGCCATTAAGGACGTTAAAGGGGCTACGCATAGAATGAGCCCATAGAAAATGGAATAGCCGATTTCCCGGGAATGGCCGGATGTCAATTGCCGGAACAATAGATTCAGACAGATACTCGTAGTGCCACAGTTAACAATGCCTTGTAAAAACCGGATGGGTAAGATAAGTCCTAAATGATGACTGTGATACACGGCATAAGCAAAAACGAGCTGTAAGCTGAGGCAGATTAGTAAATACTCCTTGGTGGCTATTCGATTAAAAAAGCGGGCCTCGAGTGGTGTAAAGGCCGCAATGGCCGCGTAAAACACCAACAAAGAGAATTGAACATCTGCCGGTTCAATGCCGTAATAGCCTACAGCGGCTGACACATTAGCGGTTGACATTGCAAAAAGCAATAAGGTTGGAAGTAAGAGCAACAAGGTCGTCACGAAAATAAGCCATCGCGGAACCCATGCTTTAAACAACTGTTTATCGCTCATCTCACTCTCCTTTCCTTACGCTCACCGTAGCATTCATTCCCGCATCCAATAATTCGAGATCCTTGCCCTCCAAATGAATACGTACGGGGATTCGCTGGGCGATCTTGACGAAGTTGCCGGTCGAATTATCGGGCGGTAACAATGAATAGCGCGAGCCCGTTGCACCCGACAGCGATTCGATCCGTCCATGGAACACTCGGTCGGGATAGGCATCCACCGCTATGGACGCTTCTTTTCCTACTTTCATATGCTGAATTTGGGTTTCTTTGAAATTAGCCACTACCCATTTACCGGAATTCCGGTCGATGATAAAGGCTAAGGTCTGTCCTGACTGTACCAACTGCCCTGGCTGTATCGTTCGCCGTCCCATTTTACCATCGTAAGGCGCCTTAATAACGGTATAACCGGTATTCAGCGTACGCTGCTGTAAAACAGCTTCTCTCCGCTTGATCTCTGTTTCCAAAACAGCTAGCTGTACATGGATATCATTTACTTTTGATAGCGAAGCCGCATAGGTATCGGTAGCCGCAAGGTAGTCTGCTTTGGCAACCGCGAGGGCGCTTTGCACGGCTTCTAATTGCTGTTTAGTGGCCGACTCGACCTGGTATAGTTTCTCGTAGCGGTTAAATTCCTGCTCTTGCTTTAGCAACTTGGCTTTAGCTGCACTGATGTGCGATTTCTCGACCGCAGCACCGCTGTTGGCCGTCTGGACTTGACTCCGCAGCACAGCTATCTGTGCCCTGGCGTTCATTAACGAAGCAATGGCTTCCTCTTGTTGCGCAGCATATTCACTATTGTCTACGATCACCAAGGTGTCGCCTTGATTAACGCGCTGATTTTCTTCAAATCGGACTTGTTCGATATAACCATTTACTTTCGAGGTGATCGGACTGATATACGCATCCACTTGCGCATCATTGGTCTCCTCGAATCGGTAGTAGGAAATAAGGGTCCGACCGCCCCATATCAATAAAGCGATCACTAAAACGGAAGCAACTGCCGTGGTGATGCGGGTAATTATTCTATCAGCTGATGATTGTTTTTGTGTTGCCATGTTATTATAAGTTGCCAATCGTTTTTTGTAATTTGTAAAATTGTACCTGTGCATTTGCCTGGGCGGTTGATAGTTCGAACCGCGATTGCAGGAGCTGCGTTTCAGCATCTAAAAAATCGGTTAACAGAGCAAGTTGATTGAAGTAGGTATTGCGCATAATGCGATAACTTTCTGCTGCCTGCACAATATTTTCTTTGGCCACCTCCACCTTTTCCAAGGCCTCTGCACACCGCAAATAGGCTTCTTCTACTTCTTGCCTTATTTCATCATGGCTATTGTATAAAGCGATTTCTTTTTGCTCAAGTAACAGAGCGGCCTCCTTCACTTTGTGTTTATTGGTATATAAACCGGATAAAGGAATACTCATTTTTATACCGGCCATTCCCGAACCATACAAAGCCAAACTATAGGGGTAAAACTGTATTTGCGGATAACCATATCCATACTCGGCAAAGAAACCGATCTTGGGAGCGGTATTCGACTTTACCTCCTGAAGCTTCAGCGCACTGAGCTCTTTGTCTTTTTCGGATAGCTGGCCCTTAAAAGCATGTGCATGCGCTTCGCTTAAATACGTTTGTAAAGGTTGCAAGCGGTATAACGGCAGGCTGCCGCTGGTATCAATAGGGATGTAGGCGGGTTCCTCGTCTGGTTTCCCGATGAGTATATTCAAGCGCTGTGTGGCGATCTGTATGCTATTGTTTATTTCTACCAATAGCATGCGCTGCTTCGATAAACGTAATGTTGCCCGTAATACGTCGCTTTTTAAAACCGTACCATTCGCATAGAGCTGCTCGATTTCATGCAACTGTTTTTCGCGTTCCTTAATATCCTGCAACAACAGCGCTCTATAGGCTGTATTTCGATAGAGGTCGTAGTAGTGCACCACTACCTGGTAATGAATATCGGCGGTTGTTTGACGATGTTCCACGTGCGACATTTCCTGCTCTTTTTGCGCATACTTGATTTCCCGATTGATTTTGCCCCCGCTATACAGGTTAAGATGAGTCTGGGCACCGGCTTTGTAATAGGTTCGTTCTATTGGAAATTGCTCCGGCGTGTGAAAAAGCCCATTTTCATAGATGGGCATGTTGAAGACATAAGCATATTGTCCGTTAACCGAAACCTCCGGAAGGCGCTCATCCTTTGCTACGCCTAAACGGGCAGCGCTCACCTGCACGTCGATTTCACTCGCCTGGATCTTTTTACTATTGCTGTCGGCCAACAGCCATGCTTGTTTCAAACTTAAGGCTGCGCCCTTCGTTTGCTGTGCATTGCCCATGAACGGCAACAGCAGCAGCATCAAAAGGAGCAGGCCCCATGCCTGCTTAAAATATAGAAAATTCATGATTGCTTTAATACGCGACAAAGGTCCGTATTTTTAATTTTCTGATTTTTATCTAAAATGACATACTTTTGCTTAAACACGCCACATGAACAGAGTAACCATCAGCGAGTATCTATCGGCCCTCGATCAGCATCCGGACAGTACGTACCTGTGGTACAGTCAGTATAATGATCAACTGGAGCTGCATAGCCATCATAAAGGACAACTGACCTATGTAGAGGGCGGAGTCATTTTCTTACATACGGAAGACCGCTCTTACTTCTTGCCCGCCCGGCACTATGCTTGGATTCCCAGCGGTGTTAAACACCGCTTTCATCATCGGTATATCATACTACCCAAATACTGGACAACTGCATAAATGTTTAAATTAGCAGTTGAGAATGAAAAAAGAACGCAGGAAATTC
>NZ_SBJH01000039.1 GCF_004368405.1 Olivibacter sp. XZL3
AAACTCCTCTGGAGTTTCCCACATTCCAACATCTTAATCAACAACAATAAAAGTGTCTACTTTTTTTAGGACATGACACAAATTGTCTTGTCCTGATATAGGTGTAGGGAGCCTAATGCCTACATAAGATGTAAGGCTTAAGGGCACTGGCAACGGGCAACTAACAACCGGCAACGAATAACAAACAAGGGCTAAGGCATAAGCATTAGGCTATAAAGGTGTAAGTAAAGCTTTAAGCTGTAGCAATAAGCCCCTCAAGTAGTACAAGCGTTTCAAAACAAAAAAGGAGACCGAAGCCTCCTTTTTACTAATAGATATGATAAATTAATATTTATTTAACTGCATCAATTACTGCTTTAAAAGCATCAGGGTTGTTTAAAGCTAAGTCAGCTAAAACCTTACGATTTAAGCCAATGCTCTTCGCATTTAACTTGCCAATCAACTGAGAATACGAAATTCCATGTTGACGTGCACCTGCGTTGATACGTTGAATCCATAATGCTCTAAACTCTCTTTTCTTGGTTTTACGGTCGCGGTAAGCATATTGCAAACCTTTTTCTACCGTATTCTTTGCAATGGTATACACCTTGCTGCGTGATCCATAATAGCCTTTAGCTAATTTTAGGATCTTTTTTCTTCTTCTTCTAGAAGCTACTGCGTTAACCGAACGTGGCATAATAAATAAATTTAGTTTGGTATAAGGCGCTATGTCTTCTGAAAAGCTCAGTCAATAGTCTTACAACCCAATACCCGGTTAAAAAAATGTTGTTATTAAATGATTGTTATTTACCGATAGCAAGCATACGTTTCACATTCCCTGTATCCGCATCTGATACTAAGCCCGACTGCGTCAAGTTACGTTTACGTTTAGTGCTCATCTTGGTTAAGATGTGGCTCTTGTATGCATGTTTTCTTTTAATTTTACCGGTTCCAGTAAGGCTAAAGCGTTTTTTAGCGCTGGAATTGGTTTTTACTTTTGGCATAATCTTATCTATTATTATCTATCTATTAGTCTCTTTTATCGCTGCCAGGTGCCAAATACCATATAAAGCCCTTCTGCGTAATAATTATTTCGTCTTTGGATTCTTCGGGGCAACAGTAATAAACATCCGTTTCCCTTCTAGTTTAGGTAGCAATTCAACTTTACCGATTTCTTCTAAAGCCTGTGCAAATTTCAACAAAAGAATTTCACCACGATCTTTATACACAATAGCCCTACCCTTAAAATGCACGTAAGCGCGCACCTTTTCCCCTGCTTCTAAGAACTTGATGGCATGCTTAAGCTTAAAGTCGAAATCATGCTCATTGGTATTAGGTCCGAAGCGAATTTCTTTAATGACTGTCTGCTTTGCATTCGCCTTAATTTCCTTCAGCTTCTTCTTTTGCTCGTAAACAAACTTACTATAATCAACAACCTTACATACAGGCGGGTTTGCATTTGGCGAAATCTCAACTAAATCAAGATCTAACTCGTCTGCTATAGCAAGCGCCTGCCTTATTGGATAAACACCTTGCTCCACATTGTCACCGACTAAGCGTACCTCCGTAGCTCTGATATGTTGATTAATTCGATGATCGGGTTCTTTCTTTTTAAAAGGAGGACGCGGCCCCCTCATTCCTGGTTTTCCTAATGCCAAATTTTTTCCTTAATTTAAACTGTTATTTCTTCAATTAATTGCTTACTAAAGGCATCTACAGTCATACTACCAAGATCGCCTTCGCCATGTTTTCGAACAGAAATCGTGCCATTTTCAACCTCTTTTTCGCCTACAATAAGCATGTAAGGGATTTTCTTAACTTCCGCATCGCGTATCTTTCTGCCCACTTTTTCGTCTCGCAAATCAATCAACCCGCGAATATCGGTATTATTTAGCGATTCTAAAAGTTTTTTCGCATATTCTTCGTATTTTTCTGACACTGGGAGGATAATAAACTGTTCCGGTGTTAGCCACAAGGGAAATTCACCAGCGCAGTGCTCAATCAAAACAGCCACAAAACGCTCCATTGATCCGAATGGTGCGCGATGAATCATCACCGGCCTATGTTTCTGATTGTCACTACCTGTATACTCCAGCTCGAAACGTTCAGGTAAGTTATAGTCAACTTGTATCGTGCCCAATTGCCATCTACGGCCAAGGGCATCTTTTACCATAAAATCCAATTTTGGCCCGTAAAAAGCTGCCTCGCCAAGCTCCGTGACGGTGTTGAGTCCTTTCTCCTCAGCGGCTTCCACGATAGCGGCCTCCGCAAGAAGCCAGTTCTCCTCACTTCCGATATATTTGCTCTTGTTTTCCGGATCCCTTAGGGATATCTGTGCAGTATAATCTTCAAAACCTAAGGCCTTAAACACATACAGTACAAGATCGATCACCTTTTTAAATTCTTCCTTTACCTGATCAGGGCGACAGAATAAATGCGCATCATCCTGTGTAAAACCGCGTACACGGGTTAAACCGTGCAATTCACCACTTTGCTCGTAACGGTATACCGTACCAAATTCGGCGAAACGCACCGGTAAATCTTTGTAAGACCGGGGCTTGGTTTTATAGATCTCACAGTGATGAGGGCAATTCATCGGTTTCAACAAAAACTCTTCGCCTTCCTGCGGAGTGAAAATGGGTTGAAAAGAATCCGCGCCGTATTTCTCGTAGTGCCCGGAAGTAACATATAGATTTTTGTGGCCAATATGCGGTGTTATTACAGGCTCGTAGCCTGCCTTTATTTGCGCACGCTGCAAAAAGTCAACTAATTTTTGACGCAGCATCGCTCCTTTTGGCAACCATAATGGCAAGCCCATCCCTACTCTTTCCGAAAAAGCAAATAACTCCAACTCTTTGCCCAACTTCCGGTGATCACGCTTCTTCGCTTCCTCAATCATACGCAGGTAGTCAGACAATTCGCTCGCTTTCGGAAAAGTAACACCATAAATCCGTGTCAGCTGCTTCCTGCTCTCGTCTCCACGCCAATAGGCTCCGGCTACATTGGTTAGCTTAATGGCTTTGATAAATCCTGTATTCGGAATATGTGGCCCGCGACATAAATCCGTAAAATTTCCCTGTGTATAAAAGGTGATGGAGCCGTCCTCCAAATCCTTAATCAAATCAAGCTTGTATTCGTCTCCTTTTTCTGTAAAGTAAGCGGTGGCGTCCGATTTAGATACCTGCTTTCTGATGTAATCGGATTTTGTACGTGCCAATTCCAACATCTTATCTTCGATTTTCTTGAAATCATCAGAAGAAAAAGCGCGATCACCAAAATCCACATCATAATAAAAGCCGGTTTCTATAGCAGGGCCAATCCCAAACTTGGTACCCGGATATAACGCTTCTAACGCTTCTGCCATTAAGTGGGCAGAAGAATGCCAAAATGTCGACTTTCCTTCTTTATCATTCCAGGTTAGAAGCCGCACAGATGCGTCCTTTTCTATGCCTCGCGTAGCGTCCCAGACTTGGCCGTCAACTTCGGCTGCTAAAACATTGCGGGCTAAGCCCTCAGAAATCGATTGTGCAATCTGTAACGATGTGGTTCCTTTTTCGTACTCGCGGATAGACCCGTCGGGAAGTGTTATCTTAATCATTTACAACTATGATTTAATAGTTTCTAATTTTTTGTTTTCGTAATCACCTACAATGTGATCTTTTTGTGACGACAAAGATATAAAAATTAAAAAGGAACAAGCCAAAATCGCTTATTCATTCCATCAAAAAAGTCCGACATAGGTCATGCCGGACTTCCAACCAAATCATCCTGTTACTTACGCGCTTTAAGCAAGTCTTCTTTCAGCTAAACCGCAGCCGAAAGTTCTTCCCGTAGCCTTTTAGCAACTACTTTTTCCTGTCCCGGTTTTAGCATCCAGGCGGTGACTGTCACCGATGTCTCTTCACTTCCACCCACCTCAATAGAGGGGCTGCCATCTCTTAAACGCTGTTGCAGTTCCTTTCCTGATATCTTGACTTTATCGGGGTTCCAGGTGATATGCAAAGTGGGTGTTACATTTCCCAACTCGGGCACTTTTACCTCAGTGGAAACCCCATCAATGCTCTTTGCAGCCATTGCCATTATGTCAACCTGCCTTTGCTGTGTTTCCCACTCTCGCTCATGATCGAGGTTTATGAACTTTTCTAAAGCAACGTACATACCCAGTATTTCTTCTTTATTTACCTTCATTCCCCTGCCGATATTAAATCCCCGCGGCGGCATATGCAATCTAGCGGCCTGTACAAACGCTTTTCTTCCCATTAATAAGCCCGCACTTTGTGGCCCCCTCATCGCTTTTCCGCCGGATACACAGACTAAATCGAATCCCATATCGTGAAATTTCCACAAGTTAGAAACGGGGGGTACGTCGGCCGCGATGTCTATCATGGTTGGAATTTGATGCTTTTTGCCGATCGCAACCCATTCCTCGTGGCTAATCTGACCGCGATCAGCCTGCACATTCAAAAAGAATAGCATCGCTGTTCGCTCACTGATAGCCTTTTCGAGCTCCTCGCTCGTCTCTATCATTACAATTTTACAACCCGTGTTCTTAAGTGCATGCGTATAAACAATGTCGTGCCCTTTCTGACAAATCACTTCCGATTTCATGTTTGTGCCTGCTAAATGAGGCAGCTGTGTCGCTTTTTCTTCATCAAGACCGGTTAAGATGCCGGCAAGACCTAAGGTCATGGCCGAAAAGCATCCGGCAGTAACAACCGCTGATTCTGCACGGACAAGGCCTGCGATTTTTTCACCTACCTTGTCTTGTAACTCGTCCAACATACAAAAATCTGCTGCACTATAATTAATAGCATCCAGCACTTCTGGTCGCATAAGTGACCCGGTCATAGCCGTATAAGTACCGGCGGCATTAATAAAAGTACGAACCCCTAATTCCTTAAAGAGTTCACGACTTACGGGCTGCTTTTCCGTAGACAACAACGGGTTAGCATGAACGTAGGAAGTAATTAATCCACCTGCGGGCAGTATGGACAAATATTTTAACAATTCTCTTCTTCTCATAATGTTTCTTTTTTAATTTTTTGCCTCAGCAAGCGTCTCCAGGTCAGCATCTGATATAGGTAAGGGCTTATGTTGCCAATAGGAAGCTAACAGCGAACCCGTGACGTTCATTAAAGGACCGAAAATGGCCGGAGCCAGTCCTACGGTGGCTAACTTTCCCATCTCTTTGGCGATACCAGAAGCCAGTCCGCCGTTTTGCATACCCACTTCGATTGCCATCGTCCGGCAATCGCGTTCGGACATCCGGAACAGCCGGCCGCAACCATAGCCCAAGAAATAGCCGGTGAGGTTGTGTATCAATACCAGCAGGATCAATTGCGGACCAATATGTAGTAAACTGTCTCTACCGGCAGCTGTGATGATCGCAATGATAATCGCTATACCCGCCATGGATATTTTTGGCATCAGGTCGTCCAACCACTTTATTTTGCCATGAAAGAGCTTGTTAAACAATACCCCTGCCCCTATCGGCAGAATAACCATCTTGAGAATATCCCACATCATATCGAGCAAATGGATTTCTACGAAGGCCCCCGCCAACAGCTTCATCAACATAGGCGTTACCAATGGCGACAGCAGTGTCGATACTGCTGTAATGGTAATGGATAAAGGCAAGTTCGCTTTTGCCATATAGGACATCACATTCGAAGCCATGCCGTTCGGAGAGCAGCCAATCAAGATGATACCGGCAGCTATCTCCGGAGAAAATCCGCTTGCGTTGGCTAATAAAAATCCCACAAACGGCATAATTAGAAAGTGACTCACAACACCGATAAACACGCCCTTCGGATGTTTAATAACACCTACAAAGTCTTGTAAACTCATAGACGTTCCCATACCGAACATAATCAGTTGAATTAACGGCGTAATGAGCTCGGCTAGCGGAAAACCGTTAATCTTTACAAAATATTGGGGATAGAATAGCGCGACGGCTACCATCGCAAAAATCATCACCGAATAGGCATACCCTTGCAGTACCTTCCTTGTCCGAAAGCATATTGAGGTGCTTAGCAAGAAGAAAACAAGGCTGGGTGCGAATAGCCGCTGATCCCCTGTCCAATATCCCCATATAGTTAATAGGGCACTGACTATGGCTATCGTTAAGGCAACAATATAAATTGATGAGCGCTTCATAAGCTTATTTAGTTCTTAATCATTACCAAGTTCTCTTTTCCATGAGCCGATCCAACTGCTTCTTCGTCAGCCTAACCTTGCTTTCTTGTCCTTTTAACCAATCGAGAAAATCGAGTTTAATGGCGTCATCCCATTGATTGTCGATCTGTCCCACACTATATTTTCCTTCCTGGATCCGCTCCTTGCCAAAGGCATCACGCAGCTGAATAAATTCGGCTGTGACAATCACTTCTTCCGCTAGATGAGCGGGTATAAACAGGACGCCTTCTTTGTTGCATAGGACTAAATCGCCTGGCAAGACGATAGCTTTCCCAATACGGATGGGTGTATTAAGTCCCGTTAACATCGACTCCTCCAGAAAAGAAGGATGAAAGTCTCGTACAAAGGCATTAAATCCCTCTATTTCGGCTAAACCATCAAAATCTCTTACGGAGGCGTCAAAAACGACGCCCTTACCCGTGCGATTAAAGATGCTGGTAGCCAAGGTCTGACCAATCAACGTCCCACCGGCCACTTTACCAAAACCGTCGGCAACATACACATCTCCTTCCTGCAGCAGTTCTATCGGCCAGGCATTGGTGTTTCCGTGAAAACCTCGTTCGTGCCCCTGCTTTAGTATAGCATCTTCAACATCGGGCCTTCTAGGCATGTACATCGCTGTTACTGCGCGTCCCACAAATGCTTTATTGTCATGAACCGTCTTCCATCCATCCTCGAACTGGTTGTAATACCCGGCATTCCTTAAAATTGTCCAAGCGTCATCGAAACCGATATGCTGGGCGCGTATAAGGAGTGAATCGGAAATATGCGGCCTTCCGTCTTCAAAGCGCTCGCCTTTCCATGCGGATGTCAGGAATATCAATTCCTCTTTTGACAATTGTTGACTCCAGCCACTATGCGCCAAGAGGAGTAGCGTGCCAAGTACAAACAGGCGCAAGTTCAGGTACTGCTCACTCACTTTAAACATAGGCTATACAGTCCATTTCCACCAATGAATTGCCCGGTACGCCCCCATAAGTTGCCACCGTAGTGCGAACAGGCGGCTTGCTGCCAAAACGCCCTTGATATACTTCATTCATTGCCTTGTAATCGGCTAAATCCGCCAAATAGACATTTACTTTCAACACTTTTTCCATAGAGGATCCTGCCTTTTTTAATTCCGCTTCGAGCTCCTTCAACACATGATCTGCATGCGCCTTGACATCGCCTTCGAAATGGGCTCCTTTACCGGCAACGAACACCAGTCCATTATATTTGGTTGATCCCGAAAATAGCGGGACGTCATCCTGTTTTGTTATGTTGAACGCTTCCTTTCCGGCTGATGTCGTCTCGGCTTGTGCAATGGCGTTCACGCCTAATACACCGACTACGGAGGCAAATAGCCTTTTAATCACTGATCTTCTTTCTGTTTTCATAATGAATAAATTTGATTGTTATAGGATTCTTGTTAATGTTCCTTTCGCTTATTGGCAACAACGATCGGTTCGGCAATACCATTTAAGTCGTAAACGATTTCGCCTGCCCGCACGGTCATTTCACACGCTAGCTTTTGTTTTCCGTTGATTTTGTAGCCGGTATAATCGAAGTACCCAAAATTGCCTTCCTGCAGAGCAAGGATCGCAATATCAGCCTCCGCGCCAACGCTTAAATGGCCTAATTCTGGTCTTTTTATTATTTGAGCGGGTTGCCAGGTACTGGCTGCTATTACTTGCTGTAGACTCATGCCCATCACCAAACATTTGGACGCGACGTTCAACATGTCTTTCATCGCGTTGTTGACGCTCCCCATGTGGATGTCCGTACTAATTGCGTCTGGATAGAAACCTTCTTTAATGGCCGGAACGGCTTGGCTAAAAGAAAAGCTGATTCCACCATAACCGACATCGAAATAACGCCCTTGCTTTCGGGCCTCCCGGGCGAAGGCCTTCACCTTTTTTTGGTTCGGATCGACAATGGATTCCCTGCCATTAATCTGCGCAAAACAATGTGTTAGAATATCCCCCTTCCGCAAATGGTTTAGCAGTAATTCTGACAAAGGCAAGGGCGGCGTACTGCCACCGAAATCGACCATAACGGGTAAATCTCCTGCCAGCTTCCCTGCCTCAACGGCATGATCAACAACCGTCCAATCCGGCCCTTCAAAATGTGCAACTTTGAAACCTACGATATATGGACGGAATTGCTTGGCCACCAAAGCTGCCATCTTCGGATCTGTATCCTTTAAATCCTGCTCATATGCCCCTCCTCGCATCCCTTCGCCAATGATGTTTAAAAAGGCTAGCACTCTGGTTTTGGAATGATCTATAGTTTGATCTTTATAGAGTTGAAAATTTCGCCATCCCGGACTCCCCGCATCAACAACCGTTGTCACGCCGTTTCGAAAGGTAAAACCATCCGGCGGAATAGCGGTGAAGCTGTTTCTTAAATAACTATGTGGTTCGGTGCCGAAAAAATGATGGGCATGGATATCGATAAGCCCCGGCGTTACGTATAAATTGCTGGCATCGACTATCTGAGTGGCCTTGGCATCGATCTGCTTGGCTATTTTCACAATTTTACCCTCGGCAATGGCAATATCCATTATCGCGTCAATTCCGTTTTTTGGATCAATCACATGTCCGCCTTTAATCAATATGGCGTATTCCTGTGCAAAAAGCAACGAATGGAACAGACCGAAGACTATAAAAAGAACTATTTTCTTATACATAATATATCAATTTAATTGGCCGGATCCCACCACACACGGCTCGTCAGCGCATTCGTTCCCCCTTGCCTTTGTTTCGCTTCATTGAAATTGTCTCGATTATAACTTTCTTCAGATAAGGGCACGACAAAACGTCGTGGAATGGTCCCCCCGGTTAAGTTTCCCGGATAGTTGGTTGGCGTAAGACTTGGATAGCCGGTCCGGCGCCAATTCGCAAAAATTTCATACTCATCTTGCAGGAACAAAGACACCCATAACTGGGTATAAATCTGCGCAAGTTGCTCTTCAAAAGCACCTTGGCTGTTAAATGGGTGACGCGACAAGTAAAAGTTAATCCGGGCTTCACTGATTTCCCCCGATTGTCCGAACAGACTCCATTGATGCATGGCCGCGCGTACCGCTGCTTCATAGGTTTGAGCGGGGTTGGCGTCATACCATCCACGAAGTGCCGCCTCGGTAAGGAGCAAATTGATTTCGGCATTCGTCATAACAATATGTGGGGCGTCAAAACGTAAGATGGTATTGGGATTGGGCTCGGAATACGTCGCAAAATCTGCCGGGAAGGAGTTGAAAGCTGCGTTTGGCATTCCTTTTTGAATGGCCGAACTGGTGTCGGCCACATAGGTTCCCGTGGCGTTCCGCACCCAAACGACCGCAATGGCATTTAATCGCGGATCCTCCGTGTTTTTCAAGTGATCGATAAATGTCTTCGCCAACTTACCCCCTTCGATATTATCCACGGCCTGTGGATTGAGGTAGTCGGTGTTCAGTAACCCTGTTGCAATGAAATTCCGCTGTGCTATCTGCGATCCGTCTACGTACTGGATGCGTGCAAGATCGTTGTCATTAACAATCACCCCGCCGGCAATCGCTTTTTTTACCCAGGTTTCGGCAAGGGCTACATCTACCTTGGTCAAACGCATGCCGAGGCGCAACATGAGCGAATAAGCAAACTGCTTCCATTTTGTTGTATTTCCGCCGTAAATTAAATCCCCATTGCCGAAGGTAGGAAGATCGGGGTCTAGCGCGTTTGCCGACTCCTCCAGTTCGTTCAATAAGTCACTGTAAATGCTGGATTGTGTATCGTATTTAGGCGTATAGTTCTGGTCGCTAGCGCCAAAGCCCGCTTCTGTATACGGAATATCACCATATAAATCTGTTAGACGGTGAAAAATTAAAACTTTCCATATACGGGCTATGGAGAGCTTATTAACGTCCTCGGGATTCGCACTCACTGCGTCGATTACTTTTTTTATCTCGATGACCGCCGTAGAATAAGCTTCCCAGCTGTTGTACGAATAGGTTTCATTAAAGTACTTATCGCCGGCTGCCGGCACCTCTTTGTAGGTAGCGGTCTGTTGCATTGACCCGCCAATAGTTAAATAAGCAGCCCCCACGTAATTAAAACTGACACCATCCAAAAGCGCTTTGGTAAACATGTATTCCGGTACCACCGTGGTTGACGCGTTGGGATTAACGTTCATCTCTTCAAAGCCTTTATCACAGGCTGAGAGAAAGCAGCACAACGAAACTGCTAGCATATAGGGAAAAAGCTTTTTCATATTCTTTTTGTCTGCGTGATTAAAATTTAACGATTAGATTCACACCGAAGCTTCTGGTTCTCGGAACACCGAAGGCTTCCAGTCCTTGCGCGTTGCTATTTGTATAGCTCGACTCGGGATCGAAATACTTATTACGCTTGTCTTGGTATAACGTCAGCAAATTCCGTCCTACGAAGGAGATCGTGGCACTCTGTAATTTGGCCCAACGAAACCTCTCTATCGGTAAATTATAAGAAAGTATGATTTGTCTCAACTTAACAAAATCATTATCGAACATAAACATGGATGTATAGAACTTGTCGTTATCATAGTAAGTGTCGATATCCTCTGGAGCCCAGGTCTTGCTAAACGGATTACCTTCCGGATCCACCCCATTGACCGTCAAGCCGGTTTCGCGTCCAGGTAGTGTCTCTACCGGCAAACCAAAACGGTAAGCGTACTGATACATGTTGGAATACATCATGCCCCCAAACTTCCCATCAATCAGCACGTTCAGTGAAAAGTCTTTATAACGAAACGTATTGTTTAAACCCATAATGAGCGGTGGGACGCCCTGCCCGATTTCTTCTAGTGGCCCTCTCACGGCATATCCGCTTTCTGGATTATAAACCACCTGACCATTTTCATCGGTCAATTTTCGATATCCCCATAAAGCGCCGTAAGGTCTACCTACCACATTACGTATACTTCCTCCTCCAACGCCGTCGCCAACCACAATGGCATCTAAACCGTCGGCTAACTGCTGGATCTCACTTTTATTGTAGGATACGTTATAAGTAACGTCCCAGTTAAACTTTTCCTTTTTGATCGGCGCACCGCTTAAGAGCACTTCAACCCCGCGATTGTTTAATTCGCCCACATTTAATAAAGCACGGTTATAACCCGAGGCCTGGGAGATATTCGACTCAACGATGTCGTCGGTCGTTTTCCGATTGTAAAAGGTCAGATCAGCCCCAAGGCGACCTTCAAAAAACTGCGCATCAACACCAAATTCGTACGTAGTGGAAGTAAGAGGTCTTAGTCCCGGATTATTCACTAAATCGGACGTCAGTTCCTGAACAGGCCTTCCATTGTGTCCTCCCTGTACCATGGAATAAGTTTCGTTTAAGATATACGCGGTTGGCGTGGCCCCACCTACTTGAGCCCAGGAACCCCGTAATTTCAGACCGCTAACTGCCTTTGGCATACTAAAAGCTTCCGACACCACAAAGGTTCCGCCAACGGAAGGATAAAAAATACTGTTGTTTTGTTTACTTAAGGTCGAAAACCAGTCCTGCCGACCGGTGAAGGTTAAATATGCCAAACCTTTATAACCGACATCTGCCGAACCGAAGATCGAGTTAATACCTGTTTTTTGGTATAAAGGCGTAGTCGTTAGAATATTCAGATTGGTATAGCTATAGAAGTTCGGCACCCTAAACTCACTTCCCTCAATCGTGGTTAAATCGTATTCGTTACGTTGAATATTTCCTCCACCCATGGCCGACAAACTGAAGTCGTTAAAGGACGTATTATAATTCAATGTAAGCATGTAATTCGTTTCGGATGAAGTGGCTTTCAGATTTTGGTAAGCTCCTAAGGGCCTAAAGGCTGTTCCGGTCGGCTGTATCGCTTCGAACTCAGAATTGTAATAGTCCCGACTTGCACTTCCTTTTATAAAAAGATTATCGAGAATATCGTACTGCAGACTTCCTTGCATAATATACCGGTTCTTTTTATCGTGATTCTGGTAACGGTTTACGACAAACCACGAGTTTGGTGCCTCCGCAACTGGATTCCATCGTACTTCATTGCCTTCTTCGTCATAGCCCGGTGACAACGACATGATATCTACCGTATTGGCCAACATATAGACCGCCCATGCCGGATTGTCGTTTGCATAGCCTACTTTAGGGCGATTTTTACCCTCATCGTAGTTGTACTGTGAAACCGCTTCCAAATGAAGCTTTTTCCCGATATTGGCGTTTACCGACAAATTGGTGGTTAAACGTTTATAGGTTGAATTCGGCACAATAGCTTGAGCATCGGTATTGGAGACACTTGCCCTGTATTGCAGGTCTTCATTTCCTCCATACAAGGCCAGGGAATTTATATAGGTTTGTCCGGTTTCGTAAAACTGCTGCGGATTGTTTTTAGCCGGCGCATAGGGTCTTTCTACGCCATCGAATTGCACATACGGTTGACCATCCATTCTCGCCCCGTAGGATAAACGGCCCGTTGCAATGGCCTCATCCTGGGTAGTGGGCTTGCGTCCGTCAACGCCTTGTCCGTACTCGTATTGCCATTCGGGGTACATGGAAGGGCGCTCAAAGGTCGAAGTGCTGTTAAATTCAATGCCCAAACCCTTTTTAGCAACGCCCTTCTTTGTCGTGATCAGGATTACGCCGTTTGCGGCCCTCGACCCATATAAGGCAGATGCAGGTCCGCCCTTCAGCACACTGATACTCTCAATATCGTCTGGGTTAATGCCGGCAATTCCATCACCGCGATCTATATTCCATCCCATGCCCGCAGAAGTAGTACTGCCCCCCGGGGTTGAATTATCCATGGGCATCCCGTTGATGACATACAAAGGCTGATTATTTCCGCTTAGCGAACCATTACCACGGATGATCACACGACTCGATCCACCTGGACCGGTAGCCATCCCCGACACATCTACGCCGGCCACTTTACCCACTAAAGCATTAGCGACATTGACTTCTTTCGCTTGGGTTAACTGATCACCGCCGACTTCCGCCACTGAATAGGCCAAGGCCTTCTTTTCCCGGGATATGCCAAGGGCGGTAACGACCACTTCGCTCAACGCCTGATTATCTTCCACCAACTGCACATTGACAACAGTACGACCACCAATCGCCACCGCTTGCGGTGTGTATCCCATATAACTAAATTCCAATTCACCTGATCCCGCTACTTTTAAAATATAAGTCCCGTCTGCGCCGGTTACCGTTCCTTTAGTACTGCCTTTCAAGCGTACACTTACGCCAGGAATTCCTTGCCCCTGCGCATCTGTCACCATCCCCTTCACTTCAATTTCCTGTGCCGAAGCTGCCACTTTTTTGCCTAAGACAATGCGGTTCTCAATAACGCTATACTGAATGTTTTTCGAAGCAAGAAGCTGATCCAACACCTTTTGCAAGGACTCTTGCTTCGCCTCAATCGACACTCTTTGCGTTAAGTCGATAACTTGTTTACTGTAAATAAATTTAATGGACGCTTTTTCTTCAATAAGCTTCAAAGCTTGCAGTAACTCTGCCCCTTTCAAATTAAGGTTGATACGCTTTGAGAGATCCAGCGTAGTTTCCGGTTGCTTTGCAAACACAGCCGCTGGGAGCAAAAGCATAACGATTAAACCGAGTACACGGCACCTAATCCTCATGGATTTTTTTTGGTTGATTCTCATGTAAATGCTGTTTGATGGTTAAAATATGGACAAATAGTGCCCTATATAGTTACGTAAATCGATATTTTAGTAATTTAAAATATCGTAACTATCTTATTTAAAACTTACCGTTAATTATTAGTTAATAAAAATGAGTCAGGTCTTCATATAAACGATGTTATTAATGCGATGATGAGGTTACTTATTTTTGATCAACCTAATGCGATCTCCGGAAATCTCATATTGTAGGTTGAGTGATTGACTGATTATTTCCATGACAGAAATTAAATTGAGCTGATTAAAATCAGCGGTCAGGGTATAGCTTTCCAGCCTTTTATCCTGAAAATCGATTTGTACATTGAATGTACTATCCAATAAACTGGCGATGTTTTTAAGCGGCGTGTCTTCAAATGACATACTTCTTTTTTTCCACATTTTTACGGACGAACGCGGTGTTTCTTTGGTTTTAATCAGCTGTGCTTCGCGTTTATCAAACCGCACTTTTTGATCGGCTTCCAGCAACACTTCCTGGCTATCATCAGCTTGTCCGCTGCTACCCTTGTTGCCATCAATACGGCTGACAGCCACCATACCTGTAACTACGGACACCTCTTCTTCCGTTTTTAGGCCAGTCCTTATTCGGAAGCTTGTACCCAAAACCTTTGTTCGAAGCGCGCCACTATTGATCAGGAACGGCCGATTCGGATCTTTGGCTACCTCAAAAAACACATCGCCCTGCATGCTTACTTCTCTTACCTTAGCCTGAAAGGTACCAGCATATTGAACAGACGATCGGGGGGCCAACCAAACTACACTGCCGTCCGGTAATTGATGCTTTAAAACGGTTTTGTTTTCATTCGCTACCAATACCAACTGATCGGTTCGAAATAGGCTGTCCAAGGATCCTCTTAGCAGCAACCAGGCAAAAGCAACGAATACAATCGCAGCAGCCGCTCCGGCCCAAGCCCTAAAACGGAAGCCTTTGCTGTCCGCCTGCTCCGGCAAACCGGTTTCAGGGCCGACATTCCCTGTTGTCATCCCACTTCTTTTCCTTATATTGTAGAACATGCGCGCTTTCAAAAGCCTGTTTTCCCTTATTTGGTCAAATTCCTCTGCAGATAGAGAATCGCCCATCTTTTCGTACCACACTTCCACTAGTCTCTCTTCCTCTGGGCTGCAACTCTTCTCCAGGTATTTTTTTATTAAGGCTTCGGAAATCTCACGCTTCATTTTATAGTATATCTTTATTTTATAACAGCTTCCAATGATATAGTCGGCTAAAAACCCTTTACCCCCTACGTCGTTGTAAAAAAATATTCTTTTTTTTTAAAAATAAGCCAAAATGATTAAGATCTTAGTATTAAAGGATGGGTTTTTATAGTTTTATCGTTAATGCGTGTACTTTTTGGCTTGATCCAAAAAGATACAAGAAAAATCTTTGCAGTACTCAAGCGGATTGAAGAAGTGAAACGGCTCCAATACGCGCCAGTGATGCTTCGCAATCAGGTGCAAGGTAGCATCCCAGCCTTGATTGTTTGGTTCTTTATGATCAAGCATAAAGAACAACAAAAAATCTATCCTAACACAAATAATACAGCAGTAAAAGCTGAAAAGAATAAAGCTTCATTGCTACCTTTAGCCTGCTTAATGCTTTTGTTAATTGATTTTCTACGGTTTTTTCAGAGATTCCGAGCAAATCGGCTATTTCTTTATTAGACTTAAATTCCTTTCTGCTCAACTCATAAATATACCGGCAGCGGTCGGGCAAAAGACGAACATGACTCTCAATCTGATGCTGTAATTCATTAAACGCAATTTTCGTTTCCGTTGAATTGTCGTAGTCTTTAAAATGGCCTTTATAAAACTCTTTATAGTTCTTCCTAACGATCTCTTTTTGTACCGAACTTATTACCAAATACCTGACGGATGTAAAAAGATAAGCCGCAACCGAACTATGAATACGTATTCTTTTGCGGTTTAGCCATATACTGGTGAATAGATCTTGTACAATTTCTTCGGCTACCTCTGCCTTTTTTAGCCGCCTCAGCGCTTCGGCATATAATTTATACCAATAACGATTATACAGCTCTTCAAACGACAATTCGCTTCCCTGTACACACGCTTCGAAAAGCTCTTCATCAGAAAACTTCCTTAAATCTTTCATAATCAAGCTTTAACCATAAAATTCCGCCACGTTACAATACTTCCATTATGAAGTCAATGATATTGCTTACATTTTTTATTAATAAACACAAAGGTCCCGCAACGCTTATATATATGATAAATAATTGGTCAGCGTATTATATATTCTTTGGAAGACTATAAAACGAATGTAACAAACTTAGATAAATTGCCTATTAAATGCAAATTACTTCTATAGATAAGTAGGGATTAAGGTATAGGATATGAGGTGTGAGTGTCTTGTGTCTTGTCCTGATATAGGTTGACAGTTTATTATTTACAAACTGACAAGCATGATGGCGAAATTACAGAGAATG
>NZ_SBJH01000090.1 GCF_004368405.1 Olivibacter sp. XZL3
TAATTAAATCTAACGTTTTTGATGAAAACACTCCTTAAGTTTTTAAAATATCGTGTCCACTTTTTGCTGACGATTTACATAGCTGTTAAAAAAGTAGCTTTCCCACGCTTGCATAAATTCTTCAACCGAAGCTGAATTTTTGATATTGATATCTACAGTCCCCATACATACGTGTCCGTCCTCGTAAACATTGAAAAATGGTGCGTGAAATAATACGGTATTTTCGGTAGGTCTGCGGTCTTTTTCTAGTGCAAAAACAATAAGGCTCTGCTTGCTTGCATACCAAAGCATTGCAGGTACTTTCGCCGTACCGTTTGGTATTTCAAGACTTTCAGTAAAGAACATTTTTACTTTTCGGGGCTTGGTGTACCAAAGTACCGTACCGTTTTCACTCGGATTAATGTGCAGGACATTGGTAGGCAGAATGCCGTTAGATTTTAAAAATGCCTTGCTCTTTTCCTTTTTGGTATTGAGTGCTTTTGCCAATACTTTGGCTTCTCTTTCGGTCAAAGGATGGGCGTTGATAGGATTACCGTTCTTGTCCATATCAAAATGTTCTACATAGGTGTATTTATTATTCCCTTTGGTTTGGTAAAAAACCAAAGCCGATAAAGGGTGGTATAGTGTTCCGAAGTCTTGTGTTATATCTTTCATCGCTTGCTGTATCTAATAGTTATTCAGTATGTATATCAATTCCTCAATTAAGGCAAAAACACGGTTTTCAAACTCAAGGGTATTGGCAGTAATATCACTACCATCAAACCTTTTCACAATGGTAGGTTCTTCCATTTGTCCGTATTCCTGCAACTCGGTGTTCACGCTCTCAAAAAGTGTTTGAAACAAAATGCCTTTAGCATCGGCACAAAAGGAAACATACTTTTCCATTCCTATACTATTTTCCATATCTTCTTCGCTTGCCTCTCCGTTTGGCAGGGCATTGCGGTTTATGTTGGCATTCGGAAATTGTTCATACAAGACAAAGGCTTCACTTGCCAGTTTGTAGCAATCTTGGTCAAAGCCATCTTTTATTTTAAAGGAGTTTAAACGGAGGGCAAATCGGCTCAAATTGTGCTTGTTGTAAATTTTCTGCTCCATACGTTCGCCTATATGTTCTGATTGCCTAATCTCGCTTAAATACCTTGTGGTGTCGTCATTCTCGTCATCGCTTACAATCCACTCTGTTACCATTTCATACATCCAATATAGGTAACTGCTTTCCTGTCGATAATAGGGAACATCTGCAATATGGTACAGGTAGGCACACACCGACTGCAATAACTGTACGGCTTGCTTACGGGTGGGGTTCTTGGATAGTCGGTACAACGGCACTACAGGAATGTAATACAGGGTCGCACCTGTACTGTACCGTTCCTCGCTAACGAAATAAGTTTTCTTACTATCCTGTATCAAACGTATTTCTTCCCAATCGCAAAACTTTTTCCTTAACTGTTCTTCTGTATCATCCAAAGCCAAAGCGATATTGTAGGGATAGCCGTATTGCCTGGACTGCATAGGTTGTATACCGTAATGACCTGCCAATTTGGAAAGGGACTGATAAAAATCCCTTTCCGTCTTTTCGGGTTTTCCACAAGCCTGTACGGTTTGTGCTTCTTGCAGTTTAGGCAGAAATGAGCATTTTAGAAAACCATTGGTAGCACCGTTATCGGTACCGATTTCAGTTTGTCTTTTCTTATTTCGTCTGCGTTCTTTGGTCTTTGCATCCAGTCTGCGAACTCGCCCAATTGTTTGTGCAAAGTCCGCTGTTTGGGTTGTTGTGGGGTTTTGATGATGCCCGATATGATGTTGCCTTGCATAATTCATTTTTTTTGATTTTTGGTTTAACCTTTTGTTCCCATTACACTCTCAAATCGGTACTGTACTGTATCGTCACGGATAACAGGGGCAGGTACTTTGGCAGTGGTCAGTATCGGATAAGAATTTGCATAGAAATTCATCACGGCTTCCACGCTCCATTTTGGTTCGGGGTCGGTCAGTTTAATTTGTTGTCCTTTATCACTGAGTATAAATACTCTCTCTAATTGCTTTGCTAATAACATGGTTTTTGAATTTTGGCGTTAAACAATTTGTTCCTGTCCTGCTCCGAAAAGGCTCGGTGTTGAAAACTTCTCCGATAATTCCGTTTTGCGTTTACGGATTTCGTCCGCTTTTTCGGGAAACTCTGTTATATCGGGTACTTTCATCCACGCATCACGGAATTTGCCGTCTTTCTCCAGTTCGTCAGCCTTTGCCATACCATCTTTATACTTCTTGTCTTTGGCTTCCTTATCTTTTTTCTCTTTCTCTGTTTTTTCTTTGTCCATTGCTGATTGTTTTTTAGCTTCTTCTAATTGCTTCATAAATACTTCCATATCCACCATTAAGCCCGAAGCCTTTTGTATAGGTGTGGTTATCTGCTGAAAAAATCCCTCGTCAAACTCCTGTGGTGTGGCGTTAAATGTCAATGGGGGAATGAGGTTTTTAGCGTTATCTCCGCATTGCTCGTTGTTGAGTATTATTGATACGATTAGGTTGCTTTCTGCTCCTTTGGCTATGTTTAGTTGTAAAACTCCTGTAAAGTCCAACTGTGCTATCTGATTGAAAAAATTTGCGTTCATAGTTCTGAAATTTTAATTGTTGTTGCTTTTTCCTTTGCTTTTTCTAGTTTCTCGTGCATATCTGCCCAATAGGCTTTTTGCCGTTTGTCAAACTCTGAGAAACTTTTATCCTCGTGGCGATACTCTTTGTACTGCCTTGCTATTTCAATAGCTTCTCTGAGGTTCGTTACCTCAATAAGACAACCGTTCAAGTCTGTTATTTTCATAGCAATGATAGTTTTCGTTCTAAAAGTGTTTCTAGTATCTCACAATCGCTATCGAATGTTTTCCCCTCGAAATGGTACGTATCTGTTTCTTCATTGAAATTGTATTGCTCAAAATCCTCGTCCTCTAAATAAATATCTGTGAGTACCTTGTCAAAAAATGTTGCTCTGCCATATACTAGATTGCCTATTTCTTCATAGTCGTGTGTAAAATTCACATCGTAATGTTCCGCTATCTTTTGAATGATTTCTATATTAGGCGACCACTTTGTTTCATACTGAAATTGTCCTTCATCGCCCTCGTTCCAATAGATATTGAAGAAATAACCGCCATTGTCTTTAGAAATAAATTCGGGTAATCGTCCTTCTTCTGTTTCTTCTTCCTCTTTCTTCATTAATTGAAAAAGTTCCTGTATTGCTGTGATTGTTTCGGGTTTTCCCTCGAATACAACCGTATTACTGCACCAATTTGCCATAATGAATATTTTTAGTAGGCTACCACCGACTAAAGCGGTAGCCTGTTGTTATTTAATTAAGATTAAAGATTTCTGCTCCATCTAATGCAAAGCCATTACACAATTCAAATGCTTTCTGTGACTTGAGTTGAGCAGTTCCACCCAGTACAATACTCTGTAACTTGGCTTCATCGTCTTTGTACTTTCTTACGTTCTGATAGTAGCCAGTAACCGCATTATACGCTCCGAACAATGTACCTTTGGTAGTATTCATTTGTTGGGTGTCGCTTATCATTGCGTATGCAAAGGCATCCTCTACGGTGTTTTTGAACACGGTGGAAATTTCATCTTCTGCACCTTTTTTGATAAGGTCAAGCGTTTCCTTATTCGGGCAAAGTGCCAATTGGATTAGCTTTTTAATTTCACGGTCTGTTACCTTTACTTTTGCCCATTCGTTGAAAATGCCCTCTAATTGGTTGCTCAATGTGTTTGCAAGTCCCATAATCTTGTGAGCGTTCTCGATACGTTGTTTTGCTCCCGAAGTGTGTTTGATGCGGACAACGTTGGTCATACTGCGTAACGAAGCGTTTAAGGTGTTTTGGCAAACGATACGGATTGGTGTAAATGCGGCTGTGATACTTCCGCTACCATCGTGCGAAGTAGTTAAGAAAATGTACTTTTCCGTAACATCATCGCCATTACCCACACGAATATAGTCGGGCAGTTTGGCTGTGATGAAAATGCGTTCTCCGTTGCCTAATGCTCCTGCGGTTTCGTACAGAATGCCCTCGCCACCGCCTACAATGGCATCAAAGAAATTAAAGGCTTCACGGTTTTGTACAATGTGGTAATCCTTGCCGACTACTCCCAATACTGCATTGTTATCGGTGCGAATGTTAGCGTAATAATTAGGTACTTCTAATTCAGTACTGCCTATCTCTATGCCATTGGTGGTTTCGATAATGTCCGAACCTTTTGTAAACAATGGAGATTTTACGACTTCATAATCTAACCCTGCATATTTGATAGCTTCCTCGCTTGTAGGGTATTGCTCCACGATTTGCCCTAAACCGTGCCACGCTTTTTGTTGTACGCTAAAGAATGAATAACGCCCTGTTCTCTCGTTGAAATTGATATTATGTGCCATGATAAAATGATTTTAAATGTTTGAAATATTCGTTGTTAAAATGGGAGGTCGTCCTCAGCCTTGTTGTTGCTTGTTCCTGTGGTAGTTTGTGCGGTTTCTGATTTCTTGCCCCCTCCGTGCAGTTTGATGTTTGAGGTATGGAAATTTAATCCTGCGTGTGCTTCTCCGTCATTACCTGTCCACGCCCTAGCACTTACCCTGCCTGTCAGCTCTACCAATGTGCCTTTAGTGAGTATCTTCGCTACATTCGGGCTTATCCAGTATGAGCAATCGAAATAGGTAGTTTGCTCTATGCGTTCGCCCTGTTTGTTACGGTAGCTGTCGTTGGTTGCTATCGAAAAGTTTACTACTTGTTTTTCCTGTGACGTTGTGCGTACTTCCGCATCCCTTGTCAGTCTTCCTGTGATGTTCATATTCTTTAATTTTGAGTTATTATTTTTTAGATTTATTCGGCAATGAGAGGAGGCGCTGTTTCGTTTCATTACCATTTCCAATGTTTTTAATCTTTCTGTCTGACATTTTTTTTATTCGTTTAAAGAGCCGGAGTATGCTATGTTTCGTTTCACGAGCATAAAAGGTTCGTGTTTAGCAGCACCAAGGTTTTGGAAAAAAATACTACCCAAAGGGTGGAGATTATTTTCCAAACTTGCCTGACCTTTGTGATGCGTTAAGAACACGGAAATACCTTTGCTCTTGAAATGGGACAAAAAAGCATACGGGTCTTTGGATAAAATGAATGTGGAAGCCAAGAAGATGGCATTGAGAAATGGTTTACAGTGAATTGAAATAACACTTCCAATTCGCTGAATTTTTAAAACACTTTTTCAAAGCTGTGTGCCTATTAGAGCCACACTTACGGAGGATTAAAAAATTATTTTGTATGGGAGAAGTTGATGGCAATATTTTTTAATCTTCTGTTCCAGGAGTAGCCGAAAAGCTCTTTTACAGTAGGGGAATAGGAAAGTAAAGTAAATGTGCTTTGGCTACAAAAAAAAAAAGCAGAACCGATAAGTTCTGCTCGTTATTGATAGAAGTTAATTATAAGACTGTCAAAAATGCGTCTTCAATCTCCTTAAATTTAGGAGCCACCAAATCCATATCCTTGCTGATTTTTTGACTTGTAATCTTGGCGTAAATCTGTGTGGTAGAAATATTTTTATGTCCCATCATTTTGCTAAGGCTTTCAAGTGGAACACCTTCGGTCAGGAACATGGTAGCAAATGTGTGGCGTGCAGTATGAAAGGTTATTTTCTGTTCTGTAACAATTTCTGCTTCTTCTATCATTTTCTTTACATGGCTATTGCAGGTAGCATTGGAAGGAACCGGAAAAACATAATCGTTACGTGTAAGTCCCCTGTATTTTTCAATTATACGTTTCGGAATTTCCAATAGGCGGACGTTTGAAGCAACATCTGATTTTTTTCTTCTGCTGATGATCCATTGGTGTCCATCAAAAAAGGACTGTATGTTGCTCCATTTCAGCTTTTGAATATCAATATAAGAAAGGCCTGTAAAGCAACTGAAAATGAAAATATCTTTTACAAATTCATATTTGTCCTTCGACGGTTTTAGAAGCATTAGCTTTTCTACATTCTCCTTTAAAAGATAGCTACGATCAGTTTCTTCCATACTGATTTCGTAATCTTCAAAAGGGTTTTGGCGTATAAGGCCTTTTTTAATCGCAAGATCAGCCAAAGCAATAACCGGCATGGTATAAACCCAAACCGTATTATGTGTACATTCTTTATCTATTCGTAGAAAGAAATCGAACTCCCGGATAAAGTCTGAAGTAAGTTCCCGAAATGCCAAATCTTCCCTGTGATAGCGTTCCTTGATAAATTCATTAAGATGGTTGTATACAGTCTTGTATTTATTGTAAGTATTCTGAGAACGTTTTCCTTTGCTGACCATCCTTTCAAAATCCTCATTCTGGTCTTTAAATACTTTAAGAATGGCATCATCCATTACACCAACCCCTAAAAAGGACAGCTTTACTTTTTGTGAAGTTGCAAAGCCTTCATCCTTGAGCATATCATCGTAAATCTTGTTGATACGCACCCGAATATTGTCCAATTTGAGATTGGTACCCAGGGCCTGGGCACTTTTACCTAAAACTCTTCCGTGCTTTAAATCCCAATTATTGGGGTTGATGTCCAGTTTGGTACTAAAGGATTTTGGTATTCCGTCAATAGTGATACGTCCCATAACAGGCACGTTACCGTTCTTCTTAGGTTCATTCTTCTTCAGGTAGAAAAGCAGTTTGAATGTGGATCTTTTCTCTTGTTCCATAACTCAATTGTTTAACGTTTAAAATTAAATTTTATTGAGTTACAAGGGGATATGAAAACAAGTGCAAATGACTGAAATATAACGTATTATGTCGTTGCCGATTGGATTATAGTCAGTAACGATTTAGTAACCTAACCTTGTCATTTTAAGCTCAAAACCTGTCGGACACCTACTTCCAAATTTTCCCTCACGTTTTATAAACTACTGTATATGAATGGTCTTAACCATTTTGCTTAATTTTGCTTTCTGCTAATATTTTTTGAAAAAAATAATGGCAAAAAGCAAAAATAAGCAAAACGGCGAAGTCCGCTAAAACACAGTAGTTTATAAAACGTGGGGCTGAAATTGGAAGTCTCTGTACTTTGGTTTTTGGGCTTAAAAAGACAGGGTTAGGTTACTAAATCGTTACTGATTACCGCCTAACCAACCTCAATATAACTGATTATATTTCAGTCTTTTGCACTCCTTTTCATCTCCCCTTGTAACTCATTGATTTTTAATTTTAAAACATTAAACAATTGAGTTATGGAACAGACGAAAAGGTCAACGTTTAAGCTACTTTTCTACCTAAAGAAAAACGAGCCAAAGAAGAATGGAGCGGTAGCCATCATGGGAAGAATTACCGTTGATGGAAAACCTGCATCATTCAGTACCAAGCTGGAAATCCACCCCGACAATTGGGATTTGAAGTATGGACGTGTTTTGGGCAAGAGCAACGTTGCCGTAACCCTAAACGGCAAGCTGGATAAAATACGGACACGCATCGACAAGATTTACGAGGACATGATGAAAGACGAGGGCTTTGCCACCGCCGACAAGGTAAAGCTCACGTTTCTCGGTGTTGGCGTGATGGATGATGCTATACTAAAGGTCTTTCAAAATGAGAATAAGGAATTTGAAAGAATGGTGGAAAAAGGTGAAAGGTCAAAAAGCACTTTAGCCAAATATAAGAAAGTGTATGACCACCTTGCGGAGTTTATCAAGCTACGCTACCACAGGGAGGATATGGCTTTCCGGGAATTGAAGTCGGACTTTATACGTGAGTTTGACTTCTTTTTGAGGATTGACAAGGAATGTACCCATAATACCGTATGGGTCTATACCATGCCAGTTATCGCACTGGCGAAGCTTGCGGTCAAATGCAAGTTGATACGGGATAATCCTTTTGCCGATTATGAAATCAGTATGGAGGAAACCGACCGTAGCTACCTTTTAAAAGAAGATGTGGAGACACTCATGCTTTTAAAGCCATCCAAACAGCGGTATGAACTCGTAAAAGACCTGTTTATTTTCAGTTGTTTTACCGGGCTTTCGTACATTGATATTAAGAAGCTGAAATGGAGCAATATTCAATCCTTTTTTGACGGGCATCAATGGATTATCAGCAGGAGGAAAAAGTCAGACGTTGCGTCCAACGTCCGGCTTATGGAAATCCCCAAACGTATCATTGAAAAGTACAGGGGGGTTACACGCAATGATTTTATATTTCCGGTTCCATCCAACTCAACCTGTAACGTCCACGTAAGAAAACTTATTGACGAAGCGGGCATTGTTACAGAGCAGAAAATATCGTTCCACACAGCCCGTCATACATTCGCCACAATGTTCTTAACGGAGGGTGTACCTCTTGAAAGCCTTAGCAAAATGATGGGGCATAAGCATATCACTACTACACAGATTTATGCCAAGATTACCAGCCAAAAAATCAGCAAGGATATGGATTTGGTTTCTCCAAAATTCGCAGCTATGGAAAACGCATTTGTTGCCATGCAAGCGGAAGAAGCTACGCAGGAGGAAGTTATTACCAATGTCAAGGTTATTGTTGATGAAGAAGAATTAGAATTTGCCGTTTAGTATTATCGTTACACCGTTTGAGCAGGATTTAACCATCCTGCTTTTTTTATGCCCATTACTTTGGGTTTGCTATAAATCTATTCCTCCAAAATCCATGTGGCTTTCATAGCCACATATAGTATCAAAACGGATTTCAGAAATCCAGTGAATTAGAAGTGTTATTTCAATCCATTGGGAACCATTTGCCAATGCCATCTTCATTATTTCCATCCCTGTTTTTTTATTCAAAGAGCCTGTATGCTGTTTTTGTTTCGTTCCAAGAGCAAAGGTATGACCGTGTTCTTAACGCCGACAAAAGGTCATGCAAGTTTGAAAAAAAATCCCCGCCCGCTGGGCAAATATTTTTTCCCAAAACCTTGTGTCGCCTAAACACTAACCTTTCCTGCTCGTGAAACGAAACATAGCATACTCCGGCTCTTTAGACGAATAAAAAAAATGTCAAGCATGAAGATTAACAGCATTGGAAATGGTAATGAAACGAAACAGCACCTCCTCTCATTACCGAATAAATCAGAAAAAAATCAATTCAAAACAATCACTAAAAAATAAAAATCATGGCACACAATCTTAATTTCAACAGCAGTACAGGACGTTATTCATTCTTTAGCGTAAAGGAAAAAGCATGGCACAACTTAGGGCAAATCATCGAGGATTACCCGACAAGTGCGGAAGCGATAAAACACGCAGGGCTTGACTACGAAGTCGTAAAAAGTCCGTTGTTTACCACAGGCTCCAATATCATCGAAACCGCACAGGGCATTGAGATAGCGGACAGCCAGTTACACGTACCCAACTACTTCGCCAATATCAGAACCGATAACAATGCAGTATTAGGCGTAGTGGGCAAAGACTACCATATAGTGCAGAACCGGGAAGCCTTTAATTTCTTTGATGAAATCGTAGGCGGTGGCGATGGCATCCTGTACGAGACAGCAGGAGCATTAGGAAACGGCGAACGCATTTTCATTACTGCAAAATTGCCCGACTATATCCGTGTAGGGAACGGGGACGATGTAACCGAAAAATACATCTTCCTTACAACAAGCCATGACGGTAGCGGCAGCATAACCGCAGCGTTTACACCTATTCGTATCGTTTGCCAAAACACGCTTAACGCATCACTTCACAACATGAGCAACGTTGTACGCATTAAGCACACTTCAGGAGCAAAACAACGTCTTGACAATGCGCATAAAGTTATGGGATTGGCGAACACCCTTAGCAATCAGTTAGAGGGGATTTTTAACCAATGGACGAAAGTACAGGTATCTGACAGGGAGGTTAGAAAGCTGATACAGCTTGCGCTATGCCCAAACAAGGAAACCCTGACCCACTTGGAAAAAGGCAATTACGATGAAATTTCCACCGTATTCAAAAATATCGTAGATGATGCCTTTGCATACGCCATGACAAGCGACACGCAACAAATGAATACCACTAAAGGCACACTGTTCGGAGCATACAATGCCGTGACAGGCTACTATCAGAATGTACGCAATTACAAGAATGATGAAGCCAAATTACAGAGTATTGTAATGGGTGGTACTGCGCAGTTAAAGACCCAAAAAGCCTTTGACCTATGCACAGCCTTTGCGCAGGACGGAGCGGATATTTTCAGTTTTAATTAATCAATCACAGGCGACTGCCTGCAATGGTGGTCGCCTTTAAAAAAATCAATACAATGAAAGCATTAAAAGAAATGACCAATGTAGAACGGGCGTATTTGCTTGCAAAGCTATTCCCCGACACCCTTAAAGAATTGACCGTTTTTGTACAAGAGGAAACGGAGCGTTTCAGAGCGCAGGAGGAATATATGCGCAGCATTTGGGCAGACAAGTCCATAATAACCGCAGATTTTTGGTTTGGCTTGGTAGGCAATACCGAACAGATGTTAAAGCGGTACAACGTAATGTTACACCGCAGCTTGCGGGTATTTTCCGACCAGCTTTTTGACGGCTACAATGCGATATTTCTCGCAAACTGCCTGATAGAATATGCAGAGAGGGAAAATTGCGACAGCAAGTTAAAAGAGGCGATACACCTGCTTTTTGGACATGAAAAAATGATAAAAAATATAAACAAATAAGACATGAAAAATAAAATCTCATTCAGTATTGAAACCCCGCTATTTGGTATAGAAAACCCCAAAGGAGCAATTGAGCAGGTATTGTTTGCCAAAACGATGGCAGAACATGAGGGTATGCCCTATTGCAACCGCCTTGCAAAATTGACATTCACAGACCCTACTGTTAACAAGGCTTTGCCCGGTGCAGTTCCTTTGGATGAAACGCTTATACTCGGTTATGAGGGTTGGAGTGATAATACACTGCATCTATGTATAAGGAGCGGACGAAGTGCATGTAAAATTGCAACAGGCAGTTTTCCAAATCGTGAAATACACTTATATGACGATTACCGACACGCAATCATGCTCCGTAAACTTTCCGACAAAGACATAAAGGAAATTTTCAACTATGTATGGGATAATATGGAGGTAATACAACCAGACCCAAACTCCATAAGGGAAGATTGGGAATAACAACCACAGGCGACCGCCTGCAATGGCGGTTGCCTTTAAAAAAGTCATCAAGAGATATGAAAGCAAAATCAATAGAAGAAGCCCAAAGTTTGGCTAAATCACAAAGCCTCGAAACGAAATACAAAGACGAAGCTATACACATCATTTATTGCAATAAAACGGAATATTTCTATGTAGATAGAGACGGGTTAATACGGCTTTGGGAACAGCTTATAGGCTACTATGTAAATGGCGTTTATACCGCCGAAAATTAACAACAAAAAATCACGGGATATGAAAGCATTAAGTAAAATGACCAATTTGGATAAAGGGGAATTGATTACAAGACTATTCCCGGAAAAAGTAAAAGACTTGCAAGAGACGGTAAAAAGGCAATGCGAATACTTCAAACAAAACGAGCTGTCAATTCGTGGAGGATGGAAGAAAAATGCAAAGTTTTCAGCAGAATTTTGGTATCAGCTTGTAGAGGTTGCAAATAGCAATATCAAGAACTATGGCAAAGCCGTGTACGGAAAACCAAGCAGGTATGGCAATCTGCTTTACACAGAGCAAAATGCAATCTTTACCATTTATTGCCTGATTGAATATAGTTACAGCAATGAATGTAGCATTGAATTAAAACAGGTTATTCACCTGCTTTTCGGCAGCAAAAGGATATTAAAAACAACATTAAAAGGCAATTAGAAATCCACAGGCGACCGTCTGCAATGGCGGTTGCCTTTAAAATCAGGGGCAATGAAAATAAGAGATAAAAACCGGCAATGGATTGAAGTAACAGACCTTAAAAAAGCCATTCGGCAAACAGGTTGGTACAAAGAATATCAGCACCACCCGCCAACGGAAAGCGACAGGGAACGGCAGGCGTATTGGTCTGATATGCACGAGAAACTAAAAGCGTTAAAAACAAAAAAGTTTTCCCAAGTTGGGTAGTTTTCTTCATCCAGCCCACGTTTATAAATTGTATTTTTGTTTATAGCGGAGCGGATATTGTAGTAAATTTTAAACAGTAGAATTATGGCATCATCATTAGTAATCGGAATTATATTTTTGGTATTGGGTTTGGCGTTACGTTATTGGATTAACCGCAGGAAGTTTTACAGGCGCAGCCCCACCGGAGCGGAGGGTTTTTCCAGCTATGAAAAATCGGTTGCCATTAAGTTTATCGAACGGGTCGGCAAATGGTTAGCTTATGCTTTGATTATTTTCGGCCTGCTATCGTTATGGGTATATTCAAGAGAGAAAAAGGAAATAGCATCCAATAATACAGAAGTGCAAAAGCCCCGGTAAACAATCCATACAATCTTATAAACGGTACAGGTCTTACAGGCTTGTACCGTTTTCTTTTGCGCCAAACCTTACCACTCAAAGCCAAACACACACGCATTTAAGATACGCCTTATAACCTTTCCTATTTTCCATTTCTGACGTGAAAAATGGAGGAAAGGATTATGGAAGTGATAGCAATACCGAAATCGGTTCTCATGGAACTTACAAAAGAGGTGGACGAACTCTTACAGCTTGCCACCGATGCAAGCGAGGCGTATGCAGGCATTTTTAACGGAGAAAGGTGGCTCGATAATCAGGAGGTATGCCTGATGCTCGGCATTGCCAAACGTACCCTGCAATCTTACAAGGACAAAGGACTTTTGCCCTTTTCAAAACTGAACCGGAAGAACTATTATAAATTTTCGGACGTACAGCGTTTGCTTGGTTCCGATGCCACACCTAAAACAAATGAGCATGGAACTTTTTGATAACGATGCCGAGGAAATAGCATACTATAAAAGAAAATTCGATGAACTCCGTACACGGATGGAGTTGATACTGGAGAACTTTCGCCCGGTCTTCAATGGAGAGATTTACCTTTCGGGCGAAGATGTATGTAAACTGTTGCATATCAGCAAAAGGACATTGCAGCAATACCGTGACGATAGCATCCTGCCCTATATACAGATTGGGGGCAAGATTATCTATAAGGAAAGCGATATTCTGACCCTCTTGGAGCAGAATTATATCGCCAAATCATAAGAACGTAGAAAGGCAAATTTTATATCTCCGAGACAATAAGTAAGAACGCTCATGCTTTGGCGTGGGCGCTCGCTTATTCGGAGAGAGGCGTACCAGTGCCTTAATGTCGGTAAGTGTAGTTGCCTGCGCTTTTTTATTGCAGGCTCCAACACCAAAAAACGGATATTATGGACACTGCAAAAAATACCTATCCTGCCTTTGAATTTCCTGCTTCCGAATTATCGGCTTTTGCCGTTACCATTGACTTTTTCAGCATATCTCTTAAAAGCGGAAAAATAATACATTTCCAACCCGAAGATGTCCAAAGTTTTTACGACTGGCTGGTCGCTCATGGCATCCGGGATATACAAAAGGAAGAAAAGGCAAAGCCAGCCGTTATCTCTACAAGTATCAATTGGTTGGGATGGTTTAAACTTAAAAATAAAACAACAAAATAATGAACGATAATCAAAAGGCCATCCGGGTGGCCATCGTGGATGATAATGCACAGCTTCGATATATTACCGTAAACCAGCTTGAAAACTCCGGCTATATCGTACAATTTGAAGTCGGTAACGTACAGAAAGCACTTCAAATAATAAAAAAAGACGTAGAGCTACCCGATGTGTGTGTCGTAGAAGAAGATTTTGCGGCGGCTAAATTGCTGCTCGAAGAACACCCCCATTTGAGAGTATTATTTTTAAGTACGGACGATGCCGTGAAAAGCGTTACGGATATGTTGAGAGCAGGTGTTTCGGGCTATAGGACGTTTCTGCAAAAGTTGCAGCGTTAGATTGGAGAGGGTTCGGGAAGAAATATGGAGCAGGTCTGCGTACTGGCTCACGGTAAGGTTATTGTTGAAGTTCAAATCCACTTCATTGATAAAGGGAACCAACAGGTTTCTTTTTTCATCAACCGGGAAAGGATTGATGCCGCTTTCTATTTCTTCAAGCTGGTGTTTTCTTCGCTGTACCTGAATGAGAAATGCCTTTAAATACAATCTTAGTAATTCTTCCTTACCGTAGGATTTCTTTTCGGAAAGCTCTACCTGCATTTGGGCAATGTACTCGTCCAGTTTGTATTCCCAACCGCTTTCCACACAACAGGAGGGCGTTTGATAAGGGTTATTGAAAAGGTTGCATTTCAGGAAAAAATCTACATCCTCATCTTTCCGCACGAGAAATTCCTCATCGAAATTGATGACAAAACCATCACTGTTTGGTGCAAGGGAAAAACACTGTACCTGATTTTTTGCGATGAAGAATATCGCATTTTCAAACACTTCATATTTATTGAAATCCACCATGTGCATACCGCTACCTGACTTAAACCAAATTATCTGATAGAAGCCATGTGTGTGCGGAAGTGTGACTTTCTCTTTTTGTTCTTCAAGGTATGTTCTCAACGCAATGACCTCAAAGGACGAGCGAACCCGTATATTCCCCGATAAATGGTTTTCATACATTTTTCTGTTTATTCTTTGGTGCTAAATTAACAAATATATATTTCGCCACTAAATTACCCGAAGCGTAACCATCAATGACCAGGATTAACATCTTGGTCATTGTGGTTTTAGATTAGTGCCAAATAATGCCACCAAAAGCCATCTGACCCCGCTTCCGGCAGGCCAACATCCATAGCGGCTACACTTGCACCAAAACAAATTTTTGGATTATGCAAGGAGAAGACGATTTAAGGGGATTAGCCAAAATCATGGCTTTCATAAGAGCAGTAAGCATCATCATCGTGTTGATGCACTTCTATTGGTTCTGCTATGGGTTCTTTGCCGGGCAAGGCTGGACACTGGAAATCATCGGTAAGATACTGACCAATTTCAACCGCACCGCAGGGCTTTTTACACACACGCTTTACACCAAGATTTTTGCGCTGGTATTACTGGCGTTGAGTTGCCTCGGTACTAAGGGCGTAAAGAACGAAAAGATAACGTGGACTAAGATTTACGTTGCCTTAGCCATCGGCTTTGTGCTGTTCTTCCTGAACACACCATTACTAAAGCTGTCCGCAGGAATTGCCACATCGCTTTACATCCTGACAACGGGCATGGGGTATATCGCCCTGCTCATGGCGGGGGTATGGATGAGCCGACTGCTCCGCAACAACCTCATGGATGACGTATTTAATAATGAGAACGAGAGTTTCCAACAGGAAACCAAATTGATGGAAAATGAATACTCTGTCAATCTCCCCACGAAGTTTTACTACAAAGGCAAATGGAACAATGGCTGGATTAACGTGGTCAATCCTTTTCGTGCCGCAATCGTGTTGGGTACTCCGGGTTCAGGAAAATCGTATGCCATCGTAAACAACTATATCAAACAGCACATCGAAAAGGGCTTTTCGATGTACATCTACGACTTCAAATTCGATGACCTTTCCACCATTGCCTATAACCACCTGCTAAAGCACACCAATAAGTATAAGGTAAAGCCCAAATTCTATGTGATAAATTTCGATGACCCACGCCGGAGCCACCGATGCAATCCCCTTAATCCTGATTTCATGACGGACATATCGGATGCCTACGAAGCTGCTTATACCATCATGCTCAACCTTAACAAAAGCTGGATTTTGAAACAAGGGGATTTTTTTGTGGATAGCCCAATTATTTTATTAGCTGCTATCATTTGGTATTTGAGAATTTACGAAGATGGCAAGTATTGCACCTTTCCCCACGCCATCGAATTGCTGAACAAAAAATACGCAGACGTATTTACAATACTTACTTCATACCCGGAACTGGAAAATTATTTATCGCCGTTCATGGATGCGTGGCAGGGAGGCGCACAAGACCAATTACAAGGGCAGATAGCATCGGCAAAAATCCCTTTATCAAGAATGATTAGTCCGCAGCTTTATTGGGTGATGACCGGAGACGATTTTACACTGGACATCAATAACCCGAAAGAGCCAAAGATTTTGTGTGTGGGCAATAACCCCGACCGCCAAAATATTTATTCCGCAGCATTGGGTTTGTACAATTCCCGCATTGTAAAACTCATCAATAAAAAAGCCCAGCTTAAAAGTTCAGTTATCATAGATGAGCTGCCCACAATTTATTTCAGGGGGCTGGACAATCTTATCGCAACGGCGAGAAGTAATAAGGTGGCTGTATGTTTAGGATTTCAGGACTTTTCGCAGTTAACAAGGGATTACGGCGACAAGGAAAGCAAGGTAATCCAAAATACGGTCGGTAATATTTTCTCCGGTCAGGTAGTCGGCGAGACGGCAAAAAGCCTAAGTGAGCGTTTCGGAAAAGTGTTGCAGAAACGGCAGAGCATGACCATCAACCGCAATGAAAAATCCACTTCCATATCCACCCAAATGGATAGCCTGATACCAGCCTCTAAAATCTCCACGCTTACACAGGGTATGTTCGTGGGTTCGGTATCCGATAACTTCGATGAACGCATCGAGCAGAAAATCTTCCATGCTGAAATCGTGGTGGACAATGATAAGGTGGCAGCAGAAACCAAAGCCTATAAAAAGATACCGCAGATATTGTCCTTTACCGATGAGAACGGAGCGGATAATATCGTTAGTTTGAACTCTGAAGGATAAATACAAGAAATGAGAATAGATCGTGAAATATATCTTTGGATAAAAAGC
>NZ_SBJH01000121.1 GCF_004368405.1 Olivibacter sp. XZL3
CCAAGAGAAATTAACAAAAATGTAAACGGCTCCGAAAAAATAGTGGCCTAGAAACTTGTAATTTATTAGAGTATATGAAACAGCAGATTGAAGCCAATTACAAACAGATTAAGCTGGATGTTATGAACATCGTTGAAAACGAAATGGAGCGCATCAAGAATGACCCGGATTTGCAGCACTTGGTACAGCAGGGATAATCAAGGCCAACCTGCAATCAAAGTTTTTTGCGTATTATTGTATGGTAAAAAGTACAATGGAAGATTTAGGGCAAATATCAGAATTTAAGTCATCACCTGAATTGGTGGAGAAGCTGTATCAGCACAGCATACAGAAGCGGTACGAAGCCGGGAGCGTTATTCTAAATGAAAACGCCCATATCCGTTCCATCCCCATTGTGACTAAAGGAATGATGAAAGTAATACGGACGGAAGAAGACGGCAGGGAAATCCTGCTGTACTATATCAAGGCGGGTGAAAGCTGCATCATGTCTTTTCTTGGCGGGATGCACAATGAGACGAGCAAAGTAAAAGCCGAAGTGGAGGAAGATGCCGAAATACTTTTTCTTCCTATGGATAAAGTGACCTTGTTCATTAAAGAACACCCGCAATGGCTGGATTATATCTTTCGTCTGTACCACAAACGTTTTGAAGAATTGCTGGAAATCGTCAACGCCATTGCCTTTAAAAAAGTGGATGAACGCTTACTCTCCCTGCTCAAAAAGAAATCGGAACTTACACAGTCCAAAATAATCCCTATCACCCACGAGCAACTGGCCAATGAACTCGGTACGGCTCGTGTTGTGGTTTCACGGCTATTGAAGCAACTGGAAGAAAGCGGGGCTGTCCAGCTTGGCCGTAACAAAATCACCCTTATGTAACCAAAGTAGCTGTACAGGTTTTTGAGTTGATGCACTTTTGCGGTATCAATTTCAGAAATCTATGGATATAGCGGGTTATATAGCATCCATCTTTATAGGTGTATCATTGGGACTAATCGGCGGTGGCGGCAGTATTCTCACCGTTCCCGTTTTAGTGTATTTATTTCATGTGGATGCGGTCTTGGCAACAGCCTATTCGCTCTTTATTGTCGGAACCACGAGCGTTGCGGGTTCTTTCTCCTATTTTAAAAAAGGGCTGGTCGATATGAAGACCGTAGCCGTTTTCGGCATACCCTCAACAGTAGCCGTTTTCCTGACAAGGGCATATATCGTTCCGGCCATTCCGCAGGATGTTTTCAGTATCGGAAGTTTTACCCTTACCAAAGGTATCCTGCTGTTATTGCTTTTTGCCCTGCTTATGGTTTTCGCCGCTTACGGCATGATTAAAAACGGAAGAACAACAATGGAAGAAACCACCAAGCAGCAGCCATACAATTATCCTTTGGTGCTTGCGGAGGGAACGGTTGTAGGGATGCTTACGGGATTGGTTGGTGCGGGTGGGGGCTTCCTGATTATCCCCGCATTGGTCAACTTCATGAGGCTTCCGATGAAAACAGCCATCGGCACTTCTTTGGTCATCATCGCCATCAATTCGCTGGCAGGCTTTTTATTTTCCCTATCCCATATCGCCATCCATTGGGGGTTTATCCTGATGATTACGGCACTTGCCATCATCGGCATATTGGCAGGCAGCTACATTTCAACAAAAATTGACGGCAGGAAGCTAAAGCCCGCATTCGGGTGGTTCGTGCTGATAATGGGGGTTTACATCATTCTCAAAGAAACCCTTTTATAATCCACGGAACGGTTATGGCTTCCCGGTTAAAACCATTGCTTATCATGGCAGCAGGGCTTTGCATTGCGCAGACCATGCAGGCACAGCAGCATTACAACGCCTGGTTCCGTAGCACGTTGAGCATTCCCGCCGGGGAAAAATTCAGGATTGACGCAGAGTTCCAGCACAGGCGGCAGAACGGGTTGGGCAATTCCGATATGTTGGACAGGAACCTGATGTTCACGTTCAGGAATTGGATACACTACCAGCATAACAGGAATATAAAAATCTCCGTTTCGCCTTTCGCCTACTTTTCCCATTACAGGATTATCCAGCAGCCCACCGATGTGACGGCAAATCCCAATAGTGAAATCCGTTTTTCGGCTGCTGTTGATTTACAGCACAGGGTCTTTAAAAATCTCTATGTGGTGGACAGAGCCGCCATCGAGTACCGGGTGTTTGAAAATCCCCAATCGGACATTAACCGTTTAAGGAACCGTTTTGGTTTTCGCTATGATTTAACCGACAGGTTGAAATCGGGCATTTACGATGAATTATTCGTGAACGTGTCGGGCGCAGGCATCGCACATTTTTATGACCACAACAGGGTTATGCTCAATATGGAATACAGCGTATTGCCCAACCTGAAATTTGACATGGGCTATATCAACCTTTCCCGCTTGCTCGTAACGAGCGATGAAAAGTTGCATGAGCATAACATCTACCTGAACGTAACCTTTCAATGGAAGAACCGCAAGCAATCACCTCCCAAAGACTAAAAGGGGAACAAGCCAATTTTTTTGCTTGTGTAACTAAAGTAGCTGTACAATAAAAAATTACTTCACAATTTAGTTTGGCTTTAAAACTATATTAAGATGAAAAATCCTTATCAAATATTGATTATAGGCGGCGGCACGGCAGGCATTATGGTCGCTGCGCAATTAAAGAAGCAGCAGGCAAGCCTATCCATAGCCATTATAGAACCATCCGAAACACACTATTATCAGGCGGCTTTTACATTGGTAGGTGCGGGAACCTATGCCATGAGCAAGACCAAAAGAAGCGAAGCATCGCTCATCCCTTCAGGAGTAGTATGGATTAAGGACAGGGCAACGGTTCTCTTTCCCGATGAAAACAAAGTCGTAACCGAAAAAAGCGGAAGCATCGGCTATGATTATTTGGTGGTCGCCCCCGGACTTGTATATGACCTCTCATTGATTGATGGTTTGGAAGATGCCCTCAACAATGGGGTGGCTTGCAGTAATTATATCAATCCTGAATACACTTGGAAATGCCTGCAAAATTTCAAGGGCGGAAATGCCATTTTCACACAACCCGCCACACCCATCAAATGCGGCGGTGCGCCGCAGAAAGCCATGTACCTTGCAGCCGATTATTTCCGCAGGAAAGGCATATCCGATAAAACGAACGTGGTTTTCGCAACACCCGGTACGGTCATTTTCGGGGTGAAATCCGTTGCCGATACGCTGATGCGTGTCATTGACCGTTATAAGGTCAATCTTAGACTATACCATACGCCCGTAAAAATAGATGCGGACAAAAGATTGGTTTATTTCAAGGATGCTACACCCGATGATAAGAAAGCAGGCTTGCTGACCATACCCGGCGCAACGTTAACCGCAGACAATTTGCTGGCGGTTCCTTTTGACTTCCTGCACCTTGCACCGCCCCAAACCGCACCCGAATTTATCCTGAAATCAGATTTATGCAATGAAACGGGCTGGTTAGACGTGGACATCAACAGCTTGCAGCACAAAAAGTACGATAATGTTTTTGGCTTGGGCGATGTGGCGGGTTTACCTACCGCAAAAACGGGAGCGGCGGTGAGGAAGCAGGCTCCCGTAGTGGTGGATAATATACTGAACCTGTTAAGCAACAAACCCGCAAACAATAAGGGCTATGAGGGCTATTCTTCCTGCCCGCTCGTAACAGGCTACGGAAAAATGGTGCTGGCTGAATTTAATTACAAGAATGAATTTACGCCCGACCCCATGCTGAAATATATGCTGGTAAACAACAGCGACAAAGAACATTGGCGACTATGGCTGCTCAAAAAATACGGACTTCCTTACCTGTATTGGAACAAAATGATGAAAGGGGAAATGTAAGGAGATAAATAGTTCGGCCTTTCCATCGCTGTGTAACCAAAGTAGCTGTACGGGGAAAGTAAAGTGCGGAAATTTGCAGTATAAAATAATATTAACGACATAAAATAAAGGCTATGTTTTTTCAACACGTTTATGATAAGAGTTTAGCGCAGGGCAGTTACGTAATAGGCTGTCAGGCCACCGGAGAGGCCATTGTGATTGACGCACAACGGGATATTGATGTCTATTTGGAGATTGCAAAACAGAATAATCTCCGCATTACGCATATCGCCGAAACCCATATCCATGCCGACTTCCTTTGCGGTTCAAGGGAACTGGCGGCAGTGACCGGGGCAACCATGTACCTTTCAGATGAGGGAGGCGAAGACTGGCAATACCAGTTTCCGCACAACGGATTGAAAGACGGCGATATTATCAGGGTGGGCAACCTTACATTGGAGGTATTGCATACATCGGGGCATACACCCGAAAGTATCAGCTTTCTGCTGACCGACCACCCGGCAACGGACAAGCCAGTTATGGTATTTACAGGTGACTTCGTGTTTGTTGGCGACATTGGCCGTCCTGACCTCTTGGAAAAAGCCGCAGGGCTTATCGGTACGAAAGAGGCCGGAGCGAAACAAATGTTCCAATCATTGAAAAAGTTTGCCGCACTTCCCGAATACGTTCAGGTATGGTCGGCTCATGGAGCGGGTTCGGCCTGCGGAAAGGCGTTGGGAGCGGTACATAGTTCTACGGTGGGTTACGAAAAAATCCGCAATTGGGCGTTCCATTACGGTGAGGACGAACAGGCATTTACGGACTATCTGCTGGCAGACCAGCCCGAACCTCCCAAATATTTTGCCATGATGAAGCACCTGAACAAAGTGAACCGTCCGTTGCTGGTGGAAGTGCCAAAGCACCCGAGATTGTCCAAAGAAGCATTTATACATGCCTATGAAAATGGACTGACAATTATAGATGCAAGGAATAAAGCCGATTTTGCCGCAGGGTTTATACCCCGCAGCCTGAACATACAGGGCAATAATTCTTTTTCAACATGGGCTGGCTGGCTGCTCAATTACCAGCAGCAGTTTATGTTGGTCTGTGATGACAGCCAAATCGAAGACTTGACCCGCAAACTGATGCGCATCGGTTTGGATAATATCTACGGGTATATTTCCGATGTGCATGATTTGGGCATAGAGCTACAAACAGCAGACGTGATTGCTCTGGACGAATTTAAAACCTACATCGGAAAAGAAGATGTACAGGTAGTAGATGTGCGGGGCGCAACCGAATATGAAACAGCACACGTAGCCGGAGCAGACAATGTTTTTGTCGGAACCCTGCCCGACAACTTGGATAAAATCAGCAAGGAAAAACAGGTAGTCATCCATTGTCAGGCTGGCGACCGTTCAGCGGTAGCTTATTCCATACTGGCTAAAAACGGTTTTGAGAACGTAAAGAATTTTTCCGGCGGGATGAAAGAATGGTTAGCGGCACAGGGTAAAACAATTGGATGCAAAGAGGCATCGTGTACGGACGCTTAAAATAAACAACTATGGGATTTTTTTCAGCCTTATTCGGCAACACAGATAACAGCCAGCTTACCGAAGCTATAAAAGACGGGGCTTTCTTAGTCGATGTGCGCACACCTGCCGAGTTTGCGGAGGGAAGCGTAAAAGGAGCGGTCAACATTCCGCTGGACAAAGTGCCGCAGGAGTTACCGAAGTTCAAAGGCAAGAAACACATCGTGGTGTTTTGCAGAAGCGGCAACCGGAGCGGGCAGGCTAAAAGTATTTTGGAGCAGAACGGTATTCAGCAGGTCATCAATGGCGGAACGTGGCAAAATGTAAATCAGGCGATAAATGGATAAAAAGGAAAAAGACATACAATGCTGCGTGACGCAGTGCGAAACGCCACTTGACCAATCGTATTGGAACACACGCTGGGAAAACAGCGAAACAGGTTGGGACATTGGTCAGGCTTCGCCCGCCATTACGGAGTATATGAAACAATACCCGGACAGAAATGCGGCTATCCTTATTCCGGGATGCGGCAATGCCTATGAAGCGGAATATCTTGTTGCCACCGGATTTACGGACATCACCCTGATAGATATTGCACCTAAAGCCGTTGAAACGTTGAAAGAAAAATTTTCCGGTACGCCACAGGTAAAGGTGCTGTGCGGGGATTTTTTCGGTCATGAGGGCAAATACGATTTAATCATCGAGCAAACATTTTTTTGTGCCATCCCACCGGGCAGACGAAAAGCGTATGCCCAAAAAACGGCCTCATTGCTCCATGAGAACGGTAAAATAATCGGAGTGCTGTTCGATAAGCAATTCGACCAGCCCTTTCCACCGTTCGGCGGTTGCCCTTGCGAATACATACCCATTTTTGAGCCGCATTTTATCATCAATACAATGGACGGGTGTTACAACAGTATCCCGCCAAGAAAGGGTTCGGAAGTATTTATTAATCTGATAAAAAAGCAGCAGCCATGAAAAAGAATATGGGAACAGCAGACAAAAGCATCCGTATCGGGATAGCCGTTGTTATCGCAGTATTGTATTTCACTAACGTTATTTCGGGAACTTGGGCAATCGGGTTGGGCATTTTGGCAATCGCTTTTGTCCTTACATCGTTCGTCAGCTTTTGCCCCCTGTACTTCCCGTTTGGTATCAACACTTTTAAAAAGAAGAAACAATGAAGCAAAGCATTTTAAACGGTTGGAATTTGATGCGCATAGTGCGCTTGGCATTGGGCATCATCGTTATGGTGCAGGGCTTTCAGGCAAATGAGTGGCTGCTCGTTGCGTTGGGCGCACTGTTTTCCCTAATGCCGTTGTTCAACATAGGCTGTTGCGGTGTCTCCGGCTGCAATACGCCCGTTTCACGGCGAAGCAATAAAAAAATAGAAGATACAACGTATGAAGAAGTTCACTAAAAGAAGCCTGCTTATAATCATTGGCATAGTTGCCGGGGCAGCCGCAGGTTACCTCTATTGGAAATTTGTGGGGTGCAATACTGGCACTTGCGCCATTACCTCCAATCCGTATAACAGTACCGTTTACGGAGCGGTAATGGGCGCACTTTTATTTTCAATGTTTCAGAAACACAAAAGCAAGGCGGTATGACATTTCAGGAAATCATAAATCAGGACAAGCCTGTATTGGTAGATTTTTTTGCCGAGTGGTGCAGCCCCTGCAAAATGATGTCACCCATTTTGGAGGAATTGAAAAACCGTGTAGGCGATAAGGCCAACATCATTAAGATAGACGTGGACAAAAACCCGCAGGCGGCATCGGCCTATCAGGTACGGGGTGTACCTACGCTTATTATTTTCAGAAACGGGGAAATCCGTTGGCGGCAGTCGGGTATCTTCCCGGCAAATGAATTGGAACGATTGATTAACGAAAATAGATAAAATAAGATAATGATAGAATTTATTAAACAGCCGTGGCCTTGGTATGTAGCCGGGCCACTAATCGGTTTAACCGTTCCCGCATTGTTGATTTTGGGGAACAAATCATTTGGTATCAGTTCCTCACTGCGGCACATCTGTGCTTCATGTGTGCCTGCGGGCATCCCGTTTTTTAAATATGACTGGAAAAAAGAAGTATGGAACCTGTTTTTCGTGTTCGGCATATTCTTGGGCGGGGCAATCGCCGTCAACCTGTTGGCAAATCCGAACCCTGTTGAGGTCAACCCCAAATTAGCCACGGAACTGGCAGGCTACGGCATTACCAATTACAACAACCTGGTTCCCGAAGACATCCTGAACTGGCAATCGCTCTTTACGCTGAAAGGCTTTTTGATGATAGTGGTCGGTGGCTTTTTGGTAGGGTTCGGAACACGGTATGCAGGTGGCTGTACAAGCGGACATGCCATCATGGGATTGTCCACCCTGCAATGGCCGTCATTGGTCGCCACGATATGTTTCATGGTCGGCGGTTTCATTGTGGCCAACCTGATTTTACCACTCATCCTTTCACTTTAAACGAAAACGAAATGCAGCAAAATACACAGACGAATACAGATTTTGAAGTACGCTCACTGGATGCCATGTGCGTAAACGAAAGCCATTTGGAACACAAATGGTATCACAATATAAAATACCTGATAGTGGGCTTATTGTTCGGTATCATATTCGTGAAAGCCGAAGTGGTCAGTTGGTTCCGCATACAGGAAATGTTCCGCTTGCAATCCTTTCACATGTATGGTATCATCGGCAGTGCCGTGGTAGTGGGCATTGTTTCCGTATGGTTGATTAAGAAACTCAACATCAAGACCATCTACGGCGAACCCATTACCATTGCGCCCAAGAAGTTCAATAAAGGGCAGATTTACGGCGGGCTGCTTTTCGGTTTCGGTTGGGCAATTACCGGAGCCTGCCCCGGCCCACTGTTTGCACAGATAGGAACAGGGGCAACCGTTATTGCCGTCACCCTTTTGAGTGCCATTGCAGGTACGTGGGTATATGGACTGTTGAGGGAAAAATTACCGCACTGACCATTACATTTTCATATCGGGCATTCAGGCCGCCAAAGTAGAAAGAGATGTACAACCATCTCTTTTTTTGCTATTGGTATGTGTTGCTTCCTATACAAAAAAAGCAGGAGACTTTGACGGTGGATTATGTTAAAAAACCATAAATCGGATGCCTTTTCTTGCACCCGTCAATAAATAAGGCTAAATTTGCGGGTTGATGAACAGGACCGAAGTCCGTTCTTAAAGAACTGACCGCAGAGCTGGACGAACTGTTACAGCTTACCACAAATGCAAGCGAGGCGTATAAAGGGATTTTTAATGAGGAAAGATGGCTGGATAATCAGGAGGTGTGCCTGATGCTCGGCATTACCAAACGTACCCTGCAATCCCATAAGGACAAAGGGCTTTTGCCCTTTTCAAAATTGAACCGCAAGAATTATTATAAACTTTCGGACGTACAGCGTTTGCTCGTTTCTGATGCTCCCAACCCAAACAAATGAGTATGGAACTTTTTGACAACGATGCGGAAGAAATAGCCTGCTACAAAAGAACGTTTGAGGAACTCCGTACACGGATGGAGTTGATACTGGAGAACTATCGCCCTGTAATGAATGGCGAAATATACCTTTCGGGGGAAGATGTATGTAAGCTACTGCATATCAGCAAACGTACACTGCAACAATACCGTGATGACAATATCCTGCCGTATATACAGATAGGCGGTAAGATTATTTACAGGGAAAGCGATATTCTGACCCTCTTGGAACAAAACTATACCTCCAAAGAATAAGTAGGCGGAAAGACAAAGACTGGTTGTGTAAAAGAGCCAACATTGTTATCTTTGCTACTGAAAATATAGAAAAATCTTAAAGTGTTTTTGCTTTAAGTCTCGACATTAGAAACTGGTAATTTTTATATCTCCGAGGCAATAAGTAAGAACGCTCATGCTATGGCGTGGGCGCTCGCTTATTCGGAGAGAGGCGTACCAGTGCCTTAATGTCGGTAAGTGTAGTTGCCTGCGCTTTTTTATTACAGGCAGCCGCTATAAAAAACGGATATTATGGACACTGCAAACAATACCTATCCTGCCTTAGCTTTTCCCACCTCCGAATTATCGGCTTTTGCAATTGCTATTGACTGCTTTATTATATCCCTCAAAAGCAGTGACCTTATACATTTCACCCCTGATAATACGGACGATTTTCCCAATTGGTTAATTGCCCATAATATACCGTATATAGAGAACAAGAAAGCAAAAAAGGAAGAACCAACCGCTGCCAATTCTGGCAGCGGTTGGAAAGAATTGTTTAAAAATCAAAAATAAAGCAGTGATTATGAGTAATGATAATATAATTCAGATAGCTGTCATTGACGGCAATGCGCAGCTTCGGGATATGTCCGTAAAGCAATTTACAGATGCAGGCTTCACGGTACTTTTTCAGGCAGATAACGGGCTACAAGCCCTCGAAAGGATAACCAGCGATGGTTTGCCCGATGTGTGTATCGTGGAAGAAGATTTTGCAACCGCTAAATTGCTGCTCGAAAAGCACCCTGATTTGAAAGTGTTGATTTCAAGTATGGATGATAACGAGAAAAGCGTCACGGATATGCTGAAAGCGGGCGTTTTGGGCTACGTGCTGAAATATGCCGACCCTGATGAGATAATAACCGCCGTAAAAGCATTGAACGGGGAAAGAAAATATTTTAGCATGGGGATTAGCGGGATAGCGGCAGAATATTTTGCAGAACAATGATAACCCGTTTTGCAAAATGCAAAAAAGTCGCCCGACTTTATGGGTCAGACGACTTTTTTATTCTTGATTGGCAGAACCGCTTTCTTAGTCGCTACTGTTAAACTGAAAACTGACCTGTTTTTCATTACCGGAATTGTCGCTTATCCATATATCAAAGGACTGCGATACGGCAGATTGTGAGGTGTAGTACAGCCTGAATTGTGTAGCTGGCAACTGATACAAATCATTGGGCAGATAAGGCGGTTCATTGTAATACCGCAATGTACCTTGCCCGTCATATTGGAAATAGCGTATATAGTATTCCGCATCGCTAAAATTCCCGCTCCGCTCAATCGTAATCCTTATTTCAACAGTCTGTCCGTTTGCCACGTCTCCCGGAACAGGCATCACTTTGACCTCAAACGGGTAGTTCTGCTGTATTTCCAATTCGTCCTTATCGCATGACGATAATGTAGTGGCACTTGTCAAGACCAGGACAAGCAGCCACAGTAATTTGTTTCTATTCAATATTCGCTTCATTATTGTTCATTTTAAAAGTTAAACCTTAGCCCAACGCCTGCGGATGGGCGAAACTGTTTTAAATCCGTACCCCATAATACTTTGGTACGACCTTGCAGGAGCAGCACAAATCGGTCGGACAAATAAGTCTCAAAGGACAATCGCCCTCCGGCTCCGTAGATGAAATTGTCTTTATCGAGGATTTTAGAACCGTCATACAACATTGCTTCACTCCGGTTAATGGTTTCGTAGCCCCCAACTGCGGTAAGGCCTGCATTTACAGTGAATGTCTTTCTTGCATCGCCCAATAGCTGAAGACTGTACCCAATTTCTCCCGTATAGGTTTCGAGCGGTATCGGTATTTCCCTGTAACCGGAAAACTGATGTGTATATTCCGCACCCCATATCCAGTAGCTGCCGTTTTTTCCGTTTACGGTCAGGGTCAAATTCAGGTAGTAATTGTCCTTTATACCTTTTGACAACAACCCTGCGTTTAATTCCAGCCCTTTTTGTTGGGGCATCATCCTTTGTGCCTGTGCTGCCGCAATGCTTAACATGGTGAGCATCACGGCAAAAATGTATTTCATCATCGTTCTTTCAGTTTAGGTTAATTAATTTTTAGGTGCATATCGTTTACCAGCTTGGCGTGTACCAAATCCGAATTTTCGATTTGGAGCGTTTGCTGCCTGCCACCGTTCTTTTCAAAGATTTCGATAATCAGAACCTTATCATCCGTTATCGTGAATTGGTCAAGCAGGAACACGTTTTGGTCAGTGGCATTGCCCGTGATTTCGTCAAGCGGTTTGTACATACGCAATGGTATCATAGGCTTTTCCTGTACTACGGTGCGTTTCGCTACTTTCTTGTCCACGACCTTGAAATTCACAAAGTCAATCTGAAACGGCACATTACTTTTATTGCGCAATTCCGTATGGAAATAGAATTTACCGTTATGGACGTAGATACCTTTCAGCAGAAACTGGATACCGTAGCTTTTCGAGCCGATATGCTTTACAATCCTTTTGTTCCTTTTGTAAATGGTTTCCAAAAGCAATCCGGCCAACGATGGCGAATTGCTACCCAATTCCTCAAACAGCACATCGTTAGCGTTTTCCCTGTCTGATGCCTTTTGCATCGTAAGGAGGTCATAATTCATGCTTGCGGGACAGGCACTGTAAAAGACGTTGAAGTTGTAGAAACGCCCGTCATCGGTAATCACCGAAAAATTGGTTTCTTCCTCAAAATCCCTAACGGCAGCTTTTATACGCAGCACGTTTTCGGCATCTTCCGCCTTGCCCGCAATCAGGTATTCGCTACCCAAATCCACATAGCGGATTGCCGCCGGGAATATCAGGTGCGAAGTCTTATTGTACGTTACCTGCATTTCGTAAGGCTCCACCTTGCCCATGCTTAATTTCCCGGTGTTGGATGCAGCCTGCTGTGCATTGGTATTGGCAGTAAAGGCTATCAAACAGGCCACTGCCAAAAGGCTTTTAAATATTGCTTTCATTTTCTTTTTGATTTTTGAATGTTGAACATTAGTTTTTTGAAACAAGGAATAACTGATGACCGGCTTTGACGGTGACTTTCGGCGTTCTCACCTTTTTGGAGAAATAACCCGATATACCCTGCACCACGCCACGGGAAAGGTCACCTGCTGCCTGCTGTCCGGCTGAGCGGGTCATCATGATGGACGTACCGGAGGTTTGGCTCATGTTGGAGGCTATCTCGGTGAGCGCATTCATTTCGGGAGAGTACGGTACGTAGAGACCTTGTTGTCCGTCCAAATCATAGACGGTAATATCCACGGGGATAATATTCCCCTCAAATTCAATGGATGTTACCTTCAATTGCAGCCTGCCGCCCTGAAACTTCGCATTAGCGGTCAGAACCATTCCTGCTGGGATAGTGTGGGCTGGCATTTTTGCAGTTTCCAGTAAACGCAACCGTACCCCGCTTTCATCGGTTACGGTCTGCGTTTCAAGTACGATTGCCCTGATGCTGTTTTTGGGCTGTAAGACCTGTTCCCTTGTTCCGGCTGTGTAAAATCCCCTGTTCCGGTTTTCGTTCCAGCTTGCAAGGAATGCACTGTCGGTAGGCTCACGGTACAGGGCTGATACGGTATTTTTTCTGACAGGCTTGAACGCTACAAAATGTTCCTTTTGTGTGCTTCCCCTTGATGGAAGAACCGTATCGGATTGACCGGATTGCGCTGCATTGTTGGATGGCAGGTATTTGGCTGCCATTTCGTAAGACTTCTCCATCAACGCCAATTGGTCTTGTACCGTATTGTTTGGTGGTACGTCCTTTTCGGCCAATTGCTCTTTCAGTTCATCAATTTGCCTGCGGAGTTCCTGTGTCTCGTAATCGTTGTTATCATAAAACGAGGTCAGCGTACTCTGTGCATTCCGGTAACTGTTCAAAGCCGGATTTCCGCCCCTGCGTGTACCGCCTCCGCCAGCAGATCCGGCTTCGTAATCCTCATCCGGAATTGCGGCTTCTTCATCGGTGACACTGTCCTCATTCCAATAATCCGACAATGACATGAGCGAATTGCGCTTTTCCTGCATTTTCTGTTCGAGCATTTCCTGTTCGTAAGCCTTTTGCTTATCGGATTGCAGACCTGCATCCGTAGCCTGCGGTACGGCATCGTTCAGACCAATATCCTCAACCGTTTTCTTATCGGAGGATGGTTTGAAGATTAGGTACATACAGCCGAGGAACACCACGCCCATAAGGGCAAAAATGATGGGCTTCTTTAGCTTTTCGGCTTTGTTCTGCGCACCGTCTTTCGGTGCATCTGTTCCGGTTTTCTCATCGTCTTCGACCAGAAAACTCACTCTTTTGTTTTCGCTATCTTTCATACATTTTACGTTTTAAAATTGTTGTTATACTGTCCTGTGGGAATATCGGGGACTTGTTTTGCCTGATAATCGGGTTTTCGATATGCTCTATCGTTATGTTATTGTCGGACTGTGCTACATCGTAGCATACTTTTATCAGCACGATAACAGACAATAAAGCATAGCCTGCAAAGAGCAACAGCGTATAGCGGTGCTGTTTTTTAACAGGCATCGCCCGCCACCTGTCATCGAGCCTATCGAACCAATTACTGATTGTTGTTCTCAACTTTTTCATGCTTCGACCATTTTTCATTTAGTGCCTGACACGCTTGTTCCGGGATGCAACCTTTTGTACAGGGCTATCGCTGACCATCGCAATAGCCTCCTTTGCTTTTGGTGCGGTAATCACTGACAGGTTTGTCAGTTCAGATTGCTTCAGCAATTGCCCAAAGCGGTATCTTATTGCCACTTCCATTTTTTGGAGGAAGAATTTTCCGTTCAGGAGCTTGACCCACATACTGCACTCTACCCGTGGTTTGTCTTCGCCAACCCATTGCAGATAGCCCGTCAGCAGCAGTACGGGTTTAGGTGTTCCCTCCGTACCTTTCCGGTAGCATTCGAGATATTCGCCTATGCTGTCTTTGAGTTTTCCGGCATACGCACCCTGCGTATGGAAATAGCCGCTATACCCTTTGTCGGTAAGGATTTTGGCAAACGTGTTTAAATCTGATAATGCTTCCATAAAATTGATTTTAGCGTTCTAAGACCTCCATATCTTTGTTTTCCAGCACGGCAAATTTTTCGATGTTAAAGCCCTGCGGGTTATTGTCCGAGCGGACGGAGTTCACGAGATAGCAGGAAGTTATAAGGCTGCGCCTTGTAACATTGCTTGACCGGATAATGAACTGTTTGGCGTAGGTGCGCACCGCATAAGGATAGTTGTCAAAGTTGCAGACCACGCTATCCACTTCGATACGCTGCTGCACATTGCCCGATATGATACGGTTGTAATAGCCCTTTTCCGAAAGGTCTTTGTAGTAGTCGAAAGCCGATTTGTCAGCGAGGTTAAAAGCCCGCTTCATATTACTTTCGATAGCATTCTTATCGGGTGCAAGGGTAAAAAACAGCTCATGGAAACGCCTTACGTGTTCACGGGCTTCCACGGGTCGGTTAATGCTTGCATCCTGTGATAACGCCAGCATTAACGATTTGCCGTTATCAAGTACATACACCTTTTGCCGTTGTAACTCCGCAAAGTGGTAGGACTGCCAAACGGCATATCCCACCACTGCGATGCAGAGAACGGCAAAGACAATAGCATACAGTCTTATCTGCCTAAAACTGTTTTCGATGTTTCTTAAAGTCTTAAATTCCATTTTTATTGATGATTATTATTTGTTCATTAGTCTGCCTCCTATGTTGCCAACGGCGGCTCCCGTTCCGGCTCCGGCAAGGTTTCCGGTTTTTGTTGCCGTTTGATTTACATTACGCATGAAGTTCCCTGCGCCCCCTGCCTGTATTACCCAGCCCGCCACCGTTGGAATGGTGAAGTAGCCCACGATGCCAATCAACATGAAAATGATGTATGCCGTGTTGGAAGTGTCTGGGATGAACGTAGGGTCGGCAAGCATTTCAATATCCCGTTCCAGTATGAGCGACTGTATCTTTGCCAGTATGGAACTGAACATATCGGATATGGGCAGCCACAGGTAAACGCTGATATATCGGGTAAGCCATTGGGTAAGCGTGGATTGAAAACCATCCCAAACGCTTATAGCAAAGGCTATCGGCCCCAATATAGAAAGCACGATAAGGAAGAATGTTCGTATGGTGTCTATGACCAATGCCGCCGCCTGAAACAGTATTTCCAGCAGGTTGCGAAACCATTCCTTTATGGCTTTCTCTATCTTGTAAGCTTGCCTGTCAAGATACATACCCGACATGGTTGCCAAATCGGATGGCGACCAACCCAATTCGTCCAGCTTCTTATCAAATTCCTCATCGCTTACGAGGTAAGCCGTTTCGGGGTTGCGGAGCATGGCCTCCCTTTCCAATTGGTCTTTTTGCTGTTGCAGCTTGTTCAGGTCAAGTACCTGGTCTTCGAGCATGGCGTGTGTGCCTTTCACCACTGGCGACATGACCGCATTGATAGTACCCAATACCATTGTCGGGAAAAACATGATGCAAAGCCCGATGGCAAACGGACGGAGCAAAGGAAATACGTCTATTGGTTCCGCACGGCTCAATGCCTGCCAAACCTTTAGCGCAACATAAAACAGTGCGCCCAATCCGGCGATGCCTTTTGCCACTGCCGCCATATCTGCCGTCAATGGCAGCATTTCATCATACAGGCTGCGCAGCATTTCGTGAAGATTGTTCCATTCCATAGCTTACCAATATTTTTGTTCTGCGGTTCCGTACAGTTCCAGCACCCTTTTGGTGTTGTTCTGCTTCTTTGCCCTCAAAATGCTTACGGAGATATTTTTATTGGTATAGTAGCGGACAAGGCTGTGGTAGTCTTTTACCTCTTTGTACACCCTGTCTATGATGTCCATACGCTCTTTGTCGTTCAGGGAAAGAGAAGATGACATGATAATCTGTTTCAACTCTTTCAATAGTTCGGTACTTTCATTCAGGAGCGCAGAATAGCCGTTGGCGATTGCCGACAATTCCTGCGGACTGAAATTCGGGTCGTTCATCATCTTGCCGAAATTCTGGACATACATTTCGGAGACATTGCCCACGAGTAAAACCGTCTGTTGTACCTTGCGGGCATCTTTCACCAAGTTATTTACGGCTTGCAGTTTGTCGTAGTACTCCTTACCCTGCTTATACACCTTTTCTACCTCTTTGAAATTTTTAATCACATTGCTCACGGTGGAGGACGTTTGCACGATTTCATTTGCGGAGTTGATGATGCCCGATGCAAGGTTTGACGGGTCAACTACTACCCATTGTGCTTTTGCGGATGGTGCAACGGCGAGCATAAATGCCGTACACACCAGTAACATTGCTTTTTTCATTGTTTCTGATTTTTAAATGATTAATAATTATTTGATTTTTCACGCCGCCCGAGAGCGATGCGCTTAATGGCTTGCTCCACGTTGCCACCCAGTTCGTGGGCAAGCTGCATCACTTCCATTTTTTCGGTTTCTTCCGTGGTGTAGGCTAAATATTCTTCGAGCGAGACCTCCGTGGCATAAACTGCGGAGTGCGTACCGCCCAAGCCAATCCATACTTCTTTGTAAAGCCTTGACGGGTCGTTGTTCATGTTGATGGAAAGGATTTGGGATTTTTCCTTTTCCGTCAGTCCGAGCATTGCCTGAATGTCATCGAATTTGTTCATGTACTTGCGTTGGTCAAGCAGGATTTTACAGTCGGAATTGTTGATGATACTTTCCTTGACCACGGGTGACTGGATGATGTCGTCCACTTCCTGCGTGACGACAATCGCCTCTCCGAAAAATTTTCTCACGGTCTTAAGTAGGCTAAGCATCCAGCGCCTTATCGTATTGCTACGTTAGGTTTCCAAACACTCGCCCCCGAACCGGACTTACACG
>NZ_SBJH01000049.1 GCF_004368405.1 Olivibacter sp. XZL3
CTCGCTGAACTTGCTTTTTTTCATTGTCCCTAAATTATAAAACTACATTAATATTCGTAGCTGTTTTAAGGGGAGATTACATAATTTTTTATTTGCGGAATAGGTAAACCACAAGACTGGTATATACATTGGTATAATACCTAAAACTAATCGGGGTAATCTTTTAATAGTCTCGTCTAGTGCCAAACCTTGAAATAAAAAAATTGTACTTAAAATAAATGGAATGCAACTCACACTGTCTGTCGTGGTGGGGAATAATACAGATCATCCGAGACCAGAAAGACTTTATTTCTTGTAATTGTAACCTCTTGAAAAATATTCGTTAGAATTTAATTCGATATTTTGGTAGTCAATAGTCCAGTGCTTTACTTCACCTAAACTATCTAATGTAATCCATCCGCATTCTACATTATTTTCGGATTGGAGAGAGTTACCATTGATATAGTTAATGCTCAAATACACCCTTAAAGTATCTTGCTTAGTAGTTCCTTTACTCTCCAGCAAACCCTTTTCATTAAAATATACTTTTTGTATTAATTTATATAAGGCTTGCTTTCCTGGAGCCAGTATAACCGGAGGCGAATTGTCGTTTTCTCTATTTATGAATTCTATATGATATTTCTTTAGCTCCCTGTTCTTGTAGGAGGAAAAAAAGATATGAGAACTGATCACTGTTGCATCTTGAGTCCCTTTATTTTGATAAATTAAATCTAGACTTATAGAGTCTTTTTTTATGTTTGCATCGATTAACGACGCTTTCAGATTATGGCTTTCATAAAAAAATTGAAGATATAAGGACAACACCGAAATTATTAACGCCAGCGCCGAAATCACGAAAGTAACGTTAGATTTTCTTTCGCTGATGTCTCTTAAGTCTGCGTTTGAATTTTTGTTAAGCTTTTTAAGGCTACGAATAATACCTGAATTATTTCCCATAGTTTTTTGGTTTACTTATCTCCAATAAAAGAAATCAATGTAGCCTAGAACTAGGCAGATTACAGGGAAACCAGATTTATGTAATCATTTCCATGATTTATTCAATATTTACTTCTACTTCTACATTTACCTGCTGCATAAGCTCATAGATCGGCAATTCTGCACCTAATACTTCGAAACTAACAACAAATGTGTAAGGTATCTCCTGTTCCATATCCTTCTCCCATCCTTTGTGGCCAACCACCGCAAAAGAAAGTTCCTGAGATAGATTGTAAGACTTAACAATTGCCCAATCTTTCTGATTGGCACTGGCTTGTCTCTTTACTCCCCGAACTTTGCCATGCGCTGGATGTTCTGTAAGAAACCAAGGTATACTGGACTCATCAGTAGTAGCTTCTTGCATAGTCGGTTGTTCTTCTTGCTGTAGACTTTTCAATACGTCCTGTTTAAATGCTGCAAACGACTGATTCAATTTAGCCGATTGCCAGCTTAACCAAGCGGAAAGATAAGAGCGCAGATTGCGTCTTGTTCTTCTTGGTTTGGCAGTATAACACAACGAAACTTCAATGAGTATATCATAGTCTTCACCTTGCCTACGCATCTCTTCCGGTATATTTACAGAAAACAAATGTGCTTTGGCCGGGTTCAATCTGCCAGAGGTTGTAAAGGTAATGCGCTGTGCATTGTTTTGGATAGCTCTTTCTAAATTGGGTATACCATAACCGTAGTGCCTTATATGGTTTGCAGTTGGATTATAAAAAAAAGTTTCAGGGTGCCGGGCCGACTGTATAATCAATGCTTTATGAAAAAGGCTCGTCTCGGCAGGAAATAGCCGAACTAAATATGCGGCAATATGACTCACTTTTGGCGCCGCAAAAGAAGTACCTATGTCATAACCTACTCCACCCGCTCCTGCTTTTACTACTTTTGAAGAAGTTTTATTGTCAACAGTAAAATTTTCGCCGTTACGCTCGCGGATCCAATCACCGCCGTATTCTACTACCTCTGGCTTAATAGCGCCCCACATCCCCAAACCTGCACGCGAAAATGAGGACACTTCGTCCCTAGCACCGAATGAGATACGATCTTCATCCTCAAAACGATCTAAACACACACTACCGACTGTTAAGGAGAAAGCACTTTGCGCCGGGTCAGCAATTCGGCAAGAACGCTCCAAAAGATATTGTGGATACGTTCTACCAGCCTGTAGATGGTCTTTAATCCCTGGGTTATTAGCATGCAAACCTTCATCTTTTATATTACCTGCCGAAATAACAAAAAGCTTACCTTCCTCATGTGCGATTTGATCTAGCGTTGCTGCCCATTGCGACATGTGGATTTGACGACACGGTACGCTTGCATTGATCGACAAATTGTAAACATTGGCATCAGGAAATTCACTGTTTACATCTTTCATCAACTTGGGAGGGAAAAGCTCCTTTGACAAACTATTACCTCTATCCAGTACACGTGCGTTATAAATAAAACACGGAAGCTGGTTCTCTCCCTCTTCCGGTATATTATTTCCAAATAAAACTGCTCCCGCTACCTTTGTACCGTGGCCTCCATTGGGTACCTGATCGGAGGTTGTACCGTGTTCACCTGGAACAAAACTAGCAGACAGAAAATTCAAAACTGCCTTCGACAATAGTTTATGATTTTCCTGAATACCGCTGTCGATGACACATACTTTAGGCGAACCTGGTACAGGGGCTATTAAATTGAGATCTAATTCGCTTTCTCCTTCCTCTCCCTCTATATCCTCGATATCGGCATATTCTGTTACTTCAAATACGTATGGATAGTTCAGCACCAAATCCTTTAATGCTTGGCCGCTCATTTCAGCACGAAATCCAAAACTATCTTCATAAGACATAAACTGGCTAGTTATTGCTCCACCATGCAGTTCTATGAATTTTTGAACCTCATCTTGCCTTGCCCACTCCAATTCATCCCGAGCTATATCATATTCGGCCGAGCGTTCTTGCCATCGTTGTATTTTGGCATCATAGTGTTCATCCGTTTCATCTTCAGTCCTTGACGGCCAATTAGATTTCTTTAAATAACATGCTATTGAAACATCGACAGTAAACACTTCATCCTCATGAATGTTATTTTCTTGCCATTTTTGATAGAGACCTTCTGAAAAAATTTGTTCCGCGCGCCAGCCATTGCCATCTATGATATCCCATAATTCGGCTGTATTTTTAGCTTTCCCTTCCTCGACAAACTTTTTTATCTTATCTCGCAGTGATTTAAATCCATCGACACTAGCACCAATAATAAACCCATCATCTTCTTCGGCAATGATTTCGATTCCAAAGCCTTTTAGGGCCTCAATATCAAATTTGCCCGGGTCGACCTGCAAAAAGACTGGTATTACATTCTCGGGTAGCTCTGGCAATCCAATTTCATTTCTGAAATTTAAGCTTTCTTCATAGCTATGTTGGATATTGGACGCCGATTGTCTTAGCGCCTGCGCATGTTGACCCCGATTGTCTAAATTCAATTGGGTTTTCGGATTTATTTTTCGCTTTTGATTGTTCTTAAAATGGAAGTCTCCTTGCAAGGCGCTTCGGAGCGGCAAGTGTGGAAATTCAGGCATAGGTTATTGGTTTTGGTAGAAATACTACATATTATATAATTGATTTTCTTTTAATGATTCATAAAAATGGCTCTCTTCGATTATATGTTGCCCTTGTATGATTGCAAATTTGGCAGCATCAGTGGCTATCTTAACAATAAGTGCCGCTGAGAAGCCTTCCATTTGTTCTGCAAGCTTAGTCCAGTTCATCTTCTTGCCTACCTCTATTGAAGCTAATGTAGATTGAAGAATGCGTTTGATCTCCTCTTTGCCCGGCTTGGGCATCTCGATAATATCGTCGAAACGACGGAACAGTGCTTTATCTAAGGTACCCTGTAAGTTGGTGGTAGCGATGATAATTCCCGGCCCATCGTAATCTTCCAATACGTTCAGTAGAATATTTACTACCCGGTGCATCTCGCCCACGTCCTGTTTACCATCACGTGATTTTGCAATAAAGTCAAATTCATCCAATAATAGTACGCAGGGATAATACTGTATCGCATCAAACAGACTTTTTAGGTTACTTGCTGACTCGCCTAAATAGGAAGAAATAATGGCCTCAAATCGTACCTTTAAAAACGGTAAACCTATATTCCAAGCGATCCGCTCGGCACTCATACTTTTTCCACAACCCGGAGCTCCATGTAATAGGATACGTTTTTTTGGCTTTAGACCAAAGTGTGCCAGACGCTCACGCGCGATATATTCTTTTTCAATACGGTGTATTTTCTCTTCCACTTCCTTAGGCAAAATCATATCATGCCGAAGGTGTTCCCTTGGTACCTCAACTGCTAATGGTATGTTCTTCCGCTTATCATTAGGGATACTTACCGAGCCGCCAAAAATATTTTTAAGCTCGCCTTTGAGAGATTGCCCCGTGTGCATATTTCGCTTTAAAATAGCATCTAACCGATCCGCTAACTTTTCATGCCCTTTCTTGCGCTCAGAATCAATAATGACGTTAGCCACCTTAACGATATCGTCCTGTGGCTCTCCTTCGATTGAACGAAATAAACGTAGCATTAAGTCTTGGTTCATGACACTTTGTTATTTTGATATAAATTTAGGCAAATATACGATTAGGTAAAAATTTACTGGTCATAAAAGAGTTAATCGTTCTTATCTTTTAATATCGTCAATGTTTTATCAATGTTATAAAGCAAGTTTCCCCACGCTTCGTCAAACGCACACTGATCTTCAGCATTCTCTTTCTTTAGATGGTCAATATGATTGATTACTTCTTTTTCAGTTGGCCTAATTTTTTCGAGCTCTTCTTTCGGAAACTTGTTTACTATTGAAAAATAGCTTTCGCTAAGCGTTTCTAATTCTTTCAGATTAGCTTTACTCGACGCTCGTCGTAATCGTTTAACTTCTTGTAAAAGAGACTCAATTTTTTCTATTATTTCTGCTATCATGGTTGTTTTCCGTTATGATTTAATTTTAATGCTTATTCAATTGATCTAGGAATTACTTTTCAAGAATAAAATTGATCTTGGCTTTGATATGCCAAATAGTTTTGGGTTGGCCATAAAGTTCTCGATGACATGCATGGCATCGATTTTATCTTTAACGAGGTTGCCATCAACGGATTTGCCTGTGTTTAAAATTTGCTTCTCCCCTTCTTTGGTTGCTCTAACAGGAGTGCCCAAAGCCGTGATCATAAACATCTGGGTACCTTTACCGCTGATTTCATCTATATCGATCCGTAAGCCCACAATGCAATTAGCTCCTACCCGTTTCGCTCTCTCGGAAAGTGTTTCTATTGCCTGTTTATAAATATCCTGCAACTTCCGTTCGTAAGTGTTGAATCTGCCACCAAAGAAATCCGTCCATCCCGCAGCGATATCACTGAATACATTAGATCCCACCACTACATTAGCCGTAATAGGTTCATAATATTCTTCAATGGTATAACCATCCAATGTATCGGTGGTAGTGGTAATTATCGCGTTCATTTCGGTTTAGACGATTTGGTTGTTTGTTATTAGTTATTGGTTATTGGATCTGTCCACAAGCATTACTTTTTGTGTGCTGCCAGTCCCATCTCCATAGTGACTAATTTTTCTATTGTTTTTGATTTTAGTTTGATTAACAGTTCCAGTTTAGTTCCACTAAGTTATAAATTAAATGATATTTCACAAAATATGTGAAAATTTGAGAAACACCATCAATGCCATCCTGCTATGCTTCGGAAACGAATATAATCAGTTTTGTTATAGGGTTTTTACGGGAAGCCGTAAGTTGATGATTATTGATTTATTATCCGTTTCCCCAGAGCTGTCAATGTATACCTTTGCTCACTACTTGTAGGGCTATTTGGATTTGACAACGCTACAAATCCTGCCTCTATTGCTGGATTTAAATAGTTTTTAGTGAAGTTTTTCCTATCTGATAAACCTAACAGATGTTGTAATTCTTGCCGTTTATGTTCCTTAGTAAATACAGCCAACAATCGCTCAACTTGGGGAGGGGTAAAAATCCTGAGCACACCAGAGCCAAGTTGTTCTACCAATTCCAGATCCCGATAAACTCGCATAAGTTCCCGATTTCTTGGAATGGAAACTCCATCAAAAAACTCTGCGACACTTAAACCTTCCGGCAATGTTCCTGCCGACGTAATTTCTATTCGATCGAAAAATATTTCAAATTTAGGGGGCACTTCTCTCGTAAAATCATTATGTACTACAGCATTTATAACAGCCTCGCGGATAGCTACCGGGTCCCAGAGCCTTCGATCGATCCGTTCTTTAGATGTAATTTGTGTAGTGGATATTACGGTTCGAATGGTTTCTAAATTCCCTATTTCTTTTGCAACAGCCCTAAATGTAGCAACAGCCCCAAGGCTGGAGAATGCGTCCGAGGTACATAGGGTTTAAAATTAGCTGTTTTAAAATCAATCAACTTTAAATAAGCCTGATGAACGCCTATTAAACCCATTGTCCATTGTTTGCCAGTAGATTTACGTTTAAAAGCCATCATGTTCTCATTGATAGATAGTACTTCATACTCCTTACCCGTTAAACTTCTAAGGAAGTTAATTGGATGCGCTAACTTATAGAAGTCGGCGTAAGAAATCGTTGGTTTCGCTTTTATGTACTGCATATATCTAAAATTTAGGCTACCTTATCTATCCAAATACCGTTGTGTACTGCTGCGGAATTCCTGCTTAAACTGATCATCCATCAGCCGCTTGGCAAACTCCATCTGAAATTTACGCATGGACAAAGCCACTTCGTCAAATATTTTTTTGTAAGCCAATTCGCGGGTATAGTTGTCTGGGTTGTCTACATACTTAGCTTGGTAATCCGGATGTTCGGCAATACGCTGCGTAAATGTTTCGTACACCTGCCGTTTATCTTCAGGCGTGGCATCCCAATCGGCAAACCACCGTTCGTTGAAATCTTTGATAATCTTATCTAAGGCTTCTTTCTCATCGCCATCATGTGCTCCCCGGGGATTAGCGTTGGCCGGATCGAGCACGCTTTCTTCTTTATCTAACAACAGCGATTCATTTAGGCGCACACGCTCAATACCATATGTTGAAAGATCGACCGCATCCAAGAGTTCGTCCATCAGTGCATCTTCTTTGCGTTTTACGATCATCTTAGGGACCAAGAACTTTAAGAACCAAAAGAGTTTTTCCCAAAGCATATTTTCAAAAGTAAGAACTGCTGCCACCTGTCCGTAGACCTTAACAAAATGCTTTGCTTTAATCTTTAAATCTGCCTTTTGCTCCTCATTCAAATCCAATGTATCGTTGAAACGTATAGACGCTTCATCAATAATCGGGCTGAGCTCATCGGCGGGGACAGCCTGAAAGAACTTGCTATTAAACAATTCAACCTCAGACCATTCGTATACACCCGAATCGTCCAAGCTATCTTTCAGATCGTGCAAAACATTGACATCCGTTGCGCCACTCAAGGATGTGGCCGTATAGAAGGGATCAAAAGCTGCTTTGATATCGGCACTATCGTTAAAGAAATCTAGGACAAAGAGGTTTTCCGTTTTCTTGCCATATTTATTTGCGGAGCGGTTAAGTCTCGATAGCGCCTGTACACACAATACCCCTTGCAATTTTTTGTCGACATACATTGTGGTTAACTTCGGTTGGTCGAAACCGGTTAGATATTTATTGGCAACAACGAGGATACGGTAATGATCTTGATCAAACTGTTCTTTGGTTTCCGTATCCGGAAAACCGTTGAGCGAGGCTTCGGTATGCTCGATGCCGTTTACTGTTTTTTTACCCGAGAAAGCAATTATGATCTTAAAAGGATGGTCTTGTTCGGCAAGTAACTGCTGCAAAGCCTGATAGTAGTGAATGGCCGACTCGATACTTTGCGTGACAACCATGGCTTTGGCTTTGCCTTTAAGTAGCTTTTTGTAATAAACTTGTTGGAGGAAATGCGCTAGCATAATACGTGCCTTAGCTTGTATGGTGCGTGGATCGCGTTCTACGAAGGCTTTTAGACGCTTCTGCGCTTTGGCGGTATTGAACTCCGGGTTGTCTTCAATGGACTTTTGCAGTTGATAGTAGCTTCTATAGGTTGTATAGTTAGCCAAAACATCGAGAATAAACCCCTCCTCTATCGCTTGCTTCATGGAATACAAGTGAAAGGGTTTATATGATCCGTCTGCCTGACGTGTGCCAAACCGCTCCAAGGTGGCATTTTTTGGTGTAGCGGTGAAGGCAAAATAGGATGCGTTTTGGCGCATCTTGCGAGCTTCCATGGCACGCAGGATTAAATCCTGTGCATCTACCTCCCCTTCTTCATTGCTTTCCAGCTTGCCTAATACTTGGTTCATTTTATCTGCTGCCGATCCACCCTGGCTGCTATGTGCTTCGTCAATAATAATCGCGAAGCGCTTATCGCTCATATCATCAATATCCTGTAGGATATGTGGGAATTTCTGTATGGTGGTAATGACGATACGTTTACCGCTTTCGAGTGCCAGTTTCAGATCGTTGGAAGAAAATGCTGCACCAATAATATTCTTGACTTCTGAAAAGCTCTTGATGTTATCGCGCAATTGCCGATCCAGCACACGTCTATCAGTAACCACAATGACCGAATCAAACAGCGAATGGCCTTGGCTGTTCTCTACCTCGATTAGCTGAAAGGCTGTCCAGGTGATAGAGTTGGACTTACCTGATCCGGCAGAATGCTGGATTAGATAGGTGCTACCAACTCCTTTTTGCTGAACATCGTCGATTAACTTATGTACCACATCCAGTTGATGGTAACGTGGAAAAATATAGACTTTTTTATGCAGCGCGTCTTTTTCTTTGCCTTCGAGCAGCATAAAATGCTGGATGATACTTGCCCAATTGGTCTTAGTAAAGATTTCTTGCCACAGATAAGCTGTACGGTGTCCGTGAGGATTGACTGGATTGCCTTTCCCCATATTGTTGCCCTTGTTGAAGGGTAAAAAAAAGGTATCCTTACCCTGCAATTTAGTGGTCATATAAACCTCGTCGGTATCTACTGCAAAATGCACCAAACAACGCCCAAACTGTAATAGGGGTTGATTATTATCCCGGCTGTATTTATACTGGTGTATCCCTTGTACCGCGGCCGTCTGCCCTGTCCAGGTATTTTTGAGTTCGATGGTACAAAGCGGTATGCCATTGACCGTGATCACCATATCAATCTCTTCACCTAGATTGAGCGTGGAATACCGTACCTGCCTGGTGACGGCAAATTGGTTTTGTTTGAAGTGATTATGTACAGACTGTGCGCTACTGGCACTTGGTGCCTCGTAGAAAAGTGTGAAATGGGCATTATCTACATCTAAGCCTTTTTTGAGCACCCGTAACACACCATATTTTTTGACCATGCGATCATAACGTTCCAAAATCTTTAGTTTCCAATCGGCGGATATTTGGAGCTTTTCCAATTCCTTCGCTTGGGTGCTTTCTAGGAAATCCCAAAACCGCAAGGTATCCAAGGCATAGCGTTTGTCAAAATCATGCGGGTCACCGAGATAGTAACCTTTAACAGATAGGTACTGTGCATGTTTCTCTTTTGCTGCTGTTATACTAGTGCCCTGCTCTTTCAGCTCTTCCAATGAAGTACCGGTAAGGGCTTTTTCTATAAGAGATTCTAAAGCTTGTTCGTTATATTGTGAGGTCATTTTTTTAATTTTGTTTATCAGTGGCCATCAACTGTTTATCATTAATCCTCACCTTTCCCGTCACTACTTCGTTTATTAAGCTTTGCTTGTATTCTTTGAGTTTGGTGATTTGCTCTTGTTTTTGTGAAATGGCTTGATCTATTTTGGAGGTTCTTTCTTCTAAATAAGTTACGATTTCTTGTTGTTCGCTAAACGGTGGTACCAAGGTTAAATTATCTAGCATTAATGACATTTCTATACTTTCAACCGTCGCTCCTTCTTTCACCCATTCATTTAACAAAAAATTCTCACACCCCTTTATAAAATAATATAAGAAATTTTCACTCAAATCACTTGTTTGAATAAACGCCTTTAAGTCTTGATTAATAGTCATATCGCGGCCTGCAAAAGCTAAAGGAATAGTCCGTTGCAAAATACCAGAGCGAACAACAATCAGTAACGACCCCTTCTTTATTAATTTTGTGCTAGAGTATTTGAGTGCTTCTTCTGTAATATAATCCTCTGTAGTATCAATATGAAGAAGTTTCATATCCTTTGGTGACACCCATGGCAAGTCTCCGTCCCAAAATATTAATTTTTCCTTAGATGGAGTCCCACCTCCAACTATATTAAACAAATACTTCAACCTCTTCATCTTCCAATGTTTCGGAATTTCACCTATCCATTCGATGCCGGAGTCTTTCATTTCGGTATTGGGATTGATACCTTTGGTTACAGCATTATGAATAGTGATTTGACGGAGCTCTTTCAGCTTTTCGATTTGCTGTTCCTTAATGCTAACTATGGCATCGATCTTCTCACATTTTTCGTCTAAAAACGCAGCGATGGCTTCTTGTTCGTGAAGAGGAGGAAGAACAGACCAAATATTAAAAAAATCATCGGTGTACAATCTCAGACGGCTTTCTATAACCCCAGACGAGTTTCTCTTAAATTCCGACTTGTAAACATCAGTTTTAAACAAATAATGAAAATATTTGTAATAGTCATTCGTACTTAATTCATAAATACAATATGCAGGACTTGTTATGCCATTGAATTCTGAAAATCCCAGACTCCCATTCCATGCTAACATAATATTTGTCACTAACTGCCTTTTTCTAACAATTTTATATCCTTCAAGAGTTGATGCAGTTGTTAATAAATCGCCATTTTCTATTTTATCAGATTTCTTCGTGACACCTGTATATTGAGATATAGAGAGTAAGTCTTCACCTCCGTCAAGACTACGTTCATTAATTTCTTTAAATAAATACTTAATTCTTTTACACTCCCAATGCTCCGGAATCTCCCCCAACCAAGAAATACCGCTATCCTTATATTTGTTGTATCGTTGCATGTTACTACCTCTTCTTTTTGTTTTCAAGACTTTTAGCGGTCTGATCAATAAAGTTTACAAAATCCTTCTCCGCTTTAGATAGTTCGTTTTTGATCTTCTCCTTGTATTTGGCATACTCAGCCTCTGCCTTTTGCAAGGCTTGCTCATGACTGATAGCGCCCGCATGTTGCAGCACCTCGTTACCCGTCATCCGAAGAAAATCATCCAAACGGGTTGCCCAATCTTGCATATACATAGGTTTGCGATTGAGCGCCTGCAATTCGGCTAATTCCAAATAGGCCGTAACCATACGGTTGAGGATATTCAGTTCTTCTTCATTCAGGTAGTTTTTAGCTACTTGTACCTCCTGCTTGCTGGGGTATTCGCCTTTAAAATTGGTTAAGCCTAGATGGCGTTTTTCGGCATCGATACGCTTATAAATAACTTCTGCCGCAGTATTGCCGTGGGCAGCCCAGTGCATCTTGTTCTGCACGGTCTTGAAGAAAGTTTGTGATATTTCGGTCTTGGGATCGTAATCGATACTTGTCGCATAGATATCCAATACTTTACGCCAAAAGACTTTTTCGGACGAGCGTATATCGCGGATACGGGCCAATAGTTCGTCGAAGTAATTTCCCCCTCCTGCTTGCTTGAGCAACTCATCGTTCATGGTAAAACCTTTGACAATGTATTCGCGCAAGCGTGCCGTTGCCCATTGCCTGAACTTGGTTCCTTGAAGGCTCTTCACCCGATAACCGACCGAGATAATGACATCGAGATTATAGTATCTGACCTCCCGCTCTTGTGTTTTTCCACTAATTGCACCGTGCTGAGTGGTATGTCGGAAATTCCGACATACCATAGCTTCATCGAGTTCACCTTCTTCAAATATATTTTTGATATGTTCTGTAATGGTAGTTCTTCCCTTCTGAAATAGCTCCGCCATTTGTGCCTGTGTCAACCAGACGGTTTCGTTTTCCAGTCGGGTTTCGATACGGGTAATACCGTCGTCACTCTGATAAATGATGATATCGCTTTGTTGCTCCATAGCTTAAAAGTTTAAAATATCATGCAACAATCCGTCTGCTTGTGCTTCTAAGGCTAACAGGTCAGCCTTTACTTCTTCCAGCGAACGTAATGGCGTGTGTTTATAAAAATATTTATTGAAAGAGATTTCATAACCGATCTTCACTGAATCCAGATTAATCCAAGCCTCTGCTACATGTGGCTGGACCTCGCGCTCGAAATAAGTGATAATGCTTTCATCCAATGGTATCTGTTCGCTATCACGCAAGTCGCTTTCCGTTTCGTATACGGTATATTCTCCTGCTTTAGCTGTCGGAAAATAGCCAAACAGAGGAAGTTGTTCTTCAGTACAACCGAGGTGATTGAGCAATTGTGCCTTCTTATCACCAGACAGCTTCTCGATTTTCTTGATCACCTTTTCGGCTTCCGCATCATAACTGCTTACGGCCGAAAGGATCACTTTTTTTTCGGCAGCGCCTAAGTTTAATTTATGTTGCTTCACGACATCATCTACCAGGGTACTAAAGGCATTGAAATCCATATAGGCGTCATCCCCGATATGCTTCCACAGCGTGAGTGCTACATCGTATAAAGCCTTAGGTTTTTGCCAAGCTGCCTTTTCTAACAATTTGCCAATCTGCTTCTTGTTGAGCCCCCACTCTTCTTTTTCCGCCCGATGTGTTATTTCATCAACTTTGCTCGCTAAATCATCATAGACCAGATCACCGTACGTTTCATACAGGGCTTGCATAGGAACTTTTAGCGACTTATCAAAACGTAACTCGTCTAAAGCCTCGGCAGTAAACTGTGCTTTTAGGCGTTTTGGGCGCTCGATATTGACTTTATAGTAGCCAAAATCGCTGTTTTTGAAACGCTTGATCTGTAATGGGTTCTCCGCGGAATTGTCTGATTTGTTATCAAGGTATGCCTGAACAATCTCCGCAATATGTTCGGGAGCAAACTCGGAGTTCTTGTTTCCTAAATTCTTGCGCAGTTTTCGGTATAGATTATTGGCATCTAATAATTGTACCTGTCCTTTTCGCGCTGCTGGCTTATTGTTATTGAGCAACCAGATATAAGTGGTGATACCTGTGTTGTAGAACAAATTGTTGGGCATTTGCACGATAGCATCCAACAAATCGTTTTCAATAACGTACCGGCGGATATTGCTTTCGCCCGAACCGGCATCACCCGTAAATAGCGATGAACCATTGTGTACCGAAGCAATACGACTACCAATACGATTGGATGTAGGGGCCTTCATCTTGTCTACCATTTCCATTAGGAACAGCAATTGCCCATCTGAACTGCGCGGCGTAGCGTCCACTGTTTCCCAATTGCCCCAGTAATCTTTGAGCTTGATCTGGAAGCGGTTGTCGATGACTTCTTTGCCATCTTTGATATATTTCTGTTCGGAGGCCCAGGATTTGCCATAAGGAGGGTTCGACAACATAAAATCGAACTTTATATCGGCAAATTCGTTGGTAGACAGCGTAGACCCAACGCGAATATTTTCGGGATTTTTGCCCTTGATCATCATATCTGATTTACAAATGGCGTAGGTTTCATCGTTAATCTCTTTTCCATAGAGATAGACATCACCTTGGTAGTTGAATGCCGGATCTTCGACCAAATAGTTTTCACTTTCGGTCAGCATCCCCCCACTTCCACAGGCCGGGTCATAGATGGTGATGATACTTGGCAACTGGCCTTTTAGCGGTTCGAACACCAAGTGGGTCATCAGTTGGATTACTTCCCGCGGTGTAAAGTGCTCTCCCGCTTCTTCGTTGTTTTCTTCGTTGAATTTACGGATGAGTTCTTCAAATACATAGCCCATGCCAAGGTTGGATAATGCAGGCAACAAGCGTCCTTCTGGATCATTCTTAGCAAACGGCGTTAGGTTGATATAGGGCGAGGTAAATTTTTCCAATACGTCCAGCAGTACATCTTTATTGGCCATATGGCGGATCTGCGCACGCAGGTTGAATTTATCAATGATCTCCTGCACATTGGCAGAGAAGCCGTTAAGATATTCTTCGAAATTGGCGACGAGCTTTTGTTGCGAATTGGTGGCCGTACCTTTGAGCTTCTCCATTGTCCAGGGTGAGGTATTGTAAAATACATAACCCGATGCAGCACGAAGCCCATCCGGGCTTAACTCTACCTCTTCCAAATCTTCTCGCTGGTAACGGACCTCTTCAAGTACAGCATCTTTACTCTTCTCTAAAAGGGAATCGATACGGCGCAGTACAACAAAGGGTAAAATGATATCACGGTACTTACCTCGGACGTACACGTCGCGCAAACAATCGTCTGCTATTGACCAAATAAAGCTAACTAATTTATTGTGAGATTGTGGTGTCATGGTTGTAATCAATGAGATTAAAAGGACTTAAGCTAACAAAATAAGCAATTTTTACTGAAATTCTATCAAGATGTCGGTAAAAAAACAGGCAATGCTTCACCGCTATTTTTAACCAAAATTTATATTGCCTGCTTCACCAAATGTCCTTCCTCGGTATAAACCTTTACTTCTTTTGCAACCTGCTCTAGCTCTGAATTGCCTGCACGAACTTGACGATTACGAATTTGATTCGTTAAGTAGTTCGAGTGGCCACTACATCACTACTTCAACTTGGTCGCCAGGAAGTACTTCGAAATCATCGTCGTTATCATCGCCTAAGGGTAAATCTAATTCAACCGCACGTCCATCGCTGAACCGGTCATCATTAACAAAATCCCGCTTCACAAGTACTCCGTTAAATATAAGATAAACCGATATTGATTAGAACCCCCGAGGGGATCCTGGTAACGGACACTGATTATCCGCGCCTTTGATCCAAGGTTTATTGACGAAGAATACGCCCACCTTCTTTCTTTCCATCAATCCGCGCAAGGAACACCTTTACAAAACCAATTCGTACCTAACAGACCTGCCGGCACCAATTTGATTTAAAATCCCTATAGCATGCAAGTGCTGTAAATCTCGAGTAGCAGTTGCTTTAGAAGTTTTAGCTATCGCCATGAACTTTTTAGCTGTCATCCCACCTTCAAAGCCCTCCAATCCATTTTCGAGCATTCGTTTAATGACCTTTAATTCCCGCTCATTCAGAAGAGCGGTAAACCGATCAAAAAATTTGGCCTTTTTTACGGTGAACTCAACCAGCTCTCTTGCATTCCGTTGTGCCTCTACTATAACCTGTGTAAAATAATGAATCCATGCTGTTAAGTCTAAGCCCGCTTGTGCCTGCTTTAGTGCGTCATAATATTCCTTTTTGTCTTTTTCAATGGTTTTGGATATGGACAGCAAAACAGGGCTCTGGAGTGTGTTGGAGAGTGTATATTCGGCCAAGGCTCTTCCAACGCGTCCGTTTCCATCTTCAAAGGGATGGATAGATTCAAAATAAACATGGGCTACTGCAGCCTTTAATAAAGCCTGCATGATGTCGTCCTTTACGTCAAAACGATCGCGGTGAAACCAGTCCATAAACTGTTCCATCTCTTTGGGCACTTGGGAAGATGGGGGCGCCTCGTAATGTATAGTCTCTTTTCCATAAGCGCCCGAGACAACCTGCATCGGCTCTTCACCTTTACGCCATTCGCCTCCATTAATTTTTGGAAAGCCCTCCATTAAAAGTTGATGCCAATGCCGGATCATATTGAGAGACAACTTTTCCGCAGCATCTGTTCTAACAGTGGTCATCAATTTAGCTACCCCGGTCGCTCGCTTATCGCGAACGGGAGCTTCATCATTTAACCCTAAATTTCTCTTGATAGAAGACATGACATCTTCACGGCTCATATATTCTCCTTCGATTTCAGATGTTTTGATGGCCTCTGCTATCAGAACCTCTATTACGGCCTCCTGCCTCAACTCATCATTCAAGCCCATTATAAGACCACCTATCAATCCGAGTTCCTTAGCAAATGCAACACCGGTAGATGCCAGATGTGTAGTCGAATAGGTAAAATTGGGCCAATCTTTATATTGCCAGTTGTACATAATGAGCCGATTAGTATAATAAATCGGCTCAAATATAATGTTTTTTTGAGCCGATTAAAAGAAATAATCGGCTCAGGTCTTTGCTTTTTGTTAGACTTTCGCACTCATCTATGGCAACCACTATTGTCGGTAAAGTTATCGGATAGGTTAATAAGACGCCGCCTATTGCTCCAAAGATTAAACCAATGGTTCTTATCTTCTTAAAGAACATCGGTGTTGGCGATTTGATTCTTTCTGTTATTTCCTTCATTTTTCGTTATTAGTCACTGGTTATTAGTTATTTTTTGGCCTAAAGCCTAAGGCGTATAGCCTATTGCCCAAGCCAGTAGTGTTCATTATCAAACACTTACTGTTCGATAGCGAACAATCAATCAAAATTCAACCACATGATTTACAAGCTGTTACAATGCTGGCAGAGCTATTGCAATTATTTATATATAACGCACGAACGATTTTTAAGACAATTAAATTGTAAATTGAAATGAGGCGTATCTCGGTAAACCATATTTACTTCTCAACGCAATAAGATGATAAAGAACCATTTAAAAACTGCACGACGTAGCTTACTGAAAAACAAAGGTTTTTCCGCCATTAATATTATCGGGCTTGCCGTCGGTATGACTGCGGTCTTATTGATTGCCTTATGGGTGCAGAACCAATTTCGCTACGATAATTTCTATGACAACAAAGAGAATATCTATAAGCTCATGAACCGCACAGATAAAGATGGGTTTGTCAATATACATGATATTACCATGCCTGCTGCCGGACCTGCCCTTAAAGAGCAGTTTCCCGAAGTGGAACATACCGCAAGGGTTTTATGGACAGAAGACCGTCTTCTTACAAACGGAGATAAAAACCTCAAAGCGAAAGGAAATGAAGTTGATGCAGACTTCCTGGATGTCTTTGATCTGCCAGTCTTGCAAGGTGCAAAGGATAAACTGGAGTTGCTACCTTTAAAGCGAGACAGATTTAAGGAGTAATTTTAAATTTGTAGAGATGCATAGAAAATTTGATGATTCG
>NZ_SBJH01000088.1 GCF_004368405.1 Olivibacter sp. XZL3
CCCTCACTTTCCGCACCCATCAAGATATTTAATATCAGAACCCTATAAATAGCACTATTTATAGGGTTTTTGCTTTTATAAGCCTTCCTAACTATTTCCTTATTCCAGTTTCAAACGAGACCCCAGCGAGACCCCTAAAATTTGGACTTGTAGGGTCTCGCTAAAATGAACAGGTCAAAGTTAATTTAACCTAGTCGTCAAGTGAACATCTTGACAACTAGCCGGGTAAGGAATAAATTGAATAAATAAATAAAGCACCACCACTATGAACACCACTATCACCCTACACATCTATGCACGGGCGGCAAAAGCCAATGCAGCAGGCCTTCATCCCCTTTATGTACGGATAACCATTGATGGGAAAAGAACAGAATTTTCCAGCAAGAAGTTTATCAATCCCAAGCATTGGGATCAAAAGATGATGAAAATGAAAGGCAACACCGAAGAAGCCCGTTCAATCAACAGTTACCTCGAAAAGCTAAAAGCCAAGATCACACAAACGCAGATTGTTTTAGAATATCAGGAAATCGCGCTTACACTAGAGAGTTTTATGCATGTATTTATCGGCAAAAGTGCCGAGCGAGAAAGAACCCTGATTCCCGTATTCGAAGAGCACAATAAACGCCTCTTTTCCCTCGTAGGCATAGAATATGCCCAAGGCACTTACGAACGGTATCAAACCTCTCTGCAACATACTAAGGAGTTCATTCAGTATCAATACGGAGTAAACGATATCGCATTAAGTAAAATAGACCACCGATTTATAACCGATTACGATTTTTATCTCCGTACCAAGAGAGCATGCGGAAACAATACCACGGTTAGGTACATCAAAAATTTCAAGAAGATCATCCTGATCTGCATAGCAAACGGTTGGATACAAAAAGATCCCTTTCTAAACTATAAAACCAAAATACAAGAAGTAGAACGCGACATTCTTTCACAAGAAGAACTGCAGCGGCTCATGGCCAAAGAAATTAATGTGGAGCGCTTAGCCGTAGTACGTGATATTTTCGTGTTCTCCTGTTTTACCGGTCTGGCCTATATCGATGTCAAACAGCTCACACCAGCCAATCTAACTAAAGGAATAGATGGACAAATGTGGATCAGTACGCACCGGCAAAAAACCGATACACTTTCGAAAATACCCCTACTCGATACTGCCAGACTTATTATTGAAAAATACCGGAATCATCCAAAATCCGGAAATGAAGGTACGCTGCTTCCCATCTTGACCAACCAAAAGATGAATGCCTACCTTAAAGAGGTCGCCGCCATTTGTCATATAAATAAGGAACTCACCTTTCACTGTGCACGGCACACCTTCGCTACAACTGTAACGCTATCCAACGGCGTACCCATAGAAAGTGTCTCCAAAATGCTCGGCCACAAAAGCATCAAAACCACACAGCATTACGCCAAGATCACCGACCGCAAAGTTGCTAACGACATGGAAAATCTGAAGAAAATTCTAAATCACACAGGAAAGTTACCTAATACCGACAAAAAATCGGGATAAAATCCGCTTTAATGCAAAATGTATCATTAAAATGGTGCTCTTAATTTTTAAACAGATACTGATCACCTTTTAGACCAATACTTTATGCATGAAACACTTTTAGCCATAAATGAAGAAATACGAGATTATGCTAAAAAAACAGAAGAGCGCTACAAAAACGATTATTCAAAATTGTCGGAACTGTCCATTCAATACGTTTCAGAGCGATTACAATGGGCCAAACAAAAATTCGAACAAAACATTAACCTTACAGCGGATGAAGAAATTTTCTACTTTAAACATATCAAATCTCACCTATTGGCTTTAATCCAATATTATGCACTCGTGCAGAAAGTCGAACTGAAGAAACCACCTTTACAGAAAAAGAAACTAAAAGAATATTACCTAAAGGCCTTGTATAAGGTAAAAAAGAAATTGAGGAAACGCCAGTTCTTCTATAACTATTACAAGGCCAATCTGGATCAGTTGGATGATCACTTATTTAAAAGGATCGATCACGACCTGTTCTTCCACGCAGGCTCTTATATCCTGGATATCGATAAACGGAAAAGTACGCCTACCCTTCACATATTTGCCCAGGTGGAAGCTTATGAAATGCTTCGGCATTACCTCAAAAAGAAGATCAATAGCTTTAGCAAAGCAAAAGAGGAAAAACTGCTGGGCAAAATCAGCCGCCCGCTACAATGGACCACTTCTAAGACCGATCTGATCGAACTCATCTATGCACTCCACGCTGCCGGCACCTTTAATAATGGGAAGGCGGATATTAAGGAAATCGCCGAATACTTCCAGCAGATTTTTGATGTTGAGCTGGGTCAGTACAACCGGGTATTCTATGATATCCGTGCCCGCAAAACCAGTAAAACGAAACTGTTGGATAACCTAAAGGACGTTTTACTTAGACGAATTAAAGATACTGATAACGAGCTATTTATATAAAAATTTCTCACAACTTGTTAACAAGTTGTGAGAAATCGAAGTATTTAATAGGCAATTTTACTGCTCACCAAATAACATAAATCTTATGGCAGTAGAAATCATTACTAGAGAAGACCTCATGTCCTTTAAGCATGAACTATTGAACGATCTAAAAGACCTGTTATCTACCACAAAAGTAAACCAGCAGAAAAAATGGTTAAAGACAAGGGAAGTCATTAAAATACTTCAGATTTCACCGGGAACCTTGCAGAATTATCGAATCAACGGTACGATTCGTTATACCAAATTCGGCAATACCATTTACTATTCGCTCCAGGAAATTGAGCAGTTGCTCGAAAAAGGAAGCAATGCCAATAACGTAGGTATCTAGCTCATTCATCTTTAATCACCCTTATCATGAACTACATAAAACAACTGACCTACTTTTTCAATAAGGCCTCAGCAGATGCGGATTTCACATCGACACATTTGAGTCTGTTCATCGCTTTATTTCAACTTTGGAACCAGGCCCGTTTTGCCAAAACGATACAGATCATCCGGGATGACGCCATGCGATTGGGGAAGATCAATTCCAAGGCGACTTACCACAAAACGATGGCTTATCTGCATAAAAAAGCGTATATCGATTACCGGCCATCTTATAATCCTTTTAAAGGGAGTACGATATCCTTCTTTCCAGAGAATCCCATCCAAGCCTCTTTACCAAATGAACCCGTTCAAATCCTGACCACAAGACCATTAGACGAGCCATATATAGATAGTAATACTATCTCTAATAATACTAATAGTAAATCTTTATTGATAGATAAGAGGAAAAACAATAAGCAGGAAATTGCCGGTTCAAGTAACGAACCGGTATCCCTTCCCGAAAAATCAGAGAGCTTTCCGCAAATAGAAAAGAATATTCCGCCACTTCCTAGTGAAGTGGAAAGCTTTTTTATTGCCGAAAAATCGACCGAACAGGAAGCGCAGCGTTTCATCAATCACTACACGGCCAATGGCTGGCTGGTCGGTGGGAAAAGTCCGATGAAGGACTGGAAAGCTTCGGCCAAGAATTGGATCTCAAACAGTATCAATTTTAACAGCAACAAAAATTATGGAAAACCTAACCGTGCCCAGCAGCTTAATGCCAATACCCGAAAGAATTATTTCGAGCCGCTATGATTACCAGAAAGTCTTTCAGTTTATGGAGATCAAAGGAAAGGAGCTTTACGGCCGGAAGTTTCAGCTGTGTGTAGAAGATAAGCCCATCCTGCTGAAATTGGCTACCTATTTCCTGCGGGATAAGGAATTATGTCGCGATCAACAGATCGATCTGGATAAAGGCATTATGCTTACTGGACCGATTGGTTGTGGTAAAACATCGTTGATGCATATTTTGCGGTTTTTAAACGGAGGACAATACCGCTACCTCATGAAAAGTGCGAGAGATATCACGTTTGAATTTATCCAGGAAGGATATGAAATCATTCATCGGTATAGCCGTGGTAAACTTTATACTAGTGAGTACCGTAATTATTGCTTTGATGATCTGGGGACGGAGAATAACATTAAGTATTTTGGTAACGAATGCAATGTAATGGCCGAGATTCTATTATCCCGCTATGATCTATTTGTTTCTAAACGCCTAGTGACACATATTACGACCAACCTTTCTGCGACCGAATTGGAAGAAGCATATGGTAACCGGCTACGTTCACGCCTCCGGGAAATGGTCAATCTGATCGGTTTTGATAAAGATGTGAAGGATAAGAGGAAGTAAAGGTTCGTTAGCGATTTGTCAATCACTTTTAAAATAGATTATGGCACCGATCTTCTCATTGCCTTAAATAATTCGAGGCGGATCCTTTAAGCGTTAAACAAAAAAATGTCTATATTTGAAGTGCGAACAATACTAAAAAGTCACTACAATGACAACAATTATGTTTAACAATACGCCTGGCAGAGAGCAGGTGCAAGTCCTGCACATTTCCAGACTTTTTGGGTGTTCGCAGCACTGTCAGGCTACTTATTTTAATTTTTCAAAAAGTTATGCGAACACCCGAGAAAAAGAAAGTAAGCAGACAACCGGAGGTGAGAAGCTTAAAAATCCAACCAGTCATCAGATTTAACCAATTCAGTCAGACAACCGTTCCGGTTATCAGATTAAGTGGGCATTGGCTCGACAAATTAGGCTTTAGTCCCGATCAACGTGTTAAGGTCACAACAATGAATAAATTGCTTATCATTAGTTTGGATGAGGATTAAGATTAAAAGCCGCCGGTTCGGATTGGATTGGCTGCTTTTTGTGATAACCTCAATTACGATGTAATTGACGCATCTAATGACGCAATTCAATTAACGTTCATTAAAAAGGCGTGTTCAGCAAAACTGAACACGCCTTTTTAATGAACAAGTTGTCTATACAGAAGACTACCGACCCAAGGCCTTTCTACGCTCTATTTCAGCTTGCAGGCTCGTAAACCATTCCTGATATACCTCTGGTTCATAAATCATTTGCTCTTTCGTGTCCTTATTGACCTGTCCCCAGTAACCATTACGGCTAGATTCAGCGCCTTCGTACATGGTAATTTTTACTTCGGTTAGGCTATCGTTGACGCCTTCTATATAAAACATCGCTTTAGAGGTATTGGCATCTTTTGCGGTCCCGAGCCAAAAGCGTTGAGAAGCGGCATTTTTGTTTTCAATGCGCTTACTGGCATTGATAAGACCGGTTTCTTTATCCGCACGATCTACGATGTAGCTTTCCGATTGGAGCAAACTAATGACGGATTTAAAAACAAGTTCTTGGTCCGACTCAAATTGTTTGGTGGTCATCATCTTCACCTCAGCGGGTGATTTCGTAACCATCTTGGTAGCACAGGATGCGAACAGTACTACATTACATACTAGTAAAAGTATTCTTTTCATATTTATACATTTTGAAAGGTTAATAAGCGGTTGATACAACGGAGTAATCTTCTACAATGTCTTTTTCATCGAAGGTGATGATGAGATCAAAAGATTTACTGGTACTACTTTGACTGGCACGCTGGCCGGAGAAAAAGTCGGTCGAGCCTGCTTTATGTTCCACAGACATCCGGTTATAACTCCAAACTTCTTTATTTGATTTATTTTTGGATACCAGATTAGGGGCACCAAAGAGTTTCAGGATTTCATCTTGCGAAGTCTGTCCTTTTTTTAACTGGCTTTTCACCACACCTATAGTAAGATTGCTTTTCTGCGCATTGCCTTCTGTGCCATATTTATAGCTCTTGCAGGCACTTACCGAAAGAATCAAGAGACTTGATAGTAATAGTTTATTCATCTGTTTTTATGTTTTGCCAAAAGTATTTAATCAGGAAGTGCAAATATTACGGAAACCCGTAAGACAAGCATTTTTCCTATGTGTAACTTTAGGCCAAAGTAAAAAACGATTGATGTACCCTATGTGCACAGTTTCCTGTATAGCTATGCACATCCACTGCATTGGAAAACGTATCTTCGTGTATCAGATAAATCAATATGGCCACCAATAAACACGCAATTATCCGTTATGAAGCATTGGATCGGTGCTTTTCCAATAAGGGTCGAAAATTTTTCATCGATGATCTGATCGTTTACGTATCGACAGCTATCGAAGAATATAGTGGGTCGAAGGCTTCTATATCACGCAGACAGATCTTCAAAGACATGGATTTCATGCGCAGTGAAGCCGGATTTCGCGCACCGATCGAATCCTACAAGGAAGGGAAAAAGACCTACTACCGTTATTCGGACAGAAACTATTCGCTTGCTATGCAACAGATCAATCCAGTCGAAGCCGATCTTCTGAAAACGACATTGGATATGCTTGGGAGATTTAAAGGGTTGCCACAGTTTGACTTTGTCCAAGAACTGGCCTTGAAATTAAAAAAGAGTTTTCAATTGGAGGATTTAGGTGATTGCATTTTTTTTGATCAGAACGAGTATCTTAAAAACCTGCATCTCCTTGGCGATCTGTTAAAAATTATTCAGAATAAACAGGTACTACAGGTACGGTATCAGTCATTCAATCAAGATCGGGAAGAAAGTTTTCTACTTCATCCTTATTTCCTAAAACAATACAACAAACGCTGGTTCTTATTCGGCCAACGGGAAGATTTTGAAAACTGGAGTAGCCTGGCTCTAGACAGAATCATTGATTTCTCCATTGAGCACGATGAGGTCTATAAACCAGCAAGTACTCATCCGGATGATTATTTTGAAGATCTGATTGGCGTAAGTAAACCCATCGAATTAACTGCTCAACTTATTCGGATCAAAATCAATAAGAGCCTTTGGCCTTATATCGACTCTAAGCCGCTACATCCATCCCAAAAGGTAATAGAGAAACAGAAAGATTATACAATTATACAGCTCGATGTAATTCCAAACTATGAATTTTATGCACAGATATTGGGTTTCGGGCCGGCGGTCAATGTAATTCATCCAGAAAGTGTTCGACTCACAATGAAAGAAAAGTTGATTGCCATGTTGGATAATTATTCTTAGTTATTTGCACCCTCAAAAAGCGTATCTCGCGCTATTGCGGAAACAATCCGATTTTACCCAATAGAAAAGACTTTTCAAGAGGCCGCCGTTGTATATTTTTTATTGATTACGCTAATTGGAATTAAAAAAAACGCCATGGCGATTTACAACAGAACCGTTGTTTTTACCAAAAGAGAACTTACATGAAGGCAGCATTGTAATGAAAGCTGACTGAAATGAAGTCTGCTATTTGAAAAATTCAGTGAGTGTTATCCAACCCCACCCTACGGTTGTACAAGCAACCTCATATTTTTTGATAGATTGTTGTTTAAACAAAAACAAGATTTCGAGACTATTTTATATGCATTACCAGTGAAAGATAAAACATGTACATTTCTGGACTTACAGCAGACCATTGTAAATGGCATATAATTTCTGACAGGAAGCTCGCTATTGTATCCCTTTCGGAGCCAGACATTGTATGGCAATCGGTGAGAGTATATAAACTACCTCACCCCACGGTTGTACAAGCAACCTCATAAATAACGAAAATCTTCAAACCTACGTTTCGACAACAAGACTATTGCAAAATTTCAGCTTTATTTAACGAGTCTATTGCGCTAGACAAAGCGTCTTCAGTGAGTACTTTATGAATCTCACCCTACGGTTGTACAAGCAACCTCAAATATGCACCCACGTTTCACAGCAAGGCTATTGTATATTAGCAAATAATCTGGTTAGCCATCTTACGCGAGACCACCATTGCAAAAAGTATTCAGCGGGTGCCTTTTAGCCCCACCCTATGGCTGTACAAGCAGCCTCTATTATTTTCAAAGAACTTTCCAAATGCATGCAGTGATGACTACGGATGATTTGTTGCCAAAATAAGATGGCTTTTAAAAATGAACAAGCAGTGACGAAAGAAACCCTATTCCTCAATCACCTGTATACCTGCTTTCTGCGCTTTATAAGCTATCTTTTCTTTTAGACCGTAATAACTCCAATTGCGAAGCAAAAATTCTTCTTCTTTCGCCATTTCCTCTTTTTGCTGCTGGTTTACCAATAGTAGCGTACCGGCTTGGGTTTTGATGCAGATATCGATTAAACGTCTGCTGTAGAGGTGTAATCGGTTGTCGACATACCTAAATTCTTTCTCGCTGTAGTGTTCCAAGCTTTTCAGTTTCCTTTTTCTACCTTTACCAGAGCGGTTGAAAGCGGCTCCACGTTGCAAACGGTGCCTAGCTGCCTGGATAGCCAACCGTCTGTGTAAAAACTCTTCTTTACTACCTATCTGAAAATGGGCTTTTCCAACCTTTGCTACAATCGGATGCTCGATAGAAAGAGAAGCTTCCGCTATGATGGAATCTTTTAATTGATGGTCGTCCTGCTCCATAGCAAACGTAGCCAGTAAATATAGTTTTCCCTTTTCAATCTTAATGGCACTCGTTCTCAATCCAATTGTTCCAGCCAGCGCCCTTTGCAATAGGACTTTTTTGTCAGAACGGTCTTTGCCCAGATAAGTCTTGAAAGGAATTTTGAAAAGCGTAAACAAATAATCATGTCCTTGTTCGCTATTTTTAAGTTTCAACTGATCAGCACCAAAAGGCATGGGGATGTTACGTTTGTAATTGGGCAAGGTTTTTTCTCCCTTCCAATAAGCATTCCTTTCTGAATTATATAGGCTGTTCAATGAACTGTTGAGGTTAGAAAAAATATTGGAAGGCATTTTCCCTAAAAACTTGCTGGAAAGTATCCGATAGGTGGTATTCATACGAGAAGAGTTCAAAATGCCATCTTCTTCCTTTTTATGATCGGCTAATTTTACCTTCACCTCTTCTGTAAAATAAATCAGATCTTTTACGCGATCCTGCACGTAAAGATTGGTAAAAATGAGATTGGCCGCTTGAGCGGTCATCCATTGCCAGTCGTACAGTTGTTTATAATAGGCATCCTTCTGCTCTTTGTCTTCACAATCCACATAAATCTGGATTTTTCTGGTAAGAATAATCGTTTTCTTTTCCATGGCGAACAATATTAAGCTGATTTTTTGCCCTTTTTGATAACAGCATGCGCCTGCACAAAAAGTGATTTCACTTTACTGTCATCCAAATGGAGTGATTCGGCAATTTCTTCGAAAGAATATTGCAGGTCGTAACGCAGCATCAAAATCTGTGCTTGCTCATCGCTTAGCATCCCCTCTGCAATCATTGGTTTGGTACGCATAGCCGTTTCGAGTTTTCGACTATCGGACAGAGCGGCCTTGATATTGGCGATGCAGTTTTCAATGCGCTGCCCCACTTCGTAATCGGAGATACCTCCCAAGTGGTATGCAATACGCTCGTAGTTAAATTCATATTTCAAGCAGAGCCGTATAAAAAGCTGTTGTTGCTGGTTCAGTTGTGGTATCAGTTCGTTCACTTGGGTTAACTGTTGCTTTTTCTTTTCCTCCAACTGTTCGAGGTATACAGTGTCCTCCTCAAATGCTTCTTCCATTTCATAGCCCAACATAAAGTCCTGAAAATCGTCAATGCCATCTAGACGCAACATGCTTCTATGGAAACGATAAATGGTTTTGCCATAATAAGCTGTAGCAGCTTCCCTGACCTGCTGTCCTAAAAACTGATGGATATGGTTTACATCCTGCAAAATATCACGCATAACCCATAGGCGCAAAAAGGCTTCTTGGGCAATGCTATTTGCTACCAGATCTTCCTTCACCATACGCATAGCCCGATAGGCATAATGAGCATAGTAACAAATATAAAAATAGGTCAGGCCAAGTTCATTTCCATCTTTTAATAAATGATAGTGCTCTTCTGCTTTCTTTTTGGTTTTTAGTAAAGGTTTATTCATAAATAAGGTTATTCTGTTCAATATTGATTATTAGGCCTACTGCACAAATTTTCTTACTTTTACAAAAGTAACGGTTACCTCAAAACGTAACGATAGTAAAAAACCATAAGCCGTTGTTTTTTACTGCGGCATAATCAGCGGAATTTAAAAATATTGACAGAAATTAGGGCTTTATTAGATTACTTAACGAACAAAATGAATGAGAACAACTTTCCAAGATGATGATAAACCGCATTTAGGCCGTAATGTACAGCGTATACGGGAAATAGAAGGATTGAAGCAGTACGATTTAGGGTTACGTTGTAATGGTTGGAGCCAGCAACAGATTTCAAAACTGGAGCAATCGGAATTTATTGACGATGCCAATCTGGCTATTCTGGCCGAAGGGCTGGGCGTTACACCTGAGTTTATTAAGAATTTTAAGGAAGAGAAAGCGATATTCAACATTCAAAATAATAATACTTTCACTGTTTCCGATTCAGCTGCTGGAATTAACAACCAGCCAACCATAACCCATGATGCCGCGGATAAGCTTGCTGCGCTATTAGAAAAATTTATCGAAGAAGACCGCGCTAAAACCGAATCCATTGCACAATTAAGTAGAGCGGTATTAGACTTAGCGGAAGAGGTGAAACGATTGAAGAAAGGTAATTGAAAGTATAAACTTCATTTTCCATACCATGACCAACAGACAGGATAAGCATTCTAAATGGGAAAAAGAAGTTTTTTCTGGGTTTCTTAATGTTTATAAACGGCAGTATGGCATTGCGTTAGCAGGAGAAGTTATTTTTGGCGATGCACCTGACATTCAATTAAAAATCGACCAAAAGAAAATTGGAATAGAAATTACGCAAGGATTTCCGGATTCAATGGAGCAGAAAGGTTCAGACTTAAAATCAACTGATATATCGCAACGTGATTTTGGCTACTATCTTTATGAAACTTTGAAAGGAACGATTGGTTTTGATGATTTTGAATTAGATATCGAATTTTCCCGAATACAATTAATAAAACGGCAATATCAAGCTTTAGCTCAACAGTGCCTCAACGAATTACAGCGGAGTGGTGCATTAGCTAGATTAAAAAGTGGAGAACCCGTAAACGTTGAAAATCTCGGTCAATTACCCGACCAAATAGACCAGCTTAATTTTACAACTCCTTCTTTATTGAAAGGTTACGTTCATTCAGGAGGACGGGCATTATCGCCGTTCAGCGATAAAGAACTTACCCCTATTTTAATTAAAAAGCACGCCAAGTTAAAGGAATATAAATCCTGCGATGAGTACTGGCTATTGATTCACATCAATAGTTCTATGCCTGATGCTTTTAGGAATACGGATATTAGGTTGCCTATTCAAACACTTTTCACAAGAGTGTATCTTTATTGGGATAAGAGCGAAATTATCCCTTTAAAGGACTAAATCTAACCAATTCTAACCCAAGAAAAGATATTGCATACATAAGTCATATTCCAAAAAAAGCCAAGATGAAAAGAACTGTGTTTTTACTCGGAGCAGGGGCTGCAATAGATTGGAGCGGCCCTTCCACACTGTATTTAACAGATTTTCTTAGAGACAAAGGCCCAAAAAATAGATCAGGTAATTATATAACCAATGTGCTACTTGACAAATTCAATGAACGGCTCCCTGCAAAAGAAAAACTCAATTTTGAAGGGTTAATTGATATTGTGGAACAGTGCTTCCAATATTGGAGCAATAGTAGCAAAGGATCAGCAACGATCTCAAAGCTCCTGATTGATCGGAATCATAGCTTTTGGTCTGAAGTGACCAACTTGGATTATATAAATACTTTATCGGAGACACGGTCTGTCTCCAGTATTAAGAAAGCAAAAATAACAGACGAAGCTAAGTTTTTTGCAATACTGCTTGTTAAAATTTATGCAGGTATTAATGAACAGATTAGCAATTACGGCCGGTGTAATGCAAAAAGCAATAAAATAGGTATTGAGGAGAACGACATTATTAACCAACTCGCCTTGGATTATTTTTCCAGCCTTTCTGGGGATAGCTATTTGCGGATATATTCGCTTAATTATGACCGCGTCATCCAGTTTTTGTTCCAAAGACTTGATCTTCGGGCTTTCCAGGGTTTTTACCCGGACAAATTAATCCCAGAGGCTTACAACGATAAATATCGAGTAGATACAAAAAGAATACTTACTTCTTTCAATGAGCATTGCATTTATCATTTACATGGGAATTATGCCTGGGGCGTAGAAGGAAAAAATCGTAATCAGTTAGATGGTTATAGTGTCTATAATGGATACTATGGTAATATCAACACTAATAGCGCTTTTGCCGTAATCGAATCGGAAAAAAACAAACCGCTCTTCCTTTCCAATATTGTTACGGGATATAGCAAAACGCAACGGACCAATCTAAGCCCTTTTAAACAAATGGCTTCTGCCTTTGATATGGATTGTCACCAAGCCGATGAAATCATTATTGTTGGTTACTCTTTTGGTGATTTGCATATCAATGACACCATTCGGCAAGCCAAAAAAGCAAACAAAGATTGCAAAATAACCATCGTCACCTATGCTAAAGATACACAAGAAGAGCAAAAATTTAGAAGCATGGTAGCCAAAAGTTTACTTTCAGATTTGGCCAAATACAACCAATTTATATTTGATAATGGCAACAAAAGTTCCTTTGCAGAACAATTCAACCTCACGATCATTTTCAAACCGTTTAAAGAATATCTAGCAAATTGTATTGACTGTTAAGGAGTATTTTTCAATACCTTTAACCTTATAGCATTCGCTGCCAAAAAAGTATTTTTCATTTAGCCATGATGGAATAGGCTGGTTTATTTATCATTGGTACATAAAAAAACGACCCAAATGCAGTTCTTATGAAATGCATCCGGGTTCTGTTAGCACAAAGGTATGCAAAAATTATATTGCGAAAATGTTTTTGAAACTGATTTTCTAAAAAACATATCCCACACCCAATTCTTGCTAAAGATGAGCCATTCAAAATAACGGCAGCCCTTACGGGAAACCGTAAAATCCACCCATTGCTCTCCATTATCTTAGCTGGCAATAACAGCGATGTTACTATGCACATCTACTGCATAGATGCCTTTCATCTTTGTACAAGTAATTATTAAATCAATCATCAAAAAAAAGAAAAAACATGAAAGCAAAGTTTACCACTATGATGATCATTTTCACCCTGATCACCTTATCCTTAAATGCACAGGAACCAAAACGACGAGGCTACATCGGCATCAGTCTCGGTCCTTCATTCCCCATGGGCGAATTTAAGAATGAGGGAATGGCCAATACCGGACTTAATCTTTCGCTGATTAATTTTGGCTATTTTTTCAGTGAGCATGTAGGCATCGCCGCTAACTGGTATGGGGGTGCGCATAATATCGATGTCAGCTACCTTGGTTTGTCTGACGGCATGTGGTATTACGGCGGATTGTTGGCAGGGCCATTGTTCAGCATACCAATCAGTGAAAAGGTAGACTTTGACTCCCGGTTACAGATCGGTTATTCCGTAGCCAACATGAAATTGGAAGGGTACAAAGTTGACGGTACCGGATTTGCCTACAATGTGGGTATCGGCATACGCACGCATTTGGCAGAAAAATGGTCTTTATCATTCAATGTAGATATGCTTAGCGCCAATAATAAGGGAGATTATATGGACAGAAAGATACAGACCATCCAGCCTACCGTGGGTTTGAGTTACCGCTTGAGGTAACGTTTACCGATTTAAACAGATCAACCAAAATGATTACCTTTATACCATTAAAAATGTACCGTTAAACAAGACGGTGCATTTTTTACCATCCCTATGGGAGGAGGCTTTTTAATTTTGAATTTTAATTTAAACCATGATCACCGGAGAACTTAGATCCCAAATCGATAAAATATGGAACGACTTCTGGACAGGAGGTATTTCCAACCCCTTAACTGTTATTGAACAGTTTACCTATTTGATTTTCCTCAAACAGCTGGATGACCGGCAAAAGCTGATCGATAAAGAGAAAACCGTTCTAGGGAAATCAAATAAGAAGGACATTTATAACCCGGAGCAAAATAAACTCCGTTGGTCGTATTTTAAGGAGTTGGATCCCGAAAAGATGATGGAAATTTTCCGCGTACCACAAACCGACTTGGATAACCTCACCGCTTTTGATTTTATGCGTACGCTGGGTGCGGATGGGGGTAAGTTTTCGCAATATATGCGGGGTGCTACCTTTATGATTGAAAGTGCAAATCTTTTAGATAGGGTAGTGCAGCAAATCGATAAACTTCCTTTGCAAAATCGCGATACCAAGGGTGATTTGTACGAATACATGCTCAGTAAAATTGCAGAGGCTGGAACCAACGGGCAGTTCCGCACGCCAAGGCATATTATCCGCATGATGGTCGAGCTAATGCAGCCGCAGCAGGATGATTTGATCTGTGATCCGGCCATGGGAACAGCCGGATTCCTGGTCAGCACCGCTGAATATATTCAGGAGAAACACGAGGACTGGTTTCTGGGGAAAAACTTCCGGGACCATTTTTATGGAGAAATGTTCAATGGGATGGAGATTGACCCATCCATGTTACGCATTGCTTCCATGAACCTGCAATTGCATGGCATTGAAAACCCGGTATTATTTTCGGGATCTTCTTTGGCAGAACGCAACACCATTGCCAGCAAATATTCGTTGATATTGGCTAACCCGCCATTTAAAGGGGCGTTGGATTACAACGAAGTGGAGAGCTCCTTACTCCAAACCACCAAGACCAAGAAGACTGAATTGCTATTTTTAAGCTTAATCTTGCGGATGCTGACCTTAGGAGGACGAGCAGCGGTCATTGTACCGGATGGCGTATTGTTCGGGTCATCGGGTGCGCATAAAGCCATTCGTCAGGAGCTGGTGGATAATCAGCAGTTACAGGCGGTGATCTCTATGCCATCAGGAGTATTTAAACCCTATGCCGGGGTGAGCACGGCGATATTGATCTTTACCAAAACCAATTCGGGCGGAACTGACAAGGTATGGTATTATGATATGAAAGCCGATGGCTATAGCTTGGATGATAAGCGCAGCGTGATTGCTGTGAATGATATTCCGGATATTGTTGCACGCTATAAAAACCTGATTGGTGAAGCCAATCGTACCCGAACGGAACAATCGTTTTTTGTCCCTGCGGATGAAATCCGTACGAATGGCTATGACCTCAGTATTAACCGCTATAAAGAGGTAGTATATGAGGAAGTGGCTTACGAGAAACCGCAAGTCATCTTGGAACAGATAGCACAGATTGATAGTGAACGCCAAGCATTGTTGAACGAATTAAAGGAGCTGTTGTAATATGTGGGAGAAGGTGCAACTAAAAGCTATAATTGAAAAACCTATTTCTGGAGAATGGGGTGACGATGGGGGTAACATTAAAATTATTAGAACCACAAATTTTACTAATAACGGCATCCTTGATCTTACTGACGTTGTATCTAGAAATATTGGCCTAAAAAAAGTGCAGAAGAAACGACTTTTTAAGGGTGATACAATAATCGAGAAATCGGGAGGAAGTCCAACCCAGCCCGTGGGCAGAGTAGTGTTTTTCAATGAAGAAGCTATATACTTATGCAATAATTTCACAAGTATTATTCGGCCTAAGCAAAATGTTTTTCCAAAATATTTGTTTTGGTTTTTATTCAATAACCATATATCAAAAAAAACATTAAAATACCAAAATAAAACTACCGGTATTATTAATCTGAAGCTGGAAAACTATATTAATGAAATAGAAATCCCTCTTCCACCTCTTCCCATCCAGGAAAAAATAGCGGCTATTATAGATAAGGCCGATGAATTACGTAGAAAAGACCAAGAACTGCAAAAGAAATACGATGAACTGGCGCAAGCCATCTTTATCGATATGTTCGGCGATCCGGTGAAGAATGAGAAAGGTTGGGAGGTAAAGAAGTTGGGGGAAATTTGTAGAAAGATTACGGATGGTACTCACCATTCGCCAAAAAACACAAATGAAGGTTATAAATATGTTACAGCAAAACATATTAAAAATTGCAAATTAGATTTTAATTCAAATCCAACATATGTTTCCGAAACAGATCATAAAGAGATTGTTGGAAGGTGCAACCCTGAATTTCAAGATGTATTGTATATTAAGGACGGGGCAACAACTGGCATGGCAGCCGTAAACACATTGACAGAAGAATTTAGCATGCTTTCGAGTCTTGCATTATTTAAGCTCAATAAGAATTTTATAAATCACGATTACCTGACATATTATCTGAACGCAGATTTTGTGAAGGAGAATTTAATTAGAGAATTTATGGCTGGAGCTGCGATAAAAAGATTTACACTTCAAAAAATAAAAAATTTTAATATTTTACTTCCTCCGCTCCATCTACAACAGGCCTTCGCAAAAAAAATTGAGCTTATTAACGAGGTAAAAGCAAAGACCAACACAACGAAATCGGAAGAATTATTTCAATCCTTATTACGGCGGGCTTTTAAAGGGGAGTTGGTGGACCAATATTCTGTTCTATGAATCAAATAACGAAGGGCCAACATTACGTTTGGCGACATTATTTAGAAAACTGGCAAGTAGATAATAAAGTCTGTAGAAAATCAAAAGTTGATGGAAAAACAATTTCAACGAACTCAAAAAACGTCCTCAAGGAAGGATATTTCTACGAATTGCCATTTTTGACTCTTCAGGAACTTATTGAATTGTGGAATTTTTTAGAGGTATATAGTTTTCCGGAAGCGTTGGAGCTAAATTCAGTTTTCTATAAATTGATCTTTGATCTTTCGCGGCTTGGGGATTATAAGGATGAAGAAGAAGTAAACATAATCGCAAAACATGGTTTAGAAACCTTTTTTACAAATATTGAAGACTACGGCAAGGGATTGATATGTTGCAAAATAGATGATGACATCAGAAAATTTATAGCAGAGAATGGAGACAAAGCGATAACGTTTATTTTGTTTCAATATTTTCGAACCAGAAAAATGCGAGATAGCCAGCGTGCAGTACTCAATCTTTCAGGTAGTATAAAAACTGCCATTGATATTATGTTACCTGTTATTTTCGCTAATAATTTAACACTTAAATTATCCCATAAGTGTAATTTCACAATTTTGACAAATAAAAGCAAAGATGATTTTTTTACCAGCGATCAGCCTGTTATGAATATTAAAGGAGAAATTCTTGACGAAGATGGCAACGTAAAGCAACTGGAGTTGCTTTATCCAATCGGCCCGAGAATAGCCTTGTTGATTTCATTTGAAGAAAGGGAACAAAAGGTGATTTCGGAAGACATCGACGATTCTCAAATTGACTTCTATAATGACTGTATTGTTAACAACGCCCACCAGTATGTTATTACTAGCAACGAAAAGTTGTTTGACAGATATATTAACTTTTTTAGGAATGGTACTTAAAATAGAGCAATAGATTATTTTGAATAAGTAGTAGATTCCAGACGCAAACAGGAAAAGAGAGAATTTCAGAAGCACAACGCTGATGGAAGTCCCGTGAAAGCGTATGGCACAGATGTCGCAGTCAGCTATGCCCAAAGCAAGACTTATAAAATTAAAATTATAGATAGAGATCATTAGAAGATTTGTGAGTGGACAATCGTACTAAAACCAAAACATGTATATTTGATTGTCATTTTTTCAAAATAATTTAGCTATACCTAAACTTTGTGAGAAAATTTTCCATACATTTGTCAGCATACGTAGAACCAGGAACTAAGATACCAGTATACGATTTATATACTGATGAAACGTGTGTGTGTAATCTTCCCTTAAAACAGCTACGATTATTAATGTAGTTTTATAATTTAGGGGTAATGAAAAGAAGTAAGTTTAGCGA
>NZ_SBJH01000054.1 GCF_004368405.1 Olivibacter sp. XZL3
ATCTTTTTTCTTCTTTGCTCATACAGCAAAGCTAGAAACAACATAACACTATTCATAGACGTGGACCATAGGGTGGATACGCATCATCGGTAAAGCCATTGGCAATCCTGAGTTGTCCTATATACAGTTTCCTGAAGCACAAGTAAAGCAAACATTTCTAAGCAACGGTTTTTCAGAAGACTTTGCCGATAATCTGATCGAAATGGGAGCTGCAATTAAAACCGGTTTTATGAATTATCAAAAGAGGAACGATCAGGCCACTACGCCAACAACAGCGGAAAGTTTTGTAAATGAAGTTTACCTGCCATTTTATAACAAACAATCCTAATCATGATAGAGGATCTGAATACTGATTCAGTTTTTCTATTTCGACATCCTTGTATCGAAATGATTTACAATACTCAATAAAAGTATCATGAAATTACTTGAAAAAACACAGTTAGAAAACCTAACGTTAAAAAATAAAATGGTAATGTCCGCAATGACTAGAAGCCGGGCAGATATAAACGGTATAATAGGCGATATGACTGTCCAATATTATACCCAAAGAGCTGGTGCGGGGCTAATATTTACAGAAGCTATCCGGATCAGCGAAGACGCGACAGGTAGCCCACTTACGCCTGGTATTTACACGAACAAACAAATCGAAGCTTGGAAAAAAGTCACAAAATCGGTACACGATAAGGGAGGCCTTATTATCGCCCAGCTGTGGCATACAGGCCGTGTTGGGCATTCGGTTGATCGCGAGGGCAGGTTGCCGCTTGCTCCTTCTGCACTACCTATAAAAGGTGCACAACATTTTACCTCACAAGGCCTAAAAGACTATGAAACGCCTCAAGAAATTACCATTGCTGAAATCAAACAAACTATAAGGGACTATGGACAAGCTGCCAGAAATGCCATGGAAGCCGGTTTTGACGGTGTAGAACTTCATGCTGCAAACGGCTATTTACCGAGTCAGTTCTTGGCGGAAAGTGCCAACCAAAGAAGGGATGACTACGGTGGCAGCATCGCAAAAAAAGCCCGTTTCATCTTGGAAGTAATGCATGAATTGATCAGCGCAGTTGGTGGCGATAAGGTTGGAATCAAAATTTCACCTTTTCATCCATATGGCGATATGGTTTTGGATAACCCAGTTGGTACCTACTCATTTTTGATTAAAGAGCTTAACAAATTGGATTTTGCCTATGTTGAATTGATGAGGCGCAGTCCACACTTCCCTTCCCCTTCTCACTATCCGGTAGATGATGAATTAGATTTGTTCGGTAGGATGATACGGCAAACCGTTATTGCTAATGCAGGCTATGACCAAGCCACTGCCGAAGCTGAACTTGAGAAAGGCATAGCTAAACTTGTTTCGTTCGGCACCCTCTTTCTAGCAAATCCTGATCTGCCAAAGCGATTCGAATTAAATGAAGCGCTTAATCAGCCTGACAGGGCAACGATGTTTGGAGGCGGGACACAAGGATATATTGATTATCCATTTCTGAATGAGTAATACAATTTTTTTGTATCACACTGGACGTAAATCTTACAGATAAATTTACCTAAAGCCCTTTTATTCGCTAATCTTTGGCGAATGAAGGGCATTTTACCAGTATTTTTGCTCAAACAACCCTGTTAACCGTTATCATTGTTCTTTAGTCGCTTAATTTCTTTTTTCAGGCTTTGTTGTTCGGTTTGTGACTTGGCCAATTCGAGGGTCCGTTTATAATGGCAGATTGCATTATTGATGTCATTTCCACTGTATAGATATCCCATTAGTTTATGGTAGTAATTGTTTCCGGTTAATCCCAATTTCTTTGCTTCTTCGATAGCCTTCTCGCAGCTGTGGACTTTGGAAACAGCGAACGTTCTATTCAACGCCATATCGGGAGTAGTCAATAACGATTAACTATTATACAGGCAAAAAGTGATGCCATTTGCTTTCGTCTGTTGATATAGCGCCAATAGCTAATGCTGGCTTCAATATGGTTTCGAAACTGCATTTCCGCTGCAGGCATTTATAGTGATTGCCTTTTTTAATCGATTAGTTTTTACTAAATAAAATAGTATTTATCATTGTTTACTAAATATATTAGTAATATATTTGTTGTCCCAAATGTGTAAAGTATGGATGCTATAGAAGATAAACGTGCGATAATAAGCAGGTTGAAAAAGGATATGCTGCTTTGGCAGGGATTCAGACCGCCGGAAATCCACCAGAAGCGTATGGGCCTCGGACCTGTGGAACGGGCATTCCCGAACGGTGTATTTCCAACAGGAAGCGTTCACGAATTTATCAGCATGTCACGCGAGGATGCGGCCGCTTCGAGCGGTTTCATCGGTAGCCTCTTAGCCTCGCTTATGCAGCATGGCGGTGTCTGTCTGTGGATCAGCACGGCAATGGTATTATTTCCGCCATCAGTGAAAGCTTTTGGAGTGGAGCAGCCCGATCGTATACTTTTTGTGCGCATGAACCGGGAGAAAGATGCATTATGGGCAATGGAAGAGGCCCTCAAATGCAGCGGGATTACAGCGGTCATTGCCGAGCTGCATGGATTGGATTTTATGCAATCGCGCCGTCTGCAATTGGCAGTTGAAAAGAGCCGGGTAACAGGTTTTGTGCTCCGCCATCATCCTCATACCATCGATGCTACCGCCTGCACTGCCCGTTGGCGGATAAGGCCCATATCAAGTCATCTGGAAAATGGGATGCCGGGCATGGGATTCCCACGTTGGGAGGTGGAGCTGCTGAAGGTCCGCAATGGCAATCCCGGTAAATGGCAAATAGAATGGTCTGCTGAAGGTTTCGTACCGATAACGGGGGAGGCCCGGCCAAGGGTACCGCTGCAACGGGATCGCAAAATAGGATGAGTTATGAAAAAACGCTTTGCTTCCCTATGGTTTCCACATTTGACTACCGACTGGTTGACCATCCGCAGACCAGCCTTGCAGCATCTTCCCTTTGTCTTTGCTACGCCCGTTTATGGTCGAATGGTCATTAGCGCTGCCAATTCCCCAGCCGAGGCACAAGGCGTTGCCAAGGGCATGGTGGTAGCCGACGCTAAGGCGTTCCTTCCTTCACTCGAAGTAGTCGATGAGCGGCCGGGATTAGCTGGTAAACTGCTCAAGGCCATCGGTTATTGGTGTGTGCGGTTCACGCCTGTGGTGGCTATGGATGAACCGGACGGACTGATTATGGACATTAGTGGCTGCGCCCACCTGTGGGGCGGTGAGTGTGGGTACCTGAAACTTATTGTCACGCGATTAAGGGAGCGTGGCTATGATACGCGCATGGCCATTGCTGATACCATTGGTACAGCTTGGGCGGTGGCACGCTACGGCAAGGTAACACCCATTATTGAAAGCGGCAACCAACTAGAAAGCCTGATGCCGCTGCCACCTTCGGCACTCAGGTTAGCCGAAGATACGGTGGAGCGCTTGCATAAGCTCGGACTGAAAACCATCGGCAGTTTTGCAACCATGCCCCGTTCTGCACTGCGCAGGCGCTTCGGTGACGGCCTCTTATTGCGACTGGGACAGGCTGTGGGCTATGAAGAGGAGTTCATCTTGCCGCTGAAACCTATCGCTCCATATGAAGAGCGCCTGCCGTGCCTGGAGCCTATAAGTACGGATAAAGGGATCGAGATTGCTCTCCAAAAGTTGTTAGATGCGCTATGCAAGCGCTTGTCTGGTGAAGGGAAAGGCTTGCGTGAAGCAATCCTAAAATGTCACCGCCTCGATGGCAGAACGGAACAGATTTCCATCGGCACCAGTCGGGCCACGGCCAATGTGCCACATATCTTCAAGCTCTTTGCCCTGAAAGTACCACAGATTGAACCTGCCTTGGGAATTGAACTGTTTATACTGGAAGCAGCAAAGGTGGAGGATGCCGATCCGGTGCAGGAAGCGATGTGGAGTAGGAAGACAGGCTTGGAGAATACGGAGGTAGCCGAACTGCTGGATAGGCTGAAAAGCCGCGATAGCTCCTGTGAAATTGTTCGCTATCTGCCCGAGGAGCATTATTGGCCGGAACGATCGATTACAGCGGCTTCATCTATTACCGAAAAGCCCGCCTCTAATTGGCAACTAGATAGGCCACGACCTACTCGGTTATTGGCTGTACCAGAACCGATTACGGTAGCGGCGCCTATACCGGATTATCCGCCCATGCTTTTCCGCTATAAGGGCGAGGTGTATCCAATAAAGAAAGCAGACGGGCCCGAACGCATCGAGCGAGAGTGGTGGATGGATGAGGGAGAACACCGGGATTATTATGCTGTGGAGGATGATAAAGGCCGGCGCTATTGGCTGTACCGATCCGGTCATTACGGAGACGACCGTCTCGATAAGTGGTTTCTGCATGGATTTTTCGCATAGTTTATGGGATATACAGAACTACAGGTAACAACAAATTTCAGCTTTCTGCGGGGGGCTTCACACCCCGAGGAGCTGGTGGAGCGGGCTGCTGCTCTGGGCTATGAAGCGTTGGCTATTACGGATCGGAATAGCTTTGCAGGGATTGTTCGTGCACATGTCGCTGCGAAGAAATACGGCGTACGCTTCATTCCCGCCTGCCGTATTGATCTGCTGGACGGACCGAGCCTATTGGCCTATCCAACGGATCGCGAAGCCTATGGACGCTTATCGACCCTACTTACCAAGGGCAACAGGCGTGCAGAAAAAGGGCAATGCCTCCTCTATAAAACCGATGTCTACGAACATAGTAAAGGCATCTTATTCGTTGCGCTACCGCCCGAAAAGTTGACACCTTCTTTTGAATTGGATATGGAATATGCAGGGCATATGAGGGAATATCGGGAAATGCTGGGCGATAGCTTCCACCTCGGCGCTGTACGAAGCTACCGGGGAGACGATGCAAAAATGCTTTTTCGGTTGAACCAGCTATGTGAGCAGCTGAATATGCGTATGGTTGCACTTGGAGATGTGCACTATCATACGCCTGAACGGCGACAATTGCAAGATATCCTGACCTGCATCCGGGAGAAATGTACCATACAGACCGCGGGTTTTCGGCTGCATCCCAATGCGGAGCGTTACCTGAAACCGATTGAGGAGATGAAACGCTTGTTTAGGCCATATCCTGATGCGATTCAGTGCACAGCGGAAATAGCCAATGCCTGTCGCTTTTCGCTGGACCAGCTGGAATATGTGTATCCCGAAGAACTTACTACAGATGGCCGTACACCGCAGGAAGAGCTTGTGCAACTGACATGGGAAGGGGCATGCGAGCGATTTGGCGAAAATATTCCTCAAGCCGTGCGGGAAACGATTGATATGGAGCTGGACTTCATTAAACGGAAAAATTATGCTTCCTATTTCCTGACCGTGCACGACTACGTGCGCTTTGCGCGCGAACGGGGTATCCTCTGCCAAGGGCGTGGATCGGCCGCCAATTCTACAGTTTGCTATTGTCTCGGTATCACCTCGGTGAATCCTGCTAAATTCCGCCTGCTGTTCGCCCGTTTTATGTCGGATGCAAGGGATGAACCACCTGATATCGATGTAGATTTTGAGCATGAACGGCGCGAGGAGGTAATCCAGTATATCTACGAAAAATATGGCCGTCATCGCGCAGCCATTGTGGCGACGGTGACCCAAGTGCGTGCCAAAGGGGCTATACGTGACGTGGCCAAGGCGATGGGACTGTCGTTGGATGTGGTAGGACGCTTATCAGGCGTCATTAGCAGTCATTGGGATGATACACTTGACGAAAAACAGCTGATGGAGCATGGCTTCAATCCCGAAGATCCACATCTCCGGAAAGTGATCGACCTGACCTTTCAATACATGGGATTCCCGCGTCAGCTGGGGCAGCATACGGGTGGATTTGTTATTACCCAAGGTAATCTGCATGAGCTTTGTCCTATTATCAATGCGCGGATGGAAGACCGCACAAACCTGGAGTGGAACAAGGACGATCTAGAAGCGCTCGGCTTTCTGAAGGTGGATGTGCTCGGGTTGGGCATGCTTACCTGTATCCGCAAAGCCTTCACCTTGGCTAAGCAACATTATGAGCAGGACCTTACGTTGGCGAATATAGAACAGGACAACCCGAAGGTATACGAGATGGCCAGCCATGCCGATACCTTAGGCGTATTTCAGATTGAAAGCCGGGCGCAGATGTCCATGTTGCCGCGGTTACGGCCAGAGAAGTTTTACGATCTGGTCATCCAAGTCGCTATTGTGCGGCCCGGCCCAATCCAGGGCGACATGGTGCATCCCTACTTACGTCGTCGCAATCACGAAGAGCCAGCGGATTATCCGTCTAAAGAAATCAAGTATATTCTCAAAAAGACCCTAGGCGTGCCGCTCTTTCAGGAGCAGGCAATGGAAATCGCCATTGTCGCTGCGGGCTTCACTCATGCGGAGGCCGATGAGTTGCGGCGGAGCATGGCTACCTTCAAAGCGAAGGGTCAGGTGTCGGCATTCCGCAAGAAGATGGTAGATGGCATGGTTAAAAAAGGTTATTCCGAGGAGTTTGCGGGTCGGGTGTTCAAACAGCTGGAGGGCTTTGGAAGTTACGGATTCCCAGAAAGTCATGCTCTGTCGTTCGCCCTGCTGGTCTATATTTCCTGCTGGTTAAAGTATCGCTATCCTGACATTTTTGCTGTGGCATTGCTGAACAGCCAACCGATGGGCTTTTACCAGCCGGCGCAGATCGTGATCGATGCCCGCAAGCATGGGGTCGAGGTACGTCCTATTGATGTGAATTATTCAGCATGGGATAACACTTTAGAAGGGGAGGTGGGCAAGCTTCACGCGCTCCGGCTTGGTTTTCGGCAGATCAAGGGCATGGGTGAAGAAGATGCCGATATCTTGGTGCAGTCGAGGGGGCAGGGCTATTCTTCCATTACGGCCTTAGTTGATGCAGGCGTATCACTTGCGGCAATGGAGCGGCTTGCCGATGCCGATGCTTTCCGCTCGTTGAGCATCGACCGCAGACGAGCGCTCTGGGAGATAGCTGCACTGGCGGATAGGCCTGTTGCCTTGTTCGAGGGAGAGCCCTCGGAAACCACCAAGGAAGGGCAGATTCAGTTACCCCTGATGACGTCCGGCGAACAGGTTATCCAAGATTATGCTACCACATCGCTATCCATCAAGGCACACCCCGTTAGTTTTCTACGGGAGAAACTGGATCTGTTACGGGTAACACCCACAGAAAAGCTAGGCGCTATGAAAAACGGCATGTATGTGAAGGTTTGCGGTATGGTTACGGTGAGGCAGCGGCCGGGAACGGCCAAAGGCATTTTGTTTGTTACCATCGAAGACGAAACGGGCTTTGCGAATGTCGTGGTTTGGAGTAAGGTTTTTGATAAGTGCCGCAAAGACATCCTCCGTTCACGGCTGTTGATGGCCGAAGGTCATTTGCAGATTGAGGGTGAGGTTATCCACGTGGTCGCCCAGCGCTGCATCGATGTGTCAAGCCTGTTACAGCAGTTATCAGTGTCGAAGGGCGAAGGTATACAGGACGTATTTTCCAAAGGGAGGAATTTTAAATAGAAATTCGCAGCTCGTCTAAGCCCAAGTCTTTCATAGCAGCCGCGCTATATTTAAGTGCCCATATCAATTACTGCGTAAGTGCAAATTTCTTATCTTGCATATTGATCCAAAGGCGATAATTTAAGAACAATTTATTGCCAATCATGCCTTCAATTCCTATATGCTGCAACTGCGCTTCGATCGCTTGCATCTCTTTGTTTGCTCCATCCATATAAGTAACGCGTTCAATAGCTAAACTTTTTCCTGCAATGCTTATCTCTTCATCGGTAGGATAGGTGTGTGCTGTTAGCGATCCGTACCACGACTGAACGGTATAAACTTGCGGTTGTGTTTGTGGCTGTGCCAGCTGCTTACAGCTTTCTTTGTTCGTGATTAACTCAAATGAACTGGATCCCGAATCGAAATAAAGCAATCGCTGCTTTTCTTGGATGATCCCCGGTAATAGTATTCGGTTACCTAGGAATTCAAAATCTGTCCAATTATCGGGAGCAGCATAGTGTTGAGCCAAGGTGTTTCCAATATGCAGTACTTGTTGTGGATAGTCGATTACGATTAAGTGGTTTTTGATGAAATCGACACCGATCGTACCGATTATATCACCGTTTGCTTCCCCGCCGTTTTCTATAGCTATGTTCTTTGCCGAGATTGTTGTCGTATTGATACCGAGGTTAAAAACATAAAGAGTCGAATCTACCTTTTGCAGAGCTGCTGGATACCTTTCAGCGATCGCCTGCAAAGGTTCGTGATAAAACAATGACGCCTGAGCGCCTAGATCGAATTGCATATAAAGCTGTTTTGGATACGAGTTCAATCCTACCGGAACAAGCATGGCTGCGTAAGGTTCCCATTGGCCATTGATGGTATCGCCTCGCCAAATAAAAGTGGTTCGGCAGGATTGTTCTGGACTTAGATACAGTTGTGCTTTCGTATATCCGATACCCAAAATCCAAACGATCAACAATAGCAATGATCGCGAGAAAAGTAAACACAAAATTTTCATGACGTGTGATTTGATCCCGCTAATATAAGTTTAAGGACGTCTGTGCGCACCCGACATTTTCCCGACATTTAGGTATAAGGCCGATGTAGCGCTTTATTTAAACCTTTTATGCGAAGTATATAAAGGCTTATAACCACCGTATTAATCAAATACATTGTAAAGATAATCCACGTATAATCCACTAAATAATGATGATTGCCGATATAACGTACCTGAAGAGTATTGTAAATCAGTGAAACGGACAAGAACAGATGTAGGCATATCACCCAATAGATTTGAATTTTAATTAAACGTTTGCCAAGAGCAAGGTGGCCCGTGTTCAGTCCTTGCCGCTTTCTGATAAAATAGGCAGGCAATAAAAAATGGATATATGGTATTACAATAAAACTGAAGCATGATAAACACAGCGTCTGTAAAAAATCCGTATCATTTTCAAGTTGTGAGAAGCCATTGGTAGACGAGACAAGAAGACTCGTTGTCGTTACTGTTTGGGAAATAGAAACTGATTGTTCGTCCGCTGTTGATGAGAGGGTGGGGCTATTCGATAAGAGTGCTTGATAAGGGATGTCCAGCGCACTTGCAATAGCTTTTAAAGTATACTTTCTAGGTGCACCGGTTCCTTTCTCAATTCGTTGGATCGTGCGGACATTAACCTTTGCTATCTCCGCCAGCTCTTCCTGCGTGATTCCTAACCGGTTTCGTGCTTCGATAATTTTATCTTGCAGTTTCATTGTTTTCCATATCTTACTTAGCGTATAACGGGTGTTTTTAAAGGGTTCCGTTTGATCTCTTAAGATATTATATTTTTGTTTTCATATCAATATCACTGTACTGAATTCTCTAAAAAATCAACGAATTCGCCACAGTTCTTAGCGCTGGCTTCTTTCCTTAATTAGGCAGACGGGCAATAATATCACATGCTCACGTTATAATATATAGATACATTTATTAAAATATTGAAAAATGAAGGCATTTAAGAGAATGAAAAGAACGTACGGTATGGCTTTTGGTACATTGGCATTGCTATGGACTGTTTTAGCCAATTCGGTTGTATATGGCCAAGCGCCTGCTCAAATGCAAGCTGCACAACAGGTAAAAGAAGATTTTAACGAAGAGGAGCTCGATCGTTTCCTCAATGCCAATGAAAAAATAGCGGCTATACAAATAGAGGCGCAAGGCGAGATGGTGAAAATCATTGAGAAGGAAGGTATGTCGGTAGAAAAATTCAATGCGATAGCAGAAGCACAGCAAAAGGCAGATAGTGCTGCGGCCAAGCAAGACCCAAAGGATGTAGCTGTATTCGAAAAGGCGGCGGAACAGATTTACGGTATGCAGCAGGGACTGGAAGGGGAGATGAACAAGGCGGTTGAGGAAGAAGGCTTAAAGGTAGAAACCTATATGCAGATTGCTCAAGCCTATCAGCAAAGTGAGAAGGTCCGCGGGATGTTAGATAAGAAAATGAAGGAAAAGCAAGTTGAAGGGGGGCAGGTCGAACAGCAATAGTATAACCAGCCGTAAAGCACAATGAAAACAGAAAGGGGTAGTCTCATTGCAGACTGCCCCTTTCTGTTTTTACTGAACGCCCGTCAGAACGTTCGCGCGATCAGTACCATTAACAGGCCATCAAAGAAGATAAAAAGATTCCGGCACTAACGGTGAAGGTGCTTTCTCTTCCTTCAGTAAGTTACAGGTGTTAATATGAATCGTTCGCGCAACAGCAGTAACCGGCGTATCGGTCGGACGGTTGTCAAAAGGATCCTGTAAATGCGTTGCGGTTCTTTCAAGCAGTAAGAAACAGCAGGAAATAACTACCAGCAGAGGTATTTCGTATATGCTGTCGATTTCACCGAGTGAAATCGACAAGGTGACAACGAAGACGTAAATCATGAAGTGAAGAAACAAACGGTAAGTAACCGGAAATACCGTGTTCTTTATTCGTTCTGCCATCCCCATGGCGTCTGAAAACTTAACCAAGGTCGTATTCAACTGAACATGGTAAAATTCCGTCAAATGTCCCTCGGCCTTTAAATCGGCAATTTGATGAGCATTCATTTGCAACAGCGCCAAAGGCTTATTGCTGTGGGCATCCATTTCACGCATATCTTCCTCGTCAATTAAGCCTTCGATGTTTTCTTTCGGATCTAAACCACGGAGGTTTTGCCCTAAACTATAACACCATGCAACGTGCCGGAGAGCGATCTGCCGAATGGCTAATTGTTGTTCTTGACTCACAAAAGACTGCAATTGAAGAACCAAACTCCTACTGTCGTTCACAATAGCTCCCCAGATTTTACGAGCTTCCCACCAGCGGTCGTATGACTGGTTCAGGTTGAAAGACAATAAAACAGAGATGGCGGTTCCAATAAAAGTTGGTATAGCTATGGGCATTTGGGGAATCACGTCGATGAAGTATTTAGCCACAGCTTTAACAATCAGGCCTATGATAATAACATAAACCATTTGTAAACGAATTTTTTTGAATATGTAGCCGATTGGTATTTTCGTATTCGTAAGCATTTTCTAATGTTATGTTTAAGTACCTTATAGAAACTCCTAGAGCCGTATTATGGTTTGCCCTAAGCCCTAACATAATAGGTGTTTTTTATTAGAATAGCATTAGAACAAATGAGGGCGTCAATCGTCGGAAAGTTATAAGGCGACTAAATCTTACCGTTTTAAGTTCTTGAGTGTGAAGTTTTGTGCAAGCCTATAAAGGATGTGTGACAGGTAAATTGCTCGAAATTATCGGTTTGGCGAACATAATAGAACCGATAAATCAAGTTGGCCCGTACGACCTCCGATACCATAGGTAAGTTGGTTCCCTATAAATCCTGAATTGTAAAAATCGTGATACCACAGCTGTTAATTGTTACAAACAATTTTAGTGATAGTGAGTTGTATAGAGTATTCTCAGACAAAGATTCGCTAATAGTATTTGGCTAACAAAATAAACAACTATGAAAAAGAATGGCACGGGTACAGAACCCAAATTTAGAACAAAAACATCTGTCACAGCAGAACCAGCCTTGAAGGAATTATTTTTGGATAGCATCATGGATATCTACTGGGCAGAAAACCACTTGGTCAAAAACCTTCCTAAAATGGCAAAGGAGTCTACCTCTACAAAACTAGTAACCGCAATAGAAAGCCATTTAAAGGAAACGATAGAGCATGTAGCCCGGCTCGAACAGATTTTTAACTTACTCGGCGAAAAGGCTATCGCTAAAAAATGTGACGCCATGGAAGGACTCACAAAAGAGGCAGAAGGTATTATCAATAGCACCGAAGCGAAAACAGCAACGCGGGATGTCGGTATTATTTTAGCCGCACAAAAAGTAGAGCATTATGAAATAGCTACCTATGGCGGGCTCTACCAGTTGGCGGTAACTTTAGGGTTGGACGATGTTGCCGAGCTGCTCGAACAGACTCTAATTGAAGAAAAGGCGGCAGATCAACTATTGACTGACGTAGCGGAAAACGATGTAAACTACGAAGCTGCTGATGAAGCGTAAAAAACTAAACACATGGCTAAACAAAATATAAACAAAAACGTAGATCAAGTCGACAACAAAAAGCTCGAAAATCTCGAACCTGACAAGGAGCAAAGTGCGGGAGAATTGATGACAACCAATCAGGGAGTAAAGGTCAACGATGATCAGAACTCACTTCGAAGTGGGGAGCGTGGTGCCACCTTGATGGAAGATTTCATACTACGCGAAAAGATAACGCATTTTGATCATGAACGCATACCCGAACGTATAGTGCATGCCCGTGGATCGGGTGCACACGGCGTATTTAAGTTGTACGAACCTTTGAGCGAATATACTAAAGCTCATTTTTTAAACGACACAAGCACTGAAACGCCTGTTTTTGTGCGTTTCTCCACAGTTGCAGGTTCAAGGGGATCGACGGATCTAGCTAGGGATGTTCGTGGATTCGCTGTTAAATTTTACACGCAGGAGGGCAACTTTGACTTGGTAGGCAATAACATGCCGGTGTTTTTTATTCAGGATGCCGTCAAGTTTCCTGATTTGATACATGCCGTTAAACCCGAGCCGGATAATGAAATACCGCAGGCAGCCTCGGCACACGATACTTTTTGGGACTTTATCTCGCTGATGCCCGAATCGGCGCATATGATCATGTGGCTCATGAGCGACCGTGCCATTCCGCGCAGCTATCGTATGATGGAAGGCTTTGGCGTGCATACGTTTCGCTTTATCAATGATAAGGGGGAATCCCATTTTGTAAAGTTCCATTGGAAACCTTTATTGGGCGTACATTCGGTGGCTTGGGATGAAGCACAAAATATCTCAGGTAAAGATCCCGATTTTCATCGTCGTGATCTGTGGGACGCGATCGAAAGCGGCGCCTTTCCGGAGTGGGAGCTTGGCGTACAGATTGTTCCCGAGGCAGATGAATTCAAGTTTGACTTCGATCTATTAGACTCCACCAAAATAATTCCGGAAGAGTTGGTGCCTGTAAGGCGGGTAGGTAAGCTGACGCTGAATCGCAATCCGGACAACTTTTTCGCTGAAACGGAGCAAGCTGCTTTTCATATCGGACACGTCGTACCCGGTATTGACTTTACCAATGACCCGCTGCTCCAAGGAAGGCTGTTCTCTTATACCGATACGCAATTGATCCGATTGGGTGGGCCAAATTTCCACGAAATTCCTATCAATCGGCCTATCGTGCCGATCCATAACAATCAACGGGATGGTTATATGCGACAGCAGATAAACAAAGGTAAATCGAGCTACAACCCTAATTCCCTGGGAAACGGAGATCCTGCGCAAGCGAAGGTCGCCGAAGGTGGCTTTTCCAGTTATCAAGAGCGCATAGACGCAAAAAAGGTGCGGGCCAGAAGCAAGAGTTTCTTCGATCACTTCAGTCAGGCACGCCTGTTTTTTAACAGTCAGTCCGATCCGGAAAAAAACCATATGATCGATGCCTTTTCTTTTGAACTGGGCAAGGTGAAAACCGTTGCAGTGCGGCAAAGAATGATCGGTATTCTGTCCCTTATCGATAAAGGGCTCGCCTCTGAAGTTGCTTATGCGCTCGGTTTGCCGGTGCCTCAAGAACCCGAACAGCCGATTAATCACAGTATACCTGCGGACGGCAACCCGGCGGACTATCAACCCATACAGGTTGAATCTTCGTTGGCGCGTTCTGAAGCCTTGAGCATGAAGAATACCATTAAAGATAGTATAGTGTCGCGGAAAATAGCTTTTCTGGTAGCCGATGGGGTAGACGAACAGGCCGTAAATACGGTAAAGGAATCACTGATGTCGGAAGGCGCGGTGATCCACGTCATAGCGCCGCGACTTAATGCGGTTATTGGTCAGGGCGGTGAGGAAGTACCGGTAGATGAAAGCTTTTTAACGGCGGCTTCCGTTTTATACGATGCGGTTTACGTCCCCGGCGGCACGAACAGCGTGGCTACCTTGGAAGCCGAGGCAAATGCTGTTCACTTCCTCAATGAAGCTTTTAAGCATTGCAAAGCCATTGCAGCAGATGAACAGGCGTTACAGGTGTTAGAAGCTACCTATTTTGCTAATAAGCTACCTTCAGAGTTTTCTGAGGAAACGGCGTTAATGGAGGGGATTGTGGTGGATGCCGACCAAAAGAAGCTGGCAAAGCAGTTTATAAAGGCTGTTGCCATGCACCGGTTCTGGGAGCGGGAGAAACCACGACTAGTACCCGCATAAATTTATAGGTTTTAAATTTAAATAAAATAAGGTCTCTGATTGATTTAGAGACCTTATTTCGTTTATCCTTTATTTTTAACAGCCTCAACTTATCCACCTAACCGGGGATATATTTTTCGATCATGGCGATCGCTTCTTCATTTCCCTGTTGGGCAGCGAGGTCAAGTACCGTTAACCCCCGTACCTCCCGGACGCTTATATCTGCTCCGCGTTTAAGTAATAAATCAACTAAGTTATTTCTTCCGAACATAGCGGCAAACATAATGGCCGTCCCGCCATTACCATGCTGCAGATTTAAGTCTGCACCGTAGTCTACTAAAAGTTCGGCAATATCGGGATAGCCTTTAAAGGCCACGCCCATCAAGGCTGTATTTCCCCCGTAATCTTGGGCATTTACATCGGCGCCGGCATCAAGCAATAGTTTTGCTGCCTCGTATTGATTGTTATAGCAAGCTATGATGAGCGGCGTATAGCCCTTTCCGTCTCGTTCGTCTAAATTTATGCCATTGTCGATCAGCTCTTGTAACTGCTGCGTGTTTCCTGTTCGTGCTGCATTGATAAGCGTATTAATTAAATCATTCATTTGCTTTACATTTTAAATTTGGGCTTATTACGACTCATCTGTCAATGAATGGTGACGCATATGAGTATAACTGATAACGCTTGCTTCATGTGAATGTTTGCCCGCTCGGCTACTATTTACATTGGCCAAAGCCTTTCCAACGGTATAAAAAAATTGAATCGGGAGCATTAATTCAGTTAAACGCCTGCCTCAACTCCAATGGCGAAATGTCAGTTTTCTTCTTAAACAGTTTATTGAATGATTGCGGATATTCAAAACCCAATTGATAAGCGATTTCTTTTACGGAAAGATTCGTTGTAGAAAGCAGTTCTTTCGCTTTTTCTATCAGTTTATTATGGATGTGCTGTTGCGTGTTCTGCCCGGTAGTGCTTCTGAGCATGTCGCTTAAGTAATCCACGGAAACACCCATTTGTTTCGCGACATATTGAACGCTTGGCAAACCCGACAATGATAGTTCTTTATCGAAATAATCACCAAGCAATTGTTCCAAACGAACTAATATCTCTTCGTTTGCCGGTTTTCGTGTAATGAACTGCCTATTGTAAAAACGGTTGGAATAGTTAAGCAATAGATCCAGATGCGAAACAATAATATCTTGGCTGAACGTATCTATATTTGACTTCAGTTCCTGTCCGATTTGTTTTATCAATGTGGTAACGATCGTCATTTCGGAATCGGATAAATGCAAAGCTTCAGACAGATTATAAGAGAAAAATCCATAATCTTTTATGTTTTTTGCGAGCGGATGGCTCTGTATCAGATCAGCTTTGAAAAATAGGGCGAATCCTCTTGTTTGATAGTCGTCGGTTTCCAGAATACTGAAAACCTGGCCAGGTTTGGTGAACACCATCACGCCCTCATTGAAATCGAACAATCGTTGTCCGTATTTCATTTTGCATCTATTGCCCGTCTTAACGGAAATACAATAAAAATCCTGGTAGAAATGCTTCCATATTTCCTTATTCCGCTTATAATCGAACAAGCTTACATCGGTTACGCTTATCAAGGGGTTGTGCGGCTTAGGAAGATCGAACAACTCGTGTAATTCCGAAATCGACTGGATTTTATAGGGGACGTTTCTTTTCATTATTACAAATTTATTTAATTTTCTCGCAGATATACCACCTGAGCTTTCGTACACCTACGAGCGAATGACTACAACGTTGCCATATCGATAACAAAGCGGTAACGGACATTGCCTTTTTCCATTCTTTCAAAGGCGCTTTGAATATCTTTGATGTCAATCAGTTCAATTTCTGAAACGATATTGTGCTCCGCACAAAAATCGAGCATTTCCTGAACTTCCTGCAAGCCACCGTGCCCGGATCCGGTAATCACTTTATTGCCCACTACCACAGAAAAGGAGGAAATTTCCCAAGGTTTTGACGGTAATCCCACATTGATATATACGCCATTTGTACGTAAAACCCCAATTAAAGGATTGATATCGTGATTGGCAGATACTGTGTCGAGCACAAAATCAAAGCTATGAAAAACGGACTTCATCTGTTCCTCATCTTTAGTCACCACAAAATGGTGAGCGCCCAACGTTTTTGCCGCTTCTTCTTTATCGGGAGACGTGCTAAAAACAGTGACTTCCGCTCCTAAAGCAACACCAAATTTTACTGCCATATGCCCCAGCCCGCCCAAACCGACAACGCCCAGTTTGTGTCCTTTTCCAACTTTCCAACGGTTCAATGGCGAATAAGTCGTAACACCTGCACAGAGCAAAGGTGCTGTTGCTGCTAGGTCCAGTTTTTCGGAGATACGGAACACATATTCTTCATCTACGACAATGGTATTGGAGTACCCGCCGTAAGTTGGCTGTCCGTTTCTGTCCAGATTATTATAAGTCTGCACTCCTTGCGCACAAAACTGTTCATGCCCGTGTTTGCAATCTTCACATTCCCCACATGAATCAACATAAGTTCCCACACCCGCCAGATCGCCGACCTTGAACTTGTTTGCTTGTTCGCCCGCGGCTGTAATTCTGCCTACAATTTCGTGTCCCGGAACCATGGGGAAAATTCCCGGATACCATTCATTTTTGATGTTATGAATGTCAGAGTGGCACACGCCGCAATACATGATTTCAATCTGCACATCATGTGCGCCTAGTTCACGTCTCTCAAAATTCCACGGAGCTAACTTTTCGTTTACTGCTGGTGCTGCATATCCTCTTACCTGTATCATATTGTTTTCTTTTCTACGAGGCAAAGCTCGGTCAAACCCGACAGATAAAAGTTGCCAAAACCGAGGAATGTGTGTCCAAAAGCTTGTACCGCAAGCGATATAATGGTCTACCTTATTTATATCTCGCAAAATGAAAAAACAAGCTGCGTCGCCCTCTGGGCTTTTAAGAAAATTGTACTCATAATTTAAGAAGCCATGAAAAATAAAATTTTAGTCTTGTTTTGGCTTGCAATATTTTGCAAATTTGCAAAATATTGCAAGCCAAAACAAGGTGGTGTTGTAAAGAGAAATTGCGGGTTTTTAAACTTCTATGAGAAACTATAAGCTCCTGTAATAGACGGTTGGGAAAAGATGTTCCGTAATAATGAAGTGGTGCTATGATAAAAGAAGAGCGTTTCGAAATAATTTTAAAACTTTTGGAAAAAGAAGTTAAGGTAAGCTATGAAAAATTGGCCGAGCTGCTTTCTGTTTCAGAGGATACCGTCCGGAGGGATGTAGATAACCTCTACCGCAATGGGCTGCTATCAAAGGTCAAGGGCGGTGCCATGTTACGGAGTAAGGATCCACTTTCCTTTCAGGATCGAAGTCTTTTCTCGACAGATGAAAAATCTGCCATCGCCCTAAAGGCCTTGAAATTTATAAAAAACGGACAAACTCTTTTTATGGATGGGGGAACGACGATCTGTGCCATTGCAAAAGTTCTTCCTCGGGACATTGCTGTTCGGATAGTAACCAATAACATGGAGCTTATTCCTATCCTAAAACAATTTCCAAATGTGGAACTGGTCGTTCTCGGCGGAATTTATCATTTGGAAACAGCAATTACAACTGGGGCACAAACCGTTACGGAGGCATCACAGTTTATCGCCAATGTTTATTTTATGGGAACCTGTGCTGTTGACTATCAATTCGGTGTTTCGGCTACGGTTAAAGCCGATTGTGATGTTAAGCGGGCCATGATTGCTTCTTCACGAAAGACAATAGTATTGGCCGATAGCAATAAACTTCGTAAGACCGAACCATTCAAAGCAGCAAATATGAGTGAAATAGATATACTCATTTCCGACATTCCGAGTGACCATGATGAGCTGAAGGAATTCAGAAATCTGGACATCCAATTAGTATAAGTGCATATTGATAAAACCAAAATAGTAAAAGAACCGCTTCTTTTCAGTCTCGGGTTTTTACTAATATAAAAAGTTAAACAATGAGAATAGATCACGTGGCAATCTGGGTAAAAGATCTGGAAATATCAAGAAACTTTTACAGCAAATATTTTAACATGAAAAGTAACGAAAGATACAATAATCCAAGAAAATCTTTCTGCTCCTACTTTCTGTCTTTTGAAGAAAACAATACGACCCGTATAGAACTTATGCAACGACCTGATGTTTTGGAGAACAAATTTGACGATAGAGGCATGGTGTATGGCCTTGCCCACCTCGCCATTTCAGTTGGCAGTAAGAATGAAGTTGATAGACTTACCGAATTGCTAAGATCGGATGGTTATAGAGTTGTAGGAGAACCCCGAACAACAGGTGACGGCTATTATGAAAGCGTTATTGCGGATTGTGACGGTAATTGGATAGAAATTACAGCGTAGTAAATTACAGTCTGTGATACATGCAATCCCTAGAACTACGCATGCACTCAATTAGCTTGCCTGCCGGCTACGGATTTTTAAGCCTAGCTAAATCTATTAAAGGGACAATTAACTGCAATATTTTTAGATAGGCTTAGCTTCCCTTAACTTTTCAAGCTCTTCGATCAATTTTTTGCTTGTTAGTTCTGCAGTGGCATCGTATATGTTGAAATTTTGGTCGATAATGATTGTTCTCGGCACGGAAGAAAGCGAATAGGCCGAAAGCCGGGCACGGTCAATTAAATAGTTATGACCATTCAGTTTAAGCTCTTTAACCGACCTCTCCCAAGCCTGCGAATTATCATCTATCGACAAAGAAATCAATACAATATCCTCTTTTTCCTTAAAGTGATCCTGTAAGGCCTGAAATATAGGCATCTGTTTTTTGCATGGGCCGCACCAGGAGGCCCATACGTCAATTAGTATCACTTTACCTTTGAAATGGCTGAGCTTGACGGCTTCATTAGTTAATGATTTCATTTCAAAATCGGTGGCAGTGTTTCCTTTAAAAACCTGGCTGACCTTATTGATCTTATTGTTTAAAGCAAATCTATAGTTGGGATTCTCCAGAAGGGCAATTTCTGCTTTTAAGCTGTCGTTTTCAGCTTTTATTGACTCGAGCTCATTGCTGATTTTTGCCGCTTTCAGGTAATCATTAAACGGGTTTTCTGATGCAATATATTTTCTGCGAAGTAATTCGGGAAGGATGTTTCTAAAAACCTGAAGTTTCAAATTTGATTTATACGAAAAGTCCTGGGCGTACTCGGCAAAATATTTATCTGCTACGGTGTCTACCATATTGGTTATCTTGTAGTCTTCCCTTAGCTAGCTACATCCAAAACTAAAAAATTCCAATCAGAATTGCTATTGCTATCCTGTTGGAATGTGG
>NZ_SBJH01000113.1 GCF_004368405.1 Olivibacter sp. XZL3
CAAAAATTAATAAATTTATAACTCGAAAGTCTCCTTAAGGTTTCATCCTAATGTGTCTAATTTAGTTTGAAGACGTACAAAAGGCAGCACGAGTTCCGAGTGCTGCCCCCCGACCGATAGGGCGGCAAGATGTTTTCGTATACGAAAATACATCTTGCTCCCTTCACGCGAAGGGCTAAATGCTCGTAAGGGAACCTTCCTGAAACTCCGTTTACGTTATCGAATAATTGTTGTTGCTGTAGTCCTTTTACGCTGCCTTAAATAGGAAGATTGTCGTTCCCATCATCGGTATTTTCCTCCTCTTCCAAGGGGATGAATGACCGCAGAAGTTGACGGATATGTTGCCGGGGTTGCCCTTTCATATGCCTAATCTTTTGATACAACTTGCCGTTGAAATCACGCGCCTTCAATTCGGGGATTTTTCTTTTATGCTTCATGGCTTTCCTGTTTTGCTAACCAAAGTTTGGAAAGTACTGTGGCAGTCTTTATTACGTTGGGGTTACCGTAAGTGATATCATTATTATAGCTGAAAAAATGGCATAAAAACAGCATTGGAAAAAGAAAAAGTGACGCAAAAAGTTCTTTGAGAGGCACATAGGTACATTGGCATATCCTTGAAATATCAAACACGGATACAATCTTCATTTTAGGAAGAATTAATTTTTAGGTTTAACTTAATTGTTGGTTTTAATCAAAAAGGAGGTTATGATGACACTCACCAAAAGAAACGGAAACAATCTTTCAGCAATTCCGGCATTATTCGATGATTTTTTTGCTAGCGATTTGTTCAACTGGGGCAACAGCCGTTACTCAGCGCTGAACGCTACACTGCCCGCTGTGAACATCAGGGAAACGGATGCCAATTTTGAAGTGGAGATGGCCGCTCCTGGAATGAAAAAAGAGGATTTTAAGGTCGAGCTCAACGGCAACCATTTGCTCATTTCTTCTACCAACAGGAATGAGAAAGAAGATGGGCATGGTGGATACAGTCGAAAGGAGTTCAGCTATACCTCTTTCCAGCGAAGCTTTACCCTTCCAAAGGATGTTGTGGATGAGGACAGGATTGAGGCCCGTTATGAGGATGGTGTTTTACGGCTCAGCATTCCAAAACGTGAGGAGGCACGCAAAAAAGCACCCCGCCTCATTGAGATTTCTTAAATTAATAATATTAGGCCTGCTTTTCAGCAGGCCTTTTTGTTTATTTATCCGTCCATACGGCCAATTCATTGCCGTCTGAGTCCAGAAACTGAAAACGCCGTCCTCCCGGAAATTCGAAAATATCCTTGACTATAATTCCACCGGCGCTGAGTACCTTATCTTTACTGCGCCCAATATCCTCTGAATACAGAACCACTAAAATACTGCCTTTTGCGGGAATACCCTTGGCAAAACCACCGTCCACAAACTCACCTTCAAATGCAGCGTAGTCCGGTCCATAATCTGTGAATTGCCAGCCGAAACTTTTTGCATAAAAGTCCTTAGCCTGAGCGATGTTGTTGGTTACAAACTCGATATATTGAATCTGCTCGTGTCTTAACCTTTTCTGGGAAATATCGTTCATATCTATATGCGTTTTACGCAAAGATACATATCACTAAGGCCCCGGCTTTGGAAAAATGCGACAAAATCAAATTTGAGACGGTGTAAGTCCTGCATACCTTTTTATTTCATTGCTGAAGTGGGCTTGGTCATAGAAACCGCATTTGAATGCTATTTCAGAAAAATTATTTTCGTTCCTATTCTCCTTAATTATTTTGAGGGCATTCTTGAAACGTATGATTTTTAAGTATTCTTTGGGGCTGACACCAATATGATTTCTGAATTCCCGCTCCAATTGTCTCCTGGTTATGTGGTTTGCAGTTGCCAGTGTATCGATACCGATATTGCCATTTGTCAACCTTATATAGTTAATGACATTGAATAGGCTATGTTTTGGTACCCTTACTCTATCTAAAAAAAAGGCCTGTAGATAGGCAATCGAATAGTTCTTTACGAGGTCAATGTCCGGCGAAAGTGACCGTTCAAATCCTATGCACAGGTTGGTAAGTTCATGCATCGGAGCATAATTATAAAACGAAGAGAAAGCAGCAGGTTTGAATCGAACCCCAATAAGTTTCTTGCCACCAGTCAAAAAACTATCGCTAAAAGTAGTCATTGTTCCAACCAGATAGATTTTATCCCTTTGCATTGTCAATCTGCCGTTTTCTGCCCCGCAATCCTCCCCGAGATTGAAGATAAGGTCAACGCAACCATCAGGCATTATCCTTTGGCTACGCACTGCACCTTCACTGCCCACAACGGTCCAAAAGGCATCGATATAACCCTCAAGTTTGGGATGTGGTTTGACTTCGGTATAACTCATAATCTAAAGGTAAAGATTCCTTTCAAGATTGACGTACAACCTGCTGAAAATTGCTGAATCCTTTTCTTAGTGAATAGAATTAACATCTCCCAACGCGCAAATACGTTCTCACCATCGTTTAAACACTAGGTTTGTGCATATTGAAATTGTAAGCAGATCAGCTTGTTTAATCTTTTCCACAAGCTGAAATGCCCGATGAGGTAATGTTCAAGTAAATTAAGACGGCGAGCCTAAAAATACAGATCAGACAATAAACGCCTGCAGACGCAAACTAAGTAATATTAATTCCCATGGTGTACGTTTCCTTATGTTAACCTCCCGTATTTATTAATTGAATAAGCTAGGAAGAGATTTGGAACCCAGCACAGCCACGCCACAATCCTATAAGACAATTCTGCGTCATTTATCAACATAACCAGTAGAGGAAGCCATAACCTGAGTGTGACTGCTGCAAAAGTACATGCATAGCTATAAGTCATGAACCTTTTATGTGCCATCGTATGTCCTCTGACAATTTCAACGTATGCCATTATTGTGCTAACGAACCAGATAAGCCCCAGCAAAATGAACCCTAGAACCGGTATAATTCCTCCGTTGGCGTACAGAGCAATATAGATACCGCTTAACGAACTGATAAAAACCGAAAGCGCATAAAACATGCCGATGGACCTGTGCAGTTTTATGTGCCTTTTACGAAAACGGGGTCCAAACTGCATCCAACCTATAAAAAGCGATAGCCCCCCAAAAACGACGTGAAAATAGAATGCAGATTTCCAAAAAAGGTCCTTGAGTACATTCGGCGGCTTGGAGTTTAAGAACGTATATTGGTGATCTACAAATGCGTACATCAGTGGATAGGCTCCCAATAAAATGGCCAAGATAGCCGTAATAATAAATAAGAATTTCCTCATAGCGGAGTTGAAATTTTTTCTAAAAATGAAGAATTGGTTAGAAATGAGGGTTCCAATATGAAAGGTGGAACCTATTTTAGCAGATGGTTTCTTGGCACCATAATGTCAAAAAGACGAATCTTCTTAATTGAGCTAATGTAAATATACGTTTTGGCTTTTTAGGTATTCTCTTGGTGAACAGTTAGCGTATTTCTTAAAATTTCTATTGAAAGAAGTCTTGGAATTGAATCCGCTTTCGAAAGCGAGGGTCAGTATGGTGAATTTCTGATTCTTAGGCAGTATTGCGATTTGCTTAAATTCATCAATCCTCTGCCGGTTGATGTACTCGTAGAAATTTTTTTCCTCCATTGAGTTTATTGTCTGGGAAAGCGTATTAGGATGTACCTGAAGCGATGATGCTACATAGCTTAATGTCAATTCGGGATCTTTATAAAGCTTTTCAGCCACCATAAGATGCTCTAATCTCTCATAAACATCATGGATAATATCTTCACTCTTAGAATTTTTCTCATATTTTACGGCTTGCTCAACACTCATTTTTCCCCCATCCGATTTGGCTTTTTCTGCTATTTTTAATATGCCGGCACGGCTTATACCAAAATATTCGGCTGTCAGGATAAACAGTTCCACAAGAGTAAAAATCAACACATCATTTTTAACGATTACTGCAACCCATATCATGGCGATTCCTGCTATCAGGTAATTCAACCAATCGAGGTTAATCTTTTCCGTATTGGAATCCTGTTCCGCTATAGACTTTTTATACTTTCTGGTCGCAAGAAAACTAAGCATGACGTATAGGATCCCTGATAAAACGATAGCAATCATTATAGCTTGCCTCAACATTCTATAAGTACCGCCCCCATGTTGATATATGTATATTTTCTCTTGCGGGGACAATAGAAAGAATCTAAAAAGCAACACGTAAACAATAATGGCAGGTGCTAAATGTAGTAGGAAACTTCCCTTACTGGGATGTTGAGCAGTAAGACAAAGCGTATAGAAGTACAATATTGGCCCATGCATCAGTGGAAAAGGTATTTCAAGCCCCAATATATGCGGAAAATTGTTATAAGTACCAGATAAAAATGAGACAAAGAATGTAAGGTGTAATGCTATTACAAAAAACCAAGCGGCAAGTATATAATCAGCAGCTTGCTTTTTCTTTTTACCAAGAATAAGAAAGGCCGAAAAGCAAGCTATAAAAATTCCTGAAAGGTAACATAAGACACTTATATCCGTCATTGAAATGATACTTTTAATTCTGGTACTAATCTAGGATTATCGGAATGATCTACAAAATTCATAATACAATGGACCTCCTTACACCTAATGTTTAAAGCAAATTTGAATTAAGACTACGCCGTACCATTGGTGTTTGTCAAATAGATTTATTGGTACTTTCGCAATTGTCAACTCTTTTCATTTATTTACTAACTACGTCATAATCCCGTCTTCGCCATCTATTATACATTAAAAACCCTCCTACCGAGCTCCATCCCCGCCTTTACTGCACAAGCCTTTGCAATACCCATACCCGAAAACCGACACAACTGTGGGATGCTTAACCTGTTTAATTCGCCTACATCGCCACCGACTTCGGCGAGCATGCGTTCCGCCAAGGCAACCGCTGATTCATTTTTGGAACCCGACCCTATAAGCATAGCAATCAACTCCGCATCGCTCATGAATGAGGGCCCGTGCTCCAACATCTTCTCACGTGGACGCAGTTGGACAGGCCAGCCCTTGATACCACTTTCTGCCTGAGCCTGTCTGTTCAATTCATGTACCTGCACCTCCCCTGCCTGATGATAAGCAGCTGCATGGAAAAGAGAAGAAAATGCCTGTATAAGAAATTCAAAATCCTCCTCAAAAACCACCACGCTGCTACGGAGATAACCACCCCCAAGCTGCGCATCGCTCCTGGTAATCTGAATATAATGGCTATTATTAACTGTCCGCTTAAAATCCAGAAAATAATGCCGCCTGTTGGACAGCGAGGCAAAATGTTCGTTTACAAAGTTTGTGTGTTGCATGGCTATATCATTTTGTTCCCATCAAAATTGGGAAATCTGAATGCGAACAATCGGTGCAAATACACATTACCCGATGTGATCTACAGATATCCGATCCGAAAAAATCTTACCCGATCCCGAAAACATATACGGAATAACAAGCGTTCTATAAACATAAAAGCATCCAAATAAGTTATCGATAAATGGAATCTTCTAACCACCCCACCGAAGCCCGCCACTGCCAGGACTGCGGCAATCAATTGAGAGGCCGCTCAGACCAGCGCTTCTGCAACGATACCTGCCGGAATCATTTCAACCGCAAAAAAAGACAGGAAATAGCAGAACGCATTCCAGTAAGTGCAAAAGAAATCCTGCGCATCATCAAAAACAATTACCGTATCCTCAGCGTAATGAGCCCCAATCCGGAATACGAGATCATCGTGGATCTTCACGAACTTCAATCAAAAGGGGTTAATTTCAAATTTTTCACCAGCATAACCTACAAAGATGGGGAATCCTGGTATTGCATTTTTGATATCGGCTGGCGTGCAGTGGACGAACAGGTGCTTATTACCACTTTCCCAGATCAGGCTAAAGTGGAAGACCACTACCCGAAATTTTCCTAAGTTTAATACCCTGATAACGAAGATCATGCAACAATAACGGAGGCATAATCATTGAACTAATGAATTGAATCGATTACCATAGACTTCTAGTCTCTTAACTGTACTTATTTACTTTACCTATCACTACATCAACCCCTTATCCGTAAATGACAAATACCCATTACCCGTCACAATAAGATGATCAAGCAGACGGATATCGAGCAATTCCCCTGCATTTTTGATCTTAGCGGTTAGCATCTTATCGGCATTGCTAGCATTCAGATTCCCGGAAGGATGGTTATGCGCCACGATCACACCCGTTGCACACACCTTTAAGGCTATGGCATAGATAATACGCACATCCGCCAAGGTACAATCCATCGATCCGCTTGCTATCTTGGCAAAACCGATTACCCTGTTTTCGATATTCAGGTATATAGCCAACATATCTTCCTTATACCATAGGGTATCCAGATTCCAAACCTCCATTAACACGCGATAAGCGGTATCGGAATCCTTTATCATTGGCTGTTTCCGCTGATCCATCCTTGGGTTATAAACCACCTTGAGCTCACTCATTCTGAACATCCTGTTTTCTGAACCTGTTTTCATTACATACATACTTTTTGTAAAACCATCGGATTAATAAGGGCCCCAAAGAGGCGTGAGTAGCGGGGCAAAAAGGAAACGGAATAAAAAGCGCAGCGGCTTTATGCCGTAGTCTTTTTGCATCCGCTACAGCGGAGCGCCTCATCTTGCCCCAAAGGCAATCCGATGGTCTATCATCAAGTATTCCTACGTATACATTTAAGAGTGCAATCAATAGCATTAATCGGAACGATTTTACTCATCGTAAGTGTGGCGTATGCTTTCCAACAAAAAAACAGTTCCATATTCGAAACTTAATCAAAGAGAGAAAATGTCATCGGAAAGGAGAGAACGCGAAAGACAAACCCACAAAAAGCTGTTGAAATCCTGAAGTAGTATGGAACCAGCGTTACGCAGCAACAATAATATTGGAAACCATGTACAAATTCGGCAATTAGCATTCAAATACATGTATACCTGATTGGAGAGAAGAGTCAGATTGGTGTTAATAGAACCACATAGCAAAATCAGAAGTATTTTTTTCAAAAAAAAACGTAAACAATTGATACACAATTAATAAATTCATAAATTAGCAAAAGACCAGAAAGTTACACAATACACATACAGGTATTTATTTTTATTTATAGAGGTTATTCTCTAAGTAAAAACACCGATATACCTAGCGGATTCTAACTTACGGTAAGTCCAACATATGTTAGCGTTAAAAACGTACAAGACATTTTTGCTTTTCCATCAACTTGAAGGGCAAGCACATGTCAAAAAAACAAACGAAAAAGATCAGCGTCCGCAGTGCTTTTAGAAAAAAAAATATAACTGTAGAACAAACGCAAGAAATATATTTTAAACACAAAATCTATCTGAATAGAAAAGATGCAGCAGAAATATTAGACAACATGTACTTCTTAGCAGATTTATTTATCGACCAAAATTTAAAGAAATGAAAGTCGCAGACATATATGTTCGGGTCAGTACAGACGAGCAAGCAGACAAAGGTTATTCGCAGCGTGACCAAGAAGAAAGGTTAAAAAAATACTGTGTAGAAAACAAAATCATCGTTAGAAATACATACTACGAAGACCACTCCGCCAAATCTTTTGATCGACCAGTTTGGAAAAAAATGCTTGCTGAGCTTAACAAAAATCGCAACCAATCGGATTTGATCCTTTTTACAAAATGGGATCGCTTCAGCCGAAATGCACCCGACGCCTACAACATGATAAATACCTTGCGCAAACTTGGTGTAGAGCCACAGGCCATCGAACAACCACTGGATATTAATATCCCTGAGAATAAAATGATGCTGGCGATTTACCTGACGGCTCCTGAAATTGAAAATGACAGACGGGGACTGAATACCTTTTACGGTTTGAGAAGAGCTAAAAAGGAAGGTCGCTGGACTGGACGCGCACCTACAGGATATATTAACTTAACCGCAGCAAATGGGAAAAAGTACATTGCACCAAACGGCAAACAAGCAGAATTGATGCAATGGGCATTTAAAGAGATCAGTAAAGGTATCTACTCCACACAACAAATCTATCGTAGCGTAGCCCAAAAAGGTTTAAAATGCAGTAAAAACAACTTCTTCAGACACATAAGAAACCCGATGTACTGCGGAAACATCGTCATACCGGAATACAAAGATGAAAAGGAAATGATGGTGAAAGGACTCCATGTTCCCCTAATTACAGAAGACCTTTTCTACGAGGTACAAGACGTACTGGAAGGAAAGAAAAGAAAGATCAACACCAAAATACTTTCCCAGGAATTGCTGCCACTTAAAGGCTTCCTCTACTGCGCCAGGTGTGCACGGTCTCTATGTGCAAGTGCCTCAAAAGGACGAAATGCCTACTATCATTACTACCATTGCAGTTCTACATGTGGTTACAGGCTAAAGGCAGAGGATGTAAACAAAGAGTTTCAAGCCTTTCTAAAAGAATTTCAATTTAGCCCCGCTGCAGCCGAATTGTTCAAATTAGTCATCATCGATGCTTTTGCGAGTGACAGTGGCCAGCACAGAGGTCGGAAAACTGAGCTATCCAGAAAGATGGCAGACGTCAGCAATAAAGTACTTCGAGCAAGAGAACTACTGCTATTAGGTGATATTGATGGCGAAGATTATAAAGAGATCAAGTCATCCTGTGATCGTGAAATTCGTCGATTGGAAGCCGATTTAGAGAATATTGGTCGGTTTAAACTGTCTTCGACGCAATTGGAGCCTATTATAGACCGTGTTATCCACAGCGGTGCTGTTCTCGAATCACTCTATACAAAATCAGGCGTAGAAAACAAAAGAAGGCTGATTGGTTCGATAATGGCTGAAAAGTTCACTTTCGATAAGCTAAAACATCGAACCGCTAAGATGACCGAAGTATACTCACTTATCTGCCTGATTAATAACAATTTAAAAAAAAATAAAACGGGACAAAAAGTTTATAAAACCATTTTGTCCCGTCAAGGGTGGAATATGGGGCTCGAACCCACGACCTCCTGAACCACAATCAGGCGCTCTAACCAACTGAGCTAAAACCACCGTTTTTTAGTGAGGCAAAGATATACAATAAACCAACATAGCGCAAATTTTTTATCAATTTTTATACGGGTGTTTTTCTTAACTTAGCGCAAATCTCTCTATTACATACAGATAAAAAATAAAATGAATTGGGAATCAGCGATTAAGGATTTCAGACAATATTTAAGGTTAGAACGCTCCTTGGCCAAAAATTCGATCGACGCTTATTTGCATGATGTCGACAAGCTCAGGCAGCACGCATTTTGTACACATGCGAAAGACCCTGACGCTATTGTCACACAGGATATCCGCGATTTTCTCGAATGGATTTATTCGCTCGGCATGTCGCCCCATTCCCAAGCGCGGGTACTGTCTGGCATCAAGACATTTTATCATTATCTAGCTTTAGAGAGCGTTGTTGCCCATAATCCCGCAGCCCTAATAGAGGCCCCTCGCCTAGGCCGTAAATTGCCCGACACCTTAAGTATTGTGGAGATTGATGCGCTTATAGGAGCCATCGACTTATCTAGCCCGGAAGGCCCACGTAATAGGGCCATGCTGGAAGTGCTTTATAGCTGTGGTCTCCGGGTAAGCGAATTAATCGACCTGAAAATTTCCAATTTATTTCTGGATATTGAATTTATTCGGGTAACAGGTAAAGGTAACAAAGAACGACTCATTCCTATCGGCCACTCAGCGATCAAACACTTACAGCTTTATCTTCAGCACGACCGAAAAGAAGTAAAAGCCGGTATGGAAGACTACGTTTTTCTTAATCGACGAGGTGCACCGCTCTCTAGAGTCATGGTTTTTATTATCATCAAGGATTTGGCCGCCAAGATCGGTTTACAGAAAACCATCAGTCCACATACCTTTCGACATTCCTTTGCCACGCATCTAATTGAAGGCGGAGCAGATTTACGTGCCGTACAAGATATGCTCGGGCATGAAAGCATCAGCACGACAGAAATTTATACACACCTGGACCGTGACTACCTTCGCTCGGTTATGATCGAATGCCATCCGAGGGCTTAGTCCACATTTTTACCACCTATTCCTATTTATTTTTGAACTCGTGCGGGTTTCATTTGCAATGTAGGTGCATTTATTCTATTTTTGCGATAAGACAAAAGAAATGGTGAAAGAATTGTCGTTAAAAAGCGTATATAGACTAATAGCACTTTGCTTGCTTGTAGCGTTAAGTTACATACAGGCCGTGCAATTGGTGCATGCTCATAACGACAACGTAAAGCAAACAAGCCAAAGTTCTTTTCAACTCAAAAAAGAAATCAACTGTAAAATTTGCGACTACCTTCACGTGCAGCAAAATCAACAGTTGCCAGGCCAAGCCTTTACGCTGAGTGAGGTATACAGGAGTAAACCTGTCCTTATCCAGCGCCTAGATTTGGCCAAACCCATCGAGATTCCTTTATCCCGCTATTTTAATAAAGGCCCCCCACTAGCTTAAGTCGCTCCTATCCTCTTAAAAAGAATTGAAGGCTCGCTTTTTCTTGCAACAAGAATACGTAACAGCCATAAAGTTCTTAACCGGGGTGATTCCTATAGCAAATTCCTTGTTTTACGCAGATCAAAACAAGCTAAAAACCCTACATATACATGTTTATTAAGAAACAGTTCACCCTGTTGTTCTTGCTTTTGAGTATCCATATCGGCTACGCCCAAAGCAATGAATGTAATTTTATGATTAACGGAAGACTAATCGATGCAGACACGCAGTTGCCATTAACCGGTGCAAGCGTCCTTCTTATGCCGATCAATAAGACGGTAAAGACCGACGGACATGGCTTTTATCGGTTTCCATCTCTTTGCAAGGGAAATTATACCCTCATTTTTAAGAGTCTGGGCTTCGTAGAAGTAAGTAAAGAGCTCCGCTTAGCCAAAAACGAAATGCTGAATATAAGTATGCAGCATGGAGACATTGTTCTGCATGACGTAGAAGTGGTTGGCCATCAAAACACCCTTAAAACGACGGCTATCGTAAACTCGTTAACGCAGCAACAGTTGCTTGAAACCAAGGGCGGTTTACTTGCGGAAGTACTGAAGGAGATACCGGGCGTGAGCATGCTGCAAACCGGAGCTACCATAGCGAAGCCGGTAATCCATGGTATGCATAGCAATCGCATTTTAATGCTGAATAATGGTATTAGGCAAGAGGGGCAGCAATGGGGAACGGAACATGCGCCTGAAATTGACCCCTTTGTAGCTAAAAACATTCGAGTCATTAAGGGAGCAGAATCTGTCCGTTATGGTGCCGATGCCATCGGTGGCGTCATTTTAGTTGATCCGCCTAGTTTGCCGGTAAATACTGAAATCCATGGCGAGATTGATATAGCCGGACAGCATAATGGACGCGGCGGCACGACATCGGCTATGTTAAATGGTGGTCTTAAAAAATTACCGGGATTTAGCTGGCGGGCGCAGGGTACTTTTAAAAGATTAGGCGACATCAAATCGGCCGATTATTATCTCAACAATACCGGCGTAAAGGAAATCAACTATTCGGCGTCTTTGGGCTACAAAACTAGCTTTGCCCAGTTTGAAGCCTATTATAGCCATTTCGAGACCGAGCTCGGTATCTTTAATGGTTCGCATATAGGAAGTGTTGAGGACCTGCAATCGCGTATTGAAAACGGCAAACCTTTTATTACCTATCCATTTTCTTATACCATAGAAGCACCGAGACAAGAAATAAAGCACGACCTTTTAAAACTTAAAGCACATAAGGACTTTACAAACGGCGCGCAAATGGATATCCAATATGGCCTACAGCGTAATCTGCGCAAGGAATACGATATTAGAAGAGGGGGCCGTACCAGCATTCCGTCATTAGACTTGGAACTGACCTCTCAGAACCTCGATGTGACTTATGATCACTTGAAAAACAACGGACTGCGAAGTATCATCGGCATGAATTTAGCCATGCAGATCAATAACAACATCCCGGGCACCTTCGCTACGCCTTTAATCCCTAATTACGACAGCTATAATGCAGGGGTCTTCGCGATCGAGCGATGGGTAAAACCTACCTATGAGTTCGAAGTCGGCATGCGATACGATTTTAAATATTTTGATGCGGCAGGTTATCGTCTAGACTCCATTTATTATGCCGGTACCCGAACCTTCCATAACTTTTCGGGCTCTTTAGGAGGCACTTGGCATATCAATAAAGCGATAGATCTTCAATCGAATCTCGGTCTGGCTTGGCGCCCGCCTTCTGTAAGTGAACTGTTCAGTTACGGCCTACATCATGGTACCGCCGCCGTTGAAATAGGTAATGACCAGTTTAAGAGCGAACAAGGATTCAAATGGATGAATGCAGCAAAGGTTCGGTTGCAACGATTTGATTTCGAATTAGATGCCTATGCGCATTATATTAAAAATTACATCTATCTTCAATCTACAGGCGAGCTTTGGGAAAGCTTACGAGGTGCCTTTCCCGTATTCCAGTATGAACAAACGAATGCCTTTTTTTGGGGCCTTGATTTGGCGGGCAGTTATTACCTGACCGACGACCTCCGCTACAGCTTAAAAGGTTCGCTTGTAAGAGCAAAAGATACGCAGCATAAAAGCTACCTGCCTTGGATCCCGGCCGACCGCATCGAAAATGCTTTACGTTGGACGAAATCCTATAACTCGCACACGCTTGACCATACCTTCCTGCAGATACAACATCAATTTGTAGCCCGGCAAAATCGATTTGAACCCAGCACTGATTTTGCAGCGCCGCCACCTGCTTACGGACTCGTGAATCTGTTAGCGGGAGTTGGACTTCGTTTCAATGAACAAAATTTGAATTTACATATGGGGGTAAACAACTTACTAAACAAAGAATACAAAGAATATATGAACAGATTTAGATACTATGCACATGATATGGGGCGAAACATTACCCTTAAATTGAACTATACATTTTAATTTTTTAGGTTTTTAACTTTAACTTCTAACAACATGCAAAAATTACGTAACTATTTTATGATGGCCGCCATAAGTCTGGCAGCTATGTCTTTCGCATCCTGCTCTAAGGACGACCCTGTTCCGGAAATTGATCAGGAAGAATACGATGGCACCATACTCACGTTTACTGAGGGGCATTACCATGGTGAAGAATTCCACGCAGAGGGCGACACCGTACAAGTACGCTTTATTCGCGGAAGCGATCGGCCTTATCCATCTCACCTGCACCTGCACGCTGGCGAACAGTATCAACTCGATATTGCCATGTTCAAGAACGGTGAAAACACAACAGCTGAATTTGGGGAAAATGAGCACCAATGGTTCTTTTTAGGCGCCCCTGCTGACGTACTGGATTACAGCTATTTAGACAACCGAGTTGGATTTAAAGGCGTTTTAACGGTTAATAAGGCTTCGGAAGGATTTGATCTACAGCTTGTACTGCGCCACGGTTTAGACAAGTCGCAACCCGCAGCCCAAAGTTGGAATAGTCCGAATTATCGGGAAGCTGGGGGATCTGATGACTTTAACAAAAGTTTTGAGCTTCATCCGGTTGATGAAGAACACGACCATGACTAAGTAAACCAGCAGTACGTAAGCCCTTATTTTAAGTAAACCCGAGATACCCTCCTATAGAGAGGATGGGTATTTCATGCAACCATAATTTCTCTAAAAACACATTATTTAATCAAAAATTAACATTATGAAAAAACTAAGAAACTATTCGTATTTATTTATTGCCTTTTCGTTGCTATTCAATGCTTGTAGCAAGGATGATGACCAAGTGGTTCCGGACGATCCGAACGCGATCACATCTTCCCGTCTCGACTTCATTGAGGTGAACGGCTCCCCACATGGCGACCATTTCCACGACCTGGCAGAAATTACCGGCGAGAAAGATAGTATTGCTGTAGAGTTCGATCAATTTGGCGTTGCAAAAAGTGGACACATTCACTTAGACCCGCACAAAATTTACCGCGTGCAACTCCACGCATTCAATAGCGCGGGTAACGAGGTGCAAAACGATTTCCTAGCGAGCAAAGCTGTTGCAGACTTTTATAAAGCCTTCATCGTGGGCGGCAATTTCACCTTAAATCCGGAAACGGGCGATGCCGAAAATGGAGCACTGTTTCAACCTCGGGAGCAAGTATATGGCGACGGCACGAGCGTAAACGGCAAATACGAAACCACCGGTATTCTCGCCTATTTTTCTTTGGGAGAGGCCAATGAAGGAGCCGATACAGACGTTTCGTATGTATTAAGAAAATTGGCCGACAATACCACCAAAGCTACAATAGAACGAACCGATTGGAACCACGATGACTATGCAAGCAGATTTGCCGGAGAGGATGTATTAAAATTGACTTTTGAGATCCATGCTGTAGGCCACGATCATTAAGATCTACTGGAAAAGAAGGTCTAGGAATAGGCAAACCCTAGACCTTCTTTCATACCCCCCCATTTTCAATTGCCTTGCTTCAATACAAAAGGCAGATAAATACCAAAGGTTATGTTTCTACCGGGATTGTACACCCCTAAGTTTAAATCTGTTTGATCTAAGCGTCCAGGCTTATACCGGCTTAAAGCATCATAGTATTTCTTATTTAGCAGATTATTCCCCGAAACATATAATTTGATTGCCTGTTTTCCAACGAAAAATGTGGCGCCTAAACTCGCGCTCAATAAGGTGTAACCCGCCGTGGGGGTCTCAAATTCTGCATCTACACGGTTCTGTGCAAAATAGTTGGCAAGTCCGACGGAAAGAAATGGTTCCTGCACATGCTCAATTTCAGGTTCGAAACGCAATTCGTTCCTTAACACAGCCGCCGGGATAAAGGGTAGCGGCTTATCTAGGCTTGTGTTCTTTGCATGTGTATATCCAAACGTATTTTCGAAATGAATAAAATGCACCGGGTGCAAGATGAAGCTTGCCTCTGCTCCGTACAAATTGGCATTCACTTGTCCGTAATTATAAACCGGTAAATCGTCCATAAATTCACCGTGGTGGGCCGCATAAATAAAATCGTGTATATAATTATTGTAAATAGTAGCGCTGGCACTCACCAGTTCGCCACCATAAGACAGTTCGGCATCTATTTGATAGCTTCTTTCAGGCTGTAAATCCGGATTTCCTAACTCGTAACGGAATGTACCTTCATGTTCGCCGTTCGACCCCAGTTCGGCCGGATTCGGTGCCCTAAAGGCAGAGCCGAAATTGGTCTTAAAGTTAAGTCGCTCCGTAAATTGATGGGTAAACCCCACTGCACCGCTCAAATTAGAAAAACGATTTATAAACCGTTGGAATAGCTGTTCGCCTGCTTCCTCCAGTGGCTTACCCACATTTTTGCGAAAATCGTAACGGAGTCCTACATTAAAAGTACTGTTTTCCCAGTTCTTTTTGATGTAGCCGAAAGCACCGATACCATAGCTATCGTAAGCCGGAATTAAAAATTCTTCCCCTCTGTTTTCGCTATGGCCAATTTCGGTGCTTAAGCCAAAAACAGGTTCCCAGCCATTTTTCTGGCCGATATAGTAACGCGCATCGCCGGTATAGGTATCCAGGTTGAAATATAACGACGGATCGGGTCCGTCTTCGAGCTCACGTCGTTGATTACGTTGAAACCCTAGGTCGAATTTTAAATTGCCAGATCCGAGAAGTATGTTATTGTTTAAAGATATTTTGTAGTGACGGATGTCTTGTTTCGGGTACTGCAACCTGCGGCTTTTAAAATCATCGCCGCTAAAAAGACTGCCTTTCTCGTCTACATACGCGCCTTCCGAATTGAAAGCAGGCTCATAAAAGCCGATATGGTTTCGAAAACTCGAAAAGTTGAGATGCGTGTAGCCCCAAGACTTATTCAGGCCAAGCATAGCACTAAAATCGTTCTCGTTAAAACCGGAATTTGGGAAGTAACCAACAGGCGTTTTAAAAGAATAAGCGCTCTTATAGGTTCCTCTACCTCGCCACACGAAACCGTTTTGGTGCCCCGTCAGCATAACAGATGAACTGGTAAGGCCGTTATTTGTAGCATAGTTGGTGATAAATTCCCCACTTACCTCCCCCTCGGAAACAGGAAGGGGTTCCAATAGATTGATAACCCCGCCCAGCGCATCGGAGCCATATATTAAGGAGGCGGCTCCTTTTAGCACTTCTACGCGATTAGCCTTGAATTGATCGATCTCGATGCCATGTTCGTCGCCCCACTGCTGTCCTTCCTGCTTTATCCCGTTATCTATCGTTACCACACGGTTGTAGCTTAGACCCCGTATAACGGGTTTCGAAATGGATGGACCTGTTGTCACTTGTGAAACGCCCGGACTCTTGGCAATGGCATCAATAAGGTTGGTTGACGGAACGAGCAGCTGCTCTTTATTGATTATATTGACTGTTGTACTATTTCTTTTGTTGCTGCCGGAAGAAAGCGTTCCTGTAACGACGACTTCCTGCGTTTCGATCAGCGTCGGTTTTAACTCGAACTCCCAGCCACCATCTTCAGCGAGATCCACCATTCGGGTGAGGGTTTCGTAGCCGATAAATCTTATCTCAACTAAAAACCGACCTTTTGCAGGAATATTTCTTACCCTGAACGCACCGGATCGATCGGTAACTACCGAAATTCGCAAATCCGGAATAGTGATAATCGCTCCCGGTAGCGGCTGCTTGCTCTGAGTATCTACCACTTTTCCGCCAACGGCTACTGTTTCCGTTGAAAAACTTTTATTGTTAACGAGCATAACAAACATGCTCAGTATGATAATGAACCTATACATAAAATGGATGTGGATGCCTAAAACCACTTTGTATCCTGGGCGCATTTGGGAAAGATCGAAACGACTACTTTAAGTCACGAATCTCCTCAGGATGGCCATATGACAATGAATTGTACGTTTTTTTAGACAACCGCTATGATTAAATTAACCTATCGAGAAAATTCTTTTTTAAAAATTGCTTTATTAGGCGAATGAGGGTGGACCCCGATAGGTGATATCCTGAACAGGAATTTCATGTAAAGAGGAAATAAATCCATAGGAATGACAAACTTCCTTAGTAAAAAGCATTACCACAAAGCCGGTTACTGGCAAATCGTTTTTCTTGTTGAGGTGCAGGTTACAGATTAAGCAATACGAAGAAAGACGCGCATTCTTGGTATGATGATGCACCTTATAAGCGGTGTTGTTTGCCTTTAACGACCGCGACGGCTCATGATGATGATATAAATCTATGGGAATAACTGTCAACACAAAGTACACGAGCATGAGCTTTGCGATGAGAGAGACCATTATTCCGTTTCGATTGAGCATATCGGAAAAGAGAGGTAAAGTTTGTGAAAATTTTAAAAAGGGCCGGATACGAGTATCCGACCCTACATCTACCTATGAAAAACATGCCTTAAGCAAGGCAGTACAAAAATAACGCATTATATTTACATCACAAACAAAAAGTTACGTTCTGGAGAAAATAATTTTAGCTTTTCGAGGTTTTGTAATAATGATTTTTATATTAGGTTTGCAAAACGGAATAATTTAAGGGGGACAAGATGAGCCTAACACTATTAGAGGAATATATAGAATCAGGAAATGCAGCAGCGATTGACAATTTGCTACATACCAACCCGGCCTTGTGCCAACAAAAAACCAGCCATGAGATTTCGCCGCTCCTATTGGCTTGTTACTATAATAAAAATCAAATAGTAAAAATTATCCTGCAGCATATCCAAGAAATAACAATTTGGGAAGCCGCAGCAGCCGGCTTGATCGATGTGGTCAGCGAATTGCTAGAAGAATCTCCCAGCTTATTAGATGGATTTTCAGAACACGGTTTCACGGCTTTAGGGATGGCTACACATTTTGGAAACATAGATATTGTACGCTATTTGCTCTTAAAAGGGGCTGATCCGAATTTAGCCTCTCAAAATGGCTATCAAGTTTATCCGCTACATGCCGCGATAAGCTCTAATTTTGACGAAATAGCGAAAATGCTGGTGGAAGCCGGTGCAGAGGTAAACGTATTACAGGCCGCCAGAACGAGTCCGCTCCATATTGCGGCACAAAACGGAAATATCGAAATGCTGATTCTATTATTGGAAAATGGCGCCCTGGTTGGCATTAAAAACGACTTTGGCAAAACAGCAGCTGATTTAGCGGCAGAAAAGGGCCACGTCGAGATAGCAAAAATACTAAGTTAAGGAAGAAAGCGAAAGGCGTTAAGGAATAGACCGCTAAAAATCCCAAAGGCGGTGTCGCATCCGTTTAACAAAATCTCGAATATCGAGTACTACACCTGCCAACAGATAAAAAATAATGGGAAAACCTACCGCTAAAAACGAAGAGTAAATAAAGAACAAGCGAATTTTTGAGATGGAAACACCTAGCTTCTCTCCCAGATAGGCACATACCCCAAAGGAACGTTGTTCAAAGAAAACCATTATGCGTTGTATCATAACGTCTTATTTTGCTTAAACACTTGTAAACCAATACCGCAATCCAAACATTTGTATCGATCGCAGTAATTCTGCTTTAATTGCAGCAAAGCTTGCGAATCGGCAGCAGTTTTAACGTCAAGTCCTAATTCGCTGAATTGATTTGTCGTACTATTCTTTTCAGCTGTAAGTTCATCCAACAAATCAATCGCTCGGTAAAGATACATCTCTTTTCCAACATATTTGCCATAGGCAACCAAAATTGTTACCACTGTGTTGATAATCACATTGTCTATGGAACGTGCTCCTAACGCTGTACTATGTTGCTTTGTTACTTTATCGAAGACATAATGCTGCCTCCAATATGCGTTGACGGGCAACTCGCGAAACAGCTGTCGCAACTGTTCAACACTCGTCAACGTGATGATTTTCGAGAACAAATGTTCCTCGCTGGCACACCAAGCAGCAAATTGTGCTAAACGCATAGTCGGAAAGTTGGCCGGCCTCATGCGAAGAAACTTCCAAATGGAAGTTGGCAGTGGTGTTAAGTTATACTGATATCGCAAATGGGTATACTCTTTCTGTAAACTGATGGGATAGTCATCATAAAATCGCTCTTTTTCCAACATTCCCGCCTGGCCGAATATCAACGCTTCAATTGATGTTCGAGAAAACCGGTATTTAGCCAAGAGCCGGTGCGGCGTATTCTTGGCTAGCCATTCGAAAGGCACGGCGTTTACTTTAAAACCGAAATTCCTAGCTAATAAAATATAGGTTACTTCTTCCCAATTGTTCTTCTTTTCTGTCAAAAGCCCTGTTAACAGGGTACACTTTTCCTGTAAACGTTCGGTCAGTACGCGTTCTAACCATTGTTTAATATGGAAGGTATCAATTGTAGCCAGCTGTTCCTGACAAGGAATCCAGGCCCTGCTGCGCATTAACCCTTCGTACCTATTTAGGAGGGAGGCATCTACAAATCGTTTTAATTCCAGCGTTTCTGGAACCGTACCGTCCTGCAAGCAGATTTCCTTGTCATATTCATATACGACATGCAAAACAACACTGTTGTATGCGGGATCGTGCTGATGGCTATGTATATACCAGTCTGATGACTTAACGTGTATCTCTATTGTTCCCGCCCATTCGATTTGATCGATCATCAAGCGGCTATGTTCAAAATCCGGTCCGGCATCCTTATTTTTCAGTCCGGGCGACAAAACAACTAATGGTTTACCGCTTTTCGTCTCGAGGTTAAAATCAGTAAACAAGCGGTACTTCCAGATATAATGAAACACTTCTTCGGAGAATTCCATCTTCAAATCAATGAGGCTTAGGATATAAAAGTAAGAAATTAAAGCCTTTCAACTTGGTTTGAGATAAAAGTGAACAAAGTGAACAGGTTTAGTTATACGTTATAAGTTGTAGGTACTACGTTTAAGGTGTGAGGTAAAAGGTTTAAGGCGTAAGTGTCTTGTCCTGATATAGGTTGACAGTTTATTATTTACAAACTGACAAGCATGATGGCGAAATTACAGAGAATGAC
>NZ_SBJH01000027.1 GCF_004368405.1 Olivibacter sp. XZL3
AATTAAATCTAACGTTTTTGATGAAAACACTCCTTAAGTTTTTAAAATATCGTGTCCACTTTTTGCTGACGATTTACAAAGATACGCCATACAGCCAGTGCACACGAGAAGCTGAAAAAGGCGCATAAGCTGTTAGGGATCAGCCACACGGTTAGTTGTGAGCTTCAGGAGATTTTCAACCACTGGTCAAAAGTCCGTATTACGGACACCAATCTCAAACGCTTGATACAATTGGCCTTAGCTCCCAGTAAAGAGGCATTGGACAAAATATTTAGCGGGAAACAGGAGGAACTATCGACCCATTTCAATAAAAAGATTGATGCTGTTTTAGCCTATGCTTTTAATAACCCTTCTCAGATTGACCCAACAACAAATGGGACGCTGTATGGCTGTTATAATGCGGTCACGGGCTATCTGCAAAATGTTCATGATTACGGTAGCGGAGAAAACAAACTAAAGTCCCTTATGTGGGGAATTTCCCAACAACAGACACAAACGGCCTTTGATCTTTGCAACGGCTTTGCACAGGTGGGCGCAGCTGCATTGAATTAATGTTTTAACTTAAGCGGAGGCGCAACCGTACAAAGAGCGCAAATTTTATTATGAAGGCGATAGATGAATTAACAAACACGGATAAAGCCAAATTGATACATCAGCTTTTTCCCGAAGAAATAGCACCGCTTTTGGAATATACATCATCCTTTTGCGTTAGGCTACCTGAAAATAGAGCAGTTTACGAAAGCGAATGGAGCAATAAAAGTATCATAACATTTAGCTTTTGGCTTCATCTTGCAGGGGAAACGGAAAAACTCATTAAACGTTTGAAGTACGATATGATCAAAAGCCGACATGTTTTTGCAGAACAGTTGTGCTTTAACCATAACGCTATCTTTTTTAATAAATGTTTGGTGAGGTACGCTAAAGAGAAGAGCATCAATGACAAATTTAAAAAGGCGATAGATTTGTTATATAGCTGAGAACTTAGCATATATCAATTTTTAGTCCCTTCTATTTTCATCGAAAATCAAGGGGCTTTTTTTTGCGGCGCCATAAGTGCCTTTTATGTTCTTTTAGATATTTTTAAAGATTGCGCGCAATACATTCAGCCTAGTATTCGTCGTACTTCCTTCCAATTTAATTTTGATTGGTCAAAGCAATCACCAGATAAATTTAGAGCTTGATATTGAAGAATCGGTTCGTCATAACTATAGAATATTTTTTTAATAATAATTTTTCAAAGAACTTGTAGTTACTTAATAATTATCGTAATATTGCAATTAAATAGTCAAGCATGGGAGTTACCAGAACAGAAATATTTACGGAAGAGCAGAATAAACTAGCTGTTCTATTGAAGGCAATGGGTCATCCAGCGCGTATTGCTATTTTGCAATACATCATGGCCTCAAAAACATGTATCAATGGAGATCTGGTGGAAGAACTCGGCTTGGCGCAGGCAACCATTTCCCAGCATCTAAAAGAGCTTAAAACAGCAGGATTAATACAGGGTACTATTGAAGGAGTCAGTGTATGCTACTGTATTCATCCAGAAAATTGGGGGTTATTGAAAGAAACCATCGGAACTTTTTTAAAAGGTTATATCGTTAGCAACGAGTGTTGTTAAAAAATTTTATATTAATATATCGTTAAATTGCAATATTATGAATACGAAAGATCTAATGAACTGGGGCGAGTTCAAAGCCCAACTGACTAAAAATGAGGAAGCCACCTTACAGTTTCAATATGCCGATAATAAATGGGTAGATGCTTCTTACCATATTACAGAGATCAAACAAGCTCCTATTACCTCCGTAGACTGCGGAGGCGTGATGAATGCCTGGACAGAAATAATTGTGCAGCTTTGGGAACCCCTTACCGGCGACTCAGAAAGAGCAATGACGGTAGGCAAAGCCCTGTCGATTGTAGCGTTGGTAGAAAAATCTCTTCCGTTAAATCCTTCTGGGATTGTCAAGATAGAATTTGGTAATTCGGAATTTGACACCCGCCAAATGTACCCAGGTGAGTTGGTTTTGGAAGGTGAAAACCTCATTGTTAATCTTATCCCTGATGCTACCCAATGTAAGGCCATCGGTCGTGGAGGCAGTTGCGGCACCAATGATAAAGGCGAAGAGTGCTGTGTGCCGGTTCAGGAAGAAGAAAGCAAAAGCGAGATGGTCAATTTAGCGACCGTTCAAAGTTGTACACCGGGGTCAGGATGCTGCTAAACTATAGACCGACTAATGGAACTAAGAACAATGAATGACACAGACTGGCCAGCTGTAAAAACTATTTATCTACAAGGGATAGCTACCGGCCAAGCTACTTTTCAAACAGAAGCACCGAGTTGGGAGGATTGGGATGGATCGCATCTCAAGCATTCCCGTTTTATAGCAAGTATTGATGGGCACATCGCAGGATGGGCAGCGCTATCGCCTGTTTCAAGTCGTTGTGTTTATGCCGGTGTGGCGGAAGTAAGTATATATATACACGAGGATTATCGCGGAAAAGGCGTGGGTGGTTTTTTGATGAACGCACTCGTAGAAAGTAGCGAAAAACAAGGTCTCTGGACACTTCAATCAGGCATTTTTCCGGAAAATGAAGCGAGCATCCGCCTGCACGAAAAGCATGGCTTTCGGCAACTAGGTTACCGGGAAAAGGTTGGAAAGCACGGAAACACTTGGCGTGACACTACATTAATGGAACGCCGGAGTAAGACAATAGGAATTGATTAAATAAGACAAAAAAGCACAATGAAGAAGATATTGGTATTATGTACCGGCAATAGCTGCCGGAGCCAACTGGCAGAAGGTTATTTAAGGCACTTCGCTCAGGGAAAGGCAGAAATATACAGCGCAGGTATTGAAACCCATGGTGTCAATCCAAAAGCCATACAAGTGATGAAAGAGGATGGCATTGACATCTCCGGGCATACCTCTAATCTTGTGGATGAATACAGCCATATCGATTTTGACTATGTCATTACCGTATGTGATAATGCAAAGGAAAGCTGCCCATACTTTCCCACCAAGGCGCAGAAGTTCCATCATAACTTTCCCGATCCTGCAAAAGCCGTAGGTACTTCCGAAGAAGTTCTTAATGAATTCAGGGCTGTAAGAGATCTGGTAAAAGCCTATATGAAAGACTTTATTGAAGAACATGTAAACGATGAAAGATATGTCAGCAAATAATTGTGCACCGGCTACCGGCCGCAAAAAACTCAGTTTCCTTGACCGTTACCTAACCTTGTGGATCTTTCTTGCAATGGCTATCGGCGTTGGTATGGGCTATTTTATACCCTCTACCGCTTCCTTTATTAATTCTTACTCAAGTGGCACAACCAACATACCTTTAGCCGTTGGGCTCATATTGATGATGTATCCACCGCTGGCAAAGGTTAAATACGAGAACCTCGGTAAAGTATTCAAAGATGTAAAAGTGCTCAGTGTATCCCTTATACTAAATTGGGTAATAGGTCCGCTCCTGATGTTCTTTTTGGCCATCACCTTTTTAAGGGATTACCCAGAATATATGATCGGTCTGATTCTGATCGGCTTGGCGCGTTGTATCGCTATGGTGGTGGTTTGGAATGAGCTTGCCGAAGGAAACCGCGAATACGCAGCGGGTCTCATAGCCCTCAATAGTATTTTTCAGGTATTGTTTTACAGTGTATTTGCCTATATTTTTATTACGGTACTACCTCCTTTATTCGGAATTGAAGGAGCTGAAGTAAATATCACCATCGGTGAAATAGCCAAAAGTGTTGGTGTTTATCTGGGGATTCCTTTTGCGATGGGGGTAATCAGTCGATATGCGCTCATTGCATTGAAAGGCGAAAAATGGTTTCAAGAAAAATATGTTCCTTTTATATCACCCATTACCTTGATTGCCTTGTTATTCACCATTGTAGTTATGTTTAGCTTGAAGGGTGAGTTGATCGTACAGATACCCATGGATGTAGTAAGGATAGCCATACCGCTGGTAATTTATTTTGCCTTTATGTTCATATTCAGTTTCGTAATTGCTAGACGTTTTGGAGCCGACTACTCAAAAAATGCTTCAATCGCCTTCACAGCAACTGGAAACAATTTTGAGCTTGCAATTGCGGTAGCGATAGGTGTGTTCGGGATCAATTCCGGCCAAGCCTTTGCGGGGGTTATTGGCCCTTTGGTAGAGGTTCCCGCCCTGATCGCTCTTGTGAACCTCGCATTCTGGTTCCGAAAGAAATATTATACCAAAACAGTGCTTTCTTAAGTATGGGCGTATCAAATAAAAACTACGATGTGATTATAATCGGAGGTGGGCAAAGTGCGCTTGCCTGTGCTTATTTCTTGCGACGTACCGCATTGAATTATATTCTTCTCGATGAGCAGGACGAGCCCGGAGGAGCATGGCAGCATGGGTGGGAATCACTTACATTGTTTTCACCGGCTGCATTCAGCTCTCTACCCGGTTGGTTGATGCCTGAATCTTCCGGTAAGTTCCCTTCAAGAGCCGAGGCGATTGCCTACCTGAAGGCTTACGAAGAGAAATATAAAATACCTGCTGAGCGACCTGTTAAAGTAGAGAAAGTTGAAAAAACTGATAATAGGTATACACTTAGTACATCAAGTGGCGATTATTTCTGCAAGGCGCTTATTTCTGCAACGGGCACCTGGGGCAGCCCTTTTATTCCGAACATGGAAGGGCTTGACTCCTTCAAAGGGAAGCAGCTTCATTCGGCGCATTATGCCAATGCAGAGGACTTTCACGGTAAAAAAGTGCTGGTGGTGGGCGGAGGTAATTCCGGTGCGCAGCTATTGGCCGAGATTTCGAAGGCGGCGAATACGGTTTGGTCTACCCTAACACCACCAACATTTCTGCCCGATGAAGTAGACGGCCGGGTGTTATTTGACGTTGCTACTGCTAAGTATCAAGCCTTGAAAGAAGGTAAACCTCTTGATACGAAACAGTATGACCTGGCAAATATCGTGATGATCCCGTCCGTAGTGGAGGCTCGCGAACGGGATGCGTTACACGGCAAAGGACGTTTTATTGCACTCACGGAAACTGGGGTGATCTGGGAATCTAACGAAAGGGAAGACTTTGATATAATCGTTTGGTGTACCGGATTTAAGTATGCAACTAAACACTTGAATGAATTGGGGATAACCGATGTCGATGGGCGCGTAGTTACCGAGGGTACACGTGCAAAGGAGGTAACCGGACTATGGCTCGTAGGTTATGGAAACTGGACGGGCTTTGCTTCTGCCACATTGATAGGGGTAGGAAGATCTGCGCGTGCTACTGTAAATGAACTAAATGAATATCTAAACCATTAAAGAAAATGAAAATTGCACTTTTTTCCGACATCCACGCTAATCTACCCGCATTGGAAGCATTTTTTGAGGATCTTGAACACCGGCAGGTAGATGCGGTTTATTGTTTGGGTGATTTGGTAGGGTATAATATCTGGCCCAATGAAGTAATCGATGAAATCCGAAAGAGAGGTATTCCTACGATTGCCGGGAATTACGATTTTGGTATCGGTAGAAGCAGTGACGACTGCGGTTGCGCTTACAAAACAGATGAAGAGAAAGCTATGGGCAAAATTTCCATTGCCTATACCAATGAAGCCGTGAAGGATGATCAACGCGCTTATCTTCGTACTTTGCCTGCACATATCCGGTTGGAGTTTCAGCTGAACGACGATAAGATGGATGTGCTTTTGGTACATGGAAGTCCCAGAAAAGTGAACGAATATCTTTTTGAAGACAGAGAAGAAAAAAGCATGATCCGAATTATGGAACAGACAGGAGCTTCCGTGATGTGCTTTGGCCATACCCACAAACCGTATCATCGTATCCTTTCCGTAAACGATGAAGATGGCGGCGTACGTTATTTGCATGCCATTAACATTGGATCGATTGGAAAACCGAAAGATGGTGATCCTAGGGGTGGCTACGTAATACTCACGCTTAATCCCGATAGCAGTATGAGAGAAAAAGAAAGTATCACGGTTGAATCTGTTCGTTTTGAATATGATGTAGAAAAAGCGGCGAAGGCGGTAGAAGATAGCCCTCTTCCAAACGGATATGCAGATATGTTACGTAACGGTTAACTAATTTAAGCTAATGAAGATTGCACTTTTTTCAGATATCCATGCCAATCTGCCTGCTTTGGAGGCGATGTTTACAGATTTAAATAACAGAGAGGTAGATGCAATTTATTGCCTAGGCGATCTTGTTGGTTATAATGTTTGGCCAAATGAGGTGATCGAGCTTATTCGTTCTCAAAAAATACCCGTCCTTGCAGGAAACCATGATGCCAAAGTTGGTGTTTTGGAGGCAAAGGAGGCTATTGAAGCCCTTGGTAAAAACTACGCTTATCAGCTAATTAATGATGTTAATAGGAAATACCTTCGTGATCTGCCGGCCCATATACGCTTAGAATATAAAACTGCGGATGAAAAGTTTGATGTCTTAATGGTGCATGGCAGCACCAGGAGGAACGACGAGTATGTATTAGTCGATACCCCTGAAGAAGATGTTTTAGCGATGATGATAGAAAGCAATGCTTCTATTTTATGTGTGGCCCATTCTCATAAACCGTATCACCGCGTGCTTAAATCCACAGGGGCAAATTATCTACACGTAATCAATACCGGTTCAGTGGGGAAACCTAAGGATGGGAATCCGCAGGGATGTTATGTTTTGTTAGAATTAACAGCAACAACATCTTTGCTTGATCCTGAGACCTTAACCGTTGATTTTATGCGTTTTGACTATGATGTTCAAGTAGCAGCAAAGGCAATAGAAGATAGTCCATTGCCAAATGAATTTGCAGACATGTTGCGCGAAGCTTATTAAAAAAAATCAATAATATGAAATATCCATGATTACCAAACCCAAACGCCAATGAAAATAATCTGGATATTCCATAGGGCCTTTAAAGAACAAAATATTTACATATGAAATGCGATGTAATAGGAATTTGGCACGAAAAAAAAGATAAACTTAAAGGATTTGTATATAAGCGCTCGCCCCAATACTTGGATACTGAAGAGATCATGAACGAAGTTTTGGTGAAAATGTATCTATATTGTCTTAAGAAAGCAGATATTAAAAATACTGAATCTTGGCTATGTCAGATTGCGAAGAATACGATTTACGATTATAAGAAAGACGCCGCAAGGTTTACAGAGCTGCAACCGGAATCACCAGCAATCGGCTGGCCATCGATCGAAACCCATAATGCCCGACGATGGATAGAGCCACTTTTGCAATTAATTCCGGTAAAATATGCCGAACCGGTAAGACTTGCTGACCTTGAAAATATCCAGCAAAAGGCAATAGCAAAAAGCCTTGGTTTAACGCTTACAGCTACGAAGTCAAGAATACAAAGGGGAAGAAAGTTACTGCGGCAAAAATTTTTCGAATGCGGTATAATCGAGAAAAATGAAACCGATAATTACATATACACCGTAACGAGATCGTGTTGTTTATCAACAAAATGATATTTTTTTGCGTCTTATTAAGCTGTGCTAAGTCTAGTAAGTATTAAACAACTATTTATGTTATGGACAACGCAAAAGAATCTGTAAAACTGTTAGATGTAAACTTAATTCAAGTGGACATGCAAAAAGAAGGAAAAAAGAGCTGCGCAACCTGTGATAAGGTTCATGAAACACTTCTAAATGCCGTAAAGCTGCTGCAACCTGTTTTTCGAAAACTCGATGTACATTTGGTACTTAATAACCTTTTTATAACGACCATTGATGAAGCTAAACGTTTGGGAATAAGCTCCTCTCCGACAATTAGGGTAGGCAATACTTTACTGTATCCAGAACACATCTCAAGTAATGGCGAAGAACGCCAATGGCATTGGAAGGGTGGAGTTTCTACAGAACCTACAGAACAAATATTTATTGAACTGATTTTGCAGGGATACACGGATAATAGTGATAGTCCGAGCGAAATCCGGGAGATTGCTCCCTATGTAAAGAAATTTTTAAAGGAGGGTGAATCATCAAATTGTTATAGTTCAATGTGAAATTTTTGGAGGAGTCTTCAAGGCTCCTCCTTCAAAATATCTAAGTAGCAATGACAGTGATAGTCAATAGAAAAAATAGCTCATGTAACCAGAGCGAATGCTGCGATATCAATGAAGTTATCACAGCTTACTATAAGGAATTGAAAGGTTATCTGATCAATCAGACCAAAGATGTAGCATTAGCCGAAGAACTTGTGCAGGAGGTTATGCTAAAAGCCGCTGTGGCCCATCAGAACGGGACGGATGTGAAAAATATCAGAGCTTGGTTCTATCAAGTAGCTAGGACTACGTTGGCTGATCATTTTCGTCAGGTTAAGAAAGAGGCTGAGATATTGTCTGCCAGCTATAAATTATTCAATAGTTGACGAGTCAAATAAAGAACTAGAAGAGCTTGTTCAAAAATATATGGATCCGATGTTAGCTATGCTTCCGGATAGATACGCTATTCCCCTTAAATTAGCAGAACTCGACCGCTTATCCCATAAACAGATTGCCCAACAATTAGGGCTAAGCTTAAGTGCAACAAAATCGAGAATTTTATGTGCCAGGGCTCGTCTGTTGGAGCCTATTTACGAGTGCTGTGTGGTTGAACTCGATAAACTTGGTAATTTTATCGGTTGCACTTTGAAATCTTCTTGTAAGCCTTTAAACGAATTATAACTTCTGATAATGATGTAATGAAATTGTCTAAATGTAATACTGTTCCGGTTTATAGCGATCGATATGAAATATCTGATTTATCGCTTTTAAAGAAAGCCATCCGAAATCAATATCGGACAATTATCTTCGGGAGTAGCCGGGTTGCAGCAACTAACACATTTTTTAACACCATTTATCAATTGATTGCGAAGGGCAACCATGTCAAGGATTTTCGCATCCAGAAGTTGAACTTTTTTTTCGATCATCTCACTTACATTGCTACAGGTTGCTTCCCTTATTTCAATCATGTCTAGAATAACTGCTGATTCATTTAAGGTAAAACCAAAATTTTTCAACCGTTTAATGGTCAGTAAACGGTTAAGGATTTCTTCCGAATATTCCTTGTAATTATTATTCCGTCGCTGCTTTCTTTCAATAGTGATCAACCCCTGCTTCTCGTAGAAACGGATCGTGTCCCTGGAAAGACCTGATTTTGCTGCCAATTCGCCTATTAACATCTTTTTTTAAAAAATTACTTGACCGTAGACTATACTCCATAGTTTATATTTGCAAATATAATTTTTATTTACATGATAATATGGCGGTACTAAAATCATTAATAATATTCCTACTTGCCGGAATATGTGAAATCGGCGGGGGATACCTGATCTGGCTATGGTTAAAAGAAGATAAGTCTATTTGGTACGGTATTGTAGGTGGGGTTATCCTCGCCCTATATGGTATAGTGGCTACGTGGCAGACGGCTAATTTTGGCCGCGTATATGCTACTTATGGCGGTATCTTCATTGTCCTTTCCTTGTTATGGGCATGGAAGGTAGACGGATTTCGACCCGACCGCTATGACATTATCGGTGCTTCGATAGCGCTGATCGGTGTCTGTATCATTTACTATGCACCCCGAACAGTTCAATAACATTTATGAAATACATCCTTATTTTACCAATGATGGTAATTACGCTGGCCGCATTCGGACAGAACAGAAACACAACAAAAAGTGTCATGAAAAAGAAGAAAACAGAATCGTGTACGCCAAACTGCGCAGACGGCTGTGGTGATGCCCGCCCGCTGACCTGTAAGCTGACAAGCCCTGAAATACAGCAACGGAAGGCGACAGTTATTGCCAGTCTGAAAAAACAGGTCCTGGAGAAAATGGAACTTTCCAACGGGTATAGTTATAAATTCAAAGGGGATGATAGTGTTTTAACGGAGCTAACAGAGTTTATAAAAACAGAGCGGTTATGTTGTGATTTCTTTGATTTCGGAATCAAAGTTTCGGGCGATATGTCGGCTTCGTGGTTATCCATAACTGGCCCTGCCGGCACCAAGGACTTTATCACCGCAGAACTGGGCCTGTAATGGGCTATTTTCTGGAAATTTTATTGGTGTACAGTCAATTATAGTAGGTAAAGGGATAAATCTATGTCTTCATATGACGTATCGTCGTAATAATATCCATTTAAACTATAGTTTACCCGATTATTCTGATTTCCTTATCCGAACCGTGCAGGTATCACTAAATTGATTTCATATAGCAATAAGGATGTAAGATAATGGAGTTCATCAAAGTATGCGCCCTTTGCTGGGACATTATATTCACCTTCACAGATATATGAATAAAGCTCATATCTGCTCAGGAACTTAATATTGCAAAGTGGTTTGTTCGTTTCAATGTTATTAATCTATGGCCATGCTGATCTTTCTTACAGGTTAAAAAATGTCATAATCAGTGTTTGTAATATTTCAAAACAAGGAATGTCAAATTGATACGAATGGAAATCACTGACAGACGTTTATACCGCTAAATCGAAAATGTATTTAAGAATTTGCTTAAATACTAATATACTATTACTTTTGGTGTTCAGATATAGGATATGGAAAAAAAGAATATTTGTATACGTGAATATGCTAACCCTGAACAGATAAATGGTTGCCGTGAAAAAATTACAGCAAATGAAAAGTCATTTGCACAGCTGTCAGGCATTCTTTCCCTGGCCGGCAATGAAGTAAGATTGAAGATTCTTTACCTACTTGAAAATGAAAGAGAGCTATGTCCCTGTGATCTGAGCGATATCCTGGGGATGAGTATACCTGCTATCTCACAACATCTACGGAAGATGAGGGATGGAAACATCATTCAATCGCGTAAAACAGGTCAGACTATTTTCTATTCCCTGAGAGTAGAGCATCTCAAACTATTACGTCCATTCTTTAGGACCATCAATCAGATCAATTTAAAAACCGAAACAACATGAGTAAGATAAAAAACAATAAAGTGCTTATGGGATCAGGGGTTTTTCTTGCCCTGACATCTTCCCTTTGCTGCATTGTTCCGTTTTTGGCGATAATAGGAGGTACGATGGGAGCCGTTTCGGCATTCAGTTGGATTGCCGCTATCAGGCGTTATTTATTATGTGCAACAGCATTGATTTTGGGTTTTGCATTCTACCGTGCGTATAAATCCGAACAGAAAGATGCATGTGGTTGTGAGCAGAAAAGGAGCATGTGGCAATCTAAAATTTTTCTCTGGATCATTGCTGCTGGTTCCATTTTATTGTCAACCTTTCCCTATTACACCTCATTTCTTCAGAAAGTCCCTACAAAACAAATGTTAACCGACAACCAGACCGTTAGTAGTGCCGTACTTGAGGTACAGGGAATGAGCTGTGTTGCATGTGAGGGCCATATCAACCAAGTTTTACATGGTAAGAAAGGTGTACAGGAAGTGCGCACTTCTTATGAAAAAGGTGAATCCATCGTAAAATTTGATAGATCACTGATATCCCCGGCACAATTGTCTATCGCGATGGAGAATGAAACCGGTTATAAGGTAAAAAGTATAAAGACAGATGATAAATAAAAGCATAATTCTTCAATCTACCATTACATGTCCTTTATGTCAACATAAAAAGGAAGAGACCATGCCCACGGACGCGTGTCAATATTTTTACGAATGCGAAAATTGTCACCAACGTTTAAAACCCCTGCAAGGGGACTGCTGTGTGTTTTGCAGTTATGGGAATGTCAAATGCCCCCCGATACAGAGGAACGTATCCTGTTGTACCAACTCATAGGTCGCGTTACCATGAGCATGTAAAAAGCATTGCCGGACTTTCCGTACGAAGCATGTAATAGGCTATGATTTGAACAAATCCTTTACGAGGCAGAAAATTTACAATACCAGACTTTCCTCGCAACTGGTTACAATTTATGGAGAGATAGCATAGCCATTTATGCAAAACATATTCATCATCACACATATACATTGTTGGAATTATTTTCGGGTATTTACCCGAATCTATGCTGTCGTCTTTCGTGCCCAAACTGAAATTGCGCAACAAATACCTCGTGCAATTAGGAACAATATGAGTAAAATAAAAACTATAAATTTTACTTGGCCAATTTAATTGCATTATCCGTCCCCTATTACTAATTGTTGATCTAAACTTATAACGCCGCACTTAAAGCTACAAAATGGGTTGCATTAAAAGCTATAAAGTGACACTTTACAAGGCATAGAAAAAAATAATCTAAAATTCCGTATCTTTTTCTTCCATTCTCCGTCATCCTTCAAAAAGTTAATAGTTATGACTGAGAAAATAAAAATTACCATCTACGAGATGGGTGGATGCTGTTCTACTACAATATTCTTATTTTTAGCACGTAGTATTGGGATAATTTTCAAAAAGGAATATATACCTGTTCTTAAGATTAGCTAAACAACGGTTTTTTAAATTGAATTTAAAAGCGTTGTTTAGTATTGATACGTTTTATCCCCCCGTTTATTAAACAACAACAAGCGACTATCAACACTCAACTAAGTTTGTTCCTATTAATAGTCAAAGGAGAAAATAAAGTAGCTAATAATTTCATATATCAGCTAACCGTTTTAAATCATCAATAAAATGGTTCGATATTCTTCCCTTAGGGTCTACGAAAAGGAGACACTGGTAAATGTCTCCTTTTTTTATGCCAGCGTTCTTCGTCTTTCTGATCCTCCGCGATTATTTCGTTGAATTTGATGACAGCAGTTTGGTCACCACGTCAATGACGTCCTTGGTCTTGTCATCCTGAAGGGTCTCCAGAATCCGTTCAAAGCGGCTCTTCGGGTTGCGCTCTTGTGGAGCGTGATATAATAGAATTATAAAGAATGGAGCACACTACCGTTCTCGGTAATTAAAATAGCTTTATAAGCAGGAAATGATTTCAGAAGCTTTTCTCCCTGTTCTCTACCAAGAACCATAATAGTCGTAGACAAACCATTGGCAAATTCAGCCGAAGGGCCATAAACCGTTACACTTACTAGTCCCGTGGAAGGATAACCTGTTTTCGGGTTGATGATATGGGAATAACGCATGCCGTCAAATTCCACATATTTTTCATAACTACCTGATGTAACCATAGCACTGTTGCCGATTTTAAGCACCTTGGCCATCCTCCCTGGTCGGAAAGGATTGTACACGCCGATGCGCCACGGTTTTCCGTTTGCCTGCTTTCCCCAAGCGGAAATATCGCCGGAAGCATTGACAAGACCTGCGGGCACGTCGTTCTCCATTAGCAAAGTCCTTCCCCTATCCGCCGCGTATCCCTTTCCGATCGAGCCGAAGCCAATCTTCATACCCTTTTTCTTTAGGTAAATCGTCTGATTGACGCTATCAAGTTGAATAGCCCGATAGTCCACTTTTTCAACTGATCGGAGGATTTCCGCTGCTGAGGGAATGCTGTCCATCGTACCATCAAAGCGCCATATCTTGTCCATCGCCGCAATGCTGATATCAAAAGCGCCGTCCGATTGTTCCGAGAAGAAGATAGCGCGCTGCGTTAGTTCAAATACCTCTCTATCTACCTTGACAGGTTTTATACCCGCATTACGGTTCACTTCCGAAACTTGCGTATGCGGTCGCCATTCTGAAATCAGGTTTTCAATTCGTTCAATCTCGGTAACGGCCATATCAATGTGTTTATTTGCGGCAGCAGAATCTTGATCCACCACCGTGACCTCAAAACGGGATCCCATTAAGGTTATTGCACGGCTTAGCTGCACCTGCGCAACGCCCATGTTGAGCGCTGTTACTTGAATAAAAACGAAGAAAACGACTGTTTTGGCCAACATTTTTAATAACAATCTGTAAGAACCTGTCCTCTTTCCACATAAAATACCAACGGTTTTCCGTTGTACTGGAGCAGAATTTTATCTAAGCAAATCTCCACGTCACGCAGCATCACCAAAGCGCCACATACCATCAGTACGCCCTGGTCTTTCAGCAGCGAGGCAAACCTGACGCCGTCTCTTTCGATCAGGTGCATCACGTATTGAGCGTCCGTCTCTCTAGAAAAGGCAAAATGGAAATCCGTTAATTTCTTCTTCGATATCTGGGCTTCCGCAAAAGCCTTATACGTGCCAACCCAATCGTTATCGTGCCGAAAGCCACCGTAAAGATGCACGGGAATCTTTCCACGGTTTTCATCGATCATGCCCAAAAAAGGCGCTATACCCGTTCCGTTGAAAACCATGGCCACTGAAGAGGCCTTTTTCGGGAAGTGAAAATGTTCATTGGGCATCACGCGAGCTTTAATTACTTCTCCAACTTTCAGGTTGTATAGATATCCGGAGCCCAATCCTCCTTCATGCAATTTGACGATCAGCTGCATTTTACGGTTGCATTTACCAATGGAATAAAGGCGCTCGCTGTGATTATTCGCTGGGTAAATGGCGAAAAGATCACCCGAACGGTATCCAATTCCCGACTGGGAATCAAAAACCACCTTAAACGTCGCATTGTGTTCGCTCACCTCGGTTTTCTCGACTACCTTCCATTTATGCATTTTCATCGGCTTTTCACTATACACCGAAGCCGCCGTTGCCAAAGGTAAAAGCGATTTTTCACTATACGCATGAATCCAGCTTAACAACTCATCCGTTGATTTATCATTCACCAAGAACAATGACAGATAGCGGGACGCCCATTCTTCCTCGGACAGCAATTGATCTACTTTTTTTGCAAAAGCACAATAGTCTGCATAAGCTTTCGAACCAAAACCGACGACGGCATACTGGACGGGATGATTCTGTGGATGTTGTTTTACTAAGGTTTCAAACTTCCGTGCATTCGACGGTGGATCACCCAAACCGTATGTCGAGGTTAATATAATCAATTGTTTTGCCGTAGGAAAAACCTGATATTGATCCATTCCAGCGATATAGGACATGCTACCGGCCTGAATCAGCTGCCGATGTATTTTATCTGCAAAAAAGACCGTGCTACCATTTTCCGAACCATATAAAATCACGATTTCAGCTTCTTCGGACTTAAACTTGTTTCTAGCTTTAGTGCGTGTCCGTTTAAAGGTGATAGCAAAACCGGAATAGATAAAGGCCAATATGTTGACCGATGCCAAACCGAGGACGATTGCCAACAACATATTGGTCCTCCCTGTGTGCATATTCAGGTTCCACTGCTCCCATGTTTTTACATTAGGGACAATAGCCTCTTCGATAATTTCTCCCGTTATCTGATGAATGCTCAACGTTCTGTCCTTCCGTTTGAGTACGTAATATTCTTCCGGATCATCCGGAATAAACGGAAAATCGATTTGCTCTACGTCTTTTAAGTATGTCGATTTAAAAATCGGGAAATCCGATACTGGCTGGGCCTTGTCCGAACCGTCCGTTGCTGTTTGTAAGATTACCACTTCGGGCTCGCGCTGAAAAATATGCATACGGAGGAGGAAAAGTAGCGTTCCGGTAACGGAAATCAACAAAATAGGGAGCAATGCCCACCGTCCGGTGACCACATGGAAATATTGGGCAAAAAAATCTTTCTGTATCTTAGCAAAGAAATGACGGAAGCCTTGCTGGCGTTTTAAGATGAGTGCGACGCCGCTGACACTGATCAGAATCAACAGAAAGGAGACCACAGCGACGATCGTCCTACCGGTTTCTTTAAGAAAAAGGGAGCGGTGCAGGGCGGTTGTCCAGTTGATAAATGCACTCTGAGGTTTTATTTCACCAAGCTGCTCACCTGTATTCGGGTCGATAAAGGCCTTTACGGTATTTCCATCTTCGTCAATGGCATCAATACTGACAAACCCGCGGTGATCAACAGAGAGGGAGATTATTTCTGGATAAACCTGTTGCAGGGAGGGAAGGACCTGCGCCAGATTTAACTCGTCAAAATTTTCCACTTTAAGTGGTGGAAGTTTTTCGTACACCGCGTTTCCCGCAAGGATAATCCCTGTCAGTGCAAGGATGAGTAGAAAAACCGAAGAGAAAATCGCTAAAGCCAAATGGGCATATCGCCATACGGTTAAGACCATTTCCCTCTATTGCACTTTATTAAGTTTAACAAAACGGATATAACCGGTACCAGTGGCCCGCTCGGTAAGTCCTTGTGTAGTCAACGGGATTTCGATATCCTTTGTATGGTATTTTTGTTCTTCTACGGCCGATTCAAAGCGTAGTTTGTACCCTTTGTTGAGCTTTGCATTTTCGATATTGATCGTTTTTACGGCTCTGTCTCCTCCAGCAATGGAGGCACTGGTCACGGCACTCAATTTTTCTTTTGTTTTGGTTTGGAACTTGTACCACTCTTTCAACGTATTATACCACTGTTTGTCGGGCCCTAAAACAGCCAAGGTCTTTTCGTATCCACCATTCGCATCGATCAGAGAGATCACCACGTAAGCGGCTTCACCTTGATAGGCATTCATCTGGATCATACACTTGTAACTACTGCTCTGCGCGTACGATTGGCTACCCAGAAACAGACTTAATACAAGGCTTGTTAATATTTTGTACATATCTTTTATTTATTTTATATTGAATCGATTAATCGGCTACTTGTTTAACCGGTCATTTTTATCAAATTTGATGAAACCTGACAGATTTGAAAACCCGTCAGGTCCCGCAAGAAAACACTTATTACTTCATAAAATCCAACGATACATTATTCCCTTTCAGGAAATCGTTGTCTTTCGCCAAATCATAAGCCATTTCGTCAAATTCACTTTTCAAATCTTTTTTGGCACCCAGCGCGATCAATTTCTTCAAGATTACATCGTCTTTTGCTGTTAACGCGGCTTTGTGCAAGGCAGTCATACCCTCTTTATCTTGTGCATTGATGTCAGCACCTAATGTTGCCGCTTTATCAATCATTTTGACACTTTCTCTAGCAACGGCGATATGGAACAAAGAGCTTCCATCTTGCTGTGGTTTTGCCACATCAAAACCTTTTTCTTTAAAAATAGCCAATTTCGCCGCAAACTCATCTTTTTGCGACCGGTTATTACCCTGTGGTCCTCCAAAACCAGGTCCGCCTTCTCTGAACGAATTGAACCAATAGTAAGCTAGGTTGTTTCCGTCTTTATCGGTCACGTTGATATCCGCACCTTTATCCAGTAAAAATGCTACTACGTCGGAAGTACCCGTAGCAACGGCTTTGGTCAATGCTGATTCGCCTTTTGCGTTTTGTGCATTGATATCGGCAGTTTTAGCCAAGATGGTTTCAATCACGGCCAAATCCCTACCGGAAGCGGCGTTGATCAATACAGTATTGCCTTCATTGTCCTTTTTATTGACATCCGTACCTTTTTCCAAAAAATAATTGATGATCTCAGCATCCGGACGACGAACCAGGTTATGCAAAACATTGGCACCATCTTTTGCATTGACCGCTTTAGGGTCTAATTTTAATGTTTCCACCAGATATTTATAGGTGTCCAAACCATTTGACGGTCCTCTACCTACTTGAGAAGCAAAGAAAAGTGCATTATTCGTTGGTTTTACACCTCTAGCTATCAAATTTTCCATCAATTCCTGGTCACCCGCACGTGCAGCATAATCCGTTGCTGAGGCGCCATAACTGTCTTTATCTTGAATAGAAAGACCTTTAGAGACAAAATAATCTGTGAGTTTCAGTTCTTTATCACCGGAGACACCTAACAACAGCAGCGTTGTCCCGCCATCGTACTTTGCTTTCGGATCGATTCCCGCTGCGAACAGCACGTCAAAAACAGCTGGGTTTTTATGCGCACCCGATGCTGCAGAAGTTGCTACGGCATCTCCATGACTATCGGCATAGTTGATATCTGAACCTTGATCAATCAAATATTTGATGACTTCCACATCGCCTTTACTGGCAGCCCATTGCAAGTAGGAACGGCTGTGATGTGTTTTTCTCTTCACGCCATTTCCCTCTTGTTCCACCATAAATTTGATGGTTTCCAAAGGCGCACCCGCCAGAATGGCTCGTGATGTGGCATCCCAAGAAGCTGGCCCCGGTTCTGCAGGGTCATAACCTTTAGCTATTTCGGCTTTTACTTGTTCTACGGTTGTTGTTGGCTTCCAAAAATCAGCAGATAACAAAGGGTTACTATTTTGTTGCGCCTGTGTATTTAAGCCAAAGAGTAATAATGCAGGTAATAATAGCTTTTTCATATTTTCTTTTTAAATGATCTAAATTAATGTATTTTATCGTTTCTTCCAATTATTAAGGCAAATCCCAAAACAAAACGACGCATCTTTGGCTCGGATTTTGGAATTTTTGCTGGGGAAACATCCGACCTTACGGCGCCTAATAGATCCTGTCAAGAAGCGCCTGTTTATGACGAAAGTCTAAATGTCCAGCAAGCCTCGATTTAACTGGTAACATTCTTATTTTGAATCAAACCACTTGCTTTTTTATAGGTTGACCGTCTTTATTGTTTACACCGCCGTAAGCCTTTCAGTGTTTCTTCTGCGTTGGTGTTCCGAAGAAGATGTTGAGTAAAAAAGCAATGTGTAAAAATAAAAATTCGTCACTTATCAGTTGATTGCGATCCGGTTTGTCTTACCAATATCTCTTTATGATGCCACACAATTGGTATTTAGACTCATTCAAAATAATTTTGGACAAAAATAGAATGTCAAGATGTAACACGGTAACGGAAGACGGAATAAAAGTGCCGGAAGACGGAATAAAAGTATCAAGAAAAGAATTATATATGGTTCTTCGCTGAGAAATAAATTGATCTCGAAAGATGAACACAGGGTCTTAAAGGTGGTAAAGGGAGGAGCAATAGTAAAATAACTTAGTCCTTTGTCAGATTGCCACTTTAAGTCAACAGAACGGGAACAGACGCCTTATTGTACTTGTTTCGGTATTCTATCGGCGACAAACCCGTAATCTTTTTAAATGTCGAGCGGAAGGCCTTGGTGTCTGTATAGCCAATTTCATACATTAATTCGCTCACCGTTTTTCGGCTTGTTTCAAGCTGCTTTTTTGCGGCTTCTATTTTTACGCGCTGTATATATTCCGTTACGGTATTACTGGTTGCTTTCTTAAATCTTCTTTCGAGGCTTCTCCGACCTAAAGCTAGCATGTCAGCCAACTGATCTACTGTAATCTTTCCCTGGAAATTCTTCTCTATAAACTCTTGGGCTTTTATAATGAGCTCATCTTCATGCTCTTTTTGACCGCTAAACACAATGAATGGCGACTGGCTATGCCGATCGATGTCGATCATAAACGTTTTGGCAATGAGTATGGCCACGTCCCGTCCAGCATGCTTCTCCACCAAATACAGCAGTAAGTTGGTATAGGAATAGGCGCCTCCGCTGGTATATATCCCTCGATCTTCTGTCAGAATTTTATCGTCTACAAGGCGTGCATTTGGATACAGCCGTCTGAATTCGGTAGCAAACCGCCAATGCGTTGCGCATCGTCTACCATCCAATAAACCGGTCGCGGCAAGAAAGAAAGCACCTACACAGAAACTTGCCACTTCAGCGCCTTGGGCATATTGGTTGACAACCCAAGGAATAAAGGCCTCATTAAGAGCCAGCGCGCTCTTCAAGTCGCCCAACATGGCCGGGATTATAATTAAATCCGTTTTACTTACCTGACTTATCAGTAAGTCCGGCTTAATGGTGTATACGCCGTTCCGTTGGCTAGCGTTTGGATTGAGTCCTACAAGCTTGATATCAAAAAGCGGAGCGTTGCCAGCCCTCACAAGACACTCGTTTACTTCCGACAAGATCTGATGCGTACCTTCGATGTTCGTGATGCTGGTATGTCCCTCCGGAATCAGAATTGAGATATGTTTCATGGCATAAGATCCTTGCGGCTTCTTTAAATTGGTTACGCTTATTATACGCAAATATAAGTTCTAATATTGTCGAAATCAATCACTTTATATCATTTTCTGTAGTAAGGGGCTGCCGTAATATCCCCTGGTTTTGTCGTTTATTGCCTCTCTTTAGCAACAAATTCTATTTAACTTTACTTTCGCAAGCTATAGAACGTTCTCGGTTAAATGCTGCACAGCTAGTAGGAGAACAGTACTTATTGCGCTAAAAATGAAATAACCATTATAAACAACAGCGAATGAAGTCTGCGTAAGCCAGCGCTTAAAAGGACGTGAACAACTAGTTCCGTCCTGCGATAGGAAGCTTCATTATCAATTTAACAAGTATTCAGATCGTTAGTTTGAAACTTTAAAAATGAATACAAGGAAAAGCATCATGTTAAGAAGTGTTACTTTGGCATAAATAGCTC
>NZ_SBJH01000115.1 GCF_004368405.1 Olivibacter sp. XZL3
ATAATTAAATCTAACGTTTTTGATGAAAACACTCCTTAAGTTTTTAAAATATCGTGTCCACTTTTTGCTGACGATTTACAGATAACGGCAATGGAAAAAGAGCTAAAAATATAAGAGAAGGATATTAATAAAGGATAATTGACTTGAAACAGCATCTCCAAAGTCGGATAAAGCAAAAGCGTGGCAGAGTTTAATAACAAGAAATCTGAAATAAGGTATGGATATCCCATTTCAACCCTAAAATTCTTAAAATGGAATATGTTTTTGCAAAAGATATATAACCATCTAAGTTTATGCATTGAAAGTAATGTTATCGGAGCGTGTTCTGCCATGAATAAACGAATCGAAATCCAAAGAAAGATTACACCTAAATAATAGATAAATATTATGTTCCTTTCATAAGTGGCCCATTGAGGACAAATAATGTTTATCAATAAAAGGATTACTCCGAACGATACAAGGATATTCTTGTAAACTTCCAAGTATGGGGTTGTACCTCGCATGGGAATTGGTGCGTTATCTGAGATAATAATATAACCGGACCATAGATTTAGAAAATCGTGGCGCTTCCAGTTGATAACCTCACCTCGATAATTGACAGTTAGTAGATTACCTTGATTTATCTCTTTCAGGATCAAAAATGTATTGCTGCCGGACGCGTTGCTAAAGGCAATTGCGGGTAAAGGAATCTCAACCAATTGGCTATAATCAAGTTTGGCGGTAAACACTTCCATCTTCACGAATGAGAAAAAATCAGTTATTGCTAAAGCGCTTTCCGGATAAGGATGCTGGGAAAGGAAATTATTTATCATCCTATAAGAAAAGGTAATGTTTAGAAGCTTAAAATAATTTAAAAGCACATCTATCATATTTTTCTTATAGAACCTAGTAACCATTATTCCCCTTCTTTCCATAACAGTTTATTTTGTATTTACGATATATTCGAGATCTTCAATTTCAAACACCGTAGGAACTTCAGTGCCGTTGATAAAATATGTAGGAATGTATGAGATTCTGTTTTTCAAACACCATGAGACATGAGCATCTATTTGGTCCTTCTTTTGTCCGGCTGATCGGTATTTTTTTCTCCATAATCTTTCATTTTGCTTTAAAAACCAATCTTTCAGTGCGTCGAGAAACGGAGCTTGACCGTATTCGATATAATAGGATATCAACTCTCCTGCAAATAGATAGCGATTAGATTTCCGGTCACGGTCATCTACCATAAACGAAATTTCTATTCCCAGTTTATCCCGTATCTGAGGATATTGATCATAAAATGACAGATATGATTTCGCGCAGATTGGACAGTATGGATTAAGTATGATGTTGAATCTTGTTAACGCATCTTTCGGACCTATTGATATTGGAAATTCTTCTGGCTTAGATGTGAGAAGCCTTCTGCTATTGCTGTTATTCATTATTTCATTAAAGACGTCATACTTACGCTTTAATCGAAAATAATTTCCGTTGGCAACCGCAAAATCGCGATCACTTGAAAACCAAAGCTGTTGAATTCCCCAAATGATCAAAGGCAGAAATAGTATGAACATTTTTTCAACAAAATCATAAAAAGAAAGGCTAGCGTTTCCCGATAAATAGTATGATATTGAAAGAAGAGCTTCGGTTGTTAGAATAACTAAGACGGTCATACAAAAAGGGCACCACTTTTTCAAATATATCAGCTGATAGAAAAGTGAGAAAATCACATATGGAAAGGCAAGTAGCGAAATTGTATATATATAGGAAAGTAGTCCGCTGGACTGGGTAAAGAAAACATAAAAACAGGATGTCCAAGTCGTCAGGAAATATAAGAATCCGATTTGCGACATGTTTACATAGCCCAAGAATCTTCCTGCCGGAGAGGATAAAACATCAGTACAACTTGCTTTAGAATTAATTGAGCAAACCTTTTTTGACAAAAGTGAATCCGTTCCCTTGGCATGGTTATGAAGGATAATACAAACAAACATGCCTATAGTTTTTATTACAATAAGCCATTGAAGATTAAATTCGGTCTCGTGGAAAAAGGAAAACGTGGTTAAACCCAAAATATAAATAGAAACGATGATCGGGAGGAACTTTTCGAAAATCTCTATTATGTGTTTTGTGGAATAAAATTTTTCACGAGTGTCGCTTTCCTCAATAAAAAAAGCGGCACCAGTCCATTTTTTTTCGAAAACTTCAATTTTATCTCGGTTCCAGCGATCTTTAAGAGGATCATAATAATTGACAAAATCTTTCTTTATCGGCCTCACAACTACAAATCGCTCTTTATCTTCCTTTATATGTGCCAAAAAAGGCACGTCGATGCTGGACAATTCATCAATTCCAATATTTGCGGCGAAATGATCTATATGATGTCTGTCTAACACAAACGATAATGCGCTAATGCTAGGGAAGTCTGGATGACCGATCAATTCATGTTCGAATGTTGCATTAGTTATTTTTAGATTAATAAGTTTTGACAATATATTTACGCTTTTTAGCAGCGCGTGATTCAGCCTTATACTTCGCATTTTTATTCATATTATCAAACAGCGCAAGTTCTATTGCGCTACGCCTTTATAGTCAATCCCAAAATACTTAAGATAATCAGCTAAGGGCTGAAGTCCCATTTTTTGCCTTCGTTCATTTACGTGCGCTTCATCTTCAATGGGATAAACCGTCGCTTTTCCATTTTCAGGTGTTTTTACCTGAGTACCATAAATCTGATTTTTTCCATTGCGTACTGCAATCCGGTCTTCAAGATAGGCCAAGTGACCTGGATCGGCATTTCCGGCTTTAACAGCATCCTTCAGCATCGGAAGATATTTTTCCTGTACCTGTAAATCAGCATGTTGAATCACTAAAAACAGGGTCATATTGCCTATTTCGCCCACTTTGTCTTTACCTAGCCATCCATGTTCATCAAGTATTTTGGTAACTTTTTTGCAATTTTCCACATCCTTGTTTCCTATAATCTGCCAAAGCTCATCCTCCTCTTTGCTTCCATGCCCCTTCTCCTTAAGGATTGTATCCATTTTCAATCTATATTTTTGATCTTCTTGATAGATCGCTTCCAATTCATTTTTTAAATTGACGTCAATATTTTTCACGTTATTCTGAGCTGATTGAATTAATAATTGCCACCTTTTATCTGTATGGAGGGAAACAAGATTGCTATCGAGTTCCAGTTTTTTTACGTCATTGAATTTTGCTACGTTAACTATTCTCATTAATTGTGAGAACGCGGAATCTGCGACGTTTGCCTTTGCCCAGGCTTGCCCGGCTTTATACCTATGTTCAATCCTTCCAAGCCAATTATTGCTTTTAAAGGCATTGGAATAATTCTGGGCAGAATTCAGGTAATCATGTTTGTCGAAAAGTGAATCCGCCAATCTAATAAACTCATCATATCCACCGTCCTGGGCTTTGGACGCCGAAGGGCTTATTGTAATCAAAAAGAAAAAAAATACTAATTTTTTCATATCGTTTAACTATTCCCATACAGCTGTATAGGGATTGTAATTACACTTAATTGGTTTTGAATAAAGTTTTCCTGCCTCTAGAAAAGCTCTGCAATCGGTACAGATATATCTGAATTCGCAATCCTTACAGACTTCGATTTTATCTTTATTTATGTTCCACATCGATTTAAAGTCTTTATCGGCATACGCTTCCAGCATACTTGTTTCCGATATATTCCCGTAAGACCTTTTCATGGTCGGACAGTTCTTTATGTTACCGCCTGCATCTATCGATATTTTTTTGTTTAGGCACGAATTGAAGTTCAATGATTCGCTGAACATTGGCAAGTTGATAACGAAATATGATGACGAAATACAGCCGCACTCATCGGCTGATGTTATATTCTTGTCGGTGAACACGACCCAAATAGAATCAAGCACTTCTTTATAAGAATACCGTTTTGGGGCTGAATGGAACGTGATTTGAGAGATACGCTGATGCTTATTTAATATGGAAACTATTTGTTTACGGTGGAAACTTTTGTTATACTTAACTATTGGCTGAATATCCCGAAGACCGCTTAATTTGAATTCCTCAAGTATCTTTAATAAATCCTGCGGAGATAAGTCAGCGTATGATCTTATTTGAAGCGCCTTGCAATCCAGCTGATCGAGTTCCAATGCAATCTTACCAAAATCATGATTTGAAAAAGAATCGATATCGATGATGCAGTTACTTATCTTTTCTGGTGTGTCAAAGTCCAGCTCCAAGTCGATAAATCCTAGGTCGAGTTGCTTGGAAAAGTACCCAAAACCTTTCTTCACCATAAAATAAAAATATTCATAGATAGTGTCGTGCGAGTTTTCTTCGAATGAATCAAGTATATTCCCGAAATTTTTGGATCTATATTCCTCTAAAATGTCAACTAAGGAATTTGGTATTAATTCGAATACACCATTCTGTAAATCACAAATAATACTTCTTCTTGCACCCTTTACCGGTATGCAATTTGCAAATAAGTTAAAATACGAAGACCTTTCTATCATAAATCAAATTTTGATATGGGCTTATTGAAACGTGATGACACATAACCCTTGCTATTATATTTTACACTTTCAACAGTCCTTAAAACTACTCCGGAATTATCACTTGGCTTTTTTAAATTTGAAATGCTGAACGAAAATTTTTCGGGATGTTTACGAAATAACTTTTGAAATAAATTCTCCATTTTTTTTCACTTTATCTTCCTTTTCCCTTAAGAATTCTGCTACTTTTTTTTCCAGATTGAAGTTGCATGGGGCCGAAACCATTCCAAACTGTCCTACCGGATTCACTTCCAGAAAAATATACTCATTTTGCGGGGTCTTAATCAAATCTATTGAACCGGTATCTAGATTAACGGATTTCATCAATAGGTCTAGCTTCTGCTCTATTTGTGATGGTAACTTATAAGGAACTTGCCGGTTAGGCATCCTAAAATTATAGTGTCGAAAATCTGTTTTCGTTTGTTCATCTCCCTGAGAGAAGATGGCCATCGAGTGAAATTTTCCATTTAGATAAAAGGATCTAATCTCAAATTCCTTCTCAATTTCCTGTTGGAAAAGTGAAGGAAAAAAAAAGTTCTTCATTCTTTTTATAACAGCATCGGAAACTCTTTGCGTATACATCATCAGTGAACCCATTGAGATTTGTAAATTGATACATTCTGTAATAGGTTTGGTGATCAGAAAGCCCTTATCTTTTCTTCCAGGTTTCTTTAGGAATTCAACATTGTTTGTTAGCATGGTTTCAGGGATTTTTAATCCTAAGCTATTTGCCAGAATAAGTGTGCGTATTTTATTTATCCTTGTGGTAGAAGGTTTGCTTAGCCAATTTACACGCCGCTTTTCAAAATACAACTCCAATAGCCAATAAAATGCGTAATATTCATTTGTTAAATGTTTGACCAAAGTATGATAATTAGGTTTTGACAAAGGCAAGTCAAACTTTTCATACTCGAATACTCCGGCATCGAAAGTTCTTCTGAACCAAATGGTTGATACACAATCGGCAATGTTACGTCCTTTATGATCGAGTATAAGTTCATCACCATTCTTACCGATTACAAACCTCATTGAAGTTTTAGTCTGAAGGTCTTCACCGTTAAGACGGACCCATTTCACGCCATAAAAATTTAACCAATCGATAATATTTTCGGTTGTTACTTCAAAATTCTCTTGGCTTAAAATCAGTAGCATAACTTTCAAAACAATTGTTCGGAAATCAGATTTTTTTTATAAAGCTTTGCAGACTTTCCCATAGCAATTCATTATAACAAAGTAAAGATCGATGCTCTTTTCTAAATGATCATATCGAAACCAACTTAAAATCGCACGGATAACTCTCTGAATTGCTGAGAGAAATCTGTGCGATTTTAATCGGTGAACACTAACAGTAATAGAGATCTGGGCCATCAGAAGAATGATCGCAATAAAAATGGCCATCAATGTAAGTAGGTGTGTGTGTAGTGACTACTGTGTCCGATGCGGCTTCTGCTCCACCTCCGAGTAAACTTCGCATCGAGTCTTTGCTCATTACATTTTCTTTGAACAACTTACTCTTTAGACTTTCTAAATTGCCTTTTTTCATTTTGTTTTTCAAGCTACCCGTCAAAGATCCGTTCTATGACTTTGTCTTCTACCTCAAGTTTATAAAAACTGCCACAATTTTTTTAGCCGAGCCTGAAAATATTTGGGAAAAGATTGAAAATAGCTTTTATTAAGCTACAATATTTAAATTACGTTGAATTTTGCCTAATTTGTTGATAATCAAAACGTTATTATAATATCAAATTTGTATATGGACGACTTTGTATACGTTAAACAAGGGGTTGCGGGAAATGGTATTTATTTTTCCAAATCTAATGCAAACAATAGGACTTGTTCTACGAAATGTAAATAGTGTAGATTATTATGTATGTCTTAGCATGTATCGGGAAATACGGTGTCTTGGAGTTTTGTTGTGGTTTTACTGTTTCATCCCTGCCCAGTTCCGATTGGTCTTCTCTGATCCGGAATTCAATATCCGAGAGAACAGAGGCTATTTTCTTCTCCAGTTTGGCTTTGTTCTTTTCCACTGATCCCTTCCATACAAAAGTGTAACGACCGGCTGCCGATTCGATCTTCGTTCCGTCTATGTACTGTATCTTCAGGCTGACATAACCAAGTTCGGCAAGCAGACGGACAACATCGGCAAAAAGTGACTGGATATGGCCTTTAAGCCTTTTGCTACGGAAGTAGTTGATCGTCCGGTAATCCGTGTGCTATGCCCTGATAGCCACATGAAATAAATGTTCTCCTGCAGGGCCCTTTCGATCTTACGGCACGAATAGATGTTGCTCAGGTAGGCGTAGAACAGCACTTTCACCAGCATACGGGGGTGGAAACTTGTCGTGCCGCCGCCTTTGTATTGCCCTATGATGTGCTCAATGTTCAGCTTATCAACCAATTCGTTAACCAGACGTACAGGATGATTGTCAGGGATTTTTGCAAAAATATCTTCCGGAAAAAGACTCGGAGTGTTGGATGGTAATGCTTTGAATAGTATGTTGCCATATTGTTTGGGTGCACCTAAAAATAACTGTTTTTTAGGACAAACAATAAAAATCCCCGACACTTTTCCGTATCGGGGATCTTTTTTAAAAAGGCTTTTTAGACAGCCCCTTTGCTTTAAGGCAAGCAATGAAAGCCACCAAATATGTTATCCGGCACTGTTTCTAAATCTATTCCAATTTAGATCCTTAGTGAAATCCACAGACTTTGTTTCCGAATGGTTTTCATCGCTTTTTAGCGGATTTCCCTGATTCGAGTAGGAAAGAGCGATCTTGATCAGTCTTTTTATAAACCTATTCAGCGTTTCCATGAATTCTTTTTCCATAAACTTTGCTCCAAAGCATGTCTTCTCACCTACCATTCGATATTGGAATGCCATAAAGGTTATACCACCGAATATGGTCGGAAATAGAAACTCCAGCGGAAATAATCCATATCCATCCCCCTCCGAAGTATAGGTGCGCATAATTTTTGCAACGCGCCGCTCCCGCAGTGTTACCATTTGTGAAATTATCGGCTCGGATCCTAGAAATTCGGCCATCGCAAATTCTCGTGTTAAGGGATCTTTGATTAAAGTATCAAAATGCTGGGTAAGGATATGCGCTAATATATCAACTTGCGCTGTCTCCTGCTTAATGAGAAAGAGTGAAACTATTTTTTCCAGATGTACCGTAAGGTAATCATGGCGCTGATAAAGTTCTTTTTTTATGCCATCCAAGTTACCGAAATGGTTATATATCGTCCATCTAGATTTTCCTGTCCGGTCTGCCAATGTTTTGATCTTGAGATCGGCTAATCCTTTCTCCCGTATGATATTGGCTGCTGTTTCCAAGATCAAAGATCTGGTATGTTGCGAATTCCTGTTCTTTCCCACCATAACCTATGAATTTTAATTTCTGTTTTGGTTCCTTGTGCAACAATTTGAGAAATTGAAACGGGAGAGACAAAATAATTTCACTAACTGGTCTGCAGCTTCTATGAACTGGCTTAAAAAATCCATGACTTTTTATGGGCAAACTCATTTATGAAGAATAATGCTATACTTATTCCTTGACCATCTTAATGGTATGGCCAGCGTTGTTTATAAATAATGTATCGCCACTGATAAAGGCAATGGCTGAAGGACTGAAACTGAGAATTTCAGGAAGATCGAAATCCAATTGTTTAGTCTTTAAATCATATTTTGCAGGAAATTCCATTTCCTTTCCACCTTTCATGTTTTCAAATCTGACAATTAGATGCCCGTCCCGATCAACAACGGTCACGTGTGCAGTATCCGGTAATACTCCTGTACCTTTCCATGTTCCGATAAACTCGTCGCCTGAATCGGATGACAGCTACTAAAAACTAATGGTGAATGGTGAATATATGGAATTTACGCATTTTCCTCCAAAATTAAGTTTTGTCGAAAAGTCTCGAAGCAAAAGTAAAAAATTCTAGAATTTATATAGCAAACTTGGTCGGAGAAGACCGAGTTTTATTAGGAATTTATTCAATACTGCTGTTCTGCGTCAACAAAATAAATAAAGAGTTGAAATTAAATGTTTATTCGTTTTATATCCGGTTACTAAATAGTTCCACAAGGAGATATTTTAAATTTCCGTATGCAAGAATTGCCTGCCAATATGAAGTAAATTTTCTCTTTTTCAAAATGATTTTTATATCTGAGAAGAATGCGACTAAAAAATCGTAATAAGGGCTATATCTTGAGTCAATTTTTATTAACAGTTTCATATTAGCGATTTATTGTGTTAAGCTAATAAATTGGGCTGACAAGCGGAAAAGTCGTCAAATCTTTAACAGAATTAACAAAGGGCTCCTCAGATCGCATTGATCAATCGCAGCGTCTTAGTATCCTCCACACCTCCATAAAACTTATCCAGGACGCCTTGGAATACAGGATCTGTTTCCGGCAGGGCAGCAAACAGTGTCATGGAGGACTTTAGTTTGAGGTCATCCGGTGTTCCCGTCACCTCGGTAGGATTGTCCGTGCCGAGCTTAAGCAATTCGCCAGAAATCAGCAATAACCTTTTGCCTAAAACGGGATGGGCAAGGTAGTCGGCAGCTTCCTGGTGATCCCTGATGGCATAAAACCTGGCCATTTCACTAAAGCCTAGCCCTTGAATCTGCGGAAATATATACCACATCCAATGGCTGCGCTTTTTACCGTTCCTGATTTCCTGCAGGGCGATGGGGAGATCGCTTTGCTGAGCGTTTAGAAAACGTTGGAGTTTGTTTTGTGGCATTTTTTTATTTTAAAAGATCGAACCGTTTGAAAGTTATGTTATCAATTATAAGGGTAATTCACGAAAACGAGAGATGTAACTAAGTTTGTTTTATGCGAAGGTATGGTTAGTGACATTTCTCATTGGGGATTCAAGATGAACGGAAAAACGTTTTTAACAATAAGAAAACAGATTGCTTTCTGGGGAAAATCTAGATATCTGTAACATTTTCAGGCATTATTAGTCTATGAGACGTTAGCTGGCGCGTTAAATGTGTTCTGATGATGAGCAGATGTTTTATTGAAGTGCACCCCTTGGTATATGTAAACCGAATCTATCTTGGATAGGAAAACAAAAATAATAGTCTTATTCTTTTGCATTCTCAAGCTGGCGCTGCATTTGGCGGCAGATTATAACTCTGGTTTTCAGGGCGACGAACTGTTGCATATTGAAACCGGGCGCCATCTTGCATTTGGTTATATGGAATTTCCGCCTCTTATAGGTATGCTCGCCTATATCCAGAATCTGTTTCATTCACAGTCAGTTTTCGTTCACCATATTTTTGCCCACATTGCTACTGTGCTGACATTGGTATATACTTCAAAGATTACCATAGAATTGGGAGGTAAAGCCAAAGCGGTCTTTTTGGTTCTCTTCTGTATCCTTATTGTACCGGGCTTTGGCCGCTCGCAGCAACTATTCCAGCCGGTTGTCTTCAGCCAGCTGTTGTGGGTCTTGAGTTTTTATCAGCTCACCCGATATGTCAAATATCTTGACCCGAGATATTTATGGTATCTAACACTTACGGTTGCCGTGGCTTTCCTGACAAAATACGATGCCCTTTTTTTCATATTCGGACTAGGCTCTTTGCTATTCTTTAAAAACACGAGGCAGGCATTGGTCAAACACAAATTCTGGTGGAATATCCTTGTTTTCTTCGCCTTAATCAGTCCTAACCTATTATGGCAATTGCTGAATAATTTCCCGGTATTGAAAATGTTCGCACGGCTGCATGAAACGCAACTGGATAAACTCGCGCCATTTGAGATCCTGGAAGGCTTGATTGTCTCGTTGAACCCCTTGGCCTTGTTGCTCTCAGTCCCAGCCATTGTCGGTATATTTTATCAAAAAATGAAGCTGTACAGACCCTTGGCTTTCAGTATTTTCCTCTCTGTTTTGTTTTTAGCTTACAGCCGGGGAAAAGGGTATTATTTCTATCCGGTGTTTCTGACAATTTTTCCCTTTGGAGGCGTATTCTGGGAAAAACTCTTGTCGGATAAGAAGAAGTGGCTCCTTTATCCCATAGCTTGTTTATTGTCGGTAGGGGTATTGCTCATTCCTTTTGGGATGCCTATCTATTCACTGGAACGTTATTTAAACGATCTTTATCCTTATGAAGAAAAAAACGTGGGGGGCGGCAAGTATGCCATAAGGTTTGAAGAAAGATACTCGGTGAAGAAGTGGAATGAAACCTTGGCCGGATTGAAAATGGTGCTGTACAGTTTGCCGGAAAAAGAGCAGGAGGAATGCCTAATATGGGGTAAACATTATGGACAGGCGGGGGCGGTTGCTTTACTGGGAGAGCGATATGGTTTGCCTCGGCCATTTTCATTGCACGGTAGTTTTTATACTTGGTTGCCAAGCGGGAAGATGCCGCATACGACCATAGCAATCCGGTATGGTAAAGCAGAAGGAAAAGATTTCTTTGAGCCCTATTTTGAAGAAGTAAGGCCGGTAAAGGCCATTTACAACCCTTATGCGGATGATGAAGAAAAACTATGGCAGACGATTTTTGTCTGTAAAAACCCCAGACAGGATTTTCAAGAAATAAAAAAGCTCTTTGCCGAACGGATTTATGAGTAAATGAATTTACCATGCAATATAGGCCAGGCTCTAACGATCGGGGATGATTGGAGTTGAACTGCAATGATCCAACCTCGATGCAGTTATTCAGGACACAACTTGTTTTTGTAAGCTAATTTGCTTACATTTGTATTGATGAAATCTGCAATAGAGAAATACAAAGGCATCCATCCTGGATTGATTTTGGAGCATGAACTGAAAAAAAGGAAAATTGCCAAAAATCAATTCGCCGCTGCCGTTGACCAGCAACGTCAGACCCTGAACGCTATCACGAAAGGTAGAAGAAAACTACCTGTTGAGCTGTCTTTCAAAATAGACAAACAATTGGGCTATGCGGAAGGGACTATGTTAATGATGCAGACCTATTACGAGATCGAAGACTACCGGAAAAGACAGCGCAGGGCCAACAGGACCTTTGAGTTGAACAAGTTACGTAAGGGACTTTTCTGGGATACAGATATCAATAAACTGGATTCAGAGAAACACGCTACAGCTATTATCCGAAGAATCTTTGAACGGGGCAATGGCGATGAAAAGAAATATATCACCGAATATTACGGAGCTGAACGGGTAGCTGAAGTGGTGAGGCAGACTTGTTGATCAAATAGATAAAGCGTACAGCATGTTGTATTGGAATACAGTCAACGACCTTTTACGTCAAACGCTACTGACCCTGATGCAGGCCCCTATATTGGCGGATTTCAGACTTGTTGGAGGGACGGCCCTCAGTCTGCATCTAGGGCATCGTATGTCGGTAGATATTGATCTGTTTACGGATGGTAATCACGGCAGTGTTGATTTTGAGGCAGTCGATCAGTACCTATTGGCTGCATTTCCATTTGTACAGGGCGATATAGGTGGTTTGCCCGGCTTCGGGCGTTCGTACTTGATCGGCAATAGTCCAGAGGATCATATCAAACTGGACGTGTACTATTCGCAGGAGAAATTTATTTGGCCGCTGGTCGAGCTTGAGGGCGTGAGGCTTGCCAGCCTGGAGGATATCATTGCCATGAAAGTCGATGTTGTTTCGAGAGGTGGAAGGAAAAAGGATTTTTGGGACATACACGAATTGATGGGAAAATATCTTCTTTCCCAAATGCTGTTATTCCATGAAGAACGTCATCCTTATGTCCATGACAGAAACCAAATTATTTCAAACTTCGAGAATTTTAAAAGGGCTGATGAGGATTTCGATCCTATCTGTCTAAGGGGAAAGTACTGGGAATTTATCAAGGACGATATCATCGAAGCAGTAAGGGATTTATAAAAGCTGGACCGATAACTATCTCGATATAAAAGCTGTTAGCAAAAACAACCTAGAGAGAAGTGAACCTCTATGTTGTTAAAGACATAGAGGTTACGTGGAAAGACGACTATCAACCGATATCTTATTCCTAATCTGCTAGTGTAAAATTAATAGAACAACATAAAAAAATAGAGAGGCCTTTCAAATTTCACAGCAACAAATTCCTGATTCCATCGCCTAGAGTACTGTAGATTTTCCTTACTGTCTTACAGTCTGTTACTCCGATTTAACGTTTTCTTTTTGCTAATAAAACTAGTATGCTATACCTTTGTTTTTACTAATAATATTAGTTTGTGTAAAGAATGGAAAACAGGCAGATCGTTCATTGCGACCTCGATACTTTCTTTGTATCGGTGGAGCGCTTGCAGAACAGTGCATTAATGGGTAAGCCCGTGCTGATCGGCGGTAGCGGGGACCGGGGCGTGGTGGCCAGTTGCAGCTATGAGGCGCGCCGTTTCGGGGTGCACAGCGCCATGCCCATGAAGCTGGCCCTGCGCCTGTGTCCGGAGGCTACCGTGGTTCGGGGTGACCATGACCTGTATAGCCGTTATTCGGGCACGGTTACCGAGATTATTGAAGAGGCCATACCGGTGGTGGAAAAGGCGTCCATTGACGAGCATTACCTGGACCTTACCGGGATGGACCGTTTCTTTGGTTGCTGGAAGCTTACCCGGGAGCTGCGTCAGCGCATCATGAAAGAAACAGGCCTGCCCATATCCTTTGGGCTGTCGGCTAATAAGACGGTGAGCAAGATTGCTACAGGGGAGGCCAAGCCCTGCGGGGAGCGGCAGGTGGGCAGTGGTACTGAAAAACCCTTTCTGGCCCCGCTTTCCATCCGCAAAATCCCCATGGTGGGGGAGAAAAGTTATACGCTGCTGCGCAATATGGGAGTCAGTCGCATTCATACCCTGCAGCAGATGGAGGTCTTCACCCTGCGGCGGGCGCTGGGCGAAAACGGGGTGGGCATCTGGAAAAAGGCCAACGGACTGGACGATGCGCCGGTGGTTCCTTTCCGGGAGCAGAAGAGCATGGGCAAGGAGACTACTTTCCAGAGCGATACCATTGATATGGGGATGCTTCGCCGCACGCTGGTGTCCATGGTGGATTCGCTGGCCTTTCAGTTAAGGATGGAGCATAAGCTTACGGGCTGTATTACCTTGAAACTGCGTTATTCGAATTTCGATACGCATACCCAGCAATTACGTGTGCCCTATACCAATTCGGATAAATCCATTACCGAAAAGGTGATGGAGCTGTTTAAAAAGCTCTATAGCAGGCGCATGCTGATCCGGCTCATCGGGGTGAAGTTTTCCCACCTGATCCACGGGTCCTATCAGGTGGATCTGTTTAACGATACGCTCGAAGAGGTGCAGCTGATGCAGGCGGTGGATTATATCCGGCGGCGTTTTGGTGAGCAGTATATTGTAAAGGGGATCTGCCTGCCGGATGAGGAGAGGGGAACAGGAGGGCGGTATGCTGCTGAACGTGCATAGTTATTACAGCCTGCGTTACGGCACCTTGGGGCTGGAGGAATTGATCGGTGCTTTACTGGCCGGGGGGCATGATACGGCGGTATTGACCGATATCAACAACAGTTCGGGTTCGCTGGATTTTCTGCGCAGGGGGCAGGAGGCGGGATTGCATATCCTGGGCGGCATGGAGTTCCGCAATGGGGACGGGCTGCTGTATATCGGTATTGCGCGCAATGTGGAGGGCTTCCGGGAGCTGAATGAATTCCGCACCCGATTTAATAAGGAGGGCAGACCTTTACCGGAGCGGCCGCTGGAGTTAAACAATGCTTTTATCGTGTACCCCTATGGAGCGCTGGATAAGGCTGTATTGAAGGACAACGAGTACATTGGCGTCCGCCCTTCCGAGCTTAACATACTGCGTAGACACGCTACCGGGCACTTGGAGCGCTATGTGATCCTGGCGCCGGTTACGTTTGGGGCGGGCGATTATAAGTTCCATTGCCAGCTGCGGGCAATCGACCATAACCTGCTCTACTCACAGTTGGAGCCGCATATGGTAGCGGGAAAAGAGGAGGTATTGCTGCCCAAGGCCAAACTGTTGGAGTTATACCGGGACTTCCCCGAGCTGATCCGTAACACGCGCAAGCTGCTGGGGCAGTGCAGTTTCGATTTCGATTTTAAAACGCATAAGAATAAGGCGACTTTTACGGGTAACCGCTATAACGACCGGCAGCTGCTGTACAAATACACGCTGGACGGTTTTGCGGGCCGTTATGGGAAAGACAAGATAGCCAGAGAGCGCATAGACCGGGAGCTGGAGATTATTGAAAAGCTGAATTTTTCCAGTTATTTTTTGATTACAGATGATATCTGCCGCTATGCCCGCAGCCGTGATTTTCATTATGTGGGGCGGGGCAGCGGGGCCAATAGTGCGGTGGCTTATTGTCTGGGCATTACCGATGTGGATCCGATAGCGCTGCACCTGCCATTTGAGCGTTTCCTGAACCCCAAGCGGCAGTCGCCACCGGATTTTGATATCGATTTTGCCTGGAATGAGCGCGATGAGCTGTACGATTATATCTTTAACCGCTACCAGACCGGGCATACGGCATTGATGGGTACCATGAGCACCTTTCGCGGGCCGAGTATCCTGCGCGAGCTCGGCAAGGTGTACGGGCTGCCCAAGGCGGAGATCGACCGCTTGGTGCATGAGCCGGAGCATATGCTCAACAAGAACGAGGTGACTGAGACGATTTTAAGTGTGTATAACCGCATGGCGGATTTTCCCAACCAGCGGAGCATCCATGCTTCGGGGGTACTGATTTCCGAGCAGCCGCTGGCCTATTACAGCGCCATGGATTATCCGCCCAAGGGGTTGCCCACCATGCAGTTTGATATGTATGTGGCCGAGGATATCGGTTTTGAGAAATTTGATATCCTCTCCCAAAGGGGCATCGGCCATATCAAGGATTGTAGGGAGATTGTGCGGCAGAACAAGGGGGAGGTGATCCGTACGGATAATCCCAAACGTTTTTTTGAAGATCCGAAGATTGCCGAACAGCTGCGGAGCGCCAACACCATTGGCTGCTTTTATATCGAGAGCCCTGCCATGCGGCAGCTGCTCACTAAACTGCGTTGTGATGATTATTTGACGCTGGTAGCCGCCTCTTCCATTATCCGTCCGGGAGTGGCCAGCAGCGGTATGATGGCCGAGTACATCAAAAGGCATCACGATCCCCAAAGCGTGAGCTACCTGCATCCGGTATTCCGACAGGAGCTGGAAGAGACTTACGGCGTGATGGTGTACCAGGAGGATGTGATGAAGATTGCTAATGCCTATGGGGGATTGGATATGGCCGATGCGGATGTATTGCGCAGGATGATGAGCGGCAAGTACCGGAGCAAAGAACACCTCATTGAAATTGAGGGAAAATTTTTTGATAACTGCCGGCAGCAGGGTTATGATGAGCGGATTAGCCGCGAGATCTGGCGGCAGATGGAGAGTTTTGCAGGCTATAGTTTCAATAAGGCGCATAGTGCCAGTTTTGCGGTGGAAAGCTATCAGAGTCTCTATCTGAAGACCTATTACCCAAAGGAGTTTATGGTGGCCGTGTTGAACAATTATGGTGGCTTTTATAACCGTAAAGTTTATGTCAACGAGGCTAGGCTGGCCGGGGCAAAAGTGAGCCTGCCTTGCGTAAATAAAAGCGTGTTCAATACCACCATCTATGGGGAGGACATCTTTTTAGGCTTTGATTGTCTGCAAAACCTGGAAGGGAAGTTGGCACAACTGATCCCTGAAGAAAGACAGCGCCATGGAGCATACACCGGTCTGGAGAACTTTATGCTGCGCACGGGAGCCTCACTGGAACAATTGATCATCCTGATCCGTATAGGGGCCCTGCGTTTTACGGGAACGGGCAAGAAGGAACTCTTATGGGAGGCGCATCTGCTATTGGGAACGGATAAAAAGCGCAACAACGGCCCGGCATTGTTTGAAGGAATGAGCCGTAAACCGGTGCTGCCGAAACTGGAGAGTTCGGTTGTGGAGGATCTGTATGATGAGCTGGAACTGATCGGTTTTCCGGTGTCGGGCAGTTTGTTTGATCTGGCCCGGTCGGGGTACCGCGGGGATACGCTGGCCTGTGATCTGTTAAGTAGGGAAGGGCAGACGGTGCGGATGGTAGGGGATTTTGTGGCCGAGAAGCAGGTGAGGACCCGGCGAGGGGAGCTGATGAAGTTCGGTACGTTTCTGGATGAGCGGGGGCTGTTTTTTGATACGGTACATTTTCCGCCCAGTCTGAAGCGGTATCCCTTGAACGGGAATGGGCTTTATTTATTGGAGGGCAGGGTGGTAGTGGAGTTCGGTTGCGCTTCTCTGGAGATTGCTAAATGCGGCAAGATGCCGCTGAAGGGGGATCCAAGAAGTGAGTAGGCATAAAAACAAAGCTACCGAATACGCCATTGTGGATATAGAAACCACGGGAGGGAGTGCGGCCAGTAGCCGCATTACCGAAATAGCGATATGCATTCATAATGGCAAAGAAGTAACCAGGCGTTATGAGCAGCTGGTCAATCCGGAAAGGGATATTCCGCCGTCCATTGTACGTCTTACCGGAATCACCAATGAAATGGTGGAAGATGCCCCTCCTTTTGCATACATTGCCGATGAGGTATATGAGCTCTTGAAAGACCGGGTCTTTGTGGCCCATAACGTCAATTTCGACTATTCTTTTGTCCGGCACGAGTTGGAAGAGGTGGGTATTGAATGGACAGCGAAAAAGCTGTGCACCGTCAGGATGGCGCGCAGGATACGTCCGGGGCTGTCGTCCTATAGTCTGGGCAGGCTCTGCGGGAGCCTGGGTATAGCCCTCAGCAACCGTCACCGGGCTGGCGGGGATGCGGAAGCGACGGCGGTCTTGTTCTCACGCCTGCTGGAGTGGGATGAGGGTGATAGGGTGCCCGAGATGCTCAAGCGCAACTCCGGGGATCAGCAGCTTCCGCCGAACCTGCCACGGGAGCAATATGAATCCCTTCCCGAACGTTATGGGGTGTATTATTTCCATAACCAGGCGGGCAAGGTGGTCTATGCGGGCAAGGCGCGCAATGTCAAAAAAAGAGTGGGGCAGCATTTTACGGGGCATAATATCAATCCGCAGCGCCAGCATTTTATGCGGCATATCTACTCGATTTCTTATGAAATATGTGCGACTGAACTGATGGCTCTTTTATTGGAGTGTATGGAAATCAAGCGGCACTGGCCTCCTTTCAATCGTGCGCTGAAACGTTTTGAGCCGAAATATGGACTTGTACTGTATGAAGATCAGGTTGGCTATAAACGTTTGGCCGTTGGCCGTTTGGATAAACGCGATAAGTGCGTGCAGGTGTGTAACCGGGAGTATGAAAGCGTTATTCTGTTAAAGGAACTGATGTTCAGGTTTGACCTGGACGAGCGCTTGTGTTCTTTTGGACGGGCGCGTGAAAATTATTTTAGTGCGGTTCATGCTTTGCAGGATCCGCTACCTGAAAGGGATGCGCACAATGCATTGGTGGATGAGGCTTTGGTGTATCTGGCCGGGGAAAGGAAGAGTTTTGCGATACTGGATAAAGGGAGGGAGCTTGGAGAGAAGAGCTGTATCTGGGTGGAGCGGGGTAATCTTTATGCGATGGGGTATATCGCTGCCGATACACAGATGAATACGCTGGAGGAAGTGCGCGATAGCCTCAAAAGATGCTATGGCAATCATTATATGATGCAGTTGATTCATGATTATGCCGGAGATCATCCGCACAAGGTAATGCGTGTATCGTAAACATGGCGTTTCGGGATGATATGTGTTCTAGGAAACAGGCATTCACATAATTTATTGGTTTCTATTCAAAACGCTAATAACAAGCTTTTTTACGGTATCCCTCCGATTCGAACTATTAAGAATTCCTTAATAGTTGCCGCTTTGTAAATAATTTGATAGAGAAAGAGGACATTGAGGCGGCTTAGGCCGCCTTTCTTTATGGTCGCTGTCGGTACTTAAATTGCGTCTATGATATAGAGAACAAAAATATTAAAATCATCAGCGGAAGCCTTTGATAACAGCCGAAAGCCGCGGAGCCATCAATGCATCGAAAATATAGGGAGGTGCATTGCGCGCAACTTATCGGTACTCGAGGTGATCATCGTATCCCGGTCGGAATCCGGTTGAAATTGCCGGTACTTTTGCGGCTGCCGGTGAGTTCCGGTCGGATCGCCAGCTTCAGCGTGTTCCCGTTTTCGACGGTTATCGTAGATGACTGGCTTCTGGTATTTAGCCCAACAGTGAGCAAGAGCAGTCCTCTTAATTAATTGATAACATATAAGATGTCAATAGGCTTTCCATTGATTGCAAGAGATAGTGTCGATTTTGGAGGTTCGGTAGTATTGCAGAACGATATAGCACATCAGTACGACCCATGAAATAATGGCAATATGTTTCATAACACAAAAGTACCCTACTCCTAATCGGTAAATAATACCTGAAAATCACGGGGCCAGCTAAGTTATAAAAACAAAAGTAACACCAAACCTTTCTTACCGATAAGAAGCATTGGGGCTTCTCAGTTCTATGCGGATTTCGTTATCGATGAGCGACCGAATCTCCTTAATATTCAGATTGAATGCTGCTCTTGTAAGAGAAAATGATTATTTTAGAATAAAATTTACTTTATGGCTAGAAAGATCCGGAAAGATATCACTGTTGGAGCCCTTGAAAAGAAGCTTGGAGTGACGCCAGGGACGATTAAAAATCCTAATGGAAGTGATGCGCGTAGTGATAAAAAATTGGAAACGCTCCAAAAGGAGGCTGCTAAGGCAGCCAAGAAGCCCGTCTCCAAGAAGGTAGAAAAGAAAACAGATTCAGGAAAGCGGGCGGCTAAACCCGTCACTGCCGATCAAAAAACTGCCTCTTTGAGGAAAGTGAAAAATAACCCTAAGGCAAAGTCAAGTATGGTAAAGAAAGTTAGAGCGGCTGTTAAAAAAACTGTAAAATAGTAATATGGCACTCCCAACTAACTATTCAAATAATGTTTTCATAAATTGTCCGTTTGACCCAGCCTATCATCAAATGTTTGAGGCCATAGTGTTTGCTATACATGACTGTGGTTTCATTCCCAGATGCGCTCGGGAGGAAGAAGATGGGGGCGATTTGAGATTTAATAAACTGATTCGGATTATAGATGATTGTAGGTATGGTATCCATGATATATCTAAAGCTGATCTTGATGCAAATACTCAATTAGCTAGATTCAATATGCCATTGGAGCTCGGCCTATTTATTGGAGCACAGCGTTATGCCGCTAATACGCATCACAATAAAGAAAAAAAGGTATTAGTTATGGATGCTGAGGCTTATAGATATCAACAATTTATTTCGGATTTAGCGGGGACAGACATTTCAAGCCATCAGAATTCTCCTAATATTGCTATCACCAAAGTAAGAGATTTTTTATTCAACAATTCAAGAAGGAAGACTATCGCTAGTGGAGAATTTATCTCGCAGCGTTTCCATTTATTCGTCAATGCTTTACCAGCATATTGTGACACTCTCCATTGGGAAAGGAATAACCTTACGTTCATTGGTTACAGTATATGTGTCACAGAATGGATTAAAGAAAACCCAATTTAATATGAATTTAAAAAGAACTGTTTTTGACGATTTGACCCCGTTTACTTTAACTACTGTAGCCTACAGAACAGCATTACAATCAACGATCGTTATGATAATCTTATACCATTTTGCGACATATACAATGCACATAAAATGGACGCATTTAAATTCAATTTAAAGTCGAAATGTAATCTTCCCTTAAAACAGCTACGATTATTAATGTAGTTTTATAATTTAGGGGTAATGAAAAGAAGTAAGTTTAGCGAA
>NZ_SBJH01000060.1 GCF_004368405.1 Olivibacter sp. XZL3
ATTAGAGACTCAAAACTTACGGCTTTTCAGCCGTACCTCCTTCTTTTTCTTATTTATTTTTCAACGTTTTGGACGCTTGTGTTCTAAAATGAATTTCTTCAACTCTGTTAAGCAATCGAGAGTTATTTTGATTGCTATTTCGGATAAAAATATTGGTTCGTCTATCTCAAGTGATAATTCCTTTAATTTTTCTTCTAATTGAAAAAGATTTTCATTGCAATATTTTTTCATCAAATCCAGTCCAAATTTTTGAAATTGTGTACATCTGATAAGAAGGGTGGCATATATATGCTCAATAAGAGGTATAATGCGAATAGATTATTGACTACTCGAATTTACCCTATCGTTTACATTCCCGGGAAAAGATATCACTAAAAACCGCAAGTCTTCAGAAGTTTCATTACTTATTTTATGTATCTGCTTTGCTGAAATTTTGATTCCGTCGTTTTTTAATAAAGAAACCTTTTCATTCTCTAATAAGAATGTGGCTTTACCTTCAAGGATATAGAAAAACTGCTCCGTTTCGTTATGAAAATGAAGCTGTTCCTCCGTATGCGGTGGCATTAATTCTTCTTTGACAATAACGTTTTCTGATTGTATAAAAGTCCAGGCTTGACAATTATCACCCCATTGATAATGTTTTGTATTCTTTGTATTGATAATCATATCACTTTCTTTTTTATAAATCATCTGTATAATGCCGTCTGTCTTTATCCTGCGAAAATTTGCGGTTGTTGTAATCTGCTGATTTGTTTCTTGCTATGGACAAGGTTTTCCAATCTTCATTTTTCAGCATTTTGGCTATGAAAACCATTTGTCCGATATGATAAGGATAATGAGCCAACTGCCTGTTAATCGCTTCGGTAACCGTATGGCCGTCATTTCGGATATAAATAATTTTCTCTAAATCTGCCTCCGTAAGCTGGTTTAAAGCATTCATCAGGCAATCCCAACCTTTATTCCAATGCTCCATTAATTCAGCTTTGTTCTGAAACGGATTGGTAAATTCCGCATCACGGTTTCGCCAGGGCTTTTCTCCGTCTGTGGTCAGAAATTCGGTAAACCTGGATAGCATATTTCCAGCAATGTGATTGACCAGAATAGCGATGCTATTGCTTTCCCCGTTATACTGCCAGAATAATTGTTCTTCCTGTAATTGTTCCATTGCTTTTTCTCCAAGCATTTTGTAATACAGGAATTGCTTTTTGATACTTTCTAAATAGCTGTCCATTTCTCTATTTTATTTGGGTTAATACAAATTCTTTTCTTTCATTGATATTACCTATCGGCACGTTTATGACTTCATAACCGTACTTTTCATAAGTGCTTTTCATTTGGAAATAGGTGTGTACTGCCTCCTGCCAATCCTGTTTCCGTTCATTATCTGTTTGATAAATTTCTTTCCAGGGTGGCAGGATAAATACCTTAGGATTATATGAGCAATTCAGCACTTTTTTCATAGTTTCTGTTGAAAGTGCATAACCAATCATATCCGCATAGCACACGGCATCCAAAATACTCCGGTCGAAAAAGCAAATTTCATTTGGCTGGCTTGCTGTTGCTCTGTTGTAGTCTAAAAGGGAAGCTCCTATCATTTTATCGGTATAAAGTTGTTTGTTTTTCCAAGGCAAAGCATCACCGTTTAGTGCTGTTTCTTCGCGGATAATCGTTCTGGCTACTTCCGGAACGATATCATATCCATCTGACTTCATAGCATTTAATAAGGTTGTTTTTCCTGCTCCGGGGCCACCGGTTATAACGAATAGCTTACTTTCCATTTTCCAATTCTTTTTTCAAAACACTATGCTCCAATACATTTACTCCAATTCCTTTTAATTCATCTATCCCTTTGGGATAGATCTGCGAAATCGCTTCGGGAACAATAGCCAAACGATAATCTCTTTCACTTGCTTCAAATATTGTTGTGCGTGGACAGTTCGGGAAATTACAACCTGCAATTACCAATGAATTAATCTTGCGATTTTTCAGCCAAGCCTCTAAGTTTGTTTTATAAAATGCACCCCAGCGTGGTTTGTAAGCCACAAAGTCAAAAGGAGCAAGCTGTAGAATACTGCCGGTCAATAATTTTTTATCCTCATACATTTCGGCATTTTTAGGCAAAAGCTCTTGTACGATTTTAGCTCCGGAACTACCCGGAATGACCATTGCCTTACTTTGTCGGATGACTTCTTTCCTGCAAAGTTCGGCGTTGCTTCCGTCTTTAAGATATAATCTCACAATATGTAGAACCGGCAATTGATTTCTCCTGAATGTGTCAGCCAAATATGCCACATTTTCTATCACATCCTTCGTTCTGTCGATATAGGCATTACCGTCAGGCTTTGCAAAATCATTTTGCATATCGATAATCAGTAAAGCCGAACGGTTCCAATTCATTTCCATAGACAACGTTTTTATTCATCAAACTTATAATGTGCTCTCACTTTACTTACTTTCCCGTCATTATTCAATTCCATATATTCTGCCGAAAAGGAATTATTGACACTTCTGTAAAACAATACGGTTGAATTAGCTCCTTTGAGTTCGTGGTACAATTCAAAGTGCAGGTCGGGGTATTTTTGCAGGGCTTTTGAAAAGTAATCCTTTAAATCACCTTTATTGGAAATTTTGCCTGCTGTGTTTATTCCCATTTGTTGAATAATGGGCGACACAAAATCAATGTTTTCGCTGTAATGTTCCATTATTTTATCCAAATCGTGGCTGTTCCAAGCATCAAGCCATTCCTTTGCAAAGTCTGTATTCATAACCTTTTATTTTAATTGACTGTTTTGAATTACTTCTTCCGAACTCAACCCAAACATTGGCGGTGTTTTAACATCTAATAAATTCAGATAAATATATAGCTGTGCTCTGTGGTGAATTTCGTGTTCGGTCATCGCTCGAAGCCACTTCCAAATCGTTATGGGAGCATTGTCAGGTGTCAGGCATTTACGTTGCAAATCTTCATCACTCAGTCTTTTGAAAATGGTTAAAGATTCTTCGTGTTTCTCGTTAAAATAATGGATTACATTATCGTAACCGTCTGCGAGTTCTTTACCGCATCCGCTATAAATACAAGGTTTTCCCAAAACATTTTCGGCAAACATATACCGTTCCATAGCTGCTATATGCCGGATTATATCAGCAATGGTAAACTTGCCCGGTTTGTATGCCCAATCCATATATTTCGGTGGAATAACGGCAATCAGGCGATTGGTGCGTTGCCTGATTTTTCCATAGTACTCCAGAAAATTTTCCATATTGGTTATTTCCATACTTATCCTTTCCTTTTAATCATTTATAATTCTATCGGTTTCCCGAGAGATGTAAACCATCTCTTTAAAATCGGGTGCTGTATAACTGAAGTCAATACATTCTTTGGCAAAACCAAGATGAATTCGGTCTATCTCAAAAATGCCTTTGGCATACTGTTCCAACGCAAATTCAATATCATCTGCCAGCATATAGAAATACAACCACTGAAAACCTTCTTCTTCCAAAAGAAAAATATTTTCGATATAGACTTTTTCGTGTTCGATGGTTTGCAATAATTCTTCTTTTCTACTGTTAAGCGTTTGCATCCATTGATGTAATTGCTCAACTTTTTCGGGTAGAATACGGTATTTGAAGAGCTTTCTTTCCATTGCCTAATCTATTTGTTTGTCGGGTGATTTTTTTGATAACTGCATCAGTGTAACCAATGAAGTTGCTGCTAATGTTTCCTTTCCTTCGGCACTAACTGCAAATACGTCTGAACGCACTACAGTCAACACTTTTCCGTTTTTGATAACCTGTGCTTTAGCCACAAGTTGTTCACCAATGGCAGGATTTAGGTAGTTTACTTTCAGCTCAACTGTTGTAAAATAGCTGTCTTCCGGTTTAGCTGACGCTCCGGCATAGCCCGAGGAAACATCTACCAATGAAGCAATGGTACTGCCGTTGAACATTCCTGCCGGACGAGCCATAAAATCCTGTTTGGGAACAGTAATTTCAAAATATCCGTCTGCTATGCCTGTAACTTCCGCACCGAATAATTGCATTATTTTGGAACGCCCGAAACTTTCCAATAGTTGTGTTTTTCTTTCATCGTTCATAGTCTAAACATCTTTATATAGGTTATTTCTTTTTATTTCCATCAATCGCTCCGGATTTTCAGGAGATTCAAATCCAAACTGACGGTAAAGCGAATGAGCATCTAATGTTGCCAGTAATGTCCTTCTTAACCCTTGTACAAAATCCAAATCCATTATGTATTTCATTATCATTTTTGATAATTCCTTACCTCTGTATTCACTCAAAACATATACATCTGCCAAATAGCCGAAAGTGGCATAGTCCGTTACCAATCGGGCAAAGCCAATCTGTTTTTCGTCCTTAAATAATCCTACGCAAAAAGAATTTTGCAACGCCGTTTTTACAGTTTCCAACGGAATACCTTTTGCCCAATAGCTTTCCTTGCTTAAAAACTGATGGACGGCTTTGATGTCCATATTTTCAAATCCCGATTTTATTTCAATTACCTGATTGCTTATTTCCATTGCATTTGTTTTTTCAGATTTTTGATTTGTGCCAAATGGTGGTTACAATGCCAACTGTATTTTGCCATAGCTTCAGCAATAGTCTGACTTTTATTCAAATCCGGATGAAAGAACGTTCTGTTCCAATCTTGTTTTTCTAAACCTTTTAAAAGTATAGCCCAACGCTCGTGAATGCCTTCTAAAATGCTTAATGACGGCAAAATGGATATATGTTTCGCATCCGATAATTCCGCCCATTTTTCTTCAACAAAAGGTTTGATAGTCGGATTATCTTCCGTCAATGCAAACTTGATGCGGGCAAAGCAATTGATATTGCTATCCGCTACATGATGAACAAGCTGCCTGACAGTCCAACCTTCTTTTCTGTATGATGTATCCAATTGTTCATCATTCAAAGTCATTATCTCTAACTTTATATTTCCGGGAAATAATGCAATAACATCAATGTATGATGCATACATCTCTTTCGTGATTTCTTCCGGCTCTTTGTATTTGCCAATCGGATATTGATTAATCTGTTCCATTTTCTAATGTTTATATAAACCAGTTCCAATTATATTTATCAGAAATTCGCCCTTTTCTAATGTTGTCAAGTTGCTTTTTCAGTTTAAACATTGTTGCATCATTAGCAGTATATGGATGATATTCTGTTCCCAAGATATTTATACACTTAACAGGAGATATAACCGCAGCTGTGCCCACACCAAATATTTCTATTTTTTTGCCGGATTGAAATTCATCAATAAGCTCTTGAAGTTGTACCTTCCTTTCTTCGACAATCATTCCCATATCTTTTGCAATTTGTATAATTGAACTTCTGGTCACTCCGTCAAGAATTGAAGTACTCAACTTAGGTGTAATCAATCTATCGTCTATTACAATAGCAATATTCATTGTGCCGGCTTCTTCAATATATTCGTGAGTTTTAGCATCTGTCCAAATTACCTGGTCATACCCCTGTATTTTGGCTTGCTGTGCCGGATAAAATGCAGCACCGTAATTTCCTCCGCATTTGGCATAACCTACTCCGCCTTCTGCCGCACGTACAAATTCTGTTTCTACTTTTAAACGTACAGGTTCAGAATAATATAATCCCATTGGTGTACATACTATGCAGAATAAATATTCATTCGAAACTTTAACTCCTAATCGAGGTTCTGTGGCAATCACAAACGGACGTATATATAAACTTATTTCTTGTTCTTCCGGAAGCCAATGTTCTTCCAGACGAACCAATTCTTTTATTCCTTCAATAAATAAATCTTGCTCAACAGCAGGCATACACATTCTTTCCAATGAAGCATTAAATCTTCTAAAATGCTTGTCAGGACGAAATATGATAACTTGCCCATTATCTTGACGAAATGCTTTCATTCCTTCAAATACGGTTTGCCCGTAATGTAAACACAGTGACATCGGGCTCATTTTAATATCGGTATGTGGCACTATGCGAGGTGATTGCCAAGTGCCGTCGTTGTAATTACATAGTAAAATATGGTCTGTTGGCTGAACGCCAAATACAAAATCATCATAATTAAAATTAGATTTCATACTTATTTCAGACCTTTGGACGTTTATCATTTTTTCACTCTATTTAATAGTTATCATTTAAAATCATTTCCATTTTAGTGTCTGCTCGTTTGTATTTTCCCTTTTCAATAGGAACTTCGCTAAAACCTAATTTTCTATAAATACCCAACGCCGGTTTCAATGCGGATTGCGTGTAGAGCAGCAATTTCTTCACGCCCAAATCTTTTGCCTTGTCAATAGCTGCCTGACACAACATTATTCCTGCTCCGTTACCCTGATAATTTTCTTCCACCGCCATTTTGGTCAATTCCATTGTATCCGTATATACTTTTTTCAAGGCGACAGTTCCGATTACCTTGCCTTCACAAACGGCAAACAAAATTTCTCCTCCGTCATTTAATATCGCTTCTTCGGGATTGGAAAGGACGTATTTATCAATATCTTCCAACACAAAATATTTTTCAATCCACGCCCGGTTGAATTTTTCAAAATAGGGTTTCCATTCCGGACGGTAATTTTCTATGCTTATCGTTTTCATAATCTTATCTCGAATAAATTGACCTCAATATTGTTATAGTGTTCCGGCAAATCACTCTGTGGCGGCAACTGCCTTTTACCTACCCGTTCAAATCCTAATTTTTGGTAATAAACGGTCAATGCTTCATTGTTTGCCCAGGTATCTATCCGGATAAATTTCTTCTTATTTTTCCACGCTTCAATCATAGCCCAATCCACCACTTTCTTCGCTATATTTTTTCCTCTGTACCGATTACGTATCGCCATACGGTGTAAATAAATGGCTTCCTTTCCGTCCTTGTCGTTCCAAATAATAGGTTCGGCTTTTACTATGGAAAATACACCTGCCATTTCATCGTCCTTATCTAAGACTTTAAAGTGTCTTTTGTCTATAATTTCCTTTTCAATAAATGATTTACTGAAAACAGGCCAAGCGTATCCGCTTTGCTGAAATTGATAGGCTCTTGCTTCGCTGTATATTTTTTCCACCTCTGGAATGTCGGCTATAACCGTTCGCTCTATTCTCATTTCTTTGACATTTTCTGATAACCTCTATTGACACAATACACACCGCTTAAAGTAGCGACCAAAGCCAATAAAGTGATACCGGTTAGGTTTTCATTCAGGAATAAAAATCCGAGCATAATGGCAATGAACGGATTGATATAAGCATACAGGGAAGAAATGCCTATCGGCAAATGTTTCAGCGCATACACAAAAGCAGAATACGCAATGACGGAACCCACTACAATCAGGTAAACCAAAGCCCAGATACTGGATGTCGTTACTGTTTTTAACTCTGAATAATCATCCAAAAAAGCACTGATTACAAACAAGGCCATTCCTCCGGAAAACAATTGCAATGCAGCATTTTGTAACACGTTCTTACTGTTCGGGATTTTGTATTTTGCTAATACACTCCCCGAAGCCCAGGCCAGACAAGCTCCGAAGGCTATTAACATTCCCGTAAAATAGGCAGGATTGGCAAGGTCTTTTAGATTGTCCCGAAAAATCAGTACAATACCCAAACAGCCTAATATCAATCCCACGATAATTAATAAATGTGGTTTTCTCCTGTCAAACCCGAACAAATAGCTGATGACCACCACAAAAACAGGAATGAGTGATAATATCAATGCTGCCAGTCCGCTTGAAATGTAGCGTTCGCACCAACCAATCACACCGTTTCCCAAAGCCACCATTAAAACGCCCGGAACAGATTGATAGAGGAAATCCGATTTATTCATATTCAAACTCCCTGTGAGTTTTAATCCTAAGAGCAAAGCTCCGCCTGCAACCACCTGCCGAATAGCAGCAAACAAAAACGGCGGAAAGGTTTCCACCCCAATACGGATAGCGAAATAGGTCGTTCCCCAAACGATACAAACAATGAAAAGTGCTCCGTAAGCCAGACTGTTTTTATTATTATTCATAGCAATCTGATAAATTATAATGCAAAATAAGGAAGAAAAAACGTATGGTTACAGATACAATTTTTGTAATTTTGTAGGATACAGTATGAAGAGCAATGAAAGAAGTTTTATATCAAAGAATAGCAACGGTTCTTACGGAACAAATCAAAAACGGCACACTGAAAACAGGTGATAAGATGCCGTCATTACGTACGCTGCATAAAGAATATGGTGTGAGTATCAACACGGCCATACAAGCGTACTTGGAGTTGGAAGCCAACGGCCTGATTGTTTCCCGACCACAGTCCGGCTACTATGTGAGTTACAAGCCTGCATATTTGTCTGTGCCTTCCGTGAGTACCCCTTCTAATCAGGCAAAATCTGAAAGTGTAGAAACACTGATTTCCAAAGTGTATTCTACGTTAAGCAATAATGATGTTACCCGGCTTTCTTTGGGTGTTCCCGAAAACGAATTATTGCCTATTGCCAAACTCAACAAAGAATTGGTCAATGCGATGCGTGCCCTTCCAGGAAGTGGTACGGAATACGAAGAAATTCAGGGAAACCGAAAGCTACGCAGGGATATAGCCCGATTGACTTATACCTGGAACGGAAATTTAAGTGAAGACGACATTGTTACGACTGCCGGGGCTATGAATGCTATTTCATTCGGGTTGATGGCACTTACACAGAAAGGCGATACGATAGCGGTTGAAAGTCCTGTTTATTTCGGCATATTGCAGTTGGCTAAAAGTTTGGGATTAAATGTCATTGAACTGCCGACACATCCGGTTACAGGTATTGAATCCGATGCTTTGAAAAAAATATTGCCCAAAATAAAACTGTGTATGCTGGTTTCTAATTTCAACAACCCCTTGGGAAGCTGTATGCCCGATGAGCATAAAAAAGAAGTCGTAAAAATGCTTGCTGAAAAAAACATTCCACTCATAGAAGATGATTTGTATGGCGATGTTTATTTTGGAAACAGCCGCCCTAAACCTTGTAAAGCATTTGATGAAGAGGGGTTAGTACTTTGGAGTGGCTCTGTATCCAAAACATTAGCTCCTGGTTATCGTGTGGGCTGGTTAGCTCCGGGAAAGTTTAAGGATAAAATCGTTCATCAGAAGCTCATTCATACCGTTTCTTCTACGACCATCACACAGGAAGCCATTGCTAATTTCCTTGAAAAAGGCAGGTATGAACATCATCTTGGGAAATTGAGAACTGAACTACACGCCAACAGTCTGCAATTTGCCCGGGCCGTTGCCGAATACTTTCCGGAAGGGACTAAAATCAGCCGTCCGCAAGGCGGATTTATGCTTTGGGTAGAACTGGACAAAAGAATTGATACTACGGAATTATACGACCGGGCTATTTGTCAAAAAATAAGCATTGCTCCGGGCAGGATGTTTTCACTGCAAAACCAGTTTAACAACTGTATGCGCTTAAGTTACGGGCAACGCTGGTCGGAACAGATAGATGACAAGCTGAAACAGTTGGGGAGAATTGCTAAAGGGTTGATTTAATCGCGTTTATCCAGTTTGAAAGAATTTTGTCCATCAGTCTGTTGCATTGAGCAATATGGCTATTGTTGTTCAATAATTCATTTTCATTTTGTACATAGGATAGTTGATACAAAAGTTCATCTTTCCCGTTTTCAGTCATTTGCCTTAAACTTTCTATGGTTACTTCCAAATGAAATTGTAAGCCGATAATATGTTGATTGTAGTAAAATGCCTGATTAAGATTTGCCTCTGAATACAGTAAATTTAAACAGCTGTTTTGAGGGATTTCAAACTGGTCTCCGTGCCAATGGAATACAACCGGATTATGTTTGAACAGTTCATAAAACCAAGCTATTTGCTTACATTCCTCTGTAGGGAAAACAGGAAACCACCCGATTTCTTTGTTCTTTGCCGAAACTACTTTTGCCCCCAAACAACCGGCAATCAATTGAGCACCTAAGCAAATTCCCAACACATTTTTACCGGATTGGATACACGATTTTATAAATGCTTTTTCTTGTTTCAACCAAGGGAATTGTGTTTCATCATACACGCCCATCGGGCCACCCATTACAATCAATGCATCTATCTCCGAAATCTCAGGCAATTGAAAATCTGTTTCAAAAAATTTTGTAACTGAAATATGATGATGATTTTCTTTTAACCAAGTCTCAATGTATCCCAATCCCTCAAATGGTACGTGTTGAAAATAATGTACATTCATTGTCTATGCTTTTTGTTCATTCCAATAATAACTGTCAGGGTAGATACGCTCTCCGAAAATAGCCGTACCCACTCTTACAATGGTTGCTCCCTCTGCAATGGCAGTTTCCAAATCGCCACTCATTCCCATTGATAATTCTTGCATATCTACATTAGGAATGTTTAAAGAAATAATCTGCTGTTGAATATCGTTGAGCAATCGAAAGCACTTGCGTACCTTTTGCGTTTCAGCACTAAACAGTCCAATAGTCATCAAGCCTTTTATTTTTAAGGTTTCCAACTGGGCAACCTGCTCTACCAATTCAATGGCGTTATCGGGACTTACGCCAAATTTGCTTTCTTCAAATGAAGTATTTACTTGTATTAATACTTCAATGGTCTTGTTCTCAAACCGTAACCGCTGATGTAGTTTTTCTGCTAAATCTAAGCGGTCAAGCGATTGAACACAGGAAACATCATATTTTAAAACCTCTTTGATTTTATTGGTTTGCAAATGCCCGATGAAATGATTGGTATGCGGAACACCTTTCAATGCTTCATATTTCTCTTTGAGTTCCTGGACTTTGTTTTCTGCTATCAGTGTATGTCCTGCTTGCAATGCAATTTTGATACGTTCGGCAGGTACGGTTTTAGTTGCTAACAGCAATTTGACCTCATCCGGATTTCTGTTACTTTCCTTGCAGGCATTGTTTATCCGTTCTTGTATGGCTGCCATATTTCGCAAGATTTCTTCATTCATACGCTGATGTTTTCTTGGAATATTTTGAGGTCGGAAATGGATTTGAACCATTGTAAAAGATATTGCGTATCCTTACTTTGCCACTCAGCCATCCGACCAATTGCAGGCGAACCGACGTAGTCCGCCTTTTCTTTTTATTTCCACCAATAGTAATAATTGTGCTTGTCGTCATATTCAAATCCGCAACGTGGATAAAGTTTGTTGCCAATGTCGTTCGTTTTTTCAGTTTCCAGCATCAATCCGCAAGCTCCTGTCTCATCACACCACTGTTTGGCCCTGTCTATCAATGCTACCGAAAGTCCTTTACCTCTGTAATCGGGATGAACAAACAAATCGCTCAACAGCCATTGCTTTGCCAATTTGATGTAATGATACAGTTTATATAATTGAACAAAACCAACTGCTTTGCCTTCGGCATAAACCACAAATATATGTGATTGGTCATGGTCCAATCGTTCCTTAATGAACTGCTTACACTTTTCATAATCGTCTGTCTGGCGATAGAAAATCCGATAAAGATTGAATAACTCTGCTGTTGTGTCTAAATTGTTAAGACCTACTTTTTTGATACTGTAATCCATTACTCTTCATTATTTTGATTAATGATACAAAAATATTGGATGACAGGATGATATTGATGGTACAGTTTGATGATATATAAGTAGTCCAGAAACATTAAGCAACATTTAAAACTCATCATAGTTTATCTTAATGCTTGTGCTTATGGGAACTGCTACACAAGCCAAAATCAAACCTTGCTGTATATGAGCTTCAGATAGGACAAAATTCCGTTTTAACCGCACTTCGCCCTCCTCCAGTTTGCATACACAAGTGCCACAGGTACCTCTGCAACAGGAATGTGGAGCATCAACTCCGGCATTGAGCATCGCATCAAGCAAAGGTGTCTGTTTGTTCCATTGGATATGTTTTGTATTACCATTCAATGTTAATGTTACTTTCACGTTTTCCGATTGCTCGTTCTGGGATTTGACAGGATTAGTTTCTTCGTTTAAATCCATCTGTTTTACGAAATATTAATATATAAAGCCCGAACGTTCTTTATCACTTTCGGGCTTCGATATTGCATTTAAACAACTACTTCACTTTCAATAGCCGAAAGTATGTTATCCAATTCCGCTATTTCATTTCCACTAAGCGGTTTCAAAGGGCTTTTGAAGCCACCTCCGCCTACTCCCAACAGGTCTAAACCTGCCTTTATGGAACGAGGTAAACCTTTTGCCACAATGAACTTCAATAAATCAAACTGTTTATAAAATATGCTTTGGGCTTTTTCCAAATCGTTTGCCTGAATAGCATCGTAAAGAGCAATATTGAGTTCGGGTATCAGATTAGGAGAGGCAGTACACCAACCCTTTGCACCTGCCGAAAAAGCGGACAGTGCCAACGGATTAGAGCCATTGAAAAACGCTACATCTTCTCCCAATTCTTTTCTCAGATAGTGCATACGCTGCACATCGCCCGAACTTTCTTTGACCATAGTTACATTCGGAATTTCTAACAAACGCTTCAATAAAGCTGGTGACATATCCACACCGCCTGTTGCGGGGTTGTTGTATGCCATTATCGGAATAGAAATTTTGGAAGCAACGGTATCATAGTGTTTCACAATTTCATCATCGGTCAGTTTCCAATAGCTCATCGGGATTATCATTACCGCTGTTGCTCCTGCTCTTTCGGCAAATTTGGCGTGGTAAACGGTTTTTTCGGTGGTAAGGTTGGAAACACCAACCAATGTAGGCACTCTGCCTGCCACCTGTTGCATCGTTGCTTCCGTTATGGCTTCTTTTTCCTCATCATTGAGGTAAGGCATTACACCTGTACTCCCCAGCGGAGCAATGCCGTGAGAACCTGTTGTAACCAATCGCTCTACTTGTTTTTTGAATAGTGGAATATCAACGTTTTCGTTGTCGTCAAACGGGGTAACCGGGTATGCGATTACGCCTTTAAATGGTACTTTGTTCATTTTTGCCCTGTTTTAAAAGTTAAAAATCTCTTCCTTCTTCTTCACGGAGTGCTACACCTAAGTTTTGCAGTTGTGGTGCATTTTCACAAGCGATGTATTTTGCGGGTTCTGTTTCACTACGGTTTTGGTGCTGATGCCAAGCCCAAGACGGGATGTAAACCGCATCTCCGGCTTCCCACTCCACGATTTCATCCTCTACCCGTGTCCAACCTTTTCCCTCAATGACATACAAAACAGTTTCGTAGGTATGGCGGTGCAAGTGTGTTTTCTGTCCAGGCAACAGTCCGCCAATGGTCATACTTACATTTTTACTTGGCAAGTCCACAAAGAAAACCGGGTGCTTTCTTTCTTCGGAAAATTGATTGTGCACACCTGCATTTTCAACGTTTTTGTGAATGACGTGCGAGGGCTTCACATACGTTGGTCTTGCAAATGTCTGATGAAAGTCTTTCGAGCTGAACTGTTTTTGCTCAGCGTGGATTGATTTTTTTACTTCTGTCGCTGTTTCTAATTTTGACATAATTGAAAATTTTTATGGTTCTGTTGCATTATTGCATTACAAAAGTATTGTACATTTGGACTATCTAAATGATACAGTTTATATAAAAAAAGATAGTCCAGATGTTGAGAAAATGGAACTTTGAACTTCAATTAGATGAAAAATCAGATAAAGCCATTTATCTGCAAATAGCTGATGCCATCATAAAAGACATTCATTCGGGCAGATTAAAACCCGGCGATGCCTTGCCCGGAAGCAGAAACCTTGCACAACTTTTAAAGGTCAATCGGAATACGGTTGTAGAGGCCCTTAATGTATTACTCGTTGAGGAGTGGTTAATTTCCAAAGAAAGACAAGGTACTTTTGTAGCCGATGCACTGCCGAATTTCAAAGCAGCCAAAAAAAGAAATCTTGTAACAACCGTAATAAAAGATACGGCAAACGGGCATTATCACATACAATTTGATGATGGGCATCCCGACAGTAAAATTGCCCCCGTTACAGAACTGGCAAGGGCATACCGTCAAATCTTCAACCAAAAAGCAAGGTGGCAGATGATGGGGTACGGTAATGAATTGGGTGATTTGGAATTTAGAAAAGCAATTGTTCAAATGCTCAATCATCAAAGAGGTATGCAAATAAACGAACAAAATGTTTGTATTACTCGTGGTAGTCAAATGGCGATGTATTTAACAGCCCAATGTCTGTTTACCAAAGGGGATTATGTACTTATTGAAAACCCTGGTTATAAGCCTGCTTGGAAAGCCTTTGAAAATACCGGTGCAACATTATTACCTGTAAGTGTAGATAAAGATGGATTGGTGATTGATGAGGTCATTTCTTATCTGAAATCCGGCAAAAAGATAAAGGCAATTTACGTTACGCCCCACCGTCAATATCCCACTACTGTCACATTGAGCTTAAAAAGAAGATTGGAATTGATAAAGTTGTCTAACAAATATGGATTTACGATTATCGAAGATGATTATGATAATGAGTTTCATTTTGGTTATCGCCCCGTGTTCCCGTTGTCAAGTTTTATAGAACTTAAAAATCATGTTTACATAGGCACAATGAGCAAGGTTGTTGCACCTGCTCTGCGTATCGGTTATTTGGCAAGTAATGATGGGGGCTTGATTGAAAAGGCAGGTAATTTGCGAAAGATTATTGATGTGCAAGGCGATAGTATAATGGAACAGGCGGTTTTGCAACTAATCAAAGACGGTACGATAAAAAGGCATATAAAAAAGGCGACAAACCACTACAAAGTTAAAAGGGATTTTATGAAAACTTTATTGAATAAACATATCAGGAACAAAGCAACTTACGTTATTCCCGAAGGTGGTTTGGCATTTTGGATTGTACCAAATAAACAAATGGATTGGTTGCAGGTTTCAGAAAAACTAAAAAACAAGGGCATCAAAATTATAACGCCCGATACCTACAGCTTCAATGAAACCATAAACGGTATAAGATTGGGCTATGGCTCGCTTTCTGAAAAAGATTTGGAAGATGGGATTATTGTGTTAGCAAAAATGTTGTGATTTTAGTTTTTGGCTTACCAAGATTAATCGGCATTGTCATTCCACGGTTGGGCAGATATTAAATCTTTGGATTTCCATTCTTCCAAAACAGTCAATGCACTTCTGTCGGGAATATATAAGAAACGAATTTTTCGTTCATTGGCATTTTTTCGTAATTCATCAAATATAAATGTATCATCAAAACCAACTTTAGATGCATCTGTATTAGAGTTTGCATAGTACACTTTACCGATTTTTGCCCAATAAACAGCACTTAAGCACATAGGACAAGGTTCTAATGTAGTGTACATTTGGCAGTCAGATAATTGAAGACTATTAATATTCTTACAAGCCCTTTCAATAGCAACCATTTCGCCGTGTGATGTAGGATTGACCCGCTCAAATATTTCATTATGTCCCTCTCCGATAATTTCACCATCTCTGACAATCACGCAGCCAATAGGGAGACCTTTGCCACTTTTGTATGCAATTTCAGAAAGCTCAATTGCTTTCAACATAAATTTAGGATTATAATCTTGGTCGATTGAGTCATTCATTGTTTCATCACTTGAACGGCAAATTTATTCAATCTGTCCGATTAATTAATGTACATATCTACCACATTATCTATTTTCAACTACCCTTGTTGTACCAAATGCTGTAAATCGGGGTCGTTCTTAATCCGCTCCATTTCGCTTTCCACAATCTGCAAAACATCCGTTTTGACCTGCCTGTAATTGGCTTCGATTTCCTGCTTCATATTGTCGTTACCGTTTTCATCGGTAAATGACAATATCTGCGGTATCTTTTTGTAGGCTTTGGTTTCAGCAGCAACCTTGTCGTTATCCACCACGATTTCAGCATGAAAGATTTTCTGCTCGATGCGTTCATCGAAGTTATCTGATACCGAACCAACAAACATACCTTGCGTTAGCGTTGAAATTTTGGAAGCCGGAATAAGGCTATCTAACTGTGTGGAAATAGAGGTAGATTTATCATTGCGGTTAATGGTCAGGCTCTGCCGTTTCTGTAACACTTTACCGAAGCGTTCACTTAGGCTCTTGGCGGTTTCTCCAACGACCTGCCCACTGAAAACATTGCCGACGGTATTCTGTATTACTTTGCTCTCTTTGTCACCGTAATCCCTCGTTAACTGCGAAAAGTCCTGAAAGCCCAAGCATACAGCCACCTTATTGCTCCTCGCTGTTGCGATAAGGTTGTCCAAACCCCTGAAATAAATGGTAGGCAACTCGTCTATGATAACGGAACTCTTTAGCTGTCCTTTTTTATTAATCAGCTTTACAATCCTCGAATTGTACAACCCCAATGCTGCCGAGTAAATATTCTGCCTGTCCGGATTATTACCGACACACAAAATTTTAGGTTCCTTGGGGTTATTGATGTCAAGCGTAAAGTCATCACCTGTCATGACCCAATACAACTGTGGACTTATCATTCTTGACAAAGGGATTTTTGCCGATGCTATCTGCCCTTGTAACTGGTCTTGTGCGCCTCCCTGCCACGCATCCATAAAGGGCGACAAATAATTTTCCAGTTCGGGATATGAGGTAAGTATCGTAAATACCTCTGCATACTTTTTGTTGAGCAATTCGATTGCGTGGGGAAATGTGCAATACCTTCCGTTGTCGTAGATTTTGAGATACCAAATGATTGCTGCAAGCAGAATAATTGGACTTTCCACGAAAAAATCGCCCTGCTTCGTTATCCACGACTTATTGAGGTTTAGCATAATCGTGTAAGCTGCTTCATAGGCATCAGAAATGTCGGTCATGAAGGCGGGATTGAGTGGATTGCAACGGTGGCTCCGGCGTGGGTCATCGAAATTTATCACATAGAATTTAGGTTTTACCTTATACTTATTGGTGTGCTTCAGTAAATGATTGTAGGCAATGGTGGAAAGGTCATCGAATTTAAAATCGTATATATACATCGAAAAGCCCTTTTCGATGTGTTGCTTGATGTAGTTGTTTACGATGGCGTAGGATTTTCCCGAGCCGGGAGTACCAAGTACAATCGAAGCCCGAAAAGGGTTGACGATATTAATCCATCCATTGTTCCACTTGCCTTTGTAATAAAACTTCGTGGGAAGATTGACCGAGTATTCATTTTGCATGAGTTTGGTTTCTTGCTGAAAGCTCTCGTTTTCGTTATTGAAAACATCGTCCATCAGGTTGTTGCGAAGCAGTCGGCTCATCCATACACCCGCCATAAGCAGGGCTATATATCCCATGCCCGTTGTCAGGATGTAAAGCGATGTGGCAACCCCTGCCGACAGCTTTAATAATGGGGTATTCAGAAAGAACAGCACAAAACCAACACCCAAAGCAATATAAATTTTTGTCCATGTTATTTTTTCGTTCTTTACACCCTTAGTACCGAGACAACTTAACGCCAGTAAGACCAGTGCAAAAATCTTGGTGTAGAGCGGATGTGAAAAAAGCCCAGCGGTACGGTTGAAATTGGTCAGTATCTTGCCGATGATTTCCAGTGTCCAGCCATGTCCGGCAAAAAAACCGTAGCAGAACCAATAGAAGTGCATCAACACGATGATGATGCTTACCGCTCTCATAAAAGCCATTATTTTGGCTAAACCTCTCAAATCGTCTTCTCCCTGCATAATTCAAAAATTTGTTTTGATGCAAGTGTAGAAGCTATGGGAGTTAGTGTTGAGAAAGCGGTGTCAGATGGCTTTTGGTGGCATTATTTGGCATTATTTTGAAACCACAATAACCAAGAGTTAATCCTGGTCTTTGATGGTCAAAAAAAGTTATTGTTGTCTTCCCCGTTTTCGGTGTTTCTTCTTTTTCTTCATACGGTTGGCAAATGCCTGTTCCTCGTAGTCTTCCCCCTGTGCTTCCGGCAGTAGCCCACCCAATCCGTCTATCAACAAATCATCGGTTGGCTGTTCTTTATTTAGGAAGTTAAAAAGTGCATGGGCTTCCTCTTTCTCTACGGTGTTACCTGTGGTCGATGACTGATTTTGTGCGGATGTTTTTTCAGCTTCTTGACGTTGCCCGACCGCCTGCCCGTTCCACCAGTCATTAAAGACATTAGCCGATAGCTTTTTGCCCAAAGCTGAACCGTTCCAAACGGTACGGCTTTCGTGGTCGATAAAGGTCATACCGTAAATACGCCCCTCATCGTTGCGGCGTACCACGGTATTGATGCCCTGCTCAATCAGTTGCTTTTTAAAGTCACTTTCATTGGTAGCGGTGTGCATCGCTGCTTCAATGGTGTTTTTGAGAACGGCTCTTACGGGGTCGGCTTTCATTTTCTCCTTAGCCTTTGCAAATTGGTTTTGCAGTTCGTCCAGTCCTGCCTGCTTACCGAAAAGGGATGCCTTAAAAGGATTGCTTGCTTTCTCGCCCTGTTCGTTCAGGGCAAAATAGACAAGACCGTTTTTGGGTTGTCCGTTCAGTTCCCCTTTGACTTCTTCTGACATGATATTGAAAAGTGAAAGCAAGGCATTGTATGCTCCGAGGCTTGCATACCCGTAATACTTCGGCAGGTGTCGCACCACCGATGCCATTTGGCTCTTAACATCTCCGGCTCTGTAATCTACCGGACGAAATACCTGCTCATTGCCTGTACGCTGTTTTTCGGTTGCGGGAACGAGGTTATATTGCTGTTCTAAATCCCTGCAAATCGCCATTGACCGGGGATGGTCGAAACTATCCGGTATTTTCTTCCCGTCCAATCCTACACAGACCGTTACGATGTGGATATGGGTGCGTTCAATATCGGTATGCTTAAAAACGATATAAGGTTGGTTGCCATACCCCATGCGCTCCATATATTCCTGCGCCATTTTTACGAACTGCCCATCGCTGACCCTATCCGCAGGATCAGGGTTCAGCGATATGTGGCGCACAGGCTTTTCCGTTTTGATATTTGCGGACAGATACGGCTCAAAACACTGGTGCAGGTAAGCGGTCGAATAGGTATTATCCAACGTTTCGGGTATTCTGTTCAACAACAGTACCTGTCCGTTTTCGCTGTCAATCTTCTTTTGATTATAGGAAATAGCACCGTACAAATTTTCGCCCTTGCCAATCTTTGCTATCATCTTATCTGTGTTTTTGCAGGTGTTCTTTTTCAAATTCCTGTGTCAGCTCAATCACTTTCCGGCACAAGTCCGCCATTTCCGCCGTCTGCTTTTCCAGCTTAAAGAGGTAAGCCGATGCCTTTTTCTCCGAGAAATTGCGGTACAATATCTTCACGATTTGGTTGTAATTCACGCCAACCGCTCTGAACTGGCTGTAAAAATTGGTCAGCCTCGTATGAAAATCGACTGCATCCATATCAATTTTTACGGTCTTTACTGTCTTCTGAAAGATGCAGGCTGTAATAAAGTGCGCCATTACTTTCATTCCCGATTGCTCGAACAACGTAAGAAACTGTGCGTTTTCCATGTCGTTGAGACTAATCGAATAACGGTGGATGGCAGGGTCTTTCTTAGGCTTGCGACCAACTTTGTTTGTTCGATTTCTTCTGTTGTCTTCCATATCTAAATCCATTAATAATTACTATAAACTGCGACTTCGGAGCGGTTTTCAGCCCCCTGCAAGGGCAAGTGGTTTTGAGGTGCGGAATTTATTTCGAGCAGCTAAAAACATAACTTGCTCTGTTCGGGTGAACAGAAAATCCGCCCTGCGGGGCGGATTAGATAAAGCAGAAAAAAACGGCTTTGAGCCGTTCCAACGATTGCGTGTTATCTGAAATGATTGCTCCATTCGCCTGTTGCATTGATGCAACTACAAAATAAGCGCAGCTTTCCCAAAGCATTACCCTGTTGCACAGTGCCAAACTCTGCCACAGAACGCCAATACAGGACAGGTTTAATAAGGCAGGTATATATCTGCATTTCTTTGTGTAGGCATTTGCGATTGTCTGTATGTGTATGTATGGACGTAGCTGCGTAGCTACGCAAACACACAATCAGGCAAGTAGGTAAATCACCACGTATGCGATTAGGCAATACGGTATAAAATGATGTATGCCATCATGCGGATAAGCAGGTAAAAATGTGCGGTTGCATTGCTCCGCATACGGATAAAATTACCCTCGCAGGGACGTATGTTTTTACGGAAGCACCCGCATATGAAAGCCTGTAACTAAATATGTGCAGATGTGTTTTTGCACCGATGCACTTGGGTAAGCGGCTATACAGGTACAGCAATACATAAATAGATAATTAATTAAATACAGTTATGCACATGGACACAAAAAAACAACCATTGTTTATCGCCTTTTCCTCCCAAAAGGGAGGTGTCGGCAAAAGCACCTTTACAACGCTTGTCGCAAGCGTACTTTATTATCGCCTCGGTTATAATGTAGCCGTCTTTGATTGCGATTTTCCGCAACACAGCCTTGTACAGATGAGGGCAAGGGATATGGGCAACGTCAGGAGCAATGAGGTGTACAAAAAACTGGCTCATAAACAGTTTACCACCATCAACAAAAAAGCCTATCCGATACTGAAGCATAAGGCAGACGGTGTGCTGGATGAAGTAGCGCAATTTCTGCAATCCTCTCCTGTGCCAGTTGATGTGGTTTTCTTCGACCTCCCCGGTACGGTCAACTCCGCCGGGATATTAAAAACACTGGCAGGTATGCACCACATCTTCACACCAATCATCGCAGACCGTGTAGTAATGGAAAGCACATTGATTTTCACGCAAGTCCTGAACGATGTGGTAAGGAAGCAGGGCGCAACGGCTATCCAAAGCATCAACCTTTTTTGGAACCAGGTGGATGGCAGGGAAAAGTCCTCATTGTACACCGTATATGAGGACTTAATCAGCAACTTGGGCATTCATCTTATGTGTACCCGTATCACGGATAGCAAGCGTTTCCGCAAAGAGGGAGAAGCCGATGCAAAAACGGTCTTTCGCTCCACCTTACTCCCCGCCGATAAGCGGTTGATGAAAGCCTGCCGACTGGATTTGTTTATGGATGAATTTTTAAGAACCGTCAAATTATAAGCCCTATGGAAAATGAGCATAAAAAGAAAAACAAGCCGGAGATAGATGAGGATTTTCTAATGAACATTATTGCCGATGGCGTGCAAAAGGACGGGATAAATATTACGCCCGAACCGCCGAAAAAGCAGGAACCGGAGAAAGAGCCGGAAAAGCCTGCGAGCAGAGAAAGGAACCGTTCTAAAAGAACCAGCGAGGCGGACTACGAAAAGCTGTTTTTCAAAAGAGCGGAAACCAATGCCCGTTACGGAAAATCGGTGTACATACGTCCTGATTTTCACGAAAGGCTGACCCGTATCGTGCAGGTCATCGGCGAGGATAAGATAACGATTTACGCCTATCTCGATAACCTGCTGGAATACCACTTTCAGGAATTTGGTGAGGACATCATCAAAAGTTTTAACGATAAGTATAAACCCATTATATAAGTACAATGATGGAAAAGAACAATAAAAGACAAACAGCCAAACAGAGTTATGGAAGCCAGTTTTTAAAAAAGCATTCGATGAACCGCAGGGGCGATAAAACCATTTACGTCCGGCAGGAATACCACGAACGGTTAACACGTATCGTGCAGATTGTAGGCGGTGGCGATATACCCTTATACGCCTATCTCGACAATATACTCAAACATCATTTTGAGCTGTTTGGTGAGGATATAATCAAGGATTTTGATAAAATGAACAAACCACTTTTTTAATCATGGAAATAATAATCGTCATCTGTCTGCTCATTGTGGATATACTGGCGCATACTGACCCCTCAAAATTGAATTAGATTTAGGGGTGTTTATTGCGTTTAAAGCCCATATCCGCCT
>NZ_SBJH01000061.1 GCF_004368405.1 Olivibacter sp. XZL3
CCACATTCCAACAGGATAGCAATAGCAAGTCTGATTGGAATTCTTTAGTTTTGGGTGTAGCTAGCTAGGGTAAGATTACAACCGGACTCCGTAAAACGATAAAGTTTCATTTAAACTCTCGTAAGCTTTCATTTATTTGTGATTATCACGTATACAAAAATAAAAATCAATCCCTCATGTTTTACTGAAATCTGCAAAATGTCACCTCTTAACGCCAAACCCTGCCAGTCTTTTAAGGGAAGGGTGTAATGAGTTTGATACCCTGATGGCAGACAATGAACTGCGACCGTTCGCCCTGAAAATGTTCCCTGTTTGCGAATCTGTTTTCTCTGGCTACGAATTAATCGATGATTTCGCTTACACCGAAGCATCTTCCAAAACTTGCTTTTCTAACAAAGATTCCATACTTGCATTGGCCTTGATAAAGGCACTGTCAACCGCCTGATGTTTACCTCTTACCATGCCTTTGTTGACACACATTTTCAGAACAGATTGAAATAAACTCAAAAAAATTTCTTCACCAAAAAGTTGCCTTGTGCGACTGATGGTAGAATGCCAGGGCAAATCTTTATTCAGGTCATAGCCCAAAAACAAACGAACATCCAAACAATTGGAACAATAACGGATTAAAGCCCGATCACTGTTGATGTTGTTTAAATAACCTACCAACAAAATCTTGAAAAAAACTACAGGGTCAATGCTCTGACACCCTTCGACACCATAATATTTTTGAGTCGATTGATAAAGAAAATGTAAATCTAACTCGTGATTTACGCGCCGATAAAAGTTATCTGCTGGAACCAATCTGTCCAGACTTAGTTCATAAAAAAGTTGCGGGGTGAAATCTTTACGTCCTTGCATAAAACAAGATACGTTTTTTATTTATATTTGAGTTGTGCAACAAGCACACCGGTTTTGCGTCAGGCGGGGTGACGTGCAAACTTGGAGCTTTGTACTTCTATTCAAGTTTAGTGCTGGCAGATAGTTTCGTGCTCCGAAATCCACTTCTTCGCCAAGCGCCAAACCGTTAGCTGCAAGTTTAAGAGCGTGTCAACCATAGATGAAATAGTATTGACAAAAAGATTATGACAAATAAAATAACAGATACCTTGTTAGAATATGTGGAATTTACTCCAAAAGAACTAGAAATCATTAGTAGTAAGTTTGAAAGACAAACAATACTAAAAAATGAATTATTCATACGCGAAGGTAACATGTGTAACAAAATAGCTTTTGTTGAAAGCGGAGCTCTCATTCTTTCGCAAGCATCAGAATCAGGAAAAGAGCAGGTTCTTGATTTCTTTACATCAGGAAATATGATGAGCGATTACTATAGTTTTTTAAAAAACATTCCTAGTGAAGTAAATATCAAAGCGCTTAAGTCATCCTCCGTAGTAATAATTTCTAAAATAGATATAGAACAACTATTTGAAGAAATTCCAAATTTCCAAAAACTGGGAAGGTTGCTTGCAGAAAAATATTTCATCGAACAGGTAGAAAAGCTAAAATATGGTGTCCTTACGCCACATAACCGATGATTATATTTTTGTAAAGGCAGACCGCAGAATGTTCAAGGTGCATTTCAGTGATATACTCTATATTGAAGGGCTAAAGGATTATGTGATTATCTACATAGAAAATCAAAAAGTGGTGACCCTGATGAATATTAAAACGATCCATGATTTGCTTCCCAAAAGTATCTTTGTCAGGGTCAGTAAATCATACATCATCAATGTAAATAAAATAGATTCTGTAGATAACAATACGGTATATATCGGAAAAACTGAAATACCTATTGGAAATGTCTACAGGGAAAATAGAGATAGAAAATTACTTTCCGGATTTGCTTCATCATAGCCAGTATAAGTAAATTGGCATTCCAGTTACATTTTGCGACCTTTCGGTTTGCTTTGTTTTGACTGTGCTTGCTGTTGCTTTTCGCCAGCTTTTTGCAGGTTCTTATCGGCTTTGAGATTGCTTTTAATTAAATCAACAAGAAAGGTTTTTTCCCAGGGGATGTGCTTTGCGGTAAATTGTAATTTCAAACCCTGCTTATCCAGTCCGTGCCTAAGCTCAAATCCGTAGTGCCTGTTCCATCCAATCCTGTCAAGCAATCTTTCGGAGGGGAACCGCACAGCGATTAAATCTTTGGGCAGCTCTTTGATAGTCCGGTAGTCGGGTTCCTGAAATTCGTGTGTCTTCGGATTGTAAGGAATGGTGTAAGTCCTTCTTCACAATGGTAACAGAAGCTTGCTCATCATCTACTACCATGCAGTTAAAGACTTGCTTAATTGCGTATTCGTTTATCATATTTATTGGTTAATGCTAATTTTTACAGTAAAATATCCTTCTTCTTCCGCCACCGTTAATTGAAATTCATTTTTAAATACGATCTCCAACCTTCTCCTTAAGTTTGACAAACCTGTTCCACTTGAAGTGACCGGTCTTGACCGCCGATCAAAGCGGTTCCTACAGGTAAATTCAACCAGGTCATCGGTCAAAAGTAACTGTATGTAAAGCGCATCTCCATCGCCTGTAAAATCCCCATACTTAAACGCATTTTCCAAGGGTGTAATGAAGGCCATGGGCAATACACGCTGGCCTGCAAACGCTCCTTGCACTTCGGGTTTCAGGATTGGAATTTCCGGAAAACGAGCTTGTTGCAGAGCAAGAGCGGCTTCTACCTGCTGCCACTCTTTCGATACGACAATTTTGCGGGTACCTTGAGACGCATGTGTAAACGTATAGCGCGTTAGGCCAGAGAATGAGGCCATTAATTGGGCCCAACTAGGCGAATATTTAAGTAATTCTCCGAAGAATAAATTAAAAATATTATGCACAAAGTGCGGATCAGCTTGCTTCGCTAATACGTCGTACTTTAGCTTTTCTAGTTCTTTCGCCATCAACGCTGCATACATCTTAGTCTTATATTCAACAATGGCCATTTCTATTTGCTTATTTTTGTATGCGCGGTATTTCAAAAAAACAAAAAGCCCCACAGCAAAAATGACCAATAAAATATAATGCTTCGCCATGCGCCCTAGAAAACTCCAATTTAGTGGAGGCACCTTTTGATTTACCTTCAAACCCAAATGAACCATCAACTTGTAGAGATATACATATGCACCCGGTGCTGCCAAAAAATAAAATATTAGCAATAGCAGTAATCCTTTGTACCAATGCTTCTTATTGAATACCAGAAATAGGATCCCTAGCAAAAGGTAAAATACAATCACTTTTAGAACAAAAATTCCAATAAGCGTACCGATTCGTTGTTGCGGAAAATTCAACATGGTGCCGATATACACCATACCGAAATAAAGTAACCAACAAGCTGCTTGGATGCCCAACAGTTTTTGTTGACCGGGCGATAGTTTAAACTGTGTTAATTGTACCATTGTTGATGCAAAGAGTTAAATTGAGATTGAGGGATTTGATAAGCCTTATAGGTTAGCTTATCCAATAAAAAGAAATCATCACCGAGGGCCAGTAAAGCGTGCAATGCCTCTTGAGGTTCTATTCTACTTTCTTGCCGCTTTTTTCCGGGCACAAAAAAATCATTTCTATTGGCGTAGAGGTGTAAGCTCGACCAATTTTGCCATTGTGCCGGATAATGTTGTAAGTAAGAAGCAAAGCCACTATAGATTTTATACAAGGTGTACTCAATAAAATCCGACAATGTCATCTCTTTTTTTTCAAAAGGGCCAAGCCATATATAGCGGAGACTCTTGTCTGCTTCGCGGAAACAGCAAAGCGTATAAATCGGCACATCCAATTTGTAGGCGAGGTAAGGCAAACCTCTCCGAAGCAATTGATGCTGTGCTAAAAAAGGTGTGCGCACGGTATTGACGTCCGTTATGGCCTGCGCTCCTTGGTACCCATCCAAATACGTTAAGACATTCGATCCCTGTTCAAGCGCACGTTTTATTTTAAAGGCCACCTTTGGATCTGTTGCATTTAATGTTGAAAAGGCAGTTTTTCTTGAAGTAAAACACATCCCTTCTTTGATCTTATCAAAGAATTGCCTTTGCTCGCGATATGCATAATCGCCTATCAGCAACGCTAAAGGAATTTGCGATCTGTATAGTAAATAATTAATTAGCCGGTAAGACCCCGTATGAAACGTGCAGATCAATCCTGGGCGTTCCCTCAACTGTTCCAAGTATACCTCATCCCATCCCTGAATTATAAAAGGGTGTTCATCGTTAAAAAATGATTCATCAAGTCTGTTCCATTGCCTATTTAAAATGGCTTCACTAAACCATTTCTGATGCAAAGTAGCCGGAATGCCAGGCATAAAATGCGTTAGATTAGCACTGAAGAAAGCATAAGCATTCAGCATCTGCGGATGGCGTTTCCATGGTGACTTCGCCAGCCGCTGCTTCAGGCTGACTAACTTATTTTGATAATTGTTTAACATGATTATTTACATAAATGGTTTATAAAAGCACTGCCCTTAGAGCCGGGCAGTGCTTGAAAAAATTAAAGATCCCAATACTCGCAATCGTCAATCAAACTGGTGATTCCATAGCGAAAACACAGATCGGAGAATCCAAGGGCTTGTTCAGGTAAAATCAATGGTTTTAACATTTTATCTATTGTTTAATTTAAGTACCGATTTTATCGAAGGCATCGGTATTAACCTACTCAATAGCTATGAGATTTTGGTGATCACAGTTCAAACATCTAATTTTTTCCGAAAAAATCTAAATAAATCGACCGTAATTGCTTTTACGGGTACCGAAATTGCATTTTTACAAAAATTTACATTAGAGAATACACTTTATGTCACCCAAATAGCCTTGTTATTATGCCGTATTGCAGCACTAATTCTTAAAACCGGCGCGCAGTGTCACCCCCGTCACTTGATCAAGCTTTAAAAAGCTCTTTATTTGCTCCTTTCTGATAAAAAACCTAGACATGACAGCGAAAGAAAAGTATATTAGCGACGCACTGGCTTCACTGAGCCAATCTTTTAACCTACCCCGCCACCTCGCAGAACGTTTAAACCAATTTGTCAATTTATTAGAAGTATCAGCCTTTCATTATCTGGAGTATCCAGGCCCTGCTGAGGAAGGGTATTTATGGTATGTAGTACGTGGGGTGAGCCGGAGCGTTGCATATGATAAAAACACCCAAAACTACTACACCCTTTTTCTTTGGAAAAAAGGAGATGTTATTTTCCAAGCAGATAGCTTCCTATTTGGTGGCATGCGTACCGAAAGCTTGCAAACACTGGACGACAGTGTTCTTCTCCAATTACCCGCCAGCCATCTAAAGCAGCTATTAGGTGAATGGCCATCCCTCCACCTCCTATTAACCCAGCTTGTTGCCCAGTACGAACTACGCTTAGTTCACTACAGCTACTGGTTACGCTCTGCTGCTATCCACCGTGTTCAACTGCTCTTGCTACGCTATCCGGGTATTGCGGAACGTGTGCCCCATTACATCCTGGCCGACTACCTCAACTTAAACCGCAACACTTTCAGAAAACTACTTAAAAAGCTTAGATCCTAAGTGTTTCAAACAAATGCTACCTAGAGCCGCTTCAAAAGCTACCTAGGCAGCATTGCCTATCCCATCCATGGCCTAGTTTTGAAAATATGGAAAACGAAAGGTAGAAAACGTTCCATCGCAGGCCGACTGCCGATCACGGAAAGAAAGATCGGCAGTCCGCTTGGAGGTTAATTTAAAAAAGGCATATGAAGACAGCACATTTTACAACCATCACAGCACTCTTATTATTGATATTATGGGTGCCTGTAACAGTCGATAAATTAGTTGATTATAGCAGCTTCAAGGCAGGCATGCTTCGTCAGCCACTACCACCGGCCGTTGCCCAAGCGTTACTTTGGCTGTTGCCATTTGCAGAAACTGCCGTAGTAGCGCTACTATTAATCAATAACAAAACCCGCAAATGGGCCATGTATCTGTCCGCCTTATTGTTGTTCACTTTTACGATCTACATCGGCATGGCCTTATTAGGCTTTTGGGAAAAGGTGCCCTGTGCTTGTGGGAGTGTCATTAGGTTCCTTAGCTGGAAACAGCATTTTTTCTTCAACCTCTTTTTCCTTTTTATCTCCGTTTGGGGGATTTATTTAACACGCAACATACAGCATCCGTCTAGCCTCGGGGAAGCCGGACGGATGGGTGGGCCAACCAGACTGGCAACAAATAAATAACCATTATTTTTTTAATTAAATCGTATTTTAAGGGAAACTTTTTGACGGGATAAAAAGTCCGCATTATGGCTAAATTAACTAGCCCAATTTTAAAGAATGGCCTTTATATGATGGCCGCATTAGTGCTCGCGGGAAGCACCGTAGCCGTAAAGGCTGGAAGTGCAAACGCAAGAGCCGATTACAACTGGTACGAAGCGGACGAAGCAACCGGTGTGGTGCAGGCAAATCCAATTGATCCGCAAACTACTTGTCCGGGATCAGGTGAACTGTGTGCCATTGGATTGGACCGTCAACACTTCAACTTGAATCCGACTGACGACGCGCCTATCAGTAACCTAAGCGAGCTTAGTTCTTTTGATATGGCCTTTACAGAACGCGAAGAAAAACAGCCATAAGGTTTAGTAATTTCTTCTGTTTAACGCTATAAAAGTAGCGTAACCAATTTTTAGGAAAACCCTTCGCAAGGGAAAAAAATGGGACCATGCCTTAACTTACATGGTCCCATTTGCGTTAATCCCGTGGATTCTGTTCCACTCCATTCAATGAAACGACAATATCCGGAAAAGGGAAAATATAACGGTTACTGTTGGGCAGCAATACCAGCTGCCGATTGTCCAACTGCCTTAGCAATGTTTTCTGATAGGGTTCCTCTTTATTCAATCGTCGCAAATCAGACCATCGCAGCCCTCTTAGCACTAATTCCTTTCTCCGTTCATTCAGAATCTGCGTTAAAAGAGGCTCCACAAGTGAAGGTATCTGCCCACGTCTATAGCGCATCAACAGCAATTTTTGTAGAGTGTGTCTCGCCTCCATCTCCTTGTTTAAACGCGCCTCACATTCTGCTTTGATCAAATAGACTTCTGATGTCGATAAACCGCTGAACAGGCGAAGTGCCCCATCATATGATCCCTTGAAGGTCAGCACACCCTTATTGTCCCAAAAGTATGCAGTTTTACGAAGATCGGCATCGTCATAAGACGCATATAACAGCGAGTCAACACGCAGCTTTGCTGATGAAAGTACTCCCTTGTAATTCATACTCGCCTGAAAGATCACTTCCGCATTAAACTGCTCAATTGGATAAGCCAAGGAAGTATCGAGCGTATTGTAGTCTAACAAATCACCCCGTAAGGCTAGGGCATTCTCGGCATAGGCTAAGGAAAGCCCATAATTACGCATCTGTAAATAGATCCGCGCCAGCAAGGCATAAACCGCCGTTTTGCTAGGCCTAGCTGGGGTAACACCCCGTACCGGCAATAAATCAGCTGCTTCCTGCAAATCATGCAAGAAGAAGTCATAACTATCCTGCACAGAACTTCTGTTCAATGTCGCTTCCACATCAGACTCCCGCCGTAAAATCAATCCAGCATCTTGTGCGGCTGTAGCCGCATCATAATCCTTACAAAACAATTGTGCCAACTGGTAGTGGCCCCAAGCCCTAAAAAACAGCGCACTGCCTTTAATAGCAGTCCATGCAGCAAGTTCGGAATTATTTGGTGCTATCTTGTCAAGGCCTTCCAACGCAATATTGGCGTAATTGATCATACGATAGGGAATAAACCAATCCGTAGGCCGGTTATCTGTGGCTTCAAACACATCTTTTTCCCAGGCATAGGTGTTCCGATCATTCAGATTGGCCGTTTGCCAATCGTTATAAGTTAAGTAATAATCATCGCTGGCTACCACCCCCAAAGACGGGGTCGATTCCATATTCATTACCGAATAATTATCAAGAATTGCTTGCAGGTCTTTTAACGTGCTGGGTACCACCAAACGTTTGTCGGGTTTGATGTCCAGATAATCTCCACAGGCGCTTGCAACGAAGCTTAGGAAGCAAAGCCCCATCCATTTTTGTATTGTCATTATATCAGAAGTTAAGGTTTAAACCGAGAGCCAACATACGAGGAGGTAGCACAGTAGCATTGGGCCTATCCGGATCTACCCCCAATTTATTAGCCCGCCAAAGTATAGCCAGGTTATTTGCATAGGCAAATAACTTCGCACTCTTAATACCCAATCTGCGCAGTTCAGCAGCCGCGAACGAGTAGCTGAGATTGATATCCTGCAGACGGATATGATCCCCACGATGTACCAATATCTCCGCCGTCAGATAGCTGTTTTCCCGGTTGCTGTTTACATTTAATGGCAGGGACGGCACATTTGTCCAGCGCTCATCGCCCGGCTGCTGCCATCTGTATTCCAGATCGCGGTGGCCCACGCGGCTATTCAATAAAGAAGCGTAGCTGATGGCACTCTGCCTAAAATGGTAACCGGTTTTAAAGGTAATATTGAAGCTTAAGGCCCATGATTTATAAGAAAAAGTATTCCGCCAAGACCCGGAAAAAGGCGGAAACGTTAAGCCGCTATAGATCAGATCGTCGTAGCTATCTACCGTTCGCCAATAATTTGCATAATCTGTACCCAGCACCCCGTCTACCATTACCAAAGGATCGCCCGTTTGCCCATCCAGCCCATACCAAGGTGTACTATAAAAAGCATCGAGTGATTTACCTTTTTGTGGGGGAATACCGTAGTTGGACGAAAATCCGAGCAAGTTCTCCGGTCCATTATATTCCGTCACTTTGTTCCTTACATAATTCGCTAAAATATCCATACGCCATCCCAATTGGCGTTTCAGTAAATTAGCGCCCAGCTGGACATCAAAACCCTGCGTGCGTAAACTGGCATTGTTTATCCGAAAAGCATTCACAAAAGAAATATCATAGCCCATGGTAGGATCTACCAACACATCGCCCAATAAGTCCTTACCATTTTTCATAAAATAATCTATGGTACCTTGCAAGAAACCGTTCTTTGTTTCAAGATCTAACCCCAGGTTCAAGGTACCGATCCGCTCCCAACGCAGGTTTGGATTGCCTACGTTACGGATGGAAGCCTGACGCAGGCCTGTAGTGGTATTGGTACTATAGACAGCGGTATTAAAGGCCGTCATGGAACGATCAATATTTCCGTTATAGCCGTAAGTAACCCGCAAAGCCAACGAGGGAACTGATTCAAAATCATAAAAGGCCTCTTTATCCAAACGCCATTTTCCGCCTACCGACCACAGGGGCACCACCCGTTGGTTTGTCTTTACACCAAAAAGGTTGGAAGCATCCCATCGGGCACTGGCAGATAAGGTATATTTCTGCTGATAGGTATAAGCGGCGTTCACAAAAGCCGATACAAAACGATCAAGCCCCTCCGTAATCGACGCCAGCGGAAGCGGCAAACGAGCGGTAGCACGGGGCCTTGTAGGATAACGCGTAAGAAAGTCGAACTGCTGCTGAAAGGTAAGCACCTCATCATCATAGCCGTAGTATTCGATGCCATCGCCTTTGGTTCTCGCCTCCCGTACCTCTGCGCCTGCCAAAACACTTATTTCCTGTCCATCAAATTGCCGGTTGTAATTCAACTGACCCCTCAGCGCATGCGCCTGCGTCTCCGTGTTATTTAACTTCAAGATCGCTCCTTCCGGAAAAACACGTGTTCCGTCCGCCTGCGTATACATATTCACCAGGTTCCTTACCCGGTAACTATCCGGATCATCGTAATCCCGACTACGGCTGAGCAGGCGTTGATATTGATATTTAATATCGAGATTGAAATGCTTCAAAAAACGGTAATTCAGGCCTGTATTCAGACGCGCCTCACTTCCCCTCTGTACATTATCAAAAAGCGCCCTTTCTTTCATGGGCCGATATGACCAGTCGAGCAACCCCTCGTTTACAGTCCCATCAATATAACTACTCCGATAATTCCGCGCAATCATTGCAGGATTCCCTTCCACATCCAATAAATTTGCATAAGGGTATAGTTGCTGATTGGCTCCCGAAAGAATGCCCGACAATTCCAGTCCGTTATTTTCAGCCCTGGTTTGCAGATAGGCCAAAGCCGCAGAAATTTCCAATGCGGACGACACTTTGAAGGTATTATTAAAGTTAAGCGATATCCGTTGAAAGCTGTTACCAACGGTACTGCTTAAATTTTTATCAAAACCTGCTGAGGTGTAAAAGAGATACTTTTCACCACCACCACGGAGGTTCAAAGCATACTGCTGATTAAGGGCATGTCGGTACAATTGATCCTGCGCTTCCCGCCTTACATCCGTAGCCGCAAATTCGTCCCAACGTTGCTTTAACCCGGCATCATCCAGTTGTCCATCACGATGCGCTATCAGCGCTTCCACAGCAGGAGTTAATGCCGTCCAGTCATTTTCCTGATAGAAGCCATTCTCAAAAAGTGCGCGTTCCACTTCTAGGAAGTCGACCGACCGGGAGAAATTCGGATTGTAAAATAAGTCAGGCCTTTGCGCTAGCTGTACGTTGCTTACCAGGTTAATACTGACGGGCTGCTGATAACGTCCTTTCTTGGTATTGATCACAATGACGCCATTTCCTGCACGGGCACCCCATATAGATGCAGCGGCCGCATCTTTCAAGATGGTGATATTTTCAATATCGTTGGGGTTAATATTATTGATATCTCCCTCATAAGGAAAATTGTCCAGCACAATCAGGGGAGAATTATTGGCATAGAGCGAGCCCAAACCGCGCACACGCAGCTCAGGCTGGCTTTGACTGGTATTCCGATGATCAAAAGCCAGCGAATTGGTGACTCCTTCCAGCCGACTGATAATATCCGTACTCACACTACGGTTCAGCAATTCATTATCCAACTGCGTAAAGGCACCCGTAGCCCTTTCCTTCGGCAGGGAGTAATAGCCAGTCGAAATGGTCACCTCCTCTAAAGCCTGCGTACTTTTAGTCAACAGCAATCTGATTGGCTTAGACAGATCAGTCAATTCCAGCGTCACCGTTTCATAACCCATTAGGCTGGCGCGGATAGAATCGCCCACGGCCTGTTTCAGTAAACGAAAGTTACCCAAACTATCCGTTCGCACGACTTCGGCGGTTTTCAATGATTGCACGGTTACCCAAGGTAAGGGTTGTTGGTTTTCCTGATCCAGCACTTTGCCCGTTAGTGTTTGGCTCTGCACATGAATCGTAGCGCCTACCAGTATCAATAACAGAGAGCATAAGGCAGTTTTCATTGCTTTACCTCCTTATCGCGGATTACCAACATTGGAATTTTCCGTTTCTGCTTTTTCAGTACCAGGCCATAAGCGGCCAGTTCTCTGTTCAGCTGGTTTAGGCTTGTTGTTTCCATATTTAATGTAAGGTTTAGGTTAAAAGAGCGCGTTTGCTCCGACATAATAGGTAAATTGAGTGCTTTCAGTTGCTTTTGTAAAATACGTATCAGCACCTCAAGCGGTTGATTAATCAGCGCCAAGCTACTTCCCTGTTTTAGAACGCGTGGTTTTTCCGCCTTGGTTCTCGAATCATTGTGGCGCTTATTGGTGCTTAAGACCAAACACGGCACACTCCGATCTTCCAGTTTCCCGGTATAGGGAAAATACCTTTCCAGATCCTGCCGCATCAGATCCGCCCCATCACCCTGATAGTTTTCCGGCACACTCATCTCGTAGACATAATAATGTTCCCGTTTCCAATCGTCCCACCTTGCCTTATCCTTTGGAAGCTGCAGTGCTGCCGGTTTTTTGGTTTCAAGTATTATCCTGTTTGCCTGGTTAAAAGGATTGTTATACCATTCCAGGCCGCCTACCAGAATACTGTACAAATCGGCGATAGAACGGTTACCCGTCCGGATGGAGCGAAGCCTTCCGAGGCTATCCACCTCCTTTTGAAAACTATTCGGGATACCCGGGATATAGCGCATGACATAGGCATAGCCCGTCAGTTTATCCAGATGCCGTCCATTCCCTTCCAACCAGAGGGGCGTCTTTGGATCAAAGTCCTGCAGATCAACTTTGGTGGGTAAAGCAATTTTCTGTTCATTCAAATAACTCCTAATACTGCGTGTATCGGTATTATTCCCACTCGTAATGGCAACGACTTTTCCGTCCGACCCGATCCAGATATGGTGAGGTATCGATCTAAAGGGGAAAGACCGACGCAGTACTTCCTTCTCATAAACCATATCAACGGTCATCGTCCTTCTCTTTAGCGGCAAACGAGCCCGCACTCGATCTGCACTTTCGGAAGCGTTAACCAGTAATATTTTCACCTCGTTACTAAATCGCTGCTGAAGTGAATCAATCTTTGGAAAAGAAGCCAAGCAAACCGTACACCACGTCGCCCAAAAATCCAGTATAATAAGCTTGCCTCTATAATTATTGAGCTTTACGGTAGTACTTCCTTCCTGCCCTGCTTTTACCATTTGTAGAGGCATATGCCATAAGGTTTCTGGAACGGTGTCCCCTATCTGTATGGGTTTAACAGAATCCGTGGATAAAGCCACGCCGTGGGCAGCCTCCGGGGAGGAGGACTGCCGGGCGTGTGCCAAACAAACACAGAACAAGATCTTTAGAGTTATAAGGTATAAGCTGTAAGGTTTAAGGGCGCGCAGGGCCTTACCACTATGCGTCACTGCGAGGAGTTTACGACGTGGCAGTCTCCGCCACATCATCGCCTCATTCCCGTCAGCCCCATTTTGCGATGAAAAAGAGCGTCGGCGACTAAGTTCCCACCACTTTTTTATGAAAATTTTAGTGGTAAAAAACCACCAAAAAATGCTTTTAAACCTTCTTAGACCCTGTTTTCTTGTAACTCGCGAGTTACAGGTGGTTTTTTCAGTATTTTTTTGTATGTGCAATAGTCGTAGCGGAAAACCGCTCATTGAGAAGCGAAAAGTATTTATCACTAATCGCTCATCATCCATCGTTAGCGATCGCTTGCGCGCCGTACTTACTATTTTATATGTTTCAGAGAGGGCTTGAACTGATAGCTTCCAAACAACACATACCCCTCCCATTAAGCGTAAAAATGCTTTCATTTCGGTCGATTTAATTCGATTTAGGTTTGAAAAATTTAAAAAAAACCGACCCATGTCACTAAGAGGACACAAATTATTTGCTGGTTTAGAAGAAAGCCTTTATCTTTATGATTAATTGCAAAAACCAAAAGAACCGGGCCTATCCTAAAACCTAAGCAAAGCTTGGTTTACTTAAACATAGGGTCGGTGACAGACCGAGATATGGGCTTTTTATTGCCTGCTTCGGGTTGAGCTTTTTATGCTTCTCCCCTATGCTGTCCGCGATCTGTTTTATCTTTTGATCCACCTCTATTCAGGTGAAGCGATGATGTTCTTTAATAGTGATTGAAGGGATTCAGGGTTTAACTGAAACTGATTTACCGTTAGAATTGGATGCGCAAGTGACTTGCGGCTTAAATAATTAGTTGGTTTGGTCTTTTTCGTTTTCATAACTTTTGATTTTATGGAAACGATGTAACTCAAGAAGGTGAAATCGGAAGCCTTGGTTTGTATAAACCTAATAGGGCGAACCGCCAAACTTCTTGCCCTGGAAACCGCTAAGAAACCAGTCATCAGATCTGCTCGAAATCCGAATCTTGTATCCAAGAAGACTTACAGGCGGTCCACCCTACTGGTAAATATATCGTCAAAGATAGTACTTCCAGTAGATAATGATGAACCGCAGTCCTCTCGTATACAAATTTTAGCGGTTTTTGGACGAGAGTGACACCGTTAAGAAGGAGTTTAAAGCCCCTTCCCTGTTGTCGCATTATCAATACGATACAAATATAGACAATAAATATAAAATATTAAAATATTTTCAATAAAATAATGTTCGAAATAGCGCTTGATGAGTTTATAACAATCCTTGAGAGATACATGAGAGTTTTTGGACTTTACAGTATGGATATTTCTAGCCTTGCTGGCAGCACAAGAGACTTTGTAAAAGATCTAAAAGAATCAAAAACAGGACCTACCTTTAAAACCTTAGTAGCGACAGCAAGTGTTTTCAATCTGAAGTACTATCAATTTGGTAATCCAAATCTTCCAATACCAAAACTTGAAGAATTACCAAGCAAAACCGTCGATAAAATTAACTGGAGAAAAAAAGCTGGAGTTCCAGAGGAGAATCAATATAACAAATTGGATCTTAACCGTAAAGTATTATACGCTTTAGAGAAGGTTACAGACAAGAGTAAATTTCTTGCATCAGAAGTGTTTTCTTTACTGGATGACAGCACCCAAAAAGAGCTAAAAACATCGACACGCATCACCGGTTTATTTTCAGACGAATTAAAGGATTATGTCGAGAAAATTGGCGAAAGTAATAAGAAAGGAAAACGTGGCAGGCCCGAAGAATATTATAAGCTAACAACACTTATTACAGGCAGTAAAACAAGCAAATAGGTATTTAACCATTAGTGCATGTACAATCATCACGAGCAAGATGGAAAAGTTTGTGCAAGCTCCAATAGGGATAGCGTCTCGGCCCCGCATTTTAACGGAGCTATCCAACGCTGCCACAATTTAAGTGTAGGTTGCGCCTGGAGCAACCAAGCTTTCGAGCTGTAGTATTTACTTCATTTTCAGTATTACGAAATGCTATGTCCCAGCGATTTATAAAGACATGATCGAAAATCATCTTAAACCAATACTTGGCAGCGATTTTCGATACGAAAAGAATAGTGAGCAGATGTACGCTCCGTTTAAAGGACAAGGGAATTTACAAGATGCATTTTTGAATGCGAAAAGATTAGCGGAACGGTTTGAAGGCAGGCAAGATTATTCTAACCATAATCCTTGCACAGTGGTGTACAACTGGTGGAGGAGTTATTGCAATTAAAAGAAGTGTAAAATGGATGTTTGTGTCAAAATATATCCTGCCAAAAACGGCGATTCTTTCTTAATAAGTTTCGAGGAAACTGAAGAAGAGAAAAGGCATTTGCTTATTGATTGCGGCTACGTTGATACTTTTCAAAAGTATGTAAAGAATGATTTAATAAAAATCGGCAAAAGTCGAGGAACCCTTGAAAAGCTAATTCTAACACATATTGACGCTGACCATATCCAAGGAGCAATAAGGCTTTTAAGAGATAATAATTCTGAAAAGTTTATATCAATAAAAGAAGTTTGGCATAATACATATCGTCATCTTCGTGAAGAAAAGGAAGGTCAAACAGATGTAAAGCAGGAGCGAATTTTGCAACAAATAATTCGAAGAGGATATCCCCAAAACGAAAGCAAACAGGGAGAGCAAGGAATCAGTGCAGAGCAAGGTACAGCAGTTGGAGCAACGCTGCTGCAAGGAAAATATTCATGGAATAGCGACTTTAATAATCAGGCCATTTGTATTGAACAAAGGTCCAAAATTGAACTAAATCCTGATGCTAATATCTACCTTCTATCCCCTGACAAGCAAAAGTTAGAAAAGCTTAAAAATCTATGGAGTAATGAATTAAAAAGGTATGATGCTAATTTCAAATCGGGCAATTCGGAACTATATGATGACGCTTTTGAGATGCTTTTGTCATGGGAAAAGGACAAGCCTGATGTAGCCCCAAAGCAAATTTCTGCTACAGCAGAAACTCTTGAAGAATTATTAAAGACACCTTTTGATGAAGATGATACGGCCACAAATGGCAGTTCCATTGCCTTTATTTTACAGGTTCAAAACAAAAAAATGCTTTTTCTTGCCGATGCCCATCCCAGCTTGATATTTCATTCCCTAAATGAATATCAAAAAGAGGGCATAATAATTTTTGATTTAATTAAAGTTTCCCATCATGGCAGCTTCGGTAATATCAGCCATGAGTTGTTGAATAAAATTGATTCAGAAAGGTATCTTATCTCTACTAATGGTCAAAAGCATAATCACCCGGACAAGGAAACGATAGCACATATCATTACCAGGAAGGTAGATTTTCATAGAAATCTATACTTTAATTATATCACTGCTAATTCAAAATATTTTGACAGGAAAGATTGGAAGGAGAAATATAATTACTCAATCCACTACCTAGATCAGCACCCTTATACACTAACATTATGAGCCAAAAAATATTAAACCCAAAGCAAATAGAAACAGCAACCGTGCAGGTCACTTGCGGAAACAAGTCAGGTACAGCCTTTTTTGTTGTCACCGAAGGAGATAAACAAATTTTACTTACATCTGAGCATAATTTGCCTGAAGGGCAACCAGTGAAGCTATATCTAAATGATGAGGAAGTAGAGGCGGAAATTTTGGAAAGAATATCAGATCGTGATGTGGCCATACTGGAACTTAAAAATCAATCTGCAACTATTATTCCTGGTCTTCCTTTAAAAAAAATAGAAATCCCCTACAATGAAAATTGGGAAACCTATGGTTTCCCGACACAAAGGGTAAACTCTGGTGGAAGATATACCGGCAATGTATCTCGGACTAATGAAGGCACAAAATGGGATGTGGATTTAGAATGTGAACAATACAGCAATATAAAACAATTTGATGGATTGTCAGGTGCACCGCTGGTAATGAATGGGCATGTAGTAGGAGTTATTGGGTATGATACCGTAGGAACACTCGGTGCAACAAGTATCAGTAGTATTACTGAGATTTTGAACAAGCACCACATCATTGTCACTATCGATAAAGGGCATTCTATACCAGATTCGATAGAAAGTGATATATCAGACACTACGCCCAATGAGGAAGTGCTACAAAAAATAAATGATGTCGTTGCAGCGCAAATTGATGGGAGTTATTTTTTGGTAAGTGGCAGCCCGGGTTCAGGTAAAACTACAATAGCTGCTCAATTGGAATTTGAGGCTGGCAATCACATTATAAGCGATAGGTTTTTTGTGAAAGTTCCGGAGAGCGAAGAAATTCCAACACAAATCAGGGCGACACCAGATTTCTTTATGAAATGGGTAGAGGAAGTTTGTCACCGTACCCTGTATAATAGTCCGCCACCCAAACCCAAAGCTGAAAAAACACTAAATGACAGGATAATAGAAATTCACCAGGCGATACAGCAGTTATCCTTACATTATCAACAACAAGGGAAAATAGCCTTTTTGATTATAGACGGTTTGGATGATGTTAGCAAATCCCAAATAGAGAACTTTCTTTCCGTCTTGCCTGGTAAGTTGCCTCCACATATCAAGGTGATTTTCTCATGTACATCAAAAGAGTTATTACCTAATGCATTCCAGACCGCAATTGATACATCAAAAGAAATTAAGGTTACACCACTGTCAATTCAGAATGCGGAAAAATATCTTTCCGAGCATATAAAAGAAATAGGGCTTAACACAAATCAAATAACTGCACTGGCAGAAAAATCAGAAGGGCATCCTCTTTATTTAAGGTATTTGACCAAGTATATCTTAGGAATGGAAGAAATACCTTCCATCGATGATTGGATAAGCTCCATTCCTGTAATTGGTGGAGAAATAGAAAACTATTATAACAAAATCTGGCTGGAAATAAATGATCACCCGGAAGAAATCTGGCTAGCAGCTACTTTATCAAGGTTAAGAGTACCGGTAGATAAGAAAACCTTATCAGAAATACAGCCCGAGGCTACGAAACACATTTTCCTGTCAGGTTTTAAGAAGATCGAACACTTGTTAAGAGACAATGAGGCGATAAGTATTTACCACACCTCTTTTTCTGATTTTGTAAATAAAAAGACAAATGAATTAGACGAACAGGTACATAAAAACATAAGTAATTATATTCAAAAACATCCTCAGACAAATTTTAGCCTGTCTGAGAAAGTGTATCACTTGGCAAATGGAGATGAGCAAACTAAAAGAAGCGCATTAGATGAATGTAACCAGACATGGATTGATGAATGTGCATTAAACAGTATTAACCCTGATATTGTTTTGGTTGACGTTAAAAATGTAATTGGTCTTGCCGCCGAATTGGGGATAGCGCACAAAGTCATTTCTTTATTGCTTCTTTCGCAACGGGTGAATTTTAGGTACAATACACTTTTTCAAGAGAACGCCATTTTTCTTGTCAATGCTTTACTGGCTTTAGGCAGACCGGAAGAAGCGATAAGGTATGTTGTACGCAATAAAACGTTAATAACGGCTCATGGAGATGCATTATACCTTTTGCAAAAATTTTATGAATATGGAGCAGATGAAGAAGCTGAAATCTTATTAAATGCAATTAATCAGACGTGTAGAAATATAGTAGAAAGTGGCTTTGATACTGATACCTTCAATCGATTTATCCAATTAAAATTCAGTGCTGTTACCTTATCGTCAAACTCTGATTTTGAAAATGCTTTTCATGAGTTTGGGCACTTGAAGAAAACGGCGATTAAAATGATTGAAGCAAGTGGTAATCCAAAAGAAGCTATACATAAATTTAAAGATGATATAGGTTCTTATAATAGCGGCTATCTTATCTGGAGATTTAATCTACCCCCATTTACTAAAGAAACTGAGGATAAGTTCACTTTTGATGATAAGTCAAGTGGCTTTATTGCAATAAGCATATACCACGCATTAGAATTTCAAGGAAAAAGTCCAATTATTAAAACAAAAGATAATATTCCTGCCTGGATAGAAGATTTAGAGTACGTGATTGACAAATATGGTACTCATCCTGATTATCATTTCTTTTTACTTTATATTTTATTAGGAAGATCAAAGAGACTTGATCTTATCGAAAGTCTATACCGGAATGTTTTCCCAGATGCTGAAGAATTCGATTTGCGAAAAGAAAATGGCGTTGACTTAAATCATCAATCCATACATCGGTTTACGCTCAATGCAGAAAGTCTTGGGTATTTTGATACTGTAGGCCAATATCCGGCACTGCCACAATATGGGTACTCATTCAATTGGGAAGAAAGTATAAAATCAGTTTTTAAGCATTTATGCTTCCTGGCAGGAAAAGTAAAGCGTTATAAAATTGACGGCAGGAATGAAGAGGTCAAACAGCTTCAGAGTAAACTAACCGCGCTAATTGAAAAGTTAATTCCGGACTTAAGAGATAGGATGAGTTGGAAGAGAAGCTATGCCCTTCCTGAATTGATTTACCCGGTCATCTACAAAAGCCTGATTCATTTATTGATAGATGCTTTCCCCGATTATATTCCCGTTTTTGTTGAGCAAATAGTCAATAAGAAGCCATATCAGCTTGGGCTATACACCGAAGGTTATACCGATAGCTTGTTTGTTATTGCCAGGGAATTAGCTAAGGAAGCCAAACATGAAGTGTCTGCTTTCAAAGTAGCAAAAGTGTTAGAAGAGCATGTTGTAAATACTGTAGAAAATAGATGGGAGAGAAATGAATACCTGTTGAGATTAGTTGAATTGTATGCGCTCTTAAAGAATGAGGATAAGGCTAGACAAGCATTTAAGGAAATGATTGATACCTCTATGGGGCCATCATGGTACAAAGAAGCTCAATTGGGAATTATAAATACTGCTGTTTCAAATATTGTCCCTAAGGATGGTAATCTTTCCTACCTCCAGAAGTTCGCAGCGCATCTTCATAATGCATCCGGCGAGATGACATTCCAACGATATGTGAAACAGCAGCAGGAAGAGTTTGTCGGCGATTTGGCCAAAGTCGGGTTTTTAAACAAGTCAATAGAATACTTTAAACATTTGTTGCTTCCGGATCATCAAACCATTATTGCTAATGCTGAGTCGGGGACGGTTGATATGCCTTACACAGGCGAGGGGTATATATTGGGAGCCAGGGCAATTGAAGAGCAGAGTGGTATATTGGACATGTTGCGGAATTTTAAAGATTCAGGTTCCCTTATCGTTTGGGGACTTAGTGAATTGTTTATGCTTGGGGATGATAGATATATCAGAGGTTATGCAAAGATTCAGGCAGGTATTCTAAATCATTGGGAAAAAAGTGAACCAGAAAAGTTAGACATAGTATTTAAGCGCCTGGCTCGGTTTCTGGTTGCTGAAATAAGCGATGAATTTCGATATGAGTATCTACGGGAATTGTTTAGCGAATTGAGCACTTCAAATTTTGAGAAATTGAACCCGTATTTAGAAGCGGTTGGAATGCAACCAAATCAACCTTCAAAAGAAGAAACTGAAGAAGAAAGAAAACCTTCAACTCCTAAACGAGAAGAGAAAGATCCTCTTAACGAACTAATTATTGCAAAAGGCGAGGCACAGAGGAAGATTGATACAGAAAATAAAAGCGGTGCAAGAAAAGTGATAATCGACGCATTGCAAAAAGTTCAGGATGAAAAATATGGAATATGGTCATTTAACTACTCCAATAAAATAAATGACATAAGAAATCTTTTTGCCGAAACGTACAATAACTCTGAAGAATTTATCAAAGACATAAAACAACTGATTATTAATGAACCTTATTTTGAAGAATGGGTAATTGCCAACCAAATTATTTCATTGCTTCGGAATATAAATGATGAGCAAGAAAAGCAATTGATCTTAGAAACTGTCCTGGAGCATATTAATTTGATGGTGAGAACTGGGCAGCATTTTTATGATAGGTATGAGTGGCTGAATCAACAAGCCGATAAAGTAAACACCCATGAACAAGACGATCATTTACTAAAGTTCCTTATTTGGTTTTTAAATCATCCTTCATTAGTTGTAAAAAATAGGGTTATTGAAACCTTGGTTTGGCTCGGCTCCATTAACCCAGGCATTATTATGAGAGAACTAATTAACGAGCTGCTTAGCGACGGCTATAGCATCTCAAAAGAATTTTCCGCTTCTATTATTCATCAACTCTCAAATTTAAATCCTGATGGTTTTGCTGAAAATCTGAAAACTGCTTTGGAAGAAAGGGAACAAGAGATATTGAAACTTAATCACTTTATGATAAGGGAAGCCATTCTTGCATCTCTTGCCGAACTTAAAAATAACGGCATTAATGATTTGGATGAGTTGATTGCAAAATTTGAGCAAACTTTTGCTACCTCTAATAAGAGCAAAGGGGAAATAGTGTTTGAAGAAGAGTATTTGGAACCGATAAGTGATCCCATATATGAGCTTAATGAGTTAAACATTTTGACCAAACAGTTTGCTGAGGCATTGGTGGGACAGGTAAAAGCATTAGCCTCATTATCTATTGAGGATAGTCAGAAAGCAAGTAGATATATTGATCGGAGTTTTAATGATCATAACGACATCTCCCTTGTTTCGGATTTTGATACTCTTTTGAGATATGCTTTAAATGTTGCTGTGTGCACTTGCACTACACTCAGTGACAGGGAGAAAGTTGCTAATATCTTACGGTTTTATCAACCTACGTTCCCTGAAAACAAATTAGCACCTCAGTTTAATAGCAGTAATGAAACTTTTGAAAATGCTGTAAAAGATTTTTTTGAAACCGGAAATATTGCTTTTGACAAACTATTAGTTGATGGTGAGCTTCCACTGAACTATTACGCTACACAGCATTCGGAATCTCGCCGTAGCGGTAAAGAAAAAATTGAGCTTACAGCCTATCTGATCCCTATGGCAAAATTCTCTGCAAAACGTCACTCTTATCCTTGGCCAACTTTTCCGGCGAATGGTTATCCTGATAGTGTTTATGAGGAAGAAGATATAATTCCGCTATTTATTAAGAGTGAATATGCGGGTAATGTTACCGGAAGTGAGTTGGTACCAGCTGTAATGACTACAATTCTAGGTACTCTAATCCCAAATCTCAAAGACAATACTAAATCTGTATACTGGCGTAAAGGAAGAAATTGGGATAATAGAGAACAGGGGGTTGCTGAAAAAACAGGTTATTATACAACCGTAACAAAAGCCAAGATCGAAACGCTGAAAGCCGGGTATAAGCTTATTTGGCAAATATCTTTTGGCTACGATTCCAGGTACATTGATGTGTTTGAACAAAAGGAGTTAATAAGATGATTACACCAAGCAACAGAAAAGAATTTGAACGGCATATAGATATTTTAGCCGAGAGTATTGAGAAAGGAAGATTTCATTTACCGCCTAGTCGGAGGATGCTCAATAGCTTGCTGAACGCAAAACAATTACCGAACAGACGAACCAATTTTCTGACTATTGATGACTCAACACGACTATTAGCTAATTCATTGGCAAATTTCGACAGACCAGAATTTAAAAACAGAAAAGATGCCGAACAGTAGAAAAGAATTTGAACGGAACATGCATTTTTTATCCGAAGGTTTTGAAAGAGACCAGGTAATGATTAACAGATCGAACGTCAAATCAATTAAAGGGATAAAAAATGCCAGATTAGCGCCTAACCGAAGAGCTAACCTTCATACAGTTGATGAAATGGCCAGGCTGATGGCAAATTCAGTTGCCAATATGGTGCAACAAAAAGAATTAAAATCAAAAGAAAATGGAGAAGAGTAAATATGGAATGCCTCCGCCTAAATCGAGAAGGGAATTTGAGCATAATCTGTTTCTATTGGCAGAAGATACCTACCGAATAGTGGAATGTGGCAATGATGATTTATTTAGAAATTTTTTGTGGGCTACGTATCCGCATATAAAAAACATAAGAAATCACCCTAGTGGCCGGCTGAATTTTTTGACGATAGATAAGCAAGCACGTTTACAAGCAAATATGAAAAAATGGATGAATGTATAATATTTACAAAATGAAATACCATTGTAGATCGTTGGAAATAATAATTACCTTCAAAAAAGGAACGAAGATTTAGCCAGCTCAGATTACAAATTAATAAGACTTGACAATACACATAAAGTGATTAGGAAGATCGAGCGGACAGGGACCACGTCAATGGAAACATTCATAAGATCAAATCTATAAACGTGCAAAAGGTAGAAAAATGGAAAAACGGAATAGATCATCTTATCCTTGAAATAAACAAAAATTTTATTAACTAGCGTGCTTATGGGTAAATTCATTATATCGAGACGCTCAAATGGAGAGTATCAGTTCAGATTAGCAGCTGCTAACGGTCAAATCATTTTGGCAAGCGAAGGTTACGCTACAAAATCCGCATGCGAAAATGGAATAAAATCTGTTATACAAAATGCTAAAGAAGACGCAAATTTTGTACGAAAAACTTCCGCGAATGGACATTATTACTTTAATTTGAAGGCTGGGAATCGACAAATTATTGGGACTAGTGAACTATACGCCAGTCAAGCAGGGAGAGAAAGCGGAATTTATTCTGTAAAGATTAACGCCAATACTGATACGGGACTTATTGAATGAATATTCCGGGAAAAGTGGTTCTTCCCCACTTTTGGTGGTAAAGCTATGAGATCAAGCGTTTGGATTCGTTATATTACTAATGAATGCCACCAAAATAATCTTCAATTCCGGTGACAGGTTCCGGGTCATTTCAGTAGATAACCAAATAGACAGGCTTAATATTTATGTGCAGAGCACCCAAAAAGGAAGTGTCTGTCCGAATTGTTGTCTGGTATCTTCAAAGATACACAGCTATTACACCAGAAAGTTTAATGATCTACCCTCGTTCGGAAAATCCTCGAGAATATTTCTCAGGGCCCGTAAGTTTTATTGTCTCACCGATGAATGTCCATTAAAGGTATTTACCGAAAGGTTCGACAACCATTTCCGGTCATATCAGAGGAAAACGGAGAGATTACAGGCCAGACTACTGAACATAGCGATCGAAGCCGGTGGAAAATCTGCCGAAAGGATATGTGGTGAATTTTCTATACCGGTAAGTGATACAACCTTATTACGTATAATAGACCGGACAGAACTTCCCAAAAGCGATAAAGTGGAAGCTTTGGGCATAGATGACTGGGCCATCAGGAAACGGGAACGTTACGGCAGTATACTCGTAGACTTAGCAACAAACAGACCGATTGGCCTGCTTGCTGATCGTGAAGAAGCTACACTTACCAACTGGCTTAAACAGCGGGATAAGATACGGATTATTTCCAGGGACAGATATGTGGTTATTTCGGAGGGAGAGTGCCAGTGATTTCGGTCAAACCGTGCCACTTGTAATCGGGAAATAACAATGCACAGTTTTTGGCAATTAAGACTGCACCGTTTTTGGCAACAAGAGTGCACAGCACTACA
>NZ_SBJH01000063.1 GCF_004368405.1 Olivibacter sp. XZL3
ATTAAATCTAACGTTTTTGATGAAAACACTCCTTAAGTTTTTAAAATATCGTGTCCACTTTTTGCTGACGATTTACAATCGGCATTAGAAGTGCTAAACAAATTAAATACTTATAGGCCGAATGAAGACCTTGAAAGCTTTAAGAAAAGATTCTATGAAAGATATGGGGATAATGAAATTCCTTTATTGATTGCTCTGGATAGTGAGTCTGGATTATTGTACCCGAATGTTCCAAGAAAGCCTATCTCTCAGCTTGTTAGTGACCTAAGTGTCGTGCAACGGGAAAGAGATACCACTAAACATTGGGGAAAAGTGGAGTCATATTTAAACGAGAAATTATTATCATGCCTCTCAGAAAACAAGAACGTCATCAAAATTACCGATGAGGATCTTAAGGATTTTGATAGCAATTGGCATAACATGCCCTTGTCGTTTTATGTAATGTTCAGATCTATTAGCTCTAACGATGCAACGTTGTTCATAGAGACTGTAGGTGGGGCGAGTGGAGTAAATTTACTTTCCAGATTTGCCCATGCAGACACAGATATTAGAAATCACATTAAAATAATTGCGGATATAGAAAAGGCTCATTCGGATCAAGAAATAATTGCAGAAATTGTGCATTTGCCTGAAGATCGTGTTGGCAATATTCTTATCCATCCCCCGATTCGCGATTATGAAATTCCTTATTTGGCGAGGTCCTCAAAAAACAGCGGACAGCAAATAAAGCTAAGTGATATTTTAGTCAGTGTCCGGAATAATAAAATCATACTACGGTCCAAATCATTGGATAAGGTGGTAAAGCCAAGATTGAGTAATGCCCATAACTATAAATTGAATGCGCTTCCAGTCTATCGCTTCTTGGCAGATATTCAATTCCAAGATGTCAGATCTGGATTAGGTTTGAGTTGGGGAGAGTTGCAAAAGCAACATACTTACTTTCCGAGAGTTCAGTACAAACAGGTGATTTTACAGCTCGCACAGTGGAAGTTGAAGACAGATGAAATTGTTAAATTAAAAGGTCTGGAGTTTGGAATGCTGCGAGATGAGATAGCAATTTTTAGATCAAAGTGGAATATTACGGATAAAGTTGTCTTGGCCGAATCCGACAATGAATTGTTAATTGACTTTACAAACGAAACATCAATACGTTTGTTAATTGACACCATAAGTTCACGGAAATATTTTGTTTTGAAGGAATTTGTAGAACCAAGCAACATAGTTAGCAGTGAAAATGGCGTACTGACCAATCAGTTTATCAGTATTTTCCATAAAAAGCTATTTCCCAAACAAATTACAAACCAAGACAAATATTTAAGTATAAAGGATCACAATTTAGCTATACAGAAAAAGGCTCAACCTAAATTCCTTGTCGGTAGCGAATGGATTTATTATAAGTTTTATTGTGGTGAGAAGTCGGCAGACAAAGTTTTAACAGAATGTATTTTCCGGATCTTGGAAGTACTAACTGAAAACACAGTAGGATATACCTGGTTCTTTATTAGGTATAATGATCCGATGCCTCATATTCGTTTTCGCATAAATGTCAAAAATATCGAGGATATAGGCAAAGTGATTGCATTGGTAAACAGTGAAATAAAAAGCTATGCCGAAAATGGGCTCATATGGAAGGTGCAACTGGATACTTATGAGCGAGAAATTTCCAGATACGGAAGTTCTTCAATAGAATCTGTGGAAAAACTCTTTTATTTTGATAGTGAATGCACTTTAAAAATACTGAATTATATCAGAGGACGATATTATGATAGCGAGCGTTGGTTGATCTGTTTAAAAGCTATTGATTCTCTACTCGCAGCCTTCTCTTACAGCATAACAGATAAGGAGAGTCTGCTTTTCCTTTTGAAAAGCGCATTTAATGACGAATTCAAAACCGATATAGCTATAAAAAAGAGAATAAATGATAAATACAGAACACAACAAAAAAAGATAAACAACTTTATGAGTAATGAAACAACTGATCGTTTCATTGCCGAGGCTCTTACAATCAAAACACAAAAAATGGAGGGAGTAGTTTCCGAATTATTAATAAACGACCGATGTAATAAGTTAGAAGTTTCTGTCAAAGACTTATTGAGAAGCCTGATACATATGATGGTCAATCGAATAATAATATCGGATTCCAGACTTCATGAATTGGTTATTTATGATTTTCTATATCAGTATTATCGTTCAAAACGATACAAATTAGACAAAACAAATCCAATTGTAAAATCAGCATAGTAAGATGTTTTCCAATTCGTTCAAACTGTATCGACAACTTAGCCAACGGGATTGCGGTGCTACTTGTCTACGGATGATTTTCAATCACTATGGTCAAAGATTATCTGCGGGATATCTTTCTGAATTATCAGGTACCGATAAGACCGGCATCAGCATGTTGGAAATCTCAAGAGTTGCGCAAAGATTTGGATATGGTGTGTCTGCCCGCTCAGAAACATTAAAAGAGCTCGAATTATCAACAAATCATCCATCCATAGTACATTGGAATAAATCGCATTTCATCGTAGTTTATAAAATCACAATGAAATTTGTTTATGTCGCAGACCCAGCTATTGGTAAGATCAGATACAGTCACAGGAAATTTAGGGAAGGATGGCTGGGGGCAGGAGACAAGGGATATGTTATGTATTTCTCACCACCGGACGAGCAAAAACTTGAAGAATCGCTGTCTATGGATCAGCTAAGACCACTTGATTTCGTACTAAATTACTTAAAACATTATAAGAAAGCCGTTGCCTGCATTGTGTTTGGTCTTTTACTGGGGTCAATAATACAGCTTATATTACCCTTTTTAACTCAAAATTTAGTAGATACAGGTATTCGCAACAAAGAAATCAACTTCATATATCTTGTTATTTTAGGACAGCTTAGTATGTTCATAGGAAAAACTTCTGTGGATTTTTACCGCAATCACATCTTGACACATATTAGTGCCAGGGTTAATATATCTATTCTATCTGACTTTTTTGGAAGGCTAATGAAATTGCCATTGTCCTACTTTGACAGAAAATTGACAGGTGATATCCTTCAGAGGATTGCAGATCATCAAAGGATTGAACAATTTCTTACCTCTGGAACGCTAAGTGCTATCTTTTCGTTTTTCAGCTTAATAGTTTTTGGAATTGTGCTGTTCATTTATAGTTATGCAATATTTTTTATATTTCTTGTCATGAGTTTAGTTTATGTTTACTGGCTTAAATACTTTTTACCAAAAAGAAATGTGCTCGACAATCAACGCTTTAGACAGCTCGCAATCAGTAACGAAAAGAATGTAGAGCTTTTGTACGGTATGCAAGAAATAAAACTTCATAACGCGGAAGAGATTAAAAAGCGCCAATGGGAACAAACCCAGTATGATCTTTTTGAGATCAATCTTGAACGATTAAAGGTGAATCAACTGCAGAGCGGTGGGTCACTTTTCATCAATGAGTTTAAAAATATCCTCATCTCATTCATCGCTGCCCGTTTAGTTATAAACGATTCAATAACTCTTGGTGCCATGTTGTCAATTACCTATATAAATGGACAATTAAATCAGCCTTTGGTTCAGTTGGTGGATTTTATCAAATCGTTTCAAGAAGCTAAATTAAGCATCGAGCGTATACAAGAGATAAATCAGATTAAATCCGAGAATGCATATGTCTATACTACTAAACCGATACCTCAAAATAGCATACCTGAAAGCGATATTACATTGAATAATGTGCATTTTCGGTATTCTGAGTCCGAGCTGGAAAAGATGTCTCTTAAGAACATCAATTTAATATTAAAATCAAAAAAGATAACAGCAATTGTTGGAGCGAGTGGCAGCGGCAAAACAACTTTGGCAAAAGTCTTACTTCGGTTTTATCAGCCGACATACGGAAATATTCATATAGGTGATATAGATATTAATAGTATTCCTTTTAGAACTTGGCGTGAAAGCTGTGGTACAGTTTTGCAAGATGGTTATATTTTTAATGATACGATAGCAAATAATATATCTATCGGTCAAGAAGATGTTGATATCGAAGATGTATCGCATGCGGCTAATATAGCTTGTATTGCTGACTTTATAGAAAGTTTACCCTTAAAATATGATACAAAGATAGGATCAAATGGACTAGGTTTGAGTTCTGGCCAAAGGCAAAGGATCTTAATTGCACGTGCGGTATTTAAAAAGCCTAAGATTCTTTTTTTGGACGAAGCAACAAGTGCCTTGGATGCTGTTACAGAAAAGAAGATAGTAAAAAATTTAAAAGAATTTTTTACAGATAGAATGGTCATCATTATTGCTCATAGATTAAGTACCGTTAGATATGCTGACAATATAGTAGTAATGGATGATGGAAAAATCGTAGAAATAGGAGAACATGAGGACTTATTAAACAACGGTTGTGGAGCTTATGCTACTCTAGTTCATAGCCAAATTTAATATTATAACTGATTGGATATGGAGAAGGTTTTATTTTTAACAGGTTTACCTAAAAAACTAGATAGAATCGGTATCTTAGTTAATGTTGTTGCTTTTATATTGATTGTCATTACAATATTTGGCATAAAGGTTCCGGTTTTTATCCATGGTAGACTAGTTGATGCGAAAAAAAAGGATCATGGTATCACTTTATGGTTCTGTTCACTTGATGGCGCAAAAGATTTTAGTGGCAATAATGAAACGATCCTGCTTAGAACGTATGAAAAAGATCAAAAAAGGAGAGCTAAAGTAATCACCAGTTCAATTGAAAACGACACATTGAAAATAGAATTATTTATGGAAAACAGTGCAACTTTGTTGAAATCTTTGAACGCTTATCAAGAAAAGCAGGCAAGGCTGATGATAGATAAAAAACCACTCGCGTTTACATTATTTCATTTAGATTAATATTGTGATGGGGAAAAAAGGAGTTATCCAAATCATGCGTGATTCTCAAATCGCAAGGCATCTATTCTTCTGGATTTTGTTTTTCGTCTTCTGTTTATGGATGAAGGTTTTGGTCGGTATTGCGACCACCAGCGATTTCGACGTAATATTCTGGAATATACTTCCGATAATTTACGGTTGTTATCTCAGTTACTATTTTTTTTCTAATGCATTTCGGAAAGGAGGGGTAGCTAAATCAACCAGAGGTTTTTTTCTAGGTTGCCTGCTTTTTTTGCTCCTTTATTTTTTACAGAGTTATGTGTTGGAACCCGTTTTCTATAAAAGTAGGATACATTTTCCGCGGGGCGTTATATTGAACCGCTTCCTTGTTACTGCTTTATGGTTTTATTTAGGTGTAACCGTTTTATCTCTTTGCTATTTCTTTGGTATGCAAACCCTTTTAAAAGAACGCAATTTAAAACAGATGGAAAAAGAAAAATTGGAGGTGGAAAATGATAAGGTACTGGCAGAGCATGCATTCTTACGCGCACAGATCAATCCCCATTTTCTCCATAATACACTAAGTTTTCTATATGCAAAAAGCCTTACCTCATGCCCTGATGTAGCTGATGCTATTTTATTATTGGATGATATCATGCGATATGCAATGGAGAACAAACAGGACGATAAAAGTGGTGTGCTTATCACAAGGGAAATTGAACAGATCAAGAAGCTCATACAGATTTATCAATTAAGATATGCTGGCAGGCTGTTTATTGATATTTCAATAGAGGGGAATTTAACTGCAAGGAGAATTATTCCATTGGTTTTGATAACACTGGTAGAGAATGCTTTCAAACACGGAGACCTTGAGAATCCAATCCATCCTATTCAGATTAAAGCAGCAGCAGAGGGTAAAGTTTTTCAGTTTGTTGTAAGGAACAGGAAACGCGATGGTCCGAAAGAGATTTCACATGGTATCGGTTTGGATAATCTAAAAAAAAGACTGACGCAAGCTTATGGAGACAGCTTCCATCTTGAAATCAAAAATGAGGAGTATTCGCACGAAGCGAATCTCGAGATAAGAAATATATAGAATAGCTAATTTATGATCCGTTGTGTAATAGTAGACGATGAAAGTCATCCCATTGAGGTACTGAAGCATCATTTGCGGCAGTTCGACTTTTTTGAAGTCGTTACCTCCACCAATGACCCATTGGAGGCCTTGCGCGTTGTCAATGAGGATAAAATTGACCTCTTGTTTTCCGATATACAGATGCCGAAAATGTCGGGTATGGATCTTGCCAGACTGGTTCATGGTAAAACCAGCATTATACTGACAACAGCTTACAGTGAATTTGCTGCCGAAGGCTTTGATCTGGAAGTAATAGATTATCTGCTCAAGCCCATATCCAAGTCGAGATTTTTGCAGGCAGCGAACCGTATTCTCAAACACCTTTATAAGAAGGAAAAATCAGAATTGGGGCCGGAAACATTGGATGGTGATTATATTTTCGTAAGGACGGAATTGAAAGGTCGGATTATAAAAATTAACCTGGTAGACGTGGACTATATTGAGGGTATGCGTAATTATATTGCCATCAATCATGATGGACAGAAAACATTAGCTTTACTCAATTTAAAGGACCTTGAAAATCGACTCCCGGCAAGCTTTTTTGTGAGAATACATAAATCGTATATTGTATCATTTCCAAAGATACGGATGGTCGATGGTCATCGGTTATATCTGTACGGAAGGGAAGAGGGTTTTCCGATAAGCGACAGTTATTTTAGTGCTGTTCAAGATCGCCTCAATGGACGTCTGGTATAATACTGAAAGCTTCTATTTCGGTTTCTTTTTAATATAAAATTTGACTATATTAGCATCATGGCAATTGCAGCTAAAACGTATGTCAAACCAGTGAGTGATTCGGTGAGTTAGGAAAAGGGAAGTTTGTAAAATACTGATAAATAGATTGATAGTAAGCAGGTTCGATTCCCCTACGGGCTACCTCAGGGGAAAGATTCAAATTAAACGAATCTTTCCCTTTTTTTATTGATTCTAATTCGCTGTTTATCAATAAAATAAGTGACAATGCCTCATTAAGTCGGGCGGTTCGATGTTTAGTTCCGTCAAAACACAAATTTTCCGGGTACATCGAACCAACAATCCTACGCTTCCCTTCAATATCTGCCCCCATATAGTGTTTATCGATATTTGAATACGTTTCTACTACTTTGTCCAATAAGGTTTCTATCGTTTTTATATTCTGGGACTTGCTTGGGAGATTGGCCAATAGTGCTTCCAGTTTTTTCAATTCTTCATTACACTCCATTTTAATGATCTTAAAATCATTGCCATCGATTTCATCCTTCATTAATTTTTTCCTAGCATTGGACAAAATGGCCTCCTCCTCTTCAATTTTTTTAAACAACGTGGCCCGTTCATCTAGTTCTTCGCGATTAGATGAACGATATTCGTCCAAGACGACCATTTTGAAAAGCTCGCCCGTTTCAGGCATGAGTTTAAACTTTAACAGTTCCCTTTCAAAATAACCGTTCACTTTCTCTGCCTTAAATCTACAGCCACAAGCTGAGGACGAACAGTGATAATAGTAATAGTGCCGATGACGTCCTTTTGACGCACTTCCGGTTAACATTCTGCTACAATTGGGACATTGAAGAAATCCTCTTAACGGTAACATGTCTTTGGAAACCACTTTCGTTGCGATAGGTCTTTTGTTCCCATTCAATATATCCTGTATCTTGTAGAAAAGAACTTCAGAAATAATCGGCTGATGTTGACCTTTTACAAATTCCATCTCTTCATTCTTGTGAGGAGGGACAATGATCATTCCGCAATATACAGGATTACGGATAATCTTCCAGAAGTTATTTCTTTCACATTTTAGCCCTTTTTCGTTGGCCATTTTACGTATCTGCTCAGCGGCATAGACACCTTTGGCCAACTCTTCAAAAACCCACTTCATAATGTCTGCTTCCGGCTGTTTCGGCATGATATATTTCTTTCCATCGGGGGTAACTCTGTTTATATAACCTATAGTCGCTGTTCCCATCCACCGCCCTTCCCGTCTTGCCTTTCTCATTCCGTAAAAAACATTTAGTGCCCTCCTGTCATTTTCAACTTCCGGAACTGCCAAATAAATGGCAAGCATCATTTTGTTCTCTGGAATAGACACATCCACAGGTTGTTCAATCGAGTTAACAGTGGTATTTAATGATCTCAACACGCCGATCATTTCATAGGCGGCTTCTATACTGCGGCTGAATCTATCCCATTTGACGCAAAGTATCTGAACGGCCATCTTACGTTTTTTCTTTAGCTTTATCATCAACTTTTTCCATTCTGGACGGTTAAATGTCTTGGCTGAATGATCTTCACGGATAATGCCTAAAACTTCTATACCGTTCAAAGTACAATATTGTAGGAGTCTTGCCTCCTGCTCTCTTAAAGAATAACCCCGTCTTGCCTGTTCATCTGTACTTACTCGGATATAAAGGTATGCTGAAATCATAAGCGAAAAATTTGCAGTAAACGAATGTTTTAATATTTTGTAAAATATTGATTTAGTGTCAATTTAGCTAAAATATATAGGAAATCCAAAATTATTTTTGCCTGATCTTCATTAACGTCAATACCATTCTTTCTTAAAACTTTTAATGCCTGTTCAGAAGTTATGTTCCTTTTCTCTAACAATCTTTTGGCCATGTCATTTATCCTCTTTTTTTACAAGAGTGCCGAAAACATATAACATTTTTTGACAACGTATTGGGGAGTGACTAAAGATTTTATGACAAAAAAATCGGACTGAATGATCGCCTTAAATTGTATTTGATTTTATGGTGAGGGATAAAGTGCGATTAGCGTTTATTCGCTGGAACAACATGGTTTCGATTAGCTTAGTTGTTTTGTCTTCTTTTGCTATATTTGGACCATGAAGGTTTTAATCTCGATACTTTCCATATATATAGTAATCCTATCTTTTATCCCGTGTGAAAATAAGGAGTTTTGCTGTATTGACGGAATGAACAATGTCAAAAAACAACATAAACAAGTAGATAGCACCGAACATAATCCAACCTGTCCCTGCTCACCTTTCTTTTCGTGTGGAAGCTGTACTGGAGTTGTTCTTTTTAGTATGGAAATTGATTTTTTGATTGAACAATGTCCTGTTACTTCAGCATATTTTAATTATGAGGAAACTGAACCTCAGAGTTCACCACAATCGGTTTGGCAACCTCCCAAAACCGCCTAATATCTTCTCGTTTTGCGCTGATAGCTGCCCTTAAAAGAGCATATTTACATTTACATACAAAGATTTAAGAATGAATAAAGTTATAGGCTTGATACTATGGCTTTGTACAGGTAATCTGTGCTTAGCCCAGCATACATTAACAACCATACTGAAAGATGCAGATACAAAGGAACCATTGGCAGGTGCTACGGTATTACAACTCGGTACGAGCAGAGGTGGAACAACCGATGAAAACGGTGCCGTTTCCATTACCGGCTTATCCGAGGGAAGGCATGTTTTCCTGTTCAGGAATTTAGGTTATGAGGAGCAAAGGGATACACTGGATTTTCCCGGTTCCGCGGATACCGTTTTCGTTTATCTTGAAGCAGCCGATGAAGACCTGGAGGAGGTGGTTATCTCATCGACAAGAAGTACCCGTACCATCCGGAACATTCCCACGCGTGTTGAATTTATCGGAGGGGAAGAGCTGGAAGAGAAGGGAAATATGAAACCGGGGGATATCCGCATGATGCTTAACGAAAGCACAGGTATACAAACACAACAAGTTTCAGCAACTTCGGCCAATTCCAGCATCCGTATCCAGGGACTTGATGGCCGTTATACACAGATACTTAAAGACGGCTTTCCCTTATATGCTGGTTTCTCCGGCGGCCTCGGTCTGTTGCAGACGCCACCGCTGGACCTGAAGCAGGTAGAGATCATCAAAGGATCTTCATCTACTTTGTATGGTGGCGGAGCCATTGCCGGCCTGGTGAACCTGGTATCCAAGGCGCCTACAGAGGAAAGGGAACTCCGCTTTCTGCTGAACGGAACTTCTGCCGGTGGGCTGGACATCAATGGTTTTTATGGACAGAAGTTTGAAAAGGTCGGTCTCACGGTATTTGCATCCCGTAATTCCAGCAGGCCCTATGATCCCTCCAATACAGGCTTTACTGCCATACCCAAAACGGAAAGGTATGTGCTCAATCCAAAACTGTTCGTATACTTCAATCCGAAAACTACCATGAACGTTGGGATAAACACCATATTCGAGGACCGTACCGGCGGGGATATCTTTTTCATAAAAGGAAAAGGCGGTAATGTCCATAGCTATTTTGAAAAGAATAAAAGCTCCCGGTTCTCGACCCAGTTCTCCCTGGATCACCGGTTCACAGAAAACAGTGGCCTGACCATCAAGAATTCAGTTAATAATTTCAACAGGACTATAACCATTCCCGATTATGTGTTTGACGGGAAACAGTGGTCAACCTATTCGGAGATTGCCTACAACAACAACGGCGAAAGAGCAGATTGGGTAGCAGGTATCAATCTCTACACGGACAATTTCAGCGAATACCCAAAAGATGGTTTTCAGAAAAGGGACTATGATCAGAACACATTCGGAGGATTTGTTCAGAATACCTTTAAGACAACGGATTGGTTGCAATTGGAAACGGGTATACGCGGGGATTATGTGATCGATTACGGTTTTGTATTCCTGCCACGGATCTCTGCACTCTTTACGATCTCTCCTCAAGTGACTTCCCGTTTGGGTGGAGGTCTGGGCTATAAAACACCGACCATATTTACCGAAGAAACGGAGCGCATCCAGTTCCGTTCGGTTCTGCCCATCAGTCCACAGGCAAATAAACTGGAACGGTCTTATGGCGCAAGCTATGATGTCAACTATAAGACTACACTCTTCGAGAAGGTAAGCCTAAGCGTAAACCAGCTCTTCTTTTATACCCGTATCAATGATCCATTACTTACAGAATTTGCCGGGTCCGGAACGGTGCAATTGGTGAATGCAGACGGCTATGTGGATACGAAGGGCTGGGAGACGAATGTAAAGCTGGGCTACGGTGATTTTAAACTGTTCATCGGTTATACCTTTACCGACGCCTGGCTCCGTGAAGGAACACAAAAGCGGGAGAATCCATTGACTGCCCGCCACCGGTTGAATAATGTCCTCATGTATGAGATCGAGGATAAATGGAAACTTGGACTGGAAGCCTATTATTATAGCCGTCAGGCCCTCAATGACGGCACTACGGGAAAGCCCTATTGGACCTGTGGCTTTATGGCTGAAAAGATATGGGAACGCTTCTCTCTTTTTGTCAATTTTGAGAACTTTACGGATACCCGGCAAACCAGATTTGACAGTATTTATACAGGAACAGTTACAAAGCCCATATTCCGTGATATATATGCACCACTCGATGGGTTCGTCGTTAACGGTGGTTTAAAAATAAAATTATAGCCATGAAAAAATCAACTTTTGAAATAAAAAATATGGACTGTGCCGCAGAGGAGCAAATGGTCCGAATGAAATTAGACGGGATTGAAGAGCTTATTCACCTCGATTTTAATCTTCCGGAGAGGAAGCTGATTGTGATACATACCGGAAATATAGATCGCATAGCCAAGGCCATTAAAGAGCTGAACTTAGGAGATCGTTTCATTTCAACTGAAGAAGCAGACAACACTTCAGCAGTAGGTTCAGAGCGTGAAGAGCGCAAGCTGCTGCTATATGTGCTGATTATCAATGCCTTTTTCTTTATACTCGAAATTATAACAGGATTTATTTCTCATTCAATGGGGCTTGTTGCCGATAGCTTGGATATGTTAGCTGATGCACTCGTGTATGGACTCAGCTTATATGCCGTTGGTGGGACAGTCCTCCGAAAAAAGAAAATTGCAAAAGCGAGTGGATACTTTCAGATAATACTTGCTGTTTTAGGCTTTTCAGAGGTAATCAGACGTTTCATGGGGTTTGGAGAAACACCTGAATTTGGAATGATGGTAGTTATTTCGTTATTGGCCTTGATCGGGAATGCGTTTTCCCTTGTAATCCTTCGCAGAACTAAGAGTGATGAGGCACACATCAAAGCTAGTCAAATATTTACTTCCAATGACGTAATTATAAATATCGGTGTTATGCTGGCAGGCATACTGGTTTTCATTACTGCGTCCCGTTTGCCGGACCTGATTGTTGGTACAATCGTTTTTGCTATTGTACTAAGAGGGGCGTTTCGAATATTAAATTTAGCGAAGTAAAATATTAAGAAACGAAACGCAGTTTGCCGTAGCCGTCTCTTGTTTTTTCAGAATAACTAACTTTTCAGGCCATTATACTATCATATAAAAACTGGAAAGTTAGTTACATAATATAAAAAAATATATATTTGCAAATGATGAAGCTGTTATCTTATATATGTGCGCTAATAGTACTGGTTCAGGTAATGATGCCGTGTACAGATAAAATTGCGACTACCAGTCTTCACAAACGAACAGAGCTTTCTGTTACCTCATCGAAGAATCAGGATCACAAAGATAGTTGTACACCATTCTGTCAATGCACATGTTGTGCTACACCTTCAATACAGCAAAAGGCTTACATTATTGTGAGCCCCGATCCTATTGTTCTTGAATCTCATAGTTGGCATACCCCCGGAAAATGCCTGGAAGCCCATATAAATGTATGGCAACCGCCTAAAGTGATTTCTTAAGCACGTTTCTGTGCGTATATGGGCTCAAGTTTGTCCATTTAATTACCAAAATCAAATAATATTATTGCTCAGGCTATGGCTAAAAAGAAAAGGTCATTACCAGCAAAAAGCGTAGGTCGTTCAGGAAAGAACTACAAGCAACCTCAATGGATAAAAATCCTAAGGGTGGTTGGTATATTTCTACTTTCAATGATTTTGCTGTTAGCGATTATTGGAACGATTCTACATGCTTTAATTCATTTCAAATAAGATATGCTTAATAAAATTATTAAGTTCTCTATAGAGAATAAACTGATTGTTGCTTTGATGACGCTCGGGTTGATTGCCTGGGGGCTGTATTCGTTAAAGCAGCTACCAATTGATGCGACGCCTGATATCACAAACAATCAGGTTCAGGTGATAACCCAAAGTCCATCACTTGCGACACCTGAAGTGGAACGGCTAATAACTTTTCCGGTAGAGCAAACGATGTCAACTATTCCGGAAATAGAGCAGGTACGTTCGATTTCCCGTTTCGGCCTTTCAGTAGTCACCATTGTGTTTCATGACGATGTTGACATTTATTGGGCCCGTCAACAGGTGAACGAAAAATTAACCGAAGCAGGTAACAATATTCCTTCGGATGTAGGTAAACCCGAGATCGCTCCGATCTCGACCGGTCTCGGGGAAATCTACCAGTATGTAGTGCATGCGAAACCTGGTTATGAAGAGAAGTATGACGCAAGAGAATTACGTACGATCGAAGATTGGATTGTACGCAGGCAATTATTGGGAACGCCGGGCATAGCGGAAGTAAATAGTTTTGGAGGTTTGTTAAAACAATATGAAATTGCACTTGATCCGGATAAGCTGAATAGTTATAATCTAAGCATTAATGATGTTTTTAGCGCATTGGAGCGCAATAATCAAAACACAGGTGGCGCATATATAGATAAAAAACCCAATGCTTACTTTATCCGAAGTGAAGGTTTGGTGGGAAGTATTGATGATATTAAAAAAATTGTCGTCAGGAAAAGTCCAAAGCAGGTACCAATACTGATCAGAGATATTGCCGAAGTCAAACTTGGTAATGCTATTCGGTATGGTGCATTGACAAGAACCACGAAAAAAAGCCAAGGAGAAGCAGTTGGGGGTATTGTAATGATGCTTAAGGGCTCAAATGCAAATGAAGTCGTAAGCAAGGTAAAAGAAAAGATAGCACGTATCAACAAAACACTTCCAGAGGGCGTTACCATTGAGCCCTTTTTGGATCGCAGTGCTCTTGTTGACCGGGCGATCGGAACAGTCGCAAAAAATCTGATAGAAGGCGCATTAATAGTCATTTTTGTACTTGTACTATTTCTTGGAAATCTCCGGGCCGGGATTGTAGTTGCTTCTGTTATACCTCTTTCAATGCTTTTTGCTATTTCGATGATGAATATGTTCGGGGTCAGTGGAAACCTGATGAGCCTTGGGGCCATCGATTTCGGATTAATCGTTGATGGAGCCGTTATTATTGTCGAAGCCACCATGCATCATCTCGGTTTAAGCAGGAATACCAATAAGCTTTCGCAAAAGGAAATGGATGATGAGGTCTATGAGTCAGCTTCAAAAATACGATCTGCCGCTGCATTCGGTGAGATTATAATTCTAATTGTCTATCTCCCTATTCTTGCACTTGTAGGTATAGAGGGAAAAATGTTCGGTCCCATGGCGCAAACAGTGTCCTTTGCCATTTTAGGTGCTTTCATTCTCTCCCTTACCTATGTACCGATGATGTCAGCACTTATATTGAGCAAAAAGATTAGCCATAAGCGCAATTTTTCGGATCGTATGATGGACTTTTTTCATAAGTATTATGATCCGATGATCCGTATAGCGCTTCGCAATCGTGTAATTGTAGTACTTACGGCAGTAGTTTTGCTAGGCCTTAGTGTTTTTGCCTTTACCCGAATGGGCGGTGAATTTATCCCGACGCTCGAAGAAGGTGATTTTGCGGTAGAAACAAGATTACTTACCGGAAGTTCCCTCAGCCAAACGATAGATAAAGTCAATCAAGCCTCTGCTATACTCATCGACAAATTTCCTGAAGTGATAGAGGTAGTAGGAAAAATAGGTGCGGCAGAAATTCCGACAGATCCAATGCCTATGGAAGCAACTGACCTAACCATTATTCTAAAGGATAAAAAAGATTGGGTAAGTGCGGTTGATCGGGAAGAGTTAGCTGATAAAATGGCTGAGGCGCTAGAACCGGTCACCGGTGTAACTTTTGGCTTTTCACAGCCCATTCAGTTACGCTCCAACGAGCTAATATCAGGGGTGCGACAGGACATAGGAATTAAAATTTTCGGTGATGATCTGGATCACCTAACCGATCTCTCGCGAAAAATAGGCAAAATCGTTGCAACGGTCCAAGGGGCTGCTGATCTATATATCGAGCAGGCCAGTGGTCTCCCTCAGATTGTCATTAAGGTGGATCGCGACCGGCTTGCCCGTTTCGCGATAGATGTCGAGGCTGTGAACCAGGCCGTAAATGCCGCTTTTGCCGGTCAGGCGGCAGGGCTGGTGTATGAAGGCGAAAAGCGCTTTGATTTGGTAGTTCGCTTGGATGAAGAATACAGACAGAACATCGATAACGTTCGCAGCCTGTTTATATCAACGCCCGATGGTGAAAAAGTCCCATTGTCGCAAGTGGCATCAGTAGACTTTGAGGTAGGTCCGAACCAGATACAACGGGAAGATACAAAGCGTAGAATTATCGTAGGTCTAAACGTTAGGGGAAGAGATATCGAAAGTGTCGTAGAAGAAATTGAACAGAAAATCGGCAGTCAGATTAAATTGCCTACCGGCTATTACATTACTTACGGGGGGCAGTTTGAAAATCTTCAAGCCGCCAGCCGGCGCTTATCTGTTGCTGTACCTGTGGCACTATTGCTGATACTTTTATTACTGTATTTCACTTTTGGATCAATAAAACAATCTATATTAATTTTTACAGCTATTCCAATGGCTGCAATAGGTGGAGTATTTGCCCTTTTGGTGCGAGGAATGCCGTTCAGTATTTCCGCTGGAGTGGGGTTCATTGCGCTCTTCGGGGTTGCCGTATTAAACGGGATTGTATTAATAACCGAATTCAATCGGTTGAAAAAGTCCGGTATAAAGGATTTAAGAGAAATCGTAATAAAAGGGACAGCCGTTAGACTTCGTCCCGTACTGATGACTGCTACCGTTGCGTCTTTAGGGTTTATGCCCATGGCATTATCTACAGCAGCCGGAGCGGAGGTCCAAAAGCCGCTGGCAACAGTTGTAATTGGCGGATTGATTACATCAACGATTCTAACGCTACTAGTTTTGCCGGTATTGTACACCTATTTTGAGTCCTTCAAACTAAAAAAGCACATAGTAAAAGGAACTGCGGTGGTTGCCTTTTTGGCGTTCTTGATGTTTCCTTATAGTTCTAAAGCACAGGAACCATCTTCAATTTCCCAACGGATAACATTGGCAGAGGCAATTGAAATAGCACTTAAAAACAACCAAATGGTGAATTCAGCAGCATTGCAAATCGATCAACAAAGAGCATTGCGCGGGACCTCGATTGACTTTGGGAAAACAAATTTTGATCTTCAATATGGTCAAATGAATACAATTAAACGAGATAATAATATTTCGATCAGTCAAAGCATTGTGAATCCGTTCTTATTTGGTAAACAGCGTAAACTCTACGATGCCCAGCTTAAAAGTAGCGAGCTTAATCTCGGCGTTACCGAGAATGAATTAATCTACCAGGTCAAAAGCACATACGGACAACTTGCGTATTTTCTTTCACTTCAAAAGCTTTACCATACCCAAGACTCTATATTTAATAATTTTCTCAGGGCGTCATCCCTGCGTTACCGGACAGGGGAAACTAATTTGCTGGAAAAAACAACAGCTGAAACGCAGCGAAATGAAGTTCTCAATCAGCTCGAAAAAAATAGAGCAGATATTATGATCTATATGGCCGAGCTGAAAAGGCTCCTTAATACACAAGACAGTATCCAAATCTCAGAAAGCGAATTAAAAAAAGAACATTGGCAAAGTAATACAGGCAGTGTTAGTGAAAATCCGTGGCTTTCTATGCAAAAACAGCAGATAGAGATAGCAGATAAAAGCATTGGTATAGAGAAAGCGAAAGCTGGCCCGGACTTTACACTAGGATATTTTAACCAATCCATAATCGGTTCACAGAATGTAAACGGACAAGAAGTGGTGTTCGATGCGGGAAAGCGGTTTCAGGGAATACAGGTAGGTGTAGCATTGCCAATCTTCTATAAACCTTTTGCTAACCGCATTAAGACAGCAAAGATTCAGAAACAAATAGCGGAATCACAATACGATTTAGCTCAGACAAATCTGAAATCGCAATTTCAACAGGCAAACCAAGATTTATTGAAAAATTCGAAGAGCATTGACTATTATCAGAACAGTGCGCTGCCGAACGCAAATCTGATTTTGCGGCAGGCACAAGTTGCATTTCAAAATGGCGAAATCGGTTATCTTGAGTTCTCTGTAGCTCTTCGGACTTATTCCGACATTCGTTTTGCATACTTACAGGCACTTAATCAATACAATCAGTCCGTATATACAGCACAATACCTTATTGGCTTAAATCAATAATCCAGCAATGAAAAAGAACATAAATATCAAACAAATACTTGTAGCAACAGTACTTATTCTTATGCTGTTCTCTTCGTGTGGAACCAAAACCACGGAAACACAGGAGCCGGAAACAACAGTTGCCGAAGAAGAAAATTCCAATATTGTCGAACTTTCTCCAGCTCAATATAAAGGCTCACAAATAAAGATCGGAACCGTCGAAAAGAAATCACTTAGCGGTGTTTTGAAAGTAAACGGATTTGTAGACGTCCCGCCAGAAAACCTTTATAGCATTACAACCCAGTTGGGAGGTATCGTTAAATCTACTTCATTGTTGCAGGGTGCTTCAGTTCGCAGAGGCCAGGTTATTGCCGTTCTTGAAAATCAGGACTATGTCCAGCTGCAGCAGGACTACCTGGAAAGTAACAGCCAACTGGAGCTCGCCGATGCCGAATATAAAAGGCAATTGGAATTGTCGAAGCAAAACATCAATGCGCAAAAAACCGTGCAACAAGCAAAATCGCAATATCTGACAATGCTGTCGAGAACCAGTGCCCTTAAAGAGCGTTTAAAATTGATAAATATCAATGCTACCACACTGAGTGCAGGAAATATCAGGAGTACGATAAATATCTATGCTCCAATTAACGGTTACGTTACTAAGGTAAATACCAATGTAGGCAGATTTGTCGCACCCAACGACGTAATGTTCGAAATTGTTAATAACGTCAACCTTCATGTAGAACTTAAGGTTTTTGAAAAAGATGTATCGAAAGTGAAAAAAGGCCAATCTGTGCGATTTACATTAAATAATGAGACAGAGGAAAGAATAGCAAAGGTTATTTTAGTTGGGCGCGAAATTGATCCGGATAAAACCGTGACGGTACACTGTTTAGCTACCATCCAAAGTGAGAGCCTGATACCCAACACCTATATTAAGGCGTTTATTGAAACAGGTAACAACGAGGTAAACGCACTTCCTGAAGGCGGGGTGGTAGATTACTTAGGCAAAAAATACATATTTATTGAAAAAGGTGTAAGAAATGTGAAATCTGAAAATGCTCCTGCTGAAAAGATGCACGATTTCCAACTGGTCGAAGTAACGACCGGTCTATCGGAGGCGGGATATGTAGAAGTTACTCTTCCGAAAAATATCGACTCTACCAAAATAGTAGTTAACGGCGCTTATGACCTGCTGTCAAAAATGAAAAACAGTGAGGAGGAGGAATAGAAGAGGTAATAGTAAAGCAGGATAACGCGTTATCCTGCACTTCACGATTCCAGCGATAAAGAGGCAACAAATGTTACTGAAACTTTGTATTATATATAAATTATATCCCTTATTGTAGCAAAGAAGGATCAAGTGCCAAAACCAATAAAGGTGACCATGAAAAAAACAAAAATAAACTTAGACATACTCCTTCCGGAAATCCCTGATGAACGGGATCGTTGCGTTGAGCGTTTAATAAAATTGCTGGAAGGTAGAAATGGGATTGAAAAGGTACATCTCAAACCTCAAAATAAGCAAAGTAAAGCTCAATTATGTTTCCACTATGACCCGGATGTTATCTCCATCGAAAGAATACAAAGCTTGGCTAAAAAAGCAGGAGCCACATTTACCGAAAAATTTGGGCATTTATTGATACACACAGATGGTGTTAGACATGTAAGACATGCGCGGCTTATCGAAAGGAAATTGAAGAGAATTGAAGGTTTTACTACGGTATCGGTTTCGGGAACCGGAGTAATACATGTTGAATTCGACCATCACAAAATCGATCAAAAGGAAGTTGAACGCTCAATAACAGGTATGGGAATTAAAATAATTTCTAATGAGCATGCGCAACTTGTCAAACCTAAAAGCGATGGGATAGATAAACAGATAGATAAAAAGAATGAGGAGAGTAAGACAAAGGAGCATGATCATGTTCACGGGGGTATATTTGGTAAAAACGCTGAACTCATTTTTAGCATTATCTCAGGAACATTATTGGGGATAGGTTTTGGTTTATCATTTTTAGAAGGTCCCTCTGCATGGGTTTCCCTTTGTTTCCTTTTCGGAGCTTATTTTTTCGGAGCTTATTATGTTATTAAAGAAGCCTATGAGGCTATTTCTAAAGGAGAATTTGAAATTGACTTTTTAATGTTAGTGGCCGCTGGCGGAGCTGGGGCACTTGGGCAGTGGACAGAAGGTGCCCTTTTATTATTTCTATTCAGTTTAGGGCACGCACTCGAGCACTTTGCGTTAGAAAAGGCGCGTAAATCAATAGCAGCGCTCACGGACTTAGCACCAAAAACCGCCTTTAGAAAACAAGGTGATAAAATTGAAGAAGTTCCCATCGAACAACTTAATATTGGTGACATTATCGTTATTCGTCCCAACACCAAAATTGCCGCAGATGGTATTGTAGTTAAAGGAACCAGTGGGGTCAACCAGGCACCAATTACCGGGGAAAGTATTCCCGTTGATAAGCTGGCATTTGAGAAAGAGGAGATAGATATAAATAAAGCTGCTACGCTAGACGCAAAGTACAAAGTATTCTCAGGTTCAATTAACGGAAACGGTACACTGGAAGTGAAGGTAAGTCGGGAAGCCAGTGATTCAACGATTTCCCGGATGATTAAAATGGTTAATGAAGCGCAAACACAAAAGTCGCCCACGCAGCAATTTACAGATCGTTTCGAAAAACTTTTTGTACCTGCTGTCCTGATTTTAGTGTTTTTACTGTGTTTTGCGTTTCTTGTGACCGATGAAACGTTTAGTGACAGCTTCTATCGAGCGATGTCCGTGTTGGTAGCTGCCAGTCCGTGTGCCCTTGCAATATCTACGCCGAGTGCGGTACTCAGCGGCGTTGCGCGAGCCGCAAAAGGTGGTGTTCTTATAAAGGGAGGAAAACCACTGGAAGACTTGGGAACATTAACTGCTTTAGCTTTCGACAAGACAGGGACGTTAACGGAAGGTAAGCCGAAACTTACGGCGGTTTTTCCTTCTGAAGATATCAATGAAGAAACCCTGCTTAAGATTACAATAGCAGTAGAAGCGTTAAGCGACCATCCATTGGCGAAAGCAATTGTACGGGACGGGTTAAAAAGGCTCAATAACACACATGTTCCTTCTGCGGAGAGTCTTGAAGCAGTGCTCGGTAAAGGAGTAAAAGCGAAATTAGAAGGAGATACAATATACATCGGCAACCTTACCCTATTTGAAACATTGGATGCAAAGAAACCATCGGACACCTTTGTGAAAAAAGTACAGGAATTGGAGGGGCAAGGTAATACTACCATGATAATACGAAAAAACGAAGATTACATAGGGATGATTGCTGTGATGGATACACCCCGTCCGGAAGCAAAAGCGGCCTTGTCCAATCTAGAAGCTGTTGGCATTCGTCGTATGGTCATGTTAACCGGTGATAATCAAAAAGTGGCTGATGCTATAGCTGGAGAGATTGGCCTTTCCGATGCATGGGGAGGCCTGCTTCCGGAACAGAAGGTTGACGCAATAAAAAAGCTTAGGCAGCAGGAAAAGAATGTAGCAATGGTGGGCGATGGGGTTAATGATGCACCTGCAATGGCTAATAGCACTGTTGGTATCGCAATGGGAGCAGCAGGGTCGGATGTTGCGCTCGAGACTGCCGATATTGCTTTAATGGGAGACAATCTCAATTTGCTTCCTTTTGCAATTGGGCTTAGCCGTAAAGCGAAAGGTATTATTAAACAAAATTTATGGATCAGCCTAGGTGTCGTCGCAGTTCTAATTCCATTAACTATTCTCGGGATAGCCTCCATCGGTCCGGCTGTTGTAGCACATGAAGGATCAACTTTAGTTGTAGTATTTAACGCATTGAGGCTATTGGCATATAAAAATGAATAAGAATCAAGTTAAGAAAGTTACAGCTTCTCCCAATAAAAGACGACCATCTAAAAAAAAGAGGCGAGATATGACAGGCATAGAGAAAATAGGGGCGATTTTTGGTGTAGTTCTAATGATAATTTCGATAATTTTTATTGCGGTGTATATATGGGCTTATTCAGAACACCTCGACGCTCTTCACAATTGATCCATAAGATGTACTTACTCGAAGAAATTTTCGATGCCAAATGGATACAATTTTGCCTTTTTTTAAACAAACGACATGCTATTATGTAATATATTCAGTTTAGTAAATTATCAAAAAATGAGGAGAAGAGAAGAAGCTGGTAACATTCTGACAATTAAAAGTATTGGATTAGCTCGTATTGCACCCGAAGCCATGCATTGTTAAAATAATTACTCCTCATCTTAGACAATACAAATTTATGTGCTTGGGTCGATAAATCATAAAATAACACTTTTAAAGAATGATTTTTCTAGCAGTTTGAACCCTTAAACATTTTATTATGTCACACCAACAGTATCAAAACTGCATTGAAGCATGTAATGCTTGTGCAGTTATCTGCAACCATTGTGCTATTGCATGTTTAAATGAAGAAGATGTAAGTCATCTTAAAAGATGCATTCAATTGGATCTCGAATGCGCAGCAATTTGTCGATCTGCTGCTGAAGTTATGAGTTTGGGAAGTAATTACAGCGAACAACTTTGTAGAATCTGCGCCGAAATTTGTAATGTATGTGCAGAGGAATGTGAGAAACATGCCCAGATGGGCATGGAACACTGTCGTGAATGTGCGGAGGCTTGCCGTAAATGCGCGGAAGCATGTGAAGAAATGGCTCACGTAGCCTGATTGATTGGCGGAGCTCTGTTGAGGATAGAGCTTCGCTGATTTTTTATAAGTTAATAGAAAGCCATACGCTAAACTGAGATGCTGACCAATGGGCTCACTCATAAACAGAATATTAAAATAATCATAATACAAATTACTAAAAAATTGCATCACTATTCTTTTTAGGAAAAGGGAAAAAATCTTTAACCACTCCCCAACAAGTTGTCAAACAGCCTAATAAACCTTTTTCAACTTTGACAGAAGTTATTCTCAAACCATGAAAAAGACTATAAGAAAAAAGCTTACAAAGGCACCCGAGTTTCTTCAAAAGAGCTTACAGCTAAACATTAAACCTGTACGAAATACCCGAACACATATCAGGCAATTATTACGTTCGTTTATTCCGCTCCATCCAACCAAAGAAGTAGAAGACATTGACCCTCTTTACTGAAATTGAGGTACGGTCAAATAGGTTTAGATAAAACAATCCATTAACAGATAATTCAAGTTTAGACTACATTCGGACAGGTCAGCTATGCCCACGCGGGTGAGCAGCAAAGATGTATTTTCGTATACGAAAATATCTTTGCCGTCCTTGAGGCCGGGGACTTTACTCGGAACTCGCAAAGTCTGAACTTTCTAAAAGGTGTGATTTATGCCCAGAAAAAAAATCAAAGATCAAGAACAGGTACTGACTAATCCGATTGTTATTAGGGTCACCTTGAATGAGTTTAATAAGCTTGAAAAGGTCCGGAAAGAAAGTGATTGCAGGAGCATAGGAGAAGTGGTCAGAAAGATGCTCTCAAAACAACGGGTAACCTATTTGCATAGGGATATTTCTATGAATGGTCCTATGGAAGAGCTTGCATTGATAAGAAAAGAGATCAAAGCTATAGGTATAAATATCAATCAACAGACGCATCGTTTCCATACCAGTCAGAATGAGGCTGAACGGGCCTTTTTCGCTCTTAAAACTGCCAGCGTTTATAAGCAGATGGAACCTAAGCTGGAACATCTGTTAAGCATTGTTTCAAAACTTGCTGAAAAATGGTTGCAAGGATCATGATAGGTAAAAATATTCGGGGCATATTGCATTATAACGAGCAGAAGGTTACGGAAGGTTCTGCCACGCTGATTATGGCCAGCGGGTTTGCCGATGATATCAAAAAATTGAATTTTGCTCATAAACTTACGCGGTTTGAACACCTAACCAGTCTCAAACCAAGCGTAAAAACGAATGCACTGCATATTTCGCTTAACTTCCATTCAAGTGAAAAATTGGACGATGCTAAAATGCAACAGATCGCAGTAGCCTATCTGGAGCGCATCGGCTTTGGCGACCAACCCTTTTTGGTCTATCGTCATCATGATGTTTCTCATCAGCATTTCCACATTGTAACGGTAAACATAAAGAGAGATGGCACATCCATAGACCTGCATAATATAGGAAGGATAAAATCGGAACAGGCACGAAAATCCATAGAGGAAGAATTTGGCCTGATAAGAGCAGAGAGCAAAACATATCATCCAGAGCCAGCCATAAAAGCAATTGATCCTGAAAAAATACAGTATGGACATTTGCCTACCAAAAGAGCAATCGGCAATGTGGTTACTACGGTGATGAATAGCTATAAGTTCACATCACTTGCGGAATTTAATGCAGTGCTCAAACAGTTCAACGTCGTGGCAGACAGAGGGAATGGGGAAAGCGAAATGTTTAGGAAAAAAGGTCTTCTTTATTCAGTACTGGACAGACAGGGCAATAAAGTTGGAGTTCCGATCAAGGCAAGCAGCTTTTATAGTAAACCTATCCTTAAACGGTTGGAAAGAAAGTTTGAACAGAGTGTCGAGAAGAGGAAGCCATATCGCGATGATCTAAAAGAGCGGATCGACTGGGTGCTTAACAGGTATGAAAACATTACCAAACAGTCTTTGATTACCGAATTACAGAAAAGTGGGATAGCGCTTGTTTTCCGTCAGAACGAAAAAGGGTTTGTATACGGCACTACGTTCATTGATCACCGGTGTAAAACCGTTTTTAATGGCAGCAGTCTTGGGAAAGCCTACAGTGCCAAAGCCCTGAAGGAAAAACTTGCCGAAAACGATAAGGTCAAGACCTATCTGGCGAAACCAAAAAGAATAAACAGTTACCTAAAACCCCACAGTGAAGAAAAGCACCTTCAACATGCCGGAAAAACCAACTTTTACAATCTGACTGTCTCCACTACAACCGATAAACTAATAAAAGACCTTCTTGACCCGGAGTATACCGGATATGCACCTTCTATTACTTCCAAAAAGAAAAAAAGACGGATAAAGCCAAAGCAGTCATGAACACAGGAGAAGATATACAGGGCTTAAGGAAAATTATCGACTTTTCCCGACTGATCAGCATATTCATATTAGCTATCCATTTTTACCTATGCTGTTATAGAGCTTTTGAACAATGGAGCTGGACAGCCGAAATTACCGATAGAATCATAAGTGTTATTGCAAAGACGGGCCTTTATTCCGACATCTTCTTGCCCAAACTTGCTGCACTGGGTTTGCTGTCAATATCCCTGTTGGGAGCAAAGGGCAAAAAGGATGAAAAGATGAAGGTTAGGGTAATCGTTTGCTATATTATTACCGGACTATTACTTTACTTTCTAAGTATACTTTGTTTTTATATTCCTACCGGAATAGCGGTCATTGCAGCACTCTATATGCTGATGACATCAATAGGTTACCTTATGATCCTAACGGGAGGTGTATACCTCTCAAGGCTATTAAAAGAAAAGCTTAGCCATGACATCTTCAATACCGAGAATGAAACCTTTCCACAGGAAGAACGGTTATTGGAAAACGAATTTTCCGTTAACCTTCCGACAAAATATCAGCTTAAGGGGAAGATAAGGAACAGTTGGATAAACTTCATCAATCTTTTCAGAGGGTTGTTGGTAGCAGGAACCCCTGGCGCAGGAAAAAGTTATTTTGTTATCCGCCATATCATTGATCAGCATATAAAAAAAGGGTTCTCCGTCTTCTTATACGATTTTAAATTCGATGATCTATCCAGAATCACCTATAATACCTTGTTAAAATATCGGAAGAATTATGCCGTGAAGCCAACCTTTTGGGTAATCGATTTCGAGAAAATATATCACAGGTGCAATCCCTTGGATCCCGAAAGTATGGACGATATAACCGATGCTACGGAGGCAAGCCGTACCATTATGCTTGGCCTTAACCGCGACTGGATAAAAAAGGAAGGTGACTTCTTTGTAGAGAGTCCCATAAACTTCCTGACAGCCATTATCTGGTTTCTTCGGAAGTATGAAAATGGGAGATATTGCACCCTGCCACATGTTATAGAGCTGATGCAAGTGGATTATGATCCACTATTTGCCGTATTACAACAGGAGGAACAGATCAAAGTATTGATCAACCCATTTATATCCGCCTTTCAGAATAATGCAAAAGAGCAGCTTGAAGGACAGATCGCCAGCGCAAAAATCGGATTGGCCAGATTATCCTCGCCCCAGTTATATTATGTTCTGAGCGGCAATGATTTTACCTTGGATGTTAATAACCCGAAAGCTCCGAAAATTGTATGCGTTGGTAACAATCCACAGAAACTACAGGTATTCGGCCCTGTACTTTCCCTCTTCATTTCAAGAATGATAAAACTGGTCAATAGGAAAGGCCAACTTAAAAGCAGCCTTATTTTTGATGAGTTTCCAACAATCTACTTTAACAATGTAAATCGTCAGCAAAAAGTGGACACGATATTTTAAAAACTTAAGGAGTGTTTTCATCAAAAACGTTAGATTTAAT
>NZ_SBJH01000085.1 GCF_004368405.1 Olivibacter sp. XZL3
ATAAAAAGCTTTAGGATTGCTTTTTAGACCGTTGAAACCCCTGTTTTTTGTCTCGAAAATTTATTTTGGACAGCTCTGAGCAAAAGTATGAAATTTATGTAAATCAGACACCCCAAGATTATAAACACCGTCAGCGGTCACCAAGGCAAACGTAAAATTAGTAGCATCATTAATAGCTCCCTGTTTATATAGCTCCGTCAATGCTACGATATCGCCCGCAGAGAAAATGGGAAGAAGACCATTATAATGAGAGTGAACAAATCCATCAATGGGATTTGATGGCGATGCGGTGATGTCTATGTACGGTTGATCCGGATTACCTGAGACATCATGCGTTGGATAATGAGGCGGGTTCGTTAGATCGTTTATCGAAAACATAAATCCCTTTTCGACGTTGCCACTTGTACTATTTTTTAAATCGGCTACCTTTCCTCTTAACGGATAGTTGTTAAGCCTTTTGGCTGTTGTGCAGGGGTTTTTTTCTATTGGGGTCTCTATCTCGTCGTCGGGACCGGGGTTATCACTGGTGTCATCTTCGCCCCCTGATCCACCGCCCCCACCGCCACCACCATCTCCAGGATCCCCTGGATTCGTAGGAGGCGGATATCCCCCTCCCCCGCCGTCACCGCCACCACAGTTTGTGGTACATACGGCTTCTCCTTCAGTATCTTGATCGAATGGGCCCGCACATATGGTATGACAGCTTTGCGTAGTAAAGGAGCGTGTTCCCATTGTTTCATCTTCCTTCAAAAGTTGATGGTTTTTAACATATCGGTACTGTCTCATTATTTTTCCTGTCCAATCTCTAATAATCAGTATGCCGCTAAATGTGCTTATATTTTTAATTGGATTCTCAAAAAAATCGTTATCAGGAATGCTCGTTACTACCTCGAGATGCATCGTTTCTTTTGAATCTTTATAAAACAAAGCGTAGGATACCTCGTCGAGCTTATATCTCCTCGCAGCGTCGTTTATAGTGAGCGTTGTATTGCGGGGATATACAATTGGAACCCGTAATGCCGGTCCTACCCTGGTTTCTTTTACGCTTGCATTTTTCCAGTCTAACGATGACTTTTTAAGAAGTTCGGAATAAAAGTTTGATTCTGTAAATTTAGCTTCACCGCTTCCTGTTCTCGTTAAGCTAGCTATTTTTGTTTCTCCTTTTGCGATTTGATTGACGGTTTTTTTATAAGTTGCTATAGCCTGTTCCGTCAGATTTTGTTGAACACCCACGCTCGAAGATTCTATTTGCTTTTTGCAGCTGTAAACCAACAAAGACAATATGAATAAAAAAAGCAAGATGTTTGTGCCCCGAAGGCCATTAAAAAGGTTTTTTTCTCTCATGTAAATAAAAAATAAGTTAAAAATTCAACAACTAATCCCTCTAAAGCTAACCTGCCCCGGGATGTATATAGTGGTGATAAATGATCAAGAGGCGTACTGTCATATAGTTCATACTAAAACAAGAATGATTAATTTATAGTATATTTAAACAACATAAACAGAGTAGTGACTAAGTGACTGCTCTCTATGTTAACCGCTGTTAGATCTCGGTTTAAATAGTCTTTTATAGTTTAAGTCATTTGTCAATGTGAAGTTATAGTAATAGAATTAAAGTGAGTAGTTTTTTACACGAAACTATGTTTTTCTTACACAAAAAGATGATTTTAATGATGATTATTGTTGGAACGGTCTAAAATCCATAGATTAGAGGGGAGATAATGGATAATCCTGTTGGGTTTTATAAGCGATTTCCTAATGGAGCGAGTTGCTGAGGAAAATCAAAGGATATAGTGAAAAGTTGGTCTTGTCTGTTCAAAATATAGAAGCAAGACCATTAATAGGAATCGGACAAAGGGTAATACGGATGCAAGCGGTGTAGCAGCGCCAATAACTATAATCATTTAAATTCCTACATACTATGGACAGTCATCAAAATAGATTTCCGGAAATTTTAAAAGAAAAGTAGATGAATGCTTATCCTAATATACTTCAGTCATTTTTTTTAGTAGCAATAATTGCAATTGTTCACGCTTTTGGGAAAAGGATTTTTTCGCCTATAGAAGATATTAGCCTTGCAATGATGTTAATCGGCTTCTTTAAGTGTTGCTTGTTGTTTTTGTTCTTGCTGCTTATGATCAGAAAGAATTATATGGAAAAATTGGAGTTTTCACTAAAAAGAGTAAACATAAACCCGCTTGTTGCAAGCGTTTTAGGAGTGGTTTGCATCTCGAATTTACCTATACAAGAGTTCAGCTTTTTTGACGAAGCTACAGTTTCAGATATAGGTGCTGATATTTTAGAAAGCCAAATTGATATTTTTAGCTTTAGTTATGTGGTGTTAGTTGCGCCTATATTCGAAGAAATCGTTTTCCGTGGAGTAATTCAACGCGGTTTATCTGAACGATATTCCCCTGTAGTTGGAATCTTAGTAGCTTCAGTGCTCTTTACGGTATTGCACGTTTCATTGATCGGAACCTTTTTGTTTAGTTTATTTATCGGCTGGATATATTCCCAAACTAAAAATCTATTATACTGCGTAATCATGCATGTCGCTGTAAATCTTGTCGCCTTTGGTATGAGATTCGTTATTTTTAAACAATATGTAACGATTGAAAGTTTGAATGACTTTCTTATGTCCAATAATTTTTGGATAGGCACTGTTTTATTGACTATATTCTTAGGATCGCTATATTATCTATATTTTACTTTTAGAGTATATAGTAATAAACTAGTTAACTCTAATAACGATAGCTAGTTCGCATTGCCAGAACCCTTCTTTTTTTTCGATAACGTTCTCGCTGATTTCTCCTTCTATTTTTGCTTATCAGCTAATTTTCCCAGTGATTTGGTATAGAAAAGGAACTTAACCCTTTTGATTACCAACCCTAAGTGAGAAGTTATGAAAATAAATTTGCCCTTTTGCATGCACATGACCCGATGTTTGGTGCTCATGACATTACTTTATCTACCCTTGAGGAATTATGCTCAAGAGCAGCAGGAAATCAGTGGTGTCGTTAACAGCCTATCCGAAAAAGCACCTATTCCGGGTGTCAGTGTTTATATCCAAGGATCACAGCAAGGTACGTCGACTGATACCAATGGACGTTTCGCCATCAAGGCAAAAGCGGGCGACGTATTGATATTCACGGCCGTAGGATATGAAACGAAGGAAGTGAGAGTAGCTGGCGAACGTGTACTCCACGTATCATTGGCGGAAGCCGCGGCGCAATTAAACGAGGTAGTTGTGACCGCCTTGGGTATAGAACGGCAAACGAAATCCCTAACCTATGCTACGCAGGAATTAAAAAACAGCGATTTAACGACTGTAAAAGATCCCGGTGGCAATGTGATGAACAGCTTAAATGGCAAAGTGGCGGGAGCGGTTGTAACGCCGGCAGCTACCGGTCCCGGCGGGGCCGTAAGGGTAGTGCTAAGGGGTAACCGATCGATCAGCGGAAATAATAATGCGCTCATCGTAGTGGATGGTGTGCCGATCGATAATACCATGACCACCGAGCAGGGCGGGGGCGGGTCGGCAAATACCGTAGCTACGCAGCAAAAAAGCTTAAGCAGTGGTTATTCGGGAAGTGATGGCGGAGCAAGCATTAATCCGGAAGATGTGGAATCAATTACGGTACTTAAAGGTCCCGCCGCTGCAGCATTATACGGAAGCCGTGCTGCAAATGGCGCATTGATGATTACCACTAAAAAAGGTAAAGATGGCGCTGTAAGTTTAAACTATAGTGGAGGAATCACCGCTGATCAACCGCTGTTGTTGATGGATTTTCAAAACACATATGGACGTGGTAATGGTGGGGAAAGGGGAGAGGATGCAGCCGGCAGTTGGGGAGCTCCTGCTACTACTTTTCCTGATAATGTACGGAATTTTTACAATACGGGAACGACGCTTAATAATTCGGTTAACATATCCGGAGGTACCGCCAAAATGCAGGGATATGCTTCTTATACCAATAACCTTATCAAAGGTATAGTGCCCGAGAACCAGTTAGACCGTAACACCCTCAACTTAAGACTTAATAATGAAATTTTGCCCGGTTTGACTACTGATTTAAAGATTACGTATCTCAACCAAAAAATCAAGAATAAGCCAAGGCTGGGAGATAATGGAGTAACTAACGAAGCGTTAATTATGCCGAGAGATTTGTCGTCAGCCGAATTAAAGCAGTTCGAGACCATTAATGAAGAAACCCTGCAGCCGCAGCCAAATTATTGGACCAATAGCTCGTTTTTCCAAAATCCGTATTGGGATGTTTACCGAATGTCTTTAAATGAGGAACGCAATCGTATTATGCTGGTTGGTTCGGTAAAGTACCAGCTCACTGATTGGCTTTTTGCGCAGGGACGCTATAGTCTGGATCGCTATGATGATAAAATTACCGGGGCCTTTTATCAAGGTACTTTACCTATTCCTACTTTGGCCGGAGGGCGCTACCAAGAGAATAACGTAAACCGATGGGAGCGGAACATCGATTTTTTGTTGTCCGGGATGAACAAGGTTGGAGCAGATTTTGGCATCAACTATAATCTTGGAGCGGCTTTGCTCAATAATAGCGGTTTCAATACACAGTCTTTAGCAAATGGCTTACGCATTCCAAATATGTTCGATCTTAACTTCGCTAGTACGCCCACTTTCGCTAATATCGTCGCAAGGAAGGAAATCCAATCGGTTTATGGAAGTGTCGAATTGAATTATAAGGAACAGCTATTTTTAGATGTGACGGCGAGAAACGATTGGTCTTCCACATTGCCCGCATCACATAGCTATTTTTATCCTTCGTTTGGGCTGTCGGGATTGCTCTCTGAAATGCTCAATTTGCCTTCTTGGGTAAGCTATGGGAAAGTGAGAGCCGCTTATACGCAAGTAGGAAACGATGCGGATCCCTACCTGTTGCAGCAAACATACACCTACAGTCCGGGTGCGGGTGACGGCTTTGTAGCACGTGACCAGATCAAATATATCAATGACCTGAAGCCGGAAAAAACGAAAGCTTGGGAACTTGGAACAGAATGGCGCTTCTTCGACGGGCGCTTAGGACTAGATGCGTCCGTCTATAAAACGAATACGGTTAATCAATTAATTTTTATAGGCCTGCCGCAACCTTCGGGCTATAATAACCAATACGTAAATGTAGGTGATATTGAAAATAAAGGTCTCGAGATAATGTTAACCGGAAATCCGATAAAAAAAGGAGCCTTAAATTGGAATACCACGGTGAATTTTGCCTTAAACCGAAATAGGGTAATATCGTTGTTGCCGGGTATCGAGCAAGCAAGTATATCGCCCTCAACTAATTTTGGAAGTTTGTTGATTAAACCTGGCGGTTCTTATGGTGATATTTATGGGTTCAAGTGGGCTCAAAATGCTGATGGACAATATCAAATCAACAATAACGGTCTTCCGGTTGTCCAGCAGTTGCAGCATATCGGCAATTTTAATCCCGATTACACCTTGAGTTGGTTAAACCAAGTGGACTATAAGAACTTTAATTTTTCTTTCATGGTGGATGGTCGGGTAGGCGGAACCATCATTTCCGGTACCGACGCGATGCTTGGGTATTTTGGGTTAGCCGACTATACGATGCCTTATCGGGACGGCGGCCTATTACTCCCCGGCATCCTTCCCGATGGAAGACCCAACGATGTGACAATCTCTGCTGAACAGCTATGGACACAGGTTTCTCAAGGGGGTACCAATGCCTACGGTGAGTTTTTTGCCTATGATGCTACTAATTTCAGATTGCGTGAATTATCAGTCGGATATACATTAAGTGTCAAAAACAGTCCAATAAAAACTGCCCGTTTTTCGCTCACCGGACGGAATTTACTCTTTTTCTATAGAGGAAAGTCGAAGTTGGATATACCGGGAATAGGAAAACGAACGCTACCGGTTGATCCGGAGGTGGCGATTGGCACCAGTAATTTTCAAGGTATTGAAAGCGGTATTTTGCCGTCAACACGCAGTTTTGGTTTCAATGTCAACTTATCGTTTTAATCTTTTGCAAATTGTATTATGAAAACATTTCTTATATATATCCTATTGCCAGCGGTATTGTTAATGGGCGCATGTACCAGTGATTTTGAGGAGATCAATACAAATCCTTCAAAACTGACAGAAGCAGGTTTGAGAGAACTTCCTTTTATGTTTTCCAGAGCGCAATCGGCCGCAACGATTCATAGGCCCTATTATCAGACGATTTCAATTTTAATGCCTGATCTGTATGCGCAATATTATGCATTGACAACAACAAGCTTCACTACCGATCGTTACGCATTAAACGATACATGGTTATCCCGTCCGGCCATTATTACTTACGTATTAACGATGCCCCAGCTACAGGCTATCTTCGATAATACGGAAACCACCTCTAGCGAATATGCCCTGGCGAACATTATGAAGGCATACACTTTCCATCGTTATACGGATCAGTATGGTCCTGTGCCCTATTTTAAGGCGGGGAGTACAGAAAGTAGTATCCCTTATGATTCGCAGGAGGCGATTTATGATGACCTGTTCAAGTGTTTGGATTCTGCTGTAACCAACCTGAAAGCGAATGCGATCAATAATGTATTCGGTAGTCAGGACTTGATTTACGGAGGCGATGTAAGCAAATGGATCAGCTTTGCCAACACGCTTAGGTTGCGTATGGCTTTGCGGATATCGGCTGTAGACCCTAATAGGGCAAAGCAAGAAGCAGAAGCGGCCGTAGCTGCCGGTGTAATGACTGATAACAGCCAAAGTGCAACAATTGAACGTTCGTTAAACGGTGATGACGCCAATGGTTTGGCATTCAATGCAGCAAACAATGAATTTAGTATGAGTTCTACGATGGCGTCTTATTTAAAAGGATATCAAGATCCCCGGCTGTCGATATATTTTCAGCCTGCAGTGGCCACAGGAGAATTTAAAGGTTTACGTAACGGATCTTCTGCTACCGCTGTTAACTTACCGGGAAATCGTCCGAATCAAACCTCCAATTTAGGCACAAAATGGGTAGAGCGGAATAGTGATGGCTCCGCTTGGGAGGCTCATTTGGACGGGCGGCAAGAAGTAATGGCGGCTGCGGAGGCCTATTTCTTACGGGCAGAGGGGGTGTTGAATGGATGGGATATGGGCGGAGGCAGCGCACAGGAATTTTATGAGAAAGGTATAGAATTGAGCTTGGAACAATGGGGCATTGATCAAGCAAGGGCTCGTACTTATATTAATAGCGATGCTTTGCCCGTTGCGCCCGGCGATGAAACAAATTCTCCGCCAGTAAGCAATATTCCTGTTCGTTGGGCAGGATCGGAGACTGTGCAACGCGCGCAGATTGCGACCCAGAAATGGTTGGCACTATTTCCAGATGGGATAGAGGCTTGGGCAGAATTCCGGCGTACCGGTCAGCCAACGATGTATCCCTTGCTACAATCTGATAATGCTGATTTGCCGGTCGGTACATTTATTAAGCGGTTGCCTTATTCTTCCGTAGAAATTTCAACCAACGGAGCAGCTTTGGAGGAAGGGAGGAAATTGTTGGGCGGTCCAGATAACGCAGCAACAAGAGTGTGGTGGGATGTAGATTAACTTGATAGAACTTATAACATGGGTGTAAAGCATCTTTACATTATTTTATCGCTTCTTATGGGAGTCTCGATAGTAAAAGCGCAAGACCGCTTGCCGAAAGTATTAGAAAGTGAAGAGCAACCTGACTTTATCGCAGAGCACTATAGGGAACTGGCTGCAAAAGCCTTCCGGAAACATACTGTTCCAGCAAGTAAACAGGCGTGGGTGGAACAAAGCGCTTTATTACGGAAACAGGTGGAAGAACACGCCGGCCTACGGCGGTTTGCCGATCTTGCTTTAGAACTGCGCGAGACCGGGTCTTCTAAAGGTCTCGGTTACGAGGTTAAAAATATCCGGTTTCAAACTCGGCCAGGCATTTACGCCACTGCCAATCTCTATTTTCCTGATGGAAAAGGGCCTTTTCCTGCCGTGCTGGTTACCCACGGGCACTGGCCCGATGCGCGTAGAGCTGAGATTTTTCAATCGGTAGCACAAACCTTGGTGAAATCGGGCTACGTTGCCCTTACTATTGACGCCTGGGGAGCTGGAGAACGCTGTACGGGCACGGAACAGGAGTACCATGGAGCCAACCTCGGCGCCTCACTATTTAATATCGGTACAACACTTTTAGGTATGCAGCTCACCGATAATATTCGAGCGGTAGATTTACTCTGTTCATTAAAGGAGGTTGATGCAACAAGAATCGGGGCGACGGGTGCAAGTGGAGGCGGAAATCAGACGATGTGGTTGGCTGCGATGGATCAGCGGATAAAGGCTGCAATTCCGGTAGTGAGCGTAGGCACCTTTCAGTCGTATATTTTCAATAGTAATTGTGTTTGCGAGCTACTGCCAAATGGATTGGTTTTTACCGAAGAGGCTGCCGTGCTGGGACTTATTGCGCCGAGGGCACTGAATATATTCAGTGCAAATCAAGACACCAACCCGTCTTTTGTGCCTCGAGAAATGTTGAGGAGCTTTAAAAATGCACAGTTAATTTTTGAAGTCATGGGCGCGAAGGATCAAATTACTTATCGGCGTTTTGAAACCGGACATGGGTATTGGCCTGAGATGCGGGACGCCATGCTCGGGTGGTTTGATCTTCAGTTAAAAGGGATAGGAAACGGGCAGGACCGCTCAGGCCCAAGGGTTGCTCCCGTGCCGGCATTGCAGTTGGCCACTTATCCTAATAAGGAGCGGGAAGCGGAGGTAGCAACAACGGCGACATTTTGCAAGTCGGAAGGCATAATGCTACAAGGCGCTCTTAAAGGAAGAGATGGTAACGCATCGGGACGTATGGCCGACAGCTTAAAGAATATTATAGGAGAAAGAGAGGCGAGGACAATAGCCCGGGTTGACAGGTTAGGTAAGGAGGACGGATGGAACAGAATGGTTTTGTATACCTCATCCGGACAAGCGATCCCATTTTTATGGTACCCCGCAACGGGCATACATCAAGCTTATCGTTTGTTTATTCATACCGGCGGGAAGGATAGTATCCCTCGGCTCGACATTGAACAAGCTAAAAAGAAAGGTGAAAATATCATTTTACTGGACCTCTGGGGAACAGGCGAGCAAGCTTCGCCCGTGGCAACAAAAATCGATGGACAGCTGCCCCCTTTCCACACCTTATCTAGATCGGCGCTTTGGCTGGGACGAACCGTTATTGGTGAATGGGAAGCGGATTTAGAGGGCTTGAATAATTGGATTCAGGAGCAAAAGCCTGCCCACTTAGCCATTCAATCTTATAAAGAAACGGCTATTGCCGCCTTAGCCTTTTCTGCATGGAATAACGTTGATGAGCTAATCCTTTATGATTGTCCTTACAGTTATCTATTCGATCAACGGGATGGCATCGATTTTTACACAATGGCGGTTCATGTTCCGAATATTTTGGCGTGGGGTGATGTAATTACATTATTAGCCTTAGGCGATACTCACATTGAAATGGTTAATGCGAGGAGTATGTCTGGAAAACCACTGGACAAGCACCATATGAAGGAATTTGAAAAGAGTTACCATGCTGTTCGGAAACAATTGGGCAGTAAATCGGAGGTGATTTTTAAAACCAAGAATTTTAAACTTTAGCATATTATGAACAAGAATCGTAGAAATTTTCTGAAATATACGGGGTTGGCGGGTTTAGGTTTGGCCGGAAAGGCTGTGTTTTCTGGCTGTGGCGAAGGACAAGCTAAAAAGTCGAAAGATAGCAGTGGCCGTCTGGATCATATTTTAGTACAAGCCCAAAAGGAACATCCACCGCACTTCAATATGTCGGGCTATGCGGCACCAAAGATCGATAACGTACGGGTCGGGTTTGTGGGCGTAGGGAATCGGGGTGGAGCCGCGGTTGAGCGCATGAGCTATCTGGAGGGGGTGGAGATAAAGGCTATTGGTGATATCCGCTCAGAAAAGGCAAAAGAAGCGAAAGGTCGCATTCAGCGTCCGGGCCATGACCCTGTGCTGTACACGAATGGAGCCGAAGACTGGAGAAAGCTGTGTGAGCGCGAAGATCTCGATCTGATTTATATTGCTACCCAATGGGAATTGCATACGCCTATTGCGGTGTATGCAATGGAACACGGTAAGCATGTGGCCGTGGAGATCCCTGCGGCGACCACAGTGGAAGACTGCTGGAAGCTGGTAGAGACATCAGAACGTACTAAAAAGCATTGCGTCATGCTCGAGAACTGCTGCTACGACTTTTTTGAATTGCTCACCTTGAATATGGTGCGACAAGGTTTTTTTGGAGAGTTAATACATGGCGAAGGTGCATATATCCACGATATATTAGCAAGTTTTTTTAATAAAGAGGCACGTTTTGACCTTTGGCGCTTAAAGGAGAACAGTAAACGTAATGGTAATTTGTATCCTACGCACGGATTGGGTCCTATTTGTCAGGCGATGGATATTAACCGGGGCGATCGTATGGACTATATGGTGTCAATGGCCTCTAATGACTTTTTGCTGGAGCCACTCGCTGAAAAATTGGCCAAAGAAGATTCTTTTTATCAGCAATTTGTGGATAAGCCCTTTAGAGGGAATATGAATACGAGTACGATCCGAACTAGCAAGGGACGTACCATTATGTTGCAACATGATGTATCATCCCCGCGACCTTACTCACGCCTTCATTTACTGAGCGGTACAAAAGCTACCGCACAGAAATATCCCTTACCTGCTAGAATCGCTACAAGCCACGAAGCTTGGTTCACAGATGCTGAAATGCAAAAGGTTGAAGCGCAGTATACCCCACCTATTGTTAAAAAGATAGGAGCGCTAGCCAAACAGATCGGAGGCCATGGCGGAATGGATTTTATGATGGATTGGCGTTTGATCGATTGCCTTCGTAATGGCCTGCCTATGGATATGGATGTATACGATGCGGCGGCGTGGAGTGTAATAGGTCCGCTAAGCGAGTGGTCGGTTGCCAATAGAAGCGCGCCGATTGATATACCCGATTTTACGAACAAGGCGTGGAAATCCAATAAACCGCTTGATGTCAGCTTATCGACAGGGGGAAATACAGGGGTAAAGGTGTAATTGTCATTTGAAAAATCAATATCAGTTTTATATGAATATTATTCGATCGAAGGGACCTAAAGAATTGGGTCTCGCTGCGGGAAAAGCGGCGGCAACGCTCATTAATCAGTGCATTCGTGAGCGCGGAGAAGCAAATATTATTTTAGCTACCGGGACGAGTCAGTTTGAAACGATTAATCAGTTGATACAAGAGTCAATTGATTGGAGTAAGGTGACCATGTTTCATCTGGATGAATATATCGGTATGCCTCTTACTCATCCGGCAAGCTTTCGTAAGTATCTAAAGGAGCGGTTCCTGGCAAAAGTTCAGCCGTTGAAAGCTGCTTATCTAATTAACGGGGAAGGAGATGCAGAAGAAGAATGCCAACGTTTGGCAGCCTTGATTCGGGAGCACCCCATCGATGTCGCTTTGGTAGGGATTGGTGAGAATGGACACCTTGCTTTCAACGACCCGCCTGCTGATTTTGATACTGAAGAACCTTACCTTATTGTGGATCTTGACGAACCATGTCGGATGCAGCAGATGGGCGAGGGATGGTTTAATGCACTGGACGAAGTGCCAAAGCAGGCAATCAGTATGTCGGTAAAGCAAATTTGTAAATCCAAGCACATTATCTGTTCGGTGCCTGATCGAAGGAAGGCCCAAGCGGTCAAAGACAGTTTGGAGCGGGAGGTGAGTAATCAGTACCCAGCCAGTATCCTTCAGACACATCCCCATTGCACTTTTTATTTGGATGAAGCCGCCGCTGCTTTATTGACATGAGTGAATTAAAGACGGACAATATGAAAGTGAGAAGCTACGAGCTGCGTAAACGGGATACGATTTTTTCCGTCGCTATCATCGGAACCTTGTTTTTTGTATTCGGCTTTATCTCTTGGGTAAATGCACTTCTTATTCCCTATTTTAAAATTGCTTGTGAGTTGACGCATTTCCAGTCTTATTTAGTTGCTTTTGCTTTTTATATTTCTTATTTAGTGATTTCACTCCCTGCTGGGTATCTTTTAAAAAGAGTTGGTTTTAAAAGGGGAATGATGATTGGATTCTGGATTATGGTTGTCGGCGCACTTATTTTTGTGCCCGCAGCTATGACTAGAACCTATCTGTTTTTTCTAGTTGGACTGTTTAGCTTGGGGGCGGGTTTGTCCATATTACAGACGGCAGCGAACCCTTATATAACGGTGATTGGCCCCAGGGAGAGCGCTGCACAGCGAATCAGCGTAATGGGTATTTGCAATAAAGGTGCTGGGATATTAGCTCCGCTTATTTTAGCTGCGGCTTTATTGCGTGAAGGAGATCAAGTGCTGTTTGATTCCCTGCCTTATATGGATGAGGTCAAACGCAGTGTTACGCTAGACGCCATGATCCGACGGGTGATCCTGCCATATAGTATTGTTGGAGCTGTGTTATTTGTATTAGGGATTGTGGTACGCTATTCGCCCTTACCGGAGCTGGATACGGAATATGAAGACGAGCACACTGTGGAGGCAAACGCTGGAAAAACCAGTATTCTTCAGTTTCCTCATCTTGTTTTAGGTGCGGTTGCTATCTTTTTACATGTAGGCACGCAGGTGATAGCGATTGATACGATCATAAACTATGCAGGAGGGATGGGGCTATCGCTGGTAGAAGCAAAAAATTTCCCATCTTATACGCTCACAGCAACCATCATAGGATATTTGGCGGGAATAGTTTTTATCCCCAGATTTGTTAGTCAGCTAACTACAATAAAGTGCTGTACGGGGCTAGGACTACTGTTGAGTATACTGATTATAAGTGTCAGGCATCCTGTCGATTTTTGGCATTATGAGGTAGACATTTCTATCTGGTTTGTGGTTTTGTTAGGCCTGGCCAATTCGCTCATATGGGCGGGGATATGGCCACTAGCTTTAGATGGCTTAGGTAAATTCACTAAATTGGGTGGTGCCATCTTGATTATGGGCTTGTGCGGTAACGCCTTGCTACCTTTGGGATATGGCATATTGGCCGATCAATATGGTTTGCGTTTTGCCTATATTATTTTGGTACCCTGTTACGTATATTTGATATTCTACGCATTTTTTGGATATAAATGGAGACGATGGATCGGATTAAAATTATAAATGGACACGTTATAGGTCCTCACCGGATATTGCCCCAAGGTGTTGTGGTGATAGAGGGCGATAAGATTGTAGCGGTGAGTGCGCATGACGTAGAGGTAGGGCACGCAAGTGTGATAGACGCCAAGGGCGCGTATATTGCTCCGGGCTTTATTGATATCCATGTGCATGGTGGTGGCGGGGCCGACTTTATGGACGGGAAGGTCGAGGCTTTTCTGCAAATCGCCAAAACGCATGCGCAATATGGCACCACTGCGATGGTGCCAACGACCTTAACTAGTACACAGGATCAGCTCATCAGAACGTTGGACTGCTATGAGGAGGCGCTCAAACAGAACCATAAGGGCGCTCAATTCCTGGGAATGCATTTGGAAGGGCCATATTTTGCGATGAGTCAACGGGGCGCTCAGGATCCACGCTACATCCGAGATCCGGATCCCAAAGAATATCATGAAATATTGAAACGGGCAGATCTTATTGCCCGATGGAGTGCCGCTCCGGAACGGGAGGGAGCACTGGATTTTGGTAGAACATTGCGAGAGAAAGGCGTACTGGCCGCTATTGCGCATACAGATGCAGTTTACGACGAAGTTTTACAGGCCGTAGATGCAGGTTATACCTTGGCAACGCATCTTTACTCGGGTATGTCGGGCGTTAGCAGGCGAAATGCCTTACGGTATGCGGGCGTGATCGAAAGTGCACTATTATTAGATGAAATAGATGTGGAAATTATTGCCGATGGCGTGCATTTGCCGGAGGGTCTGTTGAAGCTTATTTACAAGGTGAAGGGTCCCGAAAAGATCGCATTAATTACTGATGCCATGCGGGCGGCGGGTACAGAAGAGCAGACCAGCGTGCTGGGCGGTGAAGATCAGGGTATTGCAGTCATCATTGAAGATGATGTGGCGAAATTGCCCGACCGAAGTTCTTTGGCGGGAAGCATTGCCACGGCGGATCGATTGTTGCGTGTTATGTTGTCGAAGGGCGGCGCACCTTTATGCGAGGCCATCCGGATGTTAAGTGCTACTCCGGCTAGGATCATGGGCGTTTCGGCGCGGAAGGGGTCGCTTGTTTCCGGCAAAGATGCTGATATCGTTTTTCTGGATAAGGATTTTAAGGTAGTGAGAACAATAATTATGGGCAGAACAGTGTGGACAAGCGACTAGGCGGACGCGATCATTTTATTGTCCACTACGTTTTTACGATTGGTAGACTCCCTAATAATGAGTTTGCCCGGCAGTACGAGTTCTTTAGTAGGTAGGTTCTTTTTTTGAATGTGTTTTAATAGCAACTCACAGCTTTGGCGACCTATCTCAAAGGCCGGCTCGGCGATTGTACTCAACGATGGCGAGATAAGTGAAGAGGTGGGATCATTGGTAAACCCTATAACGCCAATCTGTTCACCGATCGCCACGTTTTTCTTTTTCAACGTTACACAGGCGCCGATAGCTTTGCGGTCGTTGATAGCAAATACAGCGTTAGGTTTTACTTCCAGAGATAGTAAGGTTTCCATATCTTGTTCCCCGTGCTCCTGCGAAAACCCCGTTGAAAGTATCCATTCCTCCCGAATAGGCAGGCAGTGCCTCTTCAAAGCATCCAGATAGCCAGAAAGTCTTCTCTCAGAAAAGACTTGTCCTTTAGGCCCTCCTAGATGGGCAATCTTCGTGTAGCCTGCCTCTATGAGATGCGAGGTAGCCTGATAAGCACCGTTATAATCGTCCTGCATTACCTTCGATACATTCATTTTGTCATTTACGCGATCAAAAAAGACAATCGGCATATTGGCTTGTTGAAGATCTTGGAGCGTTGAGCAGTCATCGCAGCACGTGGAAATCAAAAGCCCATCTAAGCTGCTTAAAGTAAGATCCATTAAGATTGAGTTTTCACGATCCGGACTGTCATTGGTAACAAAAAGGATGATGTTATAGCCGTTTTTATAGGCAGTTTCCTGTATCCCTGTAATGACGGTCGAGAAATAGTAATTCGTAATAAAAGGGATTACAATGCCGATATTATGCGTGCTTCCATTGGCCAGTCCTGTAGCATTGAAATTAGGCTTATAGTTAAGGGCGGCAGCCATATCCTGTACCTTTTTGCGGGTTTCCTGACTAACATCAAAGGTGTTACGTAAGGCGCGGGAAACCGTTGAAACGGAAATGTTCAAAGCTTTGGCGATATCCTTTATGGTTACAAAATTTGGCATATGCGTTGCATAGGTCGCTTTACGAGTACATTTAACAATACGGAAATTCCCCCTTAGGATAAGAATGATTTCATTAGTTAGCACGGTAAATGTAGGAATTTACCCGCTCAAATGCAATTTTTTGCGGTGCCTTTACGCACTGATAGCACCTCACTAGCTCTGCGGTAAGCGTAGAGCTAGTGAGGTGAAAGAAAAAGTAAAAATTATTTCTGTCGGAAGAAAATTTGAATGGGTACGCCGCTAAAGTCGAAATGTTCTCTCAGTTTGTTTTCAATAAAACGTTTGTATGGATCTTTAATATACTGCGGTAGATTGCAGAAGAAAGCAAACATCGGCGAGCGACCTGTGATTTGGGTTACATACTTTATTTTAATGTACTTCCCTTTTGTAGCCGGCGGTGGATAATTTTCAATAATAGGCAGCATCACGTCATTAAGCTTAGACGTTGCGATTTTTTTATACTTGTTTTCGTATACTTTCGAGGCGGCTTCTACCGCTTTAAAGATTCGTTGCTTTTCTACGACCGAGGTGAATATAATCGGATAGTCGGTAAAGGGCGCCGTTTTAGACTTTATTTCTTCTTCGAATTTCTTTATGGTTTTGTGGTCCTTATCCACTAAGTCCCATTTGTTTATGAGCAATACAATACCCTTTTTGTTTTTCTCTGCCAGGTGGAAAATATTCACATCTTGCGATTCGATCCCTTCTGTGGCGTCAACCATTAAAATTACAACATCTGCTTCCTCTAATGCTTTGATGGTACGCATTACCGAGTAAAATTCGATGTTTTCTTTCACTTTCGTTTTTCGACGTAATCCAGCGGTATCTATTAGCATAAATTCGTGTCCGAACTGGTTATAGTGAATTTGTATGGAGTCGCGGGTTGTACCGGCAATAGGCGTTACTATATTGCGTTCTTTGCCTATTAATGCATTGATCAAAGAGGATTTACCGACGTTTGGTCGCCCAACTATGGCGTACTTTGGTAAGCTATTTTCTTCTTCTTCGGTTTCATTAAAATGTTTGACCACCTCATCTAACAGCTCACCTGTACCAGAACCGGTCATAGATGAAATGTTATAGATTTCTCCTAAGCCCAAGCTGTAAAAGACGGAGGCATCGGTATGCAATTGATGGTGGTCGACTTTGTTAACAACAACAAAAACGGGCTTGTTGGAGCGACGCAAGAGATGAGCGATGTCATCATCTAAATCGGTAATACCGACGGTTACATCTACCATGAACAAAATGACGGAAGCTTCTTCGATTGCTATAAGTACTTGTTCGCGGATAGCCGCTTCAAACACGTCTTCCGAACCGTGTACATAACCTCCTGTATCGATTACCGTGAAGGTTTTTCCGATCCATTCAGCTTGCCCATAATGCCGATCGCGGGTTACGCCGCTGAAGTCATCTACGATTGCTTTTCTGCTTTCGGTTAAACGATTATACAATGTTGACTTGCCAACGTTTGGTCGGCCGACTATGGCAATGATATTAGACATTTTACTTTTTTTATCCCTTAATTGTTGTACCTGTTGTCTCTTGCTAATTAGCTAAGAGAGGTCTTATAAGCTGCAAAGTTAAGGATAAGGATTGACATTGTGAGGCTATGATGGATATATTGTCAAGGAAGGCGATCGTTAAAGGCGGTATCGAAGGCATATGAGTCGCCCGATGGCGTTGGCAAAGTCGTTGTCGAGCTCGGCATTTTTGAATATCCACATGCGTCCTTCCCGCTCTATTGTATAGGTGTTTTCGCCCAACAGAATTTCAATCTCGCTGGTAGATGCGGTGATTTTTGCAGGCTTCGCTACCCTAAAATAGTAATCGAGATTCTGATAGGTAATTCTGAATAACTGCCCTTTATAGTTTAATATATCTGCTATGCGATTGCTTTCCATAATCTGTTCTGCGTGCTAAAATACAAATATTGCTTCATAAAAGAACACAGCTTTTGGCAGTTTTTGATGCACAGATTTGGACCGTTTTTTCTCTGTTTTAACGCAGTTGCCCCGCTTTTGAGCGAATGGTTTACTTATTTGACTTTCGCGTCCAATAGCAATAACGGTGTATGGGTGTTAAAAGCTAGTTTTTTAGTAATGCTTTTGTGGAACAAGTCTTTGAAGAAGCCATAGTTCTTTTTAATAGAAATGATTAAATCTATTCGGTGTTCATGAGCGAACTGTAGGATGGCAGTGGCTGCGTCACGGTGTTCTATATAATCATAGCTTGGACTTAAATCGTCGAGTAATTCATGAAGCTTGTATTGTTCCGGTATGGTGTCTGCTATAAATTCTGAATCGGAGGCCTTAACATTGATAATATGAAGGTTCAATCCTAAAGCGGTTACGAAATGCCGGATGCTTTGCAAAGGTAAGGTCTCTTCGGTGCGTTTTAAATCACAAGCAAGCACAGCGCTAGTTAAAGGCTTAAATGTAGCTGATTTTGGCACCAAAAGTAAAGGGATGGTAATTTCTTTTGCTAAGCTCATGGCGTTGCTTCCGAATAGCACTTGTTCGAAATTACTTTTCCCGGTTGAGCCTACAACAACTAGTTCGGCTTGATATTCGGCTATTAATGTTTTAATACCGGAAATGAGCCCCTGATCGTTTAACTCGGCCTTGAAGCTCACTGGTTTTGAAGAGATTTGCGCGAGCTTTGTCTCTAGTGCTTTTATGGCATTTAGCGTTTTTTCTCGCTGCTTTTGAAGTTCTTCCGTCTGTTGGATCGGAAGATCCGTATTAACATATAATTCGTTATCATAAGAATGATAGATGATTACGGTGTCAATAGAAAGATAGGAGCTTAAGTGGGTAGCATATTGTGCGGCATTATTTGCTGCGTCTGAGAAGTCCGTCGCTATAATGAGAGATTTCATCCGTCTGTTTTTTTGTTTAGGAGTCTGTGATCCGTTTGTTGTATTCAGCTTTGATGGTCTAAACTTGCCGACTATAAACAAGCGTTTTATATAAAAAGATCATCGTTGGCTGCGCTTTAACCCAGAATATGCATTAGCTGCTGTTTTGGATCATTCCCTTTCGTTTTAATTCCTAACGCGTAATCTGGGTTTAATGGGAAACCTTACAAATACTTTCACATTAACAAACGGGGAACGAAGATTGTTTTCGTCGGAATGAAAATCATAAAATAAAAGCTTGTTGATGTGAGAACTCAAAGGGAGGGGCGAGTGGAGATTTCGCTGCACTAGCGATACTTCAAATAAGGAGAGGCCGTCTAAAAAAGTTTTAGACGGCCTCTCTCAGCAAGTTTTGAAGAGTTTTGTTAAACTAAAGCGTCAACGATTTCGTTGAGTGCTGAACTCGGTCGCATTGCTTTTGAAGCAAGTGTATCGTCTGGTGCGTAATAACCTCCGATGTCGACTTTGGTTCCTTGTGAGCTATTTAACTCCTCAACAATTTTCGCTTCATGCGCTGCCAGTTTCTTGGCTACCGGGCTAAATTGCTCGCTTAATTCGGTGTCTTTGTCTTGCGATGCCAAAGCTTCTGCCCAATATAAGGCAAGGTAAAAGTGACTTCCACGATTATCAAGCTCGCCCACTTTTCTTGAAGGCGATTTTTGATTATCCAAAAGTTTACCGGTTGCTTGATCCAAAGTATCAGCAAGCACTAAGGCTTTTGGGTTATTGTAATTTGTTCCAAGATGTTCCAATGATACGGCCAATGCCAAGAACTCACCCAGCGAATCCCAGCGTAAGTGTCCCTCTTCCAAGAACTGTTCAACATGTTTAGGTGCTGAACCACCGGCACCAGTCTCGAAAAGTCCACCGCCGTTCATTAACGGAACGATAGAGAGCATTTTAGCGCTGGTTCCCAATTCTAGTATGGGGAACAAGTCGGTTAAATAGTCGCGTAGTACATTTCCCGTTACAGAAATGGTGTCTTTACCTGCTTTAACGCGCTCCAAAGTGAATTCAGTCGCTTTTACAGGCGAGAGGATGTGAATTTCTAAACCAGCGGTATCATGTTCCGCAAGGTAGGTCTTCACTTTTTTGATAAGTTCGGCGTCATGAGGGCGCTCTTCATCCAACCAGAAGACGGCGGGCGTTTCTGAAGCGCGAGCACGGGTCACGGCAAGTTTTACCCAATCGCGGACCGGAGCATCCTTTACTTGGCACATTCTCCAAATATCGCCTGCTTCCACTTCATGCTGTAATAAAACATGGCCTTCGGCATCAATTACTTCTACCTTACCATCTGCTGTAATTTCAAAGGTTTTGTCATGTGAGCCATATTCTTCTGCCTTTTGCGCCATTAGCCCAACATTCGGAACCGTCCCCATTGTGGTTGGATCAAAGGCGCCATTTTTCTTGCAAAACTCGATAGTTGTTTCGTAAACGCCGGCATAGCTGCTGTCTGGAATGACCGCTTTTGTGTCTTGAAGCTTGCCTTCCGCATTCCACATTTGGCCGGAACTTCTAATCATTGCAGGCATGGAAGCGTCGACAATTACGTCACTTGGTACGTGGAGATTGGTGATACCTTTGTCTGAATTGACCATCGCTAACGCCGGGCCAGTAGATAGGACTTGTTGGATGGCTTTGTTTACGGCGTCTTTTTTATCGCTTGGAAGTTTTTCTATTGCAGCGAGGACATCACCCAGACCGCTGTTCGGATTGGCTCCGACAGACTTCAAGTCTTCATTGTACTGTTCAAACACCTCCTTAAAGAAAGCTTTTACAGCATGACCAAAAATAATAGGGTCGGAAACCTTCATCATGGTCGCTTTCATGTGTAAAGAGAATAACACCCCTTTGGCTTTAGCGTCGGCGATCTGTTCGTCCAAGAAGGACAGCAAGGCCTTTTTGCTCATGAGGGTAGCATCGATAATCTCGCCAGCTAATAGATGTGTTTTTTCTTTAAGGACGGAGGTATTGCCTTGTTTGTCGGTAAAGACAATTTTGACATCCGTTTCTTCGTTGATGGTTAATGATTTTTCATTATGATAAAAATCACCACTACTCATCGTCGCAACATGTGATTTAGAATCGGCTGACCAAGCCCCCATACTATGCGGGTGTTTTTTTGCAAAGTTTTTTACCGCCTTAGGCGCTCTGCGGTCTGAATTCCCCTCACGTAACACCGGATTAACGGCACTTCCTTTAACTCTGTCATATTTTTCCTTAATCGCTTTCTCTTGATCGTCTTTCGGCTCCTCTGGATAGTCCGGCAGCTTATATCCCTTTGCCTGTAGCTCTTTGATAGCTGCTTTCAGTTGAGGAACCGAGGCACTGATATTAGGAAGTTTGATGATGTTAGCTTCAGGTTGTGTTGCCAACTCACCTAACTCTGTGAGTGCATCAGAGACTTTCTGTTCTTCGGTTAAAAATTCGGTCATCACCGCTAGGATTCTTCCGGCTAATGAAATGTCTCTGATCTCTACATCAATGCCCGATGATGCAGTGAAAGCCCTAACGATAGGTAATAATGAATAAGTTGCTAAAGCTGGAGCTTCATCGGTCTTGGTGTAGATAATCTTGGATGTATTTGACATAGTATACTTAAATTTTATGTTTCGAAACAAAAGTTTGTCCGCGCTACTTCGCACGGATGCGGAGCACAAACTTATATAAATTGCTTTTATTATGCAATTTAAAAGAGATGCTACGGCTGTTTTTTAAGGTCAACGAAAATGAAATGAATAAAAAAAGCCGATCGAGAACGATCGGCTGTAGTAGCGGGGACACGACTCGAACGTGTGACCTTCGGGTTATGAGCCCGACGAGCTACCAACTGCTCCACCCCGCAGTATATTTTTATCAAGAATTGCTTTTCTACTGCTGAAAAACAATATTTGTTTCCGTTTGATTGGAGTGCAAAGATATATTTTGTTTCTTTGCTGTGCAAATAAAATTTAAAAAAAATGTCGCACAAAGCTGGATTTGTAAGCATAGTCGGGAAGCCGAACGCAGGGAAGTCAACCTTAATGAACTCATTAGTAGGCGAAAAGATGTCTATTGTCACGCCAAAAGCGCAAACAACCAGGCATCGGATTTTGGGGATTGTAAACGAGGACGAATACCAAATTATCTTTTCGGACACTCCGGGCGTCATTAAACCGGCTTATAGCTTGCAAGAATCCATGATGAATTTTGTTCAAGGATCATTGGTTGATGCCGATATCATTCTCTTTGTTACGGATATTAACGAGAAGTATGACGAGACCGACGTGATCGAGAAATTACAGAAGAGCAGTTCTCCGGTTGTCGTGCTAATAAACAAAATCGATAAATCAAACGAGGAAGAGGTAAAGGCAAAGGTAGATTATTGGGAGAAGACCTTAAACCCTGCGGCTGTTTTTGCTATCTCGGCGCTGCTAGGTCATAACATTCAGGCTGTTTTTCAGTTTGTGCTCGATCATTTGCCGATTCATCCGCCTTATTATGAGAAAGACGAATTGACCGATAAATCCGAACGTTTCTTTGTTTCCGAAATGATTAGGGAAAAGATCTTCAAGCTGTATGAGAAAGAAATACCGTATAGTACGGAAGTTATCATTACTTCCTTTAAAGAAGAAGAGCAACTGGTGAAAATCAGTGCTGAAATTATTGTTGAACGCGACTCACAAAAGAACATTATTATTGGCAAGGCGGGGAGTATGATAAAGAAAGTCGGTACTTATGCACGGCAGGACGTAGAGGAGTTTCTACAGAAAAAAGTATTTCTTGAACTTTTTGTAAAGGTTATCTCTGACTGGAGAAGCAAAAAGAATTACCTCAAAAGCTTCGGCTATGAACAATAGTAGCATGTAAAGGTTACGCAAAAGAAAAAGGAGCCGCAGAGAAAATCGTTCGTTCCCTCTAAGGCCTCCTTTTTGTGTGCTATTGTCAAAATTTTTGATCGTCCGCACTCGGGCCATAACTGCCGGGTATCGGTATATTTAAAAGTCTTAGGTAAACACCCAATTGTGCACGATGATGAGCGGTTTGGCTGAATGCCTGTCGGATCATACCGTATTTTGTTCCCTCCCACAAAATAGCTTCGCCATTACGTAAAACCCATCGTTTTTCTAGATCATCAGGATGTACCCGTGTAAGCGCCTCGTCGCCTTGTTCAAGCGATTTTTCAAAGATTACCCTGAGTTCTATGTTGTTAGAAAAAAGAGTGGGTGTATATTCATTGGCCGCAAAATCCAGCTCGCCCATGTCTACCGCCATGGCAATCCAAGATGGTAGTTCGGCGATATGCACAGCAAGGTCTTTCATTTTCATGCTTTTTTCATGCGGTGCCCAATTGTATTTCGCTTCCGGAACAAGTGTTAGAAATTTTCGCGTGGTTTCCGCTTCGCTCATTAGTTCTTTTTTTAATGCTTGTATCAAATCCATATTCGTATTGGTTTTATTTGCTACAAATAAAATCGGTCTCGCTGACAAGGGTATGTCAGTGGGGAACTAAATAATTTTATTTTCTTCGATTAGCATATTTGCTAAGCGGTCGTCTCTATCATAGATGTCTTTCCTAAAATTTATTTTCCCCTCTCTGTCGATAAATGCGGTGAAATAAGCGATGAAAACCGGAACTGTTTTTTTCAGGGTTACGTATTTTTCTTTTCCTGCATGCATTGCTTCCCGGATGGACGCTTTATTCCAAGTGGAATCATTTTTCAGCAGAAAGTTGGCGAGTCTTTCGGGTTCACTTACGCGGATGCAGCCATGACTAAAAGCTCGACTGGCTTCACTGTATAGTGATTTGGCAGGACTGTCGTGCAAATAAATGTTATAGCTATTTGGAAATAGAAATTTCACCAGGCCCAAAGAATTTTTAGGCCCGGGTTTTTGTCTCACCGTAGGGAGGTCGCCACTTTTACCTACAATTTCCATATTGTGTTTCGCAAGGTAATTTCGATCTTTACGCATTCCGGGCATGATTTCATTCCTGACGATGCTCGGTGGTACGTTCCAATAGGGGCTGAAAACAACGTATTTTATGTCGCCATGGAAGATGACGGTTTTGTGTACCGCCTTACCTACTACAACATTACAGCTCCAGAGTAAACTGTCCGCATGGTAGACATGTAGCTTAAATTCCGGAATATTGACTGCTAAATAATCGCTATTCAAACTTACAGGTAGCCATCGGCTACGTTCCATATTCACAATAATCTGTTTTATGCGCGTTTCAGGGTGCACATTCAATTCGCTGAGGGTTCCATTTCCGATGGTACCATCGGTAGTTAAACCATGTCTGGCTTGAAAGGATTTGATGCCCGCAAATAATGCGCTGTCAAATCGGTTTGTGAGGGTGTCACCTTTATAATCCCCTAAGAAGAGTAGTCTTTTCTTAATCTCAAGCAGTACAGAGGATGAGTCGCCTGGTTTATAGCTTTTTTTGTCGGCTACAATTTTGTTCCACTCATGTTTGGAGGCCAATTCCCGATATTTCTTCAAGAATCCTCTCAACTGCTCATATTGACGATACACTGGTTCAATTGCGGCCTCCGTTTTATTGACCGGATGTTGTAAAATGCTGTCAAGATAATCGGCATAAGATACTTTTTTCTTAGGGACAAACCAATCGTTTGCCTTTACGCCGGCATCGTCCGTCATTCCTTGCCAAGCAATATTGGCAAAAAGAAAGTACTGAGACGTCAACATAAATTCTAATTCCTCGTCAGTCCTTTTGGTGTCTTTATGCTGGTTATGTGTGTCTATGAGCGAATCTAGTTCCCTGCTATAAGGGAGTGCACGGTCAATTCCTTCATCTTTTAGATTGAGCATCCGATCAGTTAAATTTCCGGCCTGCTCTATGAGGCCATTTTTATCAAACCAGGCAAAGGTATGCTGTCTCTGCTGATAAAATTTCTCTACGTTCTCCCGGTAGGGTTGTAAATCTCTGTATTTTTCAAAGAACGTTTCGAGGCGTGCGCTGTCGAAATTTAAGTCGGCTTGTTCGCTGAAGTTTCCGGGTATCGTTTTATTCCAATCTTCTAGTGCCTGTTTTTGCAGCGAATCGGTTGGGGTTCTTTTTTTCTGTTTTGCATTCGGGTTACATCCAAGCCAAAATAGAGGGAAGAGCAATACGAAAAGTGAGTGTTTGCGCATATTCATATCGTGCAGTTTAAACGAGCGTTTTATTTATGGTTACTGTAAACAGTGAATTTTTAGTCTGCCTTTAAAGCAGATTGTCAATAAAATTTGATCTCATATTCTTAACGCAGAATACGCATTAGCTCATGAACTGCAATAAAATGCTCCTTTACATCCATTTCGATAGCTCATTCGCCATACCCCGGTATGTCTCATTCCCTATTTCATGCATGGTTTGGATCATTCCCTTTCGTTTTAATTCCTAACGCGTAATCTGGGTTTAAAATTTTTTATCTAATAAAAGTAAGAAATTTTCCAGCTATCAATGCGGTACTGGACAGAAAAAGCAAACAGCGAGGTATGCATCGGTGGCCACGCGTCTAGGTTTCGTAAGCGGTTCTCGTAATATGGGTCTGTGGCGTTAACGAATTATTAAAAGTGAAATTTCTCTAAACAAAAGAAGCCAATAATCGTAACCTATATACTTTATTGTTTATTAAAAGATAGTGTATTATGGGAACATTAAATGAAAGAAAAGTAGCAATTTTAACAGAGGATGGATTTGAAGAAGTGGAATTAACGAGTCCTAAAGAAGCACTTATTGAGGCCGGAGCAACCGTTCATATTATATCTCCAAAAGAAGGCACAGTGCGTGCTAAAGAGGGAGATGAATGGAAAGGAGATTATCCCGTTGATAAAAATCTAAAAGAGGTGTCGGCCAGCGATTATGACGCACTCTTATTGCCAGGAGGGGTTATAAATCCAGATAAATTACGAACAAATCAGGACGCGCTGAATTTTGTTAAGGACTTTTTTACTGCTGGGAAACCTGTAGCTGCTATTTGTCATGGTCCGCAGACGCTGATTGATGCGGAGCTTGTAGAGGGTAGGAAGATGACTTCGGTGGCCGCTATTAAGAAAGACTTAATAAATGCCGGTGCGGAATGGGAGGATAGTGAGGTGGTGACGGATCAAGGATTAGTAACCAGTCGGACGCCGGAAGATTTGCCTGCCTTTAATGCAAAAATTGTTGAAGAATTTGCAGAGGGCAAGCACGAAGGCCAGCACGCGTAAGCGGATAGAGGGGGCTTATGCCCCCTTTGTTTATGGCTATAATTAATATAGTGTCTGAATAAAGTTTCCGAAAGGCTTATAACGCTACTGCAGTTGGCCATTATGACTTTCTCCGCGTGGTGTAAAAAAACGCATTGGTTTCTAGGGAGATGCGGATATAGTTGGTGAAAGTGCTGCGGGATATTTGCAGATACGGTAATAATGCGTACCTTTGCCGTCCCATCAGGGAGGCGGGCATTCCGCTGACGGAGATGGGGTCGTTTTTTGAGGGCTGCGGAGCGGGTGAGAGAGAGGGAAGGCAGCGGGGTGCGGACAGCGGAAAAGGGAGGAAAAAATATTTTAAAAAATATTTTGGAGAAAAGAAAAAAGC
>NZ_SBJH01000097.1 GCF_004368405.1 Olivibacter sp. XZL3
CCACATTCCAACAGGATAGCAATAGCAAGTCTGATTGGAATTCTTTAGTTTTGGGTGTAGCTAGCTAGGGTAAGATTACAGGCTCATCATAATAGACCAAAAAGAAATAATGCTTTACATTCAAAAGTTCATCGGACAAAATCCATTTGGGCTTCTCCGTTTCTTTGGTAATAAATATAACAGTATTGAGCTCTGTACTAATGGCATGGTGAATGGTTTGCTTACCGGACAGCGTCAATTCCCCATTTAGGTCTACCCCTTCTGCTTTATAAACCTTAACATGGCAATAGGGATTTAAATTATAAAAGGAAATCTCTTCTGCATTGGCCGGAGTAGTTTCATAATGAAAGGAATCAATCGCCTGCTTTACTTCATCTTCAGCATCCATGACTTCTTGACTTAGATTTTTTATGATATCATTCCAAACTGCACCTTCTGCATAGAGTTTTCTTTTGCCAATCTCAATATCATTTGGCACTGCCAAAAATTTGGCTTCACCTATATTTTCAGCATTAGTTCTGGCAAACCGTCCTATAAACTGTAGCGTATTGGCCAATGATTTTTTGGGACTGTGTATGGCTGCAATTTTTAGATTTGGAAAATCAAATCCTTCTCCAAGCATATCCACGCAAATGATACCGTCCAGTTCACCGCCTCTGAGTTTGGCAATAGTCTTATTAATAAAAGTATAAGTCTTTGTGCTATCAATTTTTTGAAGCCTTAAGGTTGTCTGGCTTTCATACAATTCGCTCAGTACTTGGGCATGCTCCTTTGTCTCTGTTCTGACCATGATATAATGACGAAGACCAACAGCCTTATCTTCTTTAAAAACCTTTTCGGTGGCTTTAGCAATTGCTAAATCTGGATTTTGATCGTCAGTGATCACAGGATAATAACCAATTTCCCCGAATATTTTATCCTCATATGCTCTGGCTAAAGGGTAATTAAAGGCCATGCGCCCTTCTATTTCCTTTTTATCCCTACGAAAAGGTGTCGCTGTAAAAAAGATCTTTTTTGCTCTGGGAAATGCACGTACAATATTTGACCAGGTAAATGCAGGTACATGGTGCGCCTCATCTACCAGTACCAAATCAAATAGTTCAGGGTCTGGTAACACGGCAATGCCTTCGTTGATGCTATTGGGAATACCAACAACGACTTCGTAATCTACAAATGCAGTCCATTCTTCAGCAGATTTAATTGGCGACCTTATCTCTTTTACTCTTGGTGTGTCCAGATCAACATGAAAAACCCTTGACTCCTTAAGAGTTTTTAGGGTTAAAAATTCATTTTTAATTTGCCCCCTAACCATTACACTGGAACTGATGACCAGTACACGTTTTGCCCTTAGCAGGTAGGCTGAAAGATTCAACACCGCTGTTTTTCCAGAACCGGTAGGCATAATTACCAATGCAGGATCTTCCTCATGTAAGGCAAAGTGCGCGCCTATGGCATGAATGGCACCAATTTGAGCATTACGTAAGCCAGGGCTATCGGCTCCACTTACAGGGTAATTTATCCTGGCGTAGTTCGAGGAAAAATAATTCATATCACTGATTTGAGGCGCATGAGTGTCCAAAAACAACTCTTACTATCGTTAATTGAATTAGTTAGTTATTTTCAAAATAAAATCAGTTATAACCAAAACTGATTCTGATCCAGCTATTTGTCATTCATTAAATCGAATATAATAAACTTCAAATTTAGACAACAACTTTATCGACAAAAAATTAAAAAAATTGAGATCTCTGATAACCAGAACAAAATGTCCCAAACTTTTCAACTCTAATAGCATTGTCTAAAGTCATCTGTCATATATCTTAAATTTTCTGGATACATGATATAAGCATCCATGTAAAAATCATTTCCGTCCAAGCCCCAATCGAAGGTTAAATTCATTTTTTCTGACTTTAAGAACAAATTTTGAACTAAATAATTCAGGTGGCATTTTGAGGTATCCCACTTATCCTTGAATTTTCCGTACACAAAAAAGCAGGATGCTATATCCATTAATAACTCGTTGGTCTGAAAAAATACTCGCTCGTATTCTTCTTTATTGATGTCGTTTGGATGATACTGGGCAAAAAAGTGTTCGTCCAATTGCTTGTTCCACAAATCGAAGTTTGGCTTATTTGATTCAATTATTTTCTCAATTGACATAGTAATTAGGTTAATAGCTGTTACGTTCCAAAGAACTTATTTTTTACTTCCTCTGATGCAGACTCCATTTTGTACCATCCAAGATCATTGGTATCAGCCTCGACGATACCAGTCCGGTATAAGTTATCGAGGAACACCTTTTTTCCCCTGATCTGAACATGGATGATAAGCGCTTCTTCGAACTGTAAATGATCGTCTACGGTTTTGGGCAATAATGCGACGTTACTGCCCTCGTAATCTGTTCTTACACTTGGGTAGATAATGCCTTGAACATTTCCGGTTTTAAATACGCTTTCAGCGTAAGCGGCACTGATCTTGTAATCAGCATCCGTAATAATCTCTGCTTTAGCAAACTCCTCCGAGTAGAACTCCAGAATCGAGATCAATTTCTGTACTTCCTCTTCCGGCATATTTTCTCGGAATGCTTTTAGATGAAACTGGTAAGCCTTTTCAATTTCCGGAGTAGAGGCTATCCTGTCTTTTTTAAATACCATTTCAGCGAGCCGCATATTCTTCGTGATCTTCCACTTGCTAACGGTCATGAAAATATCTTTATCAACTTTACCTTTTTCTTGACTTCTTAGTAATTCATCCGTTTCCGCCAAAGCAACGATTCTTGGTAGCTGGATCGGACTGCTGATCACTGCTCCATAAAATATAGAGGAACCGGGTGAGTTTGACCTACCAAAACTCTTGATGTTTTCAAGATCAGTGCGATAGGACAACTCTTGCTTAGTGGTAAATATCTCATTTCCTTTATTGATCCGTATCCGTTCAATGTAGTTACCAGCACGAACTTCTGTCACGAGGATAGGTAATACGATTTCTTTATTGATAATATCGATGATCTCAGGGTAAGAGATAATGGACAAATCCAACTTTCTAAGCTGGTCTAAGCGTTTTTTTAGATCATTGAGATTTATTTCGGGAAGCATGTCAAATCATATTTAAGCCTTCTTTTTCAGATATGCTACGTTTTGTGATCAGGTATCGTTCGATTTCGGAGGCATTTTTCTTTGATCGTCCGGCTGCACAAACTACGTGATACGAGCCGGTCAATCTTTTATTTGTGGTATTTATATCGCTTAGCAGCTCTACAACCCGGGCCTCCATACTTTCTCCCAATAATTTTGGGAATTTTCGGTCAGAATTACCTTTGACTGCCAGGCGAACGTGTTCGGTAAAGCGTTTCATCCAACCTCTTTTTGTGATCCCGTAATACACGAATGTCTCTTTATCATTAATTTCCAAAGCATGTAAATAAACCATATAAGCACCTATTAGTGGCATCATCCCTTTTAACACATAACGCAAGGGGATTTCTATTCTTTGTGGAATATCTAATGTCGGAGAGTGTAAATTGATATGAAGCGCAGGCGGCAGACCTGTATGCTTTTTACCTTGCGTGACGGTTGCCGTAGCTAGTAATTTACCGGAAGTCAGATATTTATCAAATATCACGATAATTTGCCCGCCGTTATCGGCAGGCAGCGTTGATTCTGCGCCCAGAGTCTCATTATGCGTTATGATCTTTTCAATGAGGCCGTTTTTGTCATTCAATCCAATCAATACCCCATCAATGACCTGCATATCGTGCAAGTCCAAGGTTAAACCCTGACAGAGATAGCGGAAGTTTTCCTCGTTGAGTAATTTCAGTTCCATTCCGTGCCTTAAATTTTATATTCTACAGCCCGATAAAATGGTGCCCATTTTCTGGTTTGTGCTCTTTTTCGGTCCGTATCCCAATTTCCATCGATAGGATAATAGTCCCGCTCACCCCAAGTGATCTGGAACAGGGTCAATTCATTATCCTGGAGATATTTATTTAATAGATCTTTTCTCAGGTAGGTAAAAGTTTCCTGGTCAACATATTCTACTTCATAGGTATAGTTGAAGCTGGCCAGTTCGCCATTCCGGTCATTTAGATCAGTGATCCCGTAGGGGCTTGACAATTCCAGTTCATCTATCATGTTTTTACACAGGTAAACCTTGTCCTTATGATAGCGAACAGGTATAAAAACATCAATGGTCTTATCTATTTCGCGTGGCTCCTGTTTGGTGAATTTCTCTTCTTCCAATTCAATATTCAAACGCTTGAATGCATCCTCCAAACTCTCATCTTCATCGGATTCAGGTGCCTTAAACCGGATCATGGGCATAGAAAATTCTGATATGTTCGTCCTGGGGTGATTTAAAAAATGTAATTGCCTTATAATCATGTCCCAAAGCTGGTCTGATTCCTTTTCCTTCAATCGCTTCCCATTTTCAATCAGAACGATCCTGGTATATTCCCTGTCAATAATTTCAGATTCCAGACTATAGTTCCACTCTGTAAATTCATTGTACGGGATGCTATCTGCATCGGGGATCTCGGATTCATGTATGTTATTTGTATAGGGAATGCTGTTATTGGCGCGTCCTAATTCTGTTTTATCGCTGAAAGCCAGCCTTGCTTCCGCCAAATCTTTATTCCGCACAAAAACAGTGTCTACCTTGAAATAGAACTGCCTTTCCTTAAGCTTTTTATGTTGGTGTACCAATCCGTGCAGTAAAACCCAATTTCCATTTTTTTCCTGAAAGGCCGTCCTTTCAAGAAATTCCGAGACATCGGGTGCGGAATGATCAGCACACCATTTAGATAAGGAGATATTTGCATCAATAAAATCCCTTTCAACAAATCTCGTCGATGGTAAGGGCTCGTCGATATCGCCCGCTTCGCTCGGATCATGTTTAAGTTTAAATGTGCGCAGGTAGCCCATATCATCATAGGATTCCAAATCATCCAGGCCGTCAAGATACCCGCAATATTCAAGAAAGGCGATTTCTATATATTTATCAGCATATCGTTCAGTGCTGGCAAATGATTCGCCCCAGTGCTTATATTTAGCAATTTGAATATCAGGTTCGCCAAACAGTTCAAATTTGTAGCCCAACTGATAAGCGCGCCAACGCAACTTTGCCTGAACAGCAAGGTATTCCGGTGTTCGATTATATTCATTGCCACGGCCACGCGAGATGTAGGGCATTTTTTCTTTATTGAAATAGTAGTCAATAAGGGCGTTGCCATCCCGATATTCTCCTTCATTGAGGTCTTCGGCCTCCTCCCAGGCAATAATGCCTATATCCTTAAAGTTTTTTCTGATGGCCTTAATATCTACCGCTGCATCAGGGAACTTGCGGGATAACAATTTTAGAATGCTATAAGCATAGTTTCTGGTGACCAGATGGTTAGTTGCATGAGTTCCTCCTGGACGAAGTACCTCTTTTTGGAGAAATAAAGAAAGTTTGAGCAAGTCATTTTTATGATTCTCTTTATTATTTTTTACCAGATAGATACAGATATTATAAAGAATAACCATCATCCATTCAAATACGGATGGGTCATTTATTTTCGCCGAACCGTAGAATTCTGTGAGAAAAACCGAGGGGAACTTTATCGCGAATTGATATAACGCATCTCCGGCTTTACCTTTAAGATCCTTATTGGTTGAAGTAAATGTCCATTTAAGATAGTCGGCAACCAGATATATCTTTTCATTTTGTTCCTGTGTAAGTGAAGCGCTAGTTTGTAAGGCTTCAAATTCTGTGATCAGGTCATCTAAAAAACCCTCTCTCAAACTTCTCAGGTATTCAGACCATACAATATCCCTTTCATTCATAGGTAGTCCGGCGAGCTTTACTGACCAAAACTTAAAATTAAAGGGGTGGTTAGAAACAAAAAGCACGTCCTCACTTAGGCCAATCAGTCTGATCAGATTTTTGGAGTGCCCAGATAATGCATTAAAATATATGACCTGTTCAGGTGTGATATATTCCGGCGAAAGTAAAATAGTAGCAGCAATCGACCGTTCGAATAACCTCTTTTCTATAGGGGACTGGGCTTGGTCTTTTCCCGGCTTGGTAATTAGGTCATGTACGAAGACGCCTTTCTTGATCGGCAACAAACTACATAAACCATCGGTTATGTCTTCGTGGTTAGGATGGAGTTTATGATAATCATCACCGATCAGCGACTCTACTTGCTCATCTTTAAAAAATGTGGTAAAGTCCGTAACGGTATCCACTAAGTGCTTGGCAATAAAATAACCCGCCATCAGATCATACGTCAAAAAAACATGCTCCTGCCCATTGTGCCAGTTACGGATAAACAACAACTCTTCATCCAGTAAGGCTTTGGTCACCGAATCCTTGTAGTCGGGTTTTGTTTGACCATCAGCAATAGTCATTAGTTCATCCAACAAGAATGCGCGCTGATGTTGTTGCCATAATATTGCAGCGATCTCGGCCATCGCTTTTGAAGCCAGCTTTTTATTGGCAGCGGTAGGTGCTATCCTGCCCGCCTTTTGTATTCTTTTAAAAATATTGTCATCACAGAGACTGATAAAATTATCAAAAATTGAATAGATGGAGTCAAAGCCAAGTGTAACCTGTTTAATTTCCTTTCTTTCGTTATTGACAGATTCACAAAAAAGTTTCAGGTATAAAGGCTTGGTGAACCGCTCCAATGAGAGGAAAGATAGGTCTGCTTGTATCTTATACTGGCTGAAGTAATTCCTGACCAGTTTCTTTTTGTCCTCTTGATTTGTAAAACCGTATAGTGAATGAAACCTCTTGTCATCATGCTTGACCTCGCCCCATATCGCATCTTTATAGGAAGTTCGGCAAGTGGTCAATAGTACCAAATTTTTTCGATGCAGAAAATCAGCTTCAATTTGTGGCAGGTCCAGGCTAAGTCGTTCATTCAAAAATCCTTGCGCATTGATGGCTTCGTTTAGTCCATCAATAACCACAGGGATGCGTTTGTTATGAATTTTTCCAAGTTCATCCAGGCAATCTAATAAATCACTAAAAGTGTAATCCGACTTGATGTCAAGCATCATTAGTATCTGGTCACTTAAAGGATTAGGTCCAGTAAATTGAATTGCAGGGATGTAAATAGCGGGGATTTTTGACGATAGGTATTCCTTAACTAATGCTACGGAGAAGTTTGTTTTTCCGTCGCCACCATTTCCTAAATAATGAGCAGAACGCCATTCAACAGGTATTCTGCTATGTGAAACATAATATTTAAGTTCTTCTATAAATTCTTTATAGACACTTTCTATCGGCCATATCTTTTTTGATTGCTCTAAATTGGTTTTCTTTTGATCTTCGGTAAGTTCATGGGCGTTATTTTGCTGCCAGTTCCTGCGGAACTCTTCAAGGCCATTTTTGATCGATTCAAAATACGCGATCTCATTTTCATATTCGTCACCAATCAATTTTTCAAAATTATTCGGTGTGATATTTCCCAACCGAGCTTTAAACAACGGCAGTAGATTTTCGGCCGCCAGGTTGAATTCAGTGTAACGATCGATATACTCCCTCAACAATGGCCGCCAAAGATCGGTCGTGTAATGCAGGCTTTCCAGTTTTTCCTTTGCATCATCCAGCAGTTCCTCCAGTTTTATCGGGTAATAAGCAATCCTCTGTTCGACGAACTTATCATTACAAAGAATAGGATTTACATAATAATATTCAAACTCTCCATTTGGTACATATAGCAGATCATCAAACTTGTTCTTTACAATACTAAACGACTTTTCGAATGCTTTTGCAAACCAATCGCTAGACAATTCAAGTTCATTGAAAAAAGATTGTTTTAAACCATTGAAGGCAGGTTGATTTATTTTTTCATGTAAAAAGCTCTCATTCCATACCTCTATTTTAGCCGGATGTCCAGCTGGGATATGTTTTTTAAGGTCTGTGGTTGCCCAGGTTTCTTCATCGGGAGTAAGGTCTGTGGTTACACACAAAAACCAGATTTCCATCTTGGGATGTTTGTTTATGGCACGTTCAAGTGAAGAAATAATCGCGGCCTTTCTACCACTGACGTTTAACCTTGCCGAACCTTCGTAAAATTTCGCCTGCCATCCCCATTCATTACCATCAGGCATGGTTAAATAAAACTCAACACCATCCCCACCGCCGCTATCGTCGACTGGTGTAAAAGTACCTTTGTCCGAATATAGCCTTGAAGCTATCTGATAACAGAGCTGCTCGAAACTCTTGGATTTGGTTGTTTTATAGGGTTGTAACTTGTTCCAATTAATAATCATCAGGTATACTGGCTTAGAGATAAATTCAAATATACGCCCTTTAGTATGCTATTTATAAACCTATTATCGTGTATTTTTAACATTGCTACGCATAATCAACTATTTTACCAACTGTCGACTATATACATTAAAACTTAATGCCAGGTTTATCAGAATATATGAAGGAGGAAAGTCCTCACATTTACGAACGTCACGCTACTAAAGAATTTGTCTATTTAGAGTAAAAGTACTGAATACTCTTGAAAGAGGGAGCAGAAAGTAACAATCCTATGATACGACAGATCACTGAGAAGATTTTACAGCTTTATAATTCTGGTAAATGTATCTTCCCAATCAGTGATATTATCTATTATGAAACAATGAAACAAGGCGATGTTGCCAAAAGGTCGGCAAGTATCGCCTTATTGGATCAATATTCGGAAGGTTTGGCAATAGTTACGGCGGTGCATAAATTTCAGATTGCCTTTGGTCATTGGATCAGAAAACACCTTAAGATTAATAATTTGACCTCTCCCAAAGAAAGCGCATGGTCAGCGATAAACTTAGTGATAGGCTTCCCTGGCTTTGTCAAACAAGCCGAAAATTTAAGCGACGAACTGCAAAATTCCTTTTTTTACTTTGCCAGCAAAATTACTTTGTCTGACATTCATAAAAATACTGTCGTCCCTTTCAAACCCTTTAATGGAAAAGATGTTATGAAGGGAAGGAAAAATATAAAATTCGGAATAAAACATTTCCTTGAATGTTTTATTCCGAATTAGAAGGGTTTATACAAGAGCTAAAGAAACCTATTCACGATGAATTAATTATGCTATTCGTCCAGAAAATGAACAGGCAGCCTACTACATATTACGGGTGCTATTGCAAGTTTTATTGGAGCGAATCTAAAAACACCGAAACTTACTGATGATATAATGGATGCTAATCTCAAACTAAAAGACAAAAAATTATCTAATGGACTAACATATCTTTTAAAATTACAAGAACTTGTAGACAGGCAATAGCAGACAAATCGCAAACGTAAATAGATGATAGGCTTTTGTGTAGACGCAAGGGTGGGTAAACACTTAAATATTGTCTTTTTTTGAACAAAAATGCCTATCTTAGCATCATAGCAATTGCAGCTAAAACGTATGTCAAACCAGTGAGTGATTCGGTGAGTTGGGAAAAGGGAAGTTTGTAAAATACTGATAAATAGATTGATAGCAAATAGGTTCAATCCCCCTACGGGCTACTGGAGGAGACACTGATTACAGATTGTCTCCTTTTTTTATGCCAACAGAAATGTGTGATCCGAACGGTTACGCATCAAGCAAACGCTATATATAGCCTCAAACTACCGGATTGGGTTCACCTTCTAGTTGTTCAATAAGCTCTTGAAATAAGGACTGCGTACTACCGCGTTTGCCCCTAGACGCGGATTGCCCTGCCCAAAGAGAAATAAGATCGCCTATGCCCTTTGTTTTACCGTAGTCTCTTAAAGCGCTTGTTAAACTATTTTGATACGTATAATAAGGAATGGTTAAGTCCGAGCTTTTCATTTCCTGCATGAAACTATTCCTAATTCCCCTTGCCCATTTACCGGTGAAAGCACGGGTAAGTTCGCTGGAAGTGTCTGTTGAGTTGAGTAATCGTTCTTTATAGATCTCACTAGCTGCACTTTCATCTGTTGCGATAAAGTAACTACCTAACTGTACCGCCGCAGCGCCCAGCACAAAGGCCGCTTTGATGGTCCGACAATCGAAAAGTCCCCCCGCAGCAATAACAGGAATAGAAACACAATCGACTACCTGCGGAATGAGTGATATGAGTCCGACCTGAGGTAAGGGTTCACCCTCAATAAAGGTGCCCCGGTGCCCTCCCGCTTCAATCCCCTGAGCTACGATAGCATCCACACCTGCTTTATCCAGCAGGCGGGCTTCTTTGACACTGGTGGCGGTTCCGATCACCTTGATCCCTTGCGCGTGGAGCCTTTCGATTACGTCCGGTTCCGGCAGACCGAAGGTAAAGCTGATGATAGACACTTGTCCATCTAGCAAGACATCAATTTGATCAAGGTGATTATAAAACCGATAATCGGAAATTGCCTTCCGTTCGAACGGCAAATGATGCCGTCTATGAATCTGTTCGAGATAATCCTCCATCTTTTGGATATGCTCTTCATTGACCTCACTGATTAAAGCATGGGCAAAGAGATTTACCGCAAAGGGCCTATCCGTGCCGGCCTTGGTTTCTTTAATAAGTGCCAAGGCCTTTTCTGGAGACAGGCCACCCAAAGGTAGACTCCCCAAGCCACCCGCATTAGCAACTGCGGCCACCATGGCAGGGGTGGTTACCCCGAGCATGGGTGCTTGTATAATGGGATAGCGGATACCCATTAATTGTGTGAATTCTTTCATAAGTTATACAGTATCTTAAGTAAGCGATTGGTTAGAACTTTACTCCACAACCAGTATGGCAGGACCAAACTCTTCAAAATGGATTGCCTCAGTACCCACCCCTTGCGCTCGCAGGTAATCAAAATGTTTTTTGATAAATACGCCCGGGCCACAGATGTAGTAATCAGCGCCATCGACGACGGCCTGCTTTATCTTATTCAGATCGACGTAGCCTTCATAATAATTGTCTTGCGTTTCGCTTTCCAGCCTATCGTAGAACGTATGGACCGACATGGCACCGTGACGGCCGCTCATTTCGGTCACCTGTTCTCTGAAAGCATGTACTTCATATCCTCTACAGCCATGTATCCAGGTGATAGGTCTGTCGTTACCTGAAGCAACTACAGACTCCAGCATACTCATAAATGGCGTAAGACCAACGCCTCCGCTAATAAACACGACGGGGTTTTTAGCCTGTGCATCCAAGGTAAAATCGCCGGCTGGCGGAGCGACTTCTATGATATCACCTTCTTTGATCTGATGATGTAGCAAGTTGCTTACATAGCCTGCCGGACGTGCTGCGCCTCCCTGTTCCCGCTTTACAGAAATACGGTAATACAAACCGTTAGGTACGCAGGAAATACTATACTGGCGTGGCTGAAGCACTTTCAACTCTGGTACATACAAGCGGACGGTGATATACTGTCCCGGTAAAAAGTCTGCCACCTTACCCTCGTCGGAAGGATAAAGATAAAACGACGTGATCTCCTCCGATTCACGCACCTTTTGGCGAACCACAAACGGTCGCCAACTGCTCCAGCCGCCTTCTTTGTTTGCCGAACTACGGTATAAATCCGCTTCTGCGCCGATCATGATTGCTGCCAATTGGTTATAAGCCGTAGCCCAAGCATCAATCAGTTCGGGATTTGCCGCATCTCCCAATACTTCACTGATAGAAGCTAACAAGTGTTTGCCTACAATATCATACTGCTCGGGACGGATATCCAAGCTGACATGCTTATTGGCAATCCGGTTAACGGCATGAGCCAGTACAGCAGGATTGTCAATATGCTCCGCGTAGGCTAAAACAGACATGGCGAGTGCCGTAGGTTGCGCACCTGTCCGCTGATTCGCGCTGTTGAATATATTCTTTAATTCGGGATTATGCGTAAGCATCCGGTTGTAGAAGTAGGTGGTTAGTGCTACCCCACTCTCTTTCAATACCGGGACGGTTGCGCTTACTAATGCTTTCTGTTCGTTTGTCATGGCCATCTTATTAAATATATAAATACCTTTTTATCTTTTATACAATACAAACGTAACAAGTAAAATAATAAAAGACAAAAATATCTTTTATTATTTTTTTATCTTTGTTTTCGATTAGTTATGGCAATATTTTCCAAAACATGTGAGTATGCAATCAGAGCAGTGTTTTACATTGCGCATAAGTCAGCTGCTGGGACAAAAGTCGGTATCAAAGATATCGCAACAGGCATTGATTCACCTGAACTTTACCTGGCTAAGATTCTACAAGACCTAAGCCGCAAGGGGCTGATCAGTTCGGCTAAAGGGCCGAATGGTGGATTTTATATAAATGAGGCTTCACTTAACCGGCCCATTAGTGATATCGTAGAGGTGGTGGACGGCAACAACCTGTTCTATGGCTGTGCACTCGGGCTTAAACAATGTTCTGAAATCAATCCCTGCCCGCTGCATGAGCAGTTTAAGGCGATCAGAAGTCAAATTCATGAGCTCCTCGACAATACGACGATCAATGGGTTTAACGAAGAACTTATGAACGGGTTGCTTTCTTTACGAAAATAAGAAAGTATCAACGGGTTTTCCGGACATAAGATCCAACCCTAGGTTTGTTTAATCGACAAGTCAATGTTTTTTAAACACAACAGTACACAGATCATCGTATTAACATACAGCAGCTACGAATCGATCTTTTTACGTTATACTACATTGTTTATTTCGCAAAAATAGCTCCGGATTCATAGTCGGCTTCCTTATATAACCGCACGTGATAGATCGCTTTATTTTTATGCAAAGTAAGATCAAGTACCTTATCGCTAACCACCTTCATTTCAAAGGAAAAACCACTAGCAACATCAAAGACGTCGTCAAAGCCTTGCCCTATTACCAAGCCATTCTTATAATCGGTTATCTTAAATAGTTTCCCGATGTTTACACCCTGTTTAATTACCCCCAGAAAGCCATCTTTCTGAATGGATAACTTTTCGAAGAGTCGATCATTTTTAGATGACCAAAGTCCGTAAATCGCCTCAATACTTTTATCATCCGCTTCAGCCGCTTTCAAGCGAGATATCCAGCAAGTCGTCGCGATTAAAAGATAAATACAAAGCCTTTTCATAACCTAATTCATTTTGGTGTAGCAATTTGACAACTAAGTTAACGATTAAACACCAAAGGATCAATATTTTATTCCGACATGACGCGACTAAAAGTAATCTGAACAAGCAAGGTTGTTGAAAAGCATGAAGCTTCTAGCACATGCTTTATTCAACCCGAAATTCATAGCTACCCGCTGAAAGCTGTATCGCTGGCTGCACCAAATCACCATCCAGATAGACACGCTTATGGCGCTGCATAGGTATGCTAAGCGATGCACTTGCGTTTGGCGGTATCGTTACCGAGTAGTAGATCTTCTTTCCTTTTCTCTGCCAGGAAGAAATTATTTTGCCGTAAGGGCTATTGAGCGAACAGGAAAAATCATTTAATCCGGACACAAAATTTGGCTTTAGAATAATGTTTTTAAAACCCGGAGCAGATTCATCCGGATAGATTCCACCCAAGCCTTTGAAGAACCAGCCGCCAATTTCCCCGAACATCATGTGGTTGTCGGAAATATCCCGCTCCGCCTCCATATCCCAATTCTCCTGAAGCGTAGTTGCGCCATTTGCAATCCACCAGCCCCAAGATGGATAGGTATCTTGGACAGCCAATTTGTAGGCCGTTTCAGCTTGACCGTTTTCACTCAGCGCATTTAATATCGCTTTAGCACCTAAAACGCCCACATCGAGGTGCATACCATCTTGTTGCACACGTCTAGCCAAATTTTCTGCAAGCTTCGTCCGCAGCTCGTCGGGCACAACATGCCAGTACAATGCCATACTCAACTCCGTTTGCACCCCACTCCCATAGCTAACCGAGGTACTATCCAAATATTTATCGTTGATTGCCTGCCTGATTTTCGCTGCCAGCGCCTGGTAATACAGGCGATCTTCCTCTCTATTCAATAATTTGGCTACCTTCGCTAAAATCGTTGCATCCACAAAGTAATAAACAGAGGAAGTGTATTCAAGCGATGAGCGCGACTTTACAGGTACCCAGTCGCCCCGACCAAAAGTAGTCAGCCCTTGAGGGCTTAAGCGTTCCACGTAATTTACATAACGCTTCATATTGTCGTAGTTATCTTGCAATGGTTTCAGGTCTCCGTAAAAAAGATAGAGGTTCCAAGGTATAATGACTATCGTGCTGGTCCAGTCGGTACCATTTGCCGTGCCATACCCCCATCCACCCGTTGGTATAATATCAGGCAATACGCCATTAGGCTGCTGCTCATCCCGATGATCAGCCAACCACTTTTCATAAACCGTGATGCCGTCAAAGTTATATAAGGCGGTCTCAATGGCAAAGTGCCCGTCCCCCGTCCACCCATTCTTTTCCCGTTGGGGGCAATCAGTAGGATAACCAAACAGATTAGACAGGTAAGCATTGTTTGTCGCTTCCCACAGCTTATTGATCATCGTATTGGAAGAGTTTAAGCTGCCTTTCGCCGGCACATCGCTATGCATAAAATATGCCACCAGGTCCTCTTGCTTTAACTGGATGGCTTTATCGCTGCTTACTTCCACGTACCGAAACCCTTTATAATTAAAACGCGGCATAAATTCAACAGGACCTTCCCCATTGAGTATCACAATATCGGTCTGAAAAGGCTCGCTATCATCTTTTGGCCTGTAATATACATCGATGTTCGATAAGTCTACCCGACCATTGGGATACAATCGCTCGCCGTGTTTTAAACGAACGATTGTGCCACTTTCTCCGTTCAAGGTCACTTTGGTTACACCTGCCATGTTCTGCCCCATGTCGAAAACATAAACGGAGTCATTCACTTTCCGTATGGATTGAGCAACAATTTCCCGTACATTCCGGATCGGATGAAGTTGCTGACTCACTATGTGGTTGGAAGGCGCAGCGCGTAGCGCTACGCCCTTCCAAGTTGTATCGATAAAGCCCGGCATATCCCAATCGCCTATGGTTATACGGCTATCGTAGTGTTCTGCGGTGTAAATATTATTACGTATTACCGGGCCTGTATTTGTACGCCAGCTGCCGTCCGATCGAATCGTTTCTGTACTACCATCACTATAGGTTATGCGCAGATCCAAACAGAAACTTGGTCGGGCCCGCCATGGGGCACGATCAAAGTTCCACACTGCTAAGGGTTGATGATTATACCACCCATTACCTAAAATCACCCCCAAAGCGTTATCTCCCTGCTGGAGTAATGCCGTAACATCATAAGTGACATATAAATTCCGACGGTCAAAGCGCGTATACATGGGATCTAAGCGATGATCGCCCACACGGCGTCCGTTCAGGTGTAACTCATAGAGCCCAGCCGCCGCAATGTATACTCTTGCGGATGCGATCTGTTTACCGAGGTCAAATGACTTTCTGAAATACCCTGCCGGCAACTCGTGCATAGTGGCCCCGTCGCTGATCCAGGTGCCTTGCCAATTGGCGATGCCCATCATGCCAGTTTCAAAATGACTGACGCCGCTCGGAGAAGAGGGCTCTCCTCCTTCGTCCCAAACAATCACTTTCCAGTAATACTTCGTAAATGGCTGCAATTCCGGTCCGTCGTAAACCACTAATTGTTGTGGAGACTGCCTTTTGCCTGAATCCCATAACAGCTCATCATTGCTAACCAACTTCAAAGAGTCTGTTGCCACCATAAGCTTATAAGCGCTTTGCGCAGCGCCCTTTGCATCGCTTTCCATCCGCCAACTTAGACGCGGGTGGTGTTCATCCAGCCCGAGCGGGTTAATTAAATGTTCACACTGTAGGTCTATCACACGGTGATGATCAGCCCGACCATAAAGGTTGAAGGTCGACCCCAAAAGCAGTAAGCCCATTGCTAAGTAAATTCGAATGGTATGGCTAGCAGAATATGTTATCACGTACATTGTTCTAAAGTAGGAAATTTATTGAGGATTCTGTTCGAGGTTATCAATATCCACTTCCCGCTGCGGGATGGGCAATAGCAATTTATTTGGCGTTACTTCATAAGTGCCGGCCGGATATTGCGGATTCATAGCTCTCTCTCGCTCTCCATGTGCGTTCATGACTTCTACCGCTTTTCCGGTACGTACCAAATCATACCATCTATGGTTCTCAAAAGCGAGTTCCACCTGTCGCTCATGCATAATGGCCTCCCTAAATGCGTCCTGATTTGGCACGGCTAGCGCAGAATTTGCGTTGGCCGCGGTTTTTGCAGGCAGGCCGGCGCGGGCCCTCACGCTGTTCAGCAATTGAAAGGCTTCACCATCCGCCACAAATCCAGCTTCATTTAAGCACTCGGCGATTTCAAGCATTACATCGGCATAGCGAATAATGGGGAAATTCACGTCTGTTTGGCCGGGTTGGACAAATCCATGGTTATATTTAATCACATGTGGCACCTGATAGACCTGTCCTTCCAAGGTGAAGGATTCTGCTAAAGATACTGCTTTACGTCGATCACCCTCCTCATAGGCGTCAATAAGGTCTTGGGTTGGCGTATTCCAGCCCGCGTTGTAACTGAGGTTCGTTCCTACATCGTGGGTAACGCTGGTTCCTGAATTAAATGGAGCAAATTGATAAAGAAAATTGCTCGCTAGATTTGGATCCGATCCTAAATATTGAATCTCAAAAATGGACTCCGAATGGTTCTTATTCTCCGGCCGGAATAAGGCGCCGTAATCAGACAGTAAGCTGTAACCGGTTACTTTACGCAGGGCTGCTAATGCTTCCTCAAAATTTTGGCGAGTCATGTAAACTTTACCCAGCAACGCATTCGCCGTACCACTCGTTACCCGCCCTGCATTCGCTCCGTCATAGCTTGCAGGCAACAGCTCGGCGGCGTGTTGAAGATCGTCCAAAATCTGCAGATACACCTCTTCGACACTTGCACGCCTATTGGATTTGGCCTCTTCCGGAGAAGTCACCATTTCCAGCTTAATGGGCACGCCACCAAATTGTCGTACTAGGTTAAAATAATGAAACGCGCGCAGCAGCTTCACTTCGCCGATGGCTTGGTTTCGGCTTTCCTGAGACATCTCTATGCTGGCTTCGCGCGCCAATACTTCATTGCATCGCGAAATAGCCGTGTAACTCTGTTGCCAAAAATCACGCAATAAGGTATTCGCAGAATTTAGCAAAAATTGATCAACAAACTCCCTGTTTTCTTGACCTCTCTGGGGCTCATTATACTGAAACGTTGTATTGTCGGACCGCATTTCACCAAACACCCAATAACTGAACAAGCCCATATCCCTTAAGGATCTATAGGCTCCTACCACACCTTGCTTAAGATCCGACTCAGTCTTCCAAAAATTCGCTCCGGTGAGCGTTGCCTCTGGATTCTGTTCTAGAAAATTCTTCCCGCAGGCGGCCAATAACAGCGCTGCCGATAACATAGAAAACACAGTATATTTTGTTAGCGTATTCATACTTTTCGATTAAATTTAAAAGATGATGTTTAGTCCCATTGTCCATGTCCTGGCCAGCGGGTAACTTAAAAAATCACGCCCTGGTGTTAAAACTCCCGAATTATTGGTTAGGGCTTCGGGGTTTCCTCCCGAATAATCAGTAAATGTGATCAGGTTTTGAACGCTTCCGTAAACGCGAATAGACTTAAAGACTCCGCTTTTTCCGACTGAGGTCTGATCAAAATTGTAGCCCAGCGTAATATTCTGGATACGCAGAAAACTTGCGTCCTCTACCCAACTCGAGTTGACGTCCCGGTAAAGCACACGACCGCCATTGGTAGTGGGTGTCATACCATCTCCAGGATTCTCGGGGGAACGCCATCGGTTAAGTACTTTCCGATCTACATTAAACACACCATCGATATTCGTAAGGAATTCGTTAGCCGTTTTCAGGATCTGACCACCCTGCGAACCCACCACCAGCAAGCTCATATCAAAACCTTTATAACTGAGGTTGTTGGTAAGTCCATAAGTAAAATCCGGATAAGGATTACCAATGACGGCAAAATCTTTAACGGGTTCTATAATACCGTTACCGTCCACGTCCCGATATTTTATTGAGCCTATCACAGAAGACGCATTCTTAGGCGAACTGTTAAAATCTGCTTCATCTGTATAAACCCCTTCCACTATATATCCGAAAAATTGCCCCAAGGGCTTTCCTACCTCCGTTTTATGCGTAAAATTGCCTTCTCCACTTCTCCCCGAATATATAGGTGCGTTATCCTGATTTAGTGCCAGCACCTTGTTCCGGTTGAAGGAGATATTGAAATTCGTCGTCCAGCTTACCGGTCCACTCAAGTTAACCGTGTTCAATGTTAACTCCAGACCGCTATTCCGTACTTTACCTAGGTTAACCAAAGCGGTAGAGAAGCCTGAAGCCAGCGGGATCTCATTATTGAAAAGCATATCGGTAGTGATGCGATTATAATAGTCTACCGTCAGATTGAAGCGATTATCCATGATACCTAGATCGATACCTACATCTGCTTGTCTGGAATTCTCCCAAGAAAGCTGCACGTTACTAATCGAATTGGACACCCGGCCACTGGCCAGATTGTTTCCGAAAGCGTAATTAGCAGTAGAAATACTGGCAGCATAAGCGTAGTTCCCGATATTAAAGTTACCTGCGAGCCCATAACTTCCACGCAGTTTCAGATTACTCAACCATTCGGCCTCCTGAAGGAAAGATTCCTCGTTTGCACGCCAAGCAAAACCGCCAGAGGGGAAGGTACCGTAGCGGACATTGGCGCCGAATCTGGACGAGCCATCTGTCCGTATCGTACCGGTAAATATGTACCGGTTTTTGAATGCATATTCCGCACGTGCCAAGTACGATAATAAGGCCCATTTTTCTATACCAGCCGATTGCCCATTGAGCAATGGCGACGCGTTAATCGTCTGGATCAGATCATCCGGGTAATTAACGGCATTAAAGCTATAGCTTTCGCCTCTTTCCTTTTGCGCCGTATAACCGGCAAGCACACTCAAGCGGTGATCATCGCCAAACGACTTATCATAGTTCAGCGTCAGCTCCGACAACCAGTTAAAATTATTGGAGTTCCCAGTATTCGAGCTTGGAATGCTGGGATTGGGATTAGGATTAGCGGTTTCTCCATAAACAAAGGAAGGATTAAAGGCAAAGGAGCGATTCATCGTATAATCCACATTAAAAGCATATTTGGCTTTTAATCCCTCGAGGATGGTCAACTCAGCGAAAGAGGACGCCAAGCCTCTGAAAAAAGTATTTTTCGTGCGGGAAAATTCGAGGGTATTCAAGGGATTTCCCGCGCCGATTGCGCCGGGTGAGGTAATAAAAGGCGTACGATTTCCGTTGTTATCGTTTACCGGCACTATGGGACTCAGCCACAACGTTCGGGTCAGCACGTCGCGTTGACCAGACTCAAAACCATGGTTATGTTGTATGCCACCTCCAGGGGCAATACTGAGGCCAATATTTAGCCTTTCTCCTATTTTCGACTGCACATTCCCTTGGAGCGTATACCGTGTATAATCCGTATACCGAACCGTTCCCTGTTGTTCGAGCCTTCCAGCCGAGAAAGAGTAAGTTGTATTCTCCGATCCGCCACGGATACTCAAATCAATATTACTCTGCGGGGCCGAACGCAACACTTCATCATACCAATTCGTGCCAGCTCCATACTGCTGTGGATTACGAAATTCGACGGGAATATCTGCTTCTGTCGCGGTTTCTCCTCTCGCCGCAAAAGCGTCTTCAATCATTTCCTTCCTAAACCGAGCATACTCTTCGCCGTTAAGCACACTGGGCCTACCGCGCATCGGGACCTGCTGTGCACCGTAATAGGTATTTAAGCCAATTACCGGAGCGCCTTGCTTCCCCCTTTTCGTCGTAATCATCACCACGCCGTTAGCTCCCCTCGAACCATATATTGCCGTAGAAGAAGCATCTTTCAGTACACTGATCGATTCGATGTCGTCCGGACTGATAACGTTCAGCGGATTATAGGATTGGCCGGTTGTATTGGAAATAGCAAATCCGTCAATGACATATAAGGGATTATCGCCCGCACCGATAGAGCCGGAGCCCCGCACCTTGATGGTTGTACCACCGCCGGGTCGACCGGTCGGACTCGTGATTTGAACACCAGCCATTTGTCCGACCATCTTCTGATCCACAGACGCCACTGGCAGATCTTTTATTTGGCTAGACGAAACCGTGGCTACTGAGCCGGTAAGATCTTCCTTTTTACGCGTGCCATACCCAACTACTACGACTTCGGTCAAATCATTTAAGGCCGGCAATAAAGTGAAGTCCTGCGAAGTCGTCTCGCCTTCTTTTATTTCGACGTTTGTAACCTGCTGTTTTTGATAGGAAATAAACGATGCTTCGACAGTATAGTGCCCGACAGGTAATTCAACGGCAAAGTTTCCGTTTTCGTCCGTCTTAAGCGTCCGACCTAACTCCAAAATCTTGACAGTGGCTCCCGGGAGAAATAGGCCGGTTTCATCGACAACTTGCCCCCTTAGCCGTGCCAAACGCTGTCCTTTTCTCGTTTCTACGTACCTTACGGGATCAAATTCGCTAACCACCACAATGTCATTGACCACCTCATAATTTATAGGAAAAGGCCGGAAGAGCTCATGAAGTACTGTCTCCAACTTTTCATTCTCGACCTGCAGGTCTTTAACCATAAACTTTTTTAGCAATCCGCTATCGTAAGCGAAATATACTTGGCATTTATTTTGTATATTCTTCAGCACAGCTTCGAGCGACTGATTTTGAGTACTATAGGTAATTTTTCGGTCAAGTACCTGTCCCTTACTGGCAAAGGCTGGAAATAATAGAGATAGGCTCATAAGTACAGCTAGTACAAAGAAAGTTAATCTCATTGCATTAATGATACGGTGTTTTAAATGAAATTTCATACATTGTATGGCTTTTAATTGTGAGTAGATTGAAAGCTTAATGCCGTTACAGCGGCATTGTAGAGGTCGTTGTTACAGCAGCGGCCTCTTTAATCGCGGTTTTCAGTTGTTATTTATAGATTTCTATATAGTCCCTCCTTTTTTTTACTTTAAGTTTGTGAACGGCTGCGAGTACTTCCAATACCTCTGTTGCAGACATCGTATTTTTCAAGGTTGCGGTGAACCGCTTCGTTCTTAAATGATCATCTGTCGTGTTGATGTGTATACCGTAGTTTTTATTGAGCAACAATGCCACTTCGTCAAATGATGCATTATCTAACACGAAAAGGTCCTTGCCCCAGTTATTTCCGATCGCCTCATTTGTAACGACCGCGACCTGTCGTTTTTCTCTATCATAAACCAACTGGCGATTTTTTCCCAACACCTCGCCTTGCATACCATTCGCGCTTACTTGTACCTTGCCGCTCGTAACGCTCACCGCAAATTGGCTGAGCGCGTCGTAGGCTCTTATATTGAACGATGTACCCAACACCCGTGTCTGTAGCGGCCCACTCTTCACCACAAAAGGTTTGGAGGGATCCTGCTTGATCTCAAAAAAAACCTCGCCGTCTATAATTTCAACTATTCTCGAGTTTGCCAAGTCTCTGTTTATCCGGATTGAAGATCCACCCTTTATGCTTAGTATGGAACTGTCTCTTAAAACAACAATTCTCCGCTCGCCTGCTCGGGTCACAACGGAAACCATCTGTCGTTCAGCCGACCGCCCTGCCTGCGATAGCTTCCCTCTCATATAAAAAAATATCCCTACACAAGTCACCAAAAAAACGGCTGCAGCCGCCCGCCACCAACTGGCGGAAAATGCTTTTGTGTTCCGCTCCGGTGCTGGCATTTTTGATCGCAGTTGCTGCCATATTTCGTCCTTTAATTGCTGCTCCTGCTGTTGCCCCATAGTTGCAGACTTTTCATTCTGCAAATGCTGATACCAACGCTCAACGAGCGCCCGCTCTTCCGCATTGCTTTTTCCGGCGAGGTAACGTCGCAATAATTCCTTATTTTCTTCCGACTTCATAGAAGCTATTTACTATATATCTAAGAAGAACCGTTTTAGTACTATATGATTTTTTCTAAATGCTCCAGATGTAGAGCAACAGCGTCATCACGAGCAGTTGATCATCCGTTTGGGTAACGTTTCGGCGCAATCTTTTTAACGCATTGCTCAGTTGATTTTTGACGGTTTGTTCAGACAAATTCAGACGAGCTGCAATTTCGGCTATGGTGTTTGCCTCGTCGCGGCTCATTCGAAAAATCTGTTGCATTTTTTGAGGCATTTCATTTACCACTTGATCCAATTGCATTTTTAGCTCTTTGCTTAACAGTACGGTTTCGGGGGTATGTACCGTCTCTGGGGGCTGTAAGAGGTCCATTCGCCTGACTTTAGCAGCACTATAAGCATAAAAGCTGATAATTTTGTATTTTACAGCAGTAAACAAATAATTGCGCAGGTCGGTCTCTTTGTTAACCAGCACGCGATGTCGTCCGTTCCAAAGCGACAATAAAATCTCCTGTACGATATCTTTAGCTTCTTCTTCATCTGTACCATTCTTTGCTTTCAGATAAAGTGTCTTCCAATATTTATCATAAATCAGTCGAAATGCAATCGTATCACCAGCAGCAATGCGCCGCATCAACTCGATATCACTTTGAACATTTAAATTTTCGTCCATATCGCCATGAGCATCTAAAGGGATTGTTATTGTCGTAAATTGGTTTGATTATAGCTTGGTTTGGCTAAAATACAAATTAAAATGAGAAAACAATCCGCAGAGGCCCATTGTATAGGTCTTATTTCGAAAAAAACAGCTTTTTATTCCACTAGTGCTACAGATAGTACAGGACAGTCCGGATCATCGACCTCTTTTGGCCTCGTCTACCATAGCAGATCGGCTACCAACGTGACCAACTTCTGCTTTTTCGGACTCACTATCTAAGCTTATCCGCGTTTTTGATAAGGCATCAGGATAATGCTCGTTGATAAAAGCAATCATATTTTCGCGCACATAGCATCTTAAATCGAAGGCATCGCCGGAATTCCGGCAACTCATCAGACACCTGATTTCCATAGTGCGCTCTCTCAGGTCGGTTACCTGCAATACGTTTACTTTGCCGTCCCACAATCGGTTTGCATGTAAGAGTTCACTTAGTTTCTGACGTAAGCTTTCCACAGGAATTGTGAAGTCGGTATAAATGAAGACGGTACCTAAGATTTCGGCCGTTGTCCGTGTCCAGTTCTGAAAAGGTTTTTCTATGAAATAATTAATCGGAAGCACGAGCCTCCGTTTATCCCAAATCGCAACCACCACATAGGTCAGATTAATCTCTTCCACCTTTCCCCATTCGCCTTCTACGATTAAAACGTCGTCCATCCGAATCGGTTGCGTGAATGCGATCTGAAAACCGGCCAATAAATTTCCGAGCGACTTCTGCGCAGCGAAACCGATAATGATACCTCCTATACCGACACCCGTCAACAGTCCAGCCCCTATTTTACGCATGCTTTCAAAACTCAGGAGAATAATTGCCGTGGTTATCAGTATAATCAAGGTAATTAATAATTTCCGGATGAATACAATCTGTGTACGGATCTTCCGCTCCCGGAGGTTGTTCTCTTTGGCAACGTCAAAGCGATGGTAAAGGTAGTCTTCAAAAACGTATAATGTCCGTATAATGATTACTGCGAATGAGATATTGATAAGTATCTCCACGATTTTCGAAACCAAGTCATAGGTGGACTGATTGAATCTCAACAAAGGAAGCATGGAAGCGAAGACCAACAAAGGGATAAAAAAGGTAAAGATGCGGTTGAAATTCTTGATAATGGATCTCATTACCGAATAAGGATACTCCTTTTGTGACTGGCGCTTCACTATCGGAACTAATATTGACTTTATAACTATACCAATACAAATAGAAAATGAAATAACAAGCGCATTCCATACCCAATGAGGCATTTTTTCTGATAAATCTCCTAAATTTTCAATCATAAGCTATTCTTAAAAGAATTTTGTACGTTTATAAACACAAAATACAAAAAAGATGTTTAGATTCTAAATTAAACCACCACACAACATAAAAAAGCACAGAAAAACACTCAATAAACAAGAATCGATTAAAATTGTTCACAGAAAAAACGACAAAAACCCCCAATTTAGCCCGAACAGCTATTCAGACCTATGTAAAAACTAATATTCCTTATGCCTTATCTCTTCTAATTTTTCTCCGAGCTCTTTTGTTTTTTCCGGGTATTGTGTAGCTACGTTATGTTGTTCTTTAGGATCCTCCTTCAGATTATAGAGTTGTGGCTCTTGTTGTAACCCGGTTTCTTCTCTCTTATCCGCTAACCAGTCGGGCGTCTTTTTAGAAACCGGCGCTATATATTTCCAATCCCCATCGAGTAAACCCATGGTAAATGATTCTTGCAGCATGCTACGACGTCCTTGCGCTGACTTACCGGTCAGCGCGCTCAGAAGATTTTCACTATCGGGCGCGGTTTTCTGTTGATCGATAGAAACGCCGGCCAGCTGTGCGAAAGAAGCGAAGAAATCCACTTGATTAATAACAGCATTACTGGTTCCAGGTTGTACTTCACCCGGCCAACGTACAATCATCGGTACCCTTAGTCCCCCTTCATAGGCGCTGTATTTCCCGCCGCGGAGGATCCCTGCAGGCTTATGGTCGCCCAATCGCTCCACAGCCTGATCGGCATAGCCATCATCAACCACCGGACCATTGTCGCTGCTAAAAATAACCAGTGTGTTTTTATCCAGTCCCAATTCCTTTAAAGTTTGCATAACAGCGCCCACCATCGCATCCATCTCCGCGATAACATCTCCTCTGGGCCCCATTTTTGTGGCGCCGACAAATTTTGGATTCGGCGCTCGTGGTACGTGGATGTGCGGCAAGGCATAATATAGAAAGAAGGGTTTATCTTGATGTGCTCGGATAAAATCCTTCGCCTTTTCGCCGAACACGGTAGCGAAATCTTCATCTTTCCAATAAGCCCGATGTCCTCCGGCCATAAAGCCTATACGACTGATGCCATTGACAATGGTTCCGCTGTGTTGCGAATCGGCAGCCATTTTCAGTAGCTCGGGATGTTCCAATCCGATCGGATCATCGCCGACCTTTCGATTATAATCCACACGGATCGGGTCTTGTCGATCCACATTCAACACCCGATGATTTTCTACATAAACCGTCGGCACACGGTCGGCCGTAGCGGGCAGGAGAAAGCTGTAGTCGAAACCAATTTCCAAAGGCCCGGGTTTTATGTCGGTATTCCAATCGGGTTTTCCATCGCCTAAACCCAAGTGCCATTTGCCAACCACTCCCGTAGTGTAACCGGCTTTCTTCAACATAGAGGCTAAGGTCTCGCGGTGAGATTCGATAATTAAGGGCGCATCACCGGGCAGGATTGCTGCGTTATTTCGAAAGGCATAGCGCCCGGTAAGCATGGCGTAACGCGAGGGCGTGCAAGTGGACGCCTCGGCATAGGCTTGGGTAAAACGCAGCCCTTCCTTTGCCAAGCTGTCCAGATACGGAGTCTGAACCGCACTCGCCCCGTAGCAACTTAAATCGCCATAGCCCACATCGTCTGCGTAAATAATCAGGATATTAGGCTTTTTTCTGTGGGATGCGCTTTTAGGTGCACAGGATACCGCGGTAATCAGTATGATCAGACTATAAAAAAGGTTTCTCTTCATCAGTTTACAAATGAATCACTGCTGCAATAATCTCACAAAATCGGCATATACCAAAGGATTTTTTATATACTCACCTTTTTCAGTCAAACCGAAGGATTTCTGCAAAAACAGGGGATTTAAAAACCAGGAATCAGATGTGGGTTTTACGACCTTGGCAAAACCTTGCTGAAGCAGCGGATAGGTAGCAAGCACCACGCCGTACTGCTTAAAATAACGGTTGTACGTCAACAAGTAATGGGAAGGATACCAGTCCTGTGATAAAAACAATTCTTCCCATTCGTCTACCGTCACTTTACCGGTATGCACCAAATTTAACCATTCATATAATTTGATATCCGCCGGTAAACGGTGTTTCTCCACAAAAGCTTTTCCCTTTGCACTATTAGCGATGCGATCGCCAAAATGGCTGTTATATAAGCGGAAGAGGGAAAACTCCGGCACGATGATCGCCTTTTCCGGCATGATTGACCGAACGAAGTCGAGGGCGGCAGGAATTTCCAGTGTATCGCCTATATGCAGATGGACGGCCAAACCTTCGATAGCCGGCTCTCGTTGGGCGAGTTTGATCAATTCGACAACACCTGGAAGTTGCTGCTGCTTTTTCTCAAAAAGGGCAGGCAAAGATCCTGCATAAATTTTAGGTCTGGGCCAATCGGGATGCTGTTCGTAGAAGTGGAGCACATGTGCGAGGAGGCGCCCCGTAAACTCGACCAAGGGCACTTGCTTATCCTGACCGTACTGCAGATCAGAAGCAATGGTTTCCAAATTGGGTTCGTTTCCCAGACTAAAAACCTGGATATAGGGACCTACCCTTTCCAGGAGCTGGTCAACCACACGGAAGTATGCAGCTTCGCGCGACGAGCCAGCGGCGGGCACGGCCAACCGCCGGTTTTTAAAGTCCCACCGAAAACCAAAAACAACCTGATAACACATTTTTCCGGCATCGACTACTTTTTGGATAGCAGTGTCGCTGGCGGCGTCTAACCTTCCGTCAACATAGTCCAATATACGAGGAGTGGTTCTAATCCATTGCACCGGCAACTTACGGACGTAAGTAAAATCGATGTTTTCTGGATTATGGTTAAAATTAAGACCGATCTCCTGCGCGTGCACTGTTGCATGAACAGCGATAAAGCACCCTAGCAGTAGCATAAATATCTTTTGAAAGCAACGCATAGCTATTTATTTAAGGTGGAATAAAAGTCGTCCGACGCTTCTACATCAGGTTTTAATCGATTATTATCCCATTTTACCGGAACAACGGCCGGTCGGCAGGTAACCGGAAATTTCGTACCCATGACTCCTCTTGGGTTGAAGAAGGTGGTCGACCACCAGTTTCCGTCTCCGTCTTGAAATAAGTTGTTATGCCCGCCTTGCAAAATTGCTGGATAACGCGGGCCATAGGGCCCATAAATATGGTCTGCCTCGGCCACGACGACGTCATAGCTATGTACCGCTGCTGGCTTTTCGCCCGGCAAATAGGTATAGGTGCCATCCGCTAAGGGGACTGACCAAACCGTTTGCAGCAACTGGTATTTACCATGGTGCTTATCCAACCACACGCCTTCAATATAAGGTTCTTTAGGGTAAGGCGTCTCGTCGAATGGCCGAAAAGATTCGGCGATATCGCTCAGGTCGTCCTTCATCCGCGCGATATAGTGATTATGTCCGATCAGATAAACTTTTCCATCGGTATCTTCAAAGACACTGAGATCAATATTTCGAAAAATAGCTTTTTGCGCATTTCCTGGAATATTTCGATACGGTCCTTCGGGCTTTCCGGAAGTACTCTCCAACACAAAAGAGCCTTGATTACCATTTAAACAGGCTATGAGGAGCCATTTCTGCTGACTTTCGATATAATGCAACTCCGGCGCCCATACTGCCCGGTACATCGAATCCAGTGGATCGCCATTCACCGATTGCGTGCCCGGCTTCATGGGTTTACCTTTTTTCTGCCAATCTGCCGCGTCTTCATCGAACGACCAGATCCTTCCCATGGCTTCCCAATTTTCAAGATCGGCAGAGCGCCACAGATATAAGCCATCGTTATAGTCCCAACAATGCACTTGCCCCGGAAACTTCCGGCCCGGCGTAGCCGTTGTTCCAGTCAGGTAATAGTAACCATCTGGCCCATGCGTCACATAAGCATCCCGCATCCAGACATCCAAAATGGGTTTTACCGATCCGGGAACGGTAAGCTCCGGATCGCCCACTGGCGCCTTGGGATCACTAAACTTTGGATTACGATTGGTTTGTGCCTTGCAAACACAAAAGCTGAGGAACAGGACGATGGGTACGAATCTTAAGCGCTTTCTTAATCTCATGATAATTATCTATAAAAATAAACTAATTGTATCCGCTGTTTTGTTCACAAAGCTTATTGGCCTGAATTTCCGATTGCGGAATGGGAAATAAAAGCCTGGCAGATGTGGCCAAATCGGGAGAAACGCCCCGCGCTATTGCAGACGACAAAAAAGTTCCTTGCCGGATCAAATCTTCCCGACGTTTACCTTCCGTGATAAATTCCCATCCTCTTTCCCGAAAAATCGCATCGCGAAACTGGTCCTGCGTACTCACATCTGCTGTCGTCAGGCCGGCCAATCCGGCTCGGCGACGCACTTGATTGATCAGATCAAAACCTTCGATGCTCGGTCCGGAGAGCTCGTTTAACGCTTCCGCCCGCGAGAGTAAAATGTCGGCATAGCGGAGAACGGGCACATCGTTGCCGCTGTTATTTCCTACGGTTGTATTGTCCCAATACTTAAAGCTCCTGGCGTTATCGCCATCCAGGATATTAACCGTGACATTGTTGTTATTGATATATTCGGTACAAATTAAATCCCGCCGCAGATCATTTTCGGCCATACTGTTTACGAAAGCCGTGCGCAAGCGATATTGGGTGGCAAAATTCGACATAGACGACTGGTATATATATTCCGGCAACTGGTCTGTACTTTTGAATCCGGCCGGTAAAGCACCGGCCATAAACCAGTTGCCGAAATCCACTTGGTTCAGGCAGGGCAACACCAATAACATCTCTCTGTTATTCATCCCTTCGTTTTCTACCCGGAACAAATTTTTAAAAGCATATTGTGTGGTGCTGTAATAGTTGAAATCGATGACCGTTTTACAGGCGTCTGCAGCCTTTTGCCACTGTTTCGTGTTTAAGTAGAATTTCGCCAATAAGCCCGTTGCATTCCCTTTGTTGAAACGGCCGAAAGATTCTTCCTGCCCCGGATCGGGCAAACCCGGAATGGCCGCAAGGAATTCGGATTCGATAAAGTTGCGCATCTCTTCTTCCGTTGCGCGAACCAGGTCGCCGGTCTGCTCTGTGGAAGTACGAAGCGGTACCGGACCAAAGAAATTATATAAAATAGCATAGGCCTGTGCGCGCAAAGCCCGGGCTTCGGCTAAGAACAGAATTTTGGTCTCTTCAGAAGCATTCACGCCGTCTATATTTTCTATAACGCCGTTGGCATCCCGAATGCAGCGGTAATTTGGCGCCCAGAGATCGCCTTCAAAGGTGCCCAAGGTTGGGTCCCAGGTAAAGTTGATGATATGGATTAATTGTCCATTTTCCTGCCCTCCGGAGTTAAACGCCATATCGGTGCACATCTCCGAGTCGTTGATGACAAACCTGGAATTCTGTTGGGTTTGCTGCTCTGCGTAGGCCGAAAACAATAGAGATTTTATGCCGGCTTCCGATGTCAGTACATTGCCCGGTGTAAACTCCGCGTTAGGTGTTACATCGAGTACCTTACTGCAGGAGGCAAGGGTTCCTGCCAGGGCAAATAGACTGATGATATAATAGCTTATCTTTTTCATATACTCTAATTAATTACAAGTTTTTGGGCTACTTTTTTTCGGAGCCGGTTAAATTTCTTTCTCTTGGATCAA
>NZ_SBJH01000117.1 GCF_004368405.1 Olivibacter sp. XZL3
ATTAAATCTAACGTTTTTGATGAAAACACTCCTTAAGTTTTTAAAATATCGTGTCCACTTTTTGCTGACGATTTACAATCGAGACGATCATCGTGCTGAAGCCAAAAAGTCAATGGCGCAGTGGGATGACCAAAGAGAAACTGATAAAGGAAATGAATGAAAAAGTGCAGATACCCGGTGTTGTTGTCGGCTGGACACAACCGATCATTAATCGCATCAATATGTTATCCACCGGTATCCGGACAGATGTGGGCGTTAAAATCTATGGAAGCAATCTTGACAGCATTTATAATATCAGCCGTAAGGTAGAAGCGTCCCTCAAAGGAATTGAGGGTTTGGAAGATCTGTATGTTGAGCAGCTCACCGGAGGCAAATATCTTGATATTAAGATCAGGAGAAAGGATGCTGCCCGGTATGGATTGAATATTGACGACGTGAACATGGTTATTGAAAGTGCGTTGGGCGGCATGATCCTCACCACTACCGTTGAAGGCCGGGAAAGGTTCAGTGTAAACCTGAGACTGGCGCAGGAATACCGCAATGATATTGACGAGATCAAACGCATTCCCATCCAAACGATGAAGTACGGGGTATTGCCACTTTCTTCCGTGGCGGATGTAAAAGTATCGGAAGGGCCTCCGATGATCAATTCTGAAAATGCCATGCTCAGGGGCACAGTGCTTTTCAATGTGCGGGGCAGGGATATGGGTAGTGTGGTAAACGATGCCAAAAAAAGGATAGAAGAAACCTTCAAACAACTTCCCCAGGGTTACTATATAGACTGGAGCGGCCAGTATGAGAACCAGGTAAGAGCAGAGCAGCGGTTAAAGGTAATCATACCGATTGTAATGCTGATCATCGCCTTCATTCTCTACGTCACCTTTAATTCATTCAAGGCAGTGGCTATTGTGTTTATCAGCGTGCCGGTGGCGCTGATGGGCGGTGTATATTCCCTATACTACTATAATGTCAATTTCTCGGTAGCTGTAGCAGTGGGTTTTATAGCATTGTTCGGTGTTGCCGTGGAAACCGGCGTACTGATGATCGCCTATCTGAATGATTCCATTAAAAAGCTTGTAGCAGCTAAAGGGAACGGCCCTGAAAACATCAGCGATGATGATCTGAAAGAAACTTTCCTGCTGGGTGCTACCCAACGGGTGCGGCCACTGCTCATGACCGTCTTAGCCAATATACTTGGCCTGATACCCGTAATGACCGCTACAGGAACCGGTAGTGATGTGATGAAGCCAATTGCGATTCCCTTTGTATTCGGCCTGATCACCTCCACGCTGTTTGTCCTTATTGTACTACCGGTAATCTATAATCTTTTAAAAGAATGGGAACTGAAAAAGCATGGCAAACTGGTGGTGCTTGAAATCAAAGACTAAAACCCGGATTCATGAAAAGTAATAAGCTATATACAATCTTCCTGCTGCTGATCGCTTCTGTAAATGTTGCGGCACAAGACAGCGTGAAGCTGAGCATGCAGGAAGTCTTTACCGCTATAGACAACTCCTATCCCCAGCTTAAGTATTACGACGCTAAAATAGCTTCCATTCGTTCGCTGGTTGACGGTGCAAAAGCATGGATGCCTCCCACCGTGTCACTGGCCTTTGACCGGTTCCCTTACCGGCTGTCCCTGATAAAGGAAATGATGCCCGATAACCAGGCGGGTATGATGGTGTCCGTGCAACAGATGATCCCCAATGCTGCCAAATTAAATGCAAAAAAAGATTACCTCGGTTCCCTGGAAAATGTACAGCGCAATGATGCTGAGTGGCAGCGAAACACCCTGCATTTTACTGCAAGGCTTTATTACTACCGGCGGTTTATTGCCGAAAACAAACTAAGGACCATTCAACAATACCGCGACCTGTTGAAGATACTGATCCAAACAGCAAAGGATAAATACACCTATAACCAGTCTGACCTGCCGGCAATATTCAAGGGGGAAGCCGCGCTGAGCGAACTGGAAAACATGGAAACGATGAGCCTGGCGCAGATCGCGGAAAGCAACATCGGCCTTAATACCCTGATGAGCCGTGACGTGAATGCCCCGTTTGCCATTGACACGCTCTTGCTGCCTGTTGACTACCGGGCAGATTACCTGATGGTCAACGATACCTCAGCACTTTTGAGAAACGACATTCTTTCTATGGAGAGCCGCATCCGTTCTATGAAATTCAACCAGAAATGGGCCGCTACCGGCTCCCGGCCCGACTTCGGTGTGCAAATATCACACGGGCAGATGTTCGGCATGCCCAACCAGTTCTCCATCATGGGAATGATGACCATTCCCATTGTGCCCTGGTCATCGAAGATGTACAAATCCGATGTACGGTCTATGGAGTTTGAGATTGATGCCATGCGGAAAGAAAAATCAACCATGCAGCTCATGGCCACACAAATGGTAAGGGAAAAGATCACCATGCTGCTCTATGAGACCAGGCAATTGGATAACTATGATAAAAATGTAGTGCCTTCCTACAAAAAGAACCTGGAAAGTAACCTATTGGCCTATCGCCAGAACACAGGTAACTTCTTTGTACTGCTGGATGCATGGAACATGCTGCTCATGAAGGAACTTGAACGTACCGATAAATTGGGACAGGTGTTTACGATACAATCTGAATACGAATATCAACGGGAAATAAAATAGCATGTGTAATCATAATCAACATACCAGCTTCAGCGGGCACAAAAGCCGGGTATATTTTATATGCATCGGGTTTGCTTTTGTGTTGCTTGCCTGCAACAATCGCAGCGCAGATCACGGTGCCCATTCCGGCGGCGCAGATCATGCCACTATGAAGGACAGCAGCGGCATGAAAATGAGCGGGGTAAAGGATAGCAGCAACGCCCATGCTGCGCATGGCAGTATGGCCGGTATGGATATGCCCGGTGAACAGGCGTCCACTGATACGATAGCGGATGAAACGTACTGGAATACCCTGCCCACCAACCGAACCGTGATCTCTACCCAACAGGCAATAGAACCGCTTGACCAACCGGCGAGTTTTACGGTTCACGGTAACGGGTATATTGACTTTGACTACAGGCGCAACCGGAAAGTACCCGTTCGCGTTGGCGGCAGGATTGAAAGGCTGTATGTAAAATACAATTACCAGTATGTGCGCAAAGGCGAAAAGATACTGGAACTCTACAGCCCCGACATAAGCACTTATATCGAAGAATTGCTTTACCTGCAAAAGTCTTCCGGCGACAGTATTCTCGCGGGCAGGGCCAGGCAAAAGCTCTTATTGCTCGGGCTTACCTCCAGCCAGGTAAAACAGATTGAAAAATCAGGGGAAGCGCCTTATACCATAGCTATTTACAGCCCTTTTGAAGGATTTGTGCTTTTTGACCCATCGGCACCGTCAGCTATGGCCGGGGGCGCAGGTAATGACGCAGGAATGGGTGGTGGAATGGCCGGCAGTACTGGTTCGTCGGCGGTAAGTCCGGCTACGCGGTTAAGCGATAATAGCATTCGTGAAGGGATGTACGTGAGTAAAGACCAAACCCTTTTTTGGATCAATGATTTCAGGGAAGCATGGGGCATAGTGGCATTTACCAAAGAGAATGAAAAATATATCCGCAAAGGCCAACCGCTGTCCATTACCAGCGAACTGATGCCGGAAAAGAGCTTTACAACCAATGTTCAATTCCTGGAGCTGGTGTATCAGGGCGGGCAAAAATTCAGCCAGGCAAGGGTGTATTTACCCAATACCTCGGGGATACTTAAACAAAATTCCCTGATCACAGCCACGGCATCCGTAACTGCCAGTTCCCTTACGGTTCCGGCAGGCAGTGTCTTTTATCTTGGAAAGGTAGCCATTGTGTGGGTGCGGGCGGGTGTCACAAAGGACGGAAGCAACATCTTCCAGTCAAGGGTGGTACGGATCGGTCACCGGGATAACGAACGGGTCGAAATACTGCAAGGACTGCAAAAAGGAGAATGGATAGCCAGGGATGCTGCTTACCTCGCAGACGGGGAAACAATTATCAAATATTAATGCTGTAGGTATGAACAAGAAAATATGGATGATCATTACTGCGCTACCGCTCATTGTTTCCATTGCTTCATGCACCGGAAAGGATGGGGATGCACAAAAGCCGGAACATAGCCAACATGGCGCGGACGCACCGGCACCGGAAAAAATGGAGATGGTGACGCTTTCAAAACGGGACGAACAGTATGCCAACATTACGGTGGACACGGTAAAGAGGCAGGCTATTTCGGAATATACCACGCTGGTAGGCACTACCAGCATTGACGAACGTAACGTAAGTGTTATTACATCACGCATCAGGGGAAGGCTCGAAAAATTATTTGTCCGCAATCCGCAGGAAAACATCAACAAGGGCATGCCCTTATATGCCATCTATAGTGAAGAGTTATTGTCTGATGAAAATGAACTGCTCAATGTACTGCGGCAGGAGGTGCAACTCGCCGATATGAAGCAGGTAATGGCGCAACTGGTGGAAGCGGCGAGAAAAAAATTACTGTTGTGGGGATTATCGAGGGAGCAAATCACACAGATCGAACAAAGCGGCGAAGCCTCCCCTTTGATTACCATCCATAGCCCTGTCGGGGGCACGCTGGTTGACCTTTCTGTAAGCGAGGGTCAGTATGTGGAGATCGGAACCCCGCTTTTCCGGTTGGCAGACCTGTCACAATTATGGATCGAAGCCCAGATGTACACCGGTGAACTCAGGTGGTTAACGGAACAGCCCATTATTACTGCGGATTTTGATGCCTATCCCAATCAGGTATTTTCCGTTACACCGGTGTTCGATAATCCTTCCGTGGAACCAGATCAAAAGATCAGCCTTGTAAGATTTCTGATCGGTAACAAAAGCGCTTCGCTAAAACCGGGTATGATGGCATACGTCAATATTAAACGGAATCAAAAATATACGATGGTCATTCCCAAGTCTTCCATCCTGGTCGGCAACATGGTAACCGCTTGGGTGAAAAAAGGCGATGGGATGTATGAAAACCGGGTCATTCAATTAGGCATTCAGAATAAAAAGGAAGTGGAGGTGACCGGTGGCCTCAAGGAGGGCGAACTGGTGGTAACCAGTGGCGCTTACCTGTTAAACAGCGCATTGGTGCTGAAAAAGGGCACCGGCATGGAGGGAATGAAGATGTAACAGCGTCTCCAAATCGCCAACAACAGAAGGAAAGTATTGCGTCAGCCCTGGACTTCATTGCCAAAGAAAACTTGTGACAGACAGGTGCGGATAATTTGTAAACAGTCACTAAAACCGAGCACGTCAGTAATACTGCTTTGACTTAATAAATAAGATATGTTACTACAAGAATTTAATAAGGTGAGCAAACCCTGGTCAGTTGACCGCTCAACCATCCTGAATGAACTGGATACCTCGCAGGAAGCCGGGCTTACTGCGGCGGAAGCCGAACGCAGGCTTTCCATTGCGGGGTACAACAGGATTGAATCGGGGAAAAAAGTAAGCCCGCTCATGATCCTGGTCAACCAGTTTATCAGCCCGTTTGTGCTGTTATTGGCCATTGCTGCAGGGCTGTCGTTTTTCTTCCAGGAATGGCTCGATGGTATTGCCATCATCGCCGTGATTGTGATCAATGCCGTCATCGGATTTTTGATGGAGTTTCAGGCGGAACGATCAATGGAAGCCTTGAAAAAACTAACCACCGTACCGGCCCGCGTGCTGCGAGATGGGACGCTTGGTGCAATATCTTCCGAGGAGCTGGTACCGGGTGATATTTTATTTGTGGAAGGCGGAGACATGGTTACAGCAGATGCCAGGCTGATCAGTTCGGCTCAGTTACAATCGGATGAATCCGCACTTACCGGCGAGTCCTTGCCGGTGGAAAAACAGACCGGCCAATTGCTGGAAACAGTTCCCCTGGCCGAACGGGACAATATGTTGTACAAAGGCACTTTTGTAACAAAAGGAAATGGTTTTGCCGTTGTGGTGCGCACCGGCATGGCCACCGAATTGGGAACCGTTGCCCGCATGGTGCAACAGGCGCAGCAATCGGCTACACCGCTTGAAAAGAAAATACAGAAGCTCAGCAAGAACCTGCTATGGATCACCGTGGGGCTTTTGGTTGCCATATTTACTGCCGGGATATTAAACGGGAAGGATTTTGTACAGATGCTGGAAACCTCCATTGCCCTTGCTGTCGCCGCAATTCCTGAAGGGCTGCCCATTGTTTCCACGTTAGCGCTGGCATTCGGCATGTTACGGATGGCCAGGCACCAGGTCATCGTAAAGAAGCTGTCATCGGTGGAAACCCTGGGTGGTACCAACGTGATCTGCACCGATAAAACCGGGACACTTACACAGAACAAAATTGAAGCGGCCTACATTGAATTTAAGGAGGGCAGCTCCCGCATAGAAGTGGACGTTGCAGGCTGTGTGATACGCTTTAAGGATAATGATCAGTTGCCCCATTACCCGGCCTATGCGCATTTGCACCAGATTGCCGCCCTGTGTAACACCGCAACCTATCAGTATGATGCTACCTCGGCCAAAGAATCGGGTGACCCGCTGGAAGTGGGACTACTCAAAATGGTCTATTGTTCACCCGTTAAACCGGATGAATACCAGCGAACTTTTTCAAAAATAAATGAAGTGCCTTTTTCTTCCGATACGAAGATCATGGCTACCCTTCACCACAAAGACAGTGACTATTATGTAGCCGCAAAAGGAGCAGTGGAAGAACTATTATCCTGCTGTTCATCCGTACTGGAAGGAAGCGATGTTGTTGCACTGACTGAAGAAAGAAAAACAACATGGCTATCCAATGCCGAAAAGCATGCGCAATCCGGGTTAAGAATGCTGGCTTTTGCTTTTAGAAGCGCTGATGCGGAAGAAGAAGATTTCTTGCATCATCTTACATTGGTAGGCGTGGTCGGCTTTTTAGATCCGCCCCGCCCCGAGGTACGTGCGGCCATTCAGGAATGCCGATCCGCAGGCATAAAAGTGGTGATGATCACCGGAGACCACCCGGCCACCGCTAAAAACATTGCCATGCAATTAGGGCTGGCAGAAGAAAGCGATGAGGTAGTTCACGGAAACAGCATGATGCCCTACGATCAACTGACGCCGGAGGACAAGCAAAAGTGGCTGCAATCCCCCGTATTTGCGCGTGTATCTCCGGAACACAAGCTGGACCTGGTGACCCTGTTCCAGGCCAATAAAATGGTAGTAGGGATGACCGGCGACGGCGTGAATGACGCTCCGGCCCTGAAGAAGGCAGATATCGGTATTGCAATGGGACAAAGGGGTACCCAGGTGGCGCAGGACGTAGCAGATATGGTCCTGAAAGATGATGCCTTCTCATCCATCGTCCTGGCCATCAAACAGGGGCGGGTAATTTTCGATAATATCAGGAAATTTGTGATCTACCTGCTGTCCTGTAATCTCAGTGAACTGCTGATCATTGCCACTGCATCCATTCTGAATTTGCATTTTCAGCTTTTTCCGCTCCAGATACTTTTCATCAATCTTGTAACAGATGTATTGCCAGCGCTTGCCCTCGGTGTTACCGAAGCGCCTGCGCATATCATGCAGCGAAAACCTTATTCGGCCGGTACACTGATCATTGATAAAAAAAGATGGACAGCCATTTTTGCCTATTCTACGGTGATCTCCATTACCACCATCGGTGCGGTACTTACCAGTCACGAGTGGCTGCACAAGCAGGAAGGATGGAACGGTGAGCTGTGTAACAATATGCTTTTCTACACCCTTATTTTTTCGCAGATACTCCACGTCTTTAATATGTCATTTGAAAAGGGCGTTGCATTTTATAAATCAGAAGTGTTCCGCAACAGGTATGTATGGTATGCAGTGCTGGGATGTATAGTTATAGCGTTGCTCTCTTACTTCGTTGTTCCGTTGAGAAAAGTCCTTGAAGTTTCAATTTACGGATGGCAGGATTGGTCAATCGTCATTGTGTTCTCCTTCCTTTCACTCATTATCAACCAGGCTTTAAAAAGAAGCCGCTGGATTATATGAGCTGTAAACGGATAACAAGTTGTAAGCAACCTTAAAGACAACAGCAAAAACTCAATAGCACATGCGGGATAACAACAGAAATATAAATGTTACAAAGGCATCGGGTATCAGGGTGCCCTTCAATAAGAACAAACTGAAACAGTCGCTGCTCCGCTCAGGAGCCAGCAGCCAGCAGGCTGAGGATATTGCCAATGAAATTGTGAACAGGCTGGTAGATAACATGTCTACTAAGGAAATCTACAGAAAAGCTTTCCGGTTATTGAAAGACAGGTCGCGTCCAATGGCTGCAAGGTATAAACTGAAGCGTGCCCTGATGGAATTAGGCCCTTCGGGTTTCCCCTTTGAGCAGTTCGTAGCAGAATTACTGACTTACAAAGGTTACAAGACTGAAGTTGGCGTAACCATACAGGGGCATTGTGTGAAGCACGAAATAGATGTTATAGCTGAAAAGGATGACCAGCACTTTATGATCGAGTGCAAGTTTCATAATCAACAGGGTTATATATGCGATGTCAAGATTCCCCTGTACATACAATCCCGGTTCCTGGATGTGGAGCGCCAATGGAAACAGATCGACGGGCATGACAAGAAGATCCATCAGGGCTGGGTGGTTACCAACACCCGTTTCTCAGACGATGCCGCACAGTATGGCAGGTGTATGAACATGAACCTGGTCAGTTGGGATTATCCTAAAAATAACGGCATAAAAGACTGGATCAACCTGTCTGGACTCCATCCCGTAACAAGTCTTACCACGCTCACCGGAAAGGAAAAGCAAGCGCTGCTCAACAGGAAGATTGTTTTATGCAAGGCCCTGCATCATGGTGAGGGTATTTTGGAAAGCATCGGCGTAAGACCACCCAGGTTGCAAAAGGTATTGGAAGAATGCACTGCACTGTGTCAAGCGCTTGAAAAATCATATAGATACTAATACAACAGATATGGAAAAATCAGGTTTAAAAATACAATTTTTAGGTGCTGCGCAAACAGTAACCGGCTCCAGGCACCTTGTTTCCGCTTATGGCAAAAACATCCTGGTGGATTGCGGGATGTTCCAGGGACTAAAGGAACTCCGGCTGCTTAACTGGCAACCGCTCTCTTTTCCTGCTAAAGACATTGATATCGTTTTACTGACGCATGGGCATTTAGATCATACCGGTTTCCTCCCGCGTCTTGTAAAGGAAGGCTTTTCAGGTAAGATCATCGCTACGGCCCCTACACTCCAGATTGCGGAAATTATTTTAAAGGACAGCGCAAAAATCCAGGAAGAGGATGCCTTGCGGGCTAATAAGCATAAATATACTAAGCATAGCCCCGCTGTTCCGCTTTACGGGCTGCAGGATGTGGACCGTACACTGCCGCTTTTTCAGACCGCGCCATTGAACCAGTGGGTGCCGTTTGGCGAGCAGATCAGTTACAGGTTCAGGTATAACGGACATATCCTGGGAGCAACCTTTATCGAGCTGCGGATCGGGGAGAAAACGATTGTGTTTTCAGGGGATATCGGCCGCAAACAAGATCCGCTGCTTTTCCCTCCGGAAAAACCTGAGAAGGCGGATATCCTGTTTATCGAATCGACCTATGGTGACCGGCTCCACCCGAAGGAACCGGCAATGGATATTTTAGAACGCATTATCATTCGGGCTGCATTAAAAAAAGGCACCATCGTCATACCAAGTTTTGCTGTTGAGCGCACACAGTTGCTGATGTACCTGTTCTGGCAGTTGAAACAAAAAGGAAGATTGCCCGATATACCGATTTACATGGATAGCCCGATGGGCAAAAATGTACTGGAGGTATTTCACAAAAATGGTTCCTGGCATAAGCTGTCTGTCGAAGAATGTTCGCAAATGTGCGATACGATCCGGCGTATAACAACGCTGGAGGAAACAACTGCACTGATAAACAGCAAGCATCCGAAAATCGTGATCGCAGGAAGTGGTATGGCAACCGGCGGACGGGTATTGAGCTACTTTGCAAAGTACCTGGGCGATGCGAATGCCACGGTACTGCTGGTGGGCTACCAGGCAGAGGGAACACGGGGCCGCGCTTTACTGGAGGGTGCAAAGGAAGTTAAGTTGTATGGTAAATATTTTGCGGTCCGCGCCGCCATAGAAAACATCGAAGGCTTATCCGGCCATGCTGATCAGCAGGAACTCATTGAGTGGCTGCAAGAGCTGAAGCAACAGCCGGACAAGATATTTATCGTACATGGAGAGCCGACATCTGCAAAGGCGCTCAGGGATAAAGTGAAAGAGGTTTACGGATGGGCGTGCGAAATACCCGCATTAAATGACACCATAACAATCAATGAATAAATGGAACATCATCATTCCTACAACACGTTAAGGGTTAAATCTATCGGTATTGATACGTACCGGGAGAACATTGTCTACATGCGTGCTGATTGCCACATATGCCAATCAGAAGGCTTTACAGCACTCACCCGCATAGTGATACACCACCATGAAAAAACCATTGTAGCAACCCTCAACGTGGTTCACTCAGATCTGCTTGCCGTGGATGAGGCGGCATTGTCAATGGAAGCCATGAAAAGGCTGGACGTTGTTGATGGGGACTGCCTCACGTTCTCCCACCTGGAGAACATCAATTCCCTGAGCTATGTACGGGCAAAAATGTATCACGATCAACTGACGGAGCAACAGTTCAATGAGATCATGAAGGATATCGTTGCAGGGAAATATTCTAACATTGAACTGGCTGCGTTTATTTCAGCCTGTTCTGACGACAACCTTTCAGTACCTGAGATCATCGGGCTTACAAAGGCCATGATCAATGCAGGACAAAGCATCTCCTGGGAAAAATCCGTGGTACTGGACAAGCACTGCGTGGGCGGACTGCCCGGTAACCGTACCACACCTATTGTTGTCAGCATTGTTGCCGCAGCCGGGCTGACGATTCCAAAAACCTCATCAAGGGCCATTACTTCCCCCGCAGGAACTGCCGACACGATGGAAGTGATAGCACCGGTTGATCTGGATATGGATGAGATCAAAAAAGTCGTTGAAAAAGAAAATGGCTGTATTGTGTGGGGCGGTGCTGTAAAGCTAAGCCCCGCAGATGACATATTGATTTCAGTGGAGAAATCGCTGGACGTAGACAGCCAGGGGCAGATGATTGCCTCCGTACTGTCAAAAAAATCGGCAGCCGGTGCCACGCATGTGGTCATAGATCTCCCGGTAGGTAAAACAGCCAAAGTACGCACGCATGAAATCGCCCTCCAACTGCAACATGATTTTGAATCGGTGGCACAGGCCATTGGCCTGCAATTACAGGTCATTATCACCGATGGACAACAGCCGGTAGGAAGAGGTATTGGTCCTGCATTGGAGGCAATGGATGTGCTGGCTGTTTTGCGCAACGAGAAAACGGCTCCAACGGATTTGAAGGAAAGGGCTATTACGCTTGCAGGTGCGCTCCTGGAATTATCGGGCAAATATGCACCTGGAACCGGTAACAATATGGCCAGAAGCATTCTTGAAACCGGAAGTGCCTGGGCAAAATTCCAGGCCATTTGTCAAAGTCAGGGCGGTTTCAGGGAACCTGCATTTGCACCCTACCATTTTGAAGTCTGCGCGGACAAGGAGGGCGTTGTTGCCGCAATAGACAATCGTAAACTGGCGCGGGTAGCGAAGCTGGCAGGAGCGCCGCAGTCGGCCTCAGCCGGCATCCTGTTCAATGCGCCCCTCGGCAAAAAGGTGAGCGTGGGCGACACGCTGTTTACCCTGTACGCCCATACAAAAGGAGAACTGGAGTACGCCCTTACTTATTTGAAAACGGATAACATCATTACTATCGAATAAAAAAATCAAAACAATGGAAACAACATTTAAAGATAAAGTAGCCATAGTGACCGGGGGAAGCTTTGGCATTGGCAGGTCAGCCGCCATAGGTTTTGCCAAACGGGGAGCCAAAGTAGTTATTGCCGACTGGGTGGAAGATACTGAAACACTCCATCTTATTCAGGCTTTAGGAGGTGAAGCCCTGTTTGTAAAATGCGACGTATCCAGCACCGAAGAGGTCAGGGAAATGGTGGCTACAACAATTAAAGCCTTTGGCCGCCTGGATTACGCTTTCAACAATGCCGGTATTGAAGGGGTTAATGCCATCACCCATGAATGCACGGAAGAGAACTGGGAAAAAACCATCGGGATCAACCTGAAAGGTGTCTGGCTTTGCATGAAATATGAGATACAGGAAATGCTGAAGCAGGGAAAAGGCGCTATCGTGAACAATGCTTCCATCGCCGGTTTGGGTGGATTCCCCGGATCTCCCGCTTACGTGGCAAGTAAACACGGCGTACTCGGTCTGACCAGGACTGCTGCGCTGGAATATGCCAAATCAGGTATCCGGGTAAATGCAGTTTGTCCGGGAGTTATTCAAACCCCGATGATCGACCGTTTTACCGGAGCGGATCAGGAAACCGTGAAGCAGTTTGAAAGCATGGAACCGATAGGCAGAATGGGACAGCCGGAAGAAGTGGCCGAGGCCGCTATCTGGCTGTGTGCTGATGCCGCTTCCTTTGTGACCGGCAACGCTATGACCGTTGATGGTGGTTGGGGCGCTCAGTAACACAGCGGTTAACCTGAACTGTTGACCAGCACAGCATACTGTTATAGAAAATGATCTTTATTTTTTTAAAACTATTGAGTCAATGAAACCCATTGTATTTGCCCTACCGGGAAACGAAACGTTTGCACAGCAACTTGCTACAGCTTTAGAAGCTGATACCGGGGAAACCACCATACGCAATTTCCCTGACGGCGAAACATACGTCCGCGTATTGACCGACGTAAGTGGCAGGGAGGTGATCTTGGTCTGTACGCTTGATCACCCTGATGGCAAATTGCTGCCATTATATTTTCTTTCTCATACGCTAAAATCGCTGGGCGCAAAATGCACCTGTATTGTAGCCCCGTATCTTGCCTACATGCGACAGGATAAGGTCTTCCATCCAGGGGAGGGAATAACCTCTGCATATTTTGCCAAACTGATTTCCGGTTTTGCAGAAAGACTTTTTACGATTGATCCGCATTTACACCGGAGATCTTCAATGGCCGAAATTTATTCGGTTCCCTGCATGGTACTGCACGCATCAACTCTTATTTCGGATTATATCCGCGATCATATCGGCAATCCCCTGTTGATAGGGCCTGATAGTGAAAGCGAGCAATGGGTTTCGCAGGTAGCTAAAGATGCCAATGCTCCTTACATAGTGCTGGAAAAAGTAAGAAAGGGGGATACGGAAGTAAATGTAACCGTTCCGCAGGTTGAAAAATACAAGGATCACACCCCGGTATTGGTGGATGATATCATTTCCACTGCACGTACCATGATAGAAACGGTGAATCACCTGAAAAAAGCAGGAATGAAGCCGCCGGTCTGTATTGGTGTACATGCCGTTTTTGCCGGTAACGCTTACCAGGAACTCCAAAATGCCGGAGTAGACAGCATTATTACCTGTAATACTATTGCGCATGCCTCCAATGCACTGGATGTAACAGCACTAATGGCTGCTTCCCTAAACAAGATTTTCCTTTCGTAACTTTGGCAAGGATAATAGTAACAAATTCAATGTCTGTAAATGAACCCTTTAGTATGGTTACCTTATTTATCAAGAACATGGTTTGCGACCGCTGTGTACTGGTCGTAGCCGGTGAGTTAAAGAAAATTGGCATAAATGCCCAAAAAATCACGTTGGGAGAAGTGACCCTTGAAAAGGAACTTACGGCCGATCAAAAGGAGCAGCTTGATCAAGCTTTGCTTGACCTGGGGTTTGAACCTATAGACAGTAAGAAGGGACGCATCATTGAAAAAATAAAAACGGTGATCATAAACATGGTACATCATAGCCACCATGATGAAAAAACCAATTTATCCGATTTATTAAGCAAAGCGTTGCATCATGATTACAATTACCTGTCCAATCTGTTTTCGGAAGTGGAAGGTATCACTATTGAAAAATACTTTATCGCTCAAAAAATTGAGAAGGTTAAAGAATTACTGGTGTACGACGAGCTTTCATTAAGTGAAATTGCTTTGCGTATGAATTACTCCAGTGTTGCCTATCTGAGCAACCAATTCAAAAAAGTTACCGGTCTTACGCCAAGCCATTTCAGACAAATCAGGGAAGAAAAGCGGAAACCGTTGGATAAAGTCTAATTTTATAGGGTAAAACAAATTGGTGTTACGAAGTAGCGGCCTTCCGCAAAATGACAAAAGCAAAGATGGACTGGTGTTTCTTCCCTTGTTTTTCTCCTATCTCCACCGCCAATCAAAGGATTGTTTTGCAGGATCTGTTACCTGGCTATATCTAAAAAGCTGGATGTAAAAATGTGTAAGAAACACGCTATTTTAATGCCCTGTTCGGTACCGTAAAACTCATTAAAGCCATCAAAGATGAATAGCCATCTTCATTCAATCATCCAACAGTATAAAGCTGACAGGGAATCAGTTTATAATACCTGGTTTACTAATAACGAAGAACGTTTGAAAGCATTCCGCTCCATCCGCAGAGGCGTACAGCAGATAGTGGATGATATTAAAAACAAGAAATTCGGAAATGATTTTAAAGGATCTTCTCTCGAATTTGTGCTCACCTGTATCACCGAATTTGAGTTATACAGACGAGGAATGGAAAACAGTGAACTGCACTCTACTTACCAAACATCATTATTTCACAAACTATGGCAGGAATGTCCTGAAAAAGTTCAAAGACCTGAACCTGCAAATAGCAGGATATAAAACCGGTTAAAACATTTAATAACATTAATAAAATTCTATGTTCTTTTATGAAAAATTTATTGGCCTCTTACTGCCTGCTATCATAGCAGGCAGTTTATTCGCACAAAATGATCCTGATTCAGTAATCGCTTCAAAACGGGAAAATCAGGTAAATATTAAGCGGAACGGGTATTCACTTAATTATAAAAACCTGATAGTTCCAGCCGTTTTTATTGGTTATGGCATAGCCGGTCTGAAAATAGACGCACTAAAGGACCTCAATGCCTCCACTCGGGATGAAATATTGGAAGACCGTCCTAAACGTAAAAACTGGGATAATTATACGCAATATATTCCCGTAATTCTGGTGTATGGTTTAGATGCTGCCGGTATCAAAACAAAACATAATTTTAAGGACAGAACCATCATTTATGCTACATCTCAATTAATATCAGGTGCTTTTGTTCTGCCTTTGAAACATATTATAAAAGAGGAGCGACCAGATAGTTCTAATAATATGTCTTTTCCTTCAGGACACACGGCTACGGCTTTTTCTTCAGCTCATTTTATGTTTAGGGAATACATGGACAAAAACCTATGGTTAAGCCTTTCTGGATATGCTTTTGCAATATTTACCGGAGTTTACAGGGCTATCAACAACAAACATTTTATCGGGGACATAGTGGCTGGAGCTGGTTTCGGCATATTGTCAACGGAGTTGTCTTACCGGCTTTACCCAAAAATTAATTCTTTGTTCAGCAGGAAAAGGGAAATCACCTCTACAATGCTCATGCCTGTTTATCAAAACAAAAGTTTTGGGATTGGGGTAGTTAAGAATTTTTAATCAAAATTTTATAAATCAATTCCAAAATTTCGTAATAGTAGCCACTGGCATTATGGTCAAATTTGCATTATTCAATAAAGCAGCAAAATATGGCGACAGATAATAATAAAGAAATCATCTATCTGCCTTTGGAAAACGTAGAGAGTGACCATTGCGCATCCATCGTTGACAAGGGGCTGGCACAAGTCAAGGGGATCACCACCCATAAAGTAGAGCTGAACAACCGCAGGGCCGCCATAACGGTAAATGACCATGAGGCAATACCCGAAGCGGTGAAGGCAATAAAGGATCTCGGGTATAACATTACCACTGCTAAAGGCGCTTTTCCTGTCCTGGGCATGACCTGTGCATCCTGTGCAGGAAGTGCTGAAAGTATCGTAAAATACCAACCCGGCGTGGTCAGTGCATCCGTCAACTTTGCAACCGGGAATCTTACCGTAGAATATCTCCCGAATATGACCAGCGCTTCAAAGTTGCAAAAAGCAATACAATCCGTAGGTTACGATTTATTGATTGAAGATGAAACCAGGCAGCAGGAAACATTGGAAGCGATCCACGCCCAAAACTTCAGCAAGCTGAAGACTAAAACCGTATGGGCAATCATCCTGTCTTTACCTGTTGTAGTGATCGGGATGTTCTTCATGGATATACCTTATGCCAACCAGATCATGTGGGCATTCGCTACGCCTGTTGTGGCATGGCTGGGCAGGGATTTCTTTATCAATGCCTGGAAGCAGGCCAGACACCGTTCCGCCAATATGGACACGCTCGTCGCGTTAAGTACGGGGATCGCCTATATCTTCAGCGTATTCAATATGCTGTTTGCTGACTTTTGGCATCAGAGAGGATTGCATGCGCACGTATATTTTGAAGCCGCAGCCGTAATCATAGCATTTATCCTGTTAGGGAAATTGCTGGAAGAAAAGGCCAAAGGAAATACATCATCGGCCATTAAAAAACTGATGGGTTTACAACCTAAAACCGTAATGGTAATCCAGGCCGACGGGTCAGAAAAGCAGACCGCCATTGAAGAGGTAAACGCGGGTGATGTGATACTGGTAAAGCCCGGTGAAAAAATTGCTGTAGACGGTATGGTAACATCCGGCAGTTCGTATGTGGATGAAAGCATGTTAAGCGGCGAGCCGGTCCCGGTACTTAAAAATGAAAACGAAAAAGTGTTTGCAGGAACGATCAACCAAAAAGGCAGCTTCCAGTTTAAAGCAGTGAAAGTAGGTAAAGAGACGATGCTTGCCCACATCATCAAAATGGTGCAGGATGCACAGGGAAGCAAAGCGCCTGTTCAAAAATTGGTAGATAAAATTGCGGGCATATTTGTTCCGGTTGTCATGGGCATTGCCCTACTGGCCTTTTTGCTATGGCTGGTGCTGGGTGGCGATAACGGGATCGTACAGGGATTACTGGCAGCCGTCACCGTACTCGTCATTGCCTGTCCCTGTGCATTGGGACTGGCCACGCCTACGGCTATCATGGTAGGTGTTGGCAAAGGAGCAGAAAAGGGTATCCTCATTAAAGATGCGGAAAGCCTCGAACTGGCCAAGAAAATAAATGCCATCGTACTGGATAAAACTGGAACTATTACCGAAGGAAAACCACAGGTGACCGGCATCCAATGGCTGAATAATGACGATGCTTCCCAAAATGTGCTGTTGAGCATTGAAAAGCAATCGGAGCATCCATTGGCAGAAGCAGTGGCAAAACACTTTGAAGGGGTACGGGCTACCTCTTTATCCCTGTTCGACAGTATTACGGGTAAAGGGGCAAAAGCCAATCACAACGGCGAAACCTATTTTGTAGGTAATAAAAAGCTGTTGGCAGAAAACAAGATTGTCATTGCTGGCGAATTACAAGACAAAGCCGAAGAATGGGGCAAACAGTCCAAAACCGTTATCTGGTTTGCAAACAGCAAACAAGCTCTTGCTGTAATTGCCATAGCCGATAAGATTAAAGACACATCAGTACAGGCCATCAAAGAAATGCAGGATATGGGCATTGACCTGTATATGCTGACCGGGGATAATGAAGCTACCGCAAAATCCATTGCAGAGCAGACAGGCATCAGGCATTACAAGGCCGAGGTATTGCCACAGCACAAAGCCGATTTTGTAAAAGAACTGCAACAGCAGGGTAAAACAGTGGCGATGGTAGGCGATGGCATTAATGACAGCACCGCTTTGGCAACAGCCGATGTAAGTATCGCAATGGGCAAAGGCAGCGATATAGCAATGGATGTTGCCAAGATGACCATCATCTCCTCAGACCTTACCAAGATACCACAGGCAATACGTTTGTCAAAACAGACAGTAGCCACTATCAAACAAAACCTGTTTTGGGCGTTTATTTACAATGTAATTGGCATTCCGATAGCCGCAGGTATCCTTTATCCTGTGAATGGCTTCCTGCTTAACCCCATGATTGCAGGGGCGGCAATGGCACTCAGCAGCGTAAGTGTCGTCAGCAATAGCCTGCTACTGAAATGGAAAAATAGGTAAGGATAAAACGCATATTAGACCGTCCATAAAAACATACAATGTGCATATAAATCTACTGGCATTGGGGATATTTGGGTCCAACTTTTAAAAAGGCAGGGACTTGTTTGCCCATTATCAACGCAGGAGACGTAATTAAACTAAAGAGAGCGTTAAGCTGGCTAATGGCACAGTTTTTACCCTCTTTACTAAAATCTATGTTATGAAAAAAATTATGCCCATTGCCGCATTGATAATATTCATTCTTGCTGCCTGCAACAAAAATAGTGATGAACTGCGCCTGCAAAGCCATGACGAAAACCGCATGATGGATAGTTTGCACGCCATGATGAGCCGGATGGAAGCTATGCCTATGACCGACGATCCCGAGATCGACTTCGCGAAAATGATGATTATGCACCATGAAGGAGCAATAAACATGAGTACCGTTCAAAGCCAGGAAGGACAGAATGATTCTTTAAAACGGTTTTCCCAAAAGGTAATTAGTGCACAAACCCTGGAAATACAGGAATTGAAAGATTTCTTAACCACACAGTCAGTAAACAACGCTGTACCGGCCCATTCAGCCGAGCACATCGCCCATATGAAGAAAATGGATCAGATGGCAGACGTTCAGCTTATAACCGGTGATCTTGACAATGACTATGCTACGCTGTTGATTCTACATCACAACAGTGCCATTGAAGACGCAGAAGCCTACATTATGTTTGGCAATAACGCGCAATTAAAATCAATGGCACAGATGATGATTGAGGACCAGACAAAAGAAATTCAAGAGTTAAGCAATTGGATAAAATCAAACAAACGTTGATAGCTACATTATTGATAAAAACACTGTCACTAAAAGGAAACCTTTATCAAGGTGCATAATAACAACACCGAATTGAGACAGCATGTAAGTACTCAAAAGACAAAGGCATTAACATCGCCACGGATGTTAGCAGATACCTTCATTTCTTCTAAGCTTGCCAAGATCCCGTAAGCCATAAGGTTTTCAGGCAAACGGTAGTCTCTATTAAGCAAACCCTGCTTTAGGCATTTCTTTACCATGTAATCAGCTTTCCGGTAACGGAATACATCCGTTAACCACGTAAAAAAACCTCTAATGAATCCAGGCGTAGCAATAGAACGCTATAGCTTGCGGTTAAGAGGGGACAGTAATCCGTAAATCTTATAAATTAAACCCGAAATTACGTAATACAGCCATGCAGCATTTTATAGAAATTTGCAGTATCAGATAACTATAAAATTTTTAAGCAATGGAAAATAAAGAATTTCAATTCAAGACAAACATCAATTGTGGCGGTTGTATCGCATCAGTAAAGCCTCATTTGGATAATGCAGAGGGCATCTGCCATTGGGAAGTGGACACAGCCAATAAGGACAAAGTACTTACTGTGAAGTCAGAGGGCATTACAGAGCAGGAAGTGATATCGACGGTACAAAAGGCAGGCTTCAAAATAGAGCCGTTGAATGCCTAAGCATAAAAAGGGGAAAATGCCCATTCTACCACTGATTGTCAAAATATTAGGTTTTCAGGTAAGGGCATTTTTTCCGTATTAAAGAAAGACAATCAGCAGGGTAAGTAATTTTTTTGGTTTGTATAACAAAAAGATGTAAAACGGTAAAAAAAACGAATCTTCTTTGTAACTTTGTGGCGTTGAAAAATTTGAGGATACATATAGGCATTTTAACACTGTTGTGTTTGGGTTTCTTTCTGATGCCCAATCTAAGTTATGCCTGTCCCAAAAATGCAACAACGGCTGAGAAGGCTGCCTGTTCCAAGAAAAAGTCCGCCAAAGCAGAACACCAGGCAGGTTGTAAAGATAAATCCTGTAACAAATGCAAGCATGGCAAAGGCTGCGGGGGCAATTGTAAACATAACTCTTGCAGGTGCGGCGCTTCCGTAACTTCTTTAACCATACCAACTCCCATCGACTTAAAAGCAAAATATCCTTTTGCAGCAGCTAAAAAGCAAAAATTCGGTTTCAAAGAAGCCTATTATTCCTCAGGCTATTACTCCATTTGGCTACCGCCTAAAATAAGCTAAACCTATGGCCTGATAGCCATAGGTGTGCCCTTTCAAAAGCAACTTTCTGCTTTTGAACTTCCCCTATTTGTATCATTTATTCAAAACTTTAACCAGGAAAGGGGTGCTAATACCTCGTTTCTAAAAAAGTAATTATTATGAAATCATTATCGAAGATGGTGATGGTAATCGCTGTATTACTATCATCAATTAACGGTTTTGCACAGATCAAGAATGCGAAAACGGAAACCGTAAAGATCTACGGTAATTGTGAAATGTGTAAAACCACCATCGAAAAAGCAGGTAATGTAAAGAAGGTAGCCAGCGTGGATTGGAATAAAGATACCAAAGTGGCTACACTCACTTACGACAGCGACAGAACAAACCAGGATGAAATCCTGAAGCGTATTGCTTTAGCCGGGTATGACAATGAGAAGTTCCGCGCACCCGATGACGTATATGCAAAACTGGCTGGCTGCTGCCAGTACGATAGACCCTTGAAGACGGTTGCCAAAAATAAAGAGGCGGGTAAGGATATGGCGGGTATGGATATGACCGGCATGAAAACAGAGCACGGCAATCATGATCACAGTAAAATGGATGCCTCAGCTAAAATGACGGACCCCCAGGATCAGTCACCGCTAAAACCTGTATTTGACAGCTACTTTTCAGTGAAAGATGCCCTGGTAAAGACCGACGCTGCCACCGCAGCCGCCAAAGCCACAGAATTGGCAGCAGCCATCAAAGCGGTAGATATGAATAAGCTGTCGGCACAGGAACATACGGCCTGGATGAAAGTAATGAAAGACTTAGCGGCCAATGCAGCGAGTATTTCAGCATCAAAAGATGTAGCAAAACAAAGAAATGGCTTGGCAGCACTTTCAGGTAATATCTACGAACTGGCGAAAGTTTCCAAGCAGGACGTTCCCGTTTACTACCAGCATTGCCCTATGTATAATGGAGGCAAGGGAGCCAATTGGCTGAGTAAGGAGAATGGAATAAAAAATCCATTCTATGGCTCACAAATGCTTAGCTGCGGCAGCACGGTAGAAACCATCAAATAACAGATCTGAACGCTATGGTACAGTACGATGACATGGTGCAGGCGCTCAAAGAACTGAGACAACGTGGGTACAGTATGGACTTTAGTCTTTTACCGGACTGCCTGTACTGTGCATCAAGGAGCCTGAAGCTAAAACCGGAGGATTTTACGGTAACGGAAACACATAGGTTTGAAAGCCTCGACAGCAGTCCTGATAACAATGCAGTTGTGTACGCGATATCGTCCAATGACGGTAGGAACAAAGGGGTACTTGTTGATGCCTATGGTACTTATGCCGGTGTGATGACCCATGAGATGGCAAAAAAATTAAATGCACATAAATTTTAAACCCCCTTGTTATGAATAAATACACTTGTCCGATGCATCCGCAGGTACTAAAAGACGAACCGGGCAAATGCCCGCTCTGCGGTATGACATTGGTGCCAGTTGGCAGTACAACAGCTTCTCATAAGCATACATCAGGACATGGGCATGCTGAGCATTCTTCTCATGATCATGAAAAAGAGGGCTTTAATAAGCATGCAGGGCACCATACCGGGGATTTCCTGAAACGCTTTTGGGTAAGCCTGGTCATTACAGTTCCTATCCTGCTGTTATCACATATGATACAGCAATGGTTGGGTTTCAGCCTTGCTTTCACTGGCGATAAATATGTATTGCTGGCACTCGGAACCACAATTTATCTCTATGGAGGCTTACCCTTCCTGAAGGGAATGATGGGCGAGATGAAGGCAAAAGCCATAGGGATGATGACACTTGTTGCCATTGCCATATCCGTAGCCTACATCTATTCGGTGGCCGTTGTGTTTGGCCTGCAGGGCATGGATTTCTTTTGGGAACTGGCAACCCTTATCGACATCATGCTTTTGGGGCATTGGCTGGAAATGCGTTCCCAGATGGCTGCTTCCCGGGCATTACAATCACTGGTGGCCTTACTGCCAAACGATGTCACCGTTGAACGAAACGGAGAAGCCGTAAAAATAAAGCTCGAAGAGCTGCAAAGCAATGAAACGGTCATCATAAAACCGGGGGAAAAAATTCCGGCCGACGGCTTGGTACTGGAGGGCGTTTCTTACATCAACGAAAGTATGCTTACCGGGGAAAGTGTTCCCGTAAAAAAGGAAACGAACAGTAAGGTGATCGCAGGATCTATCAATGGCGATGGTGCGTTGAAGGTAAAGGTAACAGCAGTAGGAAAAGACAGCTACCTGAACCGGGTGATTAACCTGGTACAGGAGGCACAGGCTACTAAGTCCAATACGCAGAACCTTGCTGACAAAGTAGCCAAATGGCTCACTTTTATTGCCATTGCCGTTGGCATAGGCACATTCGTTTATTGGTTTGCCAGCAGTGGTGATACTGCCTTTGCCCTTGAAAGGATGGTTACGGTCATGGTAACCGCCTGCCCGCACGCATTGGGTGTGGCTATCCCGTTGGTAGTCGCCATTTCCACCACACTTTCGGCGACTAATGGTCTGCTCATTCGCAACCGGACGGCATTTGAAACAACCCGGAAGCTATCTACCATCATTTTTGATAAAACCGGAACGCTCACCAAAGGCTCCCATGCAGTGGAAAAAGTTATCCCGTTAACGGACGAGTATAAGGCTGATGAAGTGATCCAGTATGCTGCCGCAGTACAGCAAAATTCGGAGCACCATATCGCAAAAGGCATCATGGCAATATTAAAAGAAAAGGGCCTTGCCTTATGGAAGTCTGAAAACTTCAGCTATATGCAGGGCATCGGTGTTAAAGGTGTTGTCAAAGGGAAAAATGTAGTAGCTGCGGGGCCAAATTATTTCAAAGAAAACCGCCTTTCCTTACCGGAAATTCCAGCAGAAATCAACCAGGAAGCCGAAACGGTCAACTTCGTTCTCATCGAAAATCAGGTAATCGGCATCATCACTTCGGCAGACAGCATCCGGGAGGGTTCCGGACAGGCAATTGATGAACTCAAAAAAATGGGTATTAAGTCCTTTTTGCTCACCGGGGACAATGACAGGATTGCTGCTGCGGTGGCCGGAAAATTAGGAATGGACGGTTATCTGGCAAATGTGCTGCCCCATAACAAGCAGGAAAAGGTAAAAGAGTTCCAGGATAAAGGTGAAGTGGTTGCCATGACAGGTGATGGTGTCAATGATGCACCTGCACTGGCGCAGGCAGACGTGGGTATTGCCGTAGGTTCCGGTACGGATGTGGCTGCCGAAACAGCGGACATCATATTGGTGGACAGTGATCCCAGGGATGTAGTTAAGCTGATTGACTTCGGTAAACTCACCTACAAAAAAATGGTGCAGAACCTGATATGGGCGGTGGGTTACAACGTTGTGGCAATTCCACTTGCAGCAGGTGTCCTCTATCCAAAATTTATTTTAAGTCCCGCTATGGGTGCTGTGCTGATGAGCGTAAGCACGATTGTAGTGGCCATTAACGCAAGTTTCTTAAAAATCAAAAATTTAAATCTAAAATGAAAAACATAGCATTTTTAGTAGCAATCGCTGCCGTTTCCTTTACCACTTTGTCCTCTTGTAACAAAGATGACAATGGAGATATGCCAATGGACAAAAATATTGATTACCCCGCAGCATACGTGGTCAATGGTGAAAGCGCCACCGTTTCAATTATCAAGCTAAGCGATAATACGGTGAGCGAAACCTTTGACATCATGAACTCCGGTGGTAATATGATTATGTGGCCGCATCACATTTATAGCCATCAAGATCATTTAACCATCGGTGTGCCTGGTATGGATTTGAGTGCAGGCCATACTGGCGGCATGGCAGGCATGAAAGGGCGTATCCTGATTCTGGATGCAAAGAAAGGAACCATTTTAAAGGATATTGAAACACCGGCAATGAACCACAATGCCGTTTATTCACCGGACGGTACAGAAATATGGACAACGCAAATGGCGATGGATGGAAAGGTGTTGGTTTACGATGCCACCACCTATGCTGTCAAAAATACAATCTCTGTAGGTGAAGATCCGGCGGAAGTAACCTTTAGCATGGATGGGACAAAAGCCTACGTGTGCAACGGTGGCAGTGGTACAGTTTCAGTGATCAGTCCTTCTGCAAAAACGGTGGTAGCTACCCTGACCGTAGGCGATGATCCTGTCGGAGCCTGGCCTGCAGGTAACGGCAAAATGTATGTGGACAATGAGGCTTCACAGACCATTTCAGTGATTGATGTAGCTACCAATACGGTAAGCGAAACTGTTAGTTTAGGTTTTATGCCCGGATTTGCCGCCCATAACGCGTCAAAAAATGAACTATGGGTAACTGACCCTATGAATGGGAAAGTTCATTACTGGACTTGGGACAATGCCATGAGTATGTGGATGCACGGGGGTGTATTTAATACCGGTGCAGGAGCGCACGCCATTGTATTCACACAGGACGGAAATACCGCTTATGTCACCAACCAGGAAAGCAATACGGTTTCAGTAATCAACGTATCATCACATGCCGTAACAAAGACGCTTAACGTTGGTAAAAAGCCCAATGGCCTCGTGATAAAAATGTAAAAAAAAGGTGGCATAGAGGCTATCATCTATACCACTACCAATAACTCTTACCGGTTGCCGGTACTGCATAGTACGGTGGTAACCCTAACTTAAAATACTTATTCAATTTAAAAATTAATAAAATGAAAAATTTCGCATTATCAGTCTTCGCAGTTATCATAACATTTATAGCAGTATCCTGTACTGAGTCTTCAAACAAAAACCAGTCTGGAACGGATACCACTGCCGTTTCTGAAGGGCAGGCGACTTCCCAATCAAATGATACCTTAACCGCCCCTGCCGCTACCGATACATCAAGCGGTAAACAGCCAGGCGAATCAGTAAATGCCGCAGCCAAAGGATTTTCCATTGCGCCCATCATTACCGGCTACCTGTCATTAAAGAATGCTCTCGTTTCAGACGATGACAAAGCTGCTGCCGGAGCAGGTAAAAAACTCTTAGCTGCTTTGAACCAGGTAGACATGAAAGCCATTCCCGCCGATAAGCATAAAAAATACATGGACATAGCGGATGATGCAAAAGAACATGCGGAGCATATCGGGGAAAATGTTGGCAACATCCACCACCAACGCGAACATTTATCCTCGCTTAGCGAAGATTTGAAAGACCTGATTGATTTGTTTGGTTCATCACAAACATTGTATCAGGATCATTGCCCGATGTTCAACGACAATAAGGGAGCTGTTTGGTTCAGTGAAAACAAGGAAATCAAAAACCCTTATTATGGCTCGAAAATGCTGACCTGCGGTAAGGTGCAGCAAACAATTAACAGCAAATAAAAATCAGTTATATGGAAAATATGGAAAACAGTCACCATGCACACCATGCTTCAGCGCATGGTGTGCACAATTCAAAACATGCTTCTGGCATGTACAAACGCTTTGCGGTGATGGCTGTCGCAATGTTCGGAGTTATGTATTTTATCATGTACGCCATGATAGACGGGTGGCAGAACCTTCTACTCAATATCAACAATTTGTATATGACCTTGCTGATGACCTCGGCAATGTTGCTTATTGAATTATTGATCATGAAGATGATGTACCCCAACAGGAAGATGAACTGGTTGATAGCAATAATTTCAGTCGCCGTTGGCATTTTTTCATGGTTTGGTATCAGGGAACAACTCAATGTCGGGGACAAGCAGTTTGCAAAGGGTATGATACCCCATCACGCAGCAGCCATACTGATGTCTGAAAAGGCTCACCTGACCGACCCGGAACTGATACAGTTACAAAAAAACATACTTAAAACTCAGGCAGAAGAAATTGAACTGATGAAGCGCAAACTAAAAGAGTTTGAGAATGATAAATAGGACGATGATAAAATTCAAAAAATAATTCAACATGAGCAAAGTATTAATCGGCTTGCTTTCCCTGTTAACCCTGCTATGCACCGCTTGCGGGCAGACAGGGTCTGATAAGGCGGAAGCAACACACCATCACCCGGAGGCAGTCGCAACAGGCCACGAACATAGTATCCAAAAAGGCGAATTGGTCCCCTCAGATGAAGTCTGCATGGTCAACGATGCCTATATGGGCAAAAAGCAGTTTGACGTAAAATTTCAAGGTAAAACATACTACGGATGCTGTGAAATGTGCAAAGAGCGCATTCCAAAAGATGCCAGCGTTCGGGTGGCAACGGACCCGTATTCCCACAAGCAAGTGGATAAAGCTGTAGCGGTGATTGCCGTTACGGGGAACAACGGCGAAGTATCCTACTTTGAGAGTAAGGATAATTACGACAATTATTTTAAAAAACAGTAGTCACATTTTAAATGAAGCCACAATATTATGTCCTTAAAAAAGAAAATCATATTGGGGTTGGCTGTTATCTTAATCGGCATACAGTTTTTTCAGCCGTTACGAAACCAGTCGGATGAAGTAACCGCCTCTCATATTGAAAGGGTTTACAACGTACCCCAAAACGTAAAGGCCATCCTTACCCAATCCTGCTATGACTGTCATAGCAACAATACCCGCTATCCGTGGTACAGCCGTATCCAGCCCGGGGCATGGTATATGGCACGGCATATCAAAAAAGGCAAAGAGGAACTCAACTTTAGCACCTTTGGCGAGTATTCAGCCCGCAAGCAGCGAAATAAGTTCAGGGCAATGGCGGGTCAGGTCAAGGACGGGGAAATGCCGTTGTCGTCATATACGTTGATTCATCGCAACGCAGTATTATCACAGCAGGATAAGCAGGTTTTGGTTAATTGGTTTGGCACAATGGAAGACAGTATTAAATAAAAATTTCAAATAATGAATAGATATAAAGACATACCCATAAAAATACTGCAAACAGTACTGATACTGCTTTGCACGCAAACCCTGTTTGCACAGAAGGTAGTGCATTACGAGCTGTATGTAAAAGATACCCTCGTAAACTATGCAGGAAAGCAAAAAAGAGCGATTGCGGTAAACGGGCAAATACCCATGCCCACGCTTACATTTACCGAGGGAGACACTGCCGAAATTGTAGTACACAACCTGTTAAAGGAAAATACATCATTACACTGGCATGGCGTATTCCTGCCCAATAAAGAAGATGGTGTACCCTATCTTACGCAACAGCCGATTAAGCCCGGTACTACCTATACCTACCGTTTCCCAATTATCCAGCACGGTACACACTGGTATCATTCACACTCAGGATTGCAGGAACAAATAGGAATGTACGGCAGTTTTATAATGAACAAGCGTGCAGACGATAAGACCTTTAGAAAAGGAATCGACGATTTGCCCACCTTACCCATTGTCCTGAGCGAATGGACAAATTATAACCCTAACAACATTAACCGGATGTTGCACAACGCCAATGATTGGGCTGCCATTAAAAAGAATGCAACGCAGTCATACGTTGAAGCTATCAGGGAAGGAAAATTAGGCGTGAAAGTAAAGAATGAGTGGAAACGGATGCTGGCAATGGACGTAAGTGATGTGTATTATGATAAGATCCTTATGAATGGCAACAATTCGCCGGAGTTAAAGTCGGTGGATGGAAAAACATTGAAGGCTGGGGATAAAGTCCGTCTTCGTATCTCCAATGGCGGTGCATCTTCTTATTTCTGGCTGCGTTACGCCGGTGGTAAAATTACCGTAGTGGCAAACGATGGTAACGACGTGGAGCCAGTTGAGGTGGACAGGTTAATTATTGCCGTATCCGAAACATACGATATAGTGGTCACTATTCCTGATGATGGTTTGGCGTATGAATTTTTGGCGACAACCGAAGACAGGACACAATCGGCAAGCTATTTTATCGGTAATGGGGTAAAGCAGCTTATTTCACCGCTGCCGAGACTGAAATACTTTGAAGGGATGAAGATGATGAACGATATGATGAAGATGAACGGCGACCTGGACGATATGGGTATGAAGATGAGCCTGAACCAAATGGATATGAATGTGGTCATGTACCCCGAAATTACAGGAGAAGCAGGAAAAAAGGCTGACCATAGTAAGCATGGCGGAATGAATATGGATAATGACCCCAACCGTTATAATGCGAATGCTTTGGGAGATATTGTTACTTTAAATTATTCCATGCTCAAATCTCCCTACAACACATCACTACCTAAAGATGCACCCGTAAAAAACATAAAATTCACCCTTACCGGGAATATGAACCGCTATGTTTGGAGCATGGACAACAGGGTACTTTCTGAAACGGATAAAATTCCTGTCAAGAAAGGTGAAATACTACGCATTACGATTTACAACAACTCCATGATGCGCCATCCCATGCACCTGCACGGGTTTGATTTCAGGGTGCTAAACGGTAAAGGAGAGCATTCACCGCTTAAAAATATCATTGATATTATGCCGATGGAAACAGATACCCTTGAGTTCGCAGCAAATACGGAGGGCGACTGGTTTTTTCACTGTCATATTTTGTATCACATGATGTCGGGCATGAACAGGGTGTTTGCTGTAGGCGATTACCAAAATCCCAACTTACCCGATAAGGCTAAAGCCTATAGAACCTTACAGCGGGAAAGCAACATGCCACATTTCATGGCGCAAAATGACTTTGCCACAAACGGAAATGACGGAACGGCAATGCTGCAAAACACGAGGTGGAACCTGAGTTCGGAATGGCGTTTAGGTTACAATGATATGCACGGCTACGAGGTGGAAACACATTTAGGCAGGTATTTGGGCAGAATGCAATGGTTTATGCCATTCATAGGTTTTGACTGGCGTTACCGCAGACTCGGTATTGATGAGCACGAAAAGAATTTATTCGGGCAAAGAAATGAGAAAGACACCCGCAGACAGTTTAGCTTAGGATTTATCTATACGCTGCCGATGCTGGTTAACTTCCAGGCAGAGGTATATCACGATGGAATCGTCCGGTTGCAAATGATGAGAGAGGATATTCCTATATCCAAAAGATTACGGGGCGGCTTTATGGTGAATACGGACTTTGAATACATGGGGGAACTTAGTTACATCATCAACAAAAACATCGGCATCCGCACTCACTACGATAGTGATATGGGATGGGGTGTCGGATTATCATTGACCTATTAAGATGGATAAACATAACGATGATATTTACTGGTCTGATGCGTAATCTTCTTACCGAAGAGATTAGATCCTTGTAAAATAATATAAAACTGTATAACCAATATTTATGAAAAAGGCAAATTACACCCACAAGAATTTAGTTATTGAAATTCTTGCATCGTCATTTGACACCAACGCAAGTGTTAACTACATTATTAAACAGGATAAACATAGAGAGAAACGAATACGTGCACTGATGGACTATTCTTTTGACATCTGTATGATGTTCGGGGACGTTTTTCTTTCTGATGATGAGAAAGCTTGCGCTTTAATTGTTTATCCAGAAAAAAAGAAAAGTACTTTTCGTTCATCAGTGTTAGATTTAAAACTTATCCTTCGATCTGTAGGAATAAGTAATATAAACAAAACCTTAAAGAGGGAGAAACTCATAAAGAACATTCAACCCAAAATAATCATGTCTTATCTATGGTTTATTGGAGTTGATCCTTTGGTACAAAATCGGGGTATAGGAAGTAAGATGCTCCAGGAAATAATCAATTTCAGTAATTCTTCTAATCGTCCTATTTATCTGGAGACATCAACAGTCAAGAATCTGCCGTGGTATGAAAGATTTGGATTTGAAGTTTATAATGAACACGACCTCACTTACCATTTGTATTTTTTTAAAAGAGATGTAAAATAACTGGCAATGTTGGTATTTGGAACACAAATGCACATCGTCACATTTCTTTTCGTGAGCATAGAATTTGTGATTTTCTTCTATCTGGTGATATTTCGTTTAGCCAGACCAGATGATAAAATCACTATGCTCAATCTAATCCTGATTTTTCTGCTGCTGGTTTATAATATCACCGGAGGTTTACTGCCTGATCCGAAACTGCCCGGAAGCTTTTTTTTACAGGAAATAATTGCATATGCTACCGGGTTCATCACACCCTGTTATTTCCCCTATTACGTTTTCAAAGCTTTTGATCTAAAAAAGCTTAGGTTTCACGCGTATAAAGGTGTGTATCTGTTCCTCATTTTGCCTTACTGCCTTTTTGTTTTTGTTTTTTGGATTTCGGACGACCTACGGTCCGCACAAAATCTTCTGGTCATTCCGGTACTCTATGCAATTTGGGTGATTGTTTCTCTGGTTAAAGCCATTCGCTATAAGTATAGTAATGATTTCAGTAGCCTTGAAGCAAAACAGGAGATGATTGTATTATTATTCAGCCTAACACCGTGGATTGGTTTACCGATTATTGATTACTTTAAATTCGGACAGGCAATGGAAGCATCTATTACCAATATTGGCTTCCTGTTATTGTTCGGCTTACAGGTGCATAGGAATGTAACACAGCTACGGATAGAACATGGAAAGCTGCTTGAATCGGAGCAACGATTAAAAAGTTGGAATGCTGATTTGCAGGATGAAGTGAATAAACGCACCAAAGAATTGGAAAAGATCAATGAACAGAAGACCAACAACTTCATTAACCTCGTTCATGAAACAAAAACACCGCTTACGTTGATTAAAAATTATCTCGACGAATACATATCCAAATTTGGTTCTGGTCAGGAGTTGGACGTAATAAAAGGTGGCGTAGATAAACTAACTGCTGATGTAATAAACCTGTTCGACATTGAACGGTTTACAAAAGGGATAGACAATGTAAATCGTCAGCAAAAAGTGGACACGATATTTTAAAAACTTAAGGAGTGTTTTCATCAAAAACGTTAGATTTAAT
>NZ_SBJH01000018.1 GCF_004368405.1 Olivibacter sp. XZL3
AACTCCTCTGGAGTTTCCCACATTCCAACATCTTAATCAACAACAATAAAAGTGTCTACTTTTTTTAGGACATGACAAAGACCTACAAGGAAATAGAAAGCTCTATTAATGAATTTATTACCAAAAAATTTTAGCTGCTTCGTTACATTCCGGTCGAGATGACAACGTTATAGAGGACTTCTTATGCTTATTGATCTTTGTTTTTAGTTTCACCGTCCGCCTCTGGTTTATTTGCGCTAATTTCCGAAGGAGATGCAATTGGACTGTAATTTCCGGAGCCGCTTTGATCTGTTGACGGGCTACCGTAATATTCCGGCTGGCGGTGGCCTCCATCACTATAATCGTCTACCTGCTCCGTGGGCGCTTTTGTTCTGCTGGTCTCCTGTGAGCTGCTCGTATCTGAAACATCCAAATCCTTTCCGAAGTTATTAATTTGATCGTTAATATCTTTTTTGATCGATTCCGATGCGTCTTTAAATTCCCGGATGCCCCTGCCTAAGCCGCGCGCCAACTCAGGAAGTTTCCTACCCCCAAATAGAAATAATGCTACCAAAAGGATCAGCATCATCTCAGATCCACCTATGTTTAGAAATAATATAATTGAACTTAACATCATCGTTTGTGTTTCGGCAATGCAAACTTACTAATTTTTTTAAGCCTGTTTACATAAAATGAATTACCAAAACTATCAAAATTTTGTCGGAATGACTAAAATATTAAAAAAATCTAATGAAGGCTGTAAGCTTTAGGCAATAGGCGATAAGCCGTAGGCTTGACACCTTCTTACACCTTACTGCTTACACCTTCCCTTACCTCTATATCGTTCTCTCCATATCCCATTTTTCAAGGTAGTCGGCTACCCGACGTACAAACATGCCGCCCAGGGCGCCGTCTACCACTCGGTGATCGTATGACAGGGATAAGAACATCATATGTCTAATACCAATGACATCGCCGAATTCAGTTTCAATCACGGCAGGCTTTTTAGTGATCGTTCCTACGGCTAAAATAGCCACCTGAGGTTGATTGATAATAGGCGTTCCCATGACGTTTCCGAAAGAGCCGATATTGGTAAGGGTAAATGTGCCGCCTTGGGTATCATCTGGCTTCAATTTATTACTTCTAGCCCGAGCGGCCAAATCATTTACCGAGCGGGTAATTCCCAAGAGACTCAGATCCTTCGCATTTTTAATAACCGGCACAATAAGATTACCGTTCGGTAGGGCCGTAGCCATACCAATGTTTATATCATGCTTCTTAATGATCTGCGTGCCATTCACAGAAATATTAATCATCGGAAAATCCTTGATTGCCTTCACCACCGCCTCAATAAAAATCGGCGTAAACGTGAGTTTTTCATTTTCCCGCTTTAAAATGCTGTCCTTTACTTTATTCCTCCAGTTCACCAAGTTGGTAACATCCGCTTCGACAAAAGAACACACATGAGGGGCGGTTTGAACGCTGTGGACCATGTGTTCGGCAATAAGGCGCCTCATCCGATCCATCTCGATAATTTCGTCCTTTCCGGAAACGCTGGCTGCCGTCCGAGCAGCAGATATAATCTTTTCGTCAGTCGCCACCCGCGGTTGCTCTTGTCCCACCGACTGCCCAGTACTTGTCGGCTTTTTGGCTAGGTAATCTAACAAATCCTGCTTGGTTACGCGTCCGTCTAAACCCGAACCACGAATTCCGTCGAGCTCCTCTGAGGAGATACCTTCCTCATACGCAATATTCTTTACTAAAGGAGAATAAAAGCGATTCGTGTTTTCTACTGTGTGGTGTTGGTGCGCCTTTGTTTCATTTTCCAATTGCTCTATCCCCGGAATTGCTGTCGCCTCTGCAGCAACTTCCGCCGGCGCTTGCTCCTCCCCTGATACTGCTGAATTTTCTAGCGTATCGTCTTCCCCCTCCCCTTCAATTTCCAAAATAGCTATCACATCCCCTACTTGAGCGATTTGGTCCTTTTCGAAACGCTGTTCGATCAACTTTCCGGCAACAGGAGATGGCACTTCTGAATCGACCTTATCCGTTGCTATTTCTACCACCGTATCGTCAATACCAACCAGGTCCCCCGGTTGCTTTACCCAATTAACAATCGTTGCTTCGGATACGCTTTCGCCCATCGCTGGAAGAAGTAAACTATATCTAGCCATATGAAATCTAAATTAAACTGCCTTTGAGCGCCGTAAGTTACAACAATATCTAAAAAAATAAAACAACACCGAATAATATTTGTCAAACACAACTATTTATTAGCTCTTATTTGTTGTTTTCCCATTTATAAAGATTAATCAGTTGTCTGTTATGAGTGTAATTGTGAATTGCTCCTTCAGTTGTCAGTTGCCGGTTACGAGCCCTCGGTTGTCAGCTCTTCCTTTAATAAATAAAAAAGCATTACCAAGGCGTTGGCGGCCGAGCGTTCGATATTGGGCAAACGAAGCTTTCCGAAATTGAACAATTTCGCCCTAGCGCCCTGTTTACCGGCCACTGCAATCCAGACGGTGCCGACAGGTTTATCTACGGTACCACCATCGGGACCCGCAATACCGGTAACCGCCATGCTATAGTCGGTTCGAAAATTCCTTTGAGCGCCCAAAGCCATTTCCAGGGCCACTTGTTCACTTACAGCGCCATAAGCCGCCAAGGTACTTGCCTGCACGCCCAGCACCTGTTCTTTCAGCTCATTACTGTAAGACACAGCACCACCTTTAAAAGCAGCGCTGCTTCCGGGCAAGCTCGTAATCAAGTGACTCAAGTAGCCGCCTGTACAACTTTCTGCGGTCGATAAGCTCAATCCACATTCTTTTAACCTGTTAATGATTTGTTGCTCTAATAAAACGTCGCCCTCTCCAACAAAATAAGACTTAACTAATTGCAACAAGGTGCTTCGACAGGCCTCCATTTCCTTTTCGAGCGCATGTTCATCCACACTGCTTCCGGTTAAGCGTAAGCGCACTTGTCCGAATTTAGGCAGATAGGCCAAATGGATATGTGCTGGCAAACTTTCCTCAAAGGATCGCAGCTTTTCGGCCAAAAATGATTCGCCTATACCAGCCGTTAGCACCGAACGGTGTAAAATGATGTATGGATTAGGAAGCGTCTGCAACCTCGGCAGCACCTCATGCCGCATCAGGTATTTCATCTCTGTTGGCACACCGGGCATCACCACATAGATTTTGCCTTCCTTTTCAATCCACATACCGGGTGCGGTACCCGTTTCATTGTGTAAGACCTGGGCATTCGCTAGAACATCGGCCTGCTTATTGTTTACATCCAACATCGGTCTATTTAATTTTCTAAAAATAGACTCGACATGCCTGAGGACATTTTCGTCACGAAGCAGCGAGGTGTTAAAATAAGTGGCCAATGTTTGCTTCGTAACATCGTCTTTTGTTGGGCCTAAGCCGCCTGTACATAGGATGATGTCGGCCCGCGAAGCTGCTAATGTTAGCGCATTCTTTATGGCGTTAACCTTGTCTCCTATAGAAGTGACCTGTATCAGATCAATACCGATGCCGTTCAACTGTTGCGCGATCCAAGCGGAGTTGGTGTCAACGATCTGGCCGATCAGTATTTCATCACCTATTGTTATGATTTCTGCTGTCATGACGGGAATTCAAAATTAAAAAGTCAAAACCCCGAAGGGCTCATTGATGCCTTGTTAAAATAAGCAAGACATCAATAATTAAAAAGTCAAAAAGCTCTCCACCAGTAGGGATGATAAAAAACGACTGGCAACTAACAACCGGCAACTAACAACTCCCTATCGCCTAAACCCTAAAAGCTATTATAATAATCGTTACGTTTGGTCAACTTCAGATCTTGTAAAATCGAGGCCTTTACCCGAATGTTGAACGTGTAGCTTCGATAGGTACCGAACGGAACCCAGCCGAACGACATATCCCAACAATGTAAATCCCGATAAATATTGAATTGTGTTAAACTTATCTTCTTCAACTGAAAATCGTAACCGGTATTGTACTGCACTTTCCATTTAGGCGTAATGGAGAAATCGCCGTGGAGATTGATCGTACTGGTAATGCGCGACTCAGCAAAGGGCTTGCTGTATTGAAAACTAAAAGAAGCCGCAACATTCCAAGGAATATTAAAATCCACAAAGGCGTTCGGATCGGAACTGATCCTTGCCAATTCCTGTTGTTGCTCGGGTGTCATATTGGTCTTGTTCTTATCCAACTCATTCAAGTTGTTGTTTCTGCTTTTAGCGGCGGCCGGGTTAAAACTAAAGTCCATCGACAAACCGAACTGCGTAAGCCGCGCCAATTGCCCTCCCTTAATTGCAAACTCATTCACCCTCCGATAACTCGGGATAGTGCTGCCCGGGTTAGTGTATGTTTCATAACGATAAGGGTCGAAACTACCGTTAAAATTGAGGCCCAACTTCTGATCAAAAAGCGCAGTCCTACCCGAAAAGCTAATATTTGATAACTTGAAAGAATCCGCTACGAAATTATAATTACCACTAAAGGTAAGCCCCTGTAAAATAGGAACTTTCTTGAATCCCGTCCCCGTAGTATCATCCTCACTACGCACTTTCGCTTCGATGTTATTATCGACGGAGAACCCGATGCCCATGGATTGTCCAGCACTTGGCGTTCCGTAAATTGCATTCTGAAAGATCGAATACTTTTGGACCCTTCCTAAATTATCAAGCCTCTGACTGCCGTCGGTATTACGTTCTTCCCGGTAAAAGCCATACTTTGCTTCGGAGAAATCCGGACGGTAATTAAAGTTCACCGACGGGGTAATAACGTGGCGAATAGCGGCGAGCTTCCCTTTGAAGTTCTTCTGCCCGTAAACCTTGGTAGAAAACCCACTGGAAAAGCTGTAATCATAGGCCCTGTTGAAACCCTGCACTGTATCGATAACTTCTTGGTATCCCACCGGTGTATTGTCATAAAACTTCCGTATGGATTGAAAATACCAGCGCTCGGTATAATTTAAATTGGTATTGAACTGAAAATACCGGGCAACGTTTAAGGACATGCTGACTGGAATATTATGCTGTATACCGTTTTGCATTTTTTGCAGCGTCTCTTTAGTGAACAGCAAGCTATCCACCGCGTTAATCGAGTTTTTCCCTTGCATGCTATAACCCATGGTAATACGTTGATACCATTTCTGCTCACCCACCCTTTCCTTCGAATCAAAAGGGTTGAAGGTGGCCACGTTCAAATTGAAGGTAGGCAGTTCCAGGTTTACTTGCCCCGTGCTGATGTCCTGTCTATGGCTTAACGAGGAGGTAAAATTCACTTTTCCATCGGCAAAGGTTTTACCATAAGCAATACTGGACGACATGTTGTTACGGGTTAACTGATTATAATCGTATGACCCGCCCGCGGCTGTATTTGAAAAATAGGTCCCGGTACCGGCGTTTACACTTGCACTGAAAGTGGTACCTGGATTCGCTTCCTGTCTTTGCGAGTGATTCCACGTAATATTAAAGTCCTTTGCACGAGAAAATCCGGGTGTGTTCTCCTCACCGTTTTTGGTGTAGGCATAACGCAAAGAAAAGCCGCCATCGTACTTATAATTCTTCTTATAACGCACGCGGGCGCTCGTTTCCCAAGATCCTTTAGAATAGAGGTTTCCGCGGAGCTCAGCATCCCAATAATCATTTATCCCTATATAGTAGCCCCCGTCCCGCATAAAGAAGCCCCTGCTGAAATCCTCCCCGAAAGTCGGAAACAAAATACCCGATTGCCGTTTATTGGTTTTCGGGAAAAAGCCGAAAGGGATCATCACAAAACGTAATGGCACCTGCTCAACCACCATATAAGCGCTCTTAGATACTACTTGATTTTCGGTCAGAATTACCCTGCTCATCTGAATACCGAAATGCGTATGCGGGAAAGGCAAGTTACAGGTACTGTAAAAACCATGTCTAATAAACTGCTCGTTGTATTCATTCTTTTTTATTTCCCTCGCCTGAATGGAGGCTCCATCCATTTCGGTAAAAACGCCGTAGGTTTTACCTTTCTTACTGTCGAAATTGAAGATCAGGGAATCTACTGTTACTGGCGGATCGGTTGCTGTTTTAAAAATAGGACGGCCTTTATACTTCCCATTATGGTCGACCAACCCACTGGCAAACATCGTGCGCGTATTGTTATCGATACGGATATAGTCGGCCGTCAGCTCCATATCCTCGTATTTTATTTTCGCATTCCCGTACAAATGAAGCTGATTGTTTTTACGGTCGGTTCGTGTGGAATCTTCGGCATTGCTTAAAACGACCGACGTAATCCCTCCAGCCTCCCCTTCTTTTTTGAGGGTGTCTTGTGCCATTGAATCTTGTCTCACGCTATCTTGCCGAATGGAGTCTTGGGTTAAATTCAGCGGTCGCCCCAAACTATCCTGCACAATAAACTGCTGTCCGGACACCCATAACGGCATCCCTACGCCTGCGAGGAATAAAATGACTTTAAAAAAAATGCTAACAGACTTCAAATTTGACAACGAATATTATTTTTGCAGTATTAAAAATTAAGGCGCCCAAAATTAGTGAAAGCAATAGCAGCTTGCAATAGCTATTCTTGCAGTTAACAGTTTTTTACTTACAATTGCGACAATTGTCACCGATAAAAGCATTTATTAGCAATTTAATACAATAAGATTAACTTTATAGCATTATATATTTTAAACAAGATTACGGATTTGGATGATTACGTTTGTAACAAGATTTGCGACAACCATTTATTTAATACTCTTATTACACATACCAACGCAAAGTTTGGCAAATAAGTATGATAGCTCATACAAAATAAGAACAATTGTTATTGATGCAGGTCATGGAGGAAGAGACGGAAATACACACGGCGCCTTTTCAAAGGAAAAAGACGTTACCTTGGCCGTTGCCCTGAAGTTAGGAAAAGCGATAGAGAAGGAGATCGAAGGCGTAAAAGTTATTTATACCCGAACGGACGACAGCTTTATCGAATTATACGAGCGTATTGGGATTGCCAATCGGAATAAGGCAGACCTTTTCATCTCTCTTCACTGTAATTCAATGCCCCAAACCAGTAAAAGGGTCGTTTCCAGGTATGTTAAAAACAAGGCGGGCAAACGGGTGCCGGTATACAGCACTGTAAGATCGCAAAACACCTCGGTAAGCGGTGCGGAGACCTTTGTTTCGGGTTATGGAAGACTTGACGAGCAGGACGTAGCCATGCGCGAAAATGCATCCATGTTATTAGAGGAAAATTATCAGGAAAACTACGATGGTTTCGACCCAAGTGACCCGGAGAGCTATATCATATTTTCCCTGATGAAAAACCAATACCGGGATTTGAGCATTAAGCTAGCAACTTTTGTGCAGAATGAGTATATTAAGGCCGGCAGAGTGGACCGCGGCGTCAAAGAACAGAGTTTAGCGGTTCTAGCCCGAGCGGGAATGCCTGCAATACTAACCGAGATGGGCTTTATAAGTAATCCGGAAGAAGAACGATATATGAATTCGCCGGAAGGCCAAGCTGAAATTGTACAGAACCTGGTTAACGCAATAAAAAACTATAAAAAACAGATCGAAAACTAATGTGTAGGAATCTTTTATCTATTATTTTTTTCACCTTTTTTATTGTCATTAGCGTACAATCCGCTGAAGTTGATGATCCGCATCAACATTCCGGTAATCAGAACTACCGCATTAAGACCATTGTAATCGATGCCGGTCATGGCGCACACGATATAGGTGCAAGAGGTAGAACGTCTGTGGAAAAGGACGTAGCCTTGCAGATCGCCCTGAAGCTGGGAAGAGCGATCCAGGGTGAATTGAAAGACGTCAACGTGATTTACACCCGTTCTACGGATGTATTCGTCCCGCTCTACGAACGGATCGGACTGGCAAATCAAAAGAAGGCAGACCTTTTTATATCCATTCACTGCAACTCGATGCCGCCCATAAAAAAGCGAACGGTTACAGGCTATCGTCGAAGAAACGGCAAACGGATACCCATTTACAAAACCGTCACCACGCCGAATACAACGACCCGAGGTACCGAAACCTTTGTTTCGGGATCGGGCCGCCTAGCTGAACAGGATGCCGCTATTAGAGAGAATGCCTCCATGCTTCTTGAAGAGAATTATAAAGAAAATTATGACGGCTTTGACCCAAAAGATCCAGAAAGTTATATTATTTTTTCGCTGATGAAGAACGCATATCGGGATCAAAGTATTAAATTAGCTTCGTTTATTGAAGGCGAATACGTAAAGTCTGGAAGAGGAAGTCGGGGTGTAAAAGAACTAAGCTTAGCGGTGTTGGCCCGGGCAGGGATGCCCGCAGTTTTGACAGAAGTCGGCTTTATCAGCAATCCCGATGAAGAACGCTACCTTAATTCAGCACAGGGCCAGTCGGAGATTGTACAGAACCTGCTCAACGCTATAAAAAGCTACAAAAGGCAAGCAGAGAATTAAACAAATCGGTGGGATTGTTGTTCATCGTAGAGCGTATAATCGTTAAATTGCCTTTTTAATCTGCGTTCACAAGGCAATTCAACGCCGTTGAAATTTAAACAAAGGAAGAAAAAAGTTCAATTGGATGAAAATATCTAACGAAACCAAAGTAGGCATCCTCGCTACTGTAGCCATTGCCGTGTTGATTATAGGGTACAGTTTTCTGAAAGGCAACGATGTATTTACCAGCGAAAATAAATTCTACGCATTTTACGACCGGGTGGACGGCTTAAGCGTTTCCAAACCGGTGATGGTAAACGGATACCAAATTGGCCGTGTTTCAAAAATGACGCTCCAACCCAATGGCGAGATTCTCACCGAGTTTAAGATTAACCACGACTACGCCATTCCTGCTAATACGATTGCCAGGATTGCGAGCACCGACCTTTTAGGTGGAAAGGCGATTGTATTTGAATTGGGAGACAGCAAGAATTATGCGCAGGACGGCGACACCCTTCAGGCAAACATTCAAAGAAACATCTTGGAACAGGTAGAGCCGGTACAAAAGAAAGCTGAAGCGGTGGTGGCTGTATTAGATTCAGTGCTTACTTCCATAAACAATACGATAAATGCGGATTTTCAACATAATTTCAACAGGAGTATTGCCAGTATTGCCAATACCTTGAACACATTGGAACATACAACAACGCAAGTGGACGCCATTGTAGGCACCCAACGCACCAAACTTTCCAACATTTTAAGCAATGTGGAAGCTATTTCCGCCAATTTCAAAAACAACAATGACCGGATAACGGCCATTCTGACAAATCTGGAAACGGTAACAGATGGGGTAGCAAAAGCCAATTTTGAGCAGACCATCCAGAATGCAAATACAGCTGTAGCCGACTTACAGCACATCGTAGACAATATCAATAACGGTAAAGGTTCGGTTGGTTTACTGTTAAATGATGAAGAACTCTATAATAATCTAAACAATGCTTCTAAAAACCTCGACTGTTTGATGCTTGATTTAAGGGAGCACCCAAGTAGATATGTACACTTTTCAATTTTTGGAAAGAAAAATAAGGATAAAGAAGAAGCGACAACAAAGGAATAAATCGATAACGGATTAAATCTCAAAGGTTTCGCCTTCTATAGCTAGGTCTGTATTGGCAAATACCGACCTGCTTTCTTTCAGAAGTGGTTGTAAATCTTTATACCTGGCGGAAAAATGCCCAATCAGTAACTTTTTAGCTTCTACCGCGTTGGCTATTTCGGCTGCTTGCAAGGCGGTGGTATGGAAAGTCTCTTCCGCCCTCGTTAACATTTCATGCAAAAAAGTTGCTTCGTGATATAATAAATCGACCGCTTTAATATAGGGCCAATAGGTCTTAATATTTACGGTATCCGAGCAAAACGCATAGCTGCGGGGCGCAGGCGCAGGCGTTGTAAGATCGCTTGCCGGGAAAACCTTGCCTTCGCGGTCGGTATAGTCCATCCCCCTCTTCAGTAAAGGGTAATAGCGCGTCGGAATATCCAACGCCGCTATCGCCTCTTTATTTATGCGTGGCAACCGTTGCTTTTCTCTAAATAGAAATCCCGTACAGCTGATGCGATGACTGAGCGGAAAGGTCATTACTTCAAAATTCGAATCAGACAAAATCGTTTCCGCTGTTTGCGGATTGGTGACGTTAACAATTAAATTGTACCGTAAATACGTATCTGAATAGCGAAGTTGAAGATCAATAATCTCCTTGAGCCCTTCAGGGCCGAAGACATGCAAATCCTCTTTTCTGCCATTTAAATGCATGGAAGAAATAAGTCCGACCAGACCTAAGTAATGATCTCCATGTAAATGGGAAATGAAGACATATTTGATACGGTTTACCTTAAACCCGTATCTTTGCAATTGCAATTGCGTTCCCTCTCCGCAATCAATTAGGCTTATGACTTCATTACAGTTTAAGATCTGTGCCGTGTGGTGACGTCCAAATAAAGGTGTTGCTGAATTGCTTCCAAGAATTGTTACCTCAAACCTCATTCTTCGTCTGTCGCCACTTGTCCTCTAAACTCCCTTTCCAACTCTTCCATAAAGATAAGGTCTTCCGCTTCGTTGGAAGTGGGCACTACATTTAGGACATCCTTTAAGTTAGACAATTCAATTAGCTGCATGATCTCCTTGTTCGCGCAACAGATCACAAAGATGCCACCCGCGGCATGGCACAATCGATGCGCTGTTAATGCACAACGTAATCCGGAAGTATCCGCACTCTTAGCATAGGTTAAATCCAACACAATATTACGCTGTCCGTCAGTATTCAACAGCACGAATTCCGACTTAATTTTGGGTGCTGTCACACCATCCAACACTTCTTCATGAGGGGTAATCAATACATAGCGCTCATGTTTATCAATTGTAAACTTCATATTTATTGGTTTTTATCCCTTCCTCAATAATTGGTCGAGGGCCTTGTTTATATTATTCTCTACTCGCTCTTCGATATGTTGTATCTCATATCGAATGAATTTCTCTCCCGTAATATGTTCGTATAACTCAATATATCGCTCTGATATGGACGCAACCAGCTTGTCGTCCATCAAGGGAACCGACTGGCCATCTTTTCCCTGAAAGCCATTTTCAATTAACCATTTGCGCACAAATTCTTTAGATAATTGGCGTTGTGGTTTACCTTCCTTCTGCAACTCTTCGTAGCCGTCCCTATAAAAGTATCTAGAGGAATCGGGCGTATGGATTTCATCGATTAGGATAATTTGATCCCCGATTTTCCCAAATTCATATTTAGTGTCTACTAAAATCAGTCCCTGATTAGCTGCAATTTCTGTGCCTCTTTCAAAAAGAGCATAGGTATATTTTTCCAATTGCGCATAATCCTCCTCACTTACAATCCCTTGCGTTAAAATTTCCGCGCGCGAAATGTCCTCGTCGTGTCCCACCGCTGCTTTTGTTGTAGGGGTAATAATGGGACGCGGAAGTTTGTCATTTTCTTTCAGTCCCTCAGGCAAAGGTTCTCCACAGACCGACCGTTTCCCTGCGGCGTACTCCCTCCAGGCGTGCCCAGAAAGATAGCCTCGAATCACCATTTCAACTTTAAAAGGCGTAGCGATCTTTCCGATGGTAACACTTGGATCAGGCACCTCGACCACCCAATTCGGCAAAATATCTTCTGTTGCCTTTAGAAATTTGGCAGCGATTTGATTGAGTACCTGTCCTTTATAAGGGATCGCCCTTGGCAACACAACGTCGAAGGCAGAAATCCGGTCGGATACCACCATGGCTAAATATTTATCGTCGATCGTATATACATCTCGAACCTTGCCTTTGTAAAAAGCGGTTTGTTTTGGAAAAGTAAAATGAGTTTCTTTTATCGCGTTCACGTTATTCAATTAAAAAAAGTAAAAATTCAAAAGTCAAAACCCTGAAGGGCTCATTAATGCCTTATTAAAATAAGTAATACATCAATAATTCAAAAGCTTGCCTCCCGTAGGGACGATCAAAAAACGACTGGTAACTAACAACGGGCAACTGGGAACCGGCAACTGGCAACTCAGCCCTAGATATCTCCGTAGGCCTCCAAAATACGTTTCACCAGTTTATGCCGAACAACATCTCCCCCACTCAAATAAATGATATCAATGCCTTCTATGTTATCCAGCAGTTTTAATGCACTGTGTAAACCCGACTGCTGTTTTTTGGGTAAATCAATCTGCGTCACATCTCCGGTTACGATAAACTTGGCTGTGGGCCCCATCCGTGTAAGGAACATTTTGAGCTGCATTTCCGTCGCGTTTTGCGCTTCGTCCAGAATCACAAAACAATTGTCTAAGGTTCTTCCTCTCATAAATGCGAGGGGCGCAACTTCAATCGTTCGGTTCTCTAAATACAGTTTCAGCTTTTCAGCCGGAATCATATCGTCGAGCGCGTCATATAGCGGTCGCAGGTAAGGATCCACTTTTTCCTTCAGGTCGCCCGGTAAAAAGCCTAGATTTTCTCCCGCCTCTACTGCCGGACGTGTCAAGATAATCCGTTTGACTTCCTTGTTTCTGAGCGCTCGCACCGCTAATGCCACGGCTGTATAGGTTTTTCCCGTTCCGGCCGGACCGATCGCAAATAGAATATCGTTTTTAAGGATGCTGTCAACCATCCTACGTTGGTTGGCCGTACGGGCTTTCACCACAATACCGTTAGGCCCAAAAACAATCGGTTCTCCTCCGAACGGAGCCGCCGCTTTGTCTACAATACTTTCCTTTTCCACCACAGCAGGCGTTGCACCCAGCACCGTTTCTATATCGTTATAGTTAATATGGTTATATTTCTCAAGATGACCGATGATTGCTTCAAACTTGCTTTTAAAAATATTAATCTCATCGGCATCTCCGAGAACTTTAAGCGCTGTTCCACGAGCTATCAACTTCAATTTTGGAAAGTACTTCCGTATCAATTCAAAATGCTCGTTCTGTGGCCCCCATAACAAGGCGGGATCCACCTGTTCCAATGTAATTCTCAGTTCGTTCAAATTTGTGTTATTTGTTTTGTTTATGCTTTTCCCAGGTTCGCTTTCTTTTTGCTGGAGGATAACTGCTTACCGGATTTTTTATATTTTTGGAAATATTCACAATTAAATATGAAAAATTCATGTTAGGTTTGCACCTTAAAATCCCTACGCAAGATTACTAATTATAGTGCATAAAAAAAAGTATTTGCATCAATAGTAGTCGCACAAAACAGCATCCCTACAGGGACGGCAACGGGACTTATAGGCGGACCGCTATTTAGATATGGGCATTATTACGTTAACCACAGATTTAGGACATCAAGACTTTTATCAAGCTGCACTAAAAGGGAGCATTATTAGTTTATACCCTAAAGTGAGGCTGGTCGACATTTCCCATAATATTGCTCCTTTCAATATACAACAAGCGGCTTTTGTGCTCAAGAACGCTTACAAATACTTCCCGAAGGATACCGTTCACCTTATCGGCATTGATTCGGTGTTTAATAAAGATACGCGATACCTAGCCGTTAAATACAAAGGTCATTATTTTGTGGGCGCCGATAATGGCATATTTTCTTTATTGCTGGATGGAGATCCGGAGAGAGCGGTAGAACTTAATATCATGCAGGACCTTAAATTCCTGCATTTCCCGCTTACCGATATTTTTGCCAAAGCGGCCACCCATTTGGCCAAGGGCGGCGCCATGGACGATATCGGCGATCCGGTCGACTCTTTGGTTAAGCGCGTAATCATTCAGCCCATTATAGACGGCAATACGATACGCGGCAGCGTTATCTATGTCGACTCCTTTCAAAATATCATCACCAATATCAGTAAAGAGCTTTTCAACCAAATTCAGCAAAACCGGAATTTTGAGTTGTTCTTCCGACGTAACGAATCGATCAAACATCTGAGTTGGCATTACAATGAGGTGCCGGAAGGCGAAAAGCTGTGCCTTTTTGGTATTAGCAACCACCTTGAAATAGCCATTAATAAGGGAAATGCGAGCGGATTATTGGGATTACAGGTGGGAGACATTATTCGAATAGAGTTTAGGTAAGGAGCTGTAGGCGGTAAGCTATACGCTTTAAGCGATAGGTTATAGGCGGGTAAGCTTTGAGCGATAGGTAGAAAGGATATACAAAAACAAATGAAACACAAACTCATCACCATCATCTCCGTATTTGTTCTCAGTATCAACTGTGGCTTCGCTTCGTTGCAGCAAGACAGCTCTGCTTACGAAAAACAGCGCGAAAGAGTAAACCACCTGTTAAAGCAAAGGAGCGATCGCTTTGGCGAGTTTGACGCGAGCTTACAAGCGAGATCCGGAATTTTCGGATTGAAGACAAAAAAAGACATGCAGGCATCCATCGATATACTGAAACAGATTGTGCTGACCGACAACAATATATTTAAAGAAACGAAAGCGCTGCTGGATTTCAAGGACATTGAAAAACAAGCCGTAGAAAATATGGCCTCCGAATCGGGGACGCGCATCACCGGTTATATCAATACCATCAGTAAGCTCCAGAAAAACCAAGAGCAACTGCAGGATGAACTTGCCGCTTTGAAAAGACAAAACAGCATTTATTTAAATATCCTGATAGTCGCTTTTCTAGCACTGATAACCCTCTCATTCTTATTACTGAAACGAAAGAAAAATTGACTTTGAAGTGATAGCTAAGCCTTTTTATGTGGCTACCTTTGCATGTTAAGTTATTTTAAAACCGATAATTCGATTAATGGCACGTGCTCGATTAAATAGTGGAAACGGAATTACCGATGAACTACCTAAAACTAAGATTAACAAAGCTTCTTTTCGCAATGTAATAAAACTTTTAAGGTATCTCCGGCCTTATCGTTTAAAGTTTGCTTTAGGCTTATTTTTCTTATTTCTTTCCAGCGTCGCCCTACTGGCGTTTCCGGCCTTGATGGGCGGAATGGTTGATGCGGCCCAAGGAAAACAAGGCTTGCACTTCATCCCCGCAGATATCGAGCTAATTGGCCTTATTTCATTTGTGATTCTGTTCTTTCAATCTTTTGTGTCTTTTTTTCGCATCCGTCTTTTTGTAGAGGTTGCCGAAAAGACCTTAGCAGATATCAGACGTGACACCTACTTTAATCTCATTACGCTTCCAATGGATTTTTTCGGAAACAGAAGGGTGGGCGAATTGAATAGTCGCCTCTCTGCAGACCTGTCACAGATTCAGGACACGATGACAACCACCTTCGCCGAAATGATCAGACAAAGTATTTTATTGGTAGGGGGCGTAAGTTTCTTATTCATCGTGTCGGTAAAGCTGACCCTGTTAAACCTGTCCATTCTACCGGTAATAGTGATCGTCGCCGTAATCTTTGGCAAGTTTATTCGCAATTTATCCCGAAAAGCACAGGATAAACTAGCGGAATCAAACACCATTGTTCAAGAGACGCTTCAGGGCATCAGCAATGTAAAAGCGTTTGTAAATGAAGCCTATGAGGCAAACCGTTATCAAAACTCATTGAAAGCCGTAGTGCAGCTAGCACTTCGTGGTGCCAATTACCGCGGCTTATTTGCATCGTTTATTCTTTTCTGCATCTTTGGAGCGGTGGTCAGCGTTATCTGGTATGGCTCGTCGCTTATCGCTACAGGCGAACTTTCTGTGGGGAACCTCACAACCTATATTATATCTTCCTTGTTTGTAGCAGGCTCCATGGGCAGCTTTCCGGAATTATACGCCAATGTTCAAAAAGCCGTAGGCAGCACCGAGCGCGTTATCGAATTGTTGGAAGAGAAAAGAGAAAATGTTTCGATCAACCCCGAAGAAAACGAAATAAAACAGCGCATTACCGGTGATCTACGGTTTAACCATGTAAAATTTGCTTATCCATCCAGAAGCGAAATCACAGTCTTAAAAGATATTTCTTTTACTGCCCATGCCGGTGAAAAAATCGCTATCGTAGGCCCTAGTGGGACGGGTAAATCGACTTTAGCATCGCTTATTCTTGGTTTTTACCAGCCTCAAGAAGGCGAGATCCTCTTTGATGGGAAGAGCGCCGGGGATTTCCGGCTGACGGACATCAGAAATCAGGTTGCGATTGTACCACAAGATGTCTTACTGTTCGGCGGTTCTATACGCGAAAATATCGCATATGGTAAGTTGGAGGCGAACGCGGAAGAAGTAATTATAGCCGCCAAACGAGCCAATGCACATGATTTCATCATGAGTTTTCCAGAAGGATACGACACATTGGTGGGCGAACGGGGTGTAAAACTATCCGGAGGACAACGGCAACGCATTGCTATTGCCCGTGCATTATTAAAAGATCCCGCTATTTTGATCCTTGACGAAGCCACTTCGTCACTCGATTCCGAGTCTGAACGTCTGGTTCAGCACGCTTTGGAAGAGTTAATGAAAAACAGAACATCGATTATCATCGCCCATAGGCTTTCCACCATCCGAGAAGCGGATCAGATCATCGTGATCGAAAAAGGTGAGGTCATCGAATGTGGTACCCATAGCGAACTTATTCAACGGGAAACGGGATTATATCGCTATCTTAGCCATCTTCAACAAGAGAAGGTAAGCTGATAAGTCAAACCTGCTAAACACAATTTATGAATTTAACGTTTTGGGGTGCAGCGCAACAAGTTACGGGAAGCATGCATTTATTGGAAGTAGAAGGTTATAAGCTACTGATAGATTGCGGATTGAATTACGAGCCTTCCCTGAGCTTAGAGGATAACGAAAACTTTCCTTTCAATCCGGCGGAAATCGATGTAGTCATATTAACGCATGCCCATATCGACCATTCGGGAAATATACCAACCCTTATTCGCCTTGGTTTCCAAGGTCAAATTTTATGCACCTCTCCCACCGCAGCGCTCAGCGAACTGCTGATGCTGGACTCTGTCAGCATTTTTCAGAAAAAAGAAAAGAAAAAAGTTAAACGGGGCAAAAAGACCTTCACCCGCTATAACAAGCCTTTGTATTTACAGAAACATGTGATGGATGCCGTCGAGCGTTTCGTAACTATACCTTTCAATAAGCCGTTTCGCATAACAGGTCATATCACGCTAACCTTGGTTCCTGTGGGACATCTGTTGGGAGCTGCGGCTGCCGTTTTTGAGATCGAAGAAAAGGGAGAAAAAAAGAGGATTGCGTTTACGGGCGACTTAGGCCGAAAGAATTATCCGATATTGCAGGATCCGGAGAGCATTCCACCGGTAGATTATTTAATTTGCGAATCGACCTATGGAGGCCGTTTCCATACAGATCAAGACCTTACCGACGTTTTGGTAAACAGTATTAAAGAGACCTGTATCAAAACGCCGGGCAAATTGATCATACCGGCCTTTAGCGTAGGCAGGACACAAGCTTTGGTATACAGCCTTAACCGAATTTTTGCAGAAGGATTATTACCGCCTGTACAGATTTTTGTAGACAGCCCTTTGGCCAATTACGCCACGGAAGTATATCGGAGATACCATCATTTATTAAATGAAGAGGCACAGGCATTTTATGCAAAAGAAGGCGATCAGTTTTCCTTTGAAAATCTTAAGTATGTCGAAAACCTGGATGAAAGCAAGGAAATCTCTAATTATTACGATCCCTGCATTATTGTGTCCTCTGCAGGCATGTTGGAGGGAGGAAGAATACAGGACCATCTTTACGAAAATATCCAGAACTTTTATTGCACTATCCTTTTTATAGGCTACTGCGCAAAGGGCACGCTTGGGCATCGTTTACTTCGGGGCGATTCGATTGTAAAAATAAAAAGCCGGGAACTTTCCGTTTTCGCATCGGTTAAACAAACAGATTGCCTCAGCGGACATGCCGACCATCGAGACCTGGTTGACGCCGTTAGCAAACAGGAAGCAGGCATGCTAAAGAAGATTTTTTTGGTGCATGGCGACTTAAGCAGCATGCAGGCCTTGCAGGCCGACCTGAAGGAAAAAGGCTATCCTGTCGAAATTCCATCTAAAGGAGAGGTAGCTGTCCTTTAATTTCGGAGGACTACATTAGGGGGCGTAGAATGAATACATCCTCTGCAGCTTGGTTGTCCCTGCTTCACGGAATTCGATACGTCTTACCGGGCAAAGCCACCAGAAAACCTTTCATTTCTAATTCCAGTAGCGCAATAGCCAGTTTACTTTGGGGTAAATTTGCCTTATAAGACAAGGCGTCGATTCCTAAAGGCCCTTCCTCCTTAACGATGCCGTATACGAGCTGTTCTACCGGATTCAATGCGAGCTCGAGCGCCAACTGCTGCTCTTCTTTCTTTGGGGCAGTAAATTCCCAGTTCATTAGGTAAGCCAAATCTTTCGCCGAGCTGATCAGGTGGGCGCGATGCGTTTTGATAAGATGATTGCAGCCACGGGAAGTCGCCTTATTGATATCGCCCGGGAAGGCGCAGACATCGCGATTATAGCCATTGGCAATCTCGGCGGTTATGAGCGCCCCTCCTTTTATGTTGGCCTCTACCACAACCGTCACGTCCGCCAGTCCGGCTATTATCCGATTTCGGGAAGGAAAATTTTGTCGCTCCGGACTGGTGCCCGAGGGGTATTCCGTTAAGAGCCCTCCGTTATTTAACATTGCCGCAGCAAGCTTTCTATTAACGGAGGGATATATCCGATCTAATCCATGCCCTAACACGCCAACAGTAGGCACTTGGCGTTGCACACAAGCCTGATGCGCAAAACTGTCAATGCCGTGCGCCAAGCCACTCACAATAAGTATGTCCTCTGCCTGAAAAGCCTCTACCAATTCGTCACATAACTGTTTACCATAAGTGCTTGCATTACGCGTCCCTACAATGCTTATAATCTTTTTCGCTTGCAGATTCGCATTTCCCTTAAAATACAATAACACGGGAGCATCGACGCAGGCCCGAAGCTTAGCGGGGTAATTGGCTTCGTTCCAAAACAGCACCTCAATCTGATGCTTATCAATAAAAGCAACTTCTTTTTCTATAGCCTCCATTGCATCATAGCAGGCAATGTTGTTTGCGAGATACTCGCCTATTCCGGGAATAAGCGTCAAATGCTTTTTGGGCGACCGAAACACTTCTTCAGCGCTTCCACAGTGATCGATCAGTTGTTTGGCCAACGCGTTTCCGACACCTTTAACGCGCGTCAAAGCTAATTGGTACACTAGGGTCATGTATATAACAGGTTTTTAGTAAGAACCTAAGATATTCAAAAAACACTGAAAATCAAAAATTTCACGTGAAACAGCAGAAACTACCCCGCTATATACATTACATATTTCGTCGCGAAGAATTCCTCGTCAAAGAAGTCGGAAATGGGATATAATTCTGCATCGAGTTTCGATTCCGCAATTTCTTCCGTCAAATCTCCGCCTTTTAAATACAAGATGCCGTTCGGGAAAGCATGGACCGATTCTTTTTTGAAGCGATGTTGCACCCAAGGGTAAAATTCTGCCAGGCGGGTAACAGCCCTCGATATAACGAAGTCAAATTTACCTTGAATTTGTTCGGCCCTCGAGTGACTAGCCTGCACATTAGTGAGGCCCAACGCATTTGCTACCTCCTTCACCACTTTGATTTTTTTTCCGATGGAGTCCACTAAATGAAATTCCGTTTCCGGAAAGAGTATCGCTAATGGTATACCGGGAAAACCACCGCCGGTACCTACATCGAGGATTTTTGCCTTCGGCTTAAAAGAGATCAATTTGGCAATGGCCAAGGAATGCAGAACATGCCTTTCGTATAAACTGTCAATGTCTTTCCGGGAAATAACATTAATCTGTGCATTCCAAAAGGTATATAAACTTTGCAACTGCTCAAGCTGTCCTTTTTGAACGTCGTTTAATTCCTTAAAATATTTATAGATGATTGACGGTGTTATCGTTTCCATAGTGATAAATTTAGAAGCTTTATTTCCACTGCACCTTTTTTCTGAACAGCGCAAAAATACCCATGGCAGAAATATATACAAAATGTAGAAGGTCCATCAAGGGAAACCATCCTATCAGATCGTTTACTTGTAAACGTTTCATGACCGGAATGTTAATGAGCAATTGACACGCTAAGCGCAAACCATAGGCGCCTACGGCAAGCGGCCAATAACGCGGCTGAAAAATTAAAAGGAGCGTAAGCAGCAGGTAAAAAGCCACAACACTGAAGGCCTGCAAAGAAAGCATCACCTTATGTTTGCTTCGATAAGCCTTCCCCGCTCCAAAGTGCCGAATCTTTTGCTGTTGGTAAGCTTTATAGCTGGTTTTTGGAGCGCTCCAAACATGGGCTTCCTGCGGAAGACAAATAGCCACATTAGTGCGCGTAGCATGCTGATTCACGAAGAGGTCGTCGTCGCCCGAAGGGATGTGCATATGAGAAGCGAAGCCTTTCTTTTTAAAAAACAAAGACTTCGTATAGGCCAAGTTTCGTCCGACGCCCATATAGGCATTCCCTTTCAAGGCGCTCGACAAATAGTTCAATGCCGTCTGATAGGTTTCAAATCGGATATATTTGTTTAAAAAACCGGCGGCAGGTGTATAGGGAGAATATCCTAGCACCATTTCAATACCAGTGGTAAATTGTTGTGCCATATACTTCAGCCATTTATCAGTCTGCGGAAAACAGTCTGCATCGGTTAACACCAAATGTTCATATCGAGCGGCTTTAATACCAAGGGTAAGCGCAAACTTTTTCCCTTTCCGCGGACCGCCGCGGTCGCTGATTTCAACAGTTCGCAAATGTGGATAACGTGCTTGAAATTCCTTCAATACCCAGTTCGTGTCGTCACTTGATCCATCATTCACCACAATTACTTCATAATCGGGATAATCTTGCTCTAAAATCTCAGAAAGATATAAACGCAGATTCGCCTCCTCATTCCGTGCACAGATGATGACGGATAAAGGCGTATAATGAATATCATCCGGTAAACCGCTTGGCTTATACGCCCTTAAGCGTCCGTGCACCAATAAGATGTAGTACAATTGAATCGAAAGGAAAACGCCCAACAGCACGGGTAAAACTAAGTCTAGATATTGTTCCAAGATCGCTATAGTAGTGTATGGCTGCAAACTTAGAGAAATTTGGTAGGATAAGCAATGAACCGTTTATGCTACGGCGATTTTTCGTTTGGCATTCGTGAATCACAAGCATTTTACCTAAGTTTGCAAATTAAAAATTTATGCTGCGGAAGGCAGACCCTTAAATGAAATTCACATTACACGCTACTGATAAGAGTTCTAAAGCCCGTGCGGGCGAAATAACCACAGCGCACGGCATCATTCAGACCCCCATCTTCATGCCCGTTGGCACTGCCGGTTCGGTAAAAGGCGTTCATCAACACGAGCTTAAACACGACATAGAAGCGCAGATCATTCTGGGCAATACCTATCACCTTTATTTACGCCCCGGGCTCGATATCATTCAGTCGGCTGGCGGTTTACATAAATTCAACGGATGGGATCAACCGATCTTAACAGATAGCGGCGGCTACCAGGTGTACTCTTTAACGGAAGTACGCAAAATTAAAGAAGAAGGCGTTACCTTTCGTTCCCATATCGATGGATCTAAGCATCTTTTCACGCCGGAGAATGTGATGGACACGCAGCGAATCATCGGCGCCGATATCATCATGGCCTTCGATGAATGTACACCCTATCCATGCGATTACCGTTACGCAAAACAATCGCTCGATATGACCCACCGCTGGCTAAAACGGTGTTGTGATCGGTTCGACAGTACGGAACCGCTATATGGTTACGAACAAACGCTTTTTCCAATTGTTCAGGGTTCTGTGTACAAAGATCTTAGAGAAAAATCAGCAGAAACGATTGCCTCCTTCGGCCGGGAAGGAAACGCTATCGGCGGTTTATCCGTCGGCGAGCCCGCCGAAGAAATGTATGCGATGACCGAGGTAGTTACGGCGATTTTACCGAGCGATAAGCCGCGTTATCTAATGGGAGTGGGCACCCCGATCAATATTTTGGAAAACATTGCTTTGGGCATTGATATGTTCGACTGTGTAATGCCTACCCGCAATGCCAGAAATGGTATGCTATTTACTAGAAATGGTATTATTAATATTAAGAATAAAAAATGGGAGGCCGATTTTTCGCCGATAGATCCAGATAGCGATTTGCATACCGATCTGTTCTATAGCAAGGCCTATCTACGCCATCTCATCCACTCCAAAGAGCTTTTGGGAGCGCAAATAGCCACCTTACATAACCTCCATTTTTACCTTTGGCTGGTTAAAGAGGCGCGTACTAAAATTGTGGAAGGAACGTTCTACGAGTGGAAAAACAAAATGGTGAAACAGTTGGGAGAACGACTTTAGGAGTTGTTGGTTGTTCGTTAGTAGGTAATGGTTAATAGGGAGTTGTTAGTTGCCAGTTACCAGTCGTTTTTTACCGTCCCTATGGTGGCAAGCTTTTGAATTATTGATGTCTTACTTATTTTTAATAAGGCATCAATGAGGCCTTCAGGGTTTTGACTTTTACTTTTGAATTTTTTCCATCCCTACGGATGGAGAGCTTTTTACTTTTTACTTTCTAAATGAATATCATTGACAAATACATCATCAAAAAATACCTAGGCACTTTTGTGTTTACCATGGGTATTTTCACCGTTGTAGCTGTGATCTTTGATATTTCGGAGCGTATGGATGATTTTCTGAAACACCACGCCCCTCTTTCCAAAATCGTATTTGAGTATTATGCAGGTTTCATTCCTTTCTATCTCAATTTTCTTAGTCCTTTAATCAATTTTATCGCTGTTATTTTCTTTACCGCGAAGATGGCAGACCAAACAGAGATTGTGCCCATCTTAAATGGCGGAATGAGTTTCAAACGTTTCCTCAGGCCTTATTTTATAGCAGCTTCTGTTATCTGCCTCGTCACCCTCGTCTTCAATATTTATATCATTCCGCGCACGAACAAGCTGAAGATCGGATTCGAAAATATTTATGTGAAGCCTATCGATAACAACAGCAAAAGCTCTACGCATATGCAGATAGATAAAAACAGCTTTGTTTATATCGACAACTTTGACAACAACCGGAAGGTGGGATACAATTTCATTTTGGAAACCTTCAATGGCCAGGAGCTAAAAGAGAAATTGATAGCCGATCGAATTACCTGGGATTCGGTTAAGAGCAACTGGAAAATCGAAAACTACACCATTCGCACCGTCGATGGGATGAATGAAAAAATGACGAAGGGCACCTCAAAAGATACTACGTTGGACATGTCTCCGCGGGACTTCGAAATTCGCGACAATGTGTTCATGGCGATGACCACAAAAGAGCTAAACGAAAACATCGAAAAAGAGGAGATTCGCGGAACCGGTAGAATGACCGACCTGAAGCTGGAAAAATACAAGCGGTTTATTTATCCTTTCTCTGCCTATATTCTCACTTTAATGGGTGTGTCCCTCTCTTCAAAAAAGGTGCGGGGCGGTATAGGCCTGAGCTTGGGAGTCGGCATAGCCTTGAGTTTTACCTACATATTATTTATTCAGTTTGCGAACATGTTCTCCCTCAAGGGCGGACTTCCGCCCCTGTTAGCCGCGTTTATTCCCAGTCTGATCTTTTTATGTGTGGGATTATATCTTCTTTACAAAGCACCTAAATAGTCCTATTCTTCTATGTTTCAAAATAAAGTAAGCCGCAACCTTTTGATATTGCACTTAACGGTCATCGTATGGGGCTTCACCGGCATCTTAGGCGCATTGATCTCCGTAGCATCATACCATTTGGTTTGGTATCGGGTATTTATAGCCTTTATTTCATTATTCATTTACTTCAAAATAAGCAAGCAGCCACTCTATACCGACCGCGCTCTTTTATTGAAACTGCTGTTAACAGGAGGCTTAGTAGGCTTACACTGGATTTTATTCTTTCAATCCATCAAAAGCTCCAATGTATCCATTACACTGGTGTGTATGTCTTCGGTTACGCTATTCACCGCCATTCTTGAACCCTTATTGAACAAAAGAAAGATCCAGTCCCTGGAGCTATTAATAGGCCTCTTTATTATTTTCGGCATCTATTTGATTTTCAAATTCGAAGCCCGGTACGTACTTGGAATCGCATTAGGCTTATTATGTGCTGTCTGCGCCAGCATTTTTACGATCATCAACAGCCACTTAATCAAAGTGAGCAAAGCGCCCCTTATCAGCTTCTATGAAATGATCGGTGCCTGGCTTTGGATTTCCCTTTTCATGCTTTGCTCCAACAAGTTTGATAGCACGATGGCTTTAAACCTGTCGGACTTTCTTTATTTGCTGATTTTAGGAACTGTATGTACTTCAGCTGCCTACGTAGCCGGTGTCTCCGTCATGAAGGAATTAAGCGCCTTTCGAGTCGCCTTAATTACTAACCTCGAGCCTATTTACGGGATTCTCTTGGCGCTGATTTTCTTCAAACAGGAAGAAAAAATGAGCGTTGGTTTTTATGCAGGTGCACTGATTGTGCTCGGCTCCGTCTTCCTGTATCCGGTTTTAAAATCTAAGCTGGCGCTTAAGAAATTGGCGAAAACGCTGCCCCCGGTTTAACCGTCAATACAAATCATTTCTTTTTCCGCAGGTCCAACGTATAGCCGGTAGTCCATTCAATAAAGTCGGCTTTACCGGCATGTGCTTTAATTGATACACCTGCGAAGAAATCTTTATACACGTAATAGCGCGCGCCTATCCGTAGAAACATCGGCTTGTTTTCTCTATTGAAATCATTTCGATGAAGATAATAGCCAACATTGCCGTTTAAAAACAGCCTAGAAGTTAAAAGGTGGTCAATATAAAAGGCCGGTCCGCCTGAAAACAGCGCACCAAAAGTGCCTTCTTCATCGCCCGCAACCATTGGGTCATTAGCCGAAGCAGAATAAAAAATATTGCCCCCCAATCCTAAACGCCACTTATATCCCAAATAACGGCTCCAAAATACGCCCAAGGTCGATTTGAAGTACTTTCTCGGGTTTTCCTCTTCTAATTGCTTCAGTCCGAATGCATAACTAAACTGGAGTTCATCCTCCTTTGGATTAGGGGCCAAGTATTGCTTTCGGAAATCGAAGGTATTCGCATTCGGCACATAGGTCACCGCGGCCGTAAAAGGAAGCAAATTAACCCCTGTATTGGGTAATCTGAGTGCACCGTTTGAAAAGTGGTGAAAGGCTAAACCCGCCCCCACTTGGAAATGTTTGCTAAGCGTGTAGTTAACCTGTCCACCAACATCAATAAAAACATTATTCTTGGTACCGATAATTAAGTTAAAGGGGTTCTCATCTTCGTTATAGGGATTGAATCGCCCCGAAAGTCCTAACGAAATCCGGTAGTTAAAATTCCAACGTCTGTTTACCCGTGGCCTGACTGGGATCGACACAAAGCCATATACTGCATACGGACTTCCGACGTGATCTAAACCGAAAGTACTGCTATATAAGCCCACACCATAAACCGGATAATTATAAAGCTGATGGTATATATCGCCGCCTCTTCGGGTCTGCCACCCCAACTTCAGGTTAATCGCATTGTAATAGGCGTCACGTAAAGATTCCTTCGCGCGTTCATTACCGGCCAATATCCCCCCGCTTTCATGTTCCATCTGGATAACGAAGTGTTGCTTTTCACTAATATCCGTTGAAAGTGAATCGTCTACCGCCAAGTACCTGGGGTGGAATTGGGCGAATGATCGGCCGATAACAAAAATCAAAAGGAGTTTAATTGCGAAAAAAAGCTTCAACGATCTCAACATAATAAAATTGCAAAAAGGGGGAGCGCAAAGGTAACATTTTAGCGTCCTCCTCCGGCATTGCCAACTAATTCTTGACAAAAAACAAGCAAAACCGGGAAAAGCCACTTTTTAGCCCTTATAAACAACGCAGATCAAAAAACGAAGGACAACACCGGCACACTCCCATCACACTCTTATAGGCGCTAATACACGACATTATATATAGCAAAATGGAGTGAACAACCCTTATTCCCGCAGAATTTGCTACCGTCGATGTATAAGGAGAATAGCATGTGATTCTAATCGAGCCGTCCAACGAAGATTCTGAACCAGGCACTTCGTGTACATTTTTAACGAAGTTAGTGGCGCTGTTCGTATAGCATAAATGAGTGTGCAGGCCGGCACAGCACTTTCGAGTTCGGCAACTGCCCACGCTCAAACGCGGCCGACCCGAGATCATCCACACAATAGTCGGGATTCTTTAAAAAGGAACCTGGAACTTATTCGGCCGAATAAACAATTCATTAAACATCTCTTCTGAAAACCAAACGCTCGGGCCCAAGGAAAAAGGCAGGTAAAACGGGAGCGCAATCTACATCTCCAAGCGGAGTCATCGTCGACTAAAACCCCTTGCAATGCCGACTTGATCTTTAGTAAGCGCCCCCTCCAATCCGGTTAAACAAACTTGGAAGTAAAAGAGACAAAATGCGCTTTTTTGTCTTCCATTAAAATTCAAAACAAATACACTAAGTACCCAAAAAAACCAAAATACTATAAATTCGAAAATGCGCATTGAGTCGCACGAACGCTCGGCACGACAAGGCATAAAAATCTCGTCCGTTGAGGCTTCCTCTAAAACGGAATATCCACCTTTAAAATGTCGACAATACACGGCAAACCGTCCGTTCCGACACACTTCGAATCGAAGCCAGACTCCCGGCAGAAGCAAAGAAATACAGCAGTTAAAGAGATAGACAGGGAAGCCAATTTATCTAGTCATGCCCAGGAGCTTCCCGCCAAAAAACTTCAGCAACACCCAATTGTACTTTTCAACGATTTCTTAAGGCAGTGAACTGAGGAAGCAGCACTAAATAAACCGAAGCTTCGCAGCCGCAATACCGAATACGACTAACGACGGCCGAAAAAGCGCAAGCATAAAAATTTGAGATAGTGTAGTGTTTACAAAAAAATTAGATACTTTTATGAAACCGGAAAAATCGACTCGGTCAGACCGGAATTACCGCATCAACAATGTATAGAAACAGCATATTTGACAAATAAATAAAATAGTTAATAGTCTATTTATCAGATAAAAATATAATTTATTTAAATTAAAAATAAACATAACATATATATTAGAGACCGATCAAAAACTAATATTTTTAGCAGACAAACCCAATGAAGCAACATTATACATATATTTTACTGTTTTTCAAGATTTTATTACTATTTATGTCATTTTCTTGTTCACAATTCGCTTTTGCCCAGATTTTCGACGATTACCAAAACCCTCCAAGTGTAAAGTGGCGGGAAATACAAACGCCCGAATTTCAAGTTATTTTTCCATCAGAATTTGAGGATGAAGCGCAACGGCTCACTTTCGTACTGGAATCGATCTTGTCCAAAGTAAGCAAATCCATTGGTAAAAAACCAAGAAAAATCTCCATCATTTTACAGAACAGGGATGTGGTTTCAAACGGTTTTGTACAGCTGGCACCCCGCCGCTCTGAGTTCGCTACCACCCCACCCCAGCAAATGGATTACCAAGATTGGCTGAACAGTTTAGCCATACATGAACTTCGCCACGTTGTGCAATTCGACAAAATATCCGGGTATCTAAAGGCGCCATTTTTTGAGCAATTGGCATTAGCTATTTTCGGCATCACCCTACCTCCCTGGTTTTACGAAGGAGACGCGGTCGGTATCGAAACGCTACTCAGCACAGCCGGAAGAGGCCGGCTTCCATCTTGGGAAATTCCTTTCAGAACAAATACACTAAGAAGTAAAAAAAACAGCTATCAGAAAGACTACCTCGGCTCATTAAAAGACATCACACCGGGCTACTATCAATTGGGATATTTCATGACGACAAAATTGCGGAGAGACTACGGCGAAGATGCCTTAGAAAAGCTGATGACCCGGATTGCAAAAAATCCGATCAGACCTTATAATTTCAGTAACAGTTTGAAAAGAATGACGGGGTTTAATACGCAGCAATGGCATCAAAAAACAGTGGAAGAACTAGACAGTTTATGGCAAGATCAATTAGCCAAAACCAAGCCGCTGACCTACTCCTTCTTTCCAGAAGAACAGGAAGGAATTGTAGATTTCCTACTCCCAAAATCACTGCCCAACGGCGACGTTTTAGCCTTGCAAAGAAGCAACCATAGTGTACCGAAGATCGTTTTGATCACCAAGAGCGAAACGATAGAAGAGGTGGTTAAAACCGGCATACAAACGGAACCCCATTTCTCTTATGGAGGCAACAAGATAACATGGGACGAACTTCGTTACGACAAGCGGTATTTAAAGCAACGCTTTCATATTATCAATCTATACGATCTTGCTAACAAGAAGTATAAACAGCTGACTTTTAAAACGCGCTTATTCTCTCCTGCACTGTCCGCAGACGGGCAGCATATTGCGGCCATAGAAATTGGTCTTGATAACCGTCCGGCACTCTTAGTCTTGAACAGTAATACAGGAAAGGAAGAAAAGCGTATTAGCTTACCCGCTCACTTCAATGTCCAAACGCCTTCGTTCGACGAAACAGGGACAAAAGTGATTACCACCGTCACCCAACAGCAGGGAAGCAATTTACTCGAAATAGACCTCCAAAGCGAAGCCACCCGCTTATTACTCGATTGGCAGAAACAACAGCTCGAGCGCCCGATCTATACGCCGCGCGGGATTCTGTTTAAGGCCCATTATAACGGCATTGACAACCTCTATCTCCTAACCCATCAAGACGGCCCGATACGACAATTGACCAATATCGAATTTGGCGCAGCAAACCCTTCTTTCGACGAAGCAACAGGAACAATCTATTTCAACAATTATCAGCTAAATGGATACCTGATCAGTCAACTGAATTTCGATAAGACTTTAGATCGGCCTATTACCTTATCGCAGGATTATTTTATCAATTATTTTAAGCCGCTTAGCCGACAGGAAAGCCTCACCGACACATCAACCTTCATCCCTACAAAAACGTTCACCTCAAGGCCTTATAAAGAGCTCAACCACCTCTTCAATTTCCATAGTATTTCGCCTGTGGGCGATGATATATCAAGTATCGATAATTTTAATCTTGGGCTACAGCTCATGTCAGACAACCTCACAAACACCTTTTCCACGCGGATCGGTTTTAATTATGATCAAAACACCAGTGGAACGGATTATTACGTCAGTGCCTCTTTGAAGCGCTGGTTCCCGAAATTCACGCTTGAATACCGAAACCGGGCCCAGTTAAGCAGTATCCGGCTACAAAGTAATCCGAACCAGCGCATACCGTTAAGATGGCGCGAACACTATACGGAGCTAAAAACCACTATTCCTTTAACATTCAACCGCCTGAACACCGTGTACAACACCGGCATATCTCTTGGCACGAGCTATACTTGGCGATACAACATCAACTTGGAAAACATCTCCCTTCCCAACTTTTCTGAGGTGAGATTCCCCCTTCTCTTGCAGTACTATTTCAATAGGAACAGTCGACAAAGCCTTTTGGATCTGGCGCCCAAATGGGGACAAAATGTAAGTTTTATTTATCGGAGTTTAGCATTTGATAGACGATTATCCGGAGATCTTTTCTCGATGCGATCTACGCTGTATTTTCCGGGAATTGTAAACAACCATTCCTTCCAACTTCGTTTCAATTTTCAGGAACGCAGTGCCGACTATCGTCTTACTAACGACATCCCCATGGTAAGTGGATACGACCAGCTGACTCCCTCCAGCGTGAACAATACCTTGTTTCTGGATTACCGATTTCCGCTTGCTTATCCCGATTGGGACCTTGGGCCTTTGGCGTTTATCAAACGATTCAAAGCGGGCTTGTTTGCCGATTTTGAGAACTTTTCGCAAAACGATCGTTTTTCGCCACGCACATTCGGTATAGAATTTCGCGCCGATATGAACGTCCTGCGGTTCTATTTACCTAATTTTGACGCGGGCATTCGCGCCATTTATGTTAACGAACCGGGCCCCAAGAAAATAGTCTTCACTTATGGAGTAAGCTATTCTTATTAAAGGGCGCAAACAAGTATACACCTTTTCTTGTTTTGTAAATCAATATATTCTTGCTGCTTGCAGCAAAAACGATTATTTTAGCTTAAAAATAGGCTCATGAATACAAAAACTATCTTCATTATCATATTAACGGTTTTAGTAACCATCATTTTAATGAAAAATACAGATGAAGTCATCTTCTGGATTTTTGGAGACCGTTACATTCCTAAACTGGCCATTTTAGGAAGTATGTTTGCTTTTGGCATTGTCGTCGGCTTCCTCTTGGGAAGACCAAGAAAGAAAAACGAACTAAGTACCTCGTCAGAGACTTTCCAAACGAGTGATGATCAAAGCAAAGTACAAGAATTGACAGATCCTTATCGGTCCAATCTGTCAGAAGACGATCGAAAATACTTGGACTAAAGCCGCTAGTTCAAATCAAAAGGTTGTTTCTTTTTTATAACACTTTTAGATTCAAGCACCAGAACCACCACCATAATTCCAATGACGATGGATAGGATAAGCTGTAAGGTAGAAAAGAACCGGGTACCTGACATCACAAACTGAGCATCCGACATGAGGTCGCGTCCAACCTGCGTTTGGAGACGTTCAAGCGCTGAAAGTCTCTCCAGAGTACGGTCTAAAGCGATCCCACCATCCGTTTTGTATGTTGCTATCCGTTGGGAAAGCCCTAAAGAAGAATCCTTAAAAAACTGTCCCTCCAATGCGATATAATGGTTGAGCTGCTTTTTAAACTCCTCCAAATACCTTTTCTCCTGATCCACCAAATAGGTCTTCTCGTATTTATTCAATAAAGAGTCTATGAGTCGATTATGCTGCTCCATTCGCTTTGCCAACTGCGCGAGCGATGTAGTCGAAGGCGTCGAATCATTTAAAAACTGGAATATCAAAAACTTTTTGGCATACAGGTGTTCCGTCATATAAAAAATGTCAGACGCTGGCACCAATCGATCGTCATACATCGACAAAAGTGCTTTGCTAATACTCTTTACATTCTTGTCCTCCAACACCCGGATCAACACCGAGCATGCCATAATACAAAACAACAAAAAAGCGACTTTAAGCTTTTGCCGGATAAAGTAGGTCCACCTCATACTGCTTTACAATTGATAGGCGTGGTAAAAAACAAACATAAGGAAAAATACTTCCGTGGCAAAAACAAGCCATCGTTAATTAGCCGAACACGCTCTTTATCTAATAGCTTTCTCATGTAACACCTGCATTCCTGCACCATCATGCCAATTGTATTTCATTGAAAAAACTTACCTTTCCTCTATAAATTAAAGAGAGTCGCATGTCTTATTAATGTTGTTAACCAAGGAAGTCGTTTTAATAGGGCATGCACGA
>NZ_SBJH01000111.1 GCF_004368405.1 Olivibacter sp. XZL3
ACTCTTTTTTCTTCTTTGCTCATCTAGCAAAGCTAAAGACATCATAACATTCTTCATAGACGTGGACCATAGGGCGGATACTTCAGATAAATGTTTTAATAAGACTTCGTGAGTCACATATACCTTATACTGTTGGCTTATTTTAATTGAAATGTCAACATCGTACCCATGAAAACCTGTTAGCAAGGCTTCATCAAAAGGGTGTTCAAGTATGATTTTCTTAGTACTACACATCCAAACCCCGTCGATGCTTGCTACTGAACTAAGCAATTCATTTTTTGGATTACGGAAGTCATGTTTTTCTATCAACGGTTTGTTTTTAAAACCTTGAAGGATGTTGATTCGCCAAGTGCTCTCATTGTAATCAAAAGGCGGAGACCAGCTAGAGGGAATAATAGATTTGTAGGTGCTTCCAGCGACACCTAACAATCCTAGATCGGGCGTATTACGAAAGATATCTACAATTTTTTTCCCCCAATTGGGCGTTTGAAACAAGACGTCCTCATGTGAAAAACACAATATTTCGTAGTTGGCAGCATTTGCTCCCTCGTTATAAAGCTTACAGAGACCATTTTGTCCATCACTGTTTTCAAAGGCAATGATCTCGTAAGGGACGCCTATAGTGCGCTTTATATTACGTTTTAATTGGTCTAGTAAATGTTTGTCTACAGAAGCAACAATTATCGATATCATTATTGAGGGTAACAGGTATAAAACTAGCTAGTATTTATTTATTCATGTCGAACGGCGTCCAGTCACTTAAGTGAATACGCTGATTTGACTCTGCGTGTATATAATAGCTCAGCCCAGCCCGCCGTGAAGCTTCCATATCACTTTCTTTGTCTCCAATCATTACAGACTGCGTCAAATCGAGCTCAAATTCATCCGCTGCCTCTAACAGCATGCCTGGACTTGGTTTCCTCCGTTCGCTTGGACCAGTGAAATCGGGATGGTCTGGGCAATAATAAACCTTCGTAATGGTAATCCCTCGGTTCTTAAATTGATTCAGCATCCAATCGGTTAGTATCTTGAAATCGTCTTCTGTATAATATCCGCGCGCAATGCCCGACTGATTTGTCACAACAAAGATGAGGAAGCCCTGTTGTAGATAATAGGAGCAGAGTGCAAAGATGCCGTCCACAAATTCAAAGTCTTCGATTTTATAGACATAGCCTTTGTCGATATTGATGACACCGTCTCGATCCAAAAATAGCGCTTTATGCTTCATTCTTGTGCTCCTCGAATTTTGCTGACGATGTTGGTGGTAGAATAGCCGGGCAAAAATTCCAGTATTTCAACCGATCCTCCCTGCGCCAAGGTTTCCTTAGCACCTACGATCTGGTCGATCGCATAATCACCCCCTTTCACTAAAACATCAGGCTCGATCGCTTTTATTAAGTCAAGTGGTGTATCTTCCTCAAAAAGAACCACGGCATCGACAAAAAATAGACTTGCTAATAAAGCGGCTCGATCCCTTTCACCGTTGATAGGTCGGCTACAGCCTTTCAAGCGCTTTACGGACGCATCGCTGTTCAGTCCAATAAGTAATTTTTGTCCCAATTTGGAGGCTTCTAATAGGTAGTTTAGATGCCCTACATGTACAATATCGAAACATCCATTGGTAAACACCAGTTTTTGCTGTTGATCTTTCCACTGCGCAATAAGGGGTCGGATGTTGTCCTTATCGAACAATTTTGTTTTTAGTAATTGCTGTATTTCGTTCGCCATGGCTTTTGTTTAGTAAAGTGTATCAACAAACTCACAAAAGAGGTGTCCAATCAGTATGTGCATTTCTTGTATCCTGGCCGTTACCGTGCTTGGTATCACTAAGCAAGTTTCACAGACATCTTTTAAAATGCCGCCATCTTTTCCGCTTAAGCCTATACATACAATTTCTTTCTTTTTAGCTGCATGCACCGCTTCGATGATACTCGCACTGTTGCCACTGGTAGAAATGGCGATTAACACATCGCCTTTATTGCCCAAGGCCGTGATCTGCCGGGCAAATACGGTGTCATAACCGTAATCGTTACTGATGGCGGTAAGCGCGGAGGTGTCGGTGGTTAAGGCGATGGCAGGTAGTGGGATTCGCTCTTTCACAAAGCGTCCGGTGAATTCAGCCGCAATATGTTGTGCGTCAGCCGCGCTGCCCCCGTTTCCGATAAGGAGCACTTTGTTTCCGTTCTTTAAGGCTTTTCCAATAAGAAGACAGGCGTCCTCAATTTGCTGGGACAGCTCTTTTTGAACCTTTGCCAGCAATTCTTCATGGGCTAAAAAGGCGTTCGCGATTATCGTGTTCGTTGACATCAGTTCTGTTTAGTCTTTATTTTTTCGATTTCTTCTAAGGTGGCTGTGGCGCTACCTGTTTTTCCTACGACCACTGCTGCTGCGTGGTTTGCTAAATCACACGCGTCTTGCAGGGATAAATTGTTTGCCAGTCCATACGCTATGCTTGCGATTACCGTATCACCGGCGCCAGTCACATCGTACACTTCCAATGCTTTGGTGGGTACAATTTCTAATGTCTGCTTATCGTAAATAGCCAGTCCTTCTTCAGATAGTGTTACGACTACCGACTGGCAATTTGTTTTTTTTGCGATAATGGCGCAGGCGTCATGCAGGCTTTGTCGGTCGTTAATAGCAATTCCGGCCATACGCGCGGCTTCTTTCTTATTGGGTTTAATAATGTCTACGCCCCAAAATTTGCTTAAGTTCTTTTCCTTAGAGTCTAATAGGTTTATTACCCCGTTTTCCTTACATAAAGCGATGATTGTCTTTGTGAGGCCGTCACTAAAAAGTCCCTTACAGTAATCGGACATGATAAGGATCCGTGCATTGGGTATGGAGCGTGTTAATTGTTCGATGAGCGACTTTTCGGTAGCTGAACTAATAGCATGTTTACTTTCTCTGTCAACTCGCAGCATCTGATGGTTTCCCGCTAAGATCCTTGTTTTGACGGTTGTGGATCGTTCGTTTTCTCTAGCGAGGTAAAATGAATCTGGAGCAATGCGCTGTAGTTCCGCTTCTAGGTTAGCGGAGGCCTCGTCGGCTCCGCTCACGGATAATAAGCTGCTTTGAGCCCCCAATGAGTAGAGGTTTTTGATAACATTGCCCGCGCCACCGAGCGTGTATATTTCTTTAGTGAAATTGACGACAGGAACGGGTGCTTCAGGTGATATTCTTTCGCATTTGCCATAAATATAATGGTCAAGCATAATATCGCCAATTACTATAATACTGTTTTCTTTCATTCAGTCTCGCTTAATCATTACTTATGGTAAATAACTGCAAAATAACAGAAATATAATGTAGTTAAGCAAGGTTTAATGAAATATTATGCCTTGGTATAATTGCTCGTTTCTGCACCTAGTGTATAGACTGTCTGATCATCTGCTCTAACCTGCGAGCTTTTTTAATATCCTCGGACGACACATATCCCTCGAAGTCAATTCTTTCACTCAAAAGGCTGCTTTTGAAGACAGAAGCGAAAGACTTTTTTTCTAAATGAAATCCCCATTCGTTCACTAAAGTGTTCAGTGTAAGTTCATGGTTTTTGATTAGACTTCGATAATTGGCTATAAAAAAGCGTTCTTTTGGTGGTTTTTTTATATGATCGAGGATCTTTTGGTTATAAAGAATATGCGTATTTAAATAACGTGAAGCAGTTTCTTTGATGTGTTGCTTCCAAGCTTTTGCCCGCTTATATTGTCGCCATTTAAGGCGTTTAAACCAGCCGGTGTGTCGTTCGAGCCAGGCTTGTTCTTTTACTGCAAAGCCGCGCTTTATAAGGGAACCGACGACCTCTTGGTAATCCCTTATAAGAAAAAGATAATACGCATTTGGTATAAGTTCGTTATAGTAGTTCAAGAAAAGGCAAGTTCGAGGGTCTTTCCAACCCCATTCCATATGGAGAGTGTTCTTTTTTTGGATCAACTGAGTCATTTCTTCAAAAAGCGTCGTAGGGATGTGAATATAACCGCTACCAATCAGTCCGTCCGTTGGAAGGTTATTTACGGCTAATATCTTTTCATGCAAGTGAAAAAAATCCTTATCTTCATAATGTCCATCGATATTTCCGATCCCTGGGCCGAGTAATTCCTCTCCTACAGCTAAACCACATTTATTTAGCCATTGGGCAACGAGTGAAGTGCCAGATCGATGCATTCCAACGATGATCAAAGTTTTGTTTTTTTTTAGTGCATTGTTTTCAGACATTTTGTGAATTCAGTTCATTAACAATAAAGTCGAATAAGGTTTTTGTACAAACATTTATCTCCACATCGGTCGTGTTAATGTATAGATCGGGTTTTTCCGGCCGTTCAAATATGTCATTTATTCCGGTGAGATTGTATATTTTGTCAGGATGACCGTCGGGTAATAAGGCCTTGTGGTAAAGCCCTTTAGTGTCTCTTTCTAGAAGCTTTTTAATTTCGCAGTCGATATGAATGATTTTTACTCGCTCGTACTTTGCTTTTATTTCCTCTCTGACGACTTTGTATGGGCTTATTGCACTGACAATGGTAACAATCCCGTTTTTTGAAAATTTATTTGCTAGAAATGCGAGTCTACGCATGTTTTCTTTCCGTTCTTCCTGTGAAAATCCAAGATCTTTAAAGAGGTTGTTTCGAATTTCATCACCATCGAGGACCTCACAGGATATATTGTTGCTGTTGAGTAGTTTTTTTGTTTCTCTACTCAACGTGGTTTTTCCTACTCCAGAAAGTCCGCATAAGAGGATGATCATTCACTGGTCTTTTTCGTTCTAACTTATAATAAAACGGATTTTTTTAGGTTTTATTTCACGAGGAGCCTGTATTCGCCTGATCGACTTCCGATTTTGGATTGTTAAATGATCAATAACATTTTAACGGTCAATGAACCTTGTTATAGATTCGTTTTTCCTACAGTTTATTTGTTTATTAACGCTTCCCCGGATATTCGGTTGCATTTTCATAAAATCTTTTAACGCGCTCATAAGGTTCATGCATATCCGAATTATGCATATAAAAAATCTGTGCTTCGTCGTCAAATAAGATGCTGTCGGCAGGAACAGAAACCGCCCAAGCTAGGAAGTTTGTAAGCGTTTCAAGCTCGATTTCCTTTTCTGAAATGGAATTTTCGACGTTTTCAGGGGCGTTGTTTTCTTTGTCGCACCCTGCGATGAGAACAGTTAAGCTGATAGCCAAAGCTGTCATAAGGTGTTTTCTTGTCATAAATGATAAAATAAAGTTTAGGAGGCAAGGCCTCGGTGAATGGACGCGAAGTAAAGGATTTAATTCTGTTTAATCTAAAAGTTTACACAGAATGCTGTTTTATGAGGATAAAAAGGGTGTTCGATTATACTAAATTAGATTTTTGTGAATTTGAGATTAAAGTGAAGAATAAGAAAACCATTGCCGGTTGTCTGTTGCGAATACGACTTTATTGCAGAATAATTAATTTGGACACGATTCGGCCGATGCCAAACCGAGCAAGGTTTCCGAATGACTGAGTGCCTGTGGTCCGTACATGTTCTTGCAACACCTTGCCCGATGGAGTCGTCAGTAAATTACATTCACTGCCAAGGTAAATTGACGCGCTTTGTTCCGCCATTTTTGCTTTAACATATTTTAACAGCCTAGCGATCCTATTATGATCCGATGCCCTTCCGTGCTGTAGCCGAGTCCGACGGTAGTCCGATAGGTATTGCTTAAAAAGCCGCTTTTCGCCCTTTTTTACGGACTATATAGGGATATCACCGGTATATAGGGGGAATAGGACACAGATGAAGCACGACTCAAGGTTGGATCAAGGGGGCCTCTATGTAACGATTCAGCTTAGCCTACAGCCTACTGCCTTCTACTTTTTGGCACGATATTTACATGATAAGAAAGAGATTATTGATAAATGAAAACAATTATGTACAAGAAAGTATTTAGTTTACCCCTTACAGTTTTAGCCATTGCGCTATTGACCAGCGGTTGTGTGGGGAATAAAAAGTATACGGCTTTGCAAAGTAATTATAGTGAGTTGCAAACGAAGTATAAGGAGCTGGATTTAAAATTCTTGAATAGTCAGCACGATCTGTCTAATGCTACTTCGCGCGTAAAGGATCTGGAAGAGCAAATTGCACAATACAAGTCTAACGTAAATTCGCTCCAAGCGGCGTTAGACAAATGTTTAACCAACAGTGGTCAAGGGAATGCCAATATCGCGAAGCTGGTAGATGAAATCAACGCTTCGAATCGGTATATCCAGCATTTAGTGAATACCAAGGCGAAGAGCGACTCGCTCAATATGGTGTTGACAAACAATCTGACGCGTTCATTAAGTCGTGAGGAAATGCAGGACGTTGATGTACAGGTGTTGAAGGGCGTGGTTTATATCTCTTTGTCGGACAATATGCTGTATAAGTCAGGTAGCTATGAGATCTCTCCACAGGCAGGCGAGACCTTGAGCAAAATTGCCAAGATTATTATGGATTACAAAGAGTATGAAGTGTTGATTGAAGGTAATACCGATAATGTGCCAATTTCACAGAAGAACATTCGTAACAACTGGGACTTAAGTGCCCTCCGCGCTTCTTCCGTGGTGCAGGCTTTGCAAAACGACTATGGGGTTGATCCGAAAAGGCTTACGGCCGGCGGTCGCGGTGAATACAATCCGATTGCCAGCAACGATACCGAGGCGGGAAGAACGCGGAACAGGCGTACGCAGATTATCATTACACCTAAGCTCGATCAGTTTATGGAGTTAATTGATAAGGCCCCCGAAAGTTCGCAAGATGCCGATACTACCGTTAGCGAACAAGATACGAGTATGTATTAGAAGAATAGAAAAAGAAAGTGAATATATCCTATGTGAGTGGAAATCGGCCGCCGCTTCTTTTACTATGTTGAGCCACGCCTGTAGTGGCTTCCGAGGAGGAAGCCACTGGGCGTGTGCCAAACAAACACAGAACAAGATCGTGGAATTATTTTTATTTTTTTACTTAATTCAAAAGCAATATCTGTAGAACTGCGGAATTTCTTCTGTATGCGTTTCTGTTGTTAGCAAACTCAAATAGCGCTAAAGCTCTGTAGCTTGCATTGCAAGATAATAAAATTATGTTGTCAAAAGAAATATTTTATCGAAAAAAATCATTCTCCATCCTGCATTGCGCTAAGTTTATGGTGATTTCGCAGCAAGAGGAGATGGGTGAACGGTTTTATACACGAAATAAAAAGTGCGCTGGAATTGGATTGCGTTTTCTCTCCAATTTGGGTAAGTTTGTGTGTTTATGGCTAAGCAGATATGGGTATTTACGCTCTTTTTTATCTCGATAGCGCCTCTCATGGCGCAGGTACAGGACAGTACCTATTATCTCCAGCTTTCGTCCACGAACTCTATTAATAAAACAAACGACAACAGTGCCTTCTTATTGAACAACGGCTTGCGCTTTTCTATTACCAAAGAGAAGATTAAGCTAAACTTTAATAATAGCTGGCTCTACGGTCGACAGGACGGTAGCCAATCCAATAACGATTTTTCCAGTTCGCTCGATTTTAATATCTATAGAAAAGACCGCCGTCTTTTTTACTGGGGCCTGGCCAATTACAATACAAGTTTTTCCTTAAACATAAGAAACCAGTTGTTGGCAGGTGCAGGCATAGCATATAACGTCATCGATACAGAAAGTTTGTTTATTAACCTGAGTGATGGTTTTCTTTATGATGCAAGTAGTATCATTGAAAATGAGGTGCCGGTGGATTATCAAACGGCGAGGAATTCGCTCAGGTTGCTTTATAAATTTGCGTTAAAGGAGTTTATCGTGGTTCAAGGTAGTAATTTTTACCAACCCTCACTAACAGACGCCGCGGATTTCAATATCAAGTTAAGTAATGATGTGGCCTTCAAATTGAACAGGTGGCTTAGTCTCAACGCTTCTTTGATCTATAACCGTATTAATCGCACAGACAGAGAGAACCTCCTGTTTACCTATGGCATCGCATTTGAGCGTTATTTCTGATGTGTCTGAACGCTTGCAAGCGTTCGTTGCACAAAATGGCCATCATGAAAAACTTTTTTGCTTCGTTTTGACTTCTGTTAAAGAATGACGTATCTCTCGGCGTGGATGCTGTAATGAGCTAGGGCCTTAAAGAGGCCAATCCGCTCAGGCCAGCTTCACCACGTTTTAAACAATTTATACAGATGAAGAAAGCAGTTCTATTTGGCGCAAGCGGTTTTATAGGTTCTCATCTATTGAGCAATCTGCTCAGCAGTGAAAATTATGAAGTTGTAACGGTTGTTGTTCGCAGAAAGCTGGATATACATCATCCCAAACTCAAGGTGTTGATTGGCGACTATCAGAACTTATCCGCACTAAAAGAGGATATCGTGGCGGATGAAGTGTTTATTGCTTTAGGCACGACTAAGAACAAGACGCCCCAAAGACAGGCGTATTATGAGGTAGACCACGATTATCCGGTACTGGCGGCTAAAATAGCGCAAGAACGAGGTGCAAGAGCGGTCTTTTTGGTGACTGCCGTGGGAGCGAATTCCAAAGCGGCTGTATTCTATCTAAGAACGAAGGGGGAAGCGGAACGCGATCTAATTGCGTTAAATTTTGAGCATACTCATATTTTTAGACCATCCATGTTGATGGGAAACAGAAAAGAAAGTCGACCGTTAGAGCGGTTCTTTATGGCAATATGGTGGTTCATTGGTCCGCTGTTGATAGGAAAGGGGCTCGAAAAATATAGAGGAATTACCGGTGAAAATGTTGCTAAAGCAATGATAAATGCTGCACAAAAGCAAACAGAAAAAATAAAAATTTATCATTGGCGTGAAATGCACGACCTGTTGGTATGATTCGTCTTTTCCTGAAGGCCGTCTCTTTGGTCGAGAAGACCGTTTTCCTACTCACTTCAAACACCATGCGGTTTTAAGAGAAAAGCCAAGAAAACCCAATATAGTATTTCCACAAAAAGTCTACGTTAATTCCGAAGGCTGAACAGGTAACCCTGTTAGCGCTATGTCCGGAGTAGCACTTTGTTTTGCTTTTCCGTTACATAAAGGCCACTTTTTTAGATTTCTTCACCGATGTAAGCGAAATAATCTACATTAGAAAAAATTAATTTCATATTATCAAAATGTTAAGCCAAATTTGCAGTGCTTTTTTTAGAAGAGATGCAATCTATAATTGAAACGGACCACCCAGCTACCATTACCTGGAAACAGGCTATGCAGAGTTGGGCATTTAAAAGCTGGCTAATAGCCGGTCATCTTTTGTTTATTGTGCTCTTGTTTGTACTGCCTCATTTCTTTGATCATATTGAGTTGAGGGACGGTGTTCCTTTATACGACCCGATATTAATTCTTTTGCCATCAATAGACCTCTCCACGCCAATATTTATTTGCATATGGGGGATAGCGGCTTTACTCTTGTATCGTTGCTTTTCGAGCCCAGCTATTATGATTACTGCTTTATATGGTTTTTTAATCGTCCTGTTTATGCGGATGCTTACCATCTCTTTAGTTGCATTAGATCCACCTGCTGGATTGATTCCTTTAGTCGATCCTTTAAGTAATATAGCCTATGGAAAGGCCGGCTTCATAACCAAAGACCTCTTTTTTTCCGGTCATACCGCTACGATGTTCCTTATTTTTCTGTGTTTGCCAAAAAGAGGGGATAAGCTGCTGGCCTTATTAGCTACGCTTTTGGTTGGAAGCATGGTGCTAATTCAGCACGTACATTATAGCATAGATGTGTTGGCTGCACCTTTATTTACTTGGTGTTGTTTTTGGTTAGGGCGCGAAATCGCATTAAGCGGGTGGTATAAAGCGGCACATATCGCTTTAGCCAAAGAAAAAGTGAGGGTACCGGTTGCTACTACTGAGCTTCGTGAGCTATAATTTCTTTGCCTATTGCATTAATTTCATCATCCGCCTCAAAACGGGGCAACTCCGTCTCTGGATCTAATTTAATCCAGCTGCTCTCCGTGTCTTTCATGATTTTGACGTACTCAAGGCCGTCCTTATACACAGTATAGATATTCTCTTCTTCTGGAAAGATTGCGTAATCAATCTGATTAAGGGTGATGTCAAAAGGTTCTTTCATTTCCATGGGCGTCGTTTTTGCAAAGGTAAGGAAATTTGGTTCTTCCGTTAAAATTTTCGTAATTTGGTCTATCACTTTTTATTAACTAGTTTTTATTAACGAAATAAACAATTCAGTATGGGAAAAGGAGATAAAAAAACGAAGAGAGGTAAAATATCGATGGGTTCTTTTGGAAAAACCAGACCTCACAAGCGAAAGAAAGCGATAGGTCCGGCAGAAGCCGTGGCGGAAAAAGCAGCACCTGCTAAAAATAAAAAGGGTTGATATTAAATCAACCCTTTCTTCTTTTATGCCTGAGTAGTTAACTACTTCTTCTCCTTTTTATATGCTGCATTTAAGCCTGATACTACTTCCTTGGTAATTTCAAGGCTCTCATCCGCAAACAGTACGCCAGGGTTTCCTTTGGAGTATGTCAAAACAAATTTATAACCCTTTTCTTTTGCGTGCGATTTAAGGTAATCAGCCACTTTGTTGTATAATTTTTCTTGCTCTTGGGCTTCGTCGTTGGCAAACGACTGATTCGCATTCTGATTGAATTTACCGAGCTCCTCTTGTTTGCGAGCCAGGCGTTCTTCTGTGCTTTGGCGCTGTTCAGCACTCATGGTTGCCGCATTCTTTTGATAGTCTGCAACTTCACGTTGAAAGGCATTCCCTTTAGCCTGTAATTCCGACTGGGTTTTCTTTGCTTTTTCCTGCAGCTTCGCTTGCATATCCTTAAAGTACTCATAATTTGCCAATAAGGAATCGGAGTTTACGTATACGATTTGCCCTTCAGCAGCGGTTGCCGAGGTACTATCGTTGCTCGATTTGGCAGCTGGCTTATTCGCATTATTATTACATGATACTACAGCCGCGGCCAGCATCAGACCCAATGAAATTTTTGCTATTGAAGCGAATGGTTTGTTCATCTTATGTCTTTATTGTTTTAATTTCTGTTCAATCAAAACGCAAACCTAACATAAAAATCATATACTAAACAATTTTTTTTTAAAAGGCTGCTCGTTATAAGTCGCCAGTTGCCCGTTGTGAGTTGCCAGTTGCAGCCAGCGTTTGATAGCGGCTTTGCACGAGCGCGGAAGAACGGAGCGGTTTCGCGGAACGAAATGGTACCTTTCTTAGGGGAGAAAAAGAACATTAAATAGCTATTATATAAGGGATCTGTTGCTCAGATATCGTTAAAATTTCGTATTTTTGTGTTTTGGAACTAAACGATACATGAGCGAAGAAAACAAAAACAAATCCAATTACTCCGCAGATAATATACAGGTGTTAGAAGGCTTAGAAGCCGTAAGAAAGAGACCGTCAATGTATATCGGAGATGTTGGTGTAAAGGGTTTGCACCACCTGGTGTATGAAGTAGTTGATAACTCCATTGATGAAGCGCTGGCCGGTTACTGTACGGACATTCATGTAGTCATTCATAAAGACAACTCGATAACGGTTGAAGATAACGGCCGCGGTATTCCAACAGGAATTAATAAGAAAGAGAACAAATCGGCTTTGGAAATGGTAATGACCATGCTCCATGCCGGTGGTAAGTTTGATAAGGACACCTATAAGGTGTCGGGTGGTTTACACGGTGTAGGCGTTTCCTGCGTAAATGCGCTGTCTACCCTGTTAATTGCAGAAGTTCATCGCGAAGGAAAGGTTTTTATACAGGAGTATGAACAGGGAAAACCTCTTTATGAGGTGAAAGTAATTGGCGAAACGGATCGTACCGGAACAAAAGTTACCTTCCATCCTGATCCGAGCATCTTTACGATGACAACGGTATACAGTTACGATACACTGGCCGGTAGACTACGCGAATTAGCTTATTTAAATAAAGGTATACGCCTTACCTTACTCGACGAAAGGGAGGAACAGGAAGATGGTGCTTTACGTCATGAGGAGTTTTACTCGGAAGGCGGATTGAGCGAATTCGTCAAATTCCTGGACGGCAATCGTCAGCCATTAATTCCGGATCCTATTCACGTTGAAGGCGTGAAGCAAGGCATACCAGTAGAGTTGGCGCTGCAATATAATGACACCTATTCTGAAAATGTCCACTCTTATGTGAACAATATCAATACCATTGAAGGTGGTACACACGTAGCGGGATTCAGAAGAGGCTTAACCCGTACCTTGAAAGCCTACGCCGATAAATCCGGTTTGTTAAAGAACCTGAAAGTAGAAATTACCGGTGACGACTTTAGGGAGGGGCTTACCGCAGTTATTTCTGTGAAAGTTGCTGAGCCGCAGTTTGAAGGGCAAACGAAAACCAAACTGGGTAACAATGAGGTGATGGGAGCCGTAGACGTAGCAGTGGGTGAAATCTTGGGTACTTATTTAGAAGAAAACCCCCGCGAAGCAAAAGCCATTGTGCAAAAGGTAATTATTGCTGCTCAGGCTCGTGCCGCTGCGCGCAAAGCGCGTGATATGGTACAACGTAAGACGGTAATGGGTGGTAGCGGTTTGCCTGGTAAATTGGCGGATTGCGCTAATAATGATCCCGCGAAATGCGAAATCTACCTCGTGGAGGGTGACTCGGCAGGAGGAACAGCCAAGCAGGGTAGAAATAGGGAGTTTCAGGCTATCTTACCGTTAAGGGGTAAAATCCTGAACGTGGAAAAGGCGATGGAGCATAAAATCTACGAAAACGACGAGATAAAAAATATGTTCACCGCCTTGGGCGTGAGTATCGGTACCCCGGAAGATGCAAAAGCGTTGAATTTGGAAAAGCTGCGTTATCATCGTATCATTATCATGACGGATGCCGATGTGGACGGTTCGCACATTACAACGCTGATCCTTACTTTCTATTTCCGATATATGAAAGAACTGATAGAGCGCGGTTACGTGTATATTGCTACACCGCCACTCTATTTGGTTAAAAAGGGTAAGGACCATGAATATGCTTGGAACGAAAATCAACGTTTGGCTGCTATCCAACGATTGAAAGGGGCCGGCAAAGAAGACAGCGTACATGTACAGCGGTATAAAGGTTTGGGAGAGATGAACGCGGAACAGCTTTGGGATACGACCATGAATCCGGAAACTCGTACTTTACGTCAAGTCAGTATAGAAAATGCTGCAGAATGCGATCGGGTATTCTCCATGTTGATGGGCGATGAAGTGGCTCCGCGCAGAGAGTTTATCGAGCGAAACGCCAAATACGCGAAGATAGACGTATAAGATTTTAGGTATAAGGTCGTAAGGTGTAGGGCGTAAGCCTTTCCTTAAACCTTATACCTTTCCACCTTCGGCCTTAACGAAGGAAATTAACCAACCCAATTACCAAGTCGCTGTTTAAGGGAAGACCTGGCTGTGTATAAGTCTTAATATTTGCTTCCTTATTGCGTGGAGCTGTTTTTAGTGTATGATTCATGTTTTTTACAAGTAACAGCGTCGCTTTTGGGTTTGCCGCTTTCAGTTTTTCGGCATGACTGACGGGAACCTGCAAGTCTGTTGTGCCTCCAACAATCAATACAGGGATTTTTAGCTTTCTAATTTCCTCGGCGGGATCGATCTTAAAGGAGGAGATAAGAAACCCTTGTACAACCGGTGCAAATAAACTATTGAGTTCAGTCGGTACGTTGTTCGTTGTTTTTCCTTGCTTCAATAGCTCGATAATGGGTTCGGCTTGCTTTTTCAAAGAGGGTTGCGCCAATAATTGACGCTCAAGAACCGTGGAGAGGTTTTCTCCCGGGCCGCATAAGGAAATAAAGGCTGCCGGGTTTAGCTGCTCGGATGCCAGCATGCCAATATTCGAACCTTCACTATGGCCGATGATATAAAGTTTACCGAACTCTTTACGCGTTTTTAAGAAGTTTCCTAAGATTACCGCATCATTTACAAAATCGTCAACTACCAACTCGTTTTGACTGGTCTGAAAGTTCGCGCTTTCGCCCACTAGGCGCTTATCGTACCGGAAACTGGCGATGCCATTATCTGCCAAAGCTTCGGCCAGTAAGAGATAACTGTTGGCCTTTACTCCATAGAGGTTATTGCCGTTGCGGTCGGTAGGGCCGCTACCGGCGATAATCAAAGCTACGGGCGCACCCGCTTGTGGGTTTTTAGGTGTCATAAGTGTGCCGCTGATGATGCCCCCATTTACTTTGATCTTTAACGCTTCTTCCGGGAAGTTAGCGGGGCTTTTGCTGGTATTGGCTCTGATTTTAGGCTGTTGCTGTATGAAAAAGCCTGAAATATCTCCGTTTGTATTAAAATGGAACGTTAATGGAAGAATATAATCTTTGAAAATGGCTTGCAGTACCAAGGGAGTCTTGGTACTGCTTGTACTATCAGGTAATTCCACCTGCTCGAAAGCGCCAAACTGCCGATTAATCCCTTCCCATATTTGCGATAACGCAGCTGGGCTGACCTTCGCTTTAAAATCGACCGAGGTTAGATCCAGTGCTTCTTTATAGCTGGAATCAGCCATAAGGGATATAAATTTTGCTGCCTTATTGCCGTTCGTGCTTTGTGCTCTTCCTTCGTAAATGCCTAAGGATAAGAAAGTAAAAAGAATAAAGATGTAACGCATAAAAATGAAATTTTTTCTTAAGATACAAAATTGTGTCGTATTAAGGAATGGATATGTAGTTCAAGAGAACAATATCAAGAAGGTCTGCCCAATATCTTCCAAATAAGGGATTTTTGTAGTAGGTTTGCACCTCCTTAAGTGTATACTGGTTAGTGTACCAAACTTTAATACAATGAGCATAGCGAAGACATACAACCCGAAAGAAGCAGAAGATAAATGGTATGCGTATTGGCTGGAAAAGAAGTTTTTCCGCTCCGTACCGGATGATCGAGAACCTTATACCATCGTAATGCCTCCGCCCAATGTTACGGGTGTACTGCATATGGGGCATATGCTCAACAACACTATTCAGGATGTATTGATTCGCCGCGCCCGCATGCAGGGCAAAAATGCTTGTTGGGTGCCGGGCACCGACCATGCTTCCATCGCTACCGAAGCAAAGGTGGTAGCTATGTTAAAAGAGCGCGGAATCAGTAAGAAGGATATCTCGCGGGAAGAGTTTTTGAAATACGCTTGGGAATGGAAAGAGAAGTACGGGGGTATCATTCTCGAGCAGCTAAAGAAATTAGGTGCTTCCTGCGATTGGGACCGCACGCGCTTTACAATGGAGCCGGATTTAAGCGATGCTGTAATTGATACCTTTATCCATTTATATAAAAAAGGCTATATCTACCGTGGTGTCCGGATGATTAATTGGGATCCACAAGGGAAAACAGCGGTTTCTGACGAGGAAGTTATCCGTAAGGAAGTCAACCAGAAGCTGTATTATATCAAGTATCAGGTATCAGGTGTCAGGAATCAAGACAACGCTGGCGAGAAAGACTCGCAAGTCGTAGCCGATAACGCAGAACCGTTATACATCACGATAGCGACAACCCGGCCTGAGACGATTATGGCCGATACCGCTATTTGTATCAATCCGAATGACGAACGTTATCGACATCTGAAGGGTAAGAAAGTTCTTGTGCCCCTCATCAACAGGGAAATACCTGTTATTGAAGACGAGTATGTTGAAATGGAGTTCGGTACGGGATGTTTGAAGGTGACACCTGCGCACGACTTGAACGATTATGAGCTCGGCCAAAAGCATAAGCTTGAAGTTATCGACATTTTAAATGATGATGGTACATTAAATGAAAAAGCGCAGATATTGATAGGGGAGGATCGCTTCATTGCCCGTAAGAAGGTGGAGAAATTGCTTGAAGAGGCAGGGCAATTGGAAAAGGTGGAAGATTACAAATCGCAGGTAGGTTTTTCAGAGCGTACCGACGCTGCGATTGAACCGAAATTGTCTATGCAATGGTTTTGTAAGATGGAGCATCTCGCAAAGCCGGCCTTGGATTATGTTTTAAGCGGTGAGGTTAAACTGATACCCGATAAATTTATAAATAGCTATCGCCATTGGATGGAGCATGTGAAAGACTGGAATATCTCGCGTCAGCTTTGGTGGGGGCAGCGTATTCCGGCTTGGTATAATGAGCATCAGGAGTGGGTTGTGGCCAAAACAGAAGAAGAGGCCGTCGCTGAATTTAAAAAAGCGGGGCTCAGTACAGAAGGGCTGTATCAGGAAGAAGACGTATTGGATACCTGGTTTTCCTCAGGTTTATGGCCTATATCGGTATTTGATGGGTTTAAACAACCAAACGGAGCGGATATCAATTACTATTATCCCACCAACGATTTGGTTACCGCACCGGAGATATTGTTCTTCTGGGTAGCGCGTATGATGATTGCCGGTCATGAATTCCGTGGTAAGGCACCGTTTAAAAATGTTTACCTTACAGGAATTGTCCGCGATAAATTAGGCCGTAAAATGTCTAAGTCTTTAGGCAACTCGCCCGATCCGATAGAATTGATGGAGCAGTACGGTACCGACGGCGTACGGGTGGGCATGCTGCTTTCATCGCCAGCCGGGAACGATTTAATGTTTGACGTGGCGTATTGCGAGCAGGGAAGAAACTTTGCAAATAAAATCTGGAATGCATTCCGTCTGGTAAAAGGCTGGGAAAGCGTTAATAAACCGGCGGGCAAGGCGGAATTGAAAGCGGTAGCGTGGTTTGAAAGCCGTTTTAACGAAGCCATACTTGAAGTAGAGGAGCACTTTGCGGCTTATAGACTTTCGGATGCACTGATGACCGTTTACAAGCTCATTTGGGATGACTTCTGTTCTTGGTATCTGGAACTGATAAAGCCGGCTTATCAACAACCTATCGCAAAAGATCTGCTAACGTTCACCGTCGACTTTTTTGAGCAGCTGTTAGCGCTTGCTCATCCTTTTATGCCTTTCATTACCGAAGAGCTATGGCATGACGAGCTCTTTGGCGGTAGAGGCGAGATGGATTGCTGTATTGTGGCAGCATATCCTACTGCTTCAAAAGTAGATAAGAAGCTTTTGGACGATTTTGTGGTGATTCAACAGGTTATTTCTGAAATCCGTAATGTGCGCAATACCAAGCAGATTTCACCGAAAGACGCACTTCCATTAGCTATTAAAGTGAATACAACGATCACGTACGAAACCTACTTAGACAGCATCAAGAAATTGGCAAATATCAGCGAGGTGAGCTTTGTAAGTGAACAGCAGAGCGGAGCGGCAGCCTTTATGGCCGGAAAGGATGAATTTTTCGTAACCGTTGCACAAAATATAGACGTCACGGCCGAACGGGAAAGAATAACGAATGAAATCGCTTATTTGCAGGGCTTTCTGAAATCGGTGAATGCAAAGTTATCAAACGAGCGATTTGTGCAGAACGCGAAAGCAGAGGTTGTACAGAATGAACGTAATAAACAGGCTGATGCGCTTGCCAAAATCAAGATTTTAGAAGAAAGTTTGGCGTCACTTTAATATATCATTCTATTTCTGATACCTCGAAGCTTTTATTATCTTCGTGAGATTATTAGTTATAAATACTTAAAGTTATTAACATGAAAAAAATTCTAAGTCTAGCACTTATCGGTTTTGTATTAGCTTCGTGCGGCGGTGCATCCAAAAAGGATGAAAATGTAGCCGAAGAAAACCCGAATCTAATTACCTGCGAAGGCATCGGCCAAGTGAAGTTAAATTATAGCCATGCCGATCTCGAAAAAGAATTTGGTGCAGATAAGTTGGCAGATAGTACGCGAGACGTTGATGGTAAGCAAGTGAATATAACCAAAGTGTTTAAAGACACGCCTGAAGAGGTAGTCGTATTTTGGTCAGAAGCCAGTGCGCCGTTTACCAAAGCGGTGAAATTAAGTGTTTCGGATGAAACTGGACCTTATCAGTTAGAAGAAGGAATCAGGGTAGGCTCTACACTGAAAGAGATGGTTAAAGCCAATAACTTCTTGCCGGTTACCTTTACTAATTTTTACTCGAATGTAGACGGTTTCGCTACAATAGAAAGCTTTAATGACGGCGATCTTGCGCAAAAGTATCCCTGTTTAGGCGGTACATTGGATATTGACAGAACCGATAATTTAGAGGTCAGCTTGTTGGATGAATTCAAAAAGGAAAATCCGGTACAATCCAACCATAAAGCCATGAACTTCATTTACGCTAACGTAGTGGAACTAAGCGTTTCGGCTAATTAAGCGCATTATAATAGACATATCTTTTTACTAAGTCGCCTATTTGCAAAAACAGGCGGCTATTTTATTTCCTTATAATAGGGAACGTCTTCTAAAAAAGTGTAGCGCTCGGTTTCGTGATCTATGAGGCAATAATAGTGTTCTAAACCGTTACTAACGATCAGGTAAGGAACCTTGTGAACCATATTATAGCGGGCAATCTGCTCGAAAGTAGCCTGTGTGATCTTTATGGACGGTGCCTTAAATTCTGCAATCAGTATCCGTTCGCCAAATTGATTGAATACCACAATATCTGTACGCTTTTGTAAGGAATTTAACTTCAGTCCGCCTTCTGCCTGTATCAGTGTTTTTGGGAAGCCTTTGGATTGGATGAGGTGTTGAATCCAATGTTGTCGGACCCATTCTTCGGGAGTGAGTATCAGGTGCTTTCTTCTTAACTCATCGTATACCAGCAAGCGATGTTGATCTCTAATGAGCTTCAACGGATAAGCGGGAAGATTGAGCGGAATGGGTGTCAACATGAAAGGCCTTATTTGTAAATGCTTTAAAGTTGCAAAGCTAGGGAGATTTTTGGGCTTTAGTGTAGTTTTAAGTAAAAAGTTATGCTTTTTAGGTAATGGCCTCTGTCACTTATCGTGATACCTGCCTGCCGGCAGGCAGGTGTCTTGGTACTTGTGGCCATGTAGAGCTCATAACTGACGGCTGGTCGCTAATCAACACTTGAACGATAAAAATGAAATCCCCGTTTTATGAAATACGATTCTTGTCAAACCTTAAAATTTATTGTTATTTTGCGGCGGTAGCCCGACCGGTAAGCTGGCTATCTTGGTATTTCTCCAAAGCCTTTAAGAGTAACAAAAAAAAAATGAGCGCATCCAGCATTTTAGCCGATATCGATAAAAGAAAATTAAAACCGATCTATCTGTTACATGGCGAAGAGGCCTATTACATTGACCTGATTGTGCACGCACTGGAGAATAAAGTGTTAAGTGATGCGGAAAAGGGATTTAATCAAACCATATTATATGGGAAAGATACCGACTGGGTCACGATTTTGAATACGGCCAAGCGCTATCCGATGATGAGCGACTACCAGGTTGTGATCGTTAAAGAAGCACAAAATCTAAAGTGGGATAAGGCGGACGGATTTTTTCAAGCTTATGTGGAAAAACCGTTGAACACCACCGTGCTGGTCTTTGCCTATAAATACGGCAAATTCGATAAACGGAAGAAGATCTATAAATCTATTGAAAAGACGGGCGTTGTTCTCGAGTCAGCCAAGATTTACGAAAATAAACTGGCGTCATGGATTGATGACTATGTAAAGGAGCGCGGGATGAAAATACATCCGCAGGCAGCAGCTATGATGAGCGACTATTTAGGAACAGAACTGTCTAAAGTGGCCAATGAACTCGATAAAATGATGCTAAATGTACCGAAGGAAAGGGAAATAAGTGTTGTTGACGTGCAGAATAACATTGGTATCAGTAAAGATTTTAATGTTTTTGAGCTGAATACGGCCCTCGGGAAGAAGGATGTTTTTAAGGTGAATCAGATTGTCGATTATTTTTCTGCTAACCCGAAGTCGAACCCGATCCCGGTAGTGATGGGCTCTTTATACAGTTACTTTTCAAAGATTCTTAAATTCCATTATTTACCCGATAAAAGTCAACAAGCAGCGGCTAAGGAGTTGGGGGTTCACCCTTTTTTCGTTAAGGACTACGAGATGGCTGCGCGGAACTATCCCATCATCAAGCTGTTTCATATTATCAGTTATCTGAGGGAGTATGATCTGAAATCAAAAGGAGTTGACGCCTTCAACCTAGAAGCTGAAGATTTGCTAAAAGAACTGATGTTTAAGGTTTTACATTAGGACCTAAGCATAGGCTTCTTTTTGGGAAAGTAAAAAGGCGTAAGATCGGCTGGTTTGCACCATACCATCTTACGCCGTTCTTATTATTTCAACATGCTTTCGCGTTGTTTCTTAATTTCTTCACTGTTGATGTATTCATCGTATGACATAAGCTTATCGATGATACCGTTAGGGGTTAGCTCGATAATTCTGTTGGCTACAGTCTGTGTTAATTCATGGTCACGCGATGTAAACAATATCGGGCCTCTAAAATCTTTCATACCGTTGTTCAAAGCCGTAATAGACTCAAGATCGAGGTGGTTAGTGGGTTCATCAAAAAGCAAGAAGTTCGCTTTCTGCAGCATCATACGCGAAAACATACAACGCATTTTTTCGCCTCCGGAAAGTACGGAGCACTTTTTCAATACTTCTTCGCCACTAAACAACATTTTTCCTAAGAATCCGCGCACAAATTGATCGTCCTGATCGGCGGATGCGTACTCTCTCAACCAATCAATCAGATTTTCATTTTTACCTTCAAAATAGGCGGCGTTGTCGATCGGGATATCCGCTATACTAATGGTTACGCCCCATTTAAATTCGCCTTTATGGTCTTGATCCCGTCCGGTAAGTATTTCATAGAAAGCAGTAGTTGCTAAACTGTTTTCAGACAATACAGCAATCTTATCCCCTTTATTCATCATAAAGGAAACTTTATCGAACAAGACCTCGCCATTCGATATTTTTCCTAAGTTCTCCACTTGAAGGATCTGATCGCCGGGTTCTCTGTTCATTTCATTGAACATGATGGCAGGGTACTTCCGGCTCGACGGCTTGATGTCGTCTAAGTTGATTTTATCCAAAGCCTTTTTCCGGCTGGTCGCCTGTTTTGATTTGGAAGCGTTTGCGCTAAATCGGCGAATGAATTCCTGTAGTTCTTTTACCTTATCTTCCAGTTTTTTATTCTGGTCGGTACGTTGCTTTAATGCCAGTTGACTTGATTCATACCAGAATGTATAGTTTCCGGTATAGATGGTCATCTTACTGAAGTCTATATCGACGATATGCGTACATACCGCGTCTAAGAAGTGGCGGTCGTGCGAAACGACTAGAACCAAACCTTGATAGTCGGCCAGAAAGTTTTCCAGCCAAGCAATGGTGTCAATGTCGAGGTCGTTCGTTGGCTCATCCAGTACCAGTATGTCGGGATTTCCGAACAGCGCTTGTGCTAATAAGACCCGCACTTTTTGGTTACCATCGAGCTCCCCGACCATTTTATAGTGAAGATCTTCCTTGATGCCCAAATTGCTTAGCAGGGTCGCAGCATTGTTTTCAGCACTCCACCCATCCATCTCTGCAAACAGGTTTTCCAGTTCTCCGGCCCGTTCGCCATCTGCATCCGTAAAATCTTCTTTGGCATAGATGGCGTCTTTCTCTTTCATGATATCATAGAGCTCTTTATGCCCCATCATAACGGTTTCTATAACCGAGAATTCGTCGAAGGCATAGTGGTTCTGACTAAGAACAGCCATACGTTCTCCCGGCGTGATGCTTACGGACCCGGTTGTCGGGTCAACATCTCCGGTAATAATTTTTAAAAAGGTAGATTTTCCGGCTCCGTTCGCCCCAATTATACCGTAACAATTGCCTTGTGTAAATTTTAAATTAACTTCGTCAAATAAAACGCGTTTACCAAAGCGCAAAGAAAGATTTGAAACACTTATCATAGATGGCAAAGATAGCGAATCGAAAGCGTAATGTGAAGAGCCTAAAGCCGAAAGCTGAGCTTCCATGTAATGATGGTAGCGCCGTTGTGCGGAGTAGGATCGATAAACTGCTGTCAAATTTAAAGCGGGGAGACTAAAAATTCGCCTCCCTCGGGTGCACTATTTTAGTAGACTTACATTGTATAAGTCTTTCCTCCTGTCCTTCATCGTCTTTACCGTGCCATATTCATGTAGCTCTTTTAGTGCATATAGATCTACGTCGGTCAGTAAAACCATTTCCGTATTGGGCGTCGCTTCTGCTTTTACGCCATTGGTTGGGAAGGCGAAGTCGGACGGCGTAAACACCGCTGACTGGGCGTATTGGATATCCATGTTGTTTACTTTAGGAAGATTTCCCACGGACCCTGCAATAGCCACATAGCATTCGTTTTCAATAGCTCTAGCCTGTGAGCAGTTTCGCACACGCGTATAGCCGTTTTGCGTATCAGTCAAAAAGGGAACAAACAGAATTTTCATTCCTTGATCTGCCAGTATCCTGCTTAACTCCGGAAATTCCACGTCGTAGCAAATCTGAATGCCGATCTTGCCGCAATCTGTATCAAATACTTTCACCTTGTCACCGCCGTACATGCCATAGTATTTTAGCTCATTAGGTGTAATATGCACTTTGCTGTAAGTGTCTACGTTACCGCTTCGATGGCATAGATAGGTAGTATTATACAGCCTGTCGTCAGCAGAAAGATAAGGCATCGACCCTGCAATGATATTCACGTTATAAGATACCGCCAACTCTTGAATCCTTTCTTTGATTTCTTCGGTATGTTTGGCCAGCATGCGCATGGCCTCGCGCTCAGGTAAATGATTATAAGGTTCCATGAGTGGGGTGTTGAAAAACTCAGGGAAAAGCGCAAAATCGGCTCCATAATCGCTCACCACATCCACGAAAAATTCTACCTGATCATAAAAGGCTTCGATGTTGCTGAACAAACGCATTTGCCATTGAATGAGGCCTAAACGAATGGTTTGTTTGGTGGGTGAAATGGAACTGGTTTTTGGCTCATAATAGATGTTGTTCCATTCCAATAAAGTTGCATATTCCAATGATTCGCGGTCCTCCGGCAGGTAGTTTTTTAGGATTTTCTTCACGTGAAAATCATTCGACAGCTGAAAAGTGAGGGTCGGGTCGTATAGCTCCTTCTGTTTGACCTTTTCAATGTATTGCTTCGGTGTCAGTTTATCGGCATGCTCATGATATTTGGGGATCCGTCCACCGGCTATAATACTTTTAAGATTAAGCTGTTCGCAAAGCTCCTTCCGCGCATCGTAAAGGCGTCTGCCCAGGCGCAAGTCGCGGTAATCGGGATGGACAAACAGTTCGATGCCGTATAGTACATCTCCGTCCGGATCATGCGTATTAAAGGTATATTTGCCGGTTATTTCTTCATAAGAGTGGGTGCGGTCTGTTTTTTTTGAGTCGACGATGATCGATAAAGCACAGGCGACTACGTGGTTATCTACTTCGACACAAAGCTGGCCCTGGGGAAAGATGCTTAATAGGTGTTTAATGCTCGATCGAGGCCAAATACCACCAGCGGTACCGTGATAAGCTTCAACCATCGAAGTTTTTAAATCGCTATAGTCTGAAAGTCCAAGCGGTCTTATGATAATGTTCATTAGAAAAGTTAAAAGTCAAAATTAAAAATTCAAAAACTTGCCATCCCGTGGGGATGGTCAAAATTCAAAAGTAAAAACCCCGAAGGGCTCATTGATGCCTTATTAAATACGCAAGACATCAATAATTCAAAAACTTGACTCCCGTGGGGATGGTCAAAAGCCAAACGCCAAACGCTCTGCTACTAAAATAACGTATTTCCTTTGGGATAGTTTGTTCTTCCTAAATGTTTATAGGCTAATTCGGTACATTCACGCCCCCTTGAGGTACGCATGATATAACCTTCCTGAATAAGAAAAGGCTCATAAACCTCTTCAATAGTGCCTTCGTCTTCTCCTACGGCTGTGGCGATTGTTTTCAGTCCAACCGGTCCGCCTTTAAACTTATCAATAATAGTCAAAAGGATCCGGTTGTCCATTTCGTCTAAACCGTGTTCATCGACATTCAGGGCATTCAGCGCATACTGCGCGATTGGCGTATCAATATGGCCATTGCCTTTAATTTGTGCAAAATCGCGCGTTCGTCTTAATAGCGCATTGGCAATCCGAGGGGTTCCCCGGCTACGCCGGGCAATTTCATAGGCGCCTTCTTCGCTAATGGGTGTGCCCAATATTCCCGCAGAACGGAGGACGATTGTAGTTAGTAGCTTTGCATCATAATATTGCAAGCGAGCGTTGATGCCAAAGCGGGCGCGGAGAGGCGCTGTTAATAAACCCGAGCGCGTGGTAGCGCCCACGAGGGTAAAAGGACTTAGGGAAAGCTGCACGGACCGAGCGTTCGGTCCTGTTTCCAACATAATGTCGATTTTGAAGTCTTCCATGGCCGAATAAAGATACTCCTCAACCAACGGGCTTAGGCGGTGAATTTCATCGATAAACAGGATGTCGCCTTCCTCTAAATTGGTGAGCAGTCCGGCCAGGTCACCCGGTTTATCAAGAACGGGGCCTGAAGTGATTTTAATGCCAACGCCCATTTCATTGGCGATGATGTGCGATAGGGTAGTCTTACCCAAGCCCGGAGGGCCATGGAGCAATACATGGTCGAGCGCCTCGCCCCGAAGCTTAGCTGCCTGAACAAAAATGCGTAAATTCTCCAGTATTTTATGCTGACCGGTAAAGTCTTCAAATGCCTGCGGACGCAGCACTTTCTCTACTTCTTTCTCCGTTTTGCTGAGATGGTCGGCGTTTGGGTTTAAATGTTCGTTCATGTTTAAGCTTTTAGCCGTCAGTGTTCAGTTGTCAGCTCTCTGCTTTAAGCCGATAGCCGATCTCTGATTGCCGATAACAAAAATACTAAAAAAATTAGAGATTTTTAATGGTCGTACTTTCTAAACCAACTGCTAACTTTCATCTGTATAACACCGAAGAATGCTTCCCGGAAGATTTTGGTACTCATTTTAGATGTGCCTTCCGTTCTGTCTGTGAAGATGATGGGCACCTCCACCACTTGAAAGCCATATTTTAAAGTGGTAAATTTCATCTCTATTTGGAACGCATAGCCCACAAATTTAATCTTATCCAAGGGGATTGTTTCTAGTACTTTGCGTTTATAACATACAAAGCCTGCTGTCGCATCGCGGATATCCGTACCCGTAATGAACCGCACATAGCCAGACGCAAAATAGGAGATTAATACTCTCTTCATCGGCCAGTTAACAACATTTACACCTTTAATATACCGTGAGCCAATGGCCAAGTCGGCCCCTTTCACACAAGCTTCCCGCAATCGGACAAGATCCTCCGGATTATGGGAAAAATCGGCATCCATTTCAAAAATGTATTCGTAATTTCTTTTCAGACACCATTTAAATCCATGGATATAAGCCGTGCCCAAGCCCAATTTTCCAGTCCGTTCTTCTAAAAACAGGCGATTGTGGAACTCCTCCTGCAAGCGCTTTACAATATCCGCTGTCCCATCCGGTGATCCGTCGTCAATAATTAAAATGTGATATGGAAAAGAGAGCGAAAATACTTTACGGATGATTTTTTCAATATTCTCCTTTTCATTGTATGTAGGTATGATAACGATGCTGTCTGACACGGCTTCTTTTCCAGTTTGATTTTAAAAGCACTAAAATAACTATTTATTTTTAGCTATTGGTTGGTAAATAAAGCTGGCACGGATTCGTAAGTACTTTTATTCGCTTACGACCCCGTGCCAGCAGATGGATCTATTCCTAAATACCTGCGTGCAGGTACAAGAGATCTATATTATTTTACGCCATGCATCATCTTTCTGAGGATACCGGAAATTAGGAATAATATCAGGGCTGCGGTGCCGGAAAGGGTAACGAATACCATGAAAAATTCGTAGAGATTATGAATGGTGAAACCCACGAAAGTAGGATAAACCATGTCAATTTTTTCTTGGGCTAAGATAGCAGCCTGTTCAGCCGTCGGTATCACCGATCCATCCAATATGCCCTGTAAATCGATGCCTTTCGAAGCTGCAAACTCAAATTTATCTCCCGTTGGTGGGATTAAGGCGCCCAAGGTTCCTGCAAGGGCATAACCCGCTGCGTTGCCTATAAACCATACGCCCATAAGCAATGACGAAAAGCGCTTCGGTGCCAGCTTGGAAACGAGCGACAGGCCAATAGGCGATAAGCATAATTCGCCCAAGGTATGAAATAGATACATCACAAAGAGCCAATGTACAGCCAATTTGCCGGTTAGTCCGATCTTGGCAACCTGCACGGCGATAATATAATAACCAACTGCTAATAACAAGAGCCCGATAGCTTGTTTAACCGGTGAAATTGGTTCAAGATTCCGCTTTTGCAATTTTAGCCATAACCAACTAAATGGAAGTGCAAAGATGATGATGAAAATCGAATTTGCATTCTGGATGAAGCTGGGTGGCAGTTGAAACCCGAGGAAATTAAGGTCAGTTTGTTTATCGGCCACAAAAGTAAGCGACGAGCCTGCCTGTTCGAAGGCCGACCAAAAGAAGATCACAAAGAAAGCGATAATATACATCACAATGATGCGGTCACGTTCAATCTTGGTAATCGTTTTATCTGTTAAGATCAAAAAGGCTAGGCTTAATGCCGACGCATAAATGAAAGGGTATACCCAGCTTTTAATGGGGTTCGGATCGAGCGAGAGGAAATGAAAAAGAATATATAGACCAACCAATACGAGCAGGGATGCAACGATAGAACCGGTCGTGAATTTTGCTTTCTCCGATTCGTCTTCTGATTCTTTCCGGTCGGGATGAAAACTAGGTTTGGCACCAACAGGCGCTCCGTTCGGCGCGGTCACATACTTATCCTTAAGAAAGAAGAACATAACGGTGCCGAGGAACATCGCCAAGCCCGCAGCTAAGAAGCCCCACTTAAACGCTTCAACAACCCGCACATCGCCCACCTTTACATCGCCCAGAAAAGGACATATCGACATACCCAGGAAAGCGCCGACATTGATGCCCATATAGAAAATGGTAAAGGCCGAGTCGAGTCTGTTGTCGCCTTTATGATAGAGCTGGCCTACCATGGAAGAGATGTTGGGTTTAAAGAATCCGTTCCCAATAATAATGATGGCTAAGGCCGTCCACATAGCGAAGGTAGCCAGGTTAAGATTCGAGGCGTAGACCGATCCGCTAAAAAACAAGCATAACTGGCCGATCCCCATAATCGCTCCGCCTAAAAGGATACAATTCCTGTTTCCTAAATACCGATCAGCAATATAACCGCCAATCATTGGTGTCAAATAGCTTAAACCGAGAAAACCGCCATATACGATGGAGGCATCTTTGTCTGAAAACGCAAGCGCATTTACCAAAAATAAAGTAAGTAAAGCCCGCATTCCGTAAAAGTTGAACCGCTCCCACATCTCGGTGGTGAACAGCACATAAAGTCCTTTCGGGTGACCTTGCTGGTCTGGTTGTGGTTCTTCTGATAATGTTTTTGTTTGAATCATGTTATTGATTTGTTTAAAGGTTGATTTTAAACTTTTTACAATGTGTGTTTTTTTGTTTTTGTGTGACCTTAGTGTATTGAATAGACGGTGCAAGTTAGCTAGACCGCCTCATTATAGCAAATAGTTAACTGTTAATAATCAAAAACAAAACCGCTTACAGGTTTGTCGTGATGAAATCAGTCATCTTATTGTACAAATGAAGACTGGTATTACCACCATGGATGCCGTGATTTTTATTGGGATAATACGCTTGTTCAAAAGCTTTGTTAGCTTGTATCAAGGCTTCTGAAAACATGACGCTATTTTGGAAATGAACATTGTCATCTCCTGTTCCATGAATGAGCAAGAATTTTCCTTTTAGCCGATCAGCGTAATTGATAGGCGAGTTGTCATCATATCCCTCGGGATTTTCCTGCGGAGTGCGTAAATACCGTTCCGTATAGATACTATCATAGTAACGCCATGTGGTAACCGGGGCAACGGCAATGGCAAGCTTGAAAACGTCGGCTCCCTTTGTAATGCAAAGCGAGGCCATGTAGCCGCCGTAGCTCCATCCCCATATACCGATCCGAGCGGGATCAACGAAGGGTTGTTTCGCGAGCCATTTAGCGCCTTCAATTTGATCTTCCGTTTCGAGTTTTCCTAAATTGAGGTAGGTTGACTTTTGGAATTCTTCGCCCCTGAAGCCTGTTCCTCTGTTATCGACACAAGCTACGATATAACCTTTCTGTGCCAAATAGTGAAACCAGAGATTTCGCGATCCACTCCACGAGTCGGCTACATTCTGGCTGCCTGGCCCTCCATAGACATACATAAGAACCGGGTATTTTTTGTTACCGTTAAAGTTGGCGGGTTTTACGAGATACCCATTGAGCGTTACGCCACTAGTGGTTTGGAATTGAAAAAATTCTGAACCTTGGATGCCGAACGCTTTGGCGGTTTGTTTAGCCTGCTCATTATCTTCCAATACGCGTACCAGTTTACCGCTCTTCTCATTCAAGGTAATGTAAGCGGGCGTATCACTGCTTGAGTGATTGAGAATATAATAGCTGAAATCGGCGCTGAAGGTCGCGTTATTTGTGCCGGGTGACATGCTCAGCTGTTTTTTGTCCTTTCCGGTTAACTTGATTGAATAAACATCCCGTTGTAGCGGCGACTTTTCAGTAGATTGATAATAAACCGTTCCTGTTTCTTCATCTACGCCATATACCTTCGTGATCTCCCAATCGCCCATAGTGATCTGGCGTATCGGTTTTCCGTTTATATCATAGAGATAAAGATGATTGAAGCCGTCCTGCTCACTTGTGAGCATGAACTGTTTGCCGTTTTTCAGAAAAGCTAAGTCGTCGTTGACGTTGATATAATACTTGTTCTTTTCCGTTAATACAGTGTTCGATTTGCCCGTATTTATGTCAGAGAACAAATAATCCAATTGGTTCTGATGCCTGTTCATGCGTAATATGCAAAGCGTATTCGCGTTTTGTGTCCACTTGACACGCGGAATATATTGGTCTTGTTCACTTCCGATATCAATCGGCGTGGTTTTCTGATTGTCTAAATTATAACAGTGTATAGTCACAAGAGAATTTCGTTCTCCAGCTTTGGGATACTTATATTTGTATTCGGTCGGATACAATTTCTCATACATCGTCATGGAATAAACCGGCACATTCGTTTCGTCAAATTTATAATAAGCAATTTTTTTGCTGTCGGGGCTCCAGAAAAAAGCCTTTGCAAAAGCAAATTCTTCCTCATAAACCCAGTCGGCCCCGCCATTTATAATTTTATTGGGTGCACCGTCTCCGGTAATCTGGATTTCCTGCAAAGTCAGGAGGTCTTTAATAAAAATATTGTTCTCTCTCACAAAGGCTACTTTGTTACCGTCTGGCGAAAGAGTGGCGAAGAGTTGCTTCCCTTCGGCAGATACTTCGGTGATTTTTTTAGTTGTTAGATCAAAAACGTAGTGATTGGCTTTCGACGAACGGCGATAAATGGGCTCGGTGTCGGCGGCAATAAGCACCTTGGTTTCTTCCTCGTTAAAATTGGTGCTCAACGGAAGTTTTTTCCCTTTATATAAAAGGTCTTTTTCGGTGTAAATGGCGCCTACTGTTTTTCCGTCGCTATACCTGCTTTTTGCAACGTAGCCAAGCTTTGTTTCCGGATTGGTTTCAATCGATATATAGGTTTTACCGTCTTTTAAAGAACGTAAACCGCTTACTGTCTTCGTTTCGAAGGTTTTCTTTTGAAAGATATCTTCGAGGGTAATGGTTTTAGGAGACTGGGCGAAGGCCGTACTTCCCATAAGTATTAACATGATTAAAGGTCGTTTCATTTATTGGAGTACTATATGTGAAATTCGTTTGTACAAGATATGGTATTGTGCTTTTTAATGCTAGCAGGTTAGTGCCTGCTGATAAAACCTATGTTAGATGAGGTAGTGAACATGGCTTCGAAATTACAAAATATCAGAATAAAATCGGCGATTGTAATAGGTTTGTTGAATTTGAAGTCAAGCGCATAACAATAAAGCGGGCTCTACAAATACCGCGTAGATGCCCTTTACCGTTATATGTCTCGACTTTTACCGGTGTTGTCGGTTTTTCGCCGTCTTTTCTTTCTATTGCGGAGGGCCTCATGTAATATATATTCAATCTGGCCGTTGGTACTTCGGAACTCTTCGGCAGCCCACGCTTCTAGCTCCTTCAGCATATCCGAATTGATTCGTAAAGCAAATGCCTTTTTTTCTGCCATTAGCTTCTTTTTTCTGTTAAACTCACCAAAGGAATAGCATGCCTTCCCTTCAGTTTAGTTAAAAAGTCTTCCAATTCATGTGGTCTTTGGGTGCCGACAAGTATGCGTTTGCCGTTTTTTAACTCCAATTGAAGACCAATATTTCCCTGGGTGCTATAAGCCCATCCCGCCTTTCCATAGCTGATACCCCAACCTCTATATTCCCAAAATGGATGATACTTTCTTAACCACACTTGCTGAATATCTTTCCACTCAATCACGCGGTCCCTGAGGTGGAATGGTTTAAAGCGATATCGGAAGCCTACACTGTTAATCGCCATGTCCAATCGGCAAAGATAATATATTCCAGTAGCAATAATTATTAGGAAAAGGAAGGGGATGTTTGCCAGCAGGCCATATCCAAAATAATAATTGCGTGCAATAGTTATAATTATAAGCAAAATGGCTGCATAGCAGATCCACAGCCTTTTCATCGTCTGTGTTTCATAGTATTTCATGGCTTACTAATTATAAAGTGTTCCCGCATTCACTACCGGAGAAACGCTTTTCTCTCCGCATAATACAACCAGCAAATTACTCACCATAGCGGCCTTGCGTTCCTCGTCTAGCTGCACAATTTCCTTTTCTGAAAGCCTTTCCAGAGCCATTTCAACCATTCCAACAGCTCCTTCCACAATTTGTTTTCGAGCAGCTACTACCGCTGTGGCCTGCTGCCTTTGTAACATGGCGCTAGCGATTTCCGGCGCATAGGCCAAATGGGTTATCCGCGCTTCGATTACGTCAATGCCGGCTCTTTCCAATCGTTCATTGAGTTCCGTTTCGAGCATCTGGCTGACCTGTTCCGCACCATCTTTTAAGGTAATAGCGGCCTCTTCGTCTTCAAAGTTATCATACGCAAATAAATTTGCCAAATGCCTTACCGCTGCTTCGCTCTGTACTTGTACATATTGTATATAATCGTCTACCGCAAATAGCGCTTTGGCGGTGTCTTTTACCAACCATACGGTAACGGCCGCAATTTCTATGGGGTTGCCCAATTTGTCATTCACCTTCATTTTATGCCCGTTTAAATTACGCGCTTTTAACGATATCCTTTTTCTGACAGCGAAGGGGTTGACCCAAAAGAACCCTGCTTTTTTCACCGTTCCGATGTAATCGCCAAAGAGTACCAGCACCTTCGAATCATTGGGATTAATAATGGTTAATCCTTTAGCAATAAGGAGTGCGGCGATTATGCCGACAGCAACAATCCAGGCGTTATTGTATGCTGAAGCGATAAATATTGTTATGATAACCAGTATAAGCATAACAAGGGCGGCATAGCCGGATAAAGCCATTGTAGATTTTTCTTCTTTCATATTTTTACGTTTTATATTGATATCACAATGATATCAAAAATAAATCAAAAAAACAACTAAGAAAGCAAGGAGTTTGCCAGTAGAAGAGAAGAAGCATTTGTATTTCAATTGCATATAAAACAATTTTCTATAAGTTTGTATTAGCTTTAAAGAAATTAGATCAAAAAAGTGTCAAAAAGTAGAAAGACTCCATCCGTATATTCAAGTAATCCTGCCGTGTTCAAATACGGAATGATGGTGCTCAGTGTGATTATCATCTGTATATTTTTACCTAAGCAGCCGCGGTTTAGGCTGGAGTATGAAAAGGGCAAGATATGGATGCATGAGGATTTAATAGCTCCATACAACTTTGCCATTCTAAAGACGCCCAATGAAATAAAGGCCGACAGGGATCAAGTGCTGGAATCAGTTTATCCGGTGTACGACAATCACATCGAAACCAAAGCGGAAGAAACCGAGCGTTTTTTAAATGAGTTTGAGGGGAAATGGAAGGGAAGTGGCCAAGATGAGAAGGAAATGGAGCTGTACAGCTCCACGGTAACGCAAATTTTGGCGCATATTTACGATCGGGGCGTTATCGGACTCACTAAAAAGTTCCAAACGCATGGTCCGCATTACAACTTCAACTTGGTTACGAATAACATAGCTGAAAAGAAGAATACTGCAGAGGTATACACCCGAGAAACGGCCTTGGCCTATGCCAATGCCATTATCGACTCAAGAAATGCCATTAAAGAAAAAGATTGGTTAAAAAGTTTAGTAAGCGATTATATACAGCCGAATTACGTTTATAATGAACGGCTCACTGATAAATTAGTTGCGGAAGCTCTTAATAATATTTCCACCACCAGAGGGATGGTGCAGCGAGGTGAGCTCATTGTAGCTAATGGAAGTATGGTTAACAACGAAGTTTTCCAGAAGGTGGAGTCGCTGCGGTTGGCTTATGAAGAAGAAGCCCGGATAGGAGGGGATAGGAATGTGGTGGTGATAGGGCAATTCTTAGTGGTAGGCTTGGTGATCACGCTACTGATGGTGTTTCTTTACCTGTTTAGGATTGACGTGTTTTCCAATAACCGGTTATTATCGCTCATTTTGTTGGTGGTTACCGGTATGCTGGTTGTCCTATCCTGGTCACTCAAATTAAAGCTGTCGAGCTTATACTATATACCTTTCTGTATTGTACCGATCATCGTCCGCATTTTGTTCGATACACGTTTGGCACTGAATATTCACCTATTAATGGTGCTGGTTTCCGGCTTTTTCGTGCCCAACAGTTTTGAATTTGTTTTTCTACAGGTTACAGCGGGTATGGTAAGCATCTACAGCATCAAAACCTTGATAAAAAGAGAGCAGTTTCTTATTTCATCGGTTATCATCTTGCTAACGTATTTTGTCGCTTATCTAGGTATTATCTTAATTCGCGACGGCTCCATTACGGATGTAGGCTATGCTTCTTTTGTTCCCTTTATTGTGAGTGTTGGCTTGACACTGCTGGCCTATCCGCTTATCTACGCATTTGAGCGCCTTTTCGGAATTACATCGGACGTTACCTTAATGGAACTCACCAATACCAATTCATCTTTGTTAAGGGAATTATCCTATAAGGCCCCAGGCACTTTTCAACATTCTTTACAGGTGGCAAATTTGGCGGAGGCAGCTATTTATAAAATCGGGGGAAACGCCTTATTGGTAAGAGCGGGCGCTTTATATCATGATATCGGAAAAATGCAAAACCCGCAGTATTTTATCGAAAACCAGACCAAGGGTTATAACCCGCATGACGGTTTAACCTTTGAACAGAGTGCCCAAATTATCATTTCACATGTAAGCAAGGGAATTGATATGGCCCATAAACATCAGTTGCCAGAATCGATTATCAGCTTTATTCGAACACATCACGGAACGACGCGTACCGACTATTTTTATAATGCTTTTATAAAAGCACATCCAGATAAGATCGTGGATGAGCAAGTATTCCGTTATCCCGGGCCTATTCCTTTTTCGAAAGAAACGGCCGTTTTGATGATGGCCGATTCTGTAGAGGCAGCTTCCCGAAGTATTAAGGAGCCGGATGCTGAGAATATAAGCAATTTGGTGGATAAAATTATAGAAGGCAAATTAGCGCAAGGTCAACTGAGAAATAGCAATATCACGTTACAGGAAGTAGAGGCTATCCGTGCTATCTTCAAGCGGATGCTCATGAGTATTTACCACGTTCGGGTAGACTATGAGGCGAAGAAGGGTAGGGAAGTGGAATAAGAAGAATTTATTGCATTGAGCTCCAAAATGATAGCAGTTTAATTGGAAAAATGTTCGGATTTGGCCTATATAAAATTTGAAATAATAAATTTTTGTATTAGGTTTGCAATCCCAAAAGCGAGGTGAGGTGCCTGAGAGGCCGAAAGGAACAGTTTGCTAAACTGTCGTACTGGAAACGGTACCGCGGGTTCGAATCCCGCCCTCACCGCCAAACAACAGCAAGCCCGACGATAGTCGGGTTTTTTTGTTTAACGAGCGCTTGCTTGCTGTTGTTTGCAGCCTCCCCTTTATCGGGATCATCGCAGCGCAGGTATGTGTAAAAATAGTAAGATTTATACACATCGTATACGTCTAAGAAAGCTACGTGCCTTAAACCGCTTGGTAACTATCATAACAAGTTGCGTACCGCAGTTTTTGACACTAAAAGCTACTGTAAAGCTACTGAAATCACACTGAATGGTACTGGCTTGACACTGGTTTCACACAGGAATGGTACTGGGTTGGTACTCGTTTGACACTGACTTCATACTGGTTTGACACTACCTTCATTATACCTTAGTACTTCCTTAGTACTAGATAAAACGTCCGCCCCTCGAAACTTCACCGCTAATTATTTTTGGAAATGATTTGGCGTCATCACTAAAAAAATTATTTTTGTGGCAGATTAAGGGAAATTAGCTCAGTTGGTTCAGAGCACTACCTCGACAAGGTAGGGGTCACAGGTTCGAGCCCTGTATTTCCCACAAAATAAAAAGCCCGTTTTTGATATCAAAAACGGGCTTTTTTGTGTTTTAAAAGCAGGTTTTGACGTCCTGCCATTGTTTTAACAAATTGGAAACGCTAAATTTGGAAAGAAAAAAACATCCAAATTACATCAAAATGTTTTAGCATTGTTTTAGCATGGCGTCATTAAATGCAGTTGTCAGATAATGGCCTATAGCCACCTGCGCCTAACCATCCATTTGCGTTGAAAAGCCTCAATTCTATTGCGTCAATAACTGTTAAAAAGACATTAATATCAAAAGTGGCTATTTCTACAAAATACATTACATTTGTAATACGCCAATCAAAAAACAGTTATGGATGTAAACCTTTCACCACATTATGATCATCAAAGCTCGGCAACCGTAAGAAAAGCGGCACCGACTAAAAAAATAAGAAATCGATATTTTATACTGGTCTTGTGCGTGCTTACCTCTTTTAAGGCATTTTCACAGGACCATCAGTCGGACCTTTTTCCCGATGGAACCGTGATTCCAAAATGGTTTGCTGATACGGCAAGTCTGGCTTTGCAAGAGATGGGGAAACCCTATGTTATTACCGACCATGGAGTTTCCGTCGACAGCACTCTTGTACAAACCGATGCGATTCAACGGGTTATTGACGAGGCAGCGGAAAACGGTGGGGGCATTATTGTGATCCCAAAAGGGACCTTTATGAGTGGGGCACTATTCTTTAAACCCAATATCCATTTATATGTAGCGGAAAGGGCCGTTTTAAAAGGTTCAGACGATATTAAAGATTATCCAAAGATTCCTTCGCGGATGGAAGGGCAGAATTTAGACTATTTTGCCGCCTTAGTGAATGCATACGGGGTCAATGGCTTTACGATATCCGGAAAGGGAACCATTGATGGCAATGGTCTCAAATATTGGGAAGCATTCTGGAAAAGAAGAGAAGAAAATCCCCAATGTACCAACTTGGAAGTATCTCGGCCGCGCCTTGTGTTTATTTGGAATTGCGATGATGTGCAGGTTCGGGATGTGAAATTGAAAGATGCCGGCTTTTGGAGCAGTCACTACTATCAGTGCAATAACGTAAAAATTTTGAATGTGCATATCACTTCTCCGCATGCCCCGGTGAAGGCGCCCAGTACAGACGCAATTGATTTGGATGTCTGTAACAATGTGTTAATAAAGGGATGCTATCTGTCGGTCAACGATGATGCGATCGCCTTGAAAGGAGGGAAGGGGCCTTGGGCAGATGGCAGTCTAGACAATGGTAGTAATACAAACATCATTATTGAGGACTGCGAATTCGGTTTTTGCCATTCGGCACTAACCTGCGGAAGCGAAGCCATACATAATAAGAACATCATTATGCGGAACTGCAAGATCGATGAGGCAAAAAGGGTGCTGTGGTTAAAAATGAGGCCAGATACGCCGCAAAAATATGAATTTGTAAAGGTCGAAAATATAACAGGAAACGCCTACAGCCTTATTTATGTTAAGCCTTGGAAACAATTCTTCGATCTGCAAGGTAGAAAGGAAGTTCCGCTCTCGTACTCGGAAAATATTACGTTGCGTAATATAAACCTGAAGTGCGAAGTCTTTTTCGACGTCGATGTCAGCGAACATGATCACTTAGCTAAATTCACCTTTGAAAATCTAGATATTGAGGCCAAAAACGGATCGTATAAGAAAAGCCTGATAAAAGACTTTTCTTTGATCAATGTAAAAGTAAACGACCAGCTGATTATGTGATTGGCAAAGACGCCTTATATCTCATTTAAGTCGATTATACCTGCTGATAATTTCCAATAAGCTTGCAACTTTCAAAGAGTTTGTTAACTTTGCATAACAAAGTACTTTTATGAGGGAAAACGAGCTCCTGACAGAATTAAGTTCCATCCGTAGTTTAATGGAACGCTCCGCTAAGTTTATATCGCTCCATGGGCTATCTGGCGTGCTAGCAGGTATCTATGCACTTATCGGAGCCTTCATCGGATATCGACTCATTTATCAGTCGGGCGGTGATTTATTTGATCAAGAGTCTTACCGTGCAGACCGAACTGTCTTGTCACAACTCGTAATACTTGCCTTGGTGATACTGGTGCTGTCCATTACCACAGCCGTTTTATTAAGCACGCGTAAAGCACGGCAAAAGCAGCAGAAAATTTGGAATACGGCAAGCAAAGGTTTGTTGCTAAATGCAGGCATACCCTTGTTAACGGGAGGTCTCCTGATCGCTATTTTCCTATACCATGGTTATTTCGGTCTGGTAGCACCTGCTTGCCTTGTCTTTTATGGCCTCGCATTGATTTCCGGAAGCCACTATACTTTCAAAGACGTAAAATGGTTAGGCCTTTGTGAGGTGGTCTTAGGGCTATTCGCTGCCATGATGCCCAGTTATGGATTACTGTTTTGGGCGGCCGGTTTCGGTGTGCTTCATATTGTTTACGGTTCGGTTATGTATTCTAAATACGACAGGTCAAAATAGTGTTAGAAGAATTTGATAAAGCGTTTGAGAGTCGAATACGCTTGCAGATTATGAGTGTATTAGCAGCAAATGAAAGTTATGATTTCAGTTCGCTCAAAGAGCTATTGGAGGTGACGGATGGCAATCTTGCGTCGCATTTAAAGGCCTTAGAAAAGGAAGCATATATATCGGTTAATAAGAGATTTATCGGGCGTAAGCCTAATACGCGTTATGAAGCAACCGAGAAAGGAGTAGAAGCCTTTAGAAAGCACCTAGAGTCATTAGAGAAACTGATTAGGCAGCAAAAATAATTTTTTTTATCTATATGCTTTGTGATGCAAAGTACTTTTTAAATAATAAAATGGAAAATCAAAAAGAAAAGAACGGGCTGTTGACCTGGTTGAAACAGTCCGCCACGGTAAAATTAGCGATGGTCGGCTTTCTCAGTCTTTTACTGTTGATCCCCTCCTCCTGGGTAATCGACCTTATTAGTGAAAGGCAGGGAAGACAGCGGGAAGTAATAAAAGAAATAGCGCAAAGTTGGTCTGGCATCCAAAATGTGGTAGGGCCTGTTTTGGTTATTCCTTATACCGCCTTTCAACAGATTAAAGATGATAAAGGTAATATAACAGTGGAGGGGATTAAGCAATATATCTTTTTAATGCCCGATCGACTCGATGTGAATGCCGACGCCGTGCCACAGCTTATGCATCGCGGCATATTTGATGCGGTTGTCTACAACGCAAAAGTGGCGGTTAAAGGTAACTTCGAAGAATTAGACCTAAAGAAACTAGGTGTCGAACCGCAATACGTATTATGGGACAAAGCGCAACTCTTAGTAAGTGTAAGTGATGTTAAGGGACTCAAAGAGATTCCAAAGATTAATTTAGGTGATACCATTGTAGCTATGGAGCCGAGTTTTTCAGATTTAAGTGCTTTCAAAAGTAGTTTAAGCAGTACCCTCGATTTAGGTCAAAAGAAACATACGCAGCTGTCGTTTAGTTTCGAACTTCCGCTTAGGGGAAGTGAAGGGCTGTTTTTGACACCTATTGGAAAGCATACGCATTTTACTTTAGCGGGAAAATGGAAAGATCCCAGCTTTACGGGCAGTTATTTACCGGAAACGCGAAGTGTTTCCGACGCTTCTTTCACATCCCAATGGAACATTCCGCATTTTAATCGGCCCTTTCCTCAGCAGTGGGTCGACAAAGACGGTGGTCGGCTACTTGAAGCTGAATCCGGGCATAGTTGCGGTGTTAATTTCCTGTTACCTGTGGATCAATATCAAAAAACAATGCGTTCGGCAAAATATGCCATGTTAATCATTCTACTGACCTTCGTCTCCCTATTATTTACGGAGTTTATAACCAAAAAGTTTGTCAACATTGTGCAATACGTTTTGATCGGCTTGGCTATGGTCGTTTATTACACGCTGCTTTTGTCATTCAGTGAACAGATCGGTTTTACCTGGGCATACATTATCGCTTCTTTGGCAACCATCGGACTTGTAGGTGCTTATATTTCCAGCATTCTTAAAAGCAGCAGGTCGTCGCTTTTATTGGCGAGCATTCTTTCTGCTTTTTATCTTTTTATCTATGTTATAATTCAACTGCAGGAAATGGCATTGCTGGTTGGCAGCGTGGGTTTATTTATTGTGATCGCCTCACTCATGTACGTTTCCTCCAAAATTTCTTGGGAAAATGAGTGATTCCTTCGCTGTATAATCCTCAATAGAGGTGAAGTAATAGTAATATAACCGGAATGGGTTATTTACTATTCTTCAATTAACATGTTTTTTAGTAAAGACAGAAACTGCTCATTGGAGGTGTAAAAGTATCGATAGTTAACGATGAGGTAAAGAAAGCCTGCAAAGCTGTATTTAATACGTATCGGTTTCCAAAACGCGCCAAAATTCTTTACCGACGCCGGTGTATAGTGTTCGTCAAAGCCATAATATAATTCTTCTATAGCACTTAAAGGTATGCGTTTAAATTCGTCTCCATCTAAAAACAAGTCAGTTTCAGTTAAGGCTATGTGGCCTTGGTGTTTCGAGAGGGGTGTGTAATCTTACCCTAGCTAGCTACACCCAAAACTAAAGAATTCCAATCAGACTTGCTATTGCTATCCTGTTGGAATGTGGG
>NZ_SBJH01000030.1 GCF_004368405.1 Olivibacter sp. XZL3
AAAAATTAATAAATTTATAACTCGAAAGTCTCCTTAAGGTTTCATCCTAATGTGTCTAATTTAGTTTGAAGACGTACAAATGTAAGGGCGGGCATCGGGATTTGCCCGTTTACGGCAATCGCCCTTTTTTGCTTACCTGCATAGTTGACAAGCGTATCTTTTACATACAGCTCGTAACGCACTACTTTTTGTGCAAACAGCGTTTGTGTGCAAAGCAGTATCAGCACTGTTTGCAGTATTCTTATGGGTATTTTCTTATATCTGTTCATTAGTTGAAAAATTTATTTGATGCCGTCTTCCATCATACTAAACCACTCCATCAAAACCTGCTTATCCTCCTGTGATAATACCGCATTGCGATGAATGAGTGTGTATGACGACAAAGGCATTTCCTCGTCCTTGACCTGCCCCGCCATAGCCCTGAACTTATTTCGTTGCCTGCGGGCAGAATATTCGCCAAACTCGCTAAAGTTGAGTTCCTCTTTGCCCTTTTTGATATGCTCTGCCATGTACCATGCTCCGGGCTGGATACGGCTATACCATGGATAACTGGTGTTGTTACTATGGCAGTCGTAACAGGACTGGACAAGGATAGCCTTTACATTTTGGGGTACAGGGTACACCCTTTCGATATGGGTGGCTGGCATTTCATCCGACAGGTTCCGTAACGGCTGAAAAAACTGTATGCCGATTAAGATAACAGCCAACCCCAATATGATTTTCTTTTTTAAGGACATAACATTGTAGCTTCATTTAAAATGTGACTACTGCTTCTTTAAATAATTAGCATAGTTCTCCTTGCTTTCAAAGTAGGATACTTCACCGTTTTTTCCCGTAACGGCAATCACCGCAAGAGCCTTGTCTACCTGCTTATGGGAATAGGGGTCTAATGCCACCCGAACGTCGGCATCTTTTGGAATACGCTCCTTGCACATTTCGCAGCATCCGTAGTAGGTTTTACCGTCAAATTTTACGTCAAACTGCTTTTTGCCCATGTAGGCATCATTCACCATGCAGACTTCATCCGATGGAACCAATTCGCCTATTTGGGTACTCTGCTTATGGCTTTCCGGAGTTGCCTGGGAATGATGCTCTGCCGCCTCATCCTTATTTGACCTTGCTTGCCCGCAAGCAGTGAGTAGCAGGGTCAACAGGGAGATAAAGCCGATTATTATTTTACTCATGTCGATATTATTTTTAATATTATTACTTCTCCTATTTATTGTTTTCAAACTCTTTGAGCTTGCGCTTCATCAGTTCAATTTCTTCCGCCTGGGTTTCAAGTATGTTTTTTTGCAGCTCTATCAGTTCGGGGTCGGTCAAATGTGCCTTTTTGGACATCAATATGGCTGCTGCGTGATGGGGTATCATACCCTTTGCAAACTGCTTGTCCCCGACATTGATTTGTTCCCTGATACCAAACCATGAAAAGATGCCAACGGCGACCGAGATTATGGCTATCACCCAATTCATCTTCCTGTTGGCGTACATCATTTTCATTATCACTAATTCGATAAGCAACATTGCCGAGGTCATCAGCAGGGTCATGTACAGGTTGTTGACATTGGGTATTAGGTTCTGCCACCCGTCAATCATGGCATACATGATAAAATACATCGCTGTGAACATGGCGACAGCCATAACCGCAAAGCGTTTATACATGCCCGAAGCATGTTCTGAATTGTGCGTGCCATGCTCCGAGGCATGACCCGCTTTGTGACTGTTTTGCATAGCCTGAATTTATTTGCCGTTAATTGTTTTTTCCACCTTACCGCAGGTCAGCATTTCAGCGCCGTAGTAGGGGTTTTTGATTTCCTTGTTTGCACTGAACCAAACAGCACCCTTACCGTCATTGAACATTGGGCAATGGTCTTGATACAATGTTTGCGATGTACCGAACAAATCAATCAGGTCTTTCAAATCTTCGCCAAGCGAGGCCAAATGTTCCCGCTGGTGATGGATGTTGCCAACATTTTCGCCGATATGCTCTGCGTGTTCTTTTGCATCATCCGCTATGTCCATGTACTTTTTGTGCTTATCGGCAGGAATGGTTTTCATGTCCACTTTATTCAGGGTAGCTAACAGCTTTTTCCCTGCACTGGCGGCAGCTTTGTCATCGTCCGAAACAAGGGCGTTCTTTAATGATAGATAATCGGTAACTATGGGTGCAATAGAAAAGTTTTTTGCTTCTTCTTTTGCTGCATCCTGACCGTTCGGTGTTTCGCTAACGGCGGGCACAGCTACCGTATCATTCTTTTTGGAGTGGGAAGCTGGATGTTCTTGTGATACAACAGTAGTATCGTTTGAAGATTGCTCGTTTTTGTTGGATGCCTGATTGCATGATACTGTTATAAATGCCATGATAACAGCCATGATTGATAATCTTACATTTTTCATTTTATTATTATTTTAAATTAAACAAGTGCTTTTGTGGTAGTTGCCGTTGTAAAATTCCTTACGGACAACCGATAACAGTTTTATTAAGCGGTACAGATGATACATCCATACCGCTCTTTTATTACATTTTTATAAGAATGCCGTTAGGCTTTTTGCCTACGTTCAGGGTCTTTGTTACGGTATGGGATGATACATTGACTACAGAAACCGTGTTGCTTTCCTGATTGGTAACGTAAGCGGTATTGCCATCCTGTGTAAATACAATGGCGTGCGCTCCTGTACCAGCATCAAGGACACCAGCAAGCATCCACATACTCATGCCATTGTCCCAACTCCAGTAATGAACCTTTCCGTTCATGGGGTCGGTAACCCACAGTTCATTTTTTGAAGCATTGTGGGCTGCATACCCAGGCATAAAGCCTAAGCTAATGGTTTCTATTACGGCATTGGTAGCTACATCAATAACCGAAATGGTCTGTGAAGCCTCATTATCCACATACATTTTGCCGTTAGCGGCAGGCCAAGCTCCTACAGGGTCGTCACCCACGGTCAGGGTTGCCACCACACTTTTTGACGATGGATTGATGATTGAAACCGTACCACTGCCACCATTGCACACATAGGCTTTTGTGCCATCCATGCTAAAGGTTACTTCTGCGGGGTCTTCGCCTACCGCAATCGTATTTTTGACCGCATAAGTATTAGCATCGTAAACCAAAACTTTTCCATCCATTGCCATTTGTGTGGTCCATATTTCTGTGCCATCAGGCGAATAAACGGCATTGTGGTTCATTGCCGGAGTTTCAATGTCTTTTAAGACGGTTCCTTTTACGGCATCCATTATCAGGATACGCCCTTTCATGCCTGCCATGCCACCGGAATGGCCTGCGCTCAAATCCATTCCAGGTACGCCGATAGCTAAATGGTTTTGATGGCTGTAAATGTGATGCGGCCACATGACCATGTTGCCGCCGGAGTTCATGATGTCAAAGGTTTCACTCACGGTATTGTCACTTAGTTTTATGACAGAAACGGTTGCGCTTTCGCCATTGACTACGTAAGCTGCCGGATAATCAATGTTTTTACCCATTGGCATATCGCCCATATCATCTTTACTACAAGAAGATAGAACGGTTAAGGAAATGGTAGTAGCTATTGCCACCAAAGTTGCTCTGTTTTTCATTTTTACTCATTTTTAGATATTAGAAAATATTTGTGTTAATCGCTACTACTATGATGCTTACACTCATGGCGGGACTTTAATTACATTGGAGCAGCGTCCAACTGCCTATCAGATTTAATGGTCATGTCTTTGTCCTGCTCCGCTTTTAAGTATAAACTCACTGCTGATTAAATATGCACCTTCGGTAACAACGATGTCACCTGGTTTTAATCCTGATGTAATTTCAATCCACTGCTTGTTTTGCACACCTGTTTCTACCATGCGTTGCTCAAATGTGTTATCATGGGCCAATACCCAAACGGTTTTCATCTTTTCCAGCAGTACTGCCGATTTAGGAACTGCCAGCACATTGGTAAACGATTTTTCGGGAACGACCGAAACCAATGTGCCGGGTATAAGTTTACCGGCTGAATTGTTTACCCTGATTTTAAGCAGGTAAATTCTTTTGCCTTCTTCTATTACCGGGTTGGAGTAAACCAACGTACCTTTGTAAACTTCTCCGGGATTACTGTCGGCAAACACCTGAAAGGTCTTGATTTCTTCAAGTCCTGAAATTTCATTGGGATACAATTGCGCTTCGACCCAAACCTCATTGAGCGAGGTGATTTTTACAAGTGGGCTGCCTTCTGCCACATACATGCCCTCGTTGATGTTTACTTCGCTTACATATCCCGCTTCGGGCGAATAAAATGTAATGAGGGAATTTGTTTTGCCCGATGTTTCCAGTTCGGAAATTTGCCTTTCGGTTAAACCCCACAATGTCAATTTGTTTTTTCCAGCACTTAATAAATCGCTTGTCAGCTTAGATATAGGGATTGTTGTTTTTGCTTTTTCCAGCACGGACAGATATTCCTTTTCATCTGTTTGCAGTTGTTCACTGTAAATACTGTAAAGGGGTCTTCCTTTTTGAAGATATACACCTGTGTTTCTTACAAACAGTTCGTCAATCCTTCCTTTTGCACGGCTGCTAATGGTCTTTACCTGTTCTTCATTAATGGCAACTGTTCCTAAAATAACGGAAGATGATAAAATGTTTCTTTTTCTGACGGTATCTGTTTCAATACCTGCCAATGCCTGCTTATGCTTGTCAATGGTGATAATGTTGCCTTGCATTCCTGCATGGTCGGTTTCTTTCTTCTCTACTTTGATTAAAGACATATTACAAACGGGACAAGAACCAGGTGTTTCGCTTGCTACACTTGGGTGCATGGGGCAAGTATAATAACTGCCGGATGTTTCCTGATGGCTTTCTTGCCCGTTCTTACAACCCGTAAGAATGAGTATTGAAAGCAATATAGTTGAGATAATAAACTGCTTCATGTCAATTTGCATTTAAAAAAGTTTCACTGTCAGTCATCAAACCCGCTTGTTTTGCAATTTCTTCAGTAGGTGAAAGACCGCTTTTAATGATTGTCATTCCGTTGTTGCTTGCTCCAGCAATTACTTTCCGCACCTGAAAAACTCCCGCTCCATTGCGGGTAGTATCTGTTTTGACCCATACGTAAGCATTCAATCCCGTAGTGTAAACTGCCGTTGATGGAACCTGTAAATTTTCATTACCGCTCAAAGCAAAGCCTGCGGTAACAAGCGAATTTATTTTCAGCGAATTATTGGGATTGGGCAACACAATCCTAACTCTTGCAAAACGCTGGTCAGTTTCTTCAAATGTCTTTTCAATCAAAGCAACTTTTCCGTTGAGAAGTTTTGAAGGGTCGCTTTCAGAAACTATTTGTGCAGATTGGTTTTCGTGAATTTGACTTACGTTTCGGTTGGGAACTGAAACCAATACCCAAACTTCCTGTAAATCATTTATATTGAAAAGGGTTTGTGCTTCGTTTACATATGTACCTTCACGAATTTGCGAAGCGGAAACAGCATAAGAGCTTGTATTGATGGCATTCTGCTGCGTACCCATGTCGTTCATTGCCGATGTGCTTTTTGCAGTAGTGTTTTGCTGCGATGTTAAAGCATTGAAAAAAACATATCCGTTTGAAGGACTGAAAACAGAAACTGTTAGGGCAACTGCTCCCTTTTTTTCCAACTGTGCAATCTGATTTTCGGTAATACCGAGCAGACGTAGCTTTTCTCTCGACTTTTCTATTAAATAATTATCTGCACCTGATTTGAAAAGAAAAAGATGTTCTTCCTGAAAGGTGCGTAAGCCGGGGCTGTATATGTCCATGATTTTATCGCCTTGCTTTACGTATTGGTTGCTGAATTTAACGTATAGCTTCTCAATCCTTCCTCCGAAACGGGCTGCAACGGATTGATTTCTGTTTTGAGCGAGGGTAATAAAGCCTTGCGCTTTCTCGGTTTTTCCACTGTTGCCTGATTGCAGTCTAAAGGTTGCCTGATTTGACAAGACCAGTTTGTTTGGTGAAACTGCCTGCTCCAATTCTTTTTCCACCAACTGCAATTTCATATTACATACAGGACAATCGCCGGGGTGCGGATAGGTTTTATCACCTTCGCAACCCATAGGGCAGATGTACTCGCCCTCAACCTTCTCATGATTTTCATGCCCTTGTTCACCTTGTTCATTTTTGCAGGATGATAACGCAGCTACCAAAAGCAAACACACCATAATGCAGATGCTATTTAATTTCTCTTTCGTATTCATATTCGGCTTCCAATTTTAAAATATTGAACAGTTTGTCATACGCTTCCATTTTTTTCATCAGCAACATTTCCCAGGCATCCAGCAGCACAAAAAAATCGCCTGTGTTTTGCTTGTAGGCAAGCAGGTTGGCTTGCAGGTTGTTCTCATAGGCGGGAACAATATTTTTTGTGTAGCTCTGATATTGTTCGTTTTCGTAATTAAGCATCGCAGTTTTTTCGGCTAACATTTTTGAAGCCATGAGTTGCATTGTTTCCTTTTCCCGTTCCATAGACTGAATTTGAAAACCGATTGACTTTACTTCAGAGGAATACATTTTAGACGACCAGGGAACAATGGGAATTGTTACCATTCCCATAACTGACCATTGGCTTGGCATACCAAACATTTGGGCATGTTCGGCACGGATACCAAAGTCAGGTCTTGCGCTTGTTCTCATTACTTTTTGCTCCAACTTCATGGATTGAATGTATTTGTCAAGCGCCGTAATATCACTACGGTTAGAAATGCTTACAGTATCTGCAATGCTGAATAGGTAGTTGCTTGGCGTAATGAGTGTATCAATCTGAAATGACGTGTTTGCATCACGCACCATCAGCGTGTTTAATCCGATATTGTTTTCGGCAATCACGCTGTTAAGCATTACCAGCATATTTTTTAATTCGGCTAAACGGGCTTTTGCTTTGTAAATAGTTTGCAGTTGTGACTGGTTATTGGTGAATTTTTCTTCGGATGTCGTGATGAGCAATTGAAGTATTTCTTCACTTTCTTTTAGAATGCGTTGTTTCTTCTCCGCTACATAACGGTTATAATACAGAATTTTCGCTTCACGCCTCAACTCGTTTTTTGTCCATTCGCTTTTCGATTTTTCGATTTCAGCCAGTGAACTAATGTAACTTTTCTTGGCGTTCAGTTTGCTTGGATTGGGTATCATCTGTTCTACGGAAAAAGCAATACCCGCCTGGTTCATGGGGTCGTTTTTTTCTTTGAGCATGGAAAAGTCGTAAGGAAAACGCATGATGCCTGTTGAAAAAGTGGGCGGCATCCATGCTTTTGCACCGTCTGCTTTTGCCTGAATAGACTGAATGCTGTATTGATACCGAATAATGGACGGGTAATTAGTTTCCACCTGCTGCAACAGTTTTTCCAGTGAAACGTAAGAGGTATCCTGTGCCTGTGAATGTATCGTATGCAGACACATCAGGAACATAATGGTTATTGATTTTTTCATTTACCTAATTTTAATTAGAAAAATTTCACTTTTCTTCATTGAACACTGATTTGAATAATCCACTTATATCAATTCCATTACTCTCATGTGAAATGGTGTTCGTTGTAACTACCATTTCAGCCCCGGCATTTAATAAATCCTGATAGGCGTTGCCTGCAAATACAGCATGAATACCTATGCAAATAGGTGGGTTCATTCCTGCATTTTTAAGATGACCAACCGTTTCAATCATAGTTCGGGCAGTGGAAATAATATCATCCACCAAAACAGGTTTATGATTTTTATATCGGTCTATTTGAGGAATTGAAACTTTTACGTTTCTGTCACCATGCCTAACTTTTTCTAATATGATAAAAGGGGCATGTGCGTTATTGGCTACCTCGGAAACCCATTGCTCACTTTCACTGTCAGGGCCAATCAGTACCGGATTTTGAATATTGTTCTTTATCCATTCTGATATATGATTTGCTGCCTGAACCACAGTCGCAGGAACCGAATATATTTCGGACAAAGTATTATACCTGTGCAAGTGCGGGTCAACGGTGGTAATAGTTTCTGCAAAGTTTGAAATGAACGATGCAAAGTATTTTGAAGTAATTCCCTCTCCTGAATGAAATTGCTTATCCTGTCGCATATATGCCAGATAGGGAGCAATAAGACAAGTGCATTTAGCCCCAAGTTCCATAGCAGTTTTGGATAGAAAGTATAAGGGCAAGAGCTTTGTATCAGGGCGGTCTAAAGAACAAACCATGACAACCTTTTTTCCTTTCACATCTGAATGAATACGGATATACGTTTCTCCATCCGGGAAATTGCGAATAGTGGCTTCGCCTTTACTGACATTATATCGCTTTGCTATCGTGTCAACCGTGGGTTCATTCCCCGGCAATGCAAATAGTATTGTTTCGTGTTCTTTCATTTAATTCGTATTATGTTGTTTTGAATTTTGTAATAACCCAAGGCATAGTTTAACTCTCCTTGTGCTTCTGCATAAATGGTGAACAAAACATCTCCATTAATAACTTGCTTACCTAAATGTGAGTGAAGCAAAACACCTGCTTTGGGTGATTTTGGAGCACCAGACAGTTTAGCCACTTTTGCTAATTTTCTGCAATCAATTTCATTGATAATCCCGCTTTGTTCTGCTAAAATATCCAGACTGAATGCAGCAAATTCAGGCTCGGTAAAACGCCCTTGTGCTTCACAAATGGAAATAAATTTTGTATAGGCGCTGCCTCCTTCCAGTATTTTTATTGCTTTGCTTATGCCTTTACCTTTTTCAACATTTTCGGAAAATTCTAATAACTCACCTGCAAGTAGTAAAGCTCTTTGTTTTAAATCTTCGGGTGCATTGTTTTCATTCCGCAGAACGCTTAACACATCCATTGCCTCTAATGCAGGGCCAATTCCCCTGCCAACTGGTTGTGAACCATCAGTAACCAGGCATTTTATTTGAAGGCCAACGGCATCAGCCACCTCTTCAAAATGTGATATTAATTTATTTGCGTTCTCTTTTGTTCGGACTTTTGCTGTTGAACCCACAGGAATGTCAATAACCACATGCGTTGCACCTGCGGCTTTTTTCTTTGAAAGAACCGAAGCAATCATCTGTCCTTCGCTGTCAATATCCAGTGCTTTTTCAACAGAAATAAGGACATCGTCAGCTGGGCTTAGACTAACTGAACCGCCCCAAACCAAACATCCGTTTTCCCTGCTTACTACTTCTTTCATTTGTTCCATTGTAAGTTCTACGTTGGTCATCACTTCCATTGTATCTGCCGTTCCTGCTGGGGATGTAATGGCACGGGAAGAAGTTTTAGGGATAGTCAAACCTGCTGCTGCCACAATGCTTATTACAATAGGAGTTGTCCGATTACCCGGCAAACCGCCAATACAATGCTTATCAAAAATGGATTGATTATCCCATTCTAAATTTTTACCGGAACGAACCATTGCTCTGGTAAGACCTTTTATTTCATTTATGGAAAGATGATTGCCAGACGTAGCAGTAATAAATGCTGCGAGTTCTATATTGGAATATTGTCCTGTTGAAATATCATAAATAATTTGGTTCAGTTCAGTCTCTTTTAATTCGTTGCCATACATTTTTGACCTTATCAATCCAATGGATGCAATAGGTTGCAAGTGAGATACAATAATTGCATCCCCATCACTTACGCCTAATCTTTGTGCAGCCATTATTGAAAGCCCGGCTTCACCATGTTTCAACAGTTCGTTGTAAACAACGTTAAGTGTAGCAATGATACTTTCATTGTCAAAATGCACTACTACCCGTGTTAGGGCAGTAAATCCTTCCGAAAGACATACATCGCAGTCCGAACGCATATAGATGATGTTTTCTCTGTAGGTGTCTATACCAAGATTTTTTATCTTCAGTGTTTTATGATTATGCATAATTTCAACCGTTTAGATTTGTATGGTTTCGTTCAATTGAGGAATATGAGCAATCCACCCAAAGGTTTCTCTTATTTTTTCCTGCAATCCTTTTGCTCCTTCTTCCTCGCTGTGGACGATGAATATTTTTTCGGGCATGGATGTTAATTTATTCATCCAGTCAACCAATCCATTCTGGTCTGCATGACCAGACAAGCCTTCTATATTTTCAATATGTGCTTTGACAGGATAAAATCTACCTCTCATTTTGATTTCTGTCGCTCCATCCAGCAATGCTCTTCCCCTTGTTCCTTCCGCTTGAAAACCTACCCACAGGATAGTCGCATTTTTATCACCTAAGTATTTTTCAAAATAAGTAAGCACTCTGCCACCAGCCGCCATTCCGCTTCCGGCTATAATTATTTTAGGATTGTTATCCTCTGCAAGTGCGTAAGCTTCATCGACACCTTTAATCCTCTTGATAGTATTGCACATTTCAAAACATTCATCGGGGGAGAGTTTATGCCATTCAGTATTATGGTGAAATACTTCTAACACATTTCTTCCCATAGGACTATCCATATAAATAGGGATGCCGGGTATTTTCCTGGTCTTTTTCAACTGCCAGAAAAGATACATGAGCAATTGCGTCCGCTCCACCGAAAAACTCGGTATGATAATAGTACCGTTTCTTGCTGCGCAACGATTAATGAGTTGTTCCAAACTGTTGATGGCAGGTTCGGCAGGGTGAAGACGATTGCCATAGGTTGCCTCAATAAATAAAACATCCGCTTTCTCCGGTTTTTCAGGGGGATATAACAGCGGGTCTATTTCTCTGCCAATATCTCCCGAAAAGACTATTGTTTTATCGCCAATTTGCAATTCAATAAACGTAGCTCCAATAATGTGACCGTTGTATCGGAAACGGTATCGGATATGCTCGTTAATGCCTATCCATTCATTGAGCGGTTGTTGTTGAAAAAGCGGTAAAGTATTTTCTACTTCCGGTAAGCCGTAAAGCGGCAAAGCGGGTTTGTGTTTTGAGTAGTGAAATTTGTTCGCTCTTATGGCATCTTCCTCCTGAATTTTTGCGCTGTCCTTTAAAATTATTTCAGCAATTTGTAAAGTTGGGGAAGTGCCGTTGATTGTTCCCTTGAAACCATGCTTCACTAATAAGGGAAGGTAGCCTGTATGGTCTAAGTGGGCGTGCGTCAGTAAAACTATATCAATAGTCTTTGCCGAAACAGCCAATGGTTGCCAATTCAGTTGCCGTAATTCTTTTAAACCCTGAAACAAACCGCAATCAATCAGTATTTTTTTACCGAAAGCGGTAACGAGAAATTTGGAGCCTGTAACCGTACCTGCTGCGCCTAAGAATTGAATTTTAATTTTATCATTGTTCATCTTTAATAATTTTTTTGTAAATAGGTTTTTCTGAAAATGTTTTACACAATGCAGCACATTCATCCATCACTTTTTGCAGCCGTGGTGGTTTTACCCCAATGCTTTGAAGCAAAGAATAATTGTGATGCAGGGTTTTACACAGCACTATTTTGTTATCCAGCAATTCTTGTTTTTCTTTTTGGGTAAGTGTGGTTAAACAGGTTACGGGATGCAAACCCGAACCGTCAATCCAATCTTTCAATCCGTTGTTTTTCGGGTAATCCCATCCCACTAAATTCATGTTCATGCACCTGCCGTATTGAACGGCATCTTCGGAAAAACGGGTGTTAGTTACCACCCAACCCTGATGAAATTTTTCGGAGTGACCGTCAATCTGTTTCCATGAAGTTTCTACATCCAAAAATCTTGACTGTATATAAAGTGGAATTTTGACATCACATATATATCCCTGCCTATTGTGGAATTTACATTCAATCATAAAATGGTGGTTGTCTTTTTCGGCAATCACATCCACTTCATGATTTACACAATGTCCCTTAACGATTACCCCGACTTGTGTTCTGTATCCCTTTTGGTTTAAAAGCTCTCCCACAAACTGTTCAAACGGAAAGCCGGACGGCCCAAATTCCATAATCGCCCTTTTTAGATTATATCTTGCCGCCAGTGGCCTGGAAGTATTTCTCAATAAGCGAAATGCTGTTTTGTAAATTTTTCGGGTGGACATTCCTTCTACCAACATTTCCATTACTTCCGAAACAATTTCATCCGCCAGTTCGGAATTTGCACCCGAATGCAAAAGGGATTGCTTTAATTTTCCCTTGTTGAAAGGAACCTTATGACCGGATGCTTTGGTAATATTTACATGGTTTGAGCTAATCTTCATCACGGATTATTTTTAAGTGTTTTAATAGTTGGATTACCAGCAATGAGCAAGTAGCTGAAACAAAAACTACGACCCAATCTTCTGTATTAAGCGGTTGAATGTTCAACGCTTCTTTGACAGGTGTTGCAAAAAATAAAGCAAGTATGATAAGCGTACAAGACAGCAAAGCATACCATACATATCTGTTCCTGAAAACTTCTGATTTAAAAAATGATACTTTGGCGGAAGCCATATTGAACACATGAAATAACTGGCAGAATATGAGCGTGAAAAACAGAATGTTGTTGCACAGCTTTGGGTCAAACTGTGTGCCGGCATGTATGAAATAGTGGCTTACAAACACCGCACCCAATGTGCAAACCGAAATAACGGCTGCATATACCCATACGGCATACCATTGTTTTGTTTTCAAGAGCGGCTCGGAAGGATTTCGTGGCCTGTGTTTCATTACAAAAGGATTGCCTTCGCTTACGCCCAATGCAAGTGCGGGCAATACATCCGTAACCAGGTTGATAAATAAAATTTGCAGGGGCAAAAGTTGGAAGTGGAGATTGGATAATGCTGCGAGGGACACAACAAACAATTCGCTCATGTTGCAGGAAAGCAGATAAATGACAAATTTTTGAATATTGCTGAAGATTATTCTCCCCTGTTTGATGGCATGAACGATGGATGAAAAGGCATCGTCTTTCAGCACCATATCGGAAACTTCCTGTGCCACCTGGGTTCCCCTTTGCCCCATAGCAATCCCGATGTCTGCTTTTTTTAATGCAGGGGCATCATTTACGCCATCTCCCGTCATGCCTACAATGTTGCCCTGCTCCTGCAACACCGTTACTAAATCCAGTTTTTGAGCAGGTGTAACCCGTGCAAATACCGATGTTTGCAGCCATTTTTGCTTGTCTATTTCTGTTAGATGCTCATAAGGTTGCATATCTTTCCCGCTTATCGGCTCATTTTCGGAAGAAATGTGAAGTTGATTGGCGATACAATTTGCAGTAGCGGGATGGTCACCCGTAATCATTACTACTCTGATACCTGCATCCTTAGCTTCCTGAATAGCCTGATAAACATCTTCTGCTGGCGGGTCTATCATGCAGTAAAGTCCTGCAAATATCAAATCTTCCAGTAATGGTGTGTTTTCGTTAGTGGTTTCTTTATATGCCCCTGCAATTATTCTTAAACCCGATGCGGCAAGTTTTTCAGACTTCTGTTTCCACTCATCCTTTAGCTGTTCAGTTAGCTGACTTTTATCGTAGCCGTTAACAATGAAAGTGCATTGGTTGAGAAGTTCCTCTGCTGCACCTTTGGCAAACACGGTAAATCCGTTACCGTTTTTATGCAACGTTGCCATCATTTTTGTTTCTGACGAAAATGGAACTTCATTGATTTTCGGAAAGATTTTTTCTACCTGCTCCTTTAATACACCTTGCTTGTAAGCATATTTCAGCAGTCCCGTTTCCAGAGGGTCACCAATCTCATTAACGCCGTTATTGTTGATTTCAACAGATGCTGTATTACAAAGCATCCCGATACGGGTAAGTAGTTCTTTGTTTTTCTCTGAAGCAATATCTACCGGGATGACTTCGCTTACTTCAATTTTGTTTTGAGTAAGCGTTCCTGTTTTATCGGTACAGATAATCGTTGTTCCACCTAAAGTTTCAACGGCAGCCAGCTTTTTTACTATTATTTTGTGCTTCGCCATTTTCATCATTCCCTGTGCCAATGCCAATGTTGCTACAATTGGCAGTCCTTCAGGAATAGCGGCTACTGCAAGGGCAATAGCGGTTTCAAGCATTTCTACGTAATCGCCATGTGTGAGAAGGCCGACAACAAAAATTAAGACAACCAATATGATTGTGATGTAGATTAGTTTGCGGCTAAATACTTGTAGTTTCTTTTCAAGCGGTGTAGCTGATTGTTTTGCCGATTGAACAAGGTGTGCAATTTTACCAAGTTCGGTTTGCATACCCGTTGCTGTTACCAATGCTTTTGCATTTCCGTTGGTGACATAGGTTCCCTTATGCAACATATTTGTGCGTTCTGCAAGGGGAGTTTTTTCAGGCAGTTCGGTTTCTTTCTTTTCAACGGGCATAGCTTCCCCTGTTAATGATGCTTCGTTAACGGAAAGCTGCGCAGCCTGAATAATTCTTGCGTCTGCGGTTATGATATCGCCAGCTTCCAGAAACAGCACATCGCCCGGAACCAATTCTTCGGAAGGAATTTCTATGAGTTTTCCGTCCCGAAAAACTTTGGACGGAACGCTTGCCATTTTTTTCAGTGCATTCATCGAGCGTAGTGCCTGCAATTCCATCCAGAAACCTACAACAGCATTGATCAGGATAACCAACAGGATTGCTGTGGCATCCAAATATTCCTGAAACCAAAAAGACAATCCGGCTGCGAAAAGTAGTAACCAGACCATGAGGCTATTGAACTGTTCCAATAGTATCCTTAACGGGCTTTTTCCTTTGTCTGCCTGAATGACATTACTGCCAAACTTTTGAAGGCGTTTTGTTGCTTCATCAGAAAGTAATCCATTTTCTTTATCACTTGCAAGTTGAGTGATAAATTGATTGATGGGAATGGTATGTATGTGTTTTGTTTCCATTAATCTATGTTTTCTAAAAATTCTACTTTACCATATTTTTTTATTTCTCTTTCCTTGACGATTTGATATATAACTGGCAAAACGATTAATACGAAAAGAGTAGAAGTTATTAGGCCAAAAACAAAAGGTATTGTAATAGGCTTCATGACATCACTACCTACACCTGTTGCCAAAAGAATAGGCATTAAACCAATCATATCGGCCATTACCGTCATCAGTTTAGGTCGTACACGCATTACGGCACCGGAAAACACGGCTTTCTCGACATCTTCGTTTGAGAGTTCAGCACTTTTCTTTTTTTCTACTGTATCTCTTATGGCTTCATTCATATAGACGAGCATCAATACACCAGTCTCTACCGCAATGCCGAATAAGGCAATAAAACCTACCGCAACAGCTACCGAAAAATTCACATCGAAAAAATACATTGAATATACCCCCCCGATTAATGCAATGGGAATACTTGAAAGGACAATCACCATTTCCTTAACCGAATGGAAAGTGAAATAGAGGACAAAAGCAATTATCAAAAGCGTAATGGGAATGATGATTTTTAAACGGTTCTCTGCTCGAACCTTATTTTCATATTGCCCACTCCATTCAATAAAATAGCCTTTGGGCAGCTTTTGAAAATCTGCATCAATACGTTTTTTAGCATCGCCAACTACGCTTCCCATATCCCTGCCACGCACATTGAACAGAACCGTTCCCCGCAGCATGGCATTTTCAGAATTTATCATTGGCGGGCCTTCCGAAATTTCAACATCCGCCACTGCTGACAATGGAATAACACCGTAACCCGATGTCTGCAAAGGCGTTCGTTTTATTTCTTCTATATCGCTTCTAAAATCCTGCGCTAAGCGCATGGAAACGCTGAAACGCTGCCTGCCTTCAATGGTATTGGTCAAAGGCATTCCTCCTAATGCCATTTCAATAAGCATATTCACTTCTTCAATAGAAAGATTATATCGGGCAATTTCTTCCCGATTAATTCTTATATCCAAATATTTCCCGCCTGTGAGTTGCTCTACATATAAATCTGCAAGCCCATCAATACCTTTCAATGATTTTTCAATTTGCCTTGAAAGGTTGTAGATAGTATCTAAGTTTTGCCCATAAATTTTCACACCAATATCTGTCCGGACACCTGTCGAAAGCATATTGATACGATTGATTATAGGCTGTGTCCAACCACTTGTAACACCAGGTATCTGCACTTTTTCGTTCAGTTCCGAAATCAGCTTTTCGGTGGTCATGCCTTTACGCCACTCCGATTGGGGTTTTAATACAACAATGCTTTCAATCATACTTACCGGAGCATTGTCGGTTGCAGTATAGGCACGACCTGCTTTGCCCAGAACATTTTCCACTTCGGGAACGGACATAATGAGCTTGTCCTGCACCTGCAAAATACGTTTGGCTTCGTTGTTGGAAACATCAGGAAGTGTAACGGGCATAAACAAAAGAGAACCTTCGTCTAACGGTGGCATAAATTCCGAACCCAAACGCACTACAAAAGGAATGCTACCCACCACGATTAAAGCAGCAATAGCAATTACCGTTTTTTTCCAATGCTGGCAAAGGCGCAAAACAGGGCTGTATATTTTTATAAAGAAATTTGCAACGGGGTTTCTGCTTTCAGGAATGAGCTTGCCTTTCATTAAAGAACGCAACAGCATTGGGACAACAAATAATGCTATAATGGCGGAGCCAATCATAGTAAAGGTTTTTGTCCATACCAAAGGCGAAAACATTTTCTTTTCCTGCCCTTCGAGAAACAATATGGGAGAGAATGAAATGAGCGTTACCAATATGGAAAAGAAAACGGCTCTTCCAACAGTGCGTGATGAGCGTTCAATGATTTTGATACGTTCTTCCTCACTCAATTCTTTTGTATTTCCTATTCTTTGCTTTTCCATTATTCTTCTGTTTTTAAAACTGCTTTTACTAAACCTTTATAAGCGTTTTCAGTCATCACAATTCCCGCATCCACCAAATCGCCAATGGCTAAGGCAATACCGCCCAATGACATAATGTTGAGTGAAATGCCAAACATTTTCACGAACATAAAGCCAATCAGCACCGACAAGGGAATGGAAACAATGGCCACTACTGCGCTTCGCACATGGAAAAGAAAAATCAGCACCACTAATGAAACCACAATAATTTCTTCCCACAACGCCTCTTTCAATGTTGCAATGGCAGCTTCAATTAAATTGCTACGGTCGTAAGCAATTTTAATCTTCACTCCGGGAGGCAAACCTTTTTCCACATCGCCTAACCTTTCTTTTACACGGTCAATCACTTCTTTTGCATTTTCGCCATATCTGGCAACCACCACACCGCCCACTACTTCGCCTTCGCCGTTTTCTTCTACAATTCCCAATCGGATGTCGCTGCTCATTTGTACATCGGCAACATCTTTCAGCTTGATGGGAATGGATTTATTTGAGCCAACGGAAATTTCTTCTATATCCCGGATGTCTTTGATATAACCTAATCCTCTAATCATATAACCCATACGGTTCATTTCATAGATACTTCCTCCAACGTCACGATTGTTGGCTTTAAGGGCATTTGCCACATCCATTGCTGAAATGTTGTAGTAAATAAGTTTGTTGGGATTGACGCTGACCTGATATTGTTTTTGGAAACCTCCGAAAGAGGCCACCTCGCTCACACCTTCTACATTCTGCATTGCAAATTTTACATACCAGTCCTGAACTGCACGGAGTTCGCCCAAATCGTAACCATCGCCCTGAAGCGTGTACCAAAAAACATGACCCACGCCTGTTCCATCGGGACCGAGAGTGGGAGTTACCCCTTGTGGTAATGCTTTTTGAGCGAAGTTCAACCGCTCCAAAACACGGGTTCTTGCCCAATAGATTTCTGCATCGTCATTAAATACAACAAAGATGAAACTCATGCCAAACATAGATGCTGCACGAATGGCCTTAACGTTGGGAATACCCTGCAAGTTGGAAACCAAAGGGTAGGTAATCTGGTCTTCCATGATTTGGGGGTTACGTCCCATCCATTCGGTGTAAACGATGACCTGATTTTCGGAAAGGTCGGGGATGGCATCAACCGGTGTGGTCATTACCGACCATACGCCCCCAACCACAATCAGCAGTATGCCTATCCACACGAAAAAGCGGTTGTGCGTTGACCATGAAATAATTTTCTCTATCATGACAGTCTCCTTTTTAAAAGTTGGGAATTAATCGCTACTACTATCGTACTTACGCTCATCAATACCGCACCCATTGCTGGGCTTAAAACAAAATTTGGATAGAATATACCTGCTGCAAGTGGTATTGCCACCACGTTGTAGCCAACCGCCCATATCAGGTTCTGTATCATTTTCTTGTAGGTAAGTCTGCCAAAGTCAATCAGTTTGACCACATCCCTCGGGTCGCTGTCCACCAATATGATATCGGCTGTTTCGGCAGCCACGTCCGTACCGGAACCCACGGCAATTCCAACATCTGCCTGTGCCAGTGCAGGTGCATCATTTACACCATCACCAGTCATTGCTACGATTTCGCCTTTTGCCTGAAACTCCTTTACTTTCTCCTGCTTGTTATGCGGAAGCACATTGGCCAAATACCCGTCCATACCCAATTTTCCGGCTACGGCAGCAGCAATCCTGTCGTTGTCCCCGGTGAGCAGAAAGGACTTGATGCCCATTTTTTTGAGTTCCTCAATCGCCTGTGCCGAACCCTCACGGATGCTGTCTGCCAAAGTAATGATGCCGATTACCCGGTCATCAATGAGGACAAAGTTGACCGTTTCGGCTTCCTGATTGATTTCGCTTGGTATTTCCGGCAGGGAAAGGTGGTTTTCGGTGAAATAATTCGGGCCGCCAGCTACGATATTTTTGCCGTTCACGACACCTTTTACACCTATGCCCTGCATATAGCTAAAGTTTTCAGATTTCCATAAGGCAAGGCTCTTTTCTTTCAATGTAGCCATAATGCCTTTAGCAATATGGTGTTCCGAATTTTGCTGTACTGCGGCAGCATACTGGATAACCTCATCGGCATTATATTCATCCGTTAACGGTATAACCTTTTCTACTGCATGGGAACCTTTGGTGAGCGTTCCGGTCTTATCAAAAATGACGGTGGAAAGTTTGCGGGTGGTTTCAAATGCCGTACGGTTGCGGATGAGCAGGCCATTGGTCGCCGAAAGCGTTGTGGAAATGGCGACCACCAACGGGATAGCCACGCCCAATGCGTGCGGGCAGGCCGTTACCATCACCGTCACCATTCTTTCAAGCGCAAAGGCAATATCTCCACTGCTTGCATACCAATAGGCAAATGTGCCTATGCCAACGGCAATGGCAATAAAGGTGAGCCATTTGGCAACTTTGTCCGCAAGGTTCTGTGTATTAGACTTGGTAGCCTGCGCTTCCTGCACAAGATTGATAACCCTGTTCAGGTAGCTGTCTTTTCCCACGGCTGTTACCTTGACTTTCAGCGCACCATCGCCATTGATAGAGCCTGCGATGACCTTTCCGTCTTTTTCCTTTTTTACGGGAACACTTTCTCCGGTAAGCATACTCTCGTTGATATACGAAAGCCCCTCCAGTACCAATCCATCGGCTGGAATTTTTTCACCCGGTTTTATGATAGCCGTTTCACCGCTTTGCAGGTCTTCGAGCTTTATCTTTACGGCTTCTCGGCCACGTTCCACGGTAACATCGTTGGGCAGCAAAGCCACCAATGACTGCAATGCCCGTGAAGCAGCCATTTGGGAACGCATTTCCAGCCAATGCCCTAACAGCATGATGTCAATAAGGGTTGCCAGTTCCCAAAAGAAGTCCATACCCTGCAAGCCAAATACAACGGCTACGGAATAGACATAGGCTACGGATATGGCAATGGCGACAAGGGTCATCATGCCTATGGCCTTGGCTTTTATCTCGCCAATCATTCCTTTTAGGAATGGCAAGCCTCCATAGCTATAAATCACCGTACCCAATGCCAGCAGCACATATTTATCGCCATTGAAAACAAGGGAGAAACCCAACCATTGCTGTATCATGTGCGACAGGAGCAGGATAGGGATTGTAATGACAAGGCTTATCCAAAAACGTGTGAGGAAATCGCCTGTATGATGTCCCTCATGTTTATTAAAGTTTTCATCAGCATGGCCATGTTGAGAATGCCCGGAATGCCCATGTTCTGATGTGTGTTCATGAGAAACTGACGCACCGCCAACGGGAACCAATGCCATGCCACAGAGCGGGCATTTGCCCGGTTCGTCTTTTAGCACCTGTGGGTGCATAGGACAAGTATATTTTTTCATAACAAGGGGTTTTAAAAGTTATGTTGCACTTAATTTTTTTGCCATCTCATGGGTCATTTCTTCGGCATAAGTACCATAGGCATCAACAAGTACGCCTTTATTCTTACTATCATTAGACGATATGGCATAAATTACGGCATTGTTATCAGGACTGCTGTCGAGGCTTTCAAACCTATGAGTTTCCGTAACCGTAAAATCCTCCGGTTTTAGTTTCAGGCTCTTTGACGCACAGTAAAGGCAGTCCGGCAACAGACTAAAATCAATACTGTACCCACGTCGTCTTAGGTCTTTAAGCGCCTGCACCATGTCATTGTACTGTACCATAGCTTTCAGACCTGTTATTTAATGGTTTCGACCGTACTTCCGCAGGTAAGCATCTGTGAGCCGTAATATGGATTTTTAACCGCATTCTCTTTACTTAGCCAATTGGCTCCCTTACCTCCATTGTACATAGGACAGTGCTGGTAATAAACTGGTGTATCCTGTTTAGACACTTTAGCCAGTATGTAGATGCTTCCCGAAAGTGCCGCAAAAGCACTTCTTTGTTTTGCAACGTCTTTTGATTTTGAAATGCTTTCCGCATTAGCTGTCAAGTCCTGCATTACTTTCATCCAAGCCGTATGTTCCTCTGCCGATAGCTTGTTCATATCGACTGCTTTAAGGGATGCAGCCAATTCAGCGGCTTTGGCAGATGCAGTCGCCGCATCGGTTTTTATCAAAGCATCTTTCACTGAAAAGTAGTTGTCAAATACAGCTTTTAGCTGTGATTGGTTTTGAGCTGCATCTTTGTTAGCTGCCATTTGGCTATGGTCGTGATTGCCATGTCCGGCATTCATGTCCATGCCCGCCTCCTTGTTTTTGGCAACCGTCTTCACGGGTCTATCATACTGGCAGCAACCAGCCAGTTTAGCATATACGTCATCCGGCGCACGGAACTTCTCGCTGTCATAACCAGCCAAAGCGATACGTTTCAGGATTTCATCCTGATTTGTTTTGTCGCCGTCATACGTGAGCGTAGCCATCTTGGTATCTTTGTTCCAGTCCACGCTGGCTACCTTTTTTACGTTACCTGCTTTTTCGATGGTGGCTTTGCACATACCACAATTGCCGTAAATCTTTACGGTTTCTGTTTTCGCATTCTTGATTTGTGCAAAACCGTTTATTGATGATAGTAATACGGCGATTACCATCATTATTTTTGATAATGATTTCATAATAAATTACATTTTGGGAAACGGGTATTTGCAAACCCATTTCCGTTTGAATTTTAACTAAATGATACAAATAGAGGAGTTACAAAAGCCGGAACAGCTTTTGACAAGACACACCTATGGCTGTCAAGCCATAAGTTTAGCTTATTTTAGGCGGTAGCCAAATGAAGAAAAAGCCCGAAGAGTAGTAGGCTTCTTTAAAATCGAATTTTTGCTTTTTAGAAACTGCAAAATGATTTTTTGCCTTTAATTCGATTACGGTTGGTAAACTTAGGGAAGTTATTGAAGCCCCGCACTTGCAAGAGTTATGTTGACAACCGCCACCGCAGTTGCCACTTTTGCATTTTTTACAGGATTTGCCCTTGCAACCTTTTTTATGCTCTGATTTTTTGGATTTCTCTTTTGAGCAGGAAGACCGCTCGGTCTTTGTTGAATTTTTGGAGCAGGCATAACTCTGACTTGGCATCATAAAGAAAACCAGACAGAACAACGTCAAAAAGCCTATATGTACTCTTAAATTTTTCAACACAACAAAGTTACTAATAAAATTGATTTTTTATATTGTCATTACGATTTTTTTTGTTATATAGGCAAAAAAATGATATATAAACAAAAAACGCTATATGCACAACAGACAATCAAACCATTTTCAGAATTGATAAAATGCCCTTTTTCGGCAATCTGACCTAATGGAAATTTGGTCGGAAAAAGGGCATTTCAAAAATTTGCTGGTTTAGACGTTCAAAGGTTCTATTTTGAAGCCTGCTTTTTGCACGGTGGATATTACTTCCTGCTCGGTAATGCCCTCTGACTTCACGGTAAGCACCTTGTCCTTGTTGGCAGTGTCCACTTCCCAATGGCAGATACCCTCTGCCTTGTCCAAGTGCGGTTTTACAGATGCTATACAACCGCCGCAATTAATGTTTGTCTTGAATTGAAATTGTTTATTTTCCATTACTAATAAATTTTAGAGTTATTGATAATGCAAATTTCAGTGCTATTTGGTTCAGAATTATTGTGTAATTTCTTATTTGATTTGTGATTTTTACTGTTTTACTTCTTCCACTTCAACCGCAGGCTGTTACTGACCACGCTCACGCTGCTCAATGCCATTGCCGCACCCGCAATCATAGGGTTAAGCAGGAACCCGTTAATAGGATAAAGGATACCTGCTGCTACAGGAATACCGATTAGGTTGTAAATAAACGCCCAAAACAGGTTTTGCTTGATGGTGGTTACGGTTTGTTTGGACAAACGTATTGCCTGTGGTATCTTGGTAAGGTCTGATGAAATGATGGTCATTTTGGCTACGTCCATTGCGATGTCGCTGCCTTTGCCCATTGCTATGCTTACATCGGCTGTTGCCATTGCGGTGCTGTCGTTGATACCATCGCCCACCATTGCCACAACCTTTCCTTTCTTTTGCAGTTCTTTCACAAAATCGGCTTTGTGCTGTGGCAAAACTTCGGCTTTGTAATGCTTGATGCCCGTCTGCTCCGCAATGGCTTTAGCGGTAGCTTCATTATCTCCGGTCAGCATATACAGGTCAATTCCCATTTCCTGCATTTCCCGGATAGCCTGCACCGATGTTTCCTTAATATTATCGGCGATGGCAATTACAGCAAGTGCCTGTTTGCTGTTTGCAAACCAAATAACGGTTTTGGACTGTTTGCCCCATTCTTCGGCCTGGTCTTGTAATTCTCCAGCAATGGTAATGTTGTTTTCTGCCAATAGCTTTTTGTTGCCTACATAATAGGTTTCGTTGTCATGGTCTGCTTTTGCGCCTTTGCCCGTAATGCTGTCGAACATGGATAGAGAGGTCGCTGCCGTACCGTCAAGATGCTTCACTACGGCTTCTGCCAATGGGTGCTCGGATTGTTTTTCGATACTCAAAAGGATTTCTTTTGCGGTGTCCTCATTGTTCAGCCATTTAATGCCTGTTACCTGTGGTCTTCCCTCGGTGATAGTTCCGGTTTTGTCCAGTACGATGGCATTTACTTTTTTAGCTAACTCCAAACTTTCGGCATCCTTTATCAAAATACCATTTTCAGCACCTTTGCCAACGCCCACCATAATAGCGGTAGGTGTTGCTAAGCCCAAAGCACAGGGGCAGGCAATGACCAATACCGTAACGGCTGCCAACAGACCTTGAACAACCCCGTTTTCGCCTCCCAAAATCAACCATAAGGTAAATGTCAGGACTGCAATACCTATCACCGTCGGAACAAAGATGCCCGCAATCCTATCGACCAGTTTCTGTACGGGTGCTTTGCTTCCCTGTGCATCCTGCACCATTTTGATGATGTGGGCAAGCATGGTTTCTTTGCCCACTTTTACCGCCTTGAACCGGAAGCTGCCTTTTTGGTTAATCGTTCCTGCAAATACCTTTTCGTTTTCCTTTTTCAATACAGGTACAGGCTCACCGCTTAACATGCTTTCGTCCACATATGAATTGCCCGATATGACCATGCCGTCTACCGCAATCTTTTCACCGGGCTTTACAAGTATCACATCGCCTGCGCTTACGTCTTCAATAGCGGTCTGCTTTTCCGTTCCGTCCACCTGTACCACGAGGACAGTTTTCGGTTGCAAGCCCATCAGCTTTTTAATGGCTGAAGATGTGTTGCCTTTGGCTCTTTCTTCTAAAAGTTTCCCTAAGAGGATGAATGCGATAATAACGGCTGCGGCTTCAAAATAAACGTGGGCATGCAGTCCCCGTTGATGCCAAAAGTCGGCAAACAGCGTATTGAATACACTGAACAGGTAAGCAATACCTGTACTTAATGCAACTAACGTATCCATATTGGCAGAACGGTGTTTTGCCTGCTTCCACGCATTGATAAAAAAGTCTTTTCCTAACCAGACAAGTACCGGAGTTGAGAAAAGCCACATTATCAGGTTTGCGTAAGGCATATCCATAAAGAACATACCGATTACCACCACAGGTAAAGAGAGGATGATTGCCCAAATGGTTTTGTTTTTAAGTTTCCTGAATTTTTCGGTGTGGATAGCTTCTAACGTTTCCTGCTGCTTGGTTTCGTCTTCAATCAATAAGTCATAACCAACTCCTTGTACCGCTTTTTGCAGGATTGAAGCATTGGTCATATTGGGCAGATATTCTACCGTAAGATTGCCCGTTGCAAAATTCACGGAAGCATTAACTACTCCCGGTTGGTATTTGACAATGCTTTCGGCACTACCTGCACAAGATGCACAGGTCATACCCATTACAGGAAAAGCACTATTAACCGTAGGAACTCCGTAACCTAAATCTTTAATTGCCTTAACCGCTTCGCTTACTGCTTCATCGCTATCTACTGTAATAGCTGCCCTGCGGTTATTTAGCTCTACTTTGTGGCTTTCTATGCCTCTAATCTGTGCCAACCCTTTTTCAACGATTAGGGCACAGTGTTCGCTTTCTACATCCTCCAATGGAATGTATATCGTTTCTCTATTTGTTGCCATATTTGCCTGCTTTAATTAACAATGCAAAATTGGCTATTATATCAACGGGTGCTATTGTGAAATTTTGGAATTGATTTGTAAGATTTATTTACACTTTATCCAGCGGCTTCCTTTTATCCTCTTTAATCTGTTTGAAATGGCTTGGTGTCAGCCCGGTAACTTTTTTAAATTGGTTACTCAAATATGCTACGCTTGAATAGTTCAGGCGATTTGCAATCTCACTTAGCGACAACTCATCGTACACCAACAATTCTTTTACTTTTTCAACCTTTTGGGCGATAAAGTATTTTTCAATGGTCGTACCCTCTACCTCTGAAAACAGATTGGACAGGTAATTGTAATCGTGGTGCAGTTTATCGCTCAATACATCCGAAAGATTGGTTTTTACATCATTGTCTTGATGATGCACCATGTCTATGATAGTGTTCTTTATCTTTTCTATTATTCTGCTCTTTTTATCGTCAATTATCTCAAATCCTAATGGTTCTAAAGTCTTTACCAAAGCATCTTTTTTTGCGGGGGTTATCTCTTGGGCTAAGGTTACTTCACCCAATTTTATATTCTTAATACCTAAACCAAGTTTTTCCAATTCATTTTGCACTACCATAATGCAGCGGTTGCAAACCATATTTTTTATAAAGAGTGTATTCATATTTATTCACTGCCACATTTTGTATTTAATATAAAAGCAATAAACAAATTTACGATTTATGTTGAACTACGCTTTGCTCGTCGTTTAATTCATTTACAATGATTGATTATTTATGACAAACGCTAATGATTTAGGATTACTCTTGTTGTACCAAGTGCTGTAAGTTCGGGTCATTCTTGATACGCTCCATTTCGCTTTCAACGATATGCAGAACATCCGATTTTATCTGTTTGTAGTTGGCTTCTATTTCCTGTTTCATTTTATCCTCGCCTTGTTCATCAACAAAGGATAAAATCTGCGGTATCTTTTGATAGGCTTTGGTTTCGGCGGCTACCTTGTCATTATCTACCACAATTTCAGCGTGAAAGATTTTTTGCTCGATACGTTCGTCAAAGTTATCCGATACAGAACCGACAAACATACCCTGTGTAAGCGTTGAAATTTTGGAAGCCGGAATAAGGCTGTCTAATTGTGTGGAAATTGAAGTAGATTTATCGTTGCGGTTAATCGTCATACTCTGACGTTTCTGTAACACTTTACCAAAGCGTTCTGATAGGCTCTTTGCCGTTTCTCCAACCACCTGACCACTGAATATATTGCCGACGGTATTCTGTATTACCTTGCTCTCTTTGTCGCCGTAATCCCTTGTTAATTGCGAAAAATCCTGAAAGCCTAAGCAAACTGCTACCTTATTACTTCTCGCCGTTGCGATAAGGTTATCCAGTCCTCTAAAATAAATCGTAGGCAACTCATCTATGATAACGGAACTCTTTAGCTGTCCCTTTTTATTAATTAGTTTTACAATCCTCGAATTGTATAAACCCAAAGCTGCGGAATAAATATTTTGTCGGTCGGGATTATTACCCACGCATAAAATTTTCGGTTCTTTCGGGTTATTGATGTCAAGCGTAAAATCATCGCCTGTCATTACCCAGTATAATTGTGGGCTAATCATTCTTGATAATGGAATTTTTGCTGATGCTATTTGTCCTTGTAACTGGTCTTGCGCTCCACCTTGCCAAGCATCCATAAACGGCGATAAGTAGTTTTCTAATTCGGGATAGGAAGTTAATATCGTGAATACCTCTGAATACTTTTTGTTCAGCAATTCAATAGCGTGTGGAAATGTACAATATTTGCCATTCTCATAGATTTTCAGATACCAAATAATGGCAGCTAAAAGGATAATTGGGCTTTCCACGAAAAAATCCCCTTGCTTCAAAATCCACGATTTGTTAAGGTTTAGCATTATGGTATATGCCGCTTCGTAAGCATCAGATATGTCGGTCATAAATTCGGGATTGAGTGGATTGCAACGGTGGCTCTTGCGTGGGTCGTCGAAATTTATCACGTAAAATTTCGGCTGAACTTTGTACTTATCCCGGTGCTTCAGTAAATGATTGTAGGCGATAGTCGAAAGGTCGTCGAATTTAAAATCGTATATGTACATACTAAAGCCTTTCTCTATTTGCTGCTTGATGTAGTTATTTACGATGGCATAAGATTTACCTGAACCCGGAGTACCCAACACGATTGATGCCCTGAAAGGATTGACAATGTTTATCCAACCGTTGTTCCATTTGCCTTTGTAATAAAACTTGGTGGGCAGGTTGACGGAATACTCGTTTTCCATCAGCTTGGTTTCCTGCTGAAAGCTCTCGTTCTCGTTATTGAAAACATCGTCCATCAGGTTAGTACGGAGCAAACGGCTCATCCATACACCTGCCATCAGCAATGCGATATAACCTAATGAGATAGTAAGGATATACAGGAATGTACCTGTTGCCGGAGATAACTTTAGCAACGGTGTATTCAGGAAGAACAGCACAAAGCCAACGCCCAAAGCCACGTAAATTTTAGTCCAGGTTATCTTCTCATTTTTTACGCCCTTTGTTCCTAAGCAACTCAAAGCCAGTAAGACCAAAGCGAATGCTTTGGTGTAAAGGGTATGTGAAAACAAACCCGCCGTTCGGTCGAAATTGCCTAATATCTTGTTGATTACTTCCAACGTCCAACCACGTTCTAAAAAGAAACCGTAGCAGAACCAATAAAGGTGCATCAGCACCAAAAGAATACTGACTGCCCGCATAAAAGCCATTATCTTGGCAAGCCCTCTTAAATCGTCTTCTCCCTGCATTATTTTAAGTTTTAATGTTCAGGCGTGAATTTAAAGGCTCTATGGAGTGGCTATAAGAATGTGGCAGCCTGTGGCGTTGTGTGGCAGTGTTTGGCTGATTGCTATTTCTGACCTCTTTGGCGTTTCCTTTTTTTCTTCATCTTGTTGGCAAAATCCTGTTCCTCGTAATCTTCGCCCTGGGCTTCGGGAAGTAAACCGCCAAATGCTTCAATCAAACCGTCTTCGTGTTTTTCAGAAGTATTCAGGAAGTCGAACAAATGATGTGGTTCTTCCGCAGGAAGATCTGCATCATTTGATGTAGATATTTTCGGTTGTAATTCAACTGGTTCTTTAATCTCCGGTTTGATGTTATTGTTCCAATAATCATTAAAGGTATTGGCAGAAAGCTCTTTGCTTAAATTTGAACCATTCCAAACCGTTTTGGAATTGTGGTCAATAAACGTCATTCCGTAAATACGACCTGCATCATTTCTACGCACCACTACGTTAATGCCCTGTTCGGCTAACTGTTTTTTAAAAGCCTGCTCATTACTTGTTGATTGCAGGGCAATTGTAACGGCAGCTTTTAGGGTTGGCTTTGTTGGGTGGTTTTTTAAAGCCTCTTTGCTTTTCGCAAAATGTAATTCCAAAGTTGGTAGCCCTGCGTTTTTACCAAATAAGGAAGCCTTAAACGGGTGTCCGGCTCTTTCTCCTTTTTCATTTAACGGAATATACAGTAAACCCTGCTGCATCTTTCCCTGTAATTCGCCGTCCACTTTTTCGGTGGTAACATTGAACAGGGAAAGCAAAGCATTGTATTCTCCCAAAGTTTGGTATCGATAATAGTTCGGCAGGTGGCGGACTACCGAAGCGATTTGGCTTTTTATATCGCCTGCCCGATAATCTACCGGACGGAAAACCTTATCAGTTTGGTTGCGCTCCTTGTCTGTTGCGGGTATCAATCCGTGTTGTCTTTCCAGTTCACGGCATACATTCATAGACCGCATTTTCTCGAATTTGTCCGAAATCTTTTTACCCTGCTCGTCCACGCAAACCGATACAATGTGTATATGGCTGCGGTCAATATCCGTGTGTTTGAACACCACAAAAGGCTGTTCGCCGTAACCCATTTCCCGCATATACTGTTCTGCCATTTCCCTAAACTTATCATCGCTAACCTTATCGTTCGGGTCAGGATTGAGCGAAATATGCAACGTATGTTTCTCGGTGTTGCGGTTGGCTATCAGGTAAGGGGCAAAAGACTGGGCTAATTGTGCCACAGAATAATGACCGCTTGCGGTTTCAATCATCTTATTGGCAAACAAAATCTGCCCGTTTTCATTCTCCACTTTAAGCTGATTGTACGCCAATGCCCCGTATAAATTTGCGCTTCTTCCAATTTTTGCTATCATTTCTGCCGCTATTTTTTCAGGTGTTTGGCTTCAAATTCCTCGCTTATTTGGATAATTTTCTGACACAGCATTGCCATTTCAGCCGTCTGTTTTTCCAGTTTGTACAGGAATGCAGCCGCCTTTTTCTCGGAAAAATTCTTGTACAGCAGCTTTACAATTTGGTTATAGTTTACACCAATGGAACGGAACTGGCTGTGAAAAGAGGTCAGCCTCATATAAAAATCAACCGTTCCTTTATCAATCTGAATGGTCTTTATGGTCTTGTCAAATATACAGGACGTAATGAAATGCGCCTTTACTTGCATACCTGATTTATCAAACAGGGCAAGAAAACGGGCGTGTTCCTGCTCGTTAAAGGAAATCGTATAGCGAATGGTCACCGGGTCTTCTTTGGGGCGGCGTCCTGTCTTTTTCAATTGCTTTTTGTTGTTATCGTTCATCACTAATCCATTTTAAAATCCATACAAAACCCTGACTTCGGAAGGTGTTTTCTGCCCCCTGCAAAGGGCAAGTTGTTTTGAGCATCGGAAATCATTCCGAGATGCTCAAAACACAACTTGCCGTGTTCCGGTGAACACAAAAATCCGCCCTGCGGGACGGATTGAATGTAACAGGGAAAAACGGCTCGATGCCGTTCCCGTTACCCCCTGATATGTCAAAAGACTTTTGCATAAATCCGTTAATAAAAATCACAATACAAAGTAAAGCCCTGTTTACGATAGCGTTGCACTGTACCACAGTGCCAAATGCTGCCTCTGAACGCCAAACACTGCCACCACTATACAACTAAATGAATTTGATGAGTTCTTTGCCCCTGAATGTTGGCAGGCAGGCAGACTGCCCGTGCTTCAGGACGAGCTGACGGCACACATTCAAGATGGCAGGTTATCCTGCCAGCAAGATTGCAGGAATGCAAGAAAGCAAGAGCGCAGGAATGACGGAAAGCGTGACAGCCTGCTATCAGACAATCACGCCTGAGTGACGGATGGAATGACGAACGAAACGAATGCAAGAACGCAATCCCGCCTGATAAGATGCCTGAATGAAAGCATTGCTGCTGTACGGCAGGCAAGCAGGCAATCAGCAATTCCCGCAGGCAAGCCTGATAGCTATCCTGCAAGAAAGACAGCACGAAATCAGGACGGCACGGCTGCAAGCCTGAAAACAGTAAGATGTAAACTTTAAATTTTAAAAATATGGACACAAAAAAGAAACCTCTGTTTGTCGCCTTTTCTTCTCAAAAAGGTGGTGTTGGCAAAAGCACATTTACCACGCTTGTCGCCAGTACGATGCACTATCGGTTAGGCTACAATGTAGCCGTATTTGATGCGGATTTTCCGCAGCACAGTCTGATGAAAATGAAAACCCGTGATTTGGCAATGGTAATGGAAAATGAGGCTTTGAAAAAACTGGCGTATAAGCAGTTTACCACCATCAACAAAAAAGCCTATCCCATTATGCAGCACAAAGCAGATAGCGTACTCGATGCGGCTCACGAATTTGTAAACACTTCTCCCGTTCCGCCTGATGTGCTGTTCTTCGACCTGCCCGGAACCGTGAACACGCCCGGCATACTGAAAGCATTGGCGGGAATGCACCACATATTTACGCCCATCACGGCAGACCGTGTGGTAATGGAAAGTACGCTCATCTTCACGCAGCTTTTACAGGACGTGATTATGAAAAAGGGCGAAACTTCCATACAAAGCATTAACCTGTTTTGGAACCAGGTGGATGGCAGGGAAAGCACACCCTTATATGAGGTGTACAATCAGCTTATTGAACAACTGGGGTTAAGCCTGATGCAAAGCCAAATCAAGAACAGCACCCGTTTTCGCAAGGAAAGCGAAGCGGACAGCAAAACGGTTTTCCGTTCTACGGTAATGCCTCCCGATGAGCGTTTGATGAAAGCCTGCCAGTTAGACCTGTTCATCAGCGAATTTTTAAACATCATTCAATTGTAGTGCTATGGAAAAAGACAATAAGAAAAAAGTCACGCCGGACATTAACGAGGAAATGATGATGAACCTGATGGTGGACGGCATTAAAAAGGATGGTTTGCAGTTACCGCCTGAACCTGCCGAAGAGCAGGTAAAGGAAGCGGTAAAAGACGAGGTGCAGCAGGAAGAATTATCACAAAGCAAACCCGCACAACGGGAAAGGAACCGCACCAAAAAAATCCTTGACGGAAGCTACGGCGAACACTTTTTGAAAACCCATTCGATGACAAAGCGGGGCGATAAAAGCATTTATATCCGGCAGGAATACCACGAACGGCTATCCCGTATTGTACAGGTAATCGGGAAAGATGCCATACCCCTGTACGCCTATCTCGATAACATATTGGAACATCATTTTGAAATGTTTGAAAAAGCCATTACCGATGATTTCAACGAAAAGTTTAAACCCATTTTTTAAAGCATCTGATTATGGAAATAGTAATTGTGATTTGCCTGCTGATAGTCATTGCCCTGCTTTTGCAGGATAAGATTGTCATTCATAAAAGGTCGGAGCAAAAGCCCACACAGGAAAAAGTTAACCCGAACCTGCCCGATATTATGGGGCAGCCCAAGCCAGTAAGAAGCCTTTCAGTGCCAAACACTGCCAATGAAAGCCAAATAACGGAACCGGAGATAAACCCTGATAATTTAGACATTGAATACGACGAAAACGAAAACGTCAGCATTCAAATTCCGCAGGAAGAACTGGACGAAGTTTTCAGTAATATGCCTGATTTGGAGGAAGAGGAAGAAGAATGGAACAGGTACGGAATATCCGGTGGCGATAACGGTTTTGCCCAAGGGGTTACCTACGACGAACTAAGCTCCGTAGGGGCATTGCTCCAAAAAGAGAATTTGGAACAGGCTCAAAAGGAAACAGCGGTAGCCATAGTTCAGAAATTACAGGGAACCGAATTATTCAGCTTACTGGAAAATTCCATTGAGGGTGCTTCCCGAAAAATTGCCGAGCTTTTGGATAGCACACTTTCATCTGAAAGCGACGACGGTTCTTCCACCTTGCGGAAAAGTGATTTGGGTGATTTTGACATTGGGGAGTTTGTCTGAAAAGACGGCTCCCTTTTGTCTTTTTAAAGGTGTTGCAGCCTGATAAAAAATAAACAGTACAGATATGATTAAGAAAGATGACCCTGATTATATATTCGAGGAATATAAAGGACATACCATAGCAAGCCACAAGAACAATGTTGTTGGCAAAGACATTAATAATCTCATCATCGTTTACCGTTCAGATGAGTTTCCCAATCACGGGTTTATTGTTGGACTTGATGATAGCAAGCTGTCAGGGGGCAGAAAGTCCGTGCCGCACAACATAGATGATGCAAAAGGCTACATTGATTGGGTAGTTGGTATTCAACAGAAAAAGGCAGAGATAAAGCCAACAAATAATATTGTTGACCAAGAAGTCTACGATATGCGTGTTAACAAAGGGATGCTGCCAACGATAGCTATTGCAGGGCATACATTCTATGTGGATATTCGTATGGATATGCTGCGACCTAAAGATGATTTCCTTTCAAAAGGCATTGTGTTCTCGGATATAGCCAACTACTATGATGAAGAGAAAAGAACTTATACCATTCCCTACAATCCGAAGACACACGAATTTCAGGAACCGGATTACCGTACTATCAAAGAGCTTCCTAAAGATTTAATTGCTGTGCAATTTCCCTCCGAAAGATTGCTTGACAGGATTGGATGGAACAGGCACTACGGATTTGAATTGACGCACGGACTGGCAAAGCAGGGCTTGAAATTGCAGTTTGAAGCGAAGCAAATACCCTGGGAAAAAACCTTTCTTGTTGGCTTGATTAAAAGCAACCTGAAAGCAGAAAAGAACCTGCAAAAAGCTACCGAAAAACAACAGCCAACCCAACCAAAGAAAGGTAAACAGAAAGGTAGAAAAATGTAAATCGGCGCACCGATAACCGAACGTCAGACCGTAAAAAGTTTGGCGTTTTTTAAATACTGGAACTATATTTTTATGCTCCTGCTATTTTTGTAAATTTTGGAGTATCAAATTTTGGTGTCGTTTTGGGTAAATCTACTTTGACCGATATAGGCATTGGAAAATCAACGCCCATTATAATTGCTTCGCCGGAACCCAACGAAGGCAAAAAAGAAAGTGTTTCTTTATTCGCTGTTGAGCAAGCACTGGCTATTGCTTCTTTATCTTGATAGTTAATCAATCTATGAGTAATAAATGTTCCCATCTGACTAAGTGTGCCAACTGGAATATCTCTCGGCATTTGTGTTGATAAGCATAAAAACAATCCATATTTACGGCTTTCTTTGGCAATATTATCAAAAGCATTTAATTCTGTACTTTCAAAATATTCATCCTTGACCTTTTTATTTAGGAACTGATGTGCCTCATCTACACATAGTATCAATGGCTTTTCTCTAAAAGCGTTTGTTCGTGCTTTATTCAATAAATATCTACCCAATGAATTTGCTAAAATCTCCCTAACCTGAAAATTGTATGGTACGTTCTCAAATCCAATTCTTAAGACGTTTAAATCAGGATTATCTAAAAACTCATTTATTTTTGTGATTAGATTATTCGTCGTCGGTGCATTAAATCCAAACATTCCGGAGTAGTCGTTGTCAGATATGACATTGTTGACACGCATTATCAAACTTGTCGCATTGCCGTAATTCCTTTCATCTCTATTAGCTGCCCAACGGTCGTTGAATATCTGAAAACATTCATTACCGATTTGTCTGTGAAGCAGGTTAATACCAAAATTGTTTATAGAGAAATCTTCGACTATCGCTTTATAAGTAAAGTAGGCATTATTGTAAGCGGCAGTCAAATTTCCTTGCTTCACAACTAATCCATTATTTAATATTACTTGTTGCCCCCGGAATGTAAAGCTGTCATTAGTTCCATCATTATTATGCCCGTTATTGGGAATATTACTCATTAAACAATGGGCTACTTTCAAAGATTTTATTGCTTCCAGTAAAACGGGTTGCTGAACCTGTCCAGATGGTCTGAACAGGACAAATAAATCATTTATAGTTAAGTTTTGATAAGGAAAATAACTTTCCGAAATAAGAATGGAATGTGTAACTTTTGGATGTGTGTCGAATGTAGAATACTCTCCCGTTGGGTCTAAAATAATTGCTTTCGCTCCTGTTTCTATTACTCCCTCCAAAAACTTGCTGATGGTATAACTTTTACCTCCACCAGTGGTTCCAACTACTGCACAGTGGCGACTGAAAATAGCCTGAAGAGATATATCTACTGGGACATTTTTGTCATAAATTAGATTACCCATTCTAAATGTTGGCGAATGTTCAATGTTCTCTGGTTTAATTCCAAAAGTTTTAAAATGAGTAGAAAGAAATTCCGATGAACAAATAAAAACTTTAGAACCTATAAGGGGTAAACTATTTATCCCTTTTTCTATTTTACTTGGATTAAACAAGTCAAATGATAAGAGAATTTCAATTCTGCCTACGGGATGAAACGCCTTAGTTGAAAAGGTTCTTTCGCTTAATTCTAATCGTTCTTTTTCAGGTAAAGATATTTCTAACATTTTACCCAAAAATCCTTTGTCTTCCCCCTCAATAACAATATAATTACCGACAAGTCCACCACGCAAGACTTCTGCGTGATGTACAAATGTTTTCATCAAAACAGAGGATGGAAAATGCACTTTAACAAAGGCAGGGGATACAAAATTTATATAGCCAAGAAAATGACTGTGATTAAAAGGGCTATTGCTCATAGTTAGGTATTGGGAATATTAATTACTATTTGTCTTGTATCCTCCTGATTGTAAGATTTTAAATCAGGATAGTTTTTGGCGAAATCTTCAAAAGTTTCAGAAACAATACTTAAGTTGGAATATTTCTTTGAAGCCTCAATAAAGGGTTTCAGGTTTTCGTTGGTTTCATCTATTCCCCGATTAATAATCATCAATTGGAAACTTGGATTTTGTTCAAGAGCTTCTACAATGGCAGTAACGATATGCTTATCACCGAAACTAAACCCCATCGTTATTAGAAAAACATTATCCTTGCGGAGATTAGCCTGGAACCGTGACATCATCTCGAAATATGGCTGTTCATAAGAACTCTCATATTTAGACTGATGTGGGTATATCATCAACGGATTATCAGGATTTTCTTTTTGTATGATTTTATTGTCTTGCTTTTCCCAATTAACAGAACCGTGTAATTTATACAGGTGGAAAACTTTTTGAATGAAATTGTCCTCCTCTTTAACTCTGCTTTGATTTCTGGAAACAATATCATAGTCATAATTACGCCCGCTAAAAATTCTTGGTTGTGAAAATGAAAAACCGTCAACAACAACAAAATTGCTTTCACACGCTGCTTGTTCAAACATCATATCGTAGTTCAACGTGAACAATTTAAATCGAGGTAGAGTGACCTTACGTTTTGTTATTTTATTAAGCAATAATGTATGTGCCGAGTTGTCAGGCAGGCTTAACTGACAGGCTTCTTTGATAAAATCTTTAATCTTGTTCACACAATCCTCGATATCAATATCAGCTTTAGGCACATAAGGAATTGCAGGAGTAGCCATAGAAAGAACTTTTTCCAAATTCTTGACTATTGAACCGTCTTCCCACTTTTCATCGTAGCCGATTGTTTCAAGTAACTTTTCAAAAACTTCAGATGTTAAGAGAGCTTCAGCGTCGTCCCATAGATTAGCCATCGACTTTCCTAATTTACCATCTTTGCCCCAACCTATGGAAGAACCTGCGCCTGTTAAAAGAAGCAAATTCTCAAACTGATTATTTAGAGTTTGTGAATATTTATTCCGTTTTGTTGCAATAGCATAATCAACTCTATTCTCTGTGCTGTCTTTAAAATCGTGAAGTTTACCGTCTATATAAACCTTTACGTCGTCTGCTTCACTATCATCATAGGCAACAGAACTATTATTATTGAGTAAAATATACTTCATACGCACATACTTTTATATTTATTTAAGTTTATACCAAACAGTTAGTTTAAGACTTTCAAAACACACTGCCGCTACATTCTCATTTGCCTTTAAGCTCGTTTAAAACATTTTTTAATGCCTTTATTCCAATTTCATTATTATCGATAAGCCCTTTTATCTTGTCGGATAGCCATAAAACCAAAAGTTCTTCTAATGGCAGGTTCAGAAATCCCGAAAGATTTTCCAAATGTTTCCTCGGTATTAGCTTTTCTTCGTTCTCTATCTTGCTGATAAAAGCGTTATCTAATTCCAGTGCTGCGCCGACTTCTCTAAGAAGTAATCCTTTACTTTCTCTTACTTCCTTTATCCTTTTTCCGAGTGCCATCTTGAATTATTAAGACTTGTCTAAATAATTCAAATGTAAGCAAAAAATATGAATGTAAATGATGTGATATTCATCAACTTAATATCGCTTCAGTTGGCAAATTTGGTTTCATATCTCGCCACTCACAGCCAAACACGTCCTCTGACTGCCACTTTACGGTAGCGCCTCTTTTTCCATAAGACATTTGTCCCGAAAGCTCGCAAGGTGCGGGATAAACAGTAACAAATTAATGTGTTTCAATTATGGAAAAACAGAGAAAAAAAGTTTTGCTGGCAGCCGTGGCAATGCTGTCAGGAATTGGTGCGTTCGCACAGGGAAACGGCTCGGCAGGTATCAACGAGGCTACCCAAATGGTAACAAGTTATTTCGACCCCGCAACGCAATTAATCTACGCCATCGGTGCGGTAGTCGGGTTAATAGGGGGCGTTAAGGTGTACAACAAATTCAGTTCCGGCGACCCCGACACGAGTAAGACCGCAGCTTCGTGGTTTGGTGCGTGTATCTTCTTGATTGTTGCCGCTACTATCCTGCGTTCATTCTTCCTTTAATCCGTTGCCTTATGAATTACAATATCAACAAAGGCATCGGCAGGACGGTGGAATTTAAAGGGCTAAAAGCGCAATACCTGTTCATTTTCGCAGGTGGGCTGCTCGGTACGCTTATCCTCGTGATGATACTGTATATGGCAGGCGTAAACTCTTACATCTGCCTGTTCCTCGGAGCAGGCGGTGCTTCGCTCATTGTATGGCAGACCTTTTCGCTGAACAGGAAGTACGGCGAACACGGACTGATGAAAATTGCAGCCAATAAAAGGCATCCCCGCTACATCATCTGCCGCAAGCCTGTAAACCGCTATTTAAAATTCACACCTAAACAGAATGCCGTATGAGAAATGTAGCAAAGACCACCACACTGGAAAACAAATTTCCCTTGTTGGCAGTAGAGAACAACTGCATCTTATCCAAAGATGCGGACATTACCGCTTGTTTTGAAGTGCGTTTGCCGGAACTGTTCACGGTAGCTTCTGCGGAATACGAAGCCATTCACTCCGCCTGGCACAAGGCGATTAAAACCCTCCCTGATTTTACGGTCATTCACAAACAGGATTGGTACATTAAGGAAAGCTATGCACCTGATTTGGCAATCGAAGACCAGAGTTTTTTATCGAAGTCTTATCAACGTCATTTCAACGAGCGACCGTTCCTGAACCATTATTGCTACCTGTTTCTGACAAAGACTACTAAGGAAAGAATGCGGATGCAAAGCAACTTTAGTTCGCTTTGCAAAGGTACACTGATACCAAAGGAAATCAGGAACAAGGAAACGATACACCGCTTTATGGAGGCGGTCGCCCAGTTTGAACGTATCGTGAACGATAGCGGTTTTGTCAGCCTGCGGCGTTTGACCGAAGAGGACATTATCGGAACGGAAGATACACAGGGATTACTGGAACAGTACCTCACGTTATCGAGGGGAGCAGGAACACCAATGCAGGACATCGCACTCGGAAACGAAGAGGTGCGCATTGGCAACAAAAGGTTAAGCCTGCATACCCTTTCAGATACGGATGACCTGCCCGGAACGGTATCGGCAGATACCCGTTTTGAAAAGCTATCTACCGACCGTAGCGACTGCCGTCTGTCATTCGCCGCACCTGTGGGCTTGCTATTAAGCTGCAACCACATATACAACCAGTACATTTTTTTGGATAACAGCGAAGACAACCTGCAAAAGTTTGAGAAGTCTGCAAGGAATATGCACTCACTGGCAAGGTACAGTCGTGCCAACCAAATCAATAAAGAGTGGATAGAAAAGTACCTGAACGAAGCCCACAGCTTCGGATTGTCCTCCATCCGTGCGCACTACAACATTATGGCGTGGTCGGAAGACCCTGCGGAACTGAAGCAGTTAAAGAATGATTGCGGTAGTGCATTGGCATTGATGGAGTGTAAGCCACGCCACAACACTACGGACGTAGCAACATTCTACTGGGCAGGAATGCCGGGCAATGCGGGCGACTTTCCCAGTGAAGAAAGTTTTTACACTTTTATTGAGCCTGCCTTGTGCTTCTTCACGGAAGAAACCAACTACCACAATTCGCCCTCGCCGTTCGGTATCAAGATGGCTGACAGGCTTACAGGAAAACCTATCCATTTGGATATTTCCGACCTGCCTATGAAACGGGGTATCATCACGAACCGAAACAAGTTTATACTTGGTCCGTCGGGTTCGGGTAAATCGTTCTTCACTAACCATATGGTACGCCAGTATTACGAACAGGGCGCACACGTACTGTTGGTAGATACGGGTAACTCTTATCAGGGCTTATGCGAACTCATCAAAGGAAAGACCAAAGGCGAAGACGGTGTTTACTTCACATATACCGAAGATAACCCGATTGCCTTTAACCCTTTCTATACCGATGATGGCGTATTCGACATTGAGAAGCGGGAAAGTATCAAAACCCTGATACTGACCTTATGGAAACGTGATGATGAGCCGCCAACCCGTTCTGAAGAAGTTGCCCTGTCCAATGCGGTAAGCGGTTATATCGAACGTATCAAAACGGAAGATGTGTACTCCTCATTCAACGGTTTCTATGAGTATGTAAAAGGCGACTACCGCAAGGTACTGGAGGAAAAGCAGGTAAGGGAAAAAGACTTTGACATTGCCAACTTCCTGAACGTACTCGAACCTTATTACAAAGGAGGGGAATACGATTACCTGTTGAACTCCGACAAACAGTTAGACCTGCTTTCTAAACGCTTTATCGTGTTTGAGATTGATGCGATTAAAGACCACAAAATCCTCTTTCCCATTGTGACCATCATCATTATGGAGGTGTTTATCAACAAAATGCGCCGATTGAAAGGTATTCGCAAGCTCATCCTGATTGAAGAGGCTTGGAAAGCGATTGCCAAAGAGGGAATGGCGGAATACATCAAGTACCTGTGTGCGCCCGTACAGGTGGCTTAGTAAATATCTCTTTGGCAAGAGATTAGGTTAGTGTTCTTTAAAAAACCTATCATCAAC
>NZ_SBJH01000017.1 GCF_004368405.1 Olivibacter sp. XZL3
AAAAATTAATAAATTTATAACTCGAAAGTCTCCTTAAGGTTTCATCCTAATGTGTCTAATTTAGTTTGAAGACGTACAAACAGGTATAAACAAGTTAGAAGGACTAAAGAAGCTCCCATCGATGCCAAGACGGTATATGTCAATAGATAAAAGCTTAACGATATAACAGCAGTGGTAGCTTTCATAAAAAAGGTTTTACTTACTATGTAGAAAGGGTAACACAAAAGCAGGGTCTTATGTTTGCCGCTGCTACCATCTTCTTTATCCGGTGTTTCCTTTGTGGATGACTTTATAACAAGTATGCTCATCACAACCGTACTTTAACAAATCGTCGATGATAATGAATTCACTGTCTTCATGCTCTTTCGCCAGCGGAGAGTAAAGGAAATCGTCCATGTCCCATCGACAAGGCGTTAACAGAAATTCCTCACCCATTGGCGGCTCTTCGGCTAGCAGTACGGTATACCCCTGCTCTTTCAGTTTTTGCAGAAGCTCTTTGCTGATTGCTATTTCCATGATTCACTTTGATTGAAACCTATTAAAAAACCCGCCTACATATCATCTATATGCAGGCGGGACTACCCTAAAACTAAAAAAACACCAAAAACACCGCTTAACTCATTCCGATTTACGGAGATAGGCTTCCACCGCGTCCCGCTCATTGCCTACCTGCTCAACAGCCCGGAGCACTTCCTCTTTACTGACTCCAAACTTTTTCTCCAAATATGCTATTTCGTATTGCTCATTCGTGTTTATCAACAGCCTGTCTCTTCCGTTTCTGATACTTTTATCGTCTGCCATCGTATGTATTTTTCTTTTTACAACAGAAAGAGATACATAAATGTTTACTTGCGACAACCTTTATAGCGCAAAAGCTGAATCTTTATTTCTGTTCCAAGCAAATTATGCATTGATCATATAAATTTATTTTCTATATTTATATGATCAATCGATATATCCTGTCGATCTAAACAGAAATGCAATGGCAAACCTAAAATCCATTCCATCAGCCTCCCTAGGGCAGCATGTGCAAGCTCAATTGTATACCCTCGGTAATCGACTACAACAGGGAAAACTGAAATTAGAAGACATTGGCGACTATTTACCCGGCAGTGTGATGCTACAGAACATTAAAAGTTTAACAAATATTTATATGAATACCTACGGAGCGGACAGGCTCCGTCGCTCATCGGAGGAGCTACAATTGATGGGACCCGATTATTTTAAACAGTTTTTTCCACAAGATGAAATGCCTGCTATTAAAAAGCAATTGCTGAATTACTTACGGCGTGATGATTCGCAGACATTGTTCTCTTTTTATCAGCGGGTGAAGACGGGACATAAAGGTACTTATGAATGGCACCTCACCACTACACGTACATATCATGCAGAAGCCGGTCTGCTACTCCATCTCTCATTGCCGGCGGAAGGCTTAACACAGGCTTCTAACCAGTTCCATTACTTAGCTGATCAGAGCGCCTATTGTGCGAAACACTTTCATCTGTTCAACGCACTAAGCAAGCGTGAAAAGGAGATTATCAGCCTCATTGCCGAAGGGAAAAGCAGTTGCCATATCTCGGATGTATTATTCATTTCCATTCACACCGTAAACAATCACCGAAAGAACATCATCCGCAAGCTCAATATTACGAGCCTAGCCGAACTGATCCGGTTTGCGGTTGCTTTTGGACTGATCTGAACTGAAAGATAGACGCGTGACATTAGTTACTGCTGTTCAAAATCATAAAATTCAAGCCGACCGCCTCATTTTTGACCTTTAAAGCGAATTTACGGCATCAAAACAGCACGTCCTCTTAACTTTCCCGCCCGCATTTTATCATACTTCCAAGGCCTGATCCATTGGAAACTTCTCCACAGCAATGTGAATTTTGCCCATCTCGCCAATCCGATCACCTCCAAGAGCTCCGATTTCGAGCCCCAATAAGGCATACTCATATTGGCTGGCCCCTAGTGGAATACGTTATATAAACCGCTGAGAAGGTTCTTGACCACCGCACAATAAAAGTCGCGCGGCAACTACCCCGACTCACCGTTATAGGTGTCATATAAAGAAAAGAAAGCCCCTTAACCAACGCTAGTTTTTTAAAACATGGAAAAAAATATGTTCAACGTCCCCTCCTTGGTCGCTAAATGGATATCAATCGGCCTATCAGTTGCTTTTTTCACCTTTAGTTATCTTCCTTCTTACAGTCAGGATTCCGCCATTATAGCCTCGCAAAAACTCGTGAAGGCCTTTATGCAAAAGCACCATTTGCCAGGATTAAGCATCTCTGTTGCGAAAAAGGGTAAACTCATTTGGTCGGAAGGCTTTGGTTATGCAGACTTGGAGCAAGGTGTGCAAGTTGATCCGGCAAACACCAAATTTAGGATAGGAAGCGTTTCTAAAACCTTTACATCCACGGCCATCGGTCTGTTATACGAAGAGGGTAAATTAAATTTGGAAGCGCCTATCCAGCGGTATGTTCCGGAATTCCCTAAAAAGAAATGGGACATAAACTTGCGACAACTAGCCGGGCACACAGCCGGCATACGCCATTACCGGGGTGAAGAAAACTGGAGCAATAAATACTATCCAACGGTATTAGAAGGCTTGGCGATCTTTCGGGAAGACAGCTTGCTGTTTAAACCTGGAACCGACTATAGTTATTCAAGTTATGGATGGAATCTAATCAGCGCTGCGTTGGAAAGTGCAAGCGAAATGGATTTTCTACCCTATATGCAAAAACATGTTTTTGGCCCAATGGGCATGACGAACACTGTGCCTGAATTCATGGATAGCCTAATTCAAAATCGCACCCGCTATTATGTTCAAAACGAACAGCAACAGCTCTTAAACGCCCCTACTGTCGATAATAGCTATAAATGGGCCGGAGGCGGTTTTCTTTCCACTACAGAAGATCTCATTCTATTTGGAAGGGCCTTTCTGGAAAACAACCTGCTGCGAGCCGCTACAAAGTCCCTACTTTGGACACCGCAGAAAACTACAGCGGGTACATCAACAGATTACGGCATGGGATGGCGAACCTATCACTTCGACGGTCGCGATTGGATAGGACACAGTGGTGGATCAGTCGGTGGAACGACTATTTTTGTCTTATATCCACCCGAAGAGCTCATTGTGGCGATAACCGTAAACATGACAGGCGTCAAATATGAGGATTTGCACTTTAAAATCGGCGCGTACTTTCTATCCGAGTAACACGGAAAGACAGTATTAACATTTTCAATAAATAAACAGCAATATTTTTAAATATTTAGCCGTTTAATACGGATTTCGTTAACAAACAAACACCACTGATCCATATTTTTTTGATAAAAACATAAAATTCATTAGTTAAAAATACTACATTAGCTGAAACTAAAATAAAAACACACACATTTTATCGATTTCGACAGCATATAGCTTTTTTTACTAATTGAAGCCTTTTTTTATGAAAAAAATCAAAGATTATGAAGAGAAAAAACTATTAAAAGAACTTTCTTTAGGAAACAGCATAGCGTTTGAAACGATTTTTGACCGCTATCAAGGGTTGGTTTATTCGTTTGCGAAACGATTAACGCGTTCTGATAGTTTGTCGGAAGAAATTGTGCAGGAAGTCTTCATACGCATTTGGATGGGAAGGAAAAAAATGGTCGAAGTGCAAAACTTTGGTGCCTACCTTAATCGTGCCGTACGGAACCAGGTTTATAATGCGCTGAGACAATTAGCTATTCGCGAAAAGGCTAGGGAGCAAATGCAGCAAGACGTCTTCTTCATAGAAGAAGAAGATGCCGGATATATCGACCAAGAAGCTTTGGAAAATTTGCTAAAAAAAGCGATCGATCGACTTACACCACAGCAAAAAAAAGTATACAACTTATGCTATCAAGAAGGCTATAAATACCAAGACGCGGCCAAAAAACTAAACATTTCTTCACTTACCGTACATTCTCACATGAAAATAGCACTAAAAACCATCAGAACTTATATAGGCGCCAGAATAGACGCCGTATTTGTGCTACTTTTCGCATTTTTAAGAAAATAAAGCTCGTATAAAAAGCAAAAAACTTTTTTTACCAAAAAAAACAACATCAAACTACCCCATTTTAATAATTCAGGTGTCATCTTACTAAATAACCCACACTATGTACGACGCCCGGATTATTTTTCTGTTCGAAAAATATAAAAACCAGCAAACAACGCCTTCCGAGGAGCAGGAACTGCTCAGCTATTTTGCTGATCCGGTGTACATGAGTAAGCTAAAGATCTTATTGGGAGATGCTTTTGATCGCCAAAAAATCGAATATGCCTTAGACGACCGCCGGGCAAGCCATTTATTGGAACGTATAAAGATGGCCGATCAGCATACGCGCAACGCGATTTTACAATTTGGCGAACAAAGAAAGAGATCAAAGTCCATACTGAGGCGGTTCTCTGCGGCCATAGCTGTTCTGCTGCTTGCTTCCGGTGCGTATTACTGGTGGCACTATGCCAACGATATGGGAAGCGTTAAAAACCGGCCAATGCTAATGACAGAAACAGGTTGGACGGATCGACCAACGCTCACCTTATCAAATGGACAGCAACTCGTCATAGACGACATGCAGCAAGGTACATGGATCGGCGACGCGGGCGTCCGGATATACAAAGAAACTGCAAGCGAACTTAGATATGAACAGCATAATATGGAAAAAGCCGCCTATTCGTCGGCTCTCCATCGGATTGATGTGCCCTATGGAAAACAGATACGGATCAGACTAACGGATGGTACCAGGGTGGTGGTAAATGCCTGCTCGGCGCTGATCTACCGCCCCTCCACGCCGCAACACCGACGGTGGGTAAAACTCATGGGAGAAGCGTACTTTGATGTAAAAAAAATGAGCATCCCGTTCATCATAGAAGCTAAGAACCAGCAGATTACGGTATTAGGCACGAAACTTAACGTACTCGCCTATCCGGACGAAGAGGGCTTAAAAACGACCCTAGTAGATGGAAGAATCAAGTTGAACCATACCCTCTTAAAGCCGGGAGAACAAGCGACATTAAAAGACGGAAACATTATTCTAAACAAGGTAAATACCGATCAGGTCGTTGCCTGGACGAACGGCTATATGACTCTTGACAATGAAGACATTTACGCGATTATGCGGAAAATTTCCCGTTGGTATCGAGTAAACGTAACCTACCAGGGTGATCTCCCTTCTGACCAGTTTGGAGGAGTAGTTAAACAGTTTCGACATGTCGAAGATTTATTGGACGTTTTAACGGAGTTGGGAGGAATACATTTTAAAATTTTCGCGGCTCCCCCCGGCGAGAAGGAAAGGAGGATTGTGGTTATGCCTTAAAAGCGAACATCGAGATATAACCGAAACAAGAACCCCGGAATGTAGCCGCATTCCAGGGTAAAGTTAGGTTAAACACATCAAGCCTTTATAAAAAAGGCAGCAAACTAATAGAATATGGAATTAACCTAATGCAACAAATGTATGAAAATTTGCATTATAAAGGGATGCTACATTGCTCTACGTAGCCTCATTTGTAATAATTACCGAAGCATCGGGCACCTGCCTTATCAGACTATCTTGTGCAATAAATGGACAATGCGACTACCTATTACCTTACTTTATTTGACTCTTTTCCTTTTACAGCTGGGCTACGCAGCAAAAGCACAAAAAGTGAGTATATCAGCACGTAAGGCAACCTTGGAACAAATCTTCCATGAAATTCAGGTACAAACGGATTATGCGATTATTTATAAAGTCAGTGATTTAAAAAACGTTTCCGTACCTAACATCACCCTCCATGATGCATCATTGACGACCGCAATGGATCAAGTGTTAAAAAACAGTGGCCTCACTTATCTTTTGAAAAACAAGACCATTATCATCCGCAAGGAAAATAAGCCGAACCGCCGTGAAGTACTAAACGTGCAAGAACAGATCTCAGGTAAAGTGCTAGGAGAAGATGGTCAACCGCTAAGCGGTGTTAGCGTTAGTGTGGTAGGCGCACAAGGCGGCACATCAACCAATGAGGAAGGGATTTTCCACATTTCGGTAACCGACCCAGCAGCCAAGCTGCGCTTTTCTTATATCGGTTATCAGGTGAAAGAAATCGCCCTAGGTCAATCCACTTCGCTAACGGTACAAATGGAACCTGATAATCAATTATTAGACGCCGTCGTGGTAACTGCCTTGGGCTTTAAAGAGGTGAAAGACCGTTTAGGATCGACTTCCTCAACGGTCAAAGCCTCAGACATCGTCAGATCGGGTGAAACCGGACTAATTAATGGTTTGGCCGGCAAAGCTGCCGGCGTACAAATCAACCGGTCTTCCGGTGATCCCGGCGCCGGCTCAAATATCCAGATCAGGGGGCAAAATACCATCACCGGCTCTAACCAGCCCTTAGTGATTATCGATGGGATTCCCATGAGTAATAGCACCTTGGGCGATGCGCGGGGTGGCGTAGCGCAGCAGTCTCGTTTGAATGATATCAATCCGGAAGATATCGAAAGCATGCAAGTATTAAAAGGAGCGTCCGCTGCAGGCTTGTGGGGTTCGCGAGCGGCCAATGGAGTAATCGTGATTACGACTAAGCAGGGCGCAAACGACAATAAGCTCAACGTCAACTTCTCATCAACCACTTCGCTCGATGAGGTGAACCGCCTTCATCCTTTGCAAAGCAACTACGGACAAGGTTCGAACGGCGTCTTTAACCCTACTTCCCAATTTTCGTGGGGCGACAAAATCGACGACCGTTCCGGAGGCGAAGACGAAGTCGACCGCAACGGAGCACGCTTTGAAGCCTATAACGGCAAAACGTTTTATCCCATTATTCAAAAGAATTCAAGGGAGATCTACAACGAAGAACGGGAAAATGCAGTTTTCCGTACAGGCACCTATTTTGATAATAACCTAAGTTTAAGCGGTGGCAATGAGAAGGGGAATTTTTATTTAGGTCTGGGCCGATTGGATCAGAAGGGTGTGTTTAACGGCCAAAGTGATTACGGAAGAAACACGGTACGACTGAATACGTCCCGAAAATTCAACGACTTTGTTACCGCTTCAGCACGTGCCAACTATATTAAAACGTCGGCAAACCGCATTCAAAAAGGCGACAATAGCAGTGGGCTGTATATCGGCATGCTGCGTTCTTCCCCTGATTTTGACAGCCGCTATTGGAAAGGCGATTATTACGCCTCTCCTACCGCATCTGCTATCCCCAACCGTCAGCGGTCTTACCGGAATTACTTAGGTGCCTCGGCAAACCCAGGTTATAACGACCCGCTTTGGAGTATTCACGAGCTGACCAATTTAACAGAGGTAGAACGGTTTTTAATGAGCGCCGAATTGGTAATTAAACCGGTAGATTGGTTTGACCTAACCACCCGCGGCGGTATTGATTCTTACAACGACCGCCGTGTAACGAATCACCCGCTAAACTCGGTACTCAATTCGGGAAGAGGAAGCTATGAACAGGAGATCATCAAGGAGACAGAAAATAACCTGGACATTATTGGAAGGGTTATCAAGGATATCAGTCCGGCCGTTAGCAGCACCTGGATCCTCGGCTTTAACGTTAACGACCGAAAATACCATGAGCTGGGCGGCACGATGAATAATTTCATTATGGACGACGTGCCTCCGAATTTCTCAAATTCAACCTACGAAAATAATTATCCATACAACAGCGAATCCCACCGCCGTACGGCGCGTTTGTATGCGACCCTCAACTTAGGATACCGGGAGCAACTGTATCTAAACCTTTCAGGCGCCGGCGAGTCAGGCTCTACATTCGGAAGCGCCTCAAAATCGACGTTCTACTATCCCTCGGCAGATATTGCCTGGCTGTTTAGTCAACTTCCCGGTCTGCAGAACAAGGTGTTATCGTTCGGAAAATTAAGAGGCTCGTATGGAATTGTCGGCATTCAACCGGAGCCCTATCGAAACACGACCCCCTTTATAACGGCCTCCTTTGGTAATTGGGCAAACGACCTGAGTGGTGCCGGTTATGGCGGAGCCTACGTAGAAAGCACGGTACAGGGAGATCCTTATTTAAAACCGGAACGTAAAACCGAATGGGAAATAGGAACGGATCTGCGCTTCTTCGACAATAAACTGAGCGTGGGATACACCTATTATCAGAACAAGATTGTCGACCTGCTTTTACAAGTTTCTGCTGCGGGCTCCACCGGTTTCCGGCAGCGTTATACCAATGCCGGCAAAATGGAAAACAAAGGAATGGAGCTGGACCTAAATTATAATATATTGAGCAAGAACGATTTTTCGTGGAATGTATTTGCCAATTGGAGCCGAAACCGCAATCGGGTGACCGATCTAGCGGGAACCGACTTGATCACCTTCACCGGTGGTGCACTGAGTACGGTCGCGCGCGTCGGCTCTGCGATGTCTACCTTCTATGGAGGGGCCTATCAACGCAATCCGGACGGTTCCTTGGCACTAACATCGACCGGTTTCCCGCAATTGTCTACCGAGTCCCAAATTATCGGCGACCCGAATCCCAATTGGCGGGGAGGCATCGGAACTGATCTTTCCTATAAAAAGGTCCATTTGCATGTCCTATTGGAAACCTTTCAGGGGGGCGACTTCTACGAAGGAACCCGCGGAACCCTTTATAACTTCGGAACACATGCAGATGTAGGGCATGAAGTTGCCTTAACACAGGATCTGTATAATTATGCAGGCAACGTCATTCCCGCAGGCAGTGTTGTTCGCGGCAATATCGGTGATTTTGGCGGAGGTCCGGTGCTATTAGATCAATCTTTTTATACGTCCATCGGTAGTCACACCGGCCAGCTTGCAGAACAGTTCGTAAGTGATGGGAGCTGGACCCGCATTCGCGAAATTTCATTGGGCTATGATTTAAACTCGCCTAAATTTCAAAACTGGTCGAAATTAAAATCGGTCAACATCACGGTTACGGCTCGAAATCCCTTCCTGTGGACGAAAATTTCAGGTATCGATCCCGAAACCAATGTAGCAGGCGTGGGAAATTCAAGGGGGGTGGACTATTTTAATAATCCGAGCACCCGATCGCTGGTTTTTAGTTTAAAAATTAATTATTAATCTCATGAATTGGAAGATGAAGAGCTATATATGGAAATCACTTTTGTTGGGATTTGTTGTCTTGGTCCATTCCTCCTGCGAGGACCTCGTAGAAAACTTGAATAACAACCCAAATGATCCGACGGATGCCACGGCCGCATTTGTGTTTAAGGGCGCCGAAATCGCCCACATGGCCGCGCATGAAGGCATGACCAGTAGGTTATCTTTGGTTTGGGCCAGCTACGGGAAAGGAGTAGCCTTGCAATACGGCACTTGGGGCGTTTATCAAATTACTGCAAACAATTTTGACGACGAGTGGAATTTGTATTTCACCGGCGCCAACAAAAACCTGCTTATTGCCATTCAGAAAGCGGACGAATTGGGGAACAGGAAAATGGCCGGTGTGGCGAAGATACTGAGAGCACATGCCATGGCTTCTGCCACAGAGCTCTGGGGTGACATCCCTTTTTCGGAAACAAGCGATCCGGAAGCTTATCCCAATCCGCGATTCGAAAGTCAGGACGAACTTTACCCAAAGCTGCAAGCTTTGTTGGACGAAGGCATCGCCGACCTCGCTACGGGCGTAGGCACCCTGAGTACGGAAGACCTCTTCTTGAGCGGCGATGCAGCTAAATGGCAGGAAGTGGCCTATACCCTGAAAGCGCGTTTGTATACGGACGTAAAGGCCTATACCGAAGCGTATGAAGCGGCACAGCACGGGATCAGCACCTATACAAATTCTTTGTATGCGCCGCATGGCACCTCAGTGAACGCCAACCAAAATGCGACGTTTACTTTGCTGACTTCTGTTCGCACCGGCAGTATTACTGGTGAAGATGCTTACAATGCGCTGATTCTAAATCCGCAGCATGCAGCTTATCGTGGAAATAGCAAAACCGACGAAACTGCGCGGTTCCGTTTTTATTATTTGGAAAACGGAATAAACGCACCCGGCGTTATCGAACCCAATACATTAACCACAAATGATAAACGCGGTTTTTTCGCCGAAGACGCTTCATTTCCGTTGGTCACTTATCAGGAAAACAGTCTCACCCTTGCCGAAATGGCCATACGATCAGGCAAAGGGCTTGAAGTGGCCCTTGGCCATCTCAACAGTTATCGTGCCTTTTTGAATCAAGGCGGCTATTTGCATAACACCTATAAGGAAGATGGAACCTATCGGTATTTACCTTACGACTTAGCCGATTTCGCAGTAGGAGGCATAGAAAATACAGACGGACTGAGCCAAGAAGCGGCCTTACTCAGAGAAATTTTAGAGGAGCGTTATGTCACTTTTTACGGACAGCATATTGGTTGGAACGATGAACGCCGCAACCGAAACGAAGTTTATGGCATTAAACTGACGCCAACGAACGGTTCGCGCCTACCCGCCCGATTTATTTATTCGCAAAATGAATTAAATTCAAACAGCAATAGTCCGGCCGAAGCGCCCAGTTTATTTGACCCGATCGCAATCTACCCGTAAACAAAGTAAACGCTTAGTACCATGCAGACAAAAGAAAAACGTTTAGCAGGCTTATTCGTCCAGCAATCCGGAGATCCTGAAAGTGTGCATTACCGCGACCTCTTTTCCCTTTGGAAAGATAATCGATATTTCCCGGTTTATTTTTCAAAAAAAAAGATTGAAGGGGTAGCAGATCAGGTTTTGGAATTACAGCCTAAGTAAGAGCTACATATACACGCAAGTTTTAATATAAATACCCTATTCAAATTAAACGTAAAAACATGAATCCATTTTCATTACACTCCACCTTATTGTTATTCTTTATCGTGTTAGGCAATCTTGTGCCGGTGAAAGCGCAGGAAAGAGAAAAGTCAGCGGAAGCCCAGATCGCCGCCCTGGAACGTCAGGTCGAAAACATGCAGCATACCTTTCAGAAAATTACGAAAGGCATCGACGATTTGTCATGGTATGATAAGTTGGCCGACTATGCTTATACGGATAAAGTCATCATCACCGGTCCCCCGCCCGCGGTGATTAAGAATCCAACAGCACAAGGGGCAAATAATCCGATCTTGTTCTCGGCCTACGTTTTTGTTCCGAAAACAATCGACATCCATAAAAAATATCCACTAATTGTATTACCTCACGGCGGTGTACATGCCTATTTTGAAACCTCTTATGCGCATATTATCCGTGAATTAATGGTACAGGAATATGTGGTGGTAGCGCCAGATTATCGCGGAAGCACAGGCTACGGCGCCGGCTTTTATCGTTTAATCGATTATGGCGGCTTAGAAGTGGACGACGTACAGGCGAGTCGCGATTATATGCTGGAAAACTATGATTTTCTGGATAAAGGCAGGGTCGGTATTATGGGATGGAGTCACGGGGGCATGATTACGCTATTGAGCCTATTTAATCACCCCGAAAATTATGCAGTAGGCTATGCTGGTGTTCCCGTGAGCGACTTGGTGGCAAGAATGGGATACAAGAGTCAAAGCTATCGGGATTTATATGCGGCGGATTACCACATGGGGAAACAGGCGGTAGATAATGTAGCGGAATATCGTAAAAGATCGCCAGCCTGGAATGCCGCAAAGCTGAAAACACCCCTATTGGTACACACTAACACCAATGATGAGGATGTAAACGTGTTGGAAGTAGAACATCTCATCCAAGCGCTGAAAGCAGAGGGTAAAAAGTTTGACTATGAGATATATAAAGATAAGCCCGGAGGACACCATTATGACCGGATCGATAATTATGGAGCGAAGGAAATTCGTTTAAAAGTATATAAATTTCTAGAGCAATACCTCAAACCCAATAAACCTTTTAACAATTTGGATGAATTAATCAAAGCCAGTTATTTCCCACGTGATTAGCCCCGCTATGCCCCACCTTTTTGCCGGCCCCACGGACGAAAAGGTGGGGTCACTTAAACAAAACACCGACAGCATTCGATAAAGACGGAGATTTCTGCGTTCTTTATTATAAATTAGCGCTGTCTAATTCTGCAACTGCATTATATATGAGTCCAACATACCCTCAAACTGTTTTTCTGAACGGTCGCTGGATACCGGCTGACCAGGCTACCTTATCTGTTTTTGACCGCGGTTTTATGCTCGGCGACGGCATATACGAAGTGATTCCCTTTTATCAAGGAAAGCCGTTTTTGTTACAGGCGCACCTCAATCGCCTCCATTATTCCTTGCAGGAGGTAGCAATTATGACGAAGCTCGTTTCATGGGAAGATATAGTGACAGAAGCAATCCAGCATGCGGGCTTGTCCAATGCAGATGGTGCCGTTTATATGCAGGTCAGTCGCGGTACAGCGCCGCGTACCCACTTTTTTCCAGAACAGACAGAACCGACGGTATTGTGTTACGCTTACCCTCTTCAACTCGCTGGTTTTGAACATAAAAGAGCCAAGGTACTTGTGCTCGAAGACAAGCGGTGGCATCGTTGTGATATCAAATCGACGTCCTTAATGGGGAATGTGCTGGCTAATAATGAAGCGCATCACCGAGGATATCAGGAAGCACTTTTATATCGTGGCGACTCTTTAACTGAAGGTACTCATACTTCCTCCTTTTTTGTGAAGCAAGCCCACGTATATACACATCCACAAGGACCGCAAATTCTCCCTGGCATTACACGGATGGAAGTGATCGCTATTTGTAAGGAACTTGGCATAGAGGTGAAGGAAGAACCGGTACCTTTGGATCGCTTGCCGACTATGGACGAGCTATTTTTAACTGGCACAACGACACAGGTATTGGCCATTGGGCAAGTAGACAAAGAGAACGAGACTCTTTTTCGACGCGAGGAGGTCGGGCCGATAACCCGGACGATTCAGGATGCCTTTAAACAAAGGCTAAACAATCTTTAATGCGGTTTATTTTCTTTTGGGAGGACAGAATAACGCCTTAATAAAGGAAGCACTTGTTCCATGGGCAGGGCAGAAACCTTCCGGCCATCTTTTCCAACCGTGGTTTTTGCCATTAGCAAAGAATTAATAATCGCTTCCTCGGCCGCTTCAATCGCAGCCATAAAGAGCGGTGATGTGGCGTCGTTGTTGAGATATGCTGCGCTTTGCGTAGGCCTTTCAGCGCTATAGGGCACGCGTAAGGCTTGGGCTGTGGAAAAAGCCAATACATAATCGCCGCTGCCGTTCGAGGCGATTCCTCCTGTCTTTGCCAGCCCCATAAAGGCCCGTTTAGCCAGTCGGCTCAAGTTGCGGCTATCTAAAGGGGCGTCGGTCGCCACAACGAGTATGCAAGAGCCATCTCCATTGTTTTGCAGTTGATCACTAAAGGCAAATTTGCCTAGGTCCTTCCCGATCGGTGCACCGGCAATTTGCAGTACCCCGCCAAAATTGCTTTGCACCAGCACGCCTACGGTGTAAGCGCCCAAACTTTCCGGAAGTTTCCTGGAGGCCGTGCCTATGCCGCCTTTGAAACCGAAACATACGGTTCCAGTTCCTGCTCCTACAGCGCCTTCCTCCGGGAGCCCCCGCACTGCTTGGCTGATGGCAGCCATTACATGTTTTTTGGTGATGTGCCGACCTCGGATATCGTTCAAGTATCCATCATTGGTCTCGCCCACCACTGCATTAACCGATTGTACATTTTCATTCCCTTTTTGAGACAGGGTATATTCCACAACGCCCGCGATACCTTCCGCCACATTAAGGGTATTGGTTAAAACAATGGGAGTCTCTATATTACCCAACTCCATCACTTGCGTACTTCCAGCCAATTTTCCGAAACCATTGCCCACAAAAGCAGCTGCGGGAACTTTTTCCTGGAAGAGGTTCCCACCATGGGGAAGAATCGCGGTCACACCCGTCCGAATGGAATCGCCTTCTATCAGCGTTTCATGGCCAACCAATACGCCTTCCACATCGGTAATGGCATTCAGTGGACCTGGAGGAAGTACCCCGATCGCTATGCCTAAATCGCGTGCCCGCTTTTGTTGCGCAACAACAGGCTCTATAATAAGGAAATGCAAAAAAAAGAGCGTCATTCCTAACATCGATGTATAGTTATTATTTCTCCGCATGCCCTAAACATACTAAAACCGGCGGTTCTTTCCAAAACAAGTCGGGCTTACAGGCTACCTATGTCCGCTAATGGACAAAATGGTGTCCGCTTTTCGGACACTTCTGCTAATCGAACCTACCTAAACAGCACAAATACAATCAAATACATTTTTGGCTTACTTACTGTACATCAACAAAAAGCAGTAATTGAACGGTGCAAATCGGCAGGAGCGAATTACGCGTGCAGACAAAAAAGCAACACCATGTTAAAGAACTATTTTAAAATAGCCTGGCGGAGTTTAATGAAAAACAAACTCTTCTCCTTTATCAATATTTTAGGACTTAGTATAGGCATCACCACCTGTATGATGATTTTCTTGTTCATCTTGAACGAATTCAGCGTTGATGATTTCCACGACAAGAAGGACCGCATTTACCGTGTTATGCGGGGCATTACCGTTAACGAACAAGAAAAAAATGTGGCTTACTTATCCGGGCCCTATGCACCGGCCTTACTCAATGACTTTAAAGGAGAAATTAAAAAGGCGGTACGTGTTAACCCTACGGAAGGCCTGGTAAGGATCGGCGACCAATCTTTCCTGGAGAAAAAAATATACGATGTCGACTCTGACTTCCTCCAACTGTTTTCGTTTCCCTTGCTAGCAGGCGATCCGTCAACGGTTTTAAAAGATCCCACAAACGTGGTACTTACCGAAAGCACGGCAAAGAAGTACTTCGGGGGCATCGATCAGGCTATGGGCCAAGTTATTGAATTAGACAAAAACCTTCAATTGAAGGTAATGGGCATTGCCAAAGACGTACCTTCCAATTCCCACCTTGATTTCGACTTATTGGTTCCGCTTGCCAACTACCAAAACAGCCCTAACATGACGGTCTGGATTAATAACGGCATGTATACCTATGTATTACTTGATCCAAAAACCAGCGAGCAACAGGTAGAAAGTCGCTTTGCCGCTTTTATGGAAAAATACATGGGCTCGGATGCACGCAGGTATGGGTATAAATTTTCACTTTCGCTTGCTCCCTTAAAAGACGTATATTTTGAGAACAGTACTTTTGATAATGCCAAACACGGAGATAAAGTGGTTGTCTATATCTTCTTATCCATAGCCCTACTTATTCTGTTGATTGCATGCATCAACTTCATGAACCTCTCGACGATCCGGGCAGTGGAACGCTCCAAAGAGGTCGGCGTAAGAAAAGTATTAGGCGCGCTACGCGACCACCTGATTAAACAGTTTATAGGTGAATCACTTTTGCTAACCCTCCTCTCCTGCATAGTTGCCGTGGCGTTATTGTTCGTGCTTATGCCACAATATAATAGCTTGCTGGGTTATACACTCACAGTGCCTTGGAGCAGTCCGTCCATCTGGTTATTCTTAATAGGTCTGATTGTGTTTATAGGACTACTTGCGGGCTTTTATCCGGCACTTTTTCTTTCGGCATTCTCTCCCATTCAAGCGTTAAAAGGAAAACTACGATTAGGAAAAGGCGGTGCTCTGTTCAGACACAGCTTGGTTATCATTCAATTTAGTATTTCGGTATTTTTGATTATAGGCACCGTTACGGTTGCCAAACAAATGAGTTATATAAAGAATAAGCAGCTCGGTTACAATGCCGAACAAGCCCTCATCGTTCCCATCGACAATATGGACATCTATAGAAACATGCAGGCCTTTAAAACCGCTTTGCAAAATGAGAGCTTCGTAAAATCGGTATCCCTGATGTCGGGCGAACCCGGCGGCTATTTCGATATTCAAATGTTCGAGGTGGAGGGACATGCGGAGAAATGGCGGGCACACTCGGAATTCGCAGATTTTGAATATGTTGAAACGCTGGGTTTAAAAATAATTGCAGGTCGCGATCTTTCAAAAGAATTCCCCACCGATTCAACCAACGCCGTATTGCTTAACCGCACAGCAGCTGCAGAACTCGGATGGACGCCCGACCAAGCTGTGGGGAAGCGCATCCGAAATACAGTTAGAGATAGTGCCGCGCGGAACGTAGTAGGCGTAGTAGCGGATTTTAACTTTTTATCCCTAAAAGAGAACATCGAGCCTTTGGTCATTTCCCCCTCAGAAGACAGACGGGTCTGCTTAATCAAACTACAAGCCGGCAACCTGAACGAGGCTGTGCATAAAGTAACAGCCATTTATAATAATGCGGCACCAGCGTACCCCTTAGCCTATCGGTTTCTCGACCAGCAGTTCGATACATTATACAAGAAGGACATCCTTCAACAAACATTACTGAGCATTTTTGCTGGACTGGCCATCTTTATAGCCTGCCTCGGCTTATTCGGCCTGGCTTCCTTTACCGCAGCCAAGCGTATTAAGGAAATCGGCGTCAGGAAAGTACTTGGATCGTCCGTTCAACATATTGTCATGCTCTTATCAAAAGACTTACTAAAACCGGTACTTATCGCTACCGCGATTACATTACCCGTCAGTTATTATGTAATGCGCCGTTGGCTGCAAAGCTTTGCTTATCAAACGGACTTGGCTTGGTGGGTCTTTTTGTTTGCGGCAGTTATCACCTTTGTTATTGCTTTTGCAACAATCAGCTTAAAGGCTATTAAAGCGGCCTTAGCCAACCCCATAGATAGTCTGCGGAATGAGTAAAAGGAAGGCCTTATCTATAAAGAAGAGCAGAACGACATTTAAACGGATATTTAACAGCAAATTGAAAACTATTCATTAAGTTTAACAGCAGAAATGTAAAACTTCTTGATTCTTATTGATTCGTGCAAATCCGTCAATCAAATTATGAGAAATGAAAACTCCCGTTACCTTGATAATGAACGATTCGAAAACAGCATAGCAAGCAATGGCTGGCATGTCATCATGGTAAAATCGACTGCTTATCAGCCCTCATTTGCCTATACCATTGGCCTTTGGCAAAATTTCAACCATCCCGAAGTAATCTGCTTAGGACTGCCTGCGGAGACGATGCATCTTATCCTCAACGATATCGGGGAATTAATAAAACAAGGCGAAACGATTCAGCTAAATAAACCTTACCAGGACTTCTTAGAAGACTATTTAACCACATTTATTTCGGTAGATCCTTCAAACATCAAAGACTACTTCGGTGCTGCCCTGGCGCATTATCAGGATCTCACCATGCCAGCCCTGCAATTCGTCTGGCCGGATAAAAACCATCGATTCCCTTGGGCCGAAAACTTCGAACCTAGTTTCAAGCGCTTACAGCCGCTGCTCGACCGAAATGCTGATTTCAAATTTATGGAAGATAAAAACCTCGCCGTATTTACAACCCGGCAATGGCTGGAGGAAGGGGCTCCTATTGTTGAAGTATACCACGACGAAGAAGGCGACTGGCAGTTTATTACCGAAGACTGGGAAGAAGAAGATATCAGAACCGTGGCTTTGGAAGAAATTGTAAAGCGGGATGCATCCATAAACGACTTGTTCAATCTTGATTACGGAGAAAGTGCCTATCGGGAAGACCTTACTTCTTCTTGGCACAGGACCGCGTAGCTGACCGATCTTTTCAAATTATAGCTTAACCCATCCACCTATTCCGGTAATATCGCCCAGATCACATTGGCAGCATCGTCCGCTACCAGCATATATTTTTTGGTAAACACAACCGCTACTGGACGACCATGTACAGTATTTGTCGATTCATCAGCAATAAAACCGGTTAGAAAGTCTTCAGGATTACCCGCAGGCTTTCCTTTTTTAAAGGGCACAAAGACGATTTTATAGCCACTGAATCCCGACCGGTTCCACGAACCATGTTGGCCGATAAAGGCTCCTGCATTAAAGCCGGGGGCCTTATTAAAGGCAAAGCCAAGTGATGCTGTATGCGCTCCAACGGCATAATCAGGCGTAATTGCCGCCTTTACCAGTGAGTCCGGTACTTTTCCTTTCCAACGCGGATCGATGTGTTTACCCCAGTAAGTATACGGCCAACCATAAAAACCGTTTTCTTCGACATGTGTAATATAGTCGGGCACCAACTCATCGCCGAGTTCGTCCCGTTCATTCACTGCCGTCCATAATTTTCCTGTACCGGGCTCCCAGTCCATACCAACAGGATTGCGAAGGCCAGCGGCATAAATTCGCTCTTCCTTTCCGTCCGGATTTACCTCCAATATGTTTGCCCGGCGTATTTCATGTTCCATCCCATTGTCTCCTACATTGCTACCAGACCCTACAGAGATGTATATTTTTGATCCATCGCCATTGGCCAGGATATTACGGGTCCAATGATTATTATATCCGCCGGCCGGTAAGGTGGCAATCTTTTCGCCCTTGCCGTCAATTTTATTGGCTCCTAACTGGTAGGGAAACCGTACCAGCCCATCCGTGTTAGCAACATAAAAGTGCGAACCTAAAACCAACATACCGTAAGGTTGTGACAGCCCGCTTAAGAAGACTTCCCTGAACTCTGGAATACCATCGCCATCTTTATCGCGAAAGAGTAGAATCTGGTTCGGACTTTTGCTACGAAAGATGTTACGCGAATCAACCTTTTTCGGATCTTCCCCCTCACGCTCTGTCCGCGCCTGTGCAACTAATATATCGCCGTTTGGTGCTACGTAGATGTTTCGAGGACTATTTAGACTGTCAGCAAACTTTACCACACGGTATCCAACGGGCGCAGTAGGCGTTTGCCCCTCTTCCCAGCCCACAATTTTTGCATATTTTGTTGTCGACTGGTCTTCCTTAGGCGACGAGGGTTTAATTTCAGCACCATATTCTGATGAACTTCCAAGGGACTCATCAGTCTGACCATCGCCATCAACTGCTTTCTCGCCTTTGTTGTTTCCGCCGCAAGCGGCACAACAAATGATAACTAAACACGTAATAGAGAGCCTTCCTATGTAAGACAAAGGCTTATCCTTGTAGTTTCCCATAGTCGTTTCTTGAAATAATTATACTTCTAAAGATAACGTTATTTACGCTGAAGTGTTTTCGCACATTACTATTTGAACCGGCTCTCGGCTATTCACAAAGTCTATACCGAAGGGTGCAAAAACCTCAAGAAAGTCACTTGAGTATTTGTCAGAAATCGAAAATACCTCGACCAGTTTAAAGAAGCAGCCAATACCCTTAGTCGAGCACCACATAAAATTCCTTAGCCCGCTTCCTCTCTTCTGCCGCGGCTGCGCTCTTACCTTGCCGTTCTAACAGAAAGGCGCGGTTTTGGTGACATTCCCGGGCTACATAAGAGTCTGGAAATGACCGATCAGAACGCGTAAAGAGGTCATAAGCCCCACGAATGGATGCGGTATCACCTCGTTGCATCAAGCGCAAACCTGCCTTATAATCGGCGTACCAAGTCTTGGCTTCCCCACTCATCCGCGCGGCTTCCTGCAGCCCTCTGAACGGTAAAACCGACACCAGCGAATTTTTCGGTACTATGGGCGGTTGGGGTTCGTCAAAGAAAGACTCCAAGGCAGCCACATAGGCCATGGCTTCCTCTCTGTTGTGCGTGGTATCCTTCAACCGGCTCTCTTCGGTAGGATTGGTGAAGAAGGACGCTTCCGATAGCACGGCAGGTATGCCGTAGGTTCCTCTTAATACGCCAGCCCCTCGTTCGGCAAAAATGGTATAGTCTGAAACCAAACTCAGCGGTGTTTTGCCACCATAAAACTGCGTTCGTAAGGCTTTGGCGATGGTTCTTCCCAATGCAACACTTGCCTTATTCTCCGAAACATGCCCATGAAAGTATATGATCGGAAAATTAACGGCCGAATCCGCAGTGGCATTATGATGGATGGAGAGAAACAGGTCGGCGTGATTTTCTACTGCCATCTTAGCCCGATCGGGTATGGGGACAAACACATCTTCCGTACGCGTCATCAGCACTTTTGCTCCTTTTTGTACCAGTAATTCCTGTAATATACGTGCTACACGGAGATTAATCCATTCTTCCCTTTCTCCAGCAGGCCCTTGTCGGTAAGCATCTGTTTTCGCCGTTCCTCCATGCCCGGGATCCAGACAAATAACCTTCCCTTTTAACCGGCTGCTTTTTTGTGCATGCGCAACATTTAAAGTACACAGAAGTAATAGGAAACAGAGCGGGCCAAAGGATCGCCGGCGATGTTCATTCCAGGTAGATAAAAGGTGTTTCATTGCTTTGTTCAAAATCAGTATACGATCTCCGTAATTCAGATCCGATCAAAGATAATACATAGAGCGCTTTTCAACGAATGCCCTAGCGTACTTAAAACTGATTGACCGTTCTTTTGTTACTAAGCTAGTATCTTCGAAAACACAGCCACAGCAAAGCAAAAACGAAGGAAGCGATAGCGGCCTAAACGCTTTTACCAAAAAAGAGACTAAGGCTAAATTATGGAAAGAAGAGCTTAATATTTTTCACTAAAACAAACAGTAGTCCTTTATAGGGCTGTTTTCACTATGGCGCTCGATCAATATCGTAAAAAAAGGGACTTCAAAAAGACCAGCGAACCGAAAGCGGGCAAAAGTCCCAACAAAAAGCAACTGACCTTTGTGGTGCAGAAACATAAGGCGTCACGCCTACACTATGACTTCCGTTTAGAGATGAACGGCACGCTAAAAAGCTGGGCTGTACCCAAAGGTCCTTCCACCGATCCGCAGAATAAACGCTTGGCAATGATGGTGGAGGATCATCCGATGGATTACCGGCAATTTGAAGGCACGATCCCGAAAGGCCAATATGGAGGCGGAACGGTAATCGTCTGGGATGAAGGAACCTATGAGCCTATCGAACCGTTAAAAACCAAAAAGGCCCAGGAAAAGCACCTATTGGAGCAGCTCAACAAAGGATCATTAAAAGTTCGTTTACAAGGAAAAAAACTCAAAGGCGAGTATGCACTGGTAAAAACACAGGGCATGGGCGAAAATGGTTGGTTACTGATCAAACATAAAGATGAATTTGCCAGTAAATCGGACATTACCAAACAGGATAAATCGGTACTCTCAAACAAAACCTTGGAAGAAGTCGAAAAAAACAGCGATAAGGTGTGGCGGAATGGTCATGAGGAAGATGTTGAAAAACCCAAGAAACGACGTAAAGCGGACAGCCGCCCGGCAGAAGCAGATGAACAGCTGGCTGCAGATGTAGAAGAAAGTGCAGCCCCTAGGAAACTGGACGTGCCTACACTACTGAAAAAAGCACCGGAATCGGCGGTTCCACAAACGATCAAGCCGATGAAGGCTACCCTGATCGACGAGCCTTTCGATGACCCCGACTGGCTGTACGAAGTGAAGTGGGACGGCTACCGCGCCATTGCCAAAGTGAGCGACAAAGATGTTAAGTTAATTTCCCGCAACAATATACCCTTTGATAAATATTACCCCCTTGTAGATCTGTTGAAAGGATGGCGCATCAATGCAGTGATTGATGGAGAAATTGTGGTACTGAACGATAAAGGGCTATCAGACTTTGGTGCTTTACAAAACTGGAGAAGCGAAGCCGATGGGAACCTGGTGTTTTATGTCTTTGACATCTTATGGTACGAAGGGAAAAATTTAATGGGACTGCCTCTGGTAGAACGACAAGCAATCCTTCAGGATATCCTTCCTACAGACGACGACCGCATTCGTCAGAGCAAGGTTTTTGTGGCAAGAGGCATCGACTTTTTTGATGCCGCGGAACAGGTGGGGCTCGAAGGGATTATGGCCAAGAAAGCCGATAGCACCTATGCATCCGATCTTCGATCAAGAGAATGGCTTAAAATAAAAGTGCAACGCCGACAGGAGGTAGTGATTGCAGGGTTTACGCACAACGAAGGAACGTCGAAGGCCTTCAGTGCCCTTGTTATGGGCGTATATGAAGGGAAGAAACTGCGCTATGTTGGGAAGGTGGGCACTGGTTTTTCCGACAGCAAGCAAAAGGAAATGATGAAGCTTTTCAAGCCTTTGATTACCGACAAAAGTCCTTTTGACGTAGCGCCCGACGTGGATAAACCCTCGCGCTTCCGCCCACAACGCCTCGGTGCTAAACCTACTTGGCTGAAACCGGAATTGGTGTGTGAAGTTAATTATGCCGAAGTAACGAGCGAAGGTATTTTCAGACAGGCTTCCTTTAAAGGCATGCGCGTGGATAAAGATGCCGATGAAGTGGTGATGGAAAAACCCAGCGACACAGAAGCTACCGTGGCGGAAGCAGAAAATGAAACGGCAAAGACGGCCACCAAGCCGGCCAAAGGAGAGAGACGCACCTTATTAAATCCACGGGAGGAAACGCAAACCAGCGAAATTAACGGCAAGGAACTCAAGTTTACGCATCTCAGCAAAGTTTACTGGCCCGATGATGGCATTACCAAACGCGACATGTTTAATTATTATTACCGGATTGCCGAGTATATCCTTCCCTATTTAAAAGACCGCCCGATGTCCTTAAATCGATTCCCAAATGGGATAAAGGGGCCAAGTTTTTATCAAAAAGACATTAAAGGTAAAGCTCCTGAGTGGGTGCAAAAGACCTATCCCTATGTTACGAGCGAAGGAGAACATAAGGAGTACCTGGTAGGTGATGATGAAGCGACCTTGTTGTGGATGGCTTCTTTAGGATGTATCGAAATGAACCCTTGGTTCAGCAGAATACAATCACCGGACAACCCCGATTATTGCGTCATAGACCTTGATCCAGATCAGAACACCTTTGAGCAAGTGATCGAAGCTGCACAGGAAGTAAAAAAAGTGTTGGATGCCATCGATGTGCCGAGCTATCCCAAGACTTCAGGCTCTACGGGCATACATATCTACATACCACTTGCAGCGAAATACACCTACGACCAGTCGCAGCTTTTCGCCAAGGTCATTGTCAACCTGGTGCACCAGCAATTGCCCGACTTCACGAGCTTAGAGCGGAAAGTAAAAAGCCGGAAAGGTAAAATGTATCTTGATTTCTTACAGAACAGGCCAGGAGCGACAATAGCGGGCCCTTATTCACTGCGACCAAAACCGGGTGCTACCGTCTCTATGCCGCTTGCTTGGGACGAGGTTAAATCTGGGCTGAAGATGAGCGATTTCACCATACACAATGCCTATGAGCGACTTAAGGAAACTGGGGATCTTTTTAAGGGCGCATTGGGAAAAGGGATCGACCTCAACAAAGTCATCAAAAAAGCACAGGATGAGCTGTAGTTCATTCTGTGCTTTTTTGTCTTAACCGGCTGACGATGCCCCTTGGCGATTCGGCTCAAATAATCTTATTCAGGGACAGGTGCCTCACTGTAAATCAAGCCTTCTGCTTTCAATTCTTGCCAAAATTCGGTCGGCACCGCGGTGTTCAGCGCTCTTACATTCGATTCTATTTGATCCGTTTTACTCGCACCGGGTATAATCGAGACAAATTCATCGGCAGACAAGACGAAATGCAATGCAGCGGTAATCATGTCGATTCCATGTGCCTCTGCGATGGCTTCAATGCGGCTTCTCTTTTCTTCATAGCCTTTCGGAATGACGTCCTTATAATTATAGCGTTGTCGGCCTGCAATAAAGCCGGAATTGTATCCGGCGCCCGATACCAGCTGCACACCCGCTTTCCGAACGGCCGGCAATAGGCGGTCGACGGCATCTTCGTGCTCTATAATAGAATACTGTGTTGCCGACAGACAAATATCAGGGTCTGCCCGATCGAGGCAATCGAGTATGGGCTCTATTTTATTTACGCCCATACCCCACGCTTTTATAATCCCTTGGCTCCGGTAGTCGCTCAACACCTTAAAAGCGCCCGCTGTCGCTTGCTTAAGGAAGTCGGGATATCGATCTCCCACTTGATCTTCCGAGAGATCATGCACGTAAACGATGTCTATATGACCGAGTCCTGTTCTTTCTAAACTGTCTTCTATCGCCTTCTTAACGGCGTCAGCGGTGTAGACATGTTCAAAATCGTAGGGCAAGGGGTCTAACCACATAGTCTCGGGAACTTCATTTGCCGGCACTTCATGAAAAAGCCGACCTACTTTCGTGGAAAAAACAAAGTCTTCCCGTGGCTTTTCTTTGAGAAACTCCCCAAAAATCCGCTCGCTTTTAGTGAGTCCGTACCACGGAGAAGTATCGTAATAACGTATTCCTAGTTCCCACGCTTTTTCCAAGATGGCGTACGCCGTTTCAGCCGATATTTTTTCAAATGCCGTACCGATGGGAACGCCTCCTAAGCCTAACGGCTCCTTTAGCTGATACGCATTCTCTTTTATCCAATTTTCCATAAAATGCCTTTCGTAATTTTATTGTTCTTACTAATTACCCTAGGTAAGGAAAATTGTTTTCCCCTTTTAAAAATCGTCCCTATTGGGGCATAATTACTTTGTGATTGAGAAAATTTTCAAAGGGTATATTAAAGGCTTCTTTGATGGTAAGTATCGCATCGCTATCTGGATCGATCCAATCACATTCGTCCAAGGGCACAATCATGGGTATCCATAATGGGTTGTCAAATTGAAATTGATGGGGAGCGTAAAGAAACGTGCAACCACGTCCGTAAAGTGCTTTTATTAAATCAGGCGTAAGATCTGTAACCATGCTGTTTTTTCAAGTAATCGATGTCCTCGTTACCGTATCGCCATCATAGCGAACGTTCATCCCATAACAAGTAAATCGTCCATACTGTTTGCAACAAGCCGGTTATTACTAAACACCTGTCTTTCTACGCAAATAATAAAGGCCCTGCTTTGGGTAGCAAGGGCCTTTATTTTATAATCAACCTAACCTTGTTTATTCAACAAAGCGATGGTTTTATTGTTTTAGCAATTTTTATATTTCCCGTTCAGGTATAGTCTGGCCTTACCTGCTGTCACGCTTATAAGGTTTTAGGTACTACGCTATTGATGAATTCTTCTATATTGGCATAGCCGTCGCCATCCCGATCAAGAGTAGCATCGCTGGGGTCCTTCGGATTCAGGCCATGTGCCGTTTCCCAAGCATCGGGCATACCGTCTTGATCGGCATCAGGATAAGGTTTACCGTCATAATTTGGATATCCCCCCACCTGCTCCGGATCAGCAATAATGCCCTTTTTATAGGAATCTGCCGGTAAACGGCGTTTGATATAAGGACTGCTGATATCTACTTGACTCTGCTCATTATAGAAAATCTTGCCCGTTGCTACCTGTTTTACGATGCGTTCATCCACTGCATCGCGTTTAGGCAGGGTCGCTCCCACGTTTTTTAGCACATGGTCATAAGCTTCCTGCGCAGGCATCAAGGTAAGCTTCGCCATGGGGAAGGGCTTGTCTACGCGAATCGCCGCGGTATAGGGCTCCGCATCGGGCTTATTTTCTATTTGCACACCACCAGCCCAGTTGTCGGCCGTCACGCGCGCATTGCCTTCCACTATATTACCGGCAACGTAAGCTTTACCATATTCATTCTCATGACCGCGATCTCTATTTCCCTCCGGTTTAAGTATGCGGTGGCCGATTGGTTGGTCGGTCGGTGTAATTGGCCCTGGCTTGTAATAATTGTTGATGAAATTGAAAAACGAACGGTGGTCGCCCCCATCCGCACTCCGGTTCCACCAATTGAACACCACATTGTTCACGAAGCCGAAATCGCCATACATACCGATCGAAGGATTCCTGCTGATATTACTGGCCCATAGATTCCGCATAAACGTGCTGTTGAGCCCGCCGATGGTACTCCCAAAGGCGTGATTATACCGATCCAAGGCCTCCGAGAAAATAGAGTTTTGGATAGTGACGTTTACCGTTGGCAATTTCTCCTGTTTTGTACTATCACCCCGATTGTATACGTGACGATACATTGACATATTTTCGTCGAGCCCCCAACTGGCCGATACATGATCGATGATAATGTTTCCGATACCATTGCCACCTAAAGCATCGTCTCGCCTGGTCACATCCGTGCTGCCGCGTCTAAAGCGCATGTAGCGAATAACGACATCGTGCGTATCGATCCATACCGATTCGCCGGCTATACATACCCCATCGCCCGGCGCTGTTTGGCCGGCAATGGTTATATACGGAGCGCGGATGCTGACAGGACTCTTTAGATGAATAATACCCGCCACATTAAAAACAACGATGCGGGCACCGCCCTGTTCGCAGGCCTCCCTAAATGTTCCCGGGCCACTGTCTGCCAAACTGGTTACCACATACACTTTGCCTCCCCGGCCGCCAAAAGAAAAAGCGCCACCCCCTTCGGCACCTGGAAAAGCCGGTATTTTTGCTTGTGGAAGATCTTCGGGCTTACTGGCCCAGGGAATATAAGGTTTGCCCTTTTTTGCTTCCTCTTCAATAACGGATAGAGCCTTTGCCCAAGCCGCATCGGAGCGCGCCTGGAATTTAGCCATCTCGGCATTTGCCGAGTCTTCCATGGCTTTGGGAATAACAGGATATTGCGCTTTCACAGCATGTATTGAGCCGATTGTAATACCCAATGTGAGCGCGATAAGAGTGGATGTTTTCATCATAAAAATTAAAATTGATTCGCTGTTCGTGAGCAAGGTTCTGTGCCCTTGCCCAACCTGATATTGGTTAGACAAACAAATATCAGCGCAAATACTTCACCGTTTATGACGCTTTTTATCCTCTTACTATAGTATCTTAGCGATTTATTACCACCCTTTCACTTTCTTTCAGTCGGTTTAGCCCTTTCATATTGGACAGGCCATTCAACCGATTCATGTAGTTCGCCGGCAGCCTGTAAAGGGAAATAAGGATTACGCAACAGCTCACGTGCCATGGCAATTAAATCGGCATCACCATTTACCAGGATGGTTTCCGCCTGTGCGGCATTGGTTATCAGACCGACAGTGGCCGTCATAATACCCGTTTCTCTTTTAATTCTCGATGCAAACGGTAACTGGTAAGCCGGGCCGACGGCAATTTTTTGATAAGGGACGAGGCCACCGCTGGATACATCGATAAGATCAACACCCTTGGCTTTGAGCATAACGGCTAACTTCAACGATTGTTCCAAGTCCCAACCACCATCGGCCCAGTCGCTAGCCGAAATCCTTACAAACAAGGGAAATTCTGGAGGCCAAACGGTTTTAATACTTTCAATAACGTCCAACAGCAGTCGGATGCGGTTTTCGAAACTCCCCCCATACTCGTCTTGGCGTTGATTACTTAAGGGCGACAAAAACTGATGCAATAGATACCCGTGAGCGGCGTGCACTTCGATAAGCTCGAATCCTGCGCGCAAAGACCGCTCGGCCGCCGATTTAAAGTCGGCCACAATCGCATTAATTCCTTCTTTATTCAATTCGACCGGCATCGGATAGTCATCTGCGAAGGCGATTGCCGAAGGAGCTACGGTGTCCCATCCCCCTTCTTCTACCGCCACCTTACCCCTTCCCTTCCACGGTGCGGCGGTACTGGCTTTCCGACCCGCATGTGCCAATTGAATTCCGGGCACCGATTGCTGGCTTTTGATAAACGACGCGATCTGGTGGAGTTTTCCTACATGCGCATCATCCCAAATACCTAAATCTTCAGGAGATATTCTTCCTTCCGGCGCTACGGCAGTAGCCTCAACGATAATTAAAGAGGCTCCACCTACAGCACGACTTCCCAGGTGCACGAAATGCCAATCGTTAGCAAATCCGTCTACGGCCGAATACTGGCACATTGGAGAAACAACTATTCGGTTTTTTAAAGTGATGCCCTTTATTTTGATAGGGCTAAAAAGTTTCGACATAGGGGCAAATATTGACTGTATACATAAAACGCGAAGTATCGGTTCCTCGCACTCAAAACTAAACAATTTGCAATAGATATCAGCCAAGTATAATGAACTTGAAGACACTCCACAAAAAGCCTGCAAGGAAATCTCAACCGTTTGCGCAATTATAAAAACCATTTTGACACTTCCTTGTTTGCAATGAAGGTGATTGTAGACCTTCAAACACCTATAAAACCGAGAGATATGATGAATAGACAGTATGACGCTATCATTATTGGCTCTGGCCAAGCAGGTGTCCCGCTGGCCAAGAAGCTGGCAAACGCGGGTAAAAAAGTGGCAATCATTGAAAAACGGTGGGTAGGCGGTACTTGCATTAACGATGGCTGCACGCCCACTAAAGCATGGATAGCTTCCGCTAAAGCAGCTTATGAAACCCAGAAGAATGCCGACTTAGGCATTTTTGTGAAAGACTATAAAATTGATATGTCTTTCATAAAAAAAAGGAAAGATGAACTTGTTGAAAATGCCAGGAAAGGCAGCCAAAAAGCGTTGGAAGAAACGAAAAATCTGGATCTGATTTTAGGCGAAGCGACTTTTACCGATGTTAAAACGGTGCTTGTCACAACGAATACAGGTACAGAGCAAACCTTAAAAGCTGATCTCTTTTTTCTGAACACAGGCACCACGACGCGCATACCCGAAATTGAAGGCCTCGACACCATAGACTTTCTTACCTCTACAAGCATACTTGAATTGGAAGCAGTGCCCGAGCACCTCCTCATCATCGGCGGAAATTATATTGGCCTCGAATTCGGTCAAATGTTCCGCCGTTTCGGCAGCAAGGTTACTATACTGGAAAAATCAGCTCGCATTCTGGCCGGTGAAGACGAGGATGTGTCAGACGAAATGCATAAAATATTGCAACAGGAAGCCATCGAGGTATTAGCAAATGTAACGGCTAAGTCCTTCGAAAAAGTCGGCAAAGAACAAGTGATCGCAACCGTTGATGTTGCTGGAAAAAAACGCGACATCAGGTGTAGCCATGTCTTAATCGCAGCGGGACGTGTTCCACAAACACCCCGTCTTCAGCTTGCCAACACCGGTGTAAAAGTGGACGACAAAGGATATATAAAAGTAAACGGCAAATTGGAGACTAATGTAAAGGGTATTTATGCCTTAGGCGACGTAAAAGGAGGTCCTGCCTTTACCCATATTTCCTATAACGACTATACGATTGTTTATCGCAACCTCTTGGAGAACAAGCAGTACACAACGCGTGCCAGACCGGTCCCTTACTGCATGTTTACAGACCCCCAGCTCGGTCGTATCGGCCTGAGCGAAATGGAAGCTAAAAAGCAAGGACTCAACATAAAAGTGGCAAAACTGCCCATGACGAGTGTCGCCCGCGGCGTCGAAACGGGAAATACGCGCGGGTTTATGAAAGCTGTTGTCGATTCAAAAACCAAGAGAGTACTTGGCGCGACCATCTTGGCAGCCGAAGGCGGTGAAATTATGTCTGTATTGCAAATGGCTATGGAAGGCAAAATAACTTATGATCGTATACGCTATTGTGTGTTCGCCCACCCGCTCTATACCGAATCATTAAATAACCTGTTTATGACCTTGGATGACTAAACGCGATGATCAAAATACAAGAGGTAAGCAAATCGTTCGGCGACCGGAAAGCGGTTGACCAGCTGTCTCTAGAAATCAGAGCGGAAGAAAACCTGATCCTGCTGGGGGCAAGCGGTTGCGGTAAAACCACGATGCTTAAAATGATCAATCGCTTGCTCACACCGGACACTGGACAGATTTTCATCAACAATAAAAACATATGGGATCAATCGGCCGTCGATCTGCGGCGAAATATGGGATATGTACTTCAGAACACAGGACTCTTTCCCCATTACTCGGTAGCGCAGAACATTGCCATTGTGCCACATCTATTAAAGTGGGATAAAAAACGAATAGAAAAGCGCATAGACGAACTTTTGGAGAAGCTTCACCTCTCGACAAGGTACCGTTCTATGTATCCGCATGAATTAAGCGGAGGTCAACAACAGCGCGTGGGACTTGCCAGGGCCTTAGCGGCAGAACCGTCAATCTTATTGATGGATGAACCTTTCGGTGCACTGGATAATGTGACCCGCGCCAAAATACAAGAAGAATTCATCGCCTTGGATGAGCTGAAAAGAAAAACTATTATTATGGTTACGCATGACGTACAGGAAGCCTTTGAGCTGGGCGATCAGATTTGCCTGATGGATAAAGGCAAAGTCGTGCAAACGGGCGCGCCGGAGGACTTGCTTTTTAGGCCGTCGAGCCCGCTGGTGACGGATTTTCTGAACGAACAACGTTTGCAGCTCGAGTTTAAGGTCATCCAACTGCAAGCGCTATGGAAGTGGTTGCCTCCGGGCAGTGGGCCGGCAACTACAGCGGCCCTACCATCCAAGACCACCCTATGGCGTGCCTTGGCCTATTTTAAATACCGTGGGGCAGAAGCGCTGCAGATCCTCGACCGCGAGCGGAATGAGTTGAAAGCCGTGCAATTTGAGCAATTGATGGCCGCTTTTTACCAGTATAAAAAAAATATCGTTGCATGAACGAACCACAGCAAACACTTTGGAATTATATGTCGCAACAAGCCGATAAGCTGTTGATTCAGACCTTGCAGCACATAGGCCTCACTTTCATTTCCTTATCTATTGCCACTTTGGTGGGCCTCCCTTTAGGTATTCTTATCGCCAGAAAAGAAAGCTTGTCGGGCCCTGTACTGGGCGTTGCTGGCATCCTGCAAACAATACCAAGCATAGCCTTACTGGGCTTTATGATCCCCTTGCTCGGCATCGGCATTAAGCCGGCCATTGTTGCCTTGTTTCTCTACGCCTTGCTTCCGATTATCCGTAATACCTATACAGGCATCACCGGTGTTGATGCCCATGTAAAGGAGGCGGCGGTAGCCGTGGGGCTTAACCGATGGCAACTCCTGTTGCAGGTTGAGCTGCCGCTTGCTATGCCCGTCATTTTGGCCGGTATACGCACGGCGACCGTCATTAATGTAGGCGTAGCTACCTTGGCGTCTTACATTGCCGCGGGGGGCTTGGGCGAATTCATATTCGGAGGCATCTCGCTGAACAACACCCATATGATCCTTACAGGTGCTATACCCGCTGCTCTGCTGGCCCTGCTATTCGACTTCTCCTTATCGCGTTTGCAAAAATTAAGCGTTAAAAAGCTCCGCAAAATCGCTGTAACAGCGCCCCTGTTATTTGCACTACTTAGTTTGTTGTATTTTGTGCCGAATACGGCCTACGGCAGCAAGCTTACCGCCGGATTCACCCCCGAATTCATGGGTCGCCAAGACGGCAATATAGGTCTGGAAAAAATTTACGGCTTGAAAATACATACCGTCGTTATTAATGACGCCGTTATGTATAAGGCGGCCTATGAGAAACAGTTGGACGTCATTAGCGGCTATTCCACCGATGGCAGGTTAAAAGCCTACAACTTGGTGATACTGAAAGACGATAAGGGCGTCTTCCCTCCCTACTATGCCGCCCCTATCGTGCGAAATGAATCCCTAATAAAGTTTCCCGACTTAGAAAAAACGCTTAACCTATTGGCCGGAAAAATAGACGACAGCGTGATGACTGAGCTGAACTATCAGGTCGACTATCTCCACCGATCACCCGACAAAGTGGCTGAGGCCTTTTTAAAGTCACAGGGGCTATGGAAAGAAGACCGTAGTAAAAAAACCGGGGTAGTACGTTTGGGTTCTAAAATTTTTGGAGAACAATATATTTTAGCCAGCATATACAGCCAACTGATACGAGGTTACACCAATTATGAGGTGGCTACAAAAACAGGACTTGGCGGAACGAAAATCTGCTTTGATGCGCTTGTTAATGACCAAATCGACTTTTACCCGGAATACACCGGAACCGGTTTACTGGCCATTCTACAACCGTCGCGAGGAACGATCGATTCATTAGGCGGCGACAAGGATAAAACCTTCGCCTATGTGAAAAATGCATTTAAAAAAAGTTACGGAATTACCTGGTTGGATCCTATAGGCTTCAATAACACCTATGCACTGATGATGCGACAGGCACAGGCTAACGCGTTAGCGATCAAAACCATATCAGACCTTAAACAGTATTTAGAAAGAAAATAGTAAAAATGGAAATGCTTGTCCGCTACAAAAATACACGCGAACGCACGGAAATGATTTGCCGTCCGCTACAAATCGAAGATTATGTGGTACAGCCCATCGTTGATGTCAGCCCTCCAAAATGGCACTTAGGGCACACCACCTGGTTCTTTGAAACCTTCATATTGATACCTTACTGTACCGCTTATCAGCCCTTCAACCCGGATTATAATTATGTATTCAACAGCTATTATGAAACAGTGGGCAATCGGGTAATACGGACGGATAGAGGAAACTTAAGCAGGCCAACAGTGGATGATATTTACCGCTATCGCGCTTATGTAGACAAAGAAATGTCGAAATTTCTGGGAAGCTCCATTGCCCCATCTATACAAGATTTGCTGATTTTAGGCATCAATCATGAAGAACAGCACCAAGAGCTCCTATACACCGACATCAAGTATATATTAGGGCATAACCCCTTGTTCCCTGCCTATGATGTGAACTACCCTTTGCCCGAACCAACCATAAAACCAAGCTCCGATTTCATTCGCATAGACGAGGGCATCTACGAAATCGGTTTTGAAGGGAATGGTTTTTGCTTCGACAATGAGCTGAGCAGGCACCGGGTTTACCTGAACAACTTTGAAATAGGCACCCGCTTAGTAACGAACGCCGAGTACGTGAAATTTATAAATGATGGAGGATATCACGACTTCCGCCACTGGCATGCCGAAGGATGGGATTGGGTGAAAAACAACAACATAAGGGCCCCGCTTTACTGGCATCAGCTCGACGGCGAATGGCACCATTATACCTTCCGTGGGCTCGAACCGCTCCAGTTAAACGCTCCTGTGAGACACGTCAGTTATTTCGAAGCTTATGCCTATGCCGCTTGGAAGGGCTTGCGATTGCCCACGGAATTTGAGTGGGAAGCGGCAGCCAGACAGTTCACATGGGGCCAGAATTGGGAATGGACAGAGAGTGCGTATCTGCCCTATCCGGGTTTTGCCAAAGCGCCGGGCGCCATTGGCGAATACAACGGCAAATTTATGGTTAATCAAAAGGTGCTGCGCGGCGCTTCGGAGGTCACCTCACCGGGGCATAGCCGGATCAGCTACCGCAACTTTTTTCAAACCAATCTACGTTGGCAATTTACCGGTATCAGATTGGCAAAATAAGATATAAGCCTATGAACACACAGCTCTTTTATTCAGTGGGAGAAATGACGGATATAACAAATACGACAACAGCGCTCTTTTGTAAGGATGTGATGGAGGGACTTCAATCGACTCCAAAACACCTGGATTCAAAATATTTTTATGATGCCAAAGGCGACCAGCTATTCCTGGAAATCATGAACTGCCCGGAATATTATTTAACAAATGCGGAACTCGAAATATTTTCCGAGAAAACCCATGAATTGGTCGAGACTATCGCTCAGGGAGATCGCTTTGATCTCATTGAGTTGGGCGCCGGTGATGCGATGAAATCCACTTATCTGCTACAAGCGTTATTAGAACAGCAAATCGACTTTCATTATGTGCCAATTGATATATCGAGGAACGTCATTGACAATCTTAGCAAGCGCTTACCAAAGGTGTTGCCAAGCCTTCAGATAACCGGCTTGAACGGCGAATATTTTGACATGCTCGAACAAGCCACATCCTTGTCGCCAAACCGGAAAGTGGTGTTATTTCTGGGTTCAAATATAGGGAATATGCCACTCCATGAGGCCATGGCTTTCTGCAAAAAGCTTCGTGGCTATTTATCGAAAAACGATCTCTTACTTATGGGTATGGACTTGAAGAAAAACCCCAAAACGATCTTAGCGGCTTATGATGACAAAGAAGGCATCACGAAACGATTCAACCTTAATTTGTTGGAAAGGATTAACCGCGAACTCGGAGGTAATTTCATTATCAGTCAATTCGACCATTACGCTACTTACGATCCCGAAAGTGGTGCTTGCAAAAGTTACCTCATCAGTCTGACGGACCAGTCTGTGCAGATCGGCGAAACGGCGATAAGTTTTGCGAAGGACGAATACATCTTCATGGAAATTTCGCAAAAATTCAGCTTTGAACAAATCGACGCATTGGCAAGTGCGAGTGGCTTCCAACCTGTTGGTCAACTCTTCGACAGCAGAAAATGGTTTACCGATGTCATCTGGACGGTCAACTGATATCTTGGAATCCCGCACTTTGCCATAAAAGCGATCTAGCGCTCCTTGCTTTTCCCTTGCTTTAAAAGGCTAAACGGATTGTTGAATACGACATCGAGCGCTAGGTAATGCACCGAGTATGGCGATTTATAACCGACCAGATCGTTCATATAACCAAGATCAATTGTAAAAGGCATGTTTAGAGGCGAAACAGCATAGTATAGCGTGAACCTGCTTTCTTGATATTTAAAAGGCGTCCATGCATCTGGCCGGGCAATCCGGCTCACGGAAAACAACGATTCGTAGCCTGCTATGAGCCGATGTATCTTTCGTTTATCGAGATTTACAGCTAACTGGAATTTCAGCCGCGAGCGGAGTTGCAGCACCTCGCTAGCTGCTTCTGCCAGTGGATGCACAAAGCTTCTAAACTCCTGCCTCAGGGTGGTCGTAAATTTGAGTCGCTCGCTGCCGCGCGCGTAAGCCATTCGACCGTAAAGCCTCCATTCCCCTTTATAGCCCGCCTGCGTTTGACTGTAAGGCGGATCGTCGTTATACTCGTTTTGCTTCCGATAGCTCAAAGCCATGGAATATTGCCAGTTTGGATGGAATTGGTGATAAAATTCCTGATTGAGCACCCAGATAGCGGGTTTCAGAAAAGGGGCACCGTTATCTGGGTTGCTTTTCCGTCCCATCCCTATGTACGACATTGACTGCCACTTCTTCGATCGTCCAAAACGCTGCTTTAATCCGAATGCAAACCAACTGGCGGCTTTTGCCGCCCCTAAACCGGGCGGACTGACCTGACTATAAGCAGTATAAGATAAAAATAGAATTCCCATGCAAAAAAGAAACGGCTTGATCTTCATACTAGTCGAACATTTTGTTTAACACACCTCCGTTGGTATCCAACATCACCTTTAACTCCTCTGCGTTGCTTTCCAGCTCAACTATATAAATGACTCCTTGCCTTTTGGTGACCTTCTTCACATCGTCCACGCGGTAGCCGTTAAAGTCTTTTTTCAGCGTAGCCAAAACTTTTGCCGGCAAAGTTGCTTTCGAAATTTCCTCTTTGTGTTCTATTAGTTTGCCACCCTTATCGTACCATGCATCATGATCCTTAGCTAATAAACCTGTTTCAAATTCCACTTTATACAAGTCGCCTTGACGCTCCCATTCTATATCAGTCGCATCTCGAAAAGACTTATGAAAACTGTTCACCACAACCGAGGGTACCTGACTGGCCTGGATATCCTGTCCAAAAGAAATACTGCTATTGATAAGCAATGCGAGAAAACCGGTTAACATACTTTTTTCCATATCTGTTGTTTTTAATTTTAAACAAAGGAAGCATGGGATTCTGGAAAAAAGTTGGAATACAATAGGCTACGACTAAAGTGCAGTATTCCTTTCTATACATTTACAATACCACACTTAACTTTCACCATACCCAAATGCTACCTTTTAGGTAAACAAAGGGTAAGCAAAGGGTAAACAAAAGGTATAGAATAGGGTAAAGAAAAGGTAAACAATAGGTAAAGAAAAGGTATTGCAAGTATACACATGGTCTAAACACGTCTATGATCAAAATCCGTTTTTATTTAAGTTATTAGATCGGATTTCGAAGCGATGTTTTTCATCAAGATAACGATATGAAACCTTAAAACCATATAGATTACAGATGGCTTTCATAATAGCCAAGCCCAAACCTGTTCCGCCTGTCTTGTCAGTCGATTTATAAAAGCGTTTAAATATTTTATCGATTTCAAGCGGCTCTTTTTTTCCTGTATTACTGATCGTCAGCGCATCCATTTCGATGTCAATATATACCTCGCCCTCGGGTATGTTATGAAAGATTGCGTTTCTAACCAGATTGGAAACTACGATATTGGCAAGCGTCGGGTCCATTTCGACGGTTAATTCGGCCTGTTCATATACTCGTATTTCTATATTTTTGAACGCAGCGAATTCTTCCAGGTCTTCCAAGCTCTGTTTTATGACTTCATTTAGGGATATACGTTGCTTATCAAAAAACTGTTTGTTCTCAATTTTTGTTAGCAGCAACAATGATTTGTTCAAGCGGACTAAGCGTTCGATTATTTGTAAAACCTCTCCTATATTTTCCGCTTGGGCAGGTTCCATATCTCCTTTTTCTAAGAGCAATTCCAACTTATTGGTTGCGATTGCCAAAGGCGTTTGCAATTCATGAGCGGCGTTTTCAATGAATTCCTTTTGATGCGCATAAGTTTCCAGACTATGCTGCAGTAAGGTGTTTACTGCGCTCTTCAGTAGATTGAATTCCCTTACGTCGGTTACAATATCCGGTAACGCTTTGCTACTCCCCAACCTAAACTTCGTAACCTGCCCCAAAAAGTTGTAAAAGGGTTCCCACAATTGGCGCAAAACAAAATTGTTAATAATAATGATACTGACCACAAGTATGAGGTATAACCAGAACACAGACCAAAAGAGGTCTTCAATCAAGTCATCTTCTTCTACCATCGAGTTGATGATTTTCAGTTCATAAAAATGACCTTGGTGTTCAAAGGCCGTCGTAAGCATACGCACCGGTTCCAGATCATCCTCATCCTGCATATACATCAGGGTGTCGGAATACCGGTCCTTTCGCGCAAGCGCACTCGTCTTACTGATTTCCTGAATCGCATAATTACTTTCGTCGAAATCCTTTTTCTTTAATAGGGTGGAATCGGTATTAGCTTTTTGAATGATGAGCACTTTATAATTTTCCAGTCCGTCGTCGATGCTATCGTGGATCTCATCGAGCATATTGATATAAAAAACGACCGACCAAGCGGTTACGATAATTAAGATAGAAAAAGAGAGCGATTTAAGTGATTTATTGAGCAGCTTCATTTCTCCACCATTTTATAGCCAATCCCATAGATTGATTCAATCTCAATAGCTGCATTTGCCGACTGTAATTTTCTCCGAAGGTTTTTAATTTGATAATAGATAAAATCCAAGTTGTCGGCCTGATCAATGTGATCGCCCCAAACATGCTCTGCTAAGGACGATTTTGTAACCAGTCGGTTCATATTGAGTAAAAAATAATTCAGCACATCGAATTCTTTTCGATTGAGCGCAACGATTTCCCCGCTTACCGAAAGCCTTCGCTCGTTTAAATCGAGCAATATATTCGCTGTTTCGATGCTATTTTTGCCGTCTAGCTTTTTCCTTCTCAGAACCGCTTTTACGCGCGCATTGAGTTCGGCAAGGTGAAAAGGCTTCGTTAAGTAGTCGTCGGCCCCCAATTCCAATCCGGCCAGTTTATCATCGAGCGAATCCTTCGCCGAAATAATAATTACATTTTCCGATTTGTGCGTACGTTTGAGCTCAGCCAACAGTTGCAGACCACTTCCACCTGGAAGCATAATGTCCAGCAAAATACAGTCGTAGTCGTACACCGCGATCTTTTCGGACGCAGTTTGGTAATCGCCCGCCGATTCAATTACAAAATGTTCTTTCAGTAAGGAAGCGGAAATGGCTTCCAACAGTCTCTCCTCGTCCTCAACTATTAAGATTTTCATCTATACACAATTCGTCCCGACAAGTATAGGGTTAAATTTTGGAAAGAAGTTGGAATTACCTGAATTCTATGTCAACACACCGTTCAGCACAAGCGTTTCAGCTCAGTTTTTGTGAAAAGAAATCGATCGTCCGCTTCCAGGCCAATTGTGCTGCCTCTTTATCATAACGTGGTGTCGTGTCATTGTGAAAACCGTGATTGGCATTTTCGTATATAAAAGCTGCGTAATCTTTATGATTTTCCTTTAGCGCTTTTTCATAATCCGGCCATCCTTCATTGACACGTGTGTCAAGTGCTGCATAGTGCAATAAGAGCGGCGCCTTTATTTGCGGCACTTCTTCCAGCGGAGGCTGACCGCCATAAAAAGGTACGGCCGCCGCTAAGTTGGGAATCCGCACGGCCATCATGTTTGCAATCCAGCCGCCGAAACAGAAACCAACCACCCCTACTTTGCCGTTGCAAAATTCATTTTTCTCAAGGAATTCAAAACCTGCAATAAAATCTTCAAGCATCTCATCGCGGTCTCGTTTGCTTTGTAGCTCCCGTCCTTCATCATCGTTACCCGGGTAGCCGCCCAAAGGAGTCAGGGCATCAGGTGCCAAACTGATAAAACCGGCCAAGGCCGCCCTTCTGGCTACATCCGCAATATGGGGGTTGAGTCCCCTATTCTCGTGTACCACTACAATACCGCCCAATTTCTTCCGATTGTTTTTGGGCATACACAAAAGTGCTTTGATCTGGCCTCCGCCTTTGGGAGATGGATAGTTGACATAAGTGGAAGTTATCCGCGGATCGTCTGCCTTTACCTGAATGGCGTCTTGATAGTTTGGCATCAAAAAGCCCATCAGGGCACTGACAGTGACACCGCCGACTGCATAAACAGACAGTTTTTGCATAAAATCGCGCCGTGTAATCCGGTTATGCGCATAATCATCGTATAGATCGAAAACTTCCTGTTTTACATCTTCTTTCTTTAGGTTTTCCATAGCCATTACTTTTTTATAAATTTAGTAAGGATTCTTCGAACTTCCCAACACCTTTAACCCTTATGCCTTCGATATCATATCTCAATTTTAAAAGCGCTGAACCGTAAACAACAAAGGCCCTGCTTTGGGGAAGCAGTGGCCTTTGTAATATAATCAACCTAAACCTAAATTATAAACGCCGCTTTTGGCTTTTTATTTTAGTGCTTTATTTTTTTTTCGCAATAAGCGGTCTTTTTACACTTTCCATCCATAAGGGATATACACATTGTCAAATGTACCGTCGTCGTATAAGTCTACAATAGCATAGCCGTTTTTTGTTGCATATCGGTCGCCTTTCCACCAATTGCCACTGACAGCGCCGTTGCTGATATAGGTTACGCCTTGATACCTCACCTCGTCGTTCAGGTGGATATGGCCACTTAATGCCAACTTAACCTGAGGATGTTTGGTAAACAAGGTCACTACGCGCTCCGCATCATTTAAAATAGCGCCACCACCCAGTTGGTAGCCGGTATCAATCTTGCCCAAGTGGCCAACTACCAATGGCGCTGCCGACAAGATAGGCGCGTGCGACAGGATAACGGTATGTTTATCTTTATTTGCTTCCAGGTCCTGCCCGAGCCATTCGAACTGCTCATCATCTAACTGACAAGCGTACCATTGCCCGTCGGTTGCGCGAATCTGAATACTATCCAGCACAACAAAATGCCAACCTGCTTGGTCGAAGCTACGATATGGTTTCTCAAGCCGCATCATCTCTAAAGCATAATTCTTTCCATAAAGCGGATCCTGTTTCTCACCGGCACCCCAGCAATCGTGATTGCCGATGCAATAAGCGATTGGCAGGCTATTTTCATCTTTCATCAGCTTGTGCCAAAGGTCCCATTGCGTAACCACGCGATCTTTCGGCTGTTTCAGTGCATCCATAATACAATCGCCTGTATTAACAATGAGCGTAGGTTTATCGGTTTGCGACTGTACATGATGTAAACAAGTGGCCAAGCCCTTCGGTGCATCCAGTTCCGGTTGCATATGAACATCCGTCAAATGGGCAAAACGCAGCGAACGTTTCGCTAATTTTGGTTTACTGGCAACGGAGTCAAGTGTCTCTGCAACAACAGATTTACCCAATATCAGGCTAGACAGCGTGCCAATTCCGAGGTTCTTTAATAAGGATCTACGATTCATTGCTTTTTTTATCAGCAAAAGTAAACCTGTCAATATTAGCTTAGTGTTAAAAAATAGTTGTTTTTATGTGTACCCTCACCTGTTGATCGCGCTCAGCCGGCTTGGTTCTGTTAAGGGTTAAAGCCTGTAACCGAATAGCAGGCTGTATCGTGTACTGCTTACCTTAAAGGACGAATAATCGGAAAAGCCATTTCCGAAGTCGACCCGAGCCTGTAAAGAAAATCGTTTATAATTCGTTCCGCAGCCCAAGACGAGCGCCTGCTCATACTTTCGCATAATTTCCAGAGCCTTGTCGTAGGTGACGGCATCACTCAGATACTGTCGATGCGTTATACGTTCATTCTTTTCAGCGATTCCAAAAGCGTTGGCCATCCCCACGTTGAGGTAAAAACCACCCTCTGCAAATGAAGAAAGCTTATAGCGAAGTAAATTGGTCAGCTTAAGCTGCGTTTGCCCGAAAACCACATCATGACGTTGGTACTGATTAGCTGTTAAAGAACCTTCCACCGTATAACTGGTTACAACCAATTCGTTATAGATAGACCAGCGATTGAAATTGCGTGGCAGTCCCAAGTCGAGGAAAATGCCCCCCAGTAGGTTGGTGGAGCCCCGATGTCGGCCCGACAAGTAAAAGCTTTGGGTACTCGTGAAATTAAAAGAGGCCGTACTAACGCCCATCAAAAGGCCGAACTCCGTTTTCATCTTTTCCTGTGGCAAGGTATAATTAGCCGAATCTGTTGTACACGTGTAATAGCTGTTGAATAACTTATTCAATGAAGAAGTCTTATAAGAAGTTTGACTAATAAGCAAAATCAAATCCTTGCAATCGTTGAGATACTGCTGCAGCTGATGGATGTATAAATTATTGCTTGCGATTAGATTTTTTCCATTCTCTTGCTTGCGATAGCGCTTATATCCAAGCCACACATATTGATCTCCTTGCTTAATAAAGAAAAAAGACTGCCCTTCTCTGTTTTTCAGAAAGTACAAAGACTTCCGCCCCTTCACCAAAGCTTGCAAGAACACGGTATCAGCTTTCAATTCAAAATCGGCGGAATCACTTAGTCGATCAAAAGAGTTTGAGCTACTTTCCACTTGAATGGCCGCACTTTCGTAATACTCTTCGGCGACGGAAAAAGCGGACAGATCGGCTGGTTTATAGGAGACGACTTGCGCAGTGGGCGTAGACCTGAAATGAATCACTTGCGGGTTTGTTGACCAATTTCGATACTCGATGTATCCTTGGAGGGTATCGCCCCGATGATTTATAACGTATCCTGGACGGAAAAGATCAGCACCGCATACACTTTTTCCAACAAAAAGCAATACGGCTAATAAAAACATCTTACTTGATGACATGCTATTAGTTTAAGGTTGATTAATAAATAATATATAAGGTTTCGATACAATCGTTGTACCGAGCGACGAAGATAAAAAAACAATTAACAAAAGAGAGAAATAAATTAGGCTTCTGAGAAGTAAGTTAAAAAAGCGCAAGAGCCCCATATTGAGAGTACGGAGCCCTTACTATTTTTAATCCAACTTATTGACTAAACGACCGGAAAGAGATAAACGCTACAGCTACTTTTATTTTTTTTTAAAATTCCGGATACCATTCGTTTTTGATCTTATCACAGCCGAGATGAGAAACACCGTAATATGGAAGTTCACTGTACGTTGTGTGTGCCTATTTCCCGTCTTTCAATATTTCACCGACCGAATTTTCGTTTTCTCGGTAGGCAACATAGTTTCTTACCTGTATTGTCCTGCTTCCTTATTTTTAGAACACAAAGTTTCGCAAACGACACTAACTGTGGTATGCAAAACCGCGAAACGAGTATCCAAAAAACAGTTGTTTAATCGAACGAACGCCGAACTTCCGATGGAGAGCATCCAAATTGTTTTTTAAACGCAAAAGAAAAATGAGATAACGTTTCAAACCCTAAGTCAAGATAAATTTCAGACGGCTTTTTGTTCTTTTTCTCGATCAGGAAATAGGCCTCTTGAAGTCGTTTTTGCACCAACCAACGATTGGGTGTTTCGTTGAATATTGCTTTGAAATCCCGTTTAAAAGCTGACAAACTCCGCCCTGTCAGAAAAGCGAACCGTTCAATACTTACGTTGAATTGGAAATTTTTATACATAAATTCTTCCATGTTTATTTTTTGTGGGATACCGAAATCAAAGAACAAGCCGGCCAAATCAGGTTGTTTTTGTAAAAGGATAAGTAATAATTCTTCACGCTTCACATCAGCAAAAGGCTCTGCAATCGTCGCATGATTATAATACGGCAGCAAAGATTGGATAAAATTGGGGAGTAAATCATTTTGAGATATGTGTAGCAACGTTTCATCAGCATTGCATTTCCGAACAATTGTTTTATGGCGTTCCTGAAACTTTCCAAGAAAGGTTTCGTCAAAAAAGACAAACACTTTTTCTAATTCGCTGTTCACTTTTTCTTTGTTGTAACGAGCCAGTCTATTTTTCCGTGCAATGCAGCAATCGCCAGCTTTCAAGACGGTTTGTTTACTTCCGTCATAAATATTCATGATGCCTTTTATGACATAAACAAAGGTATGCTCAGCAATAAATTGTTCGGGCGAGATTTCTTTGCCCACATAGTGCATATGCGTTGCGTGCTCTTTCATTTAGGGTGGGGATAATCCTACAAATTTCTTACTTTTTCAGCGGATAGCCAAGATAAATTAACACCAATGGTATCATTAAAAAAGGAATTTCTATCAATGCAAGTTGATAGTTTCTGGAATTTAGTAAGAGTCCAATAGTTGTAATTAACATTATTATCTCAATAGATTACCGAATAGAAATGTCTTAGGAAACAGAACCAATAAAGCCGTTGTCAATGATAGAACACCTAATAACTTTCTCACAGGTTCTGTAATTCCAACCTCTGCCATCATTTTTAGGCTTTCGGGAGACGGACTGTTCATGAGTGTTCCCAATCCATGGGCGAAACCGATAAAGATTGATAATAAAATTAATATTGCGCTTAATATTTTCATTTGCGAAAGCTTTTGGTTATTTAATTCCTGCTAATAATCTTCTTGTTTCGGCCACGACACGATCTTGAAATTCTGGATCGTGAGCTAAATTAGAGCCACGCATGGGTTGCCCCTTTTCATCAAAATAAACTCCTGTTTTTCCGGAAGTATCCGTCAATATTTTCGCAATGGTTTTTGCCGATTTTTTGGGTGTACTACTGTATTTGCTGAAAGGCGGAAGTATAGCCATTAAATGCCCGAAGATGAAACTGACGATAGCATTTGCACCACCGAGATTTGTTCCGCGTGTTATACCCGGTTCAATCGCATTAATATGTAGCCGAGGTATTTTCCGGGCAAAGGCAAGTGCCGATGCTAGCAATGCCTGTTTTGACGTTGCATACGCATCTACGCCAGGCATTTTAGAACCGCCTTCTTTCCATTCACCTCTTGCACTTGCTTCGGCAGAGATATAGCGACCACCTTTCATTCCCATAACTTTTGCAGGTTTGCGTTCGGGGTCTTCGATAGCAGAAACAATAAACGCCACATTTGTTCCGTCGGCAAGATGAGGCACCAGTGCTTCGGTCAATGCAAATGCACCGAGATGATTGGTGGCAAAAGTCATATCCAAATTTTGCTTGCTTTTCGTTGCCTTCTGAGGCATGATTCCTGCATTGTTAAGCAATCCTGCAATCGGCAAATCAAGATCAATAATTTCTTCTGCCGCACGTTTTACGCTGATCATGTCAGCAATATCGCAAACAACAGAAACGGCATGTTGTCCGTTCTCTTTAATTGTTTTTTGTACTTGATTCAGCTTTTCCTGATTTCGCCCAACGAGGATAACGGTGCCGTGTTTTGCGAGTTCTAAAGCCGTTTCATAACCAATGCCCGAAGTAGGCCCCGTGATGATGTATGCTTTTTGAGTTTCCATTCCCTGAAAATTTTTTATGCTACAAAATTGAACATAAAATTTTCCGTAGGCTTTCTTTAAAAGTCCAATTTTATTATCCTGAAAAGGCCAAATTATGGTTAATTAAACTTCGCCCGAAATGCTAACGGCGACATTTCGGTTTTCTTTTTAAAAAGTTTATTGAACGATTGCGGATATTCAAAGCCCAATTGATAAGCAATTTCGGCAACGGATAATTGGGTAGAAGAGAGATATTCTTTTGCTTTTTCGATCATCTTTTCGTGAATGTACGATTTTGCGCTTTGTCCAATGAGCGATCGCAGCATATCGCTCAAATAATGCGGAGAAACATTCAGTCGGCTCGCCACAAACTCTACTGTTGGCAAACCGCTTTGTAGCGTCTCATCCTTGTCAAAATAGTCGTTCAGCAATTGTTCCATTTTAGTAAGCAAATCGTTGTTAACAGCTTTTCTTGTAATGAATTGTCGTTCATAAAAACGGTTGCTGTATTGCAACAACAAATCAATTTGCGAGAGAATAATATTCTGTGTATGGCGGTCAATATGCTGATATTCCTGCTCTATTTTCTTAAAGATTTCGACAACATTACCTTCCTCTTTTTCTGAAAGGTGCAACGCTTCATTCAGTGAATACGAAAAGAACCCGTAATTTTTAATTGCTCTTGCAAGTGGATGTTTATACAAAAAATCGGGGTGAAACATCAGCATATACCCTTTTCCGCATTCGATTTTCATTTTTCTGATTTCGGGAATCGTCAGGGATTGAATTTGTTTCGGTGCAATAAAATTCATCGTCCCTTTATTGAAATCGTAGTATTGTTGTCCATACTTTACTTTTGCGGTTACGTCTCTTTTCAGTGATACGCTATAAAAATTCACAAAAAACTGCTCCCAGATTTCACTTTCATCAGGTTTTATGCCCGAAACATCAATTACACTAACAAGCGGATGCAAGGGTTCAGGCAATGACAATTGCTGATGAAACTCAGATATGGAATTGACGATGTGCATGTTGTTTTTCTTTTACAAACTTAGATGAATTGTCTATTATATGCAATGGAATTGCATGACATATAAAAGCAACCGCCTTTTTCAGACAGTTGCTCCTATCTAACGTTATTCTGCAAACTGTTTCCCGATTTCTTGCCGAAAGGCTTCTTTCCCTATTTCCAAGCGTCTTGCATATAACGCATTTGCATCTGCACCGGCTAAATAACGCACCTGGTCTTGTCCATCGGTTGCGGCTTCGTAAACCACTTCCGCAATTTGTTGGGCAGTCGAAGCATTTTTAAACGCTTCCTCGAAGGCCACAAACATCTTAGCTTCAATTTCCGCATATGCCGAATGCGGATTCATATCCATCGAACGGCCGGCAAAATCAGTTAAAATTCCGCCCGGCGCCACGGTTTTGATGCCGACACCGAATTTACTCAACTCAAACGACACGCTTTCGCTCCAACCTTCCAATGCAAATTTTGTAGCGTGATAGATGGAATGTAATGGGAATCCCATAAAACCACCAATAGAAGTGGTTGCAATAAACAAACCGCTCTTCTTTGCTCTGAAATACGGAATAAATGCTTGTGTAATGCGAATCACACCTAACAAATTGGTATCGAGTTGCCGAACGATTTTTTCGTCGGTCAACGCCTCCAAAGCTCCCATTAGTCCATAACCCGCATTGTTAAATACCACATCAATTTCATATAATGAAATGACCTTTTGTGCAGTTTGCTTAATTTGTTCGAAATCGGTTACATCCAAGGGGAGTAACGTCACGTTTTCTAATGCCGATAATTCCGCTTCTTTTTCCGGGTTTCGCATGGTTGCGATGACATTCCAACCTTTTGCCTGAAATAATTTAGCGGTTGCTTTTCCCAAACCCGATGATGCACCAGTAATGAAAATTGTTTTTGACATGGTTCTGCTTATTTAAATGTACAATGCAAAATTGGGCAGAAGTCTAAAATGGTATGTTTCCAAACAGGATTTCCTTGTATCCAAATCGGGGGAAGCGCAATTGCCTATTAAAAACAAAAAAGCGAAAGCAATGCTCTCGCTTAAGTAATAAACAGGTTTCTACCACGGAATTTCGCCTGTTTCGGGATTGGTTTCTTCGCAGAAGAATTTGCCGGTAACGCCATCATTACCGATTAAAGCGTATTTTACGATACGTTTTCCGGCATCTTCTACCGTGCCGGTCCCTTGGTTATTGTTGAAATCCGTTTTCGTAAAACCCGGACTTACTGCATTAATTTTGAAATTGGTATCCCTAAATTCGTAGGCCAAATTCACCGTGTACATATTGAGCGCCGATTTCGACGATAGATAAACCGCACCTTTGAAATTGTAGTATTTGTAATTCGGGTCGCTGTGCAAGGTAATGGAACCTTGACTGGAACTCACCATGACGATTCTCGGTTCTTTAGATTTTTTGAGCAGATCCAAAAAAGCCTGCGTTACCCGAATCACACCGTAGACATTGATTTCGTACACTTCTTTGAAGACATCCACGCTGGTATCTGCCGCAGTTTGCGGAATGTAATTCCCGTTTTCGTCAAACTTAACTCCTGAAATTCCCGAATTGTTAACCAAGACATCCAAAACGTCTGTCTTCTTGCCGATTTCCAGTCGTGCATTTTTTACCGAATGATCATCAGTTACGTCGATCTGGATCACTTCGACATCATTTAATCCTTCTGATTTTAATTCTTCTACCGCTTTTTGCCCGTTTTCCAAACTCCGGCTTCCGAGATACACGTAAAAGCCTTGCTGTAATAACTGTTTGGCCACTTCAAAGCCAATGCTTTTGTTTGCACCTGTGATGAACGCTTTTTTCATATACTCTAATAAATTACAAGTTTCTAGGCCACTATTTTTTCGGAGCCGTTTACATTTTTGTTAATTTCTCTTGG
>NZ_SBJH01000080.1 GCF_004368405.1 Olivibacter sp. XZL3
TAAAAACATAAAAGATCTGTATCCGCAGAACTATAAACAAATTATGCTCAAATCAAACACGTAGTCCATAGGACGGATACATATCAATGTGTATCCCCAGATTGGGAATACTGATGTGTTTCACCATGACTCTACTTATTTTATGGGAGCAGATTTGACAATTGATTGGTACCGAAGAAATATCTTGATTTATTCAAAAATATTAGCTCAACTAGACTATAAAGAGGACGCTTTGTTTCTTGTTATCGGGAATGACCATGTTCCTATTTTGAAACAATTGTTTAATGATAATCCATACTTTGAGGTCGTTGAAACAGAGAAGTGGCTTGGGAAAAGTAAAATAAAAAAATAATGGCAAGTTCTTTTTTTTTATCCCGCTAGATATCCATAATTGCCTGGCTGATCTTTTCTATATAGTTAATGAGCATACTTAAATTCTTTATTCAAATCTATTTGGCCACTTCCATACGAGCTTCGGAATATTCATAAATATTTTTAGGTTAACTACTATAGTCGAAAACTGTGTGTTTTATTCCTGCTGTAAGCTAATTTCGAACAACACACTGCCGTAAGAATATCATGTTAATAAGTCCAATGTAGTTTTTCGTAATTGGTTGATTTCGGTTATCCGACTATGCCCTAAACACATTTTCGGCCTGCGGAGCGCCTTCGCCCGCTTACCAAACGCTGTCCCGCTCTTTTGCTTTTACGGAATAAAACTACTTCTCTTGCTACCTTAGCCTACAAACCTAAGATTCTCGCCGTTATCGGTTCAATGCGACAAAGATCATTCGCGTCTATATCCAATGATAGGGTTTGTCCTTTCTGTTCAGATAACAGTACATCTGTTCCTTTTTCAGCTCCGGAAAGAATTCGATGGCTCGGTCAATGGCATAGTCTGGCAGGAAATAAATATCATTGCGCAATGCGCTGATCACTTTTTCATAACCGTAAAATCGCACCAGTTCGTCCACCTCTTCCTGGTCACCACGCTCTATGATCCGTCCGATAACTGTCTTATAGGCTTTATCCCAGTCCATCGTCTTCAGATCGAACTCCCAAAAGAACATCGGATCAATGTTCGGTACCTGCCGTTTTTTTCTCACTGCCCCCATAAGTGTAAAGTTAACCATATTCCCTGTTCCCCGCAACCACTTTAACGGCCATATCCTTTTCCCCTGTCCATTTTGGAACCTTGTTCAATTTTGTTTCTTTTATCCTCTGTGAATTTCTGGTAGGGGCTGATTACAGCCTGCCTCAATCTATTCGCGACATCATCCCATGCAATCCTTCTATTTACCAGAAGATCTACTTTTTCATCAAAATCGATATTCTGATGATAGGTCAATCCAAGTTGTGCAATGTAGGCGTTGGTATTGGGATATTTATTTTCGTAAGCGTTCATAAAAGCTATAAGTGGCAATTGTTCCAAGAGGAAAAACATATCTATAAAGTCCTTTAGCCTACTACCGCTCTGGACAATGGCATGGAGTTTCATCGCACCTATATCCTCATTGGAAGCCATACGGATGCCTTCAATAGTTTCGATGGGTTTCTGAAACGGATATTGGTGAGAGACAATATCCACCTTGACCCTGTTTATGAAACTGAATACCGAATTCCTAAGATACCTGCCCCTTTCAGCTCCATAATGCTCTTCAAGATGCTCCAATATGGACGGTGCATCAAAGTCCCTATCAGTGAAAAGGTCAATATCAATGGATTTACGATGGCCCATTTTTAGGGAAAGGGCCGTACCGCCCACTAGTACAAAATCTTTCAGCGCTTCATCCGCCATCAGTTGCTGTAGCAGGGACCACATGTCCCTGCTTATTGTTTCTCTGTGCAGCCTATCCATATACTTCCTCCCAAAGAACCGGTTCCGTATTTCCTGTTTTCAGCGAGGGCAGGCGTACCGGTAAGCTGAGAAGGCTCCGGTTATTTTCTGCTGTAAAATTTCCGATCTGCCCCGGAGCTGCTATTTTTCTTTGCAACCGGTCCATATCATTACTTACCTTGGTATCAAGCAGTTTTGCATAGTGCTGGGTGGTCTTGATATTGGTGTGGCCGAGCATCTTGGATACGGTTTCAATGGGCACATCGTTACTTAGGGTGACCGTAGTGGCAAAGGTGTGTCGAGCAATATGGAAAGTCAGCTTTTTGGTAATCCCGCACAGGTCAGCAATCTCTTTCAGATAGCTGTTCATCTTCTGGTTGCTCAATACCGGAAGAGCAAGCCCTTTTGCCACGCATGGCGGATAATCGGCATAACGTCTCAGGATTTCCAGTGCCTGTGGCAGCAGGGGAATGTTCGAGGTAGTTTCCGTCTTTTCACGGCTGGTCAGTATCCACAGTCTGCCGTGGGTCCCTCTGGCAATATCAGAAATACGCAGTTTCTTTACATCTGCATAGGAGAGGCCCGTATAACAGCAGAACACAAAGATGTCACGGACGTGGGCCAGCCTTGGAATGCTGAACTTCTTCTGCATGACCCTATCCAGCTCATCCTGTGTGAGAAACTCTTTCTCTTTAGCCTTTGCCGTATTTTTATATAGGACAAAGGGATTTTCGGTAATCCAGCGGTGGGCAAGGCACAGATTGACGATCTTCCTCAGGTGCTTCATGTACTTGGCCACAGAAACGGGACTGCACCCCTTTTCCGAGCGTAGGAAAAACTCGTAATCCGTAATAAAAGCATGGTCAATTTTCTGAATATCTATGTCGGTATCCCGGTAATACTTCAACAGGTAGGAGTTAAGGTGCAGAACCGATGTGTTATACCCTTTGAGCGTATTGGACTTAAATCCTTTACCCAACAGCGCCTCCATCTTCGTGTTATGGTCAAGGAAGATCTCCATCAGGAAATGCTGTTTTATGCCCTTTCCCAGAAAGTGCATTTTGAGCTGCTCGGCAGTTACCGCTACCCCGTCTTTGATAAGCAGCGTATGGCTGTTTTCCATCTTCCGCACCAGCGCATCAAGATGGCTGTTCAGCGTTCTGGATTCTTCTTTCGTGCCGCTGGCACGGTTGGCTTTTGCCTTCCAACGGGAGGGATCGCAGGATCTTCCGGTAGAAATTTCTTTTGGGATACCATCTACAGTGATACGCATGTACACCGGAACCGGCCCTTTCACATAGTTTTTTGGCTTTCTCAGATAGAAAAGCAAGGAATAATTTGTACCCATGAGTAACTCATTTAAGTGAAACAAAGTAAGCCTTGCAGCTATAATAAATCAAGATGTTCAGTTATTGAACCAGTTGAATATCAATAACTTAAATCACTTCCAGTGAGTAAGTGAAGGAGGGGGAACTGACTCACCGAATCACTCACTTTTTTTATGCGAAAAATTGAATAATTCAGGGGATTTGTAAAAAACAAAAAGCCTGCAATCATTTGATTTGCAGGCTTTTGTATGTTTTGACATGAAGATGTGTAGCCCGTAGGGGAATCGAACCCCTGTTTCAAGAATGAAAATCTTGCGTCCTAACCCCTAGACGAACGGGCCATTGTTACTCTTTCCGTTTCGGGACTGCAAAAATACATCTAAGATTTATAATTCAAAAGAAAATTTAAAATATTTCATCCAAAACGAAATACACGCCTTAGTATCAGTAAATTAATTTTTCTCCAGCCAACCTCATTGCTGCCTCGTGCTACCTGCCATAGAACTTACTTTGTTCCTTGAGCCATGTAATATGTTTTTCATTAAACTCATTAGGAAGCAATCGCCACTTCCAGTTTACATCGGTAGTTGCCGGCGTATTCATCCTAGCTTCTTTACCTAAGCCGATTACATCTTGCATAGGAATAATAGCTAATTGCGCCACCGAGCCATAGGCCATTTTGATCATATCTTTATGAATGTTTGCCCCTCTCGTTTTTCGCCCCAGATAGCGTTTCAAATGTTCCTTTCCGCTTTTGTCAAGCTCTTCGTCATACCAGCCGACAATCGTATTATTATCGTGCGTACCGGTATAGACTACGCTATTTAACACATATTGATGGGGTATATGGAGCGACTGTGCCATATCGTCGCCAAAGGCGAACTGCAATACCCGCATGCCCGGCAGTCCTAAACGGTCGCGCAACTCGTAAACACCGCCGCTAATATCGCCTAAATCCTCGGCTATCAGCGGTAAATGCCCAATTTCGGTTTTCAGACTTTGGAAGAGCTCATCCTTCGGACCTGGCTTCCAAGAGCCATTGATGGCATTTTCTTCCTGCGCGGACACTTCCCAATAATCGTAAAAAGCTCTAAAATGATCTAAGCGTACCAGATGATACCATTCAAGGTTTTTCTTGAGTCTCGCTACCCACCATGCATAATTGTCTTTTTTGTGTTCGCTCCAGTCGAACGTAGGCATGCCCCATAACTGCCCGTCGGCGTTGAAATAATCCGGCGGAACCCCAGCTACACCGCGCATATTTCCGTCGTCGTCGAGATTAAACAGTCGCCTGTTAATCCAAACATCCGCAGAATCGTAATTAACATAAATGGGAATATCGCCTAAAAGGCGAATCGACAGCGTTTCGCAATATGTTTTTAATGCCCTCCACTCGCTAAAAAACTCGTACTGCTGCCATTTTATTTCTAATAAATCCTCTTTATACTTCTTTGCAACAGCCGCCACGGCTTGCTTATCCCTCAATTTCAATTTCGTTGGCCATTGATACCAAGCTTTGCCTTGCTGCTCTTTCTTTATAACGAGATAGAGAGCAAAATCGTCCAGCCAGTCTTTTTCAGCTTGCATAAACTGTTCAAAATCCGCGTAGCTATCGTTGCTTTTGTCGGTAATGAATCGCCTAAATGCAAGGCGAAGAAGCTGCTGCTTGGCAGTGCTAACCTCGTCGTACAGAATTTGCGATTGTGCTGCTATCTTCGACTCGTTCAGCTCATGAACAGTGATCAGGCTCTTCCTTGCCAGTATTTCCGGACTGATCAAAAGCGGGTTACCCGCAAAGACGGAGTACGCACTATACGGCGAATAATGCTCTTTGGCTCCAGTTGGATTGAGCGGAAGCAATTGCCAATAGCGCTGACCGGCAGCGGCGAGCTGTGAGGCAAACAGTTGCGCCTGCGGACCCAAATCTCCTATTCCGAATGCAGATGGCAAGGAACTTAGCGGCATCAGGATCCCAGCTGCGCGCTTTTTTTCTTTTTCCTTTATATGCAAGACGGTCAAAGGCAAACCTGAGGCAAATAATTCAGCCATATAAAGGGCTGTATTGACTTTCCCCCGGTTATCGTTCAGCACATCTTGAAACTCTTCCGGAATATCATCGGGCCAATCGATACGGGTGTCTTTCCAATTGATGTTTTCAATTTCACATCCTTGATCGGCACACAATTCGGCCAAACACAAGGGAATAAGTGCAATACTCCAATCCTCACGGTATCTGCGGTAAAAGGCCAACACGTGTTTTCGATACCGCCCACGTACCTTTAACGGCTTGTATATTCCCTTTTCAAACAGCTCTGAATATTGAGATCGATAGTGAAGCAGTTTGGCAATAAGCGCAAGCTTCACTCTCCCGTCTTGCCGCTCGCGCCAATAATCTCCTATATCGACCGTGTTCTCTTTTACGGACTGGATTGATTCTTCAAGGAATTTATAATCTACAGCGCGTCTGTTATCAGGATCAACGAAACTCAAGTCCCAAAACTCGGTTCCCTGATAGAAATCGGGAATGCCCGGCACCAATGTTTTTAACAATACTTGCGCCAGGGAATTGAACATGCCTTGTTTGTTCAATTCTTCCAAAAGCGGCATCCATAAAGACCAGAAATCACCTTCTCTGTCGAGCATCGAAAAGGCGAAATCAATGCATTTCTTTTCGTATGCCTCGTTAGGCTCTACCCAATTGCTGTTGACCTTGGCTTCTCGTAGCGCTTTTTCAAGATAGGCTGCCAGCCGTTCCCGATAGGTTGATGCCCCCTCTTGTCCTACCGGATAAGTGCCTAGTATGGTTTGATAGATGAAATAGCGATCATTAACGCTTGGGATCTGCTGCGGATCGGCTGATTCTGCGATGCGTTCAAGATCATTAACGATAGCCTTCCACCTTTTAGGAAGGCAGCTTAACGCCTGCAGCCTTGCCCTCACGTCTTCCCCCCTTTTTGTGTCGTGCGTGGCTGTTCCGCTCATGGCCAGTGGCCAATATCGCTGCCTTTCTTCCATAGCCGCATGGAAGTCCTTCTTCGACAAGCCAAAAGTGGCGGGTGAATCTCCCACTTCGTTGTGACCAATAAACCGATTATAGGTATACATAAGCGTGTCTTCCACCCCTTTTGCCATAAGCGGCCCAGAAAACTGCATCAGTCGCTGATAAAAATACAGCAACTGTTCTTTAAACCGTTTACTTGGCGCTTGTGATGCCCCCAACAACAAATCTTCCAATATAGAAAGGGCATTGTTGATTGTGGGCCTACTGCGCCGAATGCCATCAAAAAGCTGTTTTAATTTCTGCTCCTCTCCCGACTGCAGCGGAAATTCGTTACCATAAAACCGGTAGACCGGACAAAAAATCAACACCGACACGATGGCTTCTTTTAAGGAAGCGGCGTCTACAGAGCTCGTATCTGTTTTAGATAAAAAATTTGAACGCTTAAAAAAGTTATAAAGATTCTCGGCTTCGCCTTGCATATGTTGTTCGAGGATGAGGCGCTTCTTTTCTAAGATTTGTCGTTCCACATCTTCGCCCGCGCCAATCAACTGTCGATAAAGTTTATCAAATGTTCGTTCACTTTCGAGACGGGAGAACAGCTTATTGGCGTGTGCCAGATAGTCATATCCAGATGTACCCTGGACGGGCCACTTGATGGGTAAACGCTCTTCTTTTTCGAGGATTTTTTCAACGACTATATATACGTCTCTGCCAACAAGCGACCTTAAATCATCGAGGTATTTTTTAGGATCAAACAATCCATCAATGTGATCTATCCGCAATCCCTGAAAGCAGCCTTCATCGATCATTTGCTTAATAAATTGATGGGTCAGGCTAAATACTTCATCTTTTTGGGTTTGCAGACAGATTAAGCTATTTACAGTAAAAAAACGCCGATAGTTGATTCTTTTGTCTGTCTCCTTCCAACTACATAAGCGGTAATATTGTTGGTCACAAAGCTGAAGAAGCGCCGCTTTGTTCTTGTTTAGTTGACCAACTAAGCGCTTCAATATGTTTTCTGTTTCTTTCAGCCCTATATATTGATACCATGCTTCTAAAAAGCTTGTCCATTGTGGTTCAAACGCCTTCACCTGTTCTATGGACGATTGTTCCACTTTTTCGAGGGCACCTTTTACCGCAGCCGCTCCACCGTCTTCCGCTTTTTCGGTCAAGCGGCGCAATATTTCCTTATATCCGAAAACATTTACCGGATAGAACTGATCGTAATACTGCAAGCAAAGCTTTTTGTCTTTCAATGAAAGTTTGATTTCTTTTTGGTCGACCGCCTCTTTTAAGTCTGTACCTAAAAAAGGCACCATGATGGCGCCCTGAAAAAAAGCGTTGCCCCAAGCCGTATCAAATACCGCCGCATATGCAGAAGCTTTACCTTTTTCCAAGACGTCCATAAGCCACTGGTTGTTCGGATGAAAAGCCATGTGGTTTGGAACGATATCCTGTATCCAGGAAAGCTGGTGTTCTTTGCATGTTGCTATTAACTTTCGGAATTCATCCAAGGTTCCGAGCTCCGGATTTACACGAAGCGGATTCGTTACATCATAGCCATGCATACTCCCTGGAACTGCTTCAAAAATCGGCGATGCATATAAGCTTTTTATTCCCAAAGCCTGCCAATACGGAACCAACCGCTGCGCATCTGCAAACGTAAATTCTTTATGAAACTGAATACGATAGCTTGCTACCGGATTGAATACATTAGCCATATCACTGGGTTAATAATTGATAAATAGACGCACTCTGTGGAGCTAATTTTAATACGGGATCGGCAGGAAGCGTAAAGTTTTCCGCTAAAAAACGGGTATCGGACGTATCAAAAATCTTCAGGGCACGGTCGGTGGAAAAGCTGGCGGTCCTTTCCTGCCGCTGATCGCTAAAATTGAAATAGAAAAAGAGAGATTCCTCTTCGTCCCATCTATGTAAAAGCAACACCTGTTCCTCTTTCCAAACATGGATCTCCACTCGGGAACGGTCTAAATGCCTCCAAGCCGAATGCGTTTTTCTTAGTGTAATAAGTTGTTTGTACAATTGGAAGGTTTCTCGGTGAGCAGGCTGCTCAATTAACGACCAATTGAGTTTTGAGCGCTCAAAGGTACTGACAGCCATTGGATCGGGCGTATCGTCCCCGCCATGAAAATCTTTGAACTCTTGCTTGCGCCCCTTTCGAACCGCCTCGGCGAGCTCCTCATCGGTATGACTTACAAAATATTGGAAAGGTTGCTTTTCTGCATATTCCTCGCCCATAAACAGAAAGGGTAAATAAGGTGCGGCCAATACCGCTGCAGCCATCACCCTTTGCAAGCCTTCACTGTAAAGAACGCTGCTCCGTTCGCCCAACATACGATTGCCCACCTGATCATGGTTTTGCGAGAAGACGACAAACTGCTTACCTTCTGCTATGGAGGCGCTGTTTCCAAAAATTTTCTTCCGATGTGGAGAATAAACTCCATCGTAAACGTATGCGTCGGTAAACGATTTCGCTAAGTGAACGAGCGGTTCGAAATCGGAATAATAGCCGTTTCGCGGCTCGCCTGCGCTTACGCGTAAGGCGTGATGAAATTCGTCGATCCATTGTGCATGCAGGCCATAACCGCCTTTCTCCACCGGGCTTATATAACGGGCATCGTTTAAGTCACATTCGCCAATGAGGTAATAGGGTCTTCCGCTCGAATCAGATAGCTCGTCTAGCTTCATTCGCATCGCGGCTAAAATGTGTTCTGCGCTATAATCTTTTATTGCATGTACTGCATCTAACCGGAGGGCGTCGATATGAAAATCGCGAAACCACATCAACATGTTCTCCAGAATAAAGGTCCTTACCCCATCGCAGTAAGCGTCGTCGACATTGACGGCCTTACCCCAAGGGGTATGGTATTTATCGGTGAAGAAGGGGCCATAAGACTCCAAGTAGTTTCCTTCTGGCCCCAGATGATTATAAACTACATCTAAAACAACAGCTATCCCTTTGTTATGGCATGCCTCAACCAAGCTTTGCAAAGCTGCTGGACCGCCATAACTGGCTTGAACGGCAAATGGAAATACCCCATCATAACCCCAATTCCTTTCACCGGGAAACTGTGCTACCGGCATGATTTCTATTGCGTTTATTCCCAGGTCTACAAGATAATCGAGTTTTTCCACCACGGCGTCAAAAGTGCCGGCCGGCGTAAACGTTCCGATGTGCAGCTCATAAATGATATAGCTTTCCAAAGGTAAATTCCGCCATTCGAGATCGGTCCAGGAATGCTTGTTTAAATTCACTACCTGGGAATAACCGTGTACACCCTGAGGTTGAAAACGGGAGGCTGGGTCGGGCATTGGCTGTTTGTCGTCCAATAACACTTTATATAAATCGCCTTCATTAATCTTATTGGTTTCGGCAGACCAAAAGCCTAACGATCTTTTCTCCAATTCGATTTGGGTCCCTGCATTCGTAACAAGGCGCACGTGCTTACTATTCGGCGCCCATACTCCTATCGTCGCCTTGCCTGATTCGACGTGTATTCCAAAGGCCTTGCCTGAAAAAAAAGAATGTAACTGACTCATAATACAATCAAAAAACTATTCTTCTAACGGGGCATAGAACAGCACGACGGAACGACCGGCCACCTTGACAATATCTCCCGGTTTATAACCATTCTGGTCCTCCACCTGTGCCTCCTCCGTGTCTAATACCTTTGTCCATCTACTTCCATATTTTTTATTAGGAAGCTTGTAATCGATCGGTTCGTGATGTGCATTAAAGATTACATAAAAGTGGTCGTCATAAACCTTGTTGCCTTCGGGGTCTACCGACCGAATACCCCTTCCGTCCAAATAAACCGCCAGCGATTTGGCCGCATCATTGGCCCAAGCTTCATCAGGCATAATAAGCCCTTCTGGTAAAAACCAAACGATGTCCTCAACGCCTGCACCTTTTATCTTTTGTCCCATAAACCATTTTCGGCGGCAGAATGTGGGATGATCCTTACGCAGACGGATCAGCTTTTTAGTAAAGGCTAAAAGATCCTGATCTGCATCTTTCCAATTGTACCATGAAAGCTCATTGTCTTGGCAATAGCCATTGTTGTTTCCCTGTTGCGTACGGCCAATTTCGTCTCCACCTAATAACATTGGGATTCCCTGTGAGAGGAATAAGGTGGTTAAAAAATTGCGCTTCTGCTTACTTCGTAAAAGTTGAATGTCGGCATTATCCGTAGGCCCCTCTTCTCCACAATTCCAAGAGCGATTGTGGCTTTCGCCATCCTTATTATCTTCGCCATTTGCTTCATTGTGCTTTTCGTTGTAAGAGACAAGGTCGTTCAAGGTAAAACCGTCATGCGCTGTTATGAAATTAACACTCGCTGTAGGGGTTCTATAATCGTCACTATACAAGTCGGAACTACCTGTAAATCGCGAAGCAAATTCACCTAGTTTGCTATCTTCTCCTCGCCAAAAATCACGTATACAGTCTCGGTATTTACCATTCCACTCTACCCAACCGGCAGGAAAATTGCCGACCTGATAACCGCCTTCACCGATATCCCAAGGTTCTGCAATTAACTTAACCTGTGAAATAGTCGGATCCTGATGGATGATATCGAAGAAAGCACTGAGCTTATTAACGTCGTGAAATTCGCGTGCTAATGTCGATGCCAAATCGAACCTGAATCCATCAACGTGCATGTCCACAATCCAATAACGAAGACTATCCATAATAAGCTGAAGCACATTAGGAAGATTAGCGTTCAAGGTATTGCCGGTTCCGGTATAATCCACGTAGTAACGACCGTCTTCGGTAAGCCGGTAATAAGAAGAATTATCAATACCCCGGAAGCTTAAGGTAGGCCCCAGTTCATTCCCTTCGGCTGTATGGTTGTAAACGACGTCTAAAATCACCTCTATGCCTGCCTCATGCAAATTCTTCACCATTTGCTTAAATTCGGTTACCTGCTCGCCGTTCAAACCGCTCGAACTATATTTCACATCGGGAGCAAAAAAACCAATCGTGTTATAGCCCCAGTAGTTGCTTAATCCTAGGTCTTGCAAATGCCAATCGTTCACAAAATGGTGGATAGGCAAAAGTTCAATTGCTGTAACTCCTAAATCTTTCAGATATTGAATAGTTGCCGGATGACCGATAGCCTGATAGCTTCCCCGGATATCCTCTGGAATATCGGGATGCGTAAAAGTAAAACCCTTGACGTGCGCTTCGTAAATGATAGATTGATGATACATGATGTTTGGTCTCTTGTCGGAACCCCAATCGAAGGAGTTATCTATAACGACTGATTTAGGCACGTAAGGCGCGCTATCTTGCTCATTATAACTCAGATCTTTATCTTCATCATCAATATTATACCCAAATATGGATTGATGCCATTTAATCACACCCGCTATCGCCTTGGCGTAAGGATCCATTAACAGCTTATTTGGGTTGAAACGATGCCCTTCTTCGGGTTTATAAGGACCGTACACACGGTATCCGTATTTTTGTCCGGGTTGTATATCGGGCAGGTAAATATGCCAGATGTCATGGGTACGTTCTTTTATCGGAATGCGCTCTTCTTTTGCGTCGGACTTGTCTGAATCAAAAAGGCAAAGCTCAACGCCTTCTGCGTTTCTGGCAAACAAAGCGAAATTCGTCCCCTTGCCATCATATGTGGCGCCCTGGGGATAAGGGCTACCGGGGTAAATTTTTCGTTTCATACGTTTTCACTATCATTGTAATTGTCAACAGGAAGTTCACACAAGGCATTAACCTAATCTCATGCCGATTTATGGTCGCTGCGGCGATGCCTGCCTTGGGATGTCGGTTGCTATTAACCAACTATTGAACAAGCGGAGCACGCTTTTGTTTAACCGGAAATACTTAATAAAGAAAAGCGTTCTCTGTCTCTATCAGACATCGATGACAGCAATGGGAGGCAGCATAAAGTCGCCACTGGAAACAGAAAAAGCCCGGAAGTCTCCAGGCTTTTGTATTGTTATTTCTTTTGTTGTACAATCAGTATTTGGCCGACACGCCTTTTTTAACCGTTGAGCTACGAATAAAATCACGCAGATCATCGTTGGCCTGTTCCAGATCCACTTGTCGCATATAAATCATATGCCCTGTCCGATAGCCTTTAAAGGACATTCTATCCTGAAATTTCCCGGCCGGATCCATCTGCCATAAGTTGTATTGCGCATTGAAGTAGTCGCAGGCACCGTCATAATAGCCTGATTGTACCATCACATGAAGGTAGGGGTTCTCGGCCATAGCTTGCTGGAGGTCGCTACCGGTATGATCATTACGACGATCCCAGGGATGCACCGAACCGAACACATTATATTTTACGTCCGTTTTAAAGTTAAGTTCATTGGCGATGTAATTATTGATCGCGGGCGTAAAGGAGTGCATCCAAGAGCTGAGCTCTGCATTATAATCCGGTCTTTCTCCCGCATCTTTTTTGTCCTTTCCAAGATAACGGGAATCCAGTCGCCCGATAGTAAATCCGTTCTCCCGTAACAATTCTTTCCAAAAGAACTGTGTAGATATATCGAAATTATGCTGCAAGATCAGCTTTTCTGAAATCCCGGCGTACTGGGCCATCTTTGCTGCTATGCGTTGCTTTTCGGCAACAGGCAATGAACCGCCTTTCGTTACAGCCGGCAACAATTCGTTCAATGTGAAGGCCTCTACTTCTGGCAGCAATTGATCCAAATCCTTTTGCTGTAGATCACTCCCAAGCGCTTTATGATACCAGGCTGTCGCTGCGAAATAAGGGAGTCGCAAAGCAACTTCTACGGGCCCCTCTCGCTTCAAACCCAAATCGGTTGGGGAAACCAACACCACGCCATTCAAATACATCCATTGTGCATCTTGAAGCGCTAGCGCTAAACCCGATACGCGAGTGGTTCCATAGCTCTCGCCGATCAAGTACTTAGGCGACTGCCACCGGTTGATTCGGGTCACAAAGGTATTCAGCCAAGCCGCTAAATACTTAATATCGGCGTTAACACCGAAGAACATTGATTTATCAGCTTTCTTATCTAGAATCCTGGAGTATCCTGTATTTACAGGGTTGACATATACAATATCTGCCACATCCAAAATGGAATAGGGATTGTCGCGCATCTCGCCGTAAGGCTGAACAGGATACCCTTCATCATCAAGCGTCAATATCCGTGGTCCGGTATATCCGATCTCCATCCATAAAGAGGCGGATCCCGGGCCACCGTTAAACGAAATAACTAAGGGCCGGCTTTTTTTATCGCTCACGTCTGAGCGTTCGTAGTACGTGTAATTAACCGTAGCAACGGCCTTACCCTCTTCATCCCATACCGGCTGCATGCCGATAGTTGCATTATAGGAAATCCTGTTCCCTTTGATAACGGTTGTATGTTTGGTTGAGATGACGGTATCTGCGGGCGGATCTGTCTGGGCAAATAGGTTGTTCAAGAATAAGCATGAAAGTAGGGAAAGCAGATAAAATTTGTTCATTGTTTACTTTTTTTGTTTAGTTGTTGGGCGCCTGCTTATGCAGGCGTACTTGATTAATATTGCTCTTGCTCGTTTGGAAAGTCGCTCGACTTGACATCGGCAACGTATTGTTGAACCGCTGTCGTGATCAATTCATCGAGCTGTAGGTATTGCCGTACAAACTTTGGTTTAAAACTTTTATTAAATCCCAATAGATCATGAATAACCAAAACCTGTCCATCTGTATCAGCTCCGGCGCCTATGCCAATCGTTGGTATACGTAAGTGATCCGTTACTTCTTTAGCCAGCTTTGCCGGAATCTTTTCCAAGACAACAGCAAAGCAGCCCAATTCGTGCAGGAGTTGTGCATCCGTATTGAGTTTATGTGCTTCCTGCACACCCGTTGCCCGCAAGCCATAGCCACCGTATGTATTAATCGATTGTGGCATGAGCCCGAGATGTCCCATAACCGGTATACCGGCGTTGACAATCAATTTGACCGCGTCTTTGATTTCGACCCCGCCTTCAAGTTTAAGCGCCTGTGCGCCCGTCTCCTTCATTACCCTTATGGCCGCATTGAGTGCATCGTAAGGATTTCCCTGGTAGGTACCGAAAGGCAAATCCACTACTAATAACGCCCTTTTAACCGCGCGGGAAACGGCCGCAGCGTGGTATATCATTTGATCTAAAGTTATAGGAAGTGTAGTACCGTAGCCGGCCATTACGTTCGCTGCTGAGTCTCCTACTAAAATCACATCCACACCTGCAGCATCCAAGATGCTGGCCATGGTATAATCATAAGCAGTTAATACCGAAATTTTTTCACCGGTAGCCTTCATCTCTAAGATGCTGTTTACCGTAACTTTTTTAACTTCTTTATGTATCGACATATAGCAAAGGTAATAATCGGTGGGTATAGTTGACCACTTTTTCTTTACCTTTGCCCCTATGTTATCCATTACTGAAGAGAATTATCTGAAAGTATTACTGCAAATTGCAGAAGAAAGCACTAGTCAACAAGAAGCGGGCACCAATCAAATTGCCTCACAGCTCCATGTGAGACCTGCTACGGCGACGGACATGTTAAAGAAATTAAAGGAAAAGGGCTTAGTAGATCACCAGAAATACGGCAAGATTTCCCTAACGGAGCAGGGGCGCATCCATGCAATAGCGGTAATAAGAAAACATCGACTTTGGGAGACCTTTCTGTTTGACAAATTAGGCTTCAGCTGGGACGAAGTACACGAAGTTGCGGAACAACTGGAACATATTAAGTCTGAAAAGCTGGTTGAACGGTTGGACCGCTACCTTGGTTACCCCCAATTTGACCCCCATGGCGATGCGATCCCTTCAGCGAAGGGGATATTACTTACGGAAAAAAGAAAGACATTGGCGGAGGCAACTTTAGGCACCAAGAAGAAGGTAAATGCGGTGAAGGATAACAGTCCGGAATTTTTGCAATATGTCTCTCAACTCGGAATAGCTATCGGGAATCCTGTCTTAGTCAAGAACCGATTCGACTTTGACGGATCAATGGAAATAGAAGTCGATGGCAAAAGCGCCACCATTTCGCAAAAGGTAGCTGAAAATATTTTTATTAAATAGTTTTTGAATTAAAAGGAGGGATATGTCTAACGACATTAATATACGAAATAAGAAGGCTCACTACGAATACCATATTCTTGAAAAGTACATCGCGGGTATTCAATTGCTGGGAACTGAAATTAAGTCCATTAGGCAGTCCAAAGCGAACATCGGCGATGCTTTCTGTGCATTCTTAAATGACGGCCTTTATATACGGAATATGCATATCGCTGAATATTCCCATGGCTCTTTTTATAACCACGAGTCGAAGCGAGACAGAAAGCTTCTACTAACAAAAAAAGAACTGAGCAAATTGAAAGTTAAAGGCGAAGAGAAAGGGTTTACCATCATTCCCTTGAAGATATTTGTCAACGAGCGCGGTTACGCAAAAGTGGAAATCGCCCTTGCTCAGGGCAAGAAAGATTATGATAAACGGGAAAGCATTAAGGAGCGAGACACGAAACGGGAATTATCGCGCGCATTTAAGCTGTAAGTTGCTGGCTCTATTTGCGAGCTGGCCAAACAACCGGCAACAAATAACGAACAAGCAATAACGAACGGCTACCAAGCTTGGTCGCCTACCAAAGGAACAAATCGAAAAGTATCGAGCTCAATTTTTTCAAAATCGTGTTCACCGGTACGAATAACCGTTACCATTTTTTGTGTGTTTTCGTTCCCTACAGGAATGACTAAGATGCCGCCAACCGTGAGTTGTTTCAGCATAATTTCGGGCACGAAGGGAGCACCTGCAGTAACAATGATTTTATGGTAAGGCGCATACTGCGGCAGGCCCCTCGAACCATCGCCTAAAAAGAAGTGCGGTTGATAGCCCATATACGGAAGCACCTTAACCGTTCTATTATACAGGTTAGGCTGCCGCTCAATGGTAAAGACATCCGCTCCCAATTCCAACAAAATGCAGGTTTGATAGCCCGAGCCTGTTCCAATTTCCAGCACCTTATCACCCGGCCGGATGTGCAGCAATTCGGTTTGATAAGCAACGGTATAGGGCTGTGAAATTGTCTGACCATCGCCAATTGGAAAGGCAATATCTTTGTATGCCTGTGTCCAAAAAGTTTCGTCGAAAAAGAAATGACGAGGCACTTTACCCACGGCCCTTAATACAGCCTCGTCGGCAATACCTCTTTTTCTTAATATTTCGACCAGTTGCTTTCTAGCACCCTTTTCGCGATAATTATCTACAAATTTATAAGCCATTACTAGCTCAAAAATACGGTTGTTTTGGCACTTAAAGAAGCTTTTCGCATTAACCAGACGCTAATTAACTAAGAATTTGCACATTATTTTTTTGCGATGTAAGCTCAACCGATAAAAAGGGGGCTTACAGCGGGGCCTTATTTACATAGCTTAATCGAATTAGTTCTCTTTAGCCATTATTTACACCATTTAATAAGGATCAATATCCAACTGCACATATACGCCTTTGTTCGCTTTATTGCTATCAAAATTAAGGAGAATCTGTTGGAGAGCTTTTTTAACCTTTTGTATACTTGCCCCATCACGTTCTATCTTAATGAGCACGGTGTTTATAAAATAGTTTCGAATACGCGAAATCAGTGGGGTTTCTGGTCCTAAGACACGGTTCCCGAACGCTTCCTTCAACAAAAGTCCAAGTCGTTGAGCTGCACCATACGCTTCATTTTGGTCTTTGTGCTTTACATCGATTTTTATTAGTCGGCAAAATGGTGGGTAAAAATAGTGCTTCCGTTCCTGAACCTCTACCATAAACATGCCTTCATAATCATGATTGACAACTTGCTCCAATACGCGGTGCTGCGTAGCATACGCTTGAATAATGACTTTACCTGCTATATCCCGCCTTCCCGCTCGGCCACTTACTTGTGATAGTAAAGAGAAACTACGCTCAAATGCCCGAAAGTCGGGATAATTTATCAACGTATCAGCGTTAATAATGCCGATAACGGTGACTTTGCCGAAATCCAAGCCTTTAGCTACCATCTGCGTACCAACCAGCACATTAAACCTCTGCTCATCGAAATCGCTGATAATACGTTCAAAGCTGTCCTTACCTCGCGTTGAATCCAGGTCTAAGCGACCTATCTTCGCCTCTGGAATGAGTATAGACAACTCCTCTTCGATCCGTTCGGTTCCAAAGCCCTTATTCTCGATATGGGTTGACCCGCAAGCGGGGCACACTTGAATGATGTCTTCTTTAAAACCACAATAATGGCAATGTAATTTACCTGTGCTTTTATGGAAGGTTAAACTTACATCGCAATTCGTACACTTAGGTGTATGTCCACAGGTACGGCAAAGTAGCATAGGTGTATAGCCTCTCCGGTTCTGAAAGAGAATGACCTGCTCTTTATTGTGGATAGCTTGCTTAATATCGTTTAATAACACTTCACTAAAATACGATTGGGTACGCTTGCCACTCCCCTCCTCTTTTAGGCTCACAATCTGAATAACAGGAAGCTTAGATTCGCCGTAACGTTGCGTCAGCGTTACCAGTCCGTATTTGTTCGATTTTGCATTATAATAGGTCTCAATGGAAGGCGTTGCTGATCCCAGCAATATCTTCGCCCCGTGTAAATAGCCAAGGTATATGGCCGTGTCTCTTGCGTGATAACGAGGGGCAGGATCGAATTGCTTAAAAGAAACTTCATGTTCTTCGTCTACTATTACCAAGCGCAGATTTTGGAAAGGCAAAAAAACGGCCGATCTAGCGCCCAATATCACCTTGATCTCGCCTTGCAAAACCTTTTGCCACACTTCTGCACGTTCGTTATCATTGAACCTCGAGTGATAAACGCCTACTTCTTGCCCGAAATGGAGTCTTAGCCGCTCTACGATCTGTGAAGTTAAAGCGATTTCGGGCAACAGATACAGAACGGTATTTCCCTTGGCCAGCGCTTCACTGATTAAGCGTATGTATATCTGGGTTTTGCCGGAAGCGGTAACACCATGGAGCAAAACCACGTCTTTTTCCGAAAATTGCTTTTGTATGTTTTCAACCACCTCCTGCTGTGTCTCACTTAAACGAAAGGTCGCCTCGGTTGCAATCTCTTCTCCATACAGCCTACTTACCACACGTTCTTCAAGTCGAAAAACATCTTTATCTATTAGCGATTTTAAGGCCGATTGCCCACAACCACTCACTTCCAGCAACTCACTTTTCGCGATGCTCGTCTGCTTTTTGCTTAACTGCAAATAGGCCAACACTGCATCTTGCTGTTTTGGCGCCCGTTCCAAGCTGTCGAGCAGTAACCGTCGCTCTTCGTTGCTTTCAAAAAGGCTGTTTAACAGAATAAATGCTTTCTTTTTGGGCTTGTAACGCTCGTGCAATTCCTCTGATATAACGATGGCGTCTTTGCGGAATAAGCTTTTCAATATAGGGAACACCGTCTTTTGTCCCAGCAATTTCGTGATGTCACTTACCTTTAATTCGCCTGCCACATCAAGGGCATCCAATACGAGGTATTCCTTGTCGCTTAAAGAAGCTCTATCTATTGAGGAAATATTGACCGAGGCTGTTATTCTCGTTTCAGAGGCTAACTTAAAGACGGCTGGCATAGCGGCCTGCATTACATCTCCGATATGACACATATAATAGTCGCTAACCCAATCCCACAGTTTTAACTGATTGTGGGTAACTACCGGCGCGTCATCTAACACTTCTAATAAATACTTTGCTTCGTATCGCTCGGGAGCCTTTGTTGAGATGGCGTAAATGATTGCCGCATATATTTTGGCTTTTCCGAACTGCACCACAACTCGTTTGCCAACGGCTACGGCATCTGCTAATTCATGCGGAACGCGGTAAGTATATTTTTTCGGAATGGCTAATGGCAGCACCACGTCAACAAATTTGGTAATTCGCTCTTGTTGATGCCCCTCAGCCTGAAGTTCTAACATAAGTAATATGCTTATAAATAGTTACAGAGCTAATCATCTACCTTTCAAAGTAGCCAGAAACAAACTAGCCCAACCTAATACGAAGGCCAGTCCGCCAAGTGGCGTAATCGGCCCCAGAATATGGGTCGCACCTATGCCCGTCAGCTCACGGGTAGACAATAAGTATAAAGAACCTGAAAAAAACAATATGCCGACGGTAAAGGCAATATACGAGAGATTGATCAGTATATTTTTGGCACGTGAAAAGGTAGCCAGAAAAAGCAGCGCCAGCGTGTGATAAAATTGGCAATTAACAGCTGTATGCCAATTATCCAGACTTTGTTCATTTATTCGACCCGCAAGTCCGTGTGCGCCAAATGCCCCCAAAACAACTGCTATCATCCCAAGAAATGCAGCCGTAAGAATAATACGTTTATTCATTCAGTCCGTTCAGTTTTATCCGCTAATTTAATAAACCTATTACATATTCGCTCCGTGCGGGCTTAATTTTTTAACTTTGCTTGTATCGCATGAGAAAGCTAATAATAATAACCAGCATATTATTCGTCGCCGTCGTCGCTGCAGCTGTATTGTATTTTACAAGCCTACAGAACAACAGCCGTACACAAAGCAATTCACTGACGTACATCCCTTCGGATGCTGCCTTTCTGATCTCTTTTCAAAACGACAAGTCCTTTTACGACATATTCAGCGACTTTAAACCCTTTGAAGCCATTCTCGGAAAGGAAATACAGCACGAGCTCGCCTATTTACAAAAGCAGTTTTTAAAGAGCCCCAGCTTTGCCGAGTTTACCGATAAACAGACACTCTATTTTTCTTTTCATCCCGAAAAAGATCAGGTCAGCTGGCTACTGACCATTCCTTTTAACACTAAATTAAAAGCGGAAGACGCTGCCGCGATGTTGCAAAAGAACCTGGAAGATGCCGGAACGATCGCTAAGGACAGTACCTTTCCTGGTTTATATCATGTGAAAATCAATGATCTTAACAAGCCGTTTCACATCGCTTTCAAATCAAACGTAGCTTTTTTTAGCTTTCAGGCTGATTTGATTCAAAAAGCAATAGATGATAAAACGGCACATCTATCTACACACTTTCTTCAGGAACTGGCTAAAAATCGGCACAAAAACGACAATTCCATCCTCAATTTACATTTGAATCACAGCGAATTGTTCAAATTCGTCAATAACCTGATCCGCACGAAGCCTGGAAACAACCTTCAATTATTGGAGGGATTAAAGGGGATGTCTTCCTTAAACATGAATTTCAAAAGCGATGCACTCATGTTTAGTGGATTGAGTACCCTCGATCAAGCCACCGCAAAAGGAAATTATTTATCCCTCTATGCTAAACAAGAAGCTGTTGAAAACGAGCTGAAGCGGATGTTCCCCACTAATACGGCGGCTTATGCCTCTTTTGCGCTTTCGGATTACAACAGCTTTCACCGAGACTTAACAGGATTGCTCGGCAAACGCAATCAGCTTAACAGGATCAATGATCAGCTAGCACTTATACGCTCTTCTAAGGGAATGGATTTAGATACGGCGCTGCTCAACCAGTGGGGTAATGAGTTTGCATCTATTGAACTGAATACGAGAGAAACACTCGGAATCGTCAAGCTGAAAGACTCATTGAGCTTTGAACAAACGATGGCCGGTATTACCACATCGGTCGCCGAAAACGTGCGTAGATTTGACAATTCAAACCTATTGTACTACTCATTCGGAGACCCCATGCTTCCTTTTAGACGCCCTTATTTTACCATTGTAAACAATTATCTAATCTGCGCTAACACCATCAGTACGCTGCAGCAATTTAGAAAGCAATATACTGAAAAACAACTGCTAATAAACACCATTCCTTTCATAGAATTTAGCCAGCTTCAGGCCAACAAATCAAATATCACCTTCTTTATCGATAATAAAAATGCAAAACTGAATATCAAGCGTCTGTTAAAACCTGCTTTTGAAAAAGCGTACGCCGACACCTCGAACTTCAACTTTAACGATTTTCAGGCGTTTTCATTTCAACTGAGTGGATATAACGGAGATTTTTACAGCAATTTAAGTGCTAAATACATCTCTATGGAAGAGACGGGCTTGGAAGTAGTGTGGACGGCTGACCTAAGCAGCGAGATTGCCTATCCACCGGGAGTTTGGAAATATAATGACAGCACCAACGTCATTATTACCCAAGATAAAAGCAACAGGCTATACGGCTTCTCGACTGAAGGCCGTGAATTATGGAGAACATCCTTGTCGGGCCCCGTCCTCGGATCGATTCAACAATTGCCGGATAACAGTCTCTTGTTCAATACCGCCGAAAAACTATATAGATTTTCTCCCGATGGCTCGCCGGTTTTTGGTTTCCCAATTACACTTAAGCAAAAAGCAAGCTTCGGTATGACCCGCTTTCCCGTTAATGAAAACTATGAAAAAGTGTTTATTCCTGCGGGACAACGAATTTTGGGATACGACAATAATGGAAAAGAATTACCCGAGTGGAACAACAAAACCGTTAAAGGTACGATCCTTTTTGATTTAAAAACTGCACTGCTTGACGACTTCAACTATGTTATTGCGCTTACTGGTAACGGACAGGTCTATTTGTTTAACCATAACGGTAATTTGGTGTCTTTAATGGAATCCGAAGAGGCCGCAGTCCTTCAGCACGATTTCGGCATTGAAGCCGTACCGGAAATGCCTGAAGATTCACGAATCGTAACCGTTGATACAAGCGGTACACTCCTCAGTTGGTATTTTGATAAAAGACAAAGCACTACAAAGCTTGGAAACTGGACTAAAAACCTCCATTTCACGACTAAAAACGTACAGGGCGACAGCATTCCCGAACTAATCTTTACAGATGAGCAACAACTTTATGTCTACTCAAGCAAGGATAGCGTCTTGTTATTTAATCACAATTTTAATACGGAAATAGCAGGATCACCTCTATTTTTTCCGGGCATAAACAACACCTATACCATCGGAATCGCCAGTAGAGCCAAGCTGTTGTATGCCTTTGAAGATGACGGCTCAGTTAGTAAAGGCTTTCCAATAGAAGGATATCCGTCCTTCTACTTCGGTCGAATTAAAAATGATGGGCACCGCTATGCTTTAATAAGCAAAGATGGTCGTAAACTAACGGCCTACAAATTAGATTGAGTTTGTATCCGCCGCTTTGGAGTGGTAGGAACAAAATCCTTCAGATAAAAAGGTTCGAAATAAGCTACGTTTTCAAATTGCTTCTGCTGAAATTTTACATTGGCCTCATTTATGAGGAACCTCGACGAATTTAAAAATCCATTAACGACTTCGACCTGTGCATTTTTTTCAAACAGCGATGAAAATTTATCGGCCCCGTCACCAAAAAGCAATACCTTTTGACCGTTTTCTGTGAGCGGATCAAATGAATGCGCATCAATAATCCGCGCATCAACCGGTTTTATCTGTTCTTTACCGGCATTGTAAATAGCAGAATAGACTTCCATTCGTCTCGCATCAATCATGGGACAAAAAAGCTGGTTTGTTTCGGCTCCTTGGTTGAAGTCCGATAGGAAGCCTGTACACATGGCGTCTAATGTGTCGATAGAAATTAACGGGATATCAAGCGCAAAACAAATGCCCTTTGCAGCCGATACACCTATACGCAAACCGGTATATGAGCCTGGTCCTTTGCTAATTGCTATGGCATCCAAGTCTTCCATTTTACAGTTTGCCTGGCTCAAAATATCACTTATAAAAACGGTCAACTTTGAAGCATGGATATTAGGCTCATGCTGATCGATATAAGTGCGTAATACACCATCAATACTCAAAGCCACGGAACACACGGATGTGGCAGTTTCAATATGTAAAATATTCATAGCTCTTAACAATATCTAATACAAAGATCTATATCCCTTTGAATTCCCAAGCCTCCGCATTTCGTCAAGGCACCGGATCATGCCCATGCCCTCCCCATGGATGACATCGCCCTATCCGTTTTAACGTGAGCCAGCCACCTTTGAATGGGCCGTACTTTTTTATCGCTTCTATACCGTATTGCGAACAAGTAGGTGTATACCGGCACGCCCCAGGAAATAAGGGAGAAATGAATAACTGGTAAGCCTTAATTACGATCAAAAAGAAGAAACCAAAGGCGGCTTTAATCCCCCGTTGCCATATGATACGTATTATATTCATGCTGAATTCTTGTTAAGGCAATGCCCATTCGCTTATGAATAGTTTGATAATCGGCAATTTCTTTACCTATGTACTGAAAGGCCACTAGCAGCTGTACATTCTTATCCAGGGCAAAAGTGTATAGCGCATGTTTTTGTAATCGATACGCCTCTCTTATTCTACGCTTCAAAAGATTCCTGTCAACCGCTTTCTTAAAGCGGCGTTTCGGAACGGAGATCACAACCTGAACAGCGCTTGGAAGATTCCCACTTTCCAGAAGGGAGACTCTATATGGGTATAAAATAAAAGAAGAACCACTTTGAAAAAGATCTGTTAAAAGTCTTTTATTGCAAAGTCGTTCTTCTTTTTTGAATGTGTATCTCACCATAAATACCACATGCTATCTATTATACATCGAAACCGGTGCTGGCTTCGGCATAAAAAAGCAAGGTACCGGAGAAATAAGCTTATGCTTTGTGGCGACGTTCGTCTGAAACAGTTAGTCTTTTTCTGCCTTTTGCTCTTCTAGAAGCTAATACTCTACGGCCATTCGCAGTAGCCATACGCTCCCTAAAACCATGTTTATTTCTTCTTTTACGTTGCGAAGGTTGAAATGTTCTTTTCATTACTCTTAATTTTATATTTTGCTAAGCTGCTCCCATTAACCTTGGTATAGCATCCCGTATCTATCTTCCGTCTTAAAAACAAGAACGCAAAGGTAAAGCTTATTCCTTAATATTTCAAACCTAAATAAATTTATTTTACACAAAACAACCGCTTCCCTGTATAGAACAAGCTTTTCTCGCTCGTATTAGCTATTTAAAGATATTTATAGTCAAGTAAATCTTAGAATAGACAGGAAGCAACTTGATCGACAAACCGTCTAAATCATTCACAAACCAGTTGACGTTATCCAATGGCGTATTAAAAGAGCCGTCCTTCAAACGGCCGACAACCACGTTCGATGCACCGTTCAGTTGCTAATGCTAAAAATCAATTCTTGGTTCTTAGTATATCTCTAATCTCGGTCAAAAGAACTTCTTCCTTAGTAGGTACAGGAGGGGCGCTTGGAGCCAATTCTTCTTTTTTCTTCATCGAATTGATCCCCTTAATAATCAAAAAAAGCGCAAACGCTACAATAAGAAAAGAAATCACCTGCGATAAAAAATTACCATATTTAATGGCTGTACCCGGAATAACCAACTCTGCGAGATCCTTCAAATTTGCAGCCTCGAGGGCGGGGGTCAATAAAGCCGGGGTAATGATATCTTCAACCAAAGAAGTAACGATCCTCCCAAAGGCACCTCCGATGATGACACCGACAGCTAAATCAACGACATTGCCACGCATGGCAAATTCTTTAAATTCTTTTGCGAAACTCATATTCTTATTTTTTGTTAAATAGTTTGTGCAACGCTAAAGTAAATATTTTTGTTTATTCAAATAAAAAAACCGGCGAATAAATAGCATTTTAATACCAAAGACGTAAGCTTAACGTTTAAAAAATCTGTACTTTTGCACCCGAGGGTGCTTTTTTCTAAAATGTAATCAGTGTACCCATTAATTCGATATGCTAAAACAAAGTTTACAGCAAAAATTACTTCAAAAATTATCCCCACAGCAGATTCAATTCATTAAGCTGCTGCAGGTGCCTACAGTAGCATTGGATGCGCGGATCAAGGAAGAGCTCGAAGAAAACCCGGCCTTGGAAGATCTGAGTCTGGCGAATATGAACGAGCCGGCAGAAGAATATCCCGATAAAGATCCGGAGGACAGCTTTAATGATGAGGAACAGGGCAGCGAAGGCGACGAGTTTAATGTGGACGATTACCTACAAGACGAAGACGTCAACGATTATGGCAGCAACTTAAACAATAGCAGCGATGACGAGGAGGATCGAAAAGAGATGCCTATTGCTATCCAAAACTCTTTTTTCGAAAACCTTCAACAACAGCTTGATTTACTTGCTCTTAATGACAAGGATTTTTTAATAGGCCAGCAGATCATTGGCAGTTTAGACGATGACGGATACCTCAGAAGACCTATCCTATCACTTATAGACGATCTTGCCTTTTCACAGAACGTAATAGCCACGGAAGAGGAAGTAGAAGACATCTTAAAAATTATCCAGGGCTTCGACCCTCCCGGAGTAGGCGCACGCGATTTACAGGAATGTTTACTTATCCAACTTCGGAAAAAAGATCAAGATAATGCCGTGGTGAGAGAAGCCGTCTTAGTGGTCGAAAATTATTTGGAAGAATTTACCAGAAAACATTACGACAAACTCGAGAAAGCCTTAAATATCAACTCCGACGAACTTAAAAAGATCGTGGATGAGATTCTGAAACTGAACCCAAAACCGGGTGATGCAGGATCGACTTCTGAGAAACAGCTTCATATTATACCTGACTTCCATATCACCAACAATGACGGCGTGCTTATACTGACTTTAAATGCGCAAAACGCACCCGAGTTACGGGTAAGCCGATCCTATCAAGAGATGTTTGAGCATTACGACAAAGCAGCTCAGAAGGATAAAAAAATGAAGGAGGCAGTTCAGTTTGTGAAGCAAAAGCTCGATTCGGCCAAGTGGTTTATAGATGCTATAAAACAACGTCAACAAACGCTGTTGAAAACGATGAATGCCATCATGAATTACCAATATAGCTACTTCCTGACCGGAGATGAAAGAAATCTCAGGCCAATGATATTAAAAGATATTGCCGATAAGATCGATATGGACATCTCAACCGTATCAAGGGTAGCTAATTCTAAATATGTTCAAACCGAATTTGGCACCTTCCTATTGAAATCCTTCTTTTCGGAAGCGATACAAACTGATAGCGGAGAAGAAGTTTCTAATAAGGAGGTGAAGAAAATCCTCGAAGAATGTATTGCAAACGAAGACAAAAGAAAGCCTTTAGCAGATGAAAAGCTGACAGAAATTTTGAAAGAAAAAGGCTATACTATTGCTCGCCGAACCGTAGCGAAATACCGTGAGGCGATGAATATTCCAGTAGCGAGACTACGTAAAAAACTGTAAACAAGATATTAAACAACCAAGTTCAAAATACGTGATCGTGTATCGATCTTCGCCTTATCGGCGGCTATTGAACAGCACGCGTATTCATAAGAATTCAAAACATTCAATACATGTCTACTAAGGTTAAAATAGGAACCGTTCAGATGAGCTGTGTAGCAGATAAGGCTACAAACCTAGCAAAGGCCATTGAACAGGTAAAGGTCGCAGCAAAAAAAGGAGCACAGATTGTGTGTTTACAGGAGTTATTTACATCGCTTTACTTTTGCGATGAAGAAAACTACGACAACTTTGCATTAGCGGAAGCTATTCCCGGACCATCAACCGATGCCCTGAGCAAAGTGGCAGCTGAACATAATGTGGTTGTTATTGCTTCCCTGTTCGAGAAAAGAGCTCAAGGACTTTACCATAATACAACAGCGGTTATTGATGCTGACGGAACCTATTTAGGCAAATACCGTAAAATGCATATTCCGGACGATCCTGGTTTCTATGAAAAGTTCTATTTTACACCAGGCGATCTGGGCTATAAAGTTTTCAAAACAAAGTTTGCAACCATCGGTGTGTTAATCTGCTGGGATCAGTGGTATCCAGAGGCTGCCAGAATCACAGCATTAATGGGAGCCGACTTACTTTTTTATCCAACAGCTATAGGCTGGGCGCTTAGCCAAGATGCCGGCACTAACGAAGAACAATATAATGCATGGCAAACCATTCAGCGCTCGCATGCTGTGGCTAATGGTATCCCCGTAGTCTCCGTTAACCGCGTAGGAATAGAAGCCGGTGTCCGTTTCTGGGGAGGCTCTTTTATTGCAAATCCTTTTGGAGCTTTAGTTTACAAAGCTTCTCATGAAGATGAAGAAACCGTTGTAACGGAAGTCGATCTCGGTCAATCCGATTACTATCGATCACATTGGCCGTTTTTACGCGATAGAAGGATCGACAGCTATAAGCCCATAACAAAAAGATTTATTGACACGGAATAAAATGAATTTCCCTAAAGATAACGGTTATTTCTTTCCCGCCGAATGGCACCAACACCGCGCAACTTGGTTAAGCTGGCCGCACAAAGAAGCAAGCTGGCCTGGAAAAATAGAAACGGTATATAAACCCTATTGCCAATTTATCAAGGCGGTATCGGCAGGAGAATTGGTCTGTATCAATGTCGGAAGTGAACAACTGAAGCAGGAGGCGACTGAACATCTCGCCAAAGAGGGGGTAGACCTAAGTAAGGTCCTGTTTTTTGACCACCCCACGAACGATGCTTGGTGCCGGGACCATGGCCCAGCTTTCCTGATTAATCCACATGCTGATATTCCCAAAATCATCGTCGACTGGGGATATAATGCCTGGGGCGGGAAATATCCGCCATTTGAATTGGATGATGTTATACCAACATTGGTCGGCAAAGCCTTAAACCTCCCCGTTGTGCACCCCGGGATTGTCATGGAAGGGGGCTCGGTAGATTTTAACGGCACAGGCACCTTATTAACCACTACGTCTTGCTTATTAAATCCGAATCGAAACCCGCATTTAAATCAACACGAAATAGAAACATATCTTTATCGGTATTACGGTGTGGAGCAAGTACTATGGTTGGGTGACGGTATCGCAGGAGATGATACAGATGGACATATTGACGATATAACCCGCTTTGTAAATGATAGCACGGTGGTCACCGTGATAGAAGAGAATAAAGCAGACGAAAACTATGAGCCTTTACAAGACAACTTGAACCTGCTGAAGGAAATGCGCTTACTCAACGGAAAACAGCTGGATATTGTCGAGTTACCCATGCCTTCGGCCGTTATTCACGAAGACCAAAGGCTACCAGCCTCTTATGCCAATTTTTATATCAGCAATGCTGCCGTCGTCGTTCCTACTTATCGCGATAAGAATGATCAAAGAGCACTCGACATCTTAACGGATTGCTTTCCGAACCATGAAGTGATAGGAATTGACAGTACCGACGTGATTTGGGGGCTCGGAAGCTGGCACTGCTTGAGCCAACAAGAGCCTGCGGTTTAAAAAAACAGCAGGCTCCGCACCAGCATAGACAGGGATAAGAGCGAGAAGCCAGCGCTGCGGTACAACGCATGACGTATAAACTAACAATTTATATTCTATAAATAATGAAAAGGCGATTCTTCATCAAAAACTCATCAGCTTTGCTGGCAGCAGTAGCTGTATCACCTATCCTGGCGCAAGCCGGCATTAATAACCCTATCCGTAATAGCATGAACAAACAGGAAATCATCACCCACTATGTTTTATTTTGGTTAAAAAAAGGATTATCTGAAAAAGAGATAAACGACTTTACCGGCTTCTTTGAGGAGCTTAGAAAAGTACCAAACATTAAGTCGCTTTACTACGGCAGACCGGCAAAAAGCACTCCGCGCGATGTGGTGGACAATAGTTTTACCTACAATCTATTGGTTCACTTTGACACATTGGAAGATTTAGAGGTTTACGGCACACACCCCATTCATTTAAAAGCTATTGAGCAATACAGCCAATATTGGGAAAAGGTGGTCGTGCACGATTCATCCCTTAAATAGCTTTTTATTTTTTTGTTATGTTACGATAAATTTTGTGTAACTTTGTCCTTTGTGAAAATTGAAGTAAAGAGCTTCATATACCTATCGACATTAACCGGATTTATTCCGGCACACCCATTATTTTTTATTCGTGTTAAAAGATTATCGGCCTTTAAAGGCCGTTCTTTTTATATGGAGAAACGGACAGGAACAAAAAACACAAATCAGTATATTAAAAATGAGTAACTACACTAAACTGCCTGCAATTTTACTTTTAGAAGATGGCACAGTTTACCATGGTAAAGCTGCCGGAAAAATTGGAACCACTACCGGAGAAATCTGTTTCAATACAGGGATGACAGGTTACCAGGAAATTTTTACAGACCCATCTTATTTTGGTCAGATTATGGTTACCACCAATGCACATATTGGTAATTACGGAACTTCCGGAGAGGAAATTGAATCGGATCAAATACAGATTGCGGGGCTTGTTTGTAAAAACTACAGCGTGCCCTTTAGTCGGAAACTAGCTGACGAGTCTATACAGGGCTATTTTCAAGATGGAAACCTCGTTGGGATTTCTGACGTTGACACCCGTGCCTTGGTAAGACATATCAGAAACAAGGGCGCGATGAACGCGATTATCTCTTCTGAAATATTAGATATTGACGTCCTTAAAGCTAAATTGAAAGAAGTGCCATCCATGGAAGGACTGGAACTTTCCACCCAGGTTTCTACAAAAGAACCGTATTATTGCGGCAATGAGGATGCTCAACATAGAGTGGCCGTACTGGATTTGGGCGTAAAGAAAAACATCTTACGTAATTTCTGTGATAGAGACGTATACGTAAAAGTATTTCCAGCAAAAGCTTCTTTTGCCGAAATGGAAAGCTGGGCACCAGATGGCTATTTTATTTCCAATGGCCCCGGCGACCCGGCTGCTATGCCCTACGCGCTAGAGACCGTTAAAGAAATCTTGAATGCCGACAAGCCCCTTTTTGGGATCTGCTTGGGACACCAACTGCTCGCACTGGCCAACGGCATCAGAACGGAAAAAATGTTTAATGGTCATCGAGGCATCAATCATCCGGTAAAAAACATCATCGCAGATCGCTGTGAAATCACTAGCCAAAACCACGGCTTCGGCGTCGTAGCCGATGATCTGAAAAACTCGGATCGTGTCGAAATCACCCATATTAATCTGAACGACAAGTCGATCGAAGGCATACGCGTAAAAGGGAAAAGAGCATTTTCGGTACAATATCACCCAGAGTCCTCTCCCGGTCCGCACGATTCAAGATATCTTTTCGACGATTTCGCTGCTATGTTAACACATAATTAAACGGTTTAATTTGCTTATTAAGCTGTAAAGGAATATATTTGAAAGAGAATTTGCTTCGTGTAAAAAAGACACGAAGCTTACTCAAACCCATATTAAAAACTATTCAAAATGAGTTTAATTATTGATGTACACGCGCGACAAATATTGGATTCGCGAGGAAACCCGACAGTAGAAGTAGACGTAACAACTGAAAACGGTTTCGTTGGACGTGCGGCTGTGCCTTCCGGCGCCTCTACCGGCATGCATGAAGCCGTAGAATTACGGGATGGTGATAAGTCGAAATATTTAGGAAAAGGCGTTTTGAAAGCCGTAGAAAACGTAAATACAACAATTGCAGACGCATTAAAGGGTATTGATGTATTCGAACAAAACGCTATTGATAAAATAATGATCGAGCTTGATGGCTCAGAAAATAAAGGAAATTTAGGCGCCAACGCTATCTTAGGTGTTTCTTTAGCTGTTGCAAAGGCAGCTGCCCAAGAAAGTCGTCAACCTTTATATAGGTATATCGGCGGCGTAAACGCAAATACGCTTCCAATACCCATGATGAACATCATTAATGGAGGTTCCCACTCTGATGCACCTATCGCATTCCAAGAGTTTATGATTATGCCGGTTGGCGCATCTTCCTTCTCTGAAGCACTTCGTTGGGGAGCGGAAGTATTTCATAACTTAAAATCTATTCTGCATGGTAGAGGTTTGTCAACTGCTGTTGGTGACGAAGGTGGCTTTGCCCCCACTTTTGAAGGAACCGAGGATGCAGTTGAGACGATTCTAAAAGCAATAGAAAAAGCAGGCTATACACCTGGCGACCAAATTTGTTTAGCACTCGACTGTGCCGCATCCGAATTTTATAAAGATGGTCAATATGACTATACCAAATTTGAAGGTGATAAAGGTGCTATACGCAGCAGTGCAGAACAGGCGGACTATTTAGCGCAATTATCAGAAAAGTATCCGATCATCTCTATTGAAGATGGTATGGCTGAAGACGATTGGGATGGATGGAAGTTGTTAACAGAAAAAATAGGCTCCAAAGTCCAGTTAGTGGGTGACGATCTTTTTGTAACCAACGTAAAACGTCTTCAACAGGGTATCGATAACCAGACTGCTAACTCGATCTTGGTAAAAGTGAATCAAATCGGCTCCTTAACAGAAACAATCGACGCTGTTAGCTTAGCACAAATAAACAGCTACACATCGGTTATGTCGCACCGCTCAGGCGAAACGGAAGATAATACCATCGCTGATTTAGCCGTTGCATTAAATTGCGGACAAATCAAAACGGGTTCTGCTTCCCGCTCGGATCGGATGGCGAAATATAACCAATTATTACGCATCGAGGAAGAATTAGGCAGTAACGCTAAATTCTTAGGTAAAAGCTTTAAATTTGCCAAATAATCTTGGTTACACCAAGGAAAGTCCTGTTGTATGTTTGATCAACAGGACTTTTTTATTGTAAAATTTATGCTTAGGTTTGCAGAAGAAGGGAACAGCCAGATGAGATACTTAATCAATATCGCCAAAAATAAATATCTGATTGCGACGATTGCTTTTGTCGTTTGGATGCTCTTTTTTGATCGAAATGACATTGCCTCTCAGTATAAATACCGTTCGCAATTGAAAGGTCTGAAGACCGAAAAGGAATTCTACATCAACGAAATTGCTATTGTGAAAAAGGATTTAGAAGAACTCACGTCGAACCTAACAAGACTTCAGAAATTCGCGCGCGAAAAGTACCTGATGAAGAAAGATAATGAAGATATCTTTATTATTGAAAATAGTAAGCCTTAAGAAAAAAGCTCACTATTTCCAGTTCTTACCATTTATAACATACCTCCGCAAACCGAAAGCACCTGGCCATTAACGTAAGAAGATAGATCTGATGCTAAAAATAAGCATGCGTTCGCAACGTCTTCCGTTTCCCCTGCCCGTTTTAACGGTATATTGGCTTCCCAGCCTGCTACTACTTTTGGATCCAAAATCTCGGTCATTTCTGTACGGATAAAACCGGGTGCAATTACATTAGTTCGTATATTGCGCGATCCCAATTCCTTGGCAATCGATTTTGAGAATCCGATAATCCCGGCTTTCGAAGCAGCATAGTTTGCCTGCCCGGCATTTCCCTGTACACCAACCACCGAACTCATATTAATAATCGACCCGCTCCTCGCTTTCATCATGACCTTCGAAGCAGCCTTCGTTACATTGAATACAGATTTTAGGTTCACATCCATCACCTCGTCCCAGTTCTCCTCTGTCATCCGCATCAATAAACCGTCTTTGGTTATCCCTGCATTATTCACAACGATGTCTATGGTGCCAAACTCTTTGGCAATAGCCGTTATAAGGTCTTCTGCCTCGCTAAATTTAGAAGCGTCAGAACGGTATCCTTTCACTTTAGTTCCGTAGGATTGCAATGCTTGCTCTAAGGCCTCGCCCTTTTCGACTGACGACAAATATGTAAAAGCTACATTAGCACCATGTTCGGCAAACTTCTCAGCAATTTTCCGGCCTATCCCTTTTGACGCACCGGTTACCAATGCTGTTTTTCCTTCGAGTAATTTCATTCGTTATTTTTCTTAAAATTTCAGACGCTAAAAATAAGCATTCTCGGGAACTTTGGAACTAAAACAGCAAATTGCTGTGATCCGCTCTTGAATTCTAAATGCAGTCCCTTAAACACAACCAAGCTTTTAAACACAACCAAACTTCCCCGGAGAATTAACATCACCAACTAATAGCTTGATAGGCTCCCGGCGTTATGCCTTCGTACTTCTTGAAAACCCGGCAAAAATAATGCAAGCTATTGAACCCGGCTTCAAAACAAGCCTCTTTAATAGAACTGTCGGGTGTGGTCAAGAACTTTTTGGCTAAGCGGATTCGCTCACGAATAACAAACTCGACGGGACTTAATCCTAGCTCTTTTTTGAAAGCCCTGAAAAACACCGACTTACTCATTCCCACCTTCGAACACAAATCGTCAATATGTAACTGATCCGCAAGGTGCGATCGTATATACTCAACAACAAAGCTAATCTTTCCGCCGCCGTTCAACCTGGGCTCTTTGTCAAGTAAAGCCAATTGCTGTGTTTGCATTATCCGGATCAATAACTCCTTTAAGGTAAGATCAGCTAAAACATCCTTATGAATCTCATCGCTTGTTCCGATCGCTATGAGTCTGTTGATGGAGGCCGACAATGCTACATTATTAATAAAATGATAGTTCCCGAAATCCAGATTCCATTGCCGATGTCCTCCCAGTGGATGCTGTTCGTTTAAATAATCGATTGTTTGTATAATTTGCTGCCTATCAATAGCCAAGGCCGTGCATTGTGTGGGTTCTTCCATACTAGCCGTGGGAAAATCGATTAACATCCGAACATTCGGTGGAACGATCACCGTTTCCCCAGGCAGATAATCAAATCCGGGCTGGTTAAAAAGATGCATTACTTTCTTACCTCTCAACATACTGGTAATAACCAGGTCGCTAAACTGCAGCGACACACTATGGCTTGTCTGGTAAGTTTCGAAGACATTTAACTCGCAATTATTCATCGTATAAGCCCGCCTATTCTCGACACTGGCTTTTAGCTCGCTCTCCGAACTCAAACGCATGGGATGTAACGACTGCTTTTTTTGCATAACATTATAATTGGGTGCTATTCAAACTTACGGATTTCCTGCGACTTCGCAAATTGCTAATAAGCGCTCGCAGGTTTTGCGCTTTTAAAAAAGGAACATTTTTCTTAACAGTTTTTCAATTTGTGTTACTTTCTTCCGCAGAAAGTAACCAAAGACTCATCGCTTGGAACTTTGCTACGATGGAAGTGCTTCAACTTGCATGCCGCAAACTTCCTAGGCGATATTTTAGCGGAACGGAGAGTTCTTACTTTTAACCGGACGTATTAGCTCTAGCTTTAACTATGGGCCTGTGTGGGGGAAAAATGGGCCTTGGAGGATATCGAAGCAACGAGCAGCAAAGCATTTGCACGTATGTTCCTATTGCAGTATCGAAGCGGATTGAGGAAGTGAAACGGCTCCAATACGCGCCATGAATGCTTTGCCATCAGGTGCAAGGTAGCCTACACCGCCTTAATTTTGCTCAACTTTTATCAAGAAAAGTTGATTAGGAAAAATGTTCCCTTAATATAAACATCTTGGTATGTTAAAGCAAAATCCCTGTAGGCACTCGCAGATGTGATGACAGGATTGTTCAACAGTAAGAGAACATAATGCAATAGAAACCCGATTGCTGTACTTAACTTTGATCAGCTAACTGAATCGAAAATCCTTTTAAATATAAATTGATATGGCGCGTGTTGAAAAACCTACATTCAAAGAGCGATACGATAATTTCATCGACGGTAAATTCGTTCCACCCGTGCAGGGAAAATATTTTGACAATATTTCGCCGATAGACGGCAAGGTGTTTACGCAGGCGGCACGGTCCTCCAAAGAAGACGTAGAACTCGCTTTGGACGCGGCCCATAAAGCCTTCAAAACCTGGAGCAAGACTTCTGCTGCCGAACGCAGTAATATCCTATTGAAAGTTGCTCAAAAAATAGAAGACAACTTACCGTACCTGGCTGCGGTAGAGACGATCGATAACGGAAAAGCGATCCGCGAAACACTTAATGCCGACCTCCCCTTAGTGGTTGATCACTTCAGATATTTTGCCGCAGCAATACGTGCTGATGAAGGCACCATATCCGAGCATGACGAAAACACGGTTAGTATTAACCTCCATGAACCAATCGGCGTTGTTGGACAAATTATTCCTTGGAATTTTCCCCTCTTGATGGCAACATGGAAAATCGCACCGGCTTTAGCTGCAGGCTGCTGTACGGTGGTTAAGCCGGCCGAACAGACACCGGCGTCCATTATGGTTTTAATGGAATTAATAGGCGATCTGATCCCGCCGGGCGTATTAAACGTTGTAAACGGATATGGAATTGAGGTCGGAAAGCCATTAGCTTCCTCGCCAAGAATATCGAAGGTAGCCTTTACCGGAAGTACTACATCAGGTAGGCTGATTATGCAATACGCAGCAGAAAACATTATTCCTTCTACCATGGAGTTAGGAGGAAAGTCGCCCAATATATTCTTCAAATCGGTGACAGATGCCGATGACGACTATCTCGACAAAGCGATAGAAGGGGCGGTTCTATTTGCCTTAAATCAAGGTGAGGTCTGTACCTGCCCATCGCGGATTTTGATACAAGAAGATATTTACGACACGCTGATGCCTAAGATCATCGAGCGCACGAAAGCCATAAAAATCGGTCATCCATTAGATACGGATAGCATGATGGGCGCACAAGCTTCTAATGAACAATTTGAAAAAATCAAATCCTACCTAGAAATAGGTAAAAGCGAGGGTGCAGAAGTGATTGTAGGTGGCAATGTAAACAAGCTTGCAGACGGCTTGGAAGAAGGTTATTATATAGAGCCAACCATTTTTAAGGGACATAATAAAATGCGGATTTTCCAAGAAGAGATATTCGGGCCTGTTGTATGCGTCACCACATTCAAAACCGTAGAAGAAGCTATTGAAATTGCGAACGATACACTATACGGCCTGGGTGCCGGCGTCTGGACGCGGGATGCTCACGAGCTTTACCAAGTCCCGAGGGCGATACAAGCAGGAAGGGTTTGGGTTAACCAATACCATGCCTACCCCGCCCACGCACCATTTGGAGGCTATAAAAAGTCCGGATTTGGTCGCGAAAACCACAAAATGATGCTCGACCATTATCGACAAACAAAGAATATGCTTATATCTTATAGCAAACAAAAATTAGGCTTCTTTTAATTTTCTGATTCATATTTTGGGCGGGACTTTCCCGCCCTTCCAAACCCTGAAAGCCATGGTAGCACGTGTTCTCATTACAGATAAGGCTAAGACTGTTGTCGAACAATTAAAAAAAGAGTACGGAGAACTAATCTTTCACCAAAGTGGAGGTTGTTGTGAAGGCTCCTATCCACATTGCTTTCAGAAAAACGAATTCCTCATTGGTCAAAGTGACGTTTGCTTAGGCGAAATAGCCGGTTGCAAATTCTATATTGCGAAAGATCAATTTGAATACTGGAAACATACGCAGTTGACTTTAGATGTTATCAACGGTCGGGGTGCATCTTTTTCGCTTGAAAGCACACTCGATATGGGGTTTATCATCCGGTCGCGACTATTTACTGACGAGGAGCTTCAAAAGCTGACTCCAGTAGCTTAGCGGTCCCAGCTTATTTGCCTTGTTGAGCTTCAGGCCTAAGACCGCTATTCGTCTAGAACAGGAATCGGATTTTTGTTTTGATCAATAGCCACAAAAGTAAAGGTGCCTCTTATTGCAAGCTCTCTATGCTCGTCATACATTTGCTCTACAAAAATCTCCACACTTATCTTTAGACTTGTTCGGCCGACGTGATCTATTTTTCCAATTAACTCTACAATCGAACCCGCCGGAATCGGCTTCGTAAAGTCGATTCGATCGGATGAAACCGTTACTAAACGTTTTCTGCAAAATCTGGTTCCTGTAATAAACGCCACTTCGTCCATTAAGGCCATAGCCGTCCCGCCATAAAGGGTGTCATAATGGTTAGTCGTGTTAGGAAAAACGGCTTTAAAAATGCTCGTCTCCGCCTGTTTTATTTTTTCTTCTAAAGTCATTTCATCAATTATCCGCCTCTATACACCCCCTGCAATTCTAATAAGCAGGCTGCACAAAGACAATTATCATATAATTCGCTTATATACTGCACTTCATTGACAGAAAGCTGTACGGCACTACATTGGCATTTTGAATACGCATTTGCGCGACATTCAATAGACGTGCCGCAGCGCTCACATGCTACAATCTCATGCTTTATAAAAGTTGATTTCACAGTACTCAAACTTAGGCAAATTCTCCTCAACCGCCAAGCCTATTTTATAACGGAACCGTCCATGTTTAAAATTTCATTTATTCATATAAGGAAATGTACATTTATTCAACTTCAAATATTGAATTGGTGTTCATGAGCCTTTCGGCGTTTAAACGTGGTAAGCTACCTACCGGCAGGCAGGAATCCAACCAAAAAGGAAAAATGATTTACTACGAATGATATTTAACTAAAAAACTCCCACGAACCAATCGTGGAAGCTTTTTAGTCTTTAAATTACGTTGACTCGGCCTTCTACTGCTAAGAGCCACAGGTTATACAGCCTTCCTCCATGGAACATACTGCACCGGTAGGAATATCATCAGGCACCGGCTCGATCTTGGCTGGTATAACAGGTTCCATGTTCCGACCCCCCTGATTTTCGACCGTAAATTTAACGGCTTGCGTGGCCGCCTGTGTACGTAAATAATACATGCCGGTTTTAAGGCCTTTCTTCCACGCATAGAAATGCATTGAAGTAAGTTTTGCCGTTGTCGGCGCATTGACAAACAAGTTCAGCGACTGCGACTGACAAATAAATGCACCCCTATCAGCAGCCATGTCTATAATATTCCGCATCTTTATTTCCCAAACGGTCTTATACAGTTCTTTAATATCCGCCGGAATTTCGTTTATGTCCTGTATAGATCCGTTGGCAGCGATGATACGGTTTTTCATTTCGTTATTCCACAATCCCAGTTCAACCAAGTCGCGCAAAAGATGCTTGTTTACGATAACAAACTCGCCACTCAACACCCGCCGTGTGTATATATTTGACGTATACGGCTCAAAACATTCGTTATTCCCTAATATTTGTGAAGTGGAAGCCGTTGGCATTGGCGCAACCAATAATGAGTTTCGCACCCCATACTTTTTGACTTCCTTACGCAAATCTTCCCAGTTCCACCTACCGCTATCAGGTTTCACGTTCCACAAATCAAATTGAAACTTACCTTGCGAAAGCGGCGAGCCCTGAAAGCTCTCGTAAGCGCCCTCTTTTATAGCCAGATCCTTTGAAGCAGTCATCGCAGCAAAATAAATGGTTTCAAAGATATCCTTATTAAGCTGTTTAGCGGCCTCACTTTCAAAAGGCATGCGCAACAATATAAAGGTATCAGCCAAACCTTGTACGCCAAGCCCTATCGGGCGATGACGAAGATTAGAATTCCGTGCCTCTTCAACAGGATAATAATTGTTGTCGATAATACGATTCAGATTAATTGTCACCTGATACGTAATGTCAAATAGCTTTTGATGATCGAACTCACCGTTGTCTATATACCGGGGTAGTGCCAGAGAAGCCAGGTTACAAACAGCCACTTCATCCGCGGATGTATATTCAATGATCTCCGTACAAAGATTAGAACTTTTTATTGTACCGAGGTTCTGTTGATTTGATTTACCGTTCGCAGCGTCTTTGTAGAGCAGATAAGGAGTTCCGGTTTCGATCTGTGCATCTAGGATAGCAAACCAAAGATCTTGTGCTTTTACAGTCTTCCTCGCCCTTCCCTCATTCTCATACTGTACGTACAATTTTTCGAAGGCCTCCCCATGGCATTCCGCTAATCCGGGAGCTTCATCAGGCGAGAACAGGCTCCATTCACCATTCTCCTCCACACGCTTCATGAATAAATCGCATACCCAAAGCGCCAAAAACAAATCGCGCGCTCTTAGCTCCTCTTTGCCATGATTCTTCCGTAAGTCGATAAAATCATATACATCGGCATGCCACGGCTCCAAATAAATGGCAAAAGCACCCTTGCGTTTGCCTCCCCCCTGATCAACATATCTTGCCGTATCGTTGAATACCCGTAACATCGGGATGATGCCATTGCTGGTACCATTGGTGCCGCTGATGTAGGCCCCAGTGGCCCGCACATTATGGATGCTCAAGCCGATTCCCCCTGCACTTTGCGAAATTTTCGCAGTCTGCTTAAGGGTATCGTATATGCCGTCAATACTATCGTCTTTCATGGTCAACAAAAAACAGGAAGACATTTGCGGTTTCGGGGTACCGGCATTAAACAAAGTGGGCGTAGCATGGGTAAACCACCGCTCGCTGAGTAAATCGTAGGTCTTAATAACGCTTTCAATATCTTCTTTATGGATACCCACTGCCACCCGCATAAATAGGTGCTGTGGCCGCTCAGCTATCTTTCCGTTCAGCTTCAAAAGATAAGACTTTTCAAGTGTCTTAAACCCAAAGTAATCGAAACTGAAATCACGATCGTAAATAATATGGCTATCCAATTCAATGGCATTTGCCTGTATCACTTCGTAAACATCATCCGCAATTAAAGGGGCTGGCTTCCCTGTCTTTGGATCGATATAATGATACAATAAGCTCATCGTTTCGGAAAACGATTTGACGGTATTCTTATGTAAGTTTGAGACGGCAATTCTAGAAGCTAACAGGGCATAATCCGGATGCTTTGTGGTTAATGAAGCCGCCGTTTCCGCTGCTAAATTGTCGAGTTCAGACGTTGTAACGCCATCATATAAACCCTCTATTACTTTTCGTGCAACATCTATCGGATCTACTAGATCGGGATTTAGCCCATAGCACAATTTTTCTATGCGCGCTGTTATTTTGTCAAATTTTACGGACTCCGAACGTCCGTCTCGCTTAATTACATACATATTTTCCTCCTTTATTAGCCTGTTTGCTTTCAGTATTTAGTCATTAGCTTTCTTTTTTAGCATCATGACTATGGGGTCAAGTATCAAGACGAGGAATCTATGACTACAACTTATCAAGCACTACTTAAATGTCTCGCTACTTAGGTGTTTCAATTTGGTATCTCTTCCGCTAAAAATCCTCATCTAAAGAAAAGCTGGCCTTTCCTTTTTCTCCTGTTACTCCGCTTTTCTGATAGTCACCCACGCGTTTCTCGAAGAAATTCGTCTTGCCCTGCAAGGAAATCAACTCCATAAAATCGAATGGGTTTGTTGCATTGTAGTACTTGTTATTACCTAGTTCAACCAACCATCTGTCGGCCACAAATTCAATATATTGCTTCATTAAATCGGCGTTCATTCCTATCAATTTAACAGGTAACGCATCGGTTATGAATTCTTTCTCGATCTCTACGGCATCCACAATGATTTCCTGCACACGCTCTTTTGAAAGTTTACCGCTTAGCATGCTATACAACAAACAGGCGAATTCGCAATGCAAGCCCTCATCCCGTGAAATTAATTCGTTGCTAAACGTTAAACCAGGCATTAAACCTCTTTTTTTCAACCAAAAAATGGAACAAAAGCTTCCAGAAAAAAAGATACCTTCCACGGCCGCAAAAGCAACTAAACGCTCAGCAAACGAGCCATTCTCGATCCAACGCAAAGCCCATTCCGCTTTCTTCTTTACACAGGGAACAGTTTCTATTGCATGAAATAACCGATCTTTTTCGACCGGATCCTTTACATAGGTATCAATGAGTAGCGCATAGGTTTCGGAATGGATATTTTCCATCGCAATCTGAAACCCATAAAAACTTCTTGCTTCCGGCAATTGCACCTCACTCATAAAGTTAATGGCTAAATTCTCATTTACTATTCCGTCACTTGCCGCAAAAAAAGCCAAAACATGTGATATAAAGTGCCGTTCGCCATCGTTTAAATTAGCCCAATCCTTTAAATCACCCGATAAATCAATCTCTTCCGCCGTCCAGAAACTAGCTTCATGCTTTTTGTACATATCCCAAATGGCGGGATAGTTAATTGGAAGGATTACGAATCGATCTTTATTTTCTCTTAATAATACTTCATTTTCTTGGCTCATAGTCTTATTTTTTACGTACAGGCGTTTATAAAAGATAATTGTCCCACGGTAATCCCTTGACAAAGAAACCGTCAATTAAAATAATAGTAGAACGTGATGATTACTTATTTAGCAGCGATAATGCTGAACGACTTTTCAAAATACTTACGGCAAGGAAACACAGTGCATAATACAAGCCAATGCTTTGTATAACTTCAGTAACAATATAATCGCTAAATAAGCATTTCAAAGAACACATCGTTTGATCCTCTAACAAAGATAGTCTTTGAAAGCTCCGAGCGTTAATCTAGTTTTACACACTATGTGAGTTATTCACAATTTTGACACAATTCTACACTGAAATATCGATGCCAATCTTTTTGAGCAACATCGACGCGTTAAAGATTTTACAAGCGCCTTCCTTTAATTTATAATCAAAAACCATATCCCCATCTACTACTTGTATGTCGAAATGATAGTTTTTTAAATAGCCGGGATATTGCTCTTCCAGCTTGGCAAGTTGTAAATCATGCGTAGCGACCATGCCTACCCCATTGTCTTGTATCAGCTTTTCTATAACAGCTTTTGAACCGAGATACTTATCAACTGAATTGGTCCCACGTAACATCTCGTCAACTAAAAAGAAGGTGTTTTCCTGTTTACCAACCACTTTCAGGATCATATCCAAGCGATCTAGTTCCGCTTTAAAAGTCGATGTGCTTTCGTTGAGCGAGTCCCGAATACGCATATATGTAACGACGTGCATTACCGAAGTTTCAAAGCGTTGTGCACAAACGGGAGCTCCGCTGAGCGCCAACACCACATTAGCACCGACTGTCCGAAGGAAGGTGCTCTTCCCAGCCATATTAGATCCGGTTATCAAAGCGAGGCGGTGCGCTTCTAAATGGTAGCTATTCGGCACAGAACTCGCAGACGGAATAAGTGGGTGCTTGAGGCCTGCTGCGCGTAAAACAGGAAAATCAGTTACCGAAATCTGCGGATAAGTCCAGGATGGATCATTTATTCTGATAAAAGCAAAGCTGACGAGTGCTTCCATGCCAGCCAGATCATCAAACAACTGTTCCATCTCGTACCGATGATTTTTTCGCCAATCCAAGATTGCAAAAACCTGTTTGAAGTCCCACAGGAAGATACCATTCAGAAAGGTTCCCACAAAAACATTTAAGCGATAGTCGAGCTTATTTATCAAAGCGCCTAATTCACCAATACTTTGAGACAAAGGGGGGTCATTATCGTTTGCACTCTTCGCCAGCAAACTGTTTTTCACTAGGTCGGCCTGCCACTTTCTACGTTCCATGCCCTCAAATACTTTACCAAAACGCCCCAATAGACTGCCCATTCGGCCAATGCCGGCAGCAACCTGTGAAACCTTCCCTCCGTAAGCCATTGTTAACAAGATATTGAACACGAACGAAACCAAAGCTATATGTGTATATGGCCGCCCATAAAAAAATGATAAAAAGACAAGCAATAACAGAACATAAGGCGCTGCCTTCGTATAAAACCGCAGTAACCCCGTTCTAAAGTCGTCATACGGCTTATTCAAATAACTTACAAGCACTTCTTTGAAGTTCTCTCGGGCCTTCAACGAAAACACAAGTCGAGCCAAGAAATCCAAACACCAGGACGGATCACTTTCAAGTTCCTTCACTGCAAACTGGCGATCGATAATCTCTTTTTCGCTTGCCGGAGCCGACAACCAGCCTGCCAGCACATTCTTCCCGCCAGCCGTTGATGCACGATTGATCTTATGATAAATAGAGTTCGAACCGAAAACATCTAAATCGCCGGTATATCGATGTTTATCATCAATAAACTCAGCGCCGTCGCTATAAAAGTTTCTTTCGCCAGTCAAACAGTTAAGTTCGTTTTCCACGATCAACAAATCGTCTTCCGCCTCTTCCTTACTTTGCGTTAGTTTGCTCTGTTTGGCCACAAGCCATATAAAGATTAAGAGAATGAGGAGAGAGCACACCAAGGTTAACCACACGCTCTCCGCTTGAACCGCGTTGAAGACAATGGCTCCGCCCACAAGAATCAAAGCCAACCGAGCGAAGGATAGCCTGTTAATACCGCGGTTTAGGTGTGTTAATCTATCTTGCGTTAACTGACGTCTTTCTTGATAAAAAGTAGTAATAGGCATACTCATAGCCACCTAAGATAAGGCTTAAAATTGAATTTACAGAAAAGGGACATAAAAAATCCCGAACAGATCGGTACCGTTCGGGATCGAAAATTCGTTAGGAAAAAGGTCTATTACTAAAACTTGTAGGTGAAACCAGCGCCAAAAATCTGCTTAACCTGTAAGCCTTTTCCCTTATAATTAACGCCATCTCTTTCCTTTGGAACGTCGGTGTTATCATCATAAATCATTTGAACACCGGCATTCACCGAAACGAAGCGATTAACCTTCATAAAAATATTTAGCGTATAATCTAGGTCTACATTCTTTGGGTCTTCTAAATAATTGGAATATAAGCGTAAAATGTTCTCTATCCCAATATTCTCCATAATGTTCGCGCGATAGTATGCGTCAAACGAGGCACCGAATTCGAACCGTGTTTTCTTCCCCGGATCTACGCCAAAAGCGCCTTGCGCAGACAGAGAATCGTTCATAACAAAGACAAAACGTGGTGATGCTGGCGACAAATTGAAACGAAAATTATCTGATTCTTTGAATGCGATTCCAGGTCCAAAACTCAAATAAGCAGGGGCTAACCCAGCAGAAATCAAATCACCTCGGCTACCATCAGCATTGTAATTGTACCCCTTTGCAAATTGCGAATTAAAATTCATAAAAAAGGTATACAGCCACTTCGGAGCGGCTTCGTAACCTAATAAACTGTTTAATAATACACGGTCATCATTTTTTCGCCATCCTAAATTTTTTTGTTTCGTCAAACCATAAGCCGCTAATACCTTATTATCCCAACTCCATTTATCTTTCTTGTAGTTAAAATCATAATTGAGCACCAAATTTGCCGATAGCGAATTGATACCACCGGCAGCCCAGTTTGAGAAAGTACTTTGATTGATAAGAAAAGTATTCTCACCATGAATCTTCCAAGCAGAATCAAGACCTGTTTCCTGCGCGCGGAGGCTTCCTAGTAACGACACAAAAAGAAATGTTAGTAATACGATTTTTTTCATTCGAATGATCTTTAGGCACCTTTTGGATCAGTACCTTATAAAACAATTGTAAAAGTTCCGAGGAACGAAACCACGGACCTTATTACCTTAATTAACTTTCCACAAAGTTAAAAAATAACTACATTTATCTTTTATTACCATAATATTTGTGTATCAATACCCTTTTTTGTACATTAAAATTCGATTGAAGAGGTGTCTAACGAGTAGTCTTTTCAACGTCACAATCTCTTCCCTGCCTATCGTAGACAGGCACTACAGCCAAGGTGACGTGGTCGGACCACCGTTTTAGACACTTTTGTGTCACCTTAAAATAATTTCTACGAATGAAAATCACCTTGCTCTGCATTGGAAAAACGGACGAGTCTTATTTAAATATCGGAATTGAGAAATACCAGCAAAGACTTAAACACTACATCAATTTTACGCTAAACATTATTCCCGATATTAAGAACACCAAGCACTTGTCGACCGATCAGCAAAAGGCAAAGGAGGCTGAGTTGATTCTTAAACAGTTGAATCCTACCGACACCATTGTGCTGCTGGATGAGAAAGGAATGGCGCCCAGATCAATTGATTTTGCGAAGGTTCTAGAACGGCATATGTTAAGTGGAACCCAACATCTCGTGTTTATTATTGGCGGCCCTTACGGTTTTGACAATAGTCTATATGCCCGGGCTCAAAAAAACAAACTTTCTCTGTCCAACATGACCTTCTCTCATCAGATGATCCGCCTGTTTTTTGTCGAACAATTATACAGGGCTTTTAGCATTCTGAAAGGTGAACCCTATCATCACGAATAATCTTTATGGAATTTTCGGCAAATTGTCATCAAACAAATAGGAAAGCAAAATACTTATGTTAATAAATCCGCCTAACTCGGTTAGGTTTTTGTATACCATTATTCAAGGAGGGGCCTCATGAAATTACCAAGCACTAGAAAATACCGCTATAAAGGAACAAACACCAGTAAAGAAAGCCGAAATATGTGGATTATGATTGTGATCGGCATCGCAATCGCCGCTCTGGTCATCTTCGTTTTGTAAACCGGATCAAGCCTACGAAATAATCACCCTTTTTTATTGAAAAAAACGGCCATAATAAAACCGGCAAAGGGATAAATCTCTTTGCCGGTTTTATTTTAACTCATTAAGAAATCCGCTATTTTGCCGTTTCTTGCACAGGATTTTCGGCTCCTTCGCCTCCACCCGTTACAGGAGCAGGTGCTTCCTCATTAAACAAGGGCAATTCCTTCAATATATTAAACCAGTTAATGATTTTCTTAATATCAGAAGAGTATACCCGTTCTTGGTCGTGGTCAGGAGCAACTTCATTGAAAAATGCACGCAGCTTCTCTCCACTGTCTTTCTTGGCATCGGGTAGGGAAGGCATTTCCTTCATTTTTTCAAAAATATCAATAAGTTTAATATCCTCTTCTGATCCAAAAATGGTTATATCCTCCAATGAGGCCATTTTTGCGGTGGAAATGTTCACAACAATCTTTACGCGTTTTTCATCTAGGCTTTCCAAAATGAAGCCTGTCTTGTTCTGGCCAATCAGCTTAAACAAACCTGGTCGCCCTGTAACGGAAACTATTCCTCTTAAATTCATCTCTATCCCTTTTAAACTTTAACAATCTCGCTTATTCCTCTATCACTTCAATGCTTAAAATTTTATCGCCTTGCCGGATGTCATCGATTACATCAACGTTTTCAACGACCTTACCAAAGCAGGTATGGTTGCGATCTAAATGAGCTGTATTATTTCTACTGTGGCAAATAAAGAACTGTGAGCCACCGGTATTTCTTCCGCGGTGTGCCATAGATAATACACCTCGATCGTGGTATTGGTTCTCGCCGTCTAATTCGCAGTCAATTGTATATCCTGGGCCACCAGCCCCTGTTCCTGTCGGATCGCCCCCTTGAATTACAAAATCAGGAATAACACGGTGAAAAACCGTACCATCATAAAAGCCAGATTTTGCAAGTTTGATAAAATTTGCCACGTGACCTGGTGCATCTTTTTCATAAAACTGCACGGTCATATCACCTTTCTCAGTTTTTATAATTGCTTTACTCATATTCAATTTCGTTAATTGGCAAAGGTAATGATTTGATTCTTTCCCCGCCGCTTATTTTATTTATTTATTGTTCTTACTAGACAAGAACATACTCCATAATTAATCAAAAAACTTCCAGCTAATACCGAACCGCATACCTGCGGGAGCCATTGGATAACGCCGTACCGTATAATATCCGCGTGAAAAGAGTCCTTGGTTTGCGTGGTCATACCGTAAAAAGAAATTGGTTCTTTTCAGTGTTGCTGTGACCCAAACGTCCACAATCGGATAAGACGAAAATTCAATCGGGACAATCGCATTGCCTTCATTATCCACACCCCCATAATATGGGCGATAAAACTGCCCCAAGTTAATAGCATAGGAAGGGGCTACGTATGGCGTATTGAACCGGACATCAAATCCCATATTAAGATTAATTACCTTTACAAGGGTTGTGTTATAATAAAAGCTATGCCAGGTATAAAACTCGGGTGTCATCAAAATGTCGTTGTAATCAGACTTTTGATATACGACATAATTGTCGAAATGCCATTTCTCGAAAAAAGTGAAATCTTTACCTAAGGTCAGTTTCAGCAAATTGATGGCCGATCCGTGTTGAGCCACCTCTATCACCCGTAATAATTCCGCACGATGATCGGGATTATCCACCTCCTTATAATACGTGTAATTGTTTATTAGGTTATACTCCGCTTTTGCAGTAATCCGAAATCTTGGATTCTCATAGGTAGCGGACAAATGTGTGGTCTTGATCTTATCTAATCGATCGCTATTATCCCATTTATGGTAAGTGTAATTCACAGATTCGGCTAAATGCTCTGGCGACTGGTTTTGAAAATAACCGGCAAGTACCAACCGCCCTACCGTATTATTGTAAAGCAGGTTAGCCTGCGCGCCATAGTGGAAATCGCCAAAATTTCGCCCCGCGACAATTTGCCTAAAATCGGTTGTGATGTTCACGCGGTCGCTAAAACGATAAGCCAGCCCAGCCTTCAGGGTAATGTTTTGAAAAGACATATCGCTGGAGACATTTGTATCCTGATTGTTTATAGAGTCTCTTCCCTGTTTATAAAACATCAAGTCATGTTGTAAGCCCAGATCGAGTTTCACTTCATTCTTTATAAATGAAACAGATTTCCCCCTCAGAGAAAAACTATAGCCAAAATCATTACTAATGGTGGTCAATAAGGTTGAATCATTGGTCAAGGTCGACTCCCCAAAAGGGAGGGCGCCATAAGGATCGGCTTCATTTTTAAAAAACTTATATTTTTTCCGATTGATTCTCAAGCTATGGGCAATTGCCATAGTCGGCAATACTTGCTGCTCTTGCGTTCCTTTGTTGAGCGTATCCAGTCGACCAATAAACATACTTTGTCGTAAAAAAAAACTATGGTCTGTCCACGTATTTCTAGGTCGCTGTTCCCGTTGCTGACTTAAGCGGACCTGAAAGGATTCCGGGCTGGAGTTTTCGGGTTGCACGCTAAATATACTATCATTCAGAATCGATCCATTTTCGGTGGCTACCAGCGTGTTAAAAATCAAGGCCGACTGCAAATTGTAGCGTAAACTGGGTGATTCATACCAACTGTAAATAGCTGGCTGAATATCATTATAACGTTGGTTTTGATAAAATCCGCGGGCTAACGAAGCGTTGAAATTAGCTCCTATGCTCCAATTGGGTTTTATATTCTGCCCGATTTTCGCGCTGAACACCTGATCGCCCGTCACGAAATACAGTTCCGAATAGGGGGATCGCGCTCGATAAAACCGGATGGAATCAAGCGTCAACAAATAGCGGTCCATGGCCGAAAAGCCTGTTCTGAAACCAATTTCCGTCGACGGTGTAAATAATAGATCGCGCGTTGCCAACCCGTAATTACCGAGGTTCATTGTTGGGTTCTTAGGCTTTGTTTGCGGATTATAGTATTGAAACCCTTTTAATGTTGTATCCAGTGGAACGGTGTACGTCCCCTGCTTTAAACGATCCAGCGTAGTATATCTTATATACGACGCATTATAGATGATAGAATCCTGCTGTGCCTCTTCCGCTCGACGGAGTGAGTCAAGATCGGTTCCCCATTCCTCCTGCTCTTGGGCTAAGCTGAGGCTGGCCAAACTACACAAAAAACAAACGAGAAAACAGGCGCGCAAATGCTTGATCATTGAGGCAAAGCTAGTAATTCTTTTAAAATAAAAGTCATCTTTGGTTCAGCAGCGTTCGCCACCGCTATAATATCTTCTAGAGATACCACTTCCAGATCTTCATGAAAACCTTCATCGGTAACTACCGACACGGCAAACACCGGCAAGCCCATATGATTGGCAACGATCACTTCCGGAACCGTACTCATCCCTACAATATCGCCACCAATTAAACGCATATACTTATATTCCGCACGGGTCTCCAAGTTAGGGCCAGCGGTAGAAACATAAACGCCTTTGTGCGCCCGGATGGTATGGCTCTCCGCAATTTTTAACGCTTTTTCTATCAGCTCTCGGTTATAGGGCCGACTCATATCCGGAAAGCGCGGGCCTAAGTCATCGTAATTAGGTCCGCGGAGCGGACTTTCCGGTAAAAGACTAATGTGATCTTCTATAAATACCAGATCGCCTTTCTTAATAGCCGGGTTTAATGACCCTGAAGCATTTGATACAAACAATTTTTGTATACCGAGCAGTTTGAGAACCCGCACCGGAAACGTGATCTCTTGCATGCTGTATCCTTCATAGTAATGAAGCCGACCTTGCATGGCTACCACCTTTCGCCCATTTAAGGTGCCGAATATTAGTTTTCCAGAATGAAATTCAAGCGTTGAAACGGGAAAGTTAGGTATATGTGTATACATGAGCTGATGCTCAACTTCGATATCTTTAACGAGGCCCCCTAGTCCTGTGCCTAGAATGATTCCGACTTCCGGTTGGAAGTCTCCTATTCTTTGTTGAATATAACTAACCGTTTCTCCTAGTGATCTATACATATAAAAGTTTCTTTTTTGCTATACAATTTACTATTTTAAGAGACATCCTTGAGCACTTTTTCTTTAATTAAGGTGTCAAAAGGCAGCTCATCCCCTTCCATATGAAATTTTATTTCAATGGGAATATAATATACAGGTAATCCGCTCAACTGCGAAACCACCTCCGGGCTTTGCAAACGCATCGCATCTTTTTCAGTGGTAATGATAAGACAGTCGGGCAATGATTGCGCATATTTCCTTATGTTTCGCAGATCGTTCGTTGAAAATTGATGATGATCGGGAAAGTTCATCTCTTTTAGTATTTCGCCCTTGGTATTTAGATAATCGGAAAGCGGTTTAGGGTTTGCAATACCGGTTACGAGCATAAACTTAGCTCCAACGGGAAAAGGCACACGCTCATCAGTTGTCAAACTGCTTAAATGCCCATACTCGATGTAAGTAAAAAATACCGGAACTTCCTTTTTCAGTCGTAGCAACTGTTTCGCACCTTGCTTTTCCTCCGCTGTAATCAATTTTGGGGCTTTAGTAATGACGATAATATCGGCAAAATTTCGCCGCAGAAACAAGTCTCGGTAATCACCCGCTGGCAGCAGGAATTTGTTTCTTTTTAGGCTATCAAAATCAAATAATAAAATACTGACACCCGGCTGTAACCTACGGTGCTGAAAGGCATCATCTAATATAAAAATTTCATGCTGCGGCATGAGACGTTTTAGTCCTTCAACTCTATCTTCACAATCGGCAACCGTAACCCAAGGAAATTTCCTTTTTACCTGCAAAGGCTCATCTCCCACCTCCGCAGCGGTGCTATCCGCCTGCACTTCTAAATAGCCTTTGCTCTTTCTCCCATATCCCCTACTCAGCGTCGCTACCCGTGTGCGTGTTGACAACAAGCGTAAAAGATACTCCGTCATCGGACTTTTGCCCGCACCACCAACCACCAGATTGCCAACAACAAGCACCGGCTTCTCAAAACTATAACGAGTATACAAGCCTCTATCGTAAAAAAAATGTCTCAGAAATAAGACCGCACCGTAAAGCCATGAGAAAGGGAGTAATAAAAGACGCAATCGTTTCATCAACTTTTTTCAATACCAGGTAACAAAGGTAATAAACAAAGCGCTAAATACCGATTTCAATTGCACAGCTATCAGGCTTTTGGTACCTTTGCAAGATATTATACAAAATAGAATCATATTATGTTAAAAGGATTTTTCAGTGTCCCGACTCCCCTAAACGAACCGGTATATTCCTATGCTCCGGGCAGTAAGGAACGCGCCTTATTACAAGAAGCATTACGTTCGGCGAGATCCCAAGAAGCGGACATACCGATGTTTATAGGCGGCCAAGAAATACGGACCGGAAATAAAGGAGAATTAAGACCTCCGCATGACCATAAACACCTATTGGGATATTATCATAAAGGCGACAAGAACCATGTAACAGACGCCATTGAGGCTGCGTTGGCAGCAAAAAAAGACTGGGAGGATTTGCCATGGGAACACCGTGCCGCGATCTTTTTAAAGACCGCTGATTTAATAGCCGGAAAATACCGCTATAAACTGAATGCGGCAACCATGCTGGGGCAATCTAAAAATGCGTACCAAGCAGAGATCGACTCGGCTTGCGAAATTGTAGATTTCCTTCGGTTTAACGTTAAGTATATGAGCGAAATCTATGCGCAACAGCCTCCTATTTCACCCGATGGCGTATGGAACCGGGTAGAGCAGCGGCCATTAGAAGGATTTGTTTTCGCTTTAACACCCTTCAACTTTACGGCAATCGCAGGAAACCTACCTAGCTGTGTCGCCATGATGGGAAATGTTGTTGTATGGAAGCCCGCTGACACGCAAATCTATGCGGCGCATTTGCTGATGGAAATCTTCCACGAAGCAGGTGTTCCCGCCGGAGTAATTAACCTGATTTATGCGCACGGGCCAGACGTAGGCGAAGTGGTTTTCAATCACCCGGATTTTGCAGGAATTCATTTTACTGGATCAACCGCCGTTTTTCAGGAAATTTGGAAAACAATCGGCAATAACATCCACAAATATAAAAGCTATCCACGCATCGTGGGAGAAACCGGGGGTAAAGACTTTATACTACTGCATCCCTCCGCCGATGTAAAGGCGGCAAATACGGCCATCGTTCGCGGAGCATTCGAATATCAAGGACAAAAATGTTCAGCCGCTTCCCGCGTTTACGTCCCTAAATCTCTTTGGCCTGCGCTAAGAGAACTGATGACTAAAGACATTGACTCCTTTAAAGTTGGGCCTACCGAGGACTTTTCTAACTTTGTCAACGCTGTTATTGATGAAAAATCTTTCGACAAGCTGGCAAGATACATCGATCAAGCGAAAGCCGATGAAGACGCTGAAGTCATCATAGGGGGCGACTATGACAAAAGCGTAGGCTACTTTATAAAGCCGACGGTAATCCTCGCGAAAAAAGCAGATTATGTAACCATGAGGGAGGAGCTGTTTGGACCGGTTTTGACAGTCTTTGTATACGATGACGAAAAGTGGGAAGAAACGCTGAAACTGATAGATGAAACCTCCATATACGCGCTTACCGGCTCGGTCATTGCGCAAGATCGTTATGCCATCGCCCAGGCAGCAGATGCTTTAAAAAATGCGGCAGGTAACTTCTATATAAACGACAAGTGTACCGGTGCCGTTGTGGGCCAGCAGCCTTTCGGTGGCGCCAGAGGTTCCGGCACAAATGATAAAGCAGGTTCTATGATCAACTTGTTACGTTGGGTTTCTCCTCGGACTATCAAGGAGACATTCAATCCACCAACAGATTATCGCTACCCGTTCTTAGAGGAATAAGACAACCTATAGTTCGAAGGGAACGGCAGGCTGTTCCCTTCGAATTTATCATTGTACCGCTAAAAATTAATCTGCGCCTGTATTCTCAATAAGTTACCCCTTTGAAGGTTATCCTGTAGTTTGAAATCTTCGAACCTTCTGGATGACAAGGTATACTGACACACGAGTTCAAATTGTTTTACGGGCTGCCATTCGACACCTATTTCAAGCTCCTTAACCTCATACTTTCTTGCATCAAGTTCGTGCTTCTTGCCCCCATCGTAGTAGTGAAGTCTTGCAAACGGAATAAAAGTTTGATCGTTGATGAGCTTCCTGTAAGAGAAGGTAACGTATCCGCCTTGCAGCTTTTCAGATCGGATGGAATCCGTCTCTTTGTCAAAAGCAGGGCCGCGGCCTACATTGTATTCTGCCTGAATCCCGAAAGGCTTCGGATACAATACAACACTAGCCGCTATTCTTTCATCGATATATGTCTTATCCGAAGCCGTCTTTACCCCTTCACTTAACTGGGCATCAAAAAGCTGGTAGCGTCCAGTATACGCCTGAATACCCGGTTCTATAAATTGATTGCCGACAGCTAAAGGGTACGAAATACGCGTTACTATATGTTTATTTTTATTTAGTTCTGGCTTATTCGCTCCTTGTCCATTAAAAAAACCTAATCCAAACACACCGAAATCCCCAGAGCCTTTTAAGCCCTCGTTTACGAGCAGAGAAAACCGTTCCCGTATCCGCTTCGGAGCCCAATAAAAGAAAACCCCTAAATCGCGCTCGTTCACAAAGGAACTATTGGTACCATCCGCCCGATCCAAAGGCAACCTATTCGAACTGGATTGCATATTCTCAAAACCGAAAGGAATCTTACTCTGTCCAATTCGGAAACGAAACTCGTTATCATCATCCAACCCCAGGTCGAAATAGGCGTCCCTTATCTGTCCAAAATGCAAATTGTCAGTACTAATAGAGCTCGCAAAATCCGGTTGAATATAAAAGAAAACGCGTTCGCTGATTTGTCCCGAAAAGACCAACCGTACACGTCTGATAAATAAACCTCCGCCGTCCCCCCAGCTCTTATCCCCTTGTTCGTTTTTCAAAAGTGGGTTGGTTTCTAACAAACGATTGTAACGAAGCTGCGCATAACCCCGTAAATTAATCCGGTCATACCATTTATTCTGCTCTGTACCGACGCTTGTGCTTAGGTCGGATTGTGCCATCGCGCTATTGAAAATCGTCATTAACCCAACGAAAAGAAGGATTACGCTCCGATGAAAGTTAAGATAAAAAGAACCTAATATGTACATTTAGTTAAGCTATTGTTAAGTGTTGCAAAAGTGTTAAGTTCATATTACTACTATATGTGTTTAATGTTAATTCATTGTTAAGTATTTCAGTTCATTATTGAACCGCCCTTTTCCTGACGTCAATTGAACCGCGGCGTATACAGCTAATACACATTTTCTCAACAAAACGGACTGACAGCCTCTTTGAATAGCAATATTTCACCTTAAAAAATGTACTTTTGCTGGAATTTTCCATCTGACACATAATGTCGCATATTGAGCGAATAGCGCCTTTGGCTGCCGGACAACTAGGTAAAGAAGTCCTTCGCCCGAGTCATTTCATTACGTCGATGATATCGGACGCGCAGTGTCGGATAAGGTCTCGCTGCCGGGTTAGAGCAGCGACGCTCTATAAAGAGCAGGTTTTAAGACGGAAAAAATTAAATGAAACTTTTTGCTTACTTAATCGACTTTTATAACAATCAACCACAATAAAATGGCTAGGAAATTTTTATTAGTATCTCTATTCTTTCTTTTCTCAATCAAGGTATTCGGACAAAAGGTGTTGGTTTGGTGCCCTCCTGCGGTTGAGATAGGCGCAGCCAGCGACAAGCTGCAGGGAGTCCATTTAGACATCGTCTTTTCTGATTTAAGAAATATTGCAGATACGAGCCGTATCGAGTGTTCGTCACAGGACCTAATCGAGCATATAGCACAAGGCATCACCACGTCATTTCCAAGGGCTATTATTAACGTATTGGATACAAGCGAATTCCGTTCTGCAGCGAAGAAAAACAGAGTGACTGTTCGTGTGGCCATTTCGGCTTACCATTCTGCCTCCGGCACAGACGCCTCCGCAGCGATTGGATCTGACCAAGGAGATTTCAGCTGGGGGGCCTTACCTAAAAATAAATGGAATTCAGTTGCGGGGTTTCATGTCGTCATAGAAGATAGTAGAACGGAAAACCTCAAAACACTTACACGTAATATTGCAAATATTGTTTCAAGGCCTAATATCGGCGGATCGCTTACCGCTAAAAAGGCCCTATACGAAGCCTACAATGAAGCAAATCGCGAACTGCTTTATTTTATTGAAAGCACAATCCAACGCGATTAACGGGACCATAAGAATAGGATATCCAGCCGGTTAATCGTTGAAGCTATGTTTCTACCATGAAAGATTTTAAGAAATATTTTATTATTCCATCGAGTCCCGAGGAAGTTTACCTCGCCTTAACAGTCGAACAAGCTATTAGATTGTGGACGGGTGACGAGGTGAGTATGCCTAACAAGCCGAACTCGGAATTCTCCTTATGGGATGGAAACATCGTCGGAAAAAACCTACTCTTCGAGGAAGGAAAAAAGATAGTCCAACAATGGTACTTTGGCGACCAGGCGGAGCCTTCAATAGTAACTATGAAACTCCACCCCCACAAAAAGGGAACCTCCTTGGAGCTTTCACACACAAATATACCAGAAACCGATTACGACGACATTATAGAAGGTTGGCAAGACGTCTATATGGCTTCGCTCATTGACTTCTTTGAAGGCGAATAGCCCGGCTTCCAAGCGTAGTAGGAAGTAGTTAGTAGGCAATGGGCTATAGGCTATAGGCGGTAGGCTGTATGCTTTACGCTTTAGGTTATAGGCGACAACAATTGGGACGCCCGGCAGGCTTTTTAATTATTGATATCTTATCTGGTTTTTTAAGGCATCAATGAACCCTTCGGGGTTTTGACTTTTGACTTTTTAATTTTGACTTTTCACTTTTGACTTATGACTTTTGACTTTAATATAAAAAAAAAGGCCGCCGTGCATCTGCACAGCGGCCTTATCAAATAAAAATCGGCACCGACCTACTCTCCCACATGTTACTGCA
>NZ_SBJH01000056.1 GCF_004368405.1 Olivibacter sp. XZL3
TCTTGATCCAAGAGAAAGAAATTTAACCGGCTCCGAAAAAAAGTAGCCCAAAAACTTGTAATTAATTAGAGTATATGAAAAGATCGATGGTTTTAATCGCTTTTTTGCTATGCTCGTCGATAGCATTAAAGGCGGCCGCTAGTGATAAAGATTCATTGCTGCGGGTTTTTCAGCAAACGGAGGCACGTTTGCTGAGCGATGTAACTGGTTTAAGCGATCAGCAACTCAATTTCAAGACAGATACAAGTAGCTGGTCTATCGGCCAATGTGTGGAACATATTGTAAAGACGGAAAGTATGTTGCTTGGTACGGCGCAGGACTTGATGAAACAGCCTGCCAATCCGGAAAAGCGAGGCGCGTTAAAAGGAAAAGACAGCGATGTAATTGTTATGATACAGGATCGAACGCATAAATTTAAAGCCCCGGCGCCTTTGCAGCCCGATGAAAAAAGCTATCACTTAAGCGAAGTGGTAAATGATTTTAAAAAGCAACGGGCTGGTACGCTGGATTTTATTCGCAATACGCCCATGGAGGATTTGCGAAGTCACTTAACAGTTACGCCGGCGAAGGAATATGCGGATGCATATAGAATGCTTTTGTATATTGTGGGGCATTGCTTAAGGCATACGGAGCAGATAGAAGAGGTGAAAGCGGCAAACAGCTTTCCGAAGAATTAGCTTATGCCTTCTTAATTTATGATTATAAGAGCTGTCTAAAAAGCCAGTCACCGTCCGGTTTCCCTGCGCTATTTCCTTCTGATCAAAGATGACGACATTTTAGACAGCTGCGGTACTTAAACCTTATAGTAATCTTCCCAGCCTTTCCTAGGAGGAGGGCCTATTAACAACTCATTTGCTGTCTTGTTGTTGGTGATAATTTTTTTATCCCGATCGAGTAGCAATTTAGTGTTTAATTGCTGAGCAAGCACGCCTAAAGATAGCACTTGGCTCAAAGGACCAGCAATATGGAAAGGCGACCGTGTTTTCTCTTCTCCTTTACACGCCAACAGGAAATTCTTAAAATGATTCGATGGCGTGGGCGGTACTTCCGGCAATTTCGAAGCCATTTCCTTTGCTTTTTCTTCCGGAATAATCGATAATGTGCTACCGTGAGACCCGCCTTTGAAAGTTAATTCCTTGCTATAGATAATTTTGCCCGGGTTAAGTTTGGCAGGCTCTATTTTTCCGGTGCTTGGTGGCGGAATGTTCGGATCCAAGCCGGAAACGCCGTAACCCTCCGGGATAGGAGGAAGGTTGTCTACGCCATCATACCAGGTAACCTCTACCGGGGGCATTTTTCTTCGCTTCGGAAACTTGAAAGACAAGGTAGAGGCTTGTGGGAAAAAGAAGTCGTTATGGCCTTCCAATTTGACAGCGTTCACCTCTTCGGGCAAACCTAAGTCTAGAAATTCATGCGCTGTATCCAAAATATGCGCGCCCCAATCGCCCAATGCACCCAAGCCGAAGTCATACCAGCAGCGCCATTGCCCATTTACATAGTCGTGGTTGTAATCGTGAAAAGGTCTTGTGGTGAGCCACTTATCCCAGTCGAGAGTTTCGGGAATAGGCTCAGCGGGCGGAAGCTGCGTAATGTTTGTGTCCCAACCATGCCAGCGACGCGGAGAGTTCATATGAGCAGTAATAGCGGTTACGTCTTTAATAATCCCTGCCTCGACCCATGCTTTAAACTGGAAATAATTGGCTTCGGAATGGCCCTGATTCCCCATCTGGGTGACCACGTTTCCATATTTATTCGCCGCTTTCATTAGCAACTCGCATTCATTGAAGGTCCGCGCCATTGGTTTTTCTACGTATACATGAATCCCTCTTGCCATCGCCTCCATGCAAATAGGGAAGTGCGAAAAGTCTGGAACGCCGACGGATACGGCCTCGATTTGATTTCCCATTTTATCAAACATTTCCCGGAAATCTTTAAATCGCGGAACATCGGGGAATTGCTGCAGGGTCTTGACGGTATGCGGAGCCCCCATATCTACATCGCAGAATGCAGCGATATTTGCCAAGCCAGTGTTATACAGTTCCTGGATAATCTCACCGCCTCTATTCCCAATTCCGCAGCAGGCCAAATTCACTTTTTCGCTTGCCTTAGCCATCTTTGTAGGCGTTAGCGAACGAGCATTTGCATTCAGGATGTTTGGAGCAACAGCCGCAGCAGCAGAAAGCATCATGGCTTTTCTCAAAAATAATCTTCTGGAAACTTCTTTTGAATTCATGTTTTAATCGGTTGGAACCCTCACACACTTATCGAGAAGCATGCGTCTTAAACGGGTTCAGTACTATATGCTTGTCTTAGTTTATTAATAAGTTATTGTCACTGCGTAATGGACTTACTTATCAGTGGTTTCGACTGGAAAGTTAAGCTTTTAAGTGATAAATGCGAAATGGGCAATGTAACCTTTGTGTTATCTTGGTTCAGGTATTCGCGACCCCGTGCAGCGCTAAAGGATAAAACGACCGTAAGGGAATCACTTCAAGGCCTCAAAACTGTCTTTGACCATACTCCAAAATTCGTCAAGCCCCATAATTCTCGGTTTTAAAAAGGAGATAATTGCAGGCCAATCCGTTTGTTCGAATATGCTTACCGGTTGCAGCTGCTTATAGATTCGGCTAATCACCTTGCCATGTTCATCAGTCGTATGGAGCTCCCATATCCACTCCTCATTTAAGGTTCCCTCCAAGATCTTCTTAAACTCCTTAAACTGTTCGAAAAACAATTCTTGTATACCGAGATCGGGATGGCTGATGTCAATGAAAATCGAGGCGTCCTTTTTACCTACGTCCATTTTAAAAAACAGATGTTTAAAGCCTGTTTTATAGTTGATCCAGTTGATCCGCATTCCATCGGATGAAGGAATCGAGGTCATATACTGCCCGAAGGTTGTCCAGAACGTTTGTTTTATTTTCGATACTTCCTCTTTAGAATACAAAATATCAAGAATTAGTGCTTCCTCAATTGTTGATAGCGAAAATACAGTTTCTCGCGCGGTTAATAAAAATCTTTTTAGTCCGGTGTGCTTACTGCATACGGCGGCTTCTTACCTCAGATAATAAGCCAAAAAAGGCAAGTGTTTTGCCGATAAAGAATATCGCATAAGAAGTCCTGGTATTTTCCACGAAATCCGTATCTTCCCGGGCATTTCACGCAAATGCAGGCCGTTACTCAATTATGATAGAAAACTAAACAATTATGCTTAAAAAGCAAGGGAAGCGTAAGCCGTTGATCACTTTTCTTTTTTTCGGTATTTCATTATCGATAGCCATTATGCAATGTACGGAACAGCAAATTGCTGACATGCGAGGCAAGCAATATGCCCATCGTGAAACTTGCGTACAATGTCATCAAGATATTGCAAAGAGCTACCTGCATAACGCACATTTTAATACGAGCAAAGAGTTGTACACGCCGCATAGCACCGACAGTATGGGCATAGACAGCGGAACTTTTGTGTTCAACGAGAAAACGAAAGTTGGTATCGAAAGCCGCTCGAACGGTTTGTATCAAGTGGCTTACGTGAATGAAAAAAACTTAAAAGAAGAACGGGCTGATATTGTGTTTGGAGCCGGTAAAAGCGCCTATACCTTCGCTTTCTGGTATGGGAACAAACTGATGCAGATGCCCTTAAATTATTTAGTGCCATCACATGAATGGGTGAACAGTCCGGGATTTCCAAGTGAACAGATCTATTTTGGCAGGGCCATTATCACTCGCTGCCTGGAATGTCATAGTTCTTTCGTGCAGTCGAGAATCATTTCATCTGCTAACTTCCAATTGGAGGAAGAATTTGTGAAGAATTCGCTGATTGCCGGTATAGACTGCCAGCGTTGCCACGGGCCCGCCGCCGAGCATGTGCAATTCCATCAGGCGCATCCAAAGGAGAAAGAAGCGAGATATATGGCTAAATATCGCGAGTTGTCGCGTAGCCAAAAAGTGGATATGTGTGCTGTTTGTCACTCGGGGATCAATCTGAAGATGTCGAACTCGGCTTTCTTTTTCAAACCGGGCGACACCATTAGTAACTTGCCTGAATATACCAGTTATACCGGAGAGGATCCGGATGTGCACGGTAAACAGAAACAGCTATTAATCGCAAGCAAATGCTATCAATTGAGCAGTTTAGATTGCGGCACTTGCCACAAGACACACGGCGAGCTAGCGCCTACGCTGGCCACCTATTCACAAAGCTGTGTCGGATGTCACCAAGAGGTGCAGCATGCATCTTTAGACAAACAAGCTTTATCAATTGCCAAAGAAAACTGTATTGACTGTCACATGCCCGTTAGAGCCTCTAAAGACATCGGTTTTCAAAGAAGTGCCAGCAAGGAAAAGCTTCCTTATATACAACGGACACACCGAATTGCTATTTACTAGAATTGTAGTGTTAATGTCATAGTTTGAGTTCTTTTGTCCCGAATTAAAATAATAATCATGGTTTATTGTTAATAATTAACATATATTGCGTTTACGATAAGATACTTACATAAAAAGCGAAGTTCCATGAATAGATTATTAGCCGTAACCCTGTTTTCTTTGTTGATAGTGCTGAATATTCATACAGGTTTAGGTCAAGAAAAAGAAGAAACGACGGGAGCACCCGCAAAAAGGACTAAAATAGAAGAAGATGATACCAAATATATACAAGCTTTACTAGATAAGGCACAGCCCGGCGATACGGTCAAGCTGGCTAAGCGTGTCTATAATGTGCGGTCTTTGCAATTACGAAATGGCGTCAGTATTCATACTGCAGGCACCCTGAAGCAAATCCGACCGGACACTGCGGAAAATTTTACGATGGGAAAGCAATATTCCCAATACCCGCTTTTTTATGGTGAAAAAGTGAAGGGCCTTTCTCTTCGGTTCATTGCGTCTACTTATGGTGAGGCGATCCGTTTGGATAATGCGGAAGATATAATCATTCAGGATGTCACGTCCTTTGGTGATTCTACTAAACTTTATTCCTTCTCGGGCATCTATTTGTTTCGAAGTAAAAATGTGAAGATAGAGAACGTAGAGCTGGCCTACTACGGAATGGGAAGGAAAAGTCCGAATTACTATCAACGAGGTACCGGCATTCGACTTCAAACCTGTAACGATGTCGCCATCAGCGAAAGTCGCATTCATCATAATGGCGAAAATGGTATTTTCTTACATAGCTGTGCTAATGTGGTGCTAAACCGAAATAAGATCAGTCATAACGGCATGAGCGGTATTCAGGTGGCTTTTGGAAGCATAGGCCTCGAAAACAAATACCGCATTACCGATAATTTAATTTTTGCGAACGCGGCAGACGCAATAGATATTAACAACCCCGACATGTCCAGGCAGATCGATTTGGCTGCAGTGATAGAAAGAAATACAAGTTACGACAATGGATGGGTAAAAGGTGAAAAAACCCGTGATGGTTCGGGTATTGCCACCTTGGTTGGGCTCAAGAACGTAATTGTAAGGAATAATAAATCAAGTCGCAGCAACAGACCTGCAGTTTATCTTCGAGACTGCGATTCGGTGCAAGTATTCAACAACAACGCCGATAATTTTGCGGAAATAGTGGGTAGTCAAGGGCAAATTCATTTATATAAAAACACCTTCGCAGGCCTGCGCTTGCTGTCGGATTTGAAGGCAAAAAAATTAATGCTCGATTCCAATAATATTCGCTATTTAGCCATACCAAACGGAATCATGGTAGACAGTTTAGTATTTATGGCCAATGATTTAAAAGGCAATATCAATGTTAGAATGAATGGTCAGCTTATTTTCAAAGACAATGTCCTGTCGAGCAGTTCGCCTCGGGGTGGCATCACTTTATGGAAGGTAAACGGAGCCGTTTTGTCTGGAAACCAGATTTCTACCAATAAAAGTGACGCCTTATATGTACATAATGAAGCGATGAACGTTGTTATTGAGGCGAATAAAATACAATCTACCGCGGTGTGCATTAAAGATGCAGGATCGCAGCAGTTAAAAATTATCAAGAACACGTTGGCTTCCGATACTGCAAACCGTTCGACGTTGGCGCTGATATCCACTAATCCGAGGAACTTAACCCTGCGCAATAATACCTACTTCTTAGGGGAGAAGGAAGCCGAGAATCCGATTGGATTTGAAGGAGAAGGTACGGTGTTTATAGAAGGGGAGTCGCATAAATCATTCGCCCCAAGCCGTAACAATTAGATTTCTGGCGCTTGCTTTATCGCGATGTTCGCAAAGGTAAATACCTTGCCAAGTACCGAGCGCAAAGGCTCCTTGCTGAATCGGGATTAACACCGAGCTGCCAAGTAAAGATGCTTTGAGGTGGGCCGGCATGTCATCAGGTCCTTCGTAATCATGGAGGTAGTCTGGATCGTTGTCCGGCACAGCCTTACTGAAATAAGTTTCGAAGTCTTCCCGTACAGTAGGGTCTGCGTTTTCATTTATAGTTAATGCTGCGGATGTGTGTTGGATAAATACCTGGCACATGCCCGATTTAAGTTCTTTAATAAAGGGGCAGGCCTCCAAAATAGCTGAAGTAATGAGATGGAAACCGCGTTTTTTTCTTGAGATCTGTACTTGCTGTTGAAATATTTTCATAAGAAAACCTATTAAATGCTTTGTACTCCTTTTCAACCCAGAATACGCATTAGCTCATGAACTGCAATGAAATGCTCCTTTACATCCATTTCAATAGCTCATTCGCCATACCTCGGTATGCTTCATTCCTATTTCATGCCTGGTTTGGATCATTCCCTTTCGTTTTAATTCCTAACGCGTAATCTGGTTCAAGGGAACCGCATCGCTGCGTGTAGGTCTTTTTGGGCATCTGTTCGTTGGAATTATATATAGAACGATGCCTGATGGCCTTGCCGAGACGACTTAAGCCGAATTACTATATAAGACGACTTAAGCCGAATTACTATATAAACTAATATAGCGCCCAAATGTTTATGGGAATGCAGCTGTTGCTCTCCTTAAAATTTACTGATTGCTTGCCCTTTTTTTTCTCGGTATAAAGATATACAATAAGGCGATACCGGCTATTGCTGCTGCTAAAAATAGCAAGGAAGGAATCATTGATAAATCATCTTGGTAAAACCAACCAGAAAGAAGAGCGCCCAAGCCAATGCCGGCTTCAAGCGCTATATACATGGTCGCCATTGCTTTTCCGCGGTAGGCGGGATCACTTAAATCAACCGTCCATGCGTTGGTAGCAGGGGATAATAAACCAGTCGCAAATCCGTAAACCAACGAGCCTAATAACAGGCCGCTCACGGTTTGAAACAAGCCGATTATTAATAACGAAAGAATGAGGATCAGCAGTCCCACCTTGATAACGGATACCCGCCCGTATCTGTCGGAGGTCTTTCCGGCAACAAAACGTATCAATAAAGACGATATAGTAAAAACCATAAAGAACAGGCCCTTGTTTTGTAGTCCAATATGTTCGCTCCAATCGGGAATTAACGTTAATATCGAGCCGTAAGCGAAATAGGCGAGCAGCGTTACAACAGCAGCGGGTAGTACGCTAACATCAATGATGTCATTTTTAGTTAGCTTAACCGCCTGCAAAGAAAAGGGTTGTTTCCTGGTAAGGGTCTCTCTCAGATTAAGTAGAATGCCGATAGAGAGAAACGCTAAAAGCGAAGAACAATAAAAAAGGATATGAATTGAATAGCTCGCCGTGATGGCACTGCCAATAGCCGGCCCTATTGCCATTCCCGTGCTGAAGAATAGCCCATGAATTCCCAGTGCTTCTCCCCACCGGGAAGAAGGCGCAATATCCGCAACATAGGCCGCTGTTGCAGTGGGCTTAAAACCGGTGGAAAAGCCGTGAAGCAGGCGCAAAAATAAGAAGCCGGACACGCTGCTAAGCACAGGATAAAGGAATCCGCAAAGTAAGCATACCGTTGAACCGACAGCCATTACGGGCACACGACCAATAGTGTCTGTCAACTTTCCGCTAAAGGGCCTTGAAATGCCGGCAGTTAACGTAAATAGGGCAATGATTAAGCCTTTGTATTCCGCTCCTCCCATACTGCTAAGATAGGCAGGTAGCTCCGGTATCAGCATGTTGAAGCTAGCCGAAAATAAGAGAGAACTGGCGCAAAGCAGCCAAAAATTAACTGTATACAGCTTTTGCTCCATAATATGCGGTCTATCTTTGTAAAAGAGGGCGCAAAGATACTACATATTCCGCAGCTTATGAAGATTTATCAGCAATGGAATCAAGGTAGATACTAGTCTGCTTGTGTTCGCGATTTCGCGACACCCAAAAATCTGCCTGTTCCATATTCAATTTTTCGGGATTGAATACAGGTTCCATCGTTTGCTTTCGCTGCTCTTCGTAATCTCTCAACAACTTAAGAGCAGGCTTACGCAGTAAAAAAATGGCTATTATATTTAACCAAGCCATTAAGCCCACCCCGATATCTCCAAAAGTCCACGCCAACTTCGCCGTTTTAATGGAGCCGTAATAAGTGGCCGCCAAAAAGAGGACACGCAATAGGGTAAGCATCCATTTTTTTTCCGTTTTCTTTAACAGATAACTTAAATTGGTTTCGGCTATATAATAATAGGCCATGATGGTTGTGAAGGCAAAGAATAGGAGTGAGATGGCAATGAACCCCGAGCCTACCGATGGAAAATGTGTGTTGATAGCGTATTGCGTGAAAGCAGGTCCTTCTTCGACCCGCGGTAGGTTTTCGACTAAGAAGCCTCCCGAAGGGTTCTTTATGTTGTATTTGCCGGTAAATAAAATCATGAAGGCCGTAGCTGTACACACAAATAACGTGTCAACATATACAGAGAAGGCCTGTACCAAACCTTGGGTAACAGGATGTTTCGTTTCAGCAGCGGCAGCTGCATGCGGTGCGGTGCCCTGTCCGGCTTCGTTAGAGTAAATTCCACGTTTAACGCCCCAGGCAACAGCCATTCCGAATATACCACTGAAGGCCTGTTCCATTCCTAAGGCTGAACGGAAAATGAGTCCGAACATCTGGGGTACTTCTTTTATGTGGAGAAAGATGATAATCAGCGCCATCAAGATATAAGCGCCAGCCATAAAGGGGACGACCAATTCAGCCACCTTACCGATTCGTTTTACACCGCCAAAAATGATAAGCCCTAATAGTGACACAACCACGATCCCTGTTATATAATTTGGAATGCCAAATGCATGCTCCGAACTTACCACAATGCTATTGCTTTGAACGCCTGGAAGAAATACCGCTGTACTCAGGATGGTAGCAAGCGCAAAGACCACGGCGTACCATTTTACTCCCAAGCCTTTTTCGATATAATAGGCGGGGCCGCCTCGGTATTGTCCGTCAATTTCGCTCTTATAGAGCTGGCCAAGCGTCGCTTCTATATAAGCGGAGGCGGAACCGAGAAACGCAATAATCCACATCCAGAAAATTGCCCCTGGTCCCCCCATGGCAATGGCAGTTGCCACCCCGGCAATGTTGCCTGTACCAACTCTGCCTGATAGAGCAATGGCAAAGGCTTGAAAAGAACTGACGCCTTTATCGGACGACTTGCTCCCAAATAAAAGCCTCAACATTTCTTTGACACACCTGAGTTGCACCAGCCTTGTACTGATAGAAAAATAAATCCCAGCACCTAAACACAGTACAATTAATGCGTTGCTCCAGATAATATCATTGATGTAATTGGCAATTTCTTCCATTTTTTCGAGTAAAGGTTAAATTAATTTATGAAAGCCGTAATGATAGAAAAAAAATAAGACAATTTGTAATGTTTTGGTATTAAAACAGCGGTTGATGAAAAAAAAGTAGTAGCCAAGCGCTGTCGGCTTCCAAAAGGTGCACATTTTTTATTGTGCAACACGTTTAACGCAAGCGGAACGCAACTTTAATTCCATTTTAATATAGTTTCTTTATAGTAGTGAGCTGCTTTTGTGTGAAGCGAAGCAAAAAGGCGCAAATACGCCTATTGTAATAGAAAAATGTAAGCAATTGTCTTATCTTGGCGCTAAATAAATGGATTATTTATCTTTATACGGAAGCCATCTATGAAAGATTTTTTAGAACAACTGAAAAGAAACTTGGGGTTGAAGGAAATCTTTCTTTCCAAAAAGCAGATGTTGGTAGGGCTGGTCGATCTAAGTGTGTTATTAACAACCGGTTATTTCATTATTTTCAGTCTTTTGCGAAGCGCCTTTTTGGCAGTTTTTCTCGCGATTTTTTTGGTTTTTATCGTCGTTTTCAGAGGGCTTATACAAAGGCAAAAAATACGGATAGTCTATGCAGTACACTTTCTGATTTTCATCATCACGTTTTGCCTGTTTGTGCCGTTAATGTATTTTACAGGCGGGTTGTACTCGCCCATTACATCATGGCTCTCATTACCCCCTTTAATATCAATTTTGTTGTTTGGTAATGCGAAGCCCACAAAAGGGTGGTTTTGCACCATGCTGTTCATTCTGTCGGTGTTTACTGTGCTGGCTTCCAATCATTACACGTTTCCAAATTTGATAACAGCAGAACTGGCAGACATACACCTTTTTGTGTCCATGGCTGGGCTAATGACCTGTATTTTTTTCCTGACAATCGTTGCCGAACATTGGAAAAGCAACGTTCTTGCTTCCCTTGACCGTACAAAACGGATGTTGGAAAAGTCAAATGAAGCCGCTCGAATCGGTCAATGGGATATGAATTTTAAAGATGGTACGATTAATCTAAGTAAGTTCGCGAAAGAGATTATTGGTCTAAACGATACGCGGCTAGCGTTGGATGGGTTTATTGCAATGGCCAAAGATAAGAATCACTTCGAAAAGCTTCTTAATGGACTAAGGGACTCTAATCCGAACAATGAACAGCGCATAGATGAAGAGTTTCCGCTTTTTACGTTTGATAAGGTGCTGCGGTGGGTTCGGTTTATAGGCATTCCACAATATAAGGGAGAACACTGTATTGGAGCTTATGGTTTGATACAAGACATCCACGATCAGAAGAACGCGGAATACAACTTAATAAAAGAGCGGCAAAGGCTTAAGTATGTGTTGCAAGGAGCAAATCTCGGTACCTGGGAATTGAATGTACAAACAGAAGAAATCATCTTAAATGAGCAATGGGCCTCTTTTTTAGGATATCAGTTAAATGAAGTACAGCCGATTACCGCCACGGCATTTAAAGAATTCATCTATCCGGAAGATTTAGATAGAGCAACGGCCGCTTGGCGCGACTATGACGAGGGGAAAATCGATACTTTTCAGTGCGAGCTCCGCATGAAACATAAATCGGGCGATTTGGTTTGGATGCTCATTAAAGGAAAGATTTTGACTTGGAATGAAGCCGGCGCTCCTTTATGGATGTATGGGACGCATTTAGAGAACACCAATGAGAAGCGCCTACAGGAAAATTTACGGTCGAGCGAAAACTATGCGCGTTCACTTATTGCCAGTATACCAGATTTGTTATTTGTTTTAAGCGAGGATGGTGAATTCCTGGATTACAAATCGCATGAACAGGAGCTATATACGAAGCCTACCTTATTTCTTGGAAAAAAGGTGAAGGAGATCTTTCCCGACGAGCTGGGCATGCTTATGGAAGAGAAAATAATACAGTCAATTCATACTCACTCGTTAGTTGAGTTTGCGTATGATTTGGAACTTCATGGAGAAAGGAAATACTATCAGGCTCGCGTAGTGCCCTTTGAAGACAATAAAGTGATGGTGTTGTGCAGAGACAATACCGAAAATTTCATGGCAGAAAAGGAGCTACGGACGCTTAATACTAAGTTCAAAAGTATTCTACACAATAGTCCTGTAGGGATTGCCCTTATTGACTATTTTTCCGGAAAATACCTCGAAGTGAATCCAGCTATTTCTTTATTCATGGGATATAGTGAAAAAGAGTTGCTTCAATTGTCTTTTACGGATCTCACGCCCGAAGCATACCGGGAATCCGATTTATTGCAGATGAAGCAACTGTATGATTTCGGAAGATTTGATAATTACGAAAAGGAATATATCCGGAAGGATGGCGAGCGAATATGGGTTTTCATTACAGGCGTTGCTTTTACTGATTTGGGCGGCGAAAAGAGCATATTATGTATTATTAAAGATATCTCCTTACAGAAAGAGCAAGAGCGTGCGTATAAAGCGGCTAAAGAGCAGGCAGAAATAGCCAATAGCGCAAAGTCCGAGTTTCTGGCTAATATCAGTCACGAAATGCGGACTCCTTTGAATGCAATTATCGGTTTTACTGATCTTTTATTAAACAGTCCGCTAAATGAAACGCAAACACAATACGTGAATACCGTGTTTCAGTCCGGACAATCTTTGCTTGAACTAATAAACGACCTGTTAGATCTTTCTAAAATCGAAGCCGGTAAGCTTGATTTGACAATAGAGTCGGTTGATTTAAAAAAATTAGCTAAGCAGGTGGTCGAGACATTGCAGTATCAGGCCGATAAAAAGGGGCTTGATTTCAGACTTGCTCTGTCGACAAAGGTTCCGCAACTGGTTGCCTTAGACGGACAACGACTCCGCCAGATACTCTTTAACCTGCTCGGCAATGCCTTGAAGTTTACCGAAAAAGGCAACGTTGAACTAAGTATTCAATTGGAACATCAGGTCTCCGACAAGGAAATGATTTTGCGGTTTTCCGTTTCGGATACTGGTCCGGGAATAGCTGAAGAAAATCGCCAGAAGATTTTCGAAGCCTTTGTACAAGAGAATTCTTCTATCATAAAAAGGTTCGGCGGTACAGGTTTAGGACTCACCGTATCGAACAAACTGCTCGCATTAATGGGGAGTAAGTTAGAACTGAAAAGTGAAATAGGCCGTGGCAGTACGTTTTACTTTGATTTGAAACTTTGTGCTATAGCGAAAGGCGACCGCCCGAAAACGCGGCCTCCATTACCGGCGACCGCTAATGGTCATTTGACACGCGACGTATCCATCCTATTGGCAGAGGATAATCAAACCAACATGCTCTTACTCAAATCTTATTTCAATAATATCATGCCCAACGCCAGACTCTTGGAAGCAGGCGATGGACAGGTAGCACTCAACTTGTTTAAAACGTATAGGCCTCATCTTCTGATAACCGATTTACAAATGCCCGGAATGGACGGATTTGAACTCACCACTGCAATCCGATCCTTGAATGAGGGAAAAGAAGTTCCTATTATTGCGCTTACAGCGGGCATTATGAACGGTGAAAAGGAACGGTGCCTGACCATCGGTATGAATGACTATCTGAGTAAACCTATTTTACAGGATGCGCTGAGAGGCGTGTTAGAGAAGTGGCTAACAGAGGAACAGAAGCAGTTGGTTACCTGTGTAGAAGAACAAAAACCGGTGACTCTTTTTAATTTAAGTGAGCGTTTGTCTAAAGTGCTGAACGTGAAGATTGAAGATGCTGTTGAAATTGTAGACGTCGCAAAACAGACACTAATGGAAGCTTTGATAGAAGTCGAACTGTTTGCTGAGAAAAAGGATATGGCCGCTATTAAGCACACCGTGCATAAAATTCGTGCTACCGCGCTTATGATGGGGTTTTCGGCAATGCACAAAGTCGCTTATGAAATTGAGACCAGCTTGATGCCTCTATGGGAAGTTGAGCCGATGATAAACACCCTAAAAAATGAAGTTGAGTATGTGTTGAGCTATCTTTAGTAGAAGGACCTTTACTTTATTTCCCAATTTTGCTCAATGTACTATACGAAGTTTGCTTGCGGACGTCATAAGAAACAATTCAGCGCTATATTTAGCGCCTATTTAACCCAGATTACGCGTTAGGAATTAAAACGAAAGGGAATGTCCAAAACCTTCATGCAGGTATGCAAACGAATTACGAGTTTCGTACAAAAGGTTCTTTCTGGCCTCTGAAAACGAACACGCTCAGAAAAAATAGGTATGAAATAGGGAATGAGACATACCGGGTATGGCGAATGAGCTATTGAAATGGATGTAAAGGAGCATTTCATTGCAGTTCATGAGCTAATGTGTATTCTGGGTTAAATCCTATAAAAGTAAAATATTGTAAAATTATATGACACGCATCAGCTTTTTGTTTCTTTTATTCTCAGTAATAATCTATTCCTGTAAAAAGGACGACGGTGTGAACCAAAATGCACTCACACCCCATTATATTGACACGCTCGAAGGAATTATTTCCAGCGATATAGTGCTCCAAGAAAATGCGAATTATTTGCTGAAAGGGCAAGTTTTTGTCCAAGACGCCTCTTTAACGATTCCGAAAGGCGTTACAATTTATGTGGAAAAAGCAGATAGCGCTTCTAATAAAGGAAGTCTTGTTGTTTTACCCGGAGCCAAATTGTTTGTTAATGGGACAGACCAGGAGCCAGTCTTATTTACATCAGCAGCAACTGAGAAATTGCCGGGCGACTGGGGAGCGCTGGTGATTCTAGGTAAAGCGCCTATTAATAGTAAGACGTTACAAGTTCCGGGAATTGATAACAAATTGGCCAACTGTGGAGGGAGTGACAAAGACGATGATTCTGGCTCCATCCAATTCCTACGACTCGCCTATTGTGGCGGCTTAAATGCAAAAGGGGAGGATGAATGGGCATTAGATAAAGTAAGCGGACTCTGTTTAGGTGCAGTAGGCTCAAAAACAACGCTGAGTCATGTTATGGTAAGTTATTCGCGCGACGACGCCTTCCAGTTTTTTGGAGGAAATGTGGGAGCCAAGTATTTGATCGCCTATAACAGTGGCGATGATGATTACGATTTCGATCACGGCTATCAGGGTAACTTACAGTTTATCATTTCTTATCGTAATAGCGCGGGCGACCGGGCACTTCGGGCAAATGGGATAGAAAGCTTAAACGATGCGGATGCAAGCAGTAAAACGCCGTATACACATCCGGTAATATCGAATGCCACCATTATTGGGCCGTCTGGCAATGCAACAAACACCAATTTAAATCAAGGCGTTTATATACGGAAGAATACCCGTTTCTCTATCTACAATTCCATAGTAGCAAATTATCCGCAAGGAGGACTTATGGTTTGTAATAAAACACGTCCCTTGTTGATGGAATCTCATCAGTCGACCTTCAAATTTAACTTGGTCTATTGCGAAGATAATACACGTTCCTTCACCTGGGATCACAATGGGCAAGAAGTGTCGTTGGACAAGGTGCTTGCGGATCCTGCGCTGACTTCCTTTGCTACCAATCAGGATAACCGAAACACGGTTATAGAAACCGTATCGGCTTTGAAACTGTCGTCGGTGTTTCCTCAAAGCGGTGCTCCTCAATTGGGCCTGCAGCCGGATTCCCCCGCCTCTACCGGCGCCAAATTTTCGGAAAGCAATCTTAATGATTTCTTTGATCAGGTGTCCTTTAGAGGCGCCATTGGAACGGATGATTGGACAGCCACTAATTGGGTGAAGTGGGATTGAATAAATCGTATTTAATTTTTCATTTGTGCTTTTCCTTATATTGGTTAAATTGCGTTCTTAGAACTGATTATATTCGCTATGAGATTCTTGATGTTTGCTTTCATATTTTTCTGTATTTCGGCTGTATTCGGGCAGGAAGCGGCAAATCGCAGATATCCCCAAGTCAACACTCAGCACGGTGTGCTGGAAGGCCTTGACGAGTCGGGAATATACACCTTTAAAGGGATTCCTTTCGCGGCTCCTCCCATTGGCGATTTGCGGTGGCGGGAACCGCAGCCGGTAAGCAAATGGGAAGGAGTACGAAAAGCAGATAAGTTTGGCCCAAGAGCGATGCAACGCCCGGTGTTCGGGGATATGAATTTTCGTTCAAATGGTATGAGTGAAGACTGCCTTTACTTAAATGTATGGACACCGGCGAAAACCTTTAAAGAAAAACTACCGGTGTTGGTCTATTTCTATGGAGGTGGACTAATTGCCGGCGATGGGTCTGAGCCACGTTATGATGGCGAAAGTATGGCGCGACAAGGCATTGTGGCCGTCACCGTCAATTATCGTTTGAATATTTTTGGATTCTTTTCGCATCCTGAATTGACGCAGGAGTCTCCGTTTAAGGCTTCGGGAAATTACGGTCTGTTAGATCAATATGCGGCTTTAAAGTGGGTGCAAGAAAATATAGCGTCCTTTGGTGGAGATCCAGCCAAGGTTACGATCGCCGGCGAGTCAGCTGGATCGTTTTCGGTGAGCGCACAAATGGCCTCCCCTTTATCGAAGGACTTGTTTCGTGGCGCCATTGGTGAAAGTGGTTCTTTGTTGGGCAACAGACCGCTACCTACTTTAGCCGAATCGGAAAACAAGGGCGAGGCCTTCGCTATGTCCATCGGTGCTCAGTCTTTAAAAGCCTTGCGAGCGCTTTCTGCTGAAAAGCTATTAGAAGCTACCGCTCGTCCGGATGCAAGCTTTAGCGTAAATATCGATGGTTATTTATTCCAAAAGAATCCGGTAGAAGTTTTTAAGGACGGAGAACAAGCCAAAGTACCTCTATTAGTAGGCTGGAACTCTGAAGAGATGAACTACCGCGCTTTGTTGGGCAACTTGGAGCCTACGGTTGCAAACTTTTCTAAAGTGGTTAGCGAACGTTTTGGCAAGGATGCCAAAGCACTGCTTGATGTTTATAAGGTAACTACCGATAGGGATGTAGAACAGGTGGCTACCGATTTCGCAGGAGACCAGTTTATTGCCTACGGCACCTGGCGGTGGTCGGACTTACATAGCCAAACGGGTGGCAGCCCGGTATATCGTTATCTATATGCACGGCCCAGACCAACAATGCGCGCTGAAATGGGCGATGCGGTTGCCGGATTAGCGGGCGGCGTAATTAAGGGCGAAGAGGCAAAGAAACAGTCGGCGCCGCAGGCCACCGGAGCGGTACATTCGGCAGAAATTGAATATGCACTTGGTAATTTGCCTTCAAACAGGGTATACGATTGGCAGCCAGAAGACTATAAGGTGTCGGCAATATTACAAACCTACTTTACGAATTTCATCAAGGTTGGCAATCCAAATGGACTCGGAGTGCCCCCGTGGCCGCCGCTTCAAAAAGGTGCAGTGGCCGAAATCATGCATATTGACACGCTAAGCGAGGCCATAAAAGAAGAACACCGGGATCGTTATCTCCTTTTGGAAAGCTTGGCGGATGATAAATAGTTCCTTTCATCCACCATCACAACCTATGAAGGTCGAGCAACGTGAGGCGATTCGAGCAGGAGGCGGCTCATCAAATTGAACCGCTCCTTGTAGATCGTCTGTAAGTCGCCCTCTGTAGTGAAAAGGTCGTCCCTCACCACAGGGACCGTATAAGGCAAGGTCCAGGCCCGTAGCGATTTTACCACCGCATCCATCGCATTAATTCCTTGCATGGCATGTCCGCCACCCGCCCAACACACTAGTCCAACCGTCTTGTTCGTCAAATAGGGAGGGTTTCCTTTACTATTGACTTCAAGCCAGTCCAGGCAGTTTTTCATAATGCCCGTCATACCGCCGTGATATAAAGGTGTTAACCAGATATGTGCATCGGCTTCCGTAAAAATGCTTACCATAGATTTTACCGCCTGCGGGATATCGGTAAGACTGAGGTCAAAAAAAGGAATGTCTGCATCGGCCAGGTTAAATTCAGTGACCGAGGCACCAGCATTGGCGAGCTGCGCCTTGAAGTAACCGCTGATTATTTTAGAGGTACCGGTATTTCGCTTTTCCAAGGCACCATTAAAGACTAATACATTCATGTCTAATCGTTTTGTGAATATCGGCGTCCGGCGTCCAATTCCTTCGTATTTAACACGCAAGACCTGTAAATGTTAGCGGCTTACTTCGATTTGCCGTACATGATCTGTGATGTAATCCAGTAAAAATAAAAAGTATTGTTCTCTATCGTTTTCATGTGTAATCATTATGTAGTGAGCATCGACTAAACAGGTCAGTCAATAAATAGGCAGCAAAGTTAGTGTACCTAAGGAATAAATAAAGGAAGTGCCCAGTTTATTGCTTAGCGATGACGGGACTGATTTATTTACGGAAAAACAGCGTATCCGATGGGCGGATACGCTGAGCTAACCAATTATAAAACCTAATATGAGAAGAGAAGACAATCTTAATACAAGCAAATATATAAAAAGTCTACTAATATACTATACTTTATTTTAAAAAAAAATAATAGTGGCTTTTAATGTGTTTTAGTTGAGATAGCGAGTCTTCGGTGAATTAAGCTATCGTTATGGCGTGCAACATTTATCATGAAGGCGTCTTTGTAATATCAATCCAATTTCTCTATGTTTGCTCGCAACAAAGTTAACGTATCCAAATATTTAACGCTGTCCATGCCGAATCAACTCATTTTTTGGGACTATCTCGTATTTGCTCTTTACTTGGTGATTATCGTCTCCTACGGATATTGGATTTATAAAAGAAAGGAAAGAACAGAAGTAAATAGCACGAAAAACTTTTTCTTAGCGGAAGGTTCGCTCACCTGGTGGGCTATCGGCGCTTCCATTATTGCCTCCAACATTTCGGCAGAGCAATTTATTGGTATGAGTGGCGATGGCTTTTTTGCCGGGATCGCGGTGGCCATATATGAATGGCTAGGGGCGGCGGTATTGATACTTGTGGCTATTTTTCTAATGCCTGTTTATATCAAAAACAGGATTTACACCATGCCTCAGTTTTTGACAATGCGCTACAACGAGCAGGTAGCTTTGATCATGTCCATTTTTTGGCTTTTCCTCTATGTGTTTGTTAACCTCACGTCCATTTTATATTTGGGCGCCTTGGCTATAAACGGCCTTTTGGGAGGCGCTTACTTTCATGAGATTATGTTAGTGTTGGCCTTATTTGCCATTTTTATAACGTTGGGAGGAATGAAGGTGATCGGCTATACCGACGCGATTCAGGTAGCGGTATTGATTATTGGAGGCTTAGCGACAACCTACATGGCTTTAACCATTGTAAGTCAAAACTTCGGTTTGGGTAAAGACGCGCTGGCCGGATTTAATGTGCTGTTGAAAGAGGCTCCTGATCACTTTCACTTAATGTTTAAGAAACCGACAGCCGCGGCTCCACAAGAATATGTAGATAAATACCTCATTCTTCCTGCTTTTGGTATGTATGCTGCAGGTCAGTGGATTAGTAATCTGAACTATTGGGGTTGCAATCAATATATCACACAACGGGCCTTGGGGGCGGACTTGAAGACGGCCAGAACGGGTATTTTATTCGCCAGTTTATTGAAGATTTTAATGCCGGTTATCGTGATGCTGCCCGGAATCATTGCTTATGTGTTATATAAAAATGGCATGCTTCCCGCTATGACAGGTCAGCATAAGGATGCGGCCTATGCTTCTATCCTCACATTTCTGCCTGCTGGACTAAAAGGTCTAGCCGTTGCTGCATTGACGGCTGCTATTGTTGCCTCCTTGGCGGGGAAGGCAAACAGCATATCTACCATATTTACAATGGACGTGTACAAAAAGTATTTAGATAAAGAGGCAGATGAAGCGAAAATGGTAAAAACAGGTCGCATTACCGTCGTTATTGCCATGCTTTTAAGTATCGCCTTCACCTGGAACGACTTGTTGGGTATCAGCGGCGAGGGCGGCTATACTTTTGTGCAGAAGTACTCTAGTTTTATAAGTCCGGGTGTACTGGCCACGTTTCTACTGGGAATGTTTTGGAAACGTACCAGCGGGACCGCGGCGGTGGTAGGCATACTAACAGGCTTTGCCGCTTCTATTTTCTTCAATCAACTAGCGGTGTCATTGCTGGGACCTGAAACTTGGCTATATTCCGCCTTTAGAAATTCGGATGGCATTTATGAAATACCCTTCTTTATATGTTTAGGCTGGTCGTTTTTAACGACGGTGCTCATCATGGTAGGTGTAAGTTTACTCGGACCAAGAATAAGTCCGAAGGCGTTTGAACTAGACAAAACCATGTTTAAGTTGGAACCGTCTACTGTTATTTTAAGTATTACGATTATTTTATTGCTATCGGTCATTTACGCTAGATTTTGGTAAATACATGCATGTCTCAATGAGGCACTTTTGTCATGTGCAATTTAGGAGGAACCACCGATTTTAAACCGAATGAGCGGTTTATGAAAGTTTAACATAGTTCCTCAATCTACAGCGTTGGGTGGAGATAGGTTAGTTTATCCAATCTGGCTTTTTTGATTGTGATCCGAACTTTTAGGATAAAGCGCGTTGATGACTCTTTTCTCTGAAGAGATCGGCTGACAAAATTGACGAAGAGCCGTTTTTTGATTAGTGGTCTCTAACCTGTGAAAAAATAACCAGAGGAGACAATAATCGAGATTTTGCAACACAAAAGATACAAAGTGCTTAAGCATCGATTGCTGGATATTTTTAGATTTACATTCGTAGACCTAAATAGTTAGGTGTCGGATTAAAACTAAAATAAACAGCTAAAACAATGGTTGAAAACCTAGCAAAAATGGCGGGTGCATTGGCATTCGCCGGTATGTGTGTTGCCTGTTCGTCTTCAGTGAAGAATGAACCCAAACAGGCAGATCTTAAATTAGAACCGGGCTTTTCCGCTACGATTATTGCCGATTCTTTAGGGGCGGCGCGCCACCTTACAGTCAGTCAACATGGGGACGTATATGTCAAGTTGAATGGATTAAAAGACGGGAAGGGGATTTATTGTTTGTCTGACACCGATGGAGATGGCGTCATCGACAAAACGACAGCTTTTGGAAATTATACCGGTACAGGTATTTTGATGGATGAAAACTACTTGTATGCGTCTTCCAATACCACCGTATACCGATACAAATTGGACGAACATCAGCAAGTGATCGATGCGGACCATCCGGAAGTAGTGGTGGACGGTTTGGTTGCGCGCGCCATTGACGGTGCGAAGCCATTGGTGATCGATAAGGAACGAAATTTATACGTTGCGGTTGCCTCTTATTCAGATGCCTGCGCAGACGAAACTAAAGATGGTAAATCTTGTCCGCTATTGGACTCTGTCGCCGGGATATGGCAATTTAAAGCGGATAAGCTAGGGCAAGGCTATAGCGATGGAGAGCGGTATGCAACGGGATTAAAGGGTGTCATGGGCTTTGCATGGAATGATGTGTCCAACTCGTTATACGCGCTACAACATGGTAGAGGCAATTTTCACGAAAAATTCCCTCTATATTTCGATGCAAGCTATTCAGCGACCTATCCTGCAGAAACATTATACGAGTTATCGAAAGGGGCTGATGCGGGTTGGCCTTATATCTACTATGATCATGTCCAGCATAAAAAATTGCAAGCGCCGGAATTTGGCGGAGATGGTAAAAAAGAGGGAGATAATAAATACCTGGAACCGGCTTTGGCCTTTCCAGCTCACCTTGGCCCCAATGCAATGCTTTTTTACACGGGCGATATGTTTCCCGAGAAATATAAGAATGGCGCTTTTGTAGCTTTTCATAATCAATCTCCGGAACTACATAAAGGTTTCTGCGTAGCGTTTGTGCCTTTTAAAGACGGTAAACCTAGCGGAGATTGGGAGATATTCGCAGATGGCTTTGCTGGTATAGATCTGGAAAATCCAAGTGGCCCGAGCCAGCATAAACCCTGCGGATTGGCCCAGGGCCCAGATGGTACCTTATATGTGAGCGATGATCTTCAAGGAACGATCTACAAAATTGCGTACAGCCCTCAGAGCTAATGCGTTTTTTGTCAAACGGCATCGGCCTTCTGTCAAGGGACGGGAGCCCGATGCCGATCGAATTTATTTCAAACTGCACGGCTTCAATCTGGGTAGATAGTCATTTTTTCACTATTCAGTATACTGTTTGATATACAATTCAAGTCGCCGTAAACTAGAACTTGTTTTTTTTCGTAGTAGTTCGAAAAGGGCGTAATGCAGAAGACTAGCAGGAAAAGAGTAATAGCCATAGCAAGAGAAAGTATTGAAGTTTATCGAAACAAGAAACGACTCATTTTATTATTGATAGGTGTGTTTATTGGAGGCGGAGTGATTTATACCTTTCTTACAAGCCATACATTCTATAAGAATGGTCGAGAAGTACCGCAATTCACAACAAGTAAAAGTGCTTTGTTACTGTTGGAAGATAGCCTTTCGGCGACAAACAGTCTGCTTTTGCAATTAAACCGGACAATTGATCGGCAAATGCAGACAGAGAAAAAGACGGTAGGCCTTCCGCAGGAGTCACCGGTAAATCTAATTTCTAACACGAATAAACGGCTTATTATTAAAAAAATTGAGGCCATTTTAAGATACCTAAAGACACCACTCAATCAGTTTAATCAATTGCCAGCCTACTTTATCAATAATGCTGCATTGGAGCAACAAATACGGTCGTATAACGATGAGCTGGCTAATCTTCAGAAAACCTATAGGGAAAAATCGCCCTATGATGTGTCTTATTTTAAACCACTTGAGCGTTTACGCGACGACCTCATCGCTAAGTTGGAGAGCGAAAAAAAGGGGCTTCTTAAAGCAAATAAAAAGCGGCAACCTAAACGGGCTCGTGTGGAGCAACCGTCAGAAAAGCTTCTTGCCATGCTCAATAAGCGCGATTCCATTGTTGAAACCTATTCTGGTCAGCTGGAGCGTTATCAAAAGAAACTTAGTCAAACGCAAGTAAACGATTTGATGGATTCGTTGGCTACCCCCCAGGTCCAAAGGGCTGAATTTAGCGCGTTCAACCGTGTTTTCCTTCAAGGAAACGTGTATAAGCCCTTATTAAACACGTTCCTGCTGATCCTGCTCTTAGGAATGATACCATTTTTTGTCATCTTCTTTAGAAAGTATAAATCTCCTTTTATTGAACGTTTTGAAGATCTCGAAATGCTCGATCCGGCAAAAAACAGTCAGGTAGAACTCAATAAAAATGTGAACAGGGAGCTTATTGCCTTTAATTATGAACAGTTGATAAAAGCGGTAGGCCATTTAGCGGCAGATGGGCACAGTTTGCTTACCTGCTATTCGGCAGGAGCAGATAGCGAACAATCTGCGATAAGCCTGCAGCTTGGATCATTGCTGGCTAAATTAGGCAATGATGTGCTCCATATCGATTTCTGCGATCAATTGGACTGCTCAAATTTAAGAGGCGCATACGCATACGATTTGGTGGAATTTATCAACAACGCAGAACGCATAAAAAGCGATCTTCTTCACGCCGCAAAGAAGCAGCCGCATAGTGAAATTATAGTGAAGCTTGTTAAAGCCTTTCGAGATGAGCCGGGCCCTCGGACCGCTGAATTTAGCGACTACTGGACTTTACAACATTTTTTCGCGAAAGCGGAGTTGAAAGCAATGCTTGCAACATTTAAGGAATATTTCGCGTATGTAATCATAAGCACCCCTGACTTTTTAACGCTCGACTCTTCTTTGTTGGTGGTTCCCTTTGAAGATATGAACATTCATATCTTTAAAGCGGGTGCAACAACCCGAAAATCGGCGAATTTATTGTGTAAACTGAATGGAAGTGAACCGACTCCTATTATTAATGTCATCGATTTTTCTAAACAAGGCTAGTGTCGCCTTTGATTGGATTTAGCCCGCTTTGATTGCTTACATTCGTTTTAGTTTTCGTCTCACGGGCTATTGTTAATTTCGCGATGATATTAAGTGGTAATTCTATATTTTTGGGAGATAACCACATAAAAGCCAACATGAAGAGAAGAAGCCTTTTAAAAGGAATGTACCTATTCGGATTAGCGGGTGTTTGCAGCCCCTCGGCCTTACTTGCCAATGCCGAAGTTCAAGAAGCACCTGTCTTAAGGGATGCTATTGCCGACCGCACCTACTGGGTATCTTTATTGGATAAGATTGCCAGTCCGGTACTCAGCAATATGAGTAAAGGCCTCTTGCGTAAAAATATGGACATGCAAGTAAGTCCCGTATGGGATAATCGTGATGTAGGCGTAGGCTATCTGGAGGCTTTAGGCCGTTTGGCCGTAGGGATGGCGCCGTGGCTAGCCTTGGTGGAGGTCTCTGGCGAGGAGCGGCTAATTCAATCCCGATTAAAGAAGCAACTGCAGGAGGCGATTGCTCAGGGGGTCGACCCAAGGAGCGCCGACTATCTCAGTTGGAGCAGCGGTTCGCAGCCACTGGTAGATGCGGCATTCTTAGCGCAAGCCTTAATAAAAGCGCCCAAGGTCTTGTGGGATCCTTTAAGTGCAACCACGAAGAAGCAATTAATCCATGAGTTTAAAGAGCTTCGGCGCGTAAAGCCGTTTGAAAGTAATTGGTTGCTTTTTGCGGCTATGTTAGAGACTTTCTTGTTGAGTGTCGGAGAAAAAGTTGCTGAAGAAAGAATTGACTACGCTTTAGAGAAAATCGAGGAATGGTATAAAGGAGACGGCTGGTATAGCGATGGAGCCGTTTTCAGTTTCGACTACTACAATAGTTTTGTGATACAGCCCATGCTGGTTGATGTTTTACGGGTAAACGTAGCTCATGGACGCCGCGAGCCGATGGAATTGAGTCGAGCTTATAAACGGATGCAGCGTTACGCCGAATTTATGGAGCGCATGATTTCACCGGAAGGGACGTATCCGATCTTCGGTAGATCCGCCACGTATCGTACCGCTATTTTTCAGCCCTTAGCCCAGCTGGCCCTGGAAGATGGTTTGCCTGAATGGATTAAGCCGGCACAAGTTAGAAGCGCTATAACTGCCGTAAAGAAACGCGTTTTTATTCCGCAAAGCTTTACGAAAGAGGGTTGGCTAACGCTCGGAATTATCGGTGATCAACAAACCGGTTTGGCAGATAGCTACAGCAACACGGGGAGTATGTATCTAACATCTTTGTCGTTTTTACCCTTAGGTTTGCCCGAAACGCATCCGTTCTGGTCTGCGCCCTTTGAAGCGTGGACGATGTTGAAGGCTTGGAAAGGTGAACCGTTTAGGAAGGACTATCATGTCGACTATTAAAGCCTCAGAACCACTGTTAAATTGTTTTAGCAGATGTTAAAATATGTTAAAACATCAAAAAAAGTTTGGCAAAGAACGTTTTCGAATGTATCTTTGTGTCATCATAATTTAGGTTTATAATTGGTTAGTAAAGGTCTTCAATCTCCCCGGTTGGAGACCTTTCGTTTTTGGTGCAATGCGTGAATTTTAGGGATTATTTTAATCAATACCGCTGGATTACGAGCCAGCCCCTTAGCAAATTTGATCAGATCCCTATTGCAAAGCATTTTTTAGTAATGACCTAATAAGCTACGGTAAAGCGCTGTTTACTGTGTTTCGGATGTAGTGCCTCATCCACAATAGCGACTGCCAGATCGTCCACAGTTATCCAGCTTCTTCCGTTTTCATCGGCAACCGGGTGATCCGTGCCGACTCGATACAGCCCTTTGCGTTCTCTGGGCAGTCCTTGGTGCATTTCGGGTGCAGGACTTAAAAAGACCCAATCGATCTCTTTTTCTTCTTTAAGAATGTTCAGGTAGTCGCGAGCGGCAGTAGCACCTGGTTTCCAGTCGGCAGGGAATTCGGGCGTGTCGACAAGCTGTAAACCTTCTGCAACATATAAGCTACCGGCACCACCTATTACCAAGAGTCTTTTTACACCAGCCTTTTTGACGCCTTCCTGAATGGCTTTGGATCCGGCTAAGAAATCGGTATATAAATTGGGATTCGTCCAGTCGGCGTTATAGGCACTGATGATTAGGTCAAAGCCCTGAATGGCTTTTACAAATGTTTCAGTATCTAAAACGTCTACTTCTACCTTATGTAACTTTTCGTTTTGAAGGGTTAATTTAGTCGGATTTCTGACCAAGGCGGTTACTTCGACACCGCGTAATAATAACTCTTGTAAAACAGCTCCGCCTACAAATCCTGTGGCGCCAATTAATGCAATTTTCATGTAATGATGTCCTTTTTTAGTTCATGTTATCAGCTATTTTCCTGCCCGTTGCCCGCTTTTTAGCGTTAATGCGCCCGAGCCTTGCACGATGTTCTTCCCCCGGAAATTTCCCATCGTATTTCCCATTTGACGTTCGATCTGTTTTGCTTGGAAAGACACAGGCAATATATTAAAAATTTTAGTGCTACACGAGATGCGGTATAGCCTTAAGGTCAGCCTATTGTAACAAAAAATAGATGTCAGAGGCTTTCATAAGAGGAGATCTTTCTTATATTAGACCATTATTTTTAAATACATATACATTTTGATAATGAAGAAAATTGGCAAAATCTTATCAGTTATTATAGGCTGTTTATTTATCTCGTCAACTTTACAGGCTCAGAGCCTCTTTGATAAAGTAAAGAAGGCGGTCGACCAACATAAGGGTACAGACAGTGCTACAACGGGCAAGACGGACAGTAACCGCGCTGTTGAAAGTTTAAGTACCACCGATGTTTCAGGAGCGTTGAAGCAAGCTCTCCATATCGGGGTAGAAGAAGGAATTAAGAAGTTAGGGGCGGAAGACGGGTTCTATCAGAATAGCTTGGTGAAAATTTTATTGCCGGAGAAATTGCAGAAAGTCGAGTCTACATTGCGTATGATGGGATTAGGAAGTTTGGCAGATCAAGGCATTAAACTACTAAATCGGGCGGCCGAGGATGCGGTGACCGAAGGCGTGCCGATATTTGCTAATGCCATTACGTCGATGTCTTTTGATGACGCCAAAAACATCTTGTTGGGAGCCGATACGGCAGCGACAAGCTATTTGAAAAATAAAACTGCCGCTCAATTATATCAGGCCTTTGAACCTAAAGTCGAAAACTCGCTGGGAAAGGTGGGTGCAGATAAGGTATGGAACCAAATTATTACCAAATATAATAGTATCACCAGACAGAACATAACGCCAGACCTGAATCAATACGTTACCGAGGAGACGGTGGGAGGCGTTTTTAAAATGGTGGCCGAGAAGGAGAAGGGTGTTCGCGACAATGCGGCATTCCGAAGTACGGCTTTACTGCAAAAGGTGTTCGGCGCCTTGGATAAATAAGGGTACCGCTATTTTTAAGGTCAATTTAGTAGAGGCAATCCAGCCAAGACGAGCAGAACACGAACAGAAGTGATGTCGACTGTGAGACCTTCTTGATCGCTTGTTTCGGCGTGTGTCCAAAGTGTTTTTTGTAGGTGCTGATGAAATGGGAAACGCTTAGGTAACCAAGCTGAGTCGACATTTCACTGACGGAATAGTTTTCGTGGAGCATTTTTTCCGCCTTTTGCATGCGCAGTTGAATCACGAAGGCGTAGATCGTAGTCCCATATTGGGCCTTAAAGCCCTGCTTTAATTTCAGTTCATTACGCGAAAACATCCTGGATAATTGTTTAATCGTTGGCGGATTGTCAAAATGGGCTACTAAATAAGCCTTTATTTTCTCCAGCGTGTCGTATAATTCATCATCCCGAACCTTGTCGTGACCAATTCGCGTATGTTGAACATGGGATAAAAACAGAAGCTCCTTTAGTTTTAATTCCGTAAAATAGCGCCTATGGATGCCTTGGAAATTGTTGCGTAATAATTCCTGTAAAACTTGTAGGATAGGTAAACTGATGGCGCAGGTTTGATCCGGTGCGGTATGGGCGGTTCCGTTTAAAATGTCCTGTATGAAGGCGTCGTGCTTTGCCCAAGCTTCATGGGCTACAAGCTGTGTAAAAAAATCAACCGAAAGGTATAAGGCGATGTAGTTAACTTCATTTCCTCCCCGCATGTCGAAACTACGTTCGTAACGTTGAAAATAATTTCTGCGCATAATGCCAATATCTAAATCGCAGGCCAGCTTTTGCCTCGACTCATGCATGCGCGATTTACCGTTAAGGAAAAAACTTAGCTGTATATGATCCCCTTTTACTAAGAAACGGTCCGTTACTTTTTCCTTTATTAGGAAATGGGTCTTTAAGAGTAGGAATCCGGAAGCATGGAGCATGCTGGACTGTACCACGACATGTTCGCCCATGGCATCTTCTTGTTCTTCGGTAAGGACAGGCTCATTCTGTACATACTGATCTTTGAGCAACAGGTCGCAAACAGTTTTACCTGCTTCGACTAATTTAGATTGAATATACATAATTCCTTTTACGCTATTTTTAATCCTTTTTCCGTTATCGACACTGTGGGTCGACTACTAACTTTGCGAAGTTATTTAAAACAAGTCTAAATACCAATTGATCGGTAAAAAAGATTAGGAAAGGATGACTTGTACAACACAACCGGATCAAATGTCAAAAATTTACGTGAAAAGATTTCTATTTTATACCTCGTTTTTTCTATTCTTTCTTCCATTAGCGCATGCACAAAGGCCAGGGGCATTATTAGCAGGTAAAGTGACTGATAAAAACGGCGAAGCGATCGCCCAAGCGGCCATTTATATTAAAAGTACAAAATTTAATACGGTCTCCGCAGCAGATGGTTCTTACGAATTGCATCTACATCCCGGAGATTACGAAATTACCTGCTCGGCCTTGGGATTCAAGGCACAATCAATAAAAATACATATCGGAAAAGGAGGGAGACAAAATTTATCGTTCACATTGAAGCCGGATGAGCGCATGGCGTTGAATGAGGTGGAGGTTGTCGGGAAATCGGCCATACAAGAGATCCGAGAGACTCCTTTTAATGTCGTTGCACTAGATGCGAAGTCCCAGTACAACTCGACATTAGACCTTGGGCATTTGTTGGATAGGGCCTCGGGTGTGAAAATACGCGAGTCGGGGGGCGTGGGATCGGACATGAACATCACGCTCAATGGCTTCACGGGCCGAAATATCCGTATATTTATCGATGGCGTGCCGATGCAGGGAATGGGGTCTGCTTTCCAGCTCAATAATATCCCGGTCAATATCGCTGAACGCATTGAAGTATATAAAGGCGTGGTACCGATCGAATTTGGAGCAGATGCCTTGGGCGGAGTGATTAATATCGTTACCAACCGGACGACCAATACGACCTTGGACGCTTCTTATTCATACGGCTCATTCAATACGCATAAGACCAATCTAAGCCTAAATCATACTTTCAAGTCGGGCGTATCGTTACAGGTCAACGCTTTCCAGAATTATTCAGATAACGACTACAAGGTAAAGACGGCCTATAGGGTGTTCAGCACCTTAACCCCAGGTCAGACAGATCCAAACGACCCTTGGCAGAATGGGTCTACTTGGTCTACCGATTCCGGCTGGTTCCGTCGCTTCCATGATACTTACCGCAATGAGACCCTCATGGCTCGAGTGGGTATCGTAGGCAAGAGCTGGGCCGATAGGCTTATGCTGGGTATGACCCTGGGGCAGGTACACCAAGATATACAGCATGGCTCGCAGATGCGCTATGTGTACGGAGAGCGTAAGGCCTGGTCAAAATCAGTCTTGCCCTCTTTCGTCTACGACAAGCGTAACCTGATTGTGGACGGCCTGAGCGTGCGCGTCACCGGTAACTATAACTATGAAAGGGCGGGAACGGTGGATACTTCTATGTATAGGTATAGTTGGACAGGTGAGCGTATGGCCCTTACAGACCTCCGAGGCCAGAGTAATTCGTACGGGGAGGCCAGCTTTGGGCTTACCGAATTTAATAACAAGAATGCTTCGGCTACTGCCAACATAGGCTACCGTATTAGCCAAAGCCACTCCATTGCGTTCAACAATGTAGTTACCGATTTCAGGCGAGATCCCGACTTGGCCACCATCGCTGCGGCCCGATTTCCCGATCAGCCTACTGCGGCCGACAGCATGGCGCGACATAGTGTTTCCAACGTGATGGGGCTGGAATATAGATACACCTACAAAAGGAAATGGAATACCAATATATTTGCCAAGCATTACCTCAACAGTGTGGTCGGCCCTAATGAAATGACGGATTCAGATGGATCTACCGTTACGTATCGGCATACCCAAAATGCCAGCCAGCTGGGCTACGGGATAGCCTCTACTTATTTCTTACGGGATTTGCAGCTTAAGGCTTCTGTTGAGAAAGCCTATCGTCTGCCCAACGACCGCGAGCTCTTTGGCGACGAGGTGCTTGAGGAAGGCAATCCTGCCCTGCGCCCGGAACAGTCCGACAACTACAACATCGGATTTACGTTGAATAAGGAATTGAACAGCGACTATGTGCTCTACGTAGACTGGTCGGGGTACTATCGCAATACGCGTGATTTCATACAGACCGTGCTTGGTATGCAGGGCGATCAGCTCAACGGCAATGCCGTCTACCGCCGGCAGAACCACGGGCGGGTGACGCGATTGGGTACCGATGTAGAGGCCCGCGTGTATTACAAGAACCTCCTTACGCTGGGTGGCACGCTCACTTATATGAACATACGGGATAAGTCGCTTTTTGCCAACGCCACGGGCAACTCACCAAATCTCAACTATGGTTACCGCATGCCCAACTTGCCCTACTTCTTCTATACGATAGATGCATCCTACTACTTCCATGACCTGTTCAGAAAAGGAAATACCCTGAACCTCAACTATGCCTTCAACTTTGTCGAGCAAATGTATCTCAATTCCTATTCCTTAGGATCGGCCGATAGTAGGGCCACCATACCCCAGCAGCGCTACAGCGACTTTACTGCTACTTATATCATGCAAAATGGCAAGTACAACATCAGCTTTGAGGCGCGCAACATTGAGAATGCCATGCTGTATGACAATTTTAGTCTGCAAAAGCCTGGAAGGCGCTTTGCGGTGATGTTAAGATACTTTTTTATTAAAAGATAATATCAATATAGTACTGAGTTAATGATGCATTGACGTATAACCATCCCAATCGGGAGGCAAGCTTTTGAATTTTTACTTTTTACTTAACAATAGTTTATAAAAATTAATTTAGATATGAAAAATCAATTTATCAAGAAATCGTGGATTATCGCGCTTGCCCTCTTTGCAGCGGTTGGTTGTAGCAAAAATGATAACCCTAGCCCGGAGGAGGTGGAACCCAACCCTGAAGCAAGCCTCGAAGGGCAATTCCTAGTAGCCACAGGTTCAGGAGATGCTACATACCTGCTTCCCACAGCAGCACTGGATGATGCAAATGCATCCATTTCGCCCGTTGGCGTTGGCCTTGAGTTCAACAATACGTTTACACAGTATATTCCCTCAGGCTATAATGGTTTCGTGGCCTTGAGATATGGACAGGGTAATGCACACATCGGGCAACGCTTCACAATCAATTCGACTGGGGCAGCGGCGCTGGTTGGTGCCCAGTTTGAGTTGCAGAACGGCTTTGTAACCGCTGGCCTGGTGGGCGACATGACCTATACCCTAATGAGTGGCAATAGGTCTTCCGATCCCACACTTGCTACGCTGAATAGGGTTCCATTGTCTGACGGCACCCCGCAGTTTGCCTTTCTCCCTACAAATTCATTTGTCGGCTATGAGGGCAAGAATGCTGCTCTTTTAGGCATAGTCGATGCAGGAGATGGCAGCTCTTTCTATACGAGTCTGCATTTCTGGGAAGATACGGATATCGATGATGTGGCAGTTGCCAAAATCAATGCCACTAGCCTACAGGTTGAAGCAGTCTACTCGGATTCCCGTCTTTCGGTATCGGGGGGCTTTTATCGCTCCGCTCGCTATTCACAGATCGGCGGGGCTGATAATGGCGATATATACGTATTCTCCGGCAACAATTACGGCACAAAAAAAGCTGGGGCACTCGTCATAAAAAGTGGTGCATCTGGATTTGACCAAGATTACTTCTGGGACTTGGAGACAGCTTCAGGGGGCTATCGCTTCCGTAAGGTATGGCACGTGGAAGACGATATCTTTTTGGTGGAATTTTATAATGATATTGTAGATGCAGGTGCCTCGGCAAGCGGTAGTGCCACCCAATATGCATTATTGGATATGTCCGATAAGAAATTCTCTTGGATAAGTGGGTTACCCGATAAAAGCAACATTGCCGAATCAGGCGTGAAATGGCCTTATGTATTTAATGATAAAATTTACATTGGCGTAGCCACTACACTCGAAGATCCGCGCTTCTACGTGGTGGATCCTGAGAGCGCAGCAGCGACAAAGGGATTATTGGTCAATGGCGTCACATCAATCGAATCAGCGACTTTCGTAGAGAAGAAATAGCTGCAAATGAGAAGAAATGAACATCGTTAAACCTATATTAAAAGCAGCGAGCCTATGGCTGGTTGCTTTTTTTTCCTTGCAGCAAGCTTCAATCGCTCAAGAGACCATCTTGATAAAGCATAGTCGCGGCGAAACCGCTGTTCCGAAAGACCCACAAAGGGTCGTCATTATGGACTTTAGTGCCTTGGAAACTTACCACGAGCTGGGTATTCCGGTAGCAGGCGTACCGAATACCGTTCCGGCTTACCTGGGTGAATATAACGACGCTAAATATATCAAGGTAGGGTCGGTGGTCAAAGCTGATTTCGACGCTTTGGAGCAACTGAAACCTGATCTGATTATCACAGGCGGCCGTCAAGGTAAACAATACGATTCGCTGGCAATGGTTGCTCCCACCATTATCTTCGGTTCGGATGCCGACGATTTCTGGACATCTTTTGATTATAGCGTACGTACGATCGCTGCGTTGCATGGCAAAGAAAAGCTTGCTGAAAAAAAACTGGCAGCCTTACATAAAAAGGCAGAATTGGTGAAAACAAAAGCAGAAGCTGATCCCAAAAAAGCCGTAGTGGCTATGCATATGAACGGACGCTTCAACCCAAGCGGTCCGAATTCCCGCTTCGGCTTTGCCCACGATGTTTTGGGTTTGAAACCCGCCTATATTCCAAGACCGGCGGATGCAGGCGCGCCAGAAGAAGGTCAAAAGCGCCCACAGGCGCCGAAGTTGGCGGAAATCAATCCGGATTACCTGTTTATCTTTGACCGTAATACGGGTATTCAGGGCCTTATGCCAAAGGAAACTGATATATTTACTGCTGACGTCAAAGCTACCGAGGCCTACAAAAACGGAAAGGCATTTATCGTGCCCGGTTGGGTATGGTACCTGTCGGGTAACGGTCTGATCTCGGTGGATCAGAAGATCACGGATATCGGGGAAAAATTGTACGGGATTAAGTTCTGACATAGTATGAAAAGCCACATTATTGTAACGACCAAGACTATCGAGCAAACACAATGCATTTAAATTTGTTGAGGCTGAGGTATATATTAAGCGCACTGCTAGTACTTTTGATCATGGGGAATTTACAGGCAGAAGAAAACGATAGTTTACTGGTCATTGGCGCAAAGAACCGGCTCTTCTCTAAGATCTTAGAAGAGGAGCGTGTTCTTTGGATTCATTTGCCAGCAGCTTATCATGACACTAACGAGCGTTATCCTGTAATCTATGTATTTGATGCGGAGCTGAACTTTACGTCGACTGTTGGGGTGCAGACCGCGTTAAACCGCGGTCGACGCAGCCACATGCCTGAGGCAATTATCGTAGGTATTGAAAATACAGATCGAACACGAGACCTTACGCCTACACCGGCCATCAGCGAAAAAGGGCAGGCGACCTTGGAAAATAGCGGCGGGGGAGAACGCTTTGCTGCTTTCTTGGAAAAGGAGCTGCTGCCAATGATAGACAGTCGGTTCAGGACTTCCGACAGGCGCATATTGATTGGACATTCCTTTGGTGGACTGACTGCCATAAATATCTTTCTCAAACATACACGGCTTTTTTCCGATTATTTGGCCATCGATCCAAGTTTATGGTGGGATGACTCCAAATTATTAAAGGAAGCCAGCGAGCTGCTTCAACAGACCAAACTTAATAACATCCGACTGTTCATTGCCAGTGCCGGCATGGAAAAAAATGTGAATCCAACACATGAAAAGGTGTTGTCGCTGCCGGATATGTTAAGAACTGTAGAGCAGCCCACCTTACGTTGGCACTATAGGCGCTTTGACGAAGAAAACCATGGAAGTGTAGTACTGCCGGCGCTGTTTTATGGTTTGCGGTTTCTTTACCAAGACAATTAATTATACTTAAAAGTCGCTTTAAGCTGCACTGGTAAGACTGCTCTGCTGAAACACATTCTTCTTATTTTTAATCCTGAATCTTTTTAATGCCGATTTTCTGTGCGGCATAAATGCCTGTATGTCCACTAAAAAAATAGGCTGTATAACACGCAATAGCGAAATAGAGCAGGTATTCCCCGCCAAACAATTCAACGCCCATAATGGTACAGGCTAGCGGTGTATTCGTAGCTCCCGCAAACACGGCAATAAAACCCAAAGCGGCAAAGAGACTGACTGGCGCATCTAGCAGTATCGATAGGGTATTTCCTAAGGTGGCGCCGATATAAAACAACGGGGTCACCTCGCCACCCTTAAAACCGCTACTCAAGGTAATGGTGGTGTAAACAGTTTTCCAAAGCCAACTCCAGGTGTCCGCTCCCCCCGTCTGAAAGGCTGACGGGATGGTGACTGCGCCGGTATACGCCGCGTCAACCCCTAAGCTAAGGTAGTCCGGTTTGCCTAAAATGAGCGTCAATAGGATCACACTCAGTCCGCCTACAAGCGGAATCATCCACGTTTTTGAAAATGTATTCAAGAAAAAGCGCTTCATTTTATGTGCCATCTGCGCAAATAGTAGGCTCGCCAAGCCAAAAGCGATGGAAGCAATTACGACCTTAATCAGCAGTATCGGATTCAAAGAAAAGTAAGTCTCAAAATAGTTGGGCATAGTAATCGTATCGATGCGATAGGTAGTGTGATGTACTTGCCAGGCCGAAACGGTAAGGTCGCCGATAAGACTGGCAACCAAGCAGGGAAAGATTGCTTGATATTGAATACGCCCAATAGTGAGTACTTCGAGCGCGAAGATCGCACCTGTAAGGGGCGTGCCAAATACAGCACCAAAACCAGCCGCAACGCCGGCTGTCAGCAATACAGTGGTTTCTTTTTCATCCAAGCGAAACCATTTGCTAAAGGCCTGTGCAATACTTCCCCCTATCTGTACGGCCGTACCTTCCCGGCCAGCGGAACCGCCGAAAAGATGGGTGACCACCGTGCCCAGCAGTACCAAGGGCCCCATGCGTTTCGGAATCCCGCCTCCCGGTTGATGGATTTCATCGATGATCAAGTTATTGCCCCCCTCAGCGTTCTTTCCGTATAGCTTATAGACGAAGTGGATGGCCAAGCCAGCCAGTGGGAGGAAATAAAGCAGCCAAGGATGAGCAAATCGGAACTGGATGGAAAGATGAAGCATCCATAAAAACAGCGCTACCATGCTGCCTATAACAATGGAAACAGGTAAGATAAGTAAGGTCCAACGTAGTAAATTTCTGAAGATACGGACCTGTTCAAGTGAGAAAATTTTATTTATCATGATTGTGAAAAGCTAATGTCTACCATACAAAAGTGAATAGGCGACCATGTATAAAAGTACAGTACGCAAATTCCTGTTGGTAGACGCCATCAGCTTTTTAAGGCGGTTCAGTCGGAAGGCATCATTTCCGTTGAGCAAACTTAGGTAAAATACACGAGATTTAGAAAAGCATCTTATTCTTCCGTGGATAAGCTGCTAACAGAAAAAGGTCTGTCTGCTTCGTCGATCCCTTTTTCCTCATTTGGCGTTGCATCCATTTCAAGTGATAGTATACCGCCCTTATTTAAATCTGCATAAGTAATATAGTTTTTTGAATAATCCTGTCCGTTTAAGGAAGCCTTCCGTATATATACGTTATCGACACTGTTATTAGTCGCCTGAATAATAAATTCTTTGCCATTTTCTAGGCTAATGGTGATCTTATTAAAGAGCGGACTGCCCAATACGTATTGATCAGTTCCGGGACATACACTGTAGAAGCCCAACGCACTTAATACATACCAAGATGAAGTCTGTCCTTGGTCTTCATCACCGGGATAGCCGTTCTCTGTGCTGTTGTAAAGCTTACGCATAACCTCTCGGGCATGATATTGTGTTTTCCAAGGTTGGCCGGCATAGTTGTAAAGATACACCATATGCTGAATTGGCTGATTGCCGTGTGCATATTGCCCCATATCAGCCATTACCATTTCCGTCATTTCGTGGATCATACCGCCATAGGTGCCTACGTTGACGCGGTTGGGTTCGGTAAATACCGAATCCAGCTTGGAGACGAAATTATTTTCTCCACCCATCAGGTCAATTAAGCCTTTTGTATCGTGGAAGACCGACCAAACCCAGTGCCAGGCATTCCCCTCGGTAAAGGGGCCACCCCATTCGGCAGGGTCGAAATTGGCGTTCCAATTGCCATTCTTATCCCGTCCCCGCATAAAACGAGTTTGTGGGTCATATACATTTTTATAGTTAAATAGTTGGCGTTTAAAGATATCCGCATAAAATGGTTGATTGGTCATTTTTGCAAGCTGATAAGCGCAAAAATCGTCATAAGCATATTCCAAGGTTTTTGCAGTTGCTTCCCTCACTTCCGGGTAGGGCACATAGCCTAGCTGATAATATTCCTTCCAGCCGTCTCTACCATTGGCCGGCCCCCATGGGCCTTTGTTCGTCGCCTCGTGTAAATAAGCCTCCAGCGCCTTTTTAGGATCAAACGTCCGGATCCCCTTTGCCCAAGCATCCGCCAGTAAAGAAATAGCATGATTGCCAATCATACTTCCCGCTTCACTGGGGAAAGACCACGATGGTAGCCAGCCGCATTGTTCATAAGCGGCTATAAGGGCTTGCATGTACTGGCCATGCATGGTGGGATAAAGCAGTGCATTTAAAGGGAACTGTGCCCTAAAGGTGTCCCAAAAACCAGTATCCGTAAACATATGGCCTGGATATACTTTTCCGTCGTATGGACTGAAATAATAGGGTTTGCCATCCTTATCGTATTCGAGATATTGGCGGGCAAAAAGGCTAGCCCTGAAAAAGCAACTATAAAAAGTAGCTTTATCTTCTTCGCTACCGCCCTCGACTTTAATTCTTGCCAAATGTTTATTCCAAACGGTAGCTGCACGGTCTTTGGTGGCTTCGAGGTTTTTATCGATGCCTAGTTCCCGTTTCAGGTTTAGTTCGGCCTGTTCCTGGCTGATATACGAAGAAGCGACTTTGACTTGTACCGTGGAACCGGCTTTGAAAGCCAGATAGGCCCCTTTACCGTCGCCCTCGGCTTGTAGATTTTTAGGCTCTGTTGTGTTTTTTCTGTTTTCCCAAGTGCCATAATCGACGAAAGGCTGATCGAACTCTGCCACAAAGAAACTTTTGAAGCCTTCTTTGAATCCGCGACCATTATGTACATAACCGATGATTTTCCGTTCTTTAGGCAGAATTTTCACGACACTGTAGCCTGTATAGCCATCAAGGACTAAAAAAGCCTTATGCCCTTTAGGGAAAGAAAAGCGTAAATGCGCGCCTCTTTCGGTTGGCGCCATTTCCGTTTGGATGCGGTTGTTCATTTCCACACGATAATAATAGGGCTTAGCGATTTCATTTTCGTGTAAAAAGCCGGTTGCCCTTTTTTCCTCGTCTACCTGTAAACTGTCGATCGTGGGGAAAAAGGAAAATACGGCGTAGTCGTTACTCCAAGAGCTACATTGATGAGCCTGTTGGAATCCTCTGAGCGTTTTCTTGAAATACTGATATTTCCAACCATCTCCGTTTTTTCCGGTCTGCGGTGTCCAGGTATGCATACCGAAGGGTAAGGCGGTCGTCGGATAGGTGTTTCCTCGAGTTAGCTCATGCTTTGAATTGGTGCCCTGCAAGGTGTTGACATAATCGGCCAGCTGCTTTTCTGATGCAGATAATGTAAACGAAAAGCACAAAAAGATGAATGTAATTGTTTTTAGTTTCATGACGGGTTAGTTCTTTTGTTAGTTAGCTAGTCAAAGATAATAAATCGTTTTAGCTTTCCCAGCCGATCTAATTTAAACTGTTCAAAACTTAGCACAATTGATAAGAAAGTAAGGAAATAGTTAAGCCGTCCGTTTTTTAAGGGTTATCACGCTGATCTCCGGCCAAATGCCCACTCGGCCTGAAAATCCGATAAAGCCGAAACCACGGTTTACATTGATATATTGATTCCCTTTGTTATATAGGCCGGCCCATTGATTGTAGATGTACTTAACAGCACTCCAGCGGAAGCCGGGAATTTCAATCCCAAATTGCATACCATGCGTGTGGCCGGCTAAGGTTAAATGTACGGGCTTTGGATGCGGTAGGATTTCGGCCTCCCAGTGTGTCGGATCATGGGACAACAATACCGTGAAGCTGCCATTCTCGACAGTAGACATCGCTTTTCCGAGGTTACCGTATCGTGCGAAATTTTTACCCCAGTTCTGCACTCCTACCAAGTTAATAGACTGGCCATCTTTCTCCAATCTTACGTGCTCGTCAAGTAGTAGTCGGAAGCCCATTTCCTTTTGCATGGTTTTTAAGCGATGGAGATTGGCAGCCTTTGCCTCCGCTGAGGGCCATTCCGTGTAATCGCCGTAGTCGTGATTTCCTAAAATAGAGTAAACGCCAAAGGGTGCGCTTAATCGCGCAAACAGACTTTGCCATTCGTCCAACTCCATCGACTCGTTGTTCACTAAGTCGCCCGTCAAAACAAGTAAATCACTTTGCTGTTCGTTTGCTAATTCTATCCCGCGTCTAACCGAGGCATGGTCTGTAAAGCTGCCGCAGTGTACGTCGGACAGCTGCGTAATGGTAAAGTTGTTGAATGCGTCCGGTAAATCGTCGAAGTACAAGGTATGGTGATGCACCTTATACTGATATTTTCCTCTCGACATCCCGTAAATGATTGCTAGGAAAGGAATGGAGCTAATACCCACGATAAGCTGTCCGATAAATTTTCTCCTTTCGGGATAAGGAACGTTGTTTTTTAAATTCCATGCATAAGCTGCCAAGCGCGAGAGGTCTTCCAAAATGAGAAAGGGAAGTACTAATAACTTTGGGATTAATGTAAGCAGAACGAAACCCACCAATAAGAAGATGTATTTGGAAGGAAGCAGTTTGGGATTTACAAACATTAAATACAAAATGATCAGAATCAATAGCAAATCAAAAAGCCAGTAGGCCCAGTGAATTCCATTTCTAGCGGTGCTTGATAAGGTTTGTGTGGCGGTTTTTAGCGATTGAAAAAAATAGAAATCTAAAATCAGCCAAATCGGTATTATAAATAATATTCTACTGAACATTCGTTTGATATTTAAAGCAATAGACGTACAAGGTAGGAAAATGTTGTAGCAAATAATAAGAAATTTTTACCGATGTGCTGATAAATGAAACTTCGCTTACATTTTCCTAGAAGTTGAAAATGCAATAATTAAATGTATTTGAAAACCGCGCTTCTTTTTGTTATCTTGGCTATCCAAATATAATTCAGCTATGAACCTCGTACTCGATGAAATAAAGAAAATAAATGCTTTTATCAGGGAGCCCGTCGAATTCTTCTCCGAACCCTTATCACGAATTGAAAAAGTACGCATCTTTTTCATCGCTTTTTTATATAAGCTTGTAGTAGTGTGCCTTTTCTTGGCCATATTGTATATGGTAGACAAGTACCTAATGGTACTTCGGCAACCTTTATTGAACATGCGCTTATGGGTTTACCTTTTGTTTGCAATCATTGTTGCTCCGCTGTTGGAAGAACTCATCTTTCGTTTACCCTTGCGATATCACCAGAACTGGCTGTGGCGTAAAATAGAGCGCTTATTCGGTTTAGAGCCGAGTGTGTTTTGGAAAAAAAATTATCGATATATCCTATACACCTGCGTACTCCTGTTTGGTGTCATCCATTTAGTTAATTACAGCAATAGCGAATTCTTTTTTTACCTGATTGCCCCGGTGATTGTCGGATCACAACTTTTCGGCGGTTTGATTTTGAGTTATACACGGTTAAAGTTAGGTTTCTGGTGGAGCGTTGTCAAGCATGGGCTCTGGAATGCCTTAGTCATTTTGTTGTCGTTAACCTTTTTTCACAATAAGGAAGTCGTACGGATTACGGAAAAAGACGTCAATTTATCACTTCACGAATTAGGTTATTTAGACAAGAAAGCGCAATCGTTTAAGATCTCACGATTAGAAAATGGCTTGATCGATTTCCTTGAAGTAAGCAACAGTTCCGTACAGCAGCTTATTGATAGTTTATACCTTGACGACGAATTGAAAGTATTAAATGATACCTGGATCAGCTTAAAGCTCCAGGCTCCAGAGGGATACGATCAACAAGCGTTATTGCGTGTTTTAAAAGAACAATATCAAATAACATCGACTGAGAATAGGGCCGTCCCAAGCTCCGTTTTATAGCGGTGACTACAGCACGGAAGGCCGCTGGAGATTGGTAATATCGATTTCTTTTTCCATAAAGAGGCTTTCAAGTGCATCAAACCCTCGTTTCTCCCGGTATATTAGCTCTGCATCCGAAATCGGGATTAACAATAAAAAATGAACCTTTTTGTTGGCAAGCTTCATTTGCTCCAGTTTTTCTTGCCACATCAGTGGCTCCACAAAAAGTAGATGTTTTAAATGTATGCCTTTATGGTATACATCGATTATGTTCTTAAAGACAGCGCCTGGCTGACAAGTCCACTTGTTTTTAATAACGAAGAACCCTGCGGAAGACAATATGTTGGCCCATTTACTACTGCTGCCGTTACCCGCTATGATCAGTTCTATAGGAATATTTTTCACCTTTCCCTTGCTTATTTCTATCTCATTGGGATAATCTGATAGCCCAATTGTACAAAATATTTTGTTTTTCGGATCCAACGGATCGATGCAGTTTAAGATGTGGAGACTGTTCTCCTTGCTGTCATCGTGATAGGCATAAACCTGGGGATCAATACCGATAGCCGCCGCTACTGCATGTGCAAGCTGAATGTTGTCTTGACTGGGAACCATTTAATTATATATATACGGATAATTTGACATGTGCTTAAGTACCGTAAAGAAATGATATTTTTTACAAAAACGAAAGCAAATAGCAACTTTTATCAAATAGTCGACTAAATGCTATGCAACCAGATAAGAAATCGGGCAATGAAAGGTTATTTCGACTTTTTCTTTATCATGAATTTCGCTTTTCGGATTCGTAAGGTGGTATGGTAATGAACGTGTTCATTGAATAACACCCAACCGCCAATGACTCCGATAAAACTGCCTAAAATGATATCGACGAGACGCGCGGTAAAAAGTAGATCGGTGTGCCTGGTCATCTGGCTGCCCGATTCAGCTAGAAAAACAGCGAGTATGGTGATAAAAACGACGGCAACGGTGTAATTGCGAACGACAAGAAATTCTACAATCATTTGCAATAAGATAATACTTATAGCAATGAATAGAGAAGATGGATTGAATGTTGCGATCAACCATGTTAGTCCTAATCCCGCCAATGTACCCGCTATCCGTTGAACGCCTCTCAGCCAAACATGTTTGGAGCTTGCACCTTGCATGACGGCTGCACAGGAAACGGGTACCCAATATGGATTTTCCAATTTTAAGAGGAAGGCTTTACCAAGTGATAAACCAACAAATACACCGAAGATGATAGACTCTACGGTGTTCGTATATGGATTTTTGGTGGGTAGGAGTGTCTCGGAACCCCCTTTCTCTTTTAATGTGAGCAGACTATAGATAAGTCCAATTCCGCAGGTCAAAATGGTACCCATCGCCATAAAGCCGATTTTCTCGGGTATTTTTTCGGGATGAAAAGGTGTACAGATGGCAATGGAAGCAGACATAATGAAAAAGAAATTTCCCGGAGGTCGGGTGAGTCCTAAACGGTATAGGGTATAGTGTATTGCAAAGGCAAGAATCGCAAGGAAACAGGAGGCGACAAAAAAGCTAAAAGAAAAAAAGAGCCCCAGGCTATAAGAAACCATGATGCAGAAGCAACAAGCCATTAATAAAATCATCCGTTCTGCTAGCTTATCGGATTGGATGTATAATATGCCTAAGCCAGCTAACGAAGCAAGTTTACCAGCTTCTATGGTCGAACCACCAACCAATCAATACAGGAATACCTACACACAGACCCGCCACCACGGGTAAATGCCATTGCCGGGTCGTTTTATTGAATGCAAGAAGTTGTTTCATGTCAGATTTTTGAACCCACCGTACGCAATCGTTTAATCTTGGTTTTTCCTGTTTTCCTCGTTTCCACTGCTGAGCTCGTGCGTTTCTTTATCGTATTTGCCAGCAAGGTCGTCGCGAATAGTGCCTTTCCACTGCTCGGTGCCAATAAAGTAGGCCGCACGGCCTATCAGGTGGGCGGCAACGGGTGCAGTGAGTGTAAGAAAGAAAATAATAGCCAAGGCTTTAGTGGTGACCGCCACTTCTCCTGTAAAGAAGAACGCTGCACTTAAAAGGAGCAATCCGCCGCCCAAAGTGGCCGCCTTCACTGTGACAGATAGCCGCAAGTAGAAGTCAGGCATCCGTAAGATGCCTATTGCTGCAATCAGAATGGCGATTGCGCCGATGGTGCATAGTGAACCTATAAGAATAGTTGTCATTTTCTCCCCCTTTTTTCTAAATAAAACGAAAACGCGATCGTGCCTAAAAAAGCAATCAAGGCAAGAATCATGGCTACATCAATGAAAGTCGATTCGCTCGTGCTGATGCTGTACACGGTGATGACACTAACTCCAATAGTAATCAACAGATCCAAGGCAATGACACGATCCACGATATTCGGTCCCTTGATCAGTCGGATGAATACCAATACTAAGGCTATGGCCAGTATGGGCAGAATCACATAATCGATATAAGTGCTTAATGTCATCGTATAATCTCCAATAATCTGCGTTCAAATCCTTCCTTTATTTGCTGTATAAAGCGGTCTTTGTCTTTCAGGTACATAACATGGATGTATAATACGCTACGGTCTTCACTAACGTCCAAAATTAAGGTGCCTGGAGTAAGCGAGATCACGGTTGAAAGCAGATTGATTTCAAAATCGCTCCGGGCGTTCATCGGATATCTCACGATACCCGGTTGCATGAAAAACCGAGGTGTAATCATGTCATAAGCAACTTGTACGTTTGCTCTGATCATTTCGTAAAGAAAATATAAGAAAAAACTAATGATCTTGGGCACCCGTGTGAAATACCGACGATCGCTTTCATTAAGGTTCATTACCCACAGCAGAAAAAAGCCAATGGCAAAGCCGAACATGAAATTTGCGTATGCCAGCACGCCGGTTAACGCTATCCATATAAAGGCCAGCAAAAGGTTCATTAAAAATTGTTTTACCATGGTGTTGTAATATTACGGTGATACATTTGTTCCTAAAACGGCTTCAATATAAGGAGTCATGTCTTTCATGTCGCGGGCAATATGCTTCGCAACCAATGCGACGTTCTCGGCAGCTAAGCCGATATATAACGCAATCGCCATTAAAAAAACAATGGGAACGACCAGTAGCGATTTCCTAAAGGCACTCATGGGTTTAAACTCGTCCGTGTAGTTTTCCTCTGCCGGCAAAGTTGGTTGGTTTTTCCAGAACACCTTCGCCCACAATTTGGCGATGACATACAAGGTGACAAAACTCCCAATGATGATAGCGACCAGCAACGGGTATTGCGCATCCATGAAGCCGGCTTCAAATAGGTAGATTTTGGGCCAGAATCCAGATAACGGAGGAATGCCCACTAACGAAAAGAGAACGAGCGCTACGACCAAGGATAACAGCGGGTATTCGGCATACAGTCCACCTAATTTATCCATATTCATGGTGCCACGAAGCTTCCTGATAAGTCCGGCGATGAGGAAAATGTTGGTTTTGACCATCATATCATGAATTAGATAGAACAAAGCGCCGGTGATGGCTATCTCGGAATACATCCCTAATCCACCTACCATAAAGCCAATATGGCACACAATGAGATAAGAAAAAACCCGCCGGATATTGTTTTTTATGACCGCACCAAAGCTGCCTGTCAGGATGGTGAATATCGCCAATACAACCAATAATGTACGCAGAAACTCATCGGGAATAAAGATTAAGGTAAAAACCCGGAACAAGGCATATATGCCCACTTTGGTGAGTAAGCCCCCAAATATTGCCGCTACAGCAGATGGTGGCGTATGGTAGGAAGATGGAAGCCAAAAATACAAAGGAAAAACGGCCGATTTAATGCCGAATCCGACGATAAAAAAGATGGAAACGATATCGACCAGCTTGCGGTTTTCGAGGGCAGCAATTTTAAGTGATAGGTCGGCCATATTCAATGTGCCGGTAATACCGTATAAAATGCCAATACCTGTCAGGAAAAAGGTGGAGGCTAAAACGTTCATAGCCATGTATTTAACCGATCCTTCAATTTGAGCTCTGCGGCCGCCAAGTGTCATCAATACAAAGGACGCAATGATGATAACCTCGAACCATACATAGAGATTGAAGATGTCGCCGGTGAGAAAAGCCCCGTTAAGCCCCATTAGGAGCAGGTGAAGTATGGGGAAGTAACCGTACAACATGCGCCCTCGGGCAACTCCGGTGGCCGAGTAGATAGAAACGGCAATCCCGGAAAATGAGGTAAGTAATACCATGGTGCTACTGAAAACGTCGGCGACGAAGGTGATGCCGAACGGCGCGTCCCAGCCTGCCGCTTGCATGGTAAGAATACCGTTGTCCCATACTGCCGTGAATAAGCGAATGGCTATCACCATAGCAACCACGCTACCCACGACGCTGATAATGCGCTGCGCGACCGTCTTACGCCACAGAGCAAGTAGCACGATGGCTGTAAACAAATGGATAATAACGGATAAAATAAGGGTATTGTCTGTCATATATCTTCTTCTTCCGGAGTATTTAAGTCGTCTAAGTCGTCCGAATTGATCAGTACGTAAACGCGTTTCAATAATACAATGGCAAATGCTTGTAGGCCAAAACTGATGACAATCGCGGTCAGAATCAGCGCCTGAGGTATGGGATCCGCATAAACATCAGTAAAAAACTTGGCGGCACTGTCGATGACAGGAGGGGCGCCCTTTGTAATTCTTCCCAACAGGAAAATAAGAAGGTTAGCTCCATTACCCAATAGTATCAGTCCGATTAGCAGTTTTACCATACTTCTTCTGAGTAACATAAAGATGCCCGTAGCATACAAGACACCGATGAGTATAACGAGTAATAATTCCATGATTTATCCGCTATATTGAGCTATCGTAAATAAAATGGTCAGCACCACACCAATCACTACTACATATACGCCGATATCAAAAAATAAGGCAGAGCCAATTAGCCCGATGACCGGCACTGGCTGGTCAAACCACAAACCGGTCATAACCGGTTGGCCGTTCAGCATTGGTGCAAACATGCTAATTGCCGCCAAGGCGAGACCGACTGGAATGAGCGCACTGGGATGAATGCGGAGTAATTTCAGTGTTGCTTCGGTGCCATGGGTGAAACTATGCAGTACAAAAGCGATGGCCGCAATCAAGCCACCTACAAACCCGCCGCCTGGAAAATAATGTCCTCTCAATAAGATGAATATCGAGAAAAGCAGCAAAATCGGCAATAGGTAGATCGACGCTGTTTTTAATATAGTACTCTTCATAATTATTCTTTTTCGGATGCTTTCAGTTTTAATTTCAATAAACTAACCACGCCAATGGCCGCAATGCTGAGTACCACTACCTCAAACATGGTATCGATTCCCCTGAAATCGACAAGAATCACATTGACCACGTTTTTTCCTTTAGCTAAGACGTAAGCATTCTCGCCATAAAATTTGCTTACTGCATCGTCGAAAGGCTGGTTCATCGCTTGTATAGTGATCAGTGCAATGATGGCGCCGAATGAGGAAGCCAACAGCCAATCACGTATCCTGTCGCGGCGATTGGCTAAATTGAGAAATGGTGGAAGCCTGAATAATACCAATACGAATAATACAACGGTGAGCGTATCAATGGTAAATTGGGTCATTGCCAAGTCGGGCGCACTATAAAACACAAACAGGAGGCATATGCAATAGCCTATTACGCTGGTTGCCACCACGGCTGTTAAGCGCGATGAAGTGTTAACCGTCAGGAAGATCGCTGCAATCAGAATGCCCAGAACGGCCACTTCATAAACGCTGATCGGAGAAAGATGGGCGGGTATCCATTGGATGGGGCCGCCTGTGAATAAGCGGAAACCCAATAATAACACGGCGAACATGATAATCCGAAACAAGTATACGCGTAAAAATCCGTTATGTAATGTGCGGGTATATCGTGCCGCAAAGCGGCGTACGGCCCTGGCCAGCTTGCCGAAAATATATTGAGGGGCGAGGTAATTGAATCGTTCGATGCTGGCCATACTTTTGCTAGACGGCTTACGCATTAAGTACAAAAGGGCGCCTAAGGCAAGTGTAATTCCACTCAATAGCAACACTAAATTGAACCCGTGCCAAAGTTTTAAAGGCGAGTCAAACGTTTCGTTAATCATGGCCGTCGCTGCCGGGTTAAGCAGACTGGCGTCTATCAAAGCCGGAAAAGCGCCAAAGGCGATTCCCATTAAGGCTAACAGTAAGGGCGGCGTCCACATCAGCCAATGAGGAAGGTGTACCGCTTGATAGCGTTCGGGCAGCTTACCAGCGAATGGCTTAAGGCCTACCAACAAGCCGGCATAAAGCAGTAGTATATTGGTAATAACCGCCAGTGAGGTCAGAACGATGGGCATAATCCCCTCGGTGTGCAAGGTTGCTTCATAAATCTGGTCTTTACCAATGAAACCAAAGGTAAAAGGCAATCCTGCGCTCGACAGAGCGGCCAGCAGACCGGCAATGGCCAGCGGTAATAATACCTTGCGTAGCCCTCCAAGTTGCGTGATTTCGCGCGTACCTGTTTCATGATCAAGGACACCGGTCGTCAAAAATAAGGACGCTTTGTATAATGCGTGGACGAGTATAAATACAGCAGCGGCCAGCAGAGCCTGCTCGGTGCCAATGCCAATAAGGAACACTAAAATGCCGAGGGCGGAAATGGTAGAATAAGCCAATATGCTTTTCAGGTCGGTACGGAATATTGAGTGAAACGCACCATAAAACATCGTTATGCCGCCAACGACAATAAGCGGATAGGTCCAATATTCGGTGCCGCCTAATATTGGATACAGTCGGGCCAAGAGGTATACCCCCGCTTTGACCATGGTGGCCGAGTGCAGGTAGGCCGATATGGGCGTAGGTGCCTTCATTGCCCCAGGCAACCAAAAATGAAAGGGGAACTGTGCTGATTTAGTAAAAGCCCCGGCAAAAATAAGCGCGAGGATGGCTGGATACCACGGATGAGCCTTTAAAAACGAGCTTGCATTGAGCATTTCCTGTATGGCATAAGTCCCCGACAAATGTCCCATCAAAATCAAACCTGCCATAAGCAGGAAGCCTCCGCCCCCTGTGACGGCCAAAGCCGTTAGTGAACTTTTACGCGAATTGGCATCTTCGTTATTGAAACCGATCAGGAAAAACGAACTGATGCTCGTCAGTTCCCAGAAAATGAAGAGTAGTAATACATTGTCTGCCAAGACAAGCCCTAGCATGGAGGCCATAAACAAGCTCAGGTAAGCATAAAACCGATCCAAATAGCGATGCCCCTTAAGATAGGAAGATGCATAGAGAAAAACAAGTGAACCGATGCCAGTGATAAGTAATGAGAACAGCAGTGAAAGTCCGTCCAAACGAAAATGGAAATCGACGCCGAGGGACGGAACCCATGGATAGTGGAAGGAAATCGCCTCGCCATTAGCGATCGTTGGAATAAAACTGGCAAAATACGCAAATAGGCTAGTGGGCAACAAAGAAATCAGTACGGCCAGTCGACCTTTGAACAGCCTGCCCAAAGGGATCAGCAATACGGAAACAAACAGGCCCGCAAGTACAGCAATTAGCATCAATAAATTCGTTTTAGTTCTCGGATTCCCACTAAAATATATAAAATCTGCGAATGTGTCGCATAAAAATTGGAAAAACTGAAGGCCGTCGTTTCTTATTTACCTAACCATCTTTTCTGTTCCCTGATTTTCTGGCTTCCTGATTATTGAGATTTAGGGCCGGTAGCGGGAATGGGAGGTAAGGCTCTACAGTCGTCCGAGATCGCTTCGGGAATTGTTCGACACTGCTTCGACTGCGCTTCGGGTCGGCTTCGACTCGTTCCCGAAGCGCAGTCGAAGCCGACCCGAAGCCGACCCGAAGGATTCCCGAAGAAAGTCATAGCCAGATGGGTGTAAATTTCGAAATACGGGTGTTAGTTTGACCTTTTGCCTAGCCGTTAATGCCGCTTTTTAACAGCTTTTAAATTGGCCGTGTTTTCTAAAGTGCAGCTCCTTATACTTTTGTGGTGAAAGCTGATAATACTTTTTGAAAACTCTACTGAAATAATTAGCGTCCCGATAACCGGAAAGGTAAGCAATTTCATTGATCGGTATATCGTTTTCCAGCATCATCAACGCTTTTTTTAGCCGATATTCATTCAGTAATTCGGTGGCATTTTTATTTAAAATACGTTTCAGATGAAGGTGTAGGGATGTACGGGATATATGCATCGCCGCAGCAATATCCTCAATGGAAATTGCAGGATTGGCATAAAGTCTTTCTAACGTAGTACTCAGTTTAGCCAAAAAATCCTGATTTCGGTTATTATTGACGACGCTGTCGCTCGCAAAAGCGCCAAGATTGACCACGTGTTCTCTTAATTTAATTCGCGATTTCACCATGTTGGCAACCAAGAGTTCCAATTCTTTTAGATTGAAGGGCTTTCCAATGTAGGCGTCTGCGCCGATATCCAGGCCCTCAACTTTGAGCTGCTCATCCTGACCGTCTGATAAAAGAATGATCGGAATATGGTCTAGCTGTTTGTTTTGTTTTAATTTAAGACACAATTCCAGACCATCGATCTTGGGCATTTTTACATCACTAATGACGATATCGGGAGGCGTTTTGTTGATCTTCTTCCACGCCGTAGCACCGTTTGTGGCCGCCATTACGTGATAGCTTTCTTGAAAGTGCTGAGATAGGAAATGTAATAATTCTTTGTTGTCTTCAACAAGGAGTAAGGTGTGTTGTTCGCACCTAGCTTGCTCTTTTGGGTGTGCAGTTGTTGGTAAGTTCGTTGTTGTTGGGGTGGTCGTGTGAATAACTGATTGATGTTGCTGCTCTTGTTGTTGTGCTGTTAACTGGTTGTATATCGTTAAACTGAATGAAATCGTGGTCCCGTCCCCCGGGATGCTTGAAGCATCAATACTTCCATGAAGGCTTTTAACCAAACTGTTCACCAAAGCCATGCCGATTCCTGTACCGGTAATGGCTTTATGTTCAGGTGATCGATAGAAAGGGTCGAAAATATGCTTTAGGTCGGTTGCCGACATACCTGAGCCCGTATCGCGAACGACGAAATTGACCATTTTTTGATTGTTTTGAACCGTTAATTGCAGTCGTACTGAAATACAGCCTTCATTCGTGTGTTTTACGGCATTGGATAGGATATTTGACAGTATTTTTTCGAATTTATCTCCATCAAAAAATACGACTAGTTTGTCAATTTCTGAATCGAAAGAAATACCGAGGCTTTTGCCTTGCGCCAATGTTTCAAAAGAAGCTACAATTTGCCGCACAAATGCAACCAGATCGGATCGGCTGAAACGTACGGACAAATTATCTCCATCAATTTTCCTGAATTCAGCTAACTGATGGATGAGGCGGAATAACTTAGATGCGTTCTTTCTGATATGTGATAATTCCCTGTGTTGCTTAGGGTCTATGCCTTTGTCGTTGACAAATTTATCAATGGAAGCGAGGATCAGTGTCAGCGGCGTTTTAAACTCATGCGATACAAAGGTGAAGAAGTTGATCCGGTGTTGAGTAAGGGCCTCCGTTTTTTCTCTTTCGATATGGGCCAATTGGATCTCCATACGCTTTTGATGGATAAAACGTACAAAGCGGGTATACAGATAGATAATTAAGCCAAGGAGGAATGTATAGAAAGCATAGGCTAAATTGCTTCGATAAAATGGGGGCGTAATATGTAGATTGAGGGATCGTTTCCTACCGGTAAAATTACCGGCATCATCCAATGTTCGCACATGGAAGGTATAATTGCCCGGCGATAAATTGGTATAAGTGGCACTCATTTTATTCCCCACATAATTCCACTGTTTTTCGAAGCCTTCCAGATAATAAGCGTATTTGGTACTTCCGGGATTAACGTAATTGATCGCCATGTAGCTTAATGTGAATACATTTTGGTTATAAGAGAGATTGATGTTACGGGTATACGCTATTTGCTGTTTCAAGATCGAAGAATCCGAAGCAGGGTGTACGTCCTTATTAAACAATTGAAATCCGGTTAACACCAGAGGATATTCCTGCTTATCGGGCAGTGCTTTTAAGGGATTAAAATAACATAGTCCATTGATACTGCCGAAATAAAAAATGCCGTCACTGTCTTTTAGGGAAGATTTAAAATTAAATTGATTGGTACTTAACCCGTATTTGGTGTCGTAATTGATGAATTTTCTTGTATGTGGATTCCACTTGGAAATCCCGAGGTTTGTGCTTAGCCAAATGTAGCCCGCATCATCTTCTAGGATGCCATAGACGTTGTTGTTCGCGAGCCCGTCTGCCGTGGTATAATGTTGAAAGGAATCTGTTGCAAAATTGTAGACGCATACGCCGCCGTCCAGGGTGCCAAACCATAACCGTTGATCGCGGTCTTTGTATACGCTGATAATTTGGTTACTCAGTAAGGACGCATCCTTCCCCGCGTTGGTATAGTGTTTCATGGTTTTGGACGCTGGCTTATAGCGGTAAATCCCATCCTGCCTCGTGCAGATCCATAAATCACCATTTTTATCTTCTATCAAATCATAAATAAACTTATCTCCCAAAATTTCTGGGGCCAACAAACTGAACTTACCCGTTTTGTAGTCAAATTGGTTTAGACCTTGTTGGGTGCCTACTAATAGTGTGCCACGGCTATCTCGATATACCACATATACGTGGTTATTGGACAAGGAATGGGCGTCTGATGAGTTCGTGGTGTAAATCGTTGTCGTTTTATCCAGCGTATTAAAGCGATGTAGACCACCAAAAAAAGTACCTGCCCAAATATTTCCGTAGCCATCATTATGAATCGCGTGTACGTTGTTGCTATTGAGGTAAAAAGGATGCGAGTTTTTGTTAATATATTCAAAGGAGTCGGTTTTCGGATGATAGATCGAAATGCCACCATCTTCCGTTGCCACCCAGATATGATGTAGACTATCTTCCATTAATTGGCTGATGGCTTTTCCTCTTAAACCGTTATTGCCGTCGCTGGGAACCATGTTTTGGAAACCTTCCTTGCCTACAGGAATGTAGTTGACCCCTCCAAAGTATGTCCCGATCCAAACCGAGCCGTCTTTGCCAATAAAAGTGGAATAGACAGCCTGATCATTCAACGTTTTTGGATTGTTGGTAAACGATTGTGAATAGTTAGCTGTCTGCCCGGTCTTTAAATCATATATATACAGGCCGTTTTCGGTACCGATATATAAAAAGTCTTCTCTGCTTCCAGCGATCGATCGAACGGTATTGCTTTCCGTATTTTCTTTGGCCGCAAAGTGCAACTGCGTAAATCGTTGGCTTTGGTCATCGTAACGATATAATCCCTGGGAAGTAGCTAACCAAATGCGGCCTTTGGGGTCCCGGTGAATCTGAAAAACGGTGAAATTGGTTGTTTTTACGACGGGAAAAGGGGGAGGCATAAACGTTCTTTCGATATGGCCTGTTCTGTCTAAAATAAGGAGGCGCTCATTAACCGCCAGTAGGATGCGGTCTTTCGATAAGGCGCATAAAGCCCGAGCGAATCCGCGGATAAGTATGCGAGCTTTGCCATTCCTGATTTGAAACAGGCCTATTGCTGTACCTACATACAGTATGTCGCCTGTTTCCGACAAGGAATGGATAGTAGGCATATGCGATTCCAACGGATAAGGCACAAGACGGTCTTGAAGTGCATTATACCGATAGAGCCCATGATTTGTGCCTACATATACAGACTTTTGATGATTCAGCAAGACGTTCACCTGGTTCGCCGATTTCCCTAAAGATACAGTGTCCAAATAGTAGCTTTTCACGTTGCGGGAATCAAATCTATTGAGGCCTTCTCGGGTGCCGAACCACATAAACCCTTGCTCATCTTGGGTAATCGCATATATCGTATGATGTGACAATCCTTGTGTGGATGTAATTTTCCGAAAGCGGATATTGTCGCCAAATGCATTGTGAAAAAGAATTATCAGCAAAATAAAAATGCCAGACTGTTTAAGCATGGTTAGTTTATAGTAGGTTAAGCGAAGTTCCGAAATAAAAGTTAAAAAGAGGTTCTAAATCGTATTTAAAACATTTTTTTAAACGAAAATCCTTTAAAATGTAACCTATGTGCTAATGGGAATCATTTTTTTCGTCTAAAATTGTCCTATAAACCAATTGTAACCTTTATGGCTTTTTTCGATATGCGACAATCTTATGTTTATTGTTTCAAATAAGTATGCGGTTTTTCCGAAGCCATAGAAGAGTCCGACGTTATAACTGAGTAGTAAAGATGAGGAGGTGAAACGGTGCTATTATCCTATTGGGATAACAGCCGAAGATATAATCCATGCTATTAATATCTAACCATAAATATAAACCATATGAACCAGTTAAAATTCAACAGGCTTACCAAAAGGCTAAAGTACCTTTTTTGGATCATGCTTAGGCGAGCGCTCTTTGGCTAATGCACGAAAAAAGTTGTAAATGAGATAGTAATCTAAAAAATATGCAGGGCGCTAGCTTATTCCTTGTAAATTCTCTAAAATTGTCGATGAAAACTATAGACTTTATATTAAAACTATGAAGAACTTTAATCCATCAAAAAATTACGTAATATGAATCAATCAACAACAAGAAAACGCCTGATACGCAGCCTGCCAAAATGGTTGCTTTATTTCATGCTATTTACCGCGCCGAGTCAATTATTAGCACAGGAGATGCGTGTTAACGGAAAGGTGTCAGACCAAGAAGGAAATCCGCTTTCCGGGGTAAGTGTTTTGGTAAAAGGAACCTCCATCGCCACTATGACCGATGCAAAAGGACTTTTTTTATTAGTTACCAATCAAGCGAATGCCACCCTGCGCTTCACCTACGTCGGTTATCAGCCGCAAGAGCAGCCCTTAAACGGCAGAAGCAACGTGGAGATCACGCTCGTTTCAGAAAGCACTGCCTTAGATGAAATTGTAGTCATCGGTTATGGACAAGTGGCCAAGAGCGATCTGACGGGTTCCGTTTCGTCGGTTAAAGCAGAGGACTTAACCAAGGGGGCGAACGTCAATGTGCAACAAGCTTTACAGGGCAGAACGCCCGGCGTGCAGATTTACCAGAAAAGCGGGGAACCCGGCGCGGCGATGAGCGTACAGATACGGGGTATTACCTCCATTACCGGAAACAATGCGCCTTTGTATGTAATTGATGGAATGCCCGTAAATGACGCGGCCGCCATTGGCTCGCCCGGCGTGGGCGGAGCAACGAACAATCCCAATAACCGTACACCACTCAATGCGCTCAACCCGTCAGACATCGCATCCATCGAGATTTTAAAAGATGCCTCGGCAACCGCCATCTATGGCTCGCGTGGCGCCAATGGCGTGGTGTTGATTACTACGAAGAAGGGAAAGGAGGGTAAATTAACAGTGACCTACGATGCCAGTTACGGACAACAGCAAGTGGCCAAAACACAGCGTTATATGACCGGCGACGAATATACATCGGCCATTAATGGTATCATCGAGGAAGGCCAGCTAAATACCAGCGTATACCAACCGGTGGAAGGAACGAATCACAACACCGATTGGCAAGGCCTGCTCCTGCGGGACGCGTCGATCCAAAGTCATGATATTTCCCTCAGCGGCGGCAATACCCAGACCAAATACCATATTTCTGCCGGATATTTTGATCAGGAGGGCGTTATGTTAAATTCATCCACTAAACGTTATAACGCCCGGGTCAATCTGGAAACCGGGGAGGCGTCTAAATATAACGTTGGTATTAACCTGGCTACGGCTTACATTAAAGATCATTATAATGCCAACGGCGTTGGAATTAATGATAATGCCAGTGCCTTGTATATGGCGCAGAACTATGATCCTACCGCTCCTGCTTATGATGCGGATGGTTCCTATTACCGTTCACCTTTAATGGCGCCCATGGATAATCCTTTGGCGGTGATTAACGGCCAATATTCGATCGGCGATACCTATCGGACTTTCGGAAATCTCTATGCCGAATATTTTATTCTTCCTTCTCTATCGGCAAAGGCCCGGGTAGGCGCCGATATCAACATTTCGCAACGGAATTTTTGGATAGACCCTTCAACCCTTACCGGCGCTTCCTATAATGGCTATGCCGATGCCCGTGACGGAAAGCGCACCTACTACTTGTTAGAAGGTACCTTGAACTATAATAAAACTTTTGGTGAACATAGTCTTTCTGCGGTAATTGGATCCACCTACGAGCGCTATACCTCCAGCTCGCTGATTGCTAATTCCCGTGATTTCGCCTTGCCCGACCTTACCTATTACAGCATAGGTACGGGTAACGCCCTGTTAAATGGCGTGAATAACGGTGCAGAGGAAAATCGATTGTTGTCGTATTTGGGTCGGGTAAACTACTCCTATGCAGGTAAATACTTGTTTACGGGATCTATACGAGCAGACGGTTCCGCACGCTTTGGTTCGGAACAACGTTTCGGCTATTTCCCCTCCGCCGCTTTGGCCTGGAAAATCAAGCAGGAAGAGTTCCTGAAAAATGTTGGATCTTTGGATGATTTAAAATTCAGGGTAAGCTACGGTGTTACCGGTAATCAGCCCAATATCAATTACCTCTATTTTTCTACCTATGCGATCGGTAGAACAGCCGTTTTTGACGGTGAGAGAGTCAGTACCATTGCACCTACAAGGAGTGCCAATCCTTTTTTACAATGGGAATCGGCTCATCAGTTCGATGTCGGACTTGATTTTGCTTTGCTGGGTTCCAGACTTTCAGGAAGTGTAGATTATTACAATCGGAGAACCTCTAATCTTCTCTATAATATACCACAGCCTCTCAGTTCAGGCTTCGGTGGCCGAACCGAAAATGTGGGCAGCATGCGTAATACCGGTATAGAATTGGCGCTGAACGGAACGATCGTTGATGGCCAGGATTTTAAGTTGGATGCTAATTTCAATATCACCACGTTGAAAAACAGGGTGCTGAGTTTAGGACAGGTGGAACAATTTATCGGCTCCGGCCCCGGCAACATCGGTCAATATAGCATATTGAAGCCGGGAGAATCCATGGGTTCGTTTTACGGCTATCTCGTAGACGGCATCTGGCAGGAAGGGGACGACTTTTCCCTGGCTCAAGCTGGCGTAAGACCCGGCGATTTGAAGTATCGTGACTTCGATAATAACCGCGTTATCAATGCCGACGACCGGGTCGTCTTGGGTAAATCGTTACCCGACTTTTACTATGGCTTTAACACTAACTTCCACTATAAAAGTTTAGCACTATCCATTTTCTTTGAAGGTTCAAAAGGTGCAAAAATGCTTAATAGCAGTTTGGCCGATTCGTATTATGCGGTTGATTTCCGTCGGAATAAGCTCGCCGACCTTTACCTCAATCGCTGGACAGCGGCAAACCCCAGCACGGAGTACCCTTCTTTTATTCCCGGTGATGTACAGGGGACTAGGCCGGTAACCAGCAAAACGGTTGAGGATGCTTCTTACCTGCGACTACAGTCGGTACGTTTATCCTACCAGTTTTCTTTACCGGAAAGCCTATTTCTTCAGAATATCACCGTATTCGTTAACGGGCAGAACTTGCACACCTTTACAAAATATAGCGGTGTTGACCCCGCCGTAAACGCCATTGGTGATGATATTTTACGAGTGGATTATAATTCCTACCCGCTGACGCGAACATTTACGGCCGGAGTTAATGTACAGTTTTAGATCAGAAAAAAAGGAAAATATTGGTTTACAATAAGAAAATCAAGAAATGAAACCATCATCGTTTATTCAAACCACACAGAGGGATGAATAAATCTGATACCTGCCTACGGTAGGCAGGGCTTTATTACCATTTAAAAACAAATTATGTACAGATCGTTAGTTTGAAACTTTAAAAATGAATACAAGGAAAAGCATCATGTTAAGAAGTGTTACTTTGGCATAAATAGC
>NZ_SBJH01000024.1 GCF_004368405.1 Olivibacter sp. XZL3
AACGGTCATTCTCTGTAATTTCGCCATCATGCTTGTCAGTTTGTAAATAATAAACTGTCAACCTATATCAGGACAAGACAACAATTCCTTACCCCCTGTTTCCTACTGCATACACCTTAAACCCTTTAAAGCCTTCGGTTCAAAAAGCAATAAACGCACTTATCTGTTGATCCGTGAAGCGCAGGGTATCTTCTTTAAAAAAGTCCAATTCATCGTTTAACTCCTGTTTAATATAAGGGATGTGAATGCGCAGCGGGAGTGTATGAAGATTAAGGTAATGACAGACGCCGGTGAAATGCTCTACTCCACGGATGTTACCGTATTTTCCGGAGCTGATGCCCACTAAAGCGGCCTTCTTTCCTACGAAACTATCGGGGAACAAACAGCTGTCAATAAAGGTCTTCAGGACACCTGGAAAGCTTCCGTTATATTCCGGGACAATAAAAACGAATTTGGTGCTAGTCGTAATGCGGTCTTGTATAGATTGAAAGGCATCACTTCTGGCACCATAAAGATCACTTACAATAAAGTTATCCGGCAACGATTCAAGCGAAATAACCTCTGAGCCGTATCCCTTCAGATCCAGCTGCTTTTGGTAATATTTTGCCACTTTCAGTGAGTAGCTGTCCTTGCGGTTCGTGCCAGCTATAATTGTAATCATTGTTAATAATATGTGTAAAATCTGAACCCCTTCTGGTTTTTAAGCTGTGTAAATTTTGTATCTTAGCAACCTTGTTTAAGGTGTTGTAAAACTGCGAATATACTAATTAAACGTGTTTTTCAATAAATAGATAAGAAAGGATGAGGGTTTTTTTCGGGAAGACGGGCAAATTTGTTCATATAAAGTACCGGCAAACACACTATTATGTAATCATCCCAGTTTAATGGACAGGTGTGACAGCAAAGCAGGGTGGTCCATTAAGCGAATTGTTTTTATGACTTAGGACTTATAACTTAACAATGGGTAAAATCATAGCGTTAGCCAATCAAAAAGGAGGGGTGGGTAAAACCACGTCCTCAATCAATTTAGCAGCGAGTCTTGCTGTATTAGAGTACCGAACACTATTAGTGGACGCGGACCCTCAGGCTAATTCAACTTCAGGTATAGGTTTCGATCCGCGGGCGATCAAATCAAGCGTATATGAATGTATTATCAATGATTTAGACCCGAGAGAGGCTATTCAGAAAACTGAAACGCCTAACTTGGATTTACTTCCGGCACACATTGATCTGGTAGGTGCTGAGATCGAGATGATCAATTTGAACGACCGGGAATATAAACTGAGATCGGTCCTTGGGCAGGTGGTTGACGATTATGATTTCATTATCATTGATTGTTCACCATCACTCGGACTCATTACCATCAATGCGCTAACGGCTGCCAATTCCGTCATTATTCCGGTTCAATGTGAATACTTTGCCTTAGAAGGGCTCGGTAAACTGCTAAATACGATTAAAATCGTTCAGAATAGGTTGAACACGAATCTGGAAATTGAAGGGATTTTACTGACGATGTATGATGTTCGCTTGCGTTTGTCTAATCAAGTGGTCGAAGAGGTGCGGTCGCATTTTACAGACTTGGTTTTCAATACCATTATTCAGCGGAATACGCGGCTAAGTGAAGCGCCCAGTTTCGGGATTTCGGTTATTATGCACGATGCCAACTCAAAAGGAGCGATTAATTACCTAAATTTGGCAAGAGAGATTTTAATTAAAAACGGTTTACAGAAAGAGCAACAGGAGGCAAAGATATAATGGCGCAACAGCGAAAAACAGGATTAGGAAAAGGTTTAAGTGCGCTGCTGAATGATACAGATGAAGTTGTAAAGCAAGCAGCTGCCCATCATCAGTCAACAGCAGAAATAGTAGGTAAGGATGTGCCTCCTGGATCGGTTAGCCATATTAAAGTCGACGCGATAGAAGTTAACCCCTTTCAACCGAGGACAGATTTCGACGAGGAAGCCTTAAACGAATTGGCGGATTCCATTAAGGTACAGGGATTGATACAGCCCATTACGGTACGCAGAGTTGGTAGCGGAAATTACCAGCTAATTTCCGGCGAACGACGTTTAAGAGCGTCTAAGATCGCAGGTCTAACGGAAATTCCTGCGTATATTCGTACCGCAAACGACCAGCAAATGCTGGAAATGGCCCTGATCGAAAATATCCAGCGCGAGAATTTGAATGCCATTGAAGTTGCATTAAGTTTTCAGCGGATGATTGATGAGTGTAACCTGAAACAGGAAGAACTTGGTGATCGGGTAAGTAAAAACCGCTCTACCGTTACCAATTACCTGCGATTACTCAAATTGCCACCCGCTATTCAAGCGTCCATCCGCGATGGGAAATTGAGTATGGGGCACGCCAGAGCGTTGATTAACGTGACGGACGTTGATAAGCAGCTGTATATCTTCCAGGAAATTATTGAAAAAGGCCTATCTGTACGTAAAGTAGAAGAGCTTGTACGATTGGTGAACGATAGTGCGAACAAGAATAAAACGAAGCTTAATACGAAAGAGAAACCACTATCGTTTGAGTTTCAAAAAATCCAGGACGACTTGGCCTCCAAATTTTCTACAAAAGTCAAGCTCAACGTAAAAAGTAAGGACGGAAAAGGTTCGATCGAAATTCCGTTTATGTCGGAAGACGACCTGAGCCGAATTCTGGAATTATTAGATTGGTAATGATATTATTTCGGTTGCTCCTTCCACTCGTTGTTTTTGCAATGGCCTGTTCTGTTGCGATAGCCCAAGTGCCCGATAGCATTCGGACACCCGACGATATCAGCAGAGATCGTTTCAATATGACCGACACCGCTAATGTGTCTACAAAGGAACGCAGAGGTCGAGAGAAGCAGCAAGAAGAGCAGAAACCCATCATTTATAAAGATTCCGCACGCCTGGCTTTAGAGGCCTTGACCAAAAAAGCCGTTCGCCGCTCGTTAATTTTGCCGGGCTGGGGGCAGCTATTCAATGGGGGCTGGGGCTACGTAAAAGCACCAATCGTTTGGGCCGGTTTCGGCGGTCTCGGCTATTCTTTTGTTTTTGCGCAGAACAACTATAGCGAGACATTAAAGGAAGTGCGTTTTCGGTTGGAAAATGAAGGACTCAACGAAAATCCGAAGTACCCGCAGAATGTAAGTACGGAATGGTTAATTGGGGCGAAAGACTTTTATCGGCGAAATCGTGATCTGACTGTCTTGCTCACTGTGGGATGGTATGCCCTAAATGTCATTGACGCCTACATCGATGCTAAGTTCAAGCGTTATGACATGAGCGATGACCTGACCTTCAATATTCGCCCCACCTTGATACAAGCGCCGGGAATGCTCGCTTACCGCTCGGCGCCGGTTGTCGGATTAAAGGCTACCTTTTCTGTGAAGTAACAACATTTGCTGGATTTACGGTTTTTAAGTAAAATCGTATATTGCAAACCTAAACACATAGCACTGATATAATGAATATTGCCTTGATTGGTTACGGTAAAATGGGCCGTATAATAGAGAAAATCGCCTCCGAGCGAGGTCATACCGTCACATTGATTGTCGACAAAAAAAACCGTCATGAAATTGTTGCTGAAGATTTCTCGGATATTGATGTGGCCATCGATTTCAGTACCCCACAAGGAGCTCTCGAGAACATCTACTTATGCCTGGAGGCGAACACGCCTATGGTTGTCGGCACGACCGGTTGGTATGATCATCTGGCGGAAATAGAAGAAAAATGTAAAACAGGTAACAAAACATTACTATATGGGTCTAACTTCAGTATTGGCGTTAATGTGTTTTTCTACATTAATAAATTATTAGCTAAAGCGATGCGACCCTATAAGCAATATGACGTTCAGGTAGAAGAGATTCATCATACACAAAAGTTGGATTCGCCGAGTGGGACGGCCATTACCATCGCTGAAGGCATCTTAGATCATATTGATGATAAAACCGAATGGGTAAACAATTTAGTAGGTGAGGGGGAAGAACTCATACCGAAAAAGAACCAATTGTTGATCGAATCCCACCGGATTGAAGAAGTGCCCGGTACACATACCGTGTTGTACAGTTCGGAGGTAGATCAGATTGAATTTAAACATACGGCACACAGCCGCGCAGGCTTCGCTTTGGGGGCGGTTATTGCCGCCGAATGGTTGCAGGGTAAAAAAGGTTTTTACTCGGTAACGGATATGTTTGATTTTGGATAGGCTTAGCTGTCAGGCTTTAGGTACTAGTTTAGCGTAAAATACTAAACACTTAGGGCTAGCAGGTTCTTTAATTTTGACCATCCCTTCGGTAGGCAGGCTATCCCTCGGGGAGGCAGGCTTTTGACTTTTGACTTTTTAATTTTGACTTTTGAATTTTATACGGCATGTTAATAGCTTTTCTAGTGGTATTTTTTCTGGGCACCCAGATTGGTTTATGGTTACTGTTTATAAAGGCAGGCAGACCAGGTTGGGAATCGCTCGTACCGTTTTATCGCGAATACATTATTACAAAGCTTACCGGCAGACCTTGGTGGTGGGTAATCTTATTGATTATACCAATCATCAATCTGTTTATTGGTATCGGTTTATATATTGACTTTGTTAGAAGCTTTGGTCGAAGGTCTTTTCTCGACCAAGTAGGGACTATTGTGGTTCCTTTTATCGTATTCCCTTTGTGGGGAGCCGACAAAAAGGTAACCTATTGGGGACCATCGGCTACAGAGGAATTCAAGAAAAAATATCCATACCAGAAATCTGCAACCAGGGAATGGGCAGATGCCATCGTCTTTGCTGTTGTAGCGGCGACTTTGATAAGAACATTTTTAATAGAAGCGTACATGATCCCCTCAGGCTCTATGGAACGCAGTCTCCTTACGGGCGATTTTCTGTTTGTAAGTAAAATAAACTATGGGCCACGCCTGCCAATGACGCCGATTGCCTTTCCTTTTGCGCACCATACCATGCCAGTAACCGGTACCAAGGCTTATTGGGAGGGATTGGAGATGGACTACCGTCGATTACCGGGCTTGCAACCGATCAAACGCAATGATGTTGTGGTATTTAATTATCCCATGGAAGCCGATGCGCCGTTTAATCGGCCGGTGGATAAACGTGAAAATTATATAAAGCGGGCTATTGGTATACCGGGCGACACGATTTCTATTGTTAATACGCAGGTTTACGTAAATGGCAAAAAGGGGCATACGCCGGTTGAAGGACAGCTTATGTATGAGGTGATAACGGACGGAACCGATGTGAACCCCGATCGTATCAATGATATGCGCATCGATGGGGGACCAACCGGACAACCGAATCAATATGTTTTCTATCTTACGCCTTCCCTTGCTAATACAATTAAAGGATGGGCAAATATAAAGGAAGTAAAGCCGGTTATTTATCCGAAAGGAACGCCGGAACCTACGCAAGATATATTTCCGCAAGGGTCGGATTGGAACCGCGATAATTATGGCCCCATTATCGTGCCCCATCAGGGTTGGACCGTTCAGTTGAACGAGCAGACCGTTCCTTTGTATGAACGTGCTATTACTGTTTATGAAGGTAATACCTTTGAAGAAAAGAGCGACGGTTATTATATAAATGGCGCCAAAGCGACAAACTATACCTTCAAAATGAATTATTATTGGATGATGGGGGATAATCGACATAACTCCTTAGACTCTAGGTTTTGGGGTTTTGTTCCTGAAGACCATATCGTCGGCAAAGCATTATTTGTATGGCTGAGCCTGGATGATAAAGGGTCTTTCTTAGACAAAATACGGTGGAACCGCATTTTCATGGGAATCCATTAACTTGGTTACCCGTTGACAAGTTCATCCTTATTGGACATAAGGGGGTGTCTCCTACATTGCTTGCAATAAACATAGGAGACACCCCCTTTTTTATAAAACACAAGAAGCCACAAATTATATGTTTTAAGTTACAGGTCATTCCTTTGGTTACGTCGGAATCCCTTTTAACCCAGATTACGCGTTAGGAATTAAAACGAAAGGGAATGATCCAAAACATCCATTTCATTGCAGTTCATGAGCTAATGCGGATTCTGGGTTTAATACTGATAACTAACAACTAATAACGAACACTATGCTCCTCCACCCAATGCTCTATATAATTCAACCCGAGCAAGGAGTAACTGCTGCTTGAGACTAACGAGTTCAAGTTCACTATCGATGGCGTTCTGTTGGGCAGTAATTACTTCCAGATATGTCGCGTAGCCGGCCTTAAATAATAGCCCCGCCTGTTTAATACCTAGCTGAGCGACCTTTACACGGTTTTCCGCAATATCGTATTCTTCCTGTAGTTTTTTGAATGTTATCAGTGTGTTGGTGATTTCATTGATCGCATCCAATACCACTTGCTGAAAATCCAGTTCTGCTTTATCTCGCTCAAGCTTTGCTACTTCTATATCGGTCTTTATTCTCCGTTTATTAAATACGGGAGCTGTGAGGTTTCCTATAATGCTGCCAAACAGCGATCCGGGAATTTTAAACCAGTTTTTTGATAACATGCTATTCACCCCGCCTTCCGCTTCTATCGTCAACATCGGGTATTGATAAGCCTGGGTAACGCCTACATTGGCATTGGCTGCGCGCAAAGCAAGCTCTGCCGCTTTCACGTCTGGCCGGTGACTCACCATATAGAGCGGAATACCTACTGAAACCGAATCCTCGATGAGGAAGTCTGTGAGCGAGGAGCTTCTTTCAATGTTATCCGGCAGCTGACCTGCTAACGCTTTTAAGGTGTTTTCCTGAACAACCACTTGTCGCTCTAACTGCGGAATTAACGACTGTGCGGCAAGGCGCTGCGACTCGGTTTGCTGAATAGCGAGCGACGTAACCTGCCCTGCATCGCGTTGTAATTTAACGATGCGCAGTGTACTGTCTGTCAGCTGTAAATTTCGCCGGGCAACTTCCAGCTGTGCATCTAACATCAGCAGGTTATAATAGCCTTCAGCGATATTGGCTACCAACTGCGTTTGCAGGAGCTTACGTGCTTCGTAGGTCTGTAGATACTCGGCCAATGTACGCTCATTCATTCGGCGGATTTTTCCCCAGATATCGAGCTCCCAACTTAAACCGATGCCGCTTATATGTTGCATGGTGTAGTCATACATATTCTCCGGGGCGTCCTTTCCTTTGGTTTCATAGTATTTAGAAGAAGGGTTGGAATAAAAGTTTTCAGACCTATATTGTCTATTTACACCGGCCAATGTGGCATTGACGTCGGGTAAAAATTCGGCCCTTGCCTGAAAAACGCGTTGATTGGCGATCTGAATGTTCTTCAAGGCTTTGCGCATATCGTAATTGTAAACGATGGCTGTATCAATAATTTGCCGGAGTGTCGTGTCGACAAAAAAATCGCGCCAATAGATGTTGCCAATGCCAACGGAATCTGTGGGAGTGATTTCATCGCGGTACTTTTCCGGTAGATTGAGGTGCGGGCGCCGGTAGTCTTTGCCCACTTTACAACTATTTAGTAGTATACTGCCGAGGAGTAGCCAAATGACGGTTAGCCCGGCGGTTTTTATATTTTTATATCTCTTACTCATCTTCTTCTTGAATCATTTTCGATTTTACTTTTTCGTCAAAATGCTGGAAAACCATATAAAGAACTGGTATTACAAACACGCCCACACTTACGCCAAATAGCATCCCGCCGGCAGCGCCAATACTAATGGAGTGATTTCCCTGGGCGGACGGGCCGACGGTCCACATTAAGGGAATTAGCCCGGCCACAAAAGCGAGTGAGGTCATTAAAATGGGTCGTAATCGCAGGCGTGCCCCCTCAATAGCTGCGTCATAAATCGATAAGCCCGATTTCCGCTGTTGAACCGCAAATTCGACGATCAGGATCGCATTTTTAGCAAGCAGACCGATAAGCATGATTAAACCTACCTGTACGTAGATGTTGTTTTCAAGTCCAGCTGCATTTGCAGCGGTATAAACACCCACTAGGCCGACAGGGACGGAAAGCAAGATGGCGAACGGCAAAATATAGCTTTCGTATTGCGCGGCTAACAGAAAATACACGAATAGAATACTAAGGGTAAATATCAGCGCGGTTTGTCCGCTACTTTGCCGCTCTTCAAGGCTCATGCCCGTCCACTCGTAGCTGTAGTTCGCAGTCAACACTTTTTCGGCTACTTCGTCCACCGCTTTCATTGCGTCACCGGAACTATGCCCGGCTGCCGGCGTTGCATTGATAGCTATTGCATTGAAAAGATTATACCGATTTACCGTTTCTGGGCCGAACACTTTCCGTAGTTTGATCAGCGTATTGGCGGGAACCATATCGCCGTTGCTATTGCGAACGAAAATGGACTTAAAGGATTCCGGATTATTGGTGAAGCGAGCATCGCCCTGCATGTAAATACGGTATTGCCTTCCAAATCGACTAAAATCGCCCGCTTGTACCCGTCCGTAATATCCACGTATCGTTGTCATGAGTTCTTTGGCCGGAACGCCCAGTGCTTGTGCTTTCACAAAATCAACCTCCAATTGATATTGAGGAAAATTCGCTTTAAAGGGTGTAAAGGCAGTTTCAATTTCGGGCCTTCTTTGAAGTTCTTGAATAAATTTATCGGCTACGCTACTAAAGGAAGCGAAGGTTCCGCCTAAGCGGTCTTGTAGCACGAACTCCAATCCGCTGAAATCACCAAATCCCTGGACCGTAGGGCGTGGAAACACACTGAAGGAGGCCTCACTGATCGTGGCGAGGTCCGCTCGAATGCTGTCCATAAACGCATTGATGTCTTTGATGTCGCCGCGTTCCTTGTGCTCTTTTAGATTAATATATCCAACGGCAAAAGCGGGGCTGGCGGTAGCGTCAATGGCATTATAACCGGAAATAGTGGTCATCCCCGCAATTTGCTCGCGTCTTCTAACCATGCTGTCGGCTTTCTGTAAAATTTCTGTTGTCCTGGCTAATGAAGCGCCCGGCGGCATGGACATGGAGAAAGTAACAAAGCTGTCATCTTCCGTGGGAATAAAGCTGGAAGGAGTTCTGTTCATCAAAAAGACACCACCGGCCGAAAGAGCGGCAAGTACTAGCAGTGTCCACCATTTTCGGCGTAAAAGGAAGTTCAGTGAACGGATATATTTGTTCGTTAAGGAATCGAACGCAACATTAAAGCCGTCGAAGAACCGCCGGGAATATTGTGCGAATTTGTTACCCTTAAGCTCCTTTTCTTTCTCGTCGTGGTGGGTGTTCTTCAGCAAGAGAGCGCATAGTGCTGGACTTAATGTAAGCGCATTTAACGCGGAAATAAGAATAGCGGTGGCAAGGGTGTAGGCGAACTGTTTGTAGAATAACCCTGAAGGACCTTCCATAAAACCGACCGGAAGGAATACAGCCGCCATCACCATCGTAATAGATAAAATAGCGCCTGTTATTTCGCTCATGGCAGAGAGGGTGGCTTTTCTCGGCGATAGACCGGTTCGCTCCATTTTTTGGTGAACAGCTTCCACAACGACAATCGCATCATCTACCACGATACCAATAGCCAGTACGAGAGCAAACATCGTCAAAACGTTAATGGAGAAGCCAAACAGCAAGAGAAAGAAGAAGGTACCTACTAAAGATACTGGAATAGCAATAGCAGGAATGAGTGTGGAGCGAAAATCCTGTAGAAAAATGAATACGATGATAAAGACCAGGAAGAAAGCTTCAAAAAGTGTATGCTTTACTTGGCTAATTGATTCGTCGATTTGATCACGCACACTATAGGTGATTTCGTACTTGATACCCTCTGGGAAGGAAGCCTGTAGGCGTTCCATTACCTTCCTTATTGCCCCATCAATTTCCACGGCGTTCGATCCACTGGTTTGAACGATATTGATCGTTAATCCCGGAAAGCCGTTTACTTTATTGTCCGACCCCACGTTAGAAGCGCCGAATTCTATCCGCGCTACATCTTTTAGGTAGAGCACGGATCCATCTTCATTGGTTTTGATAACCAGGTTCTCGTAATCTTCCGGATCGCTGAAGCGACCGCGGTGTTTGAGCACCGTCTCGAAAACTTCATCAGAGGCTTCTCCGAATTTACCGGGCGCAATCTCAAAGTTCTGGTTTTTGATCGCATCGATTACGTCTTGAGGTACCAGACCATAGGATGCTAGTTTCTCGGGATTAAGCCATGTACGCATGGAATAATCGCGTGCTCCAATACGACTGATAGCGGCAACACCCGGCACCCTTAATAGTTCCCGGTTAATATTGATCTGTGCATAGGCCTGTAAAAAGGTCTCATCGTATACCGTTTCGGGGTGGTCGCTGAAAATGTTCATGGTCATGATCACCCCATTTTGCTTCGGCATGACGCTGATACCCGCCTCGTTTACTTCTGCCGGAATTTGGCTGGCGGCTCTTGATACACGCGTCTGTACATTGACGGCCGCCTGATCAGGGTTAGTGCCAGCTTTGAAGAAGATATTGATACTGCCCGACCCAGTATTGCTGGCGGTCGACCGTATATAGGTCATGTTATCGACTCCATTAATAGCTTCTTCAATTGGTAATAAAACACTTTGGGCAACGGTTTCTGCGTTTGCCCCTGGGTATGATAAGGTGACGCTCACGCTGGGGGGAGCGATCTCGGGAAAGCGGGTAACAGGTAACTGTAGCATGCCGACAATGCCCAGCATAACCAATAAAATGGATATAACTGTGGCAAGAACGGGCCTGCTTATGATCGTTTTTAACATAGTTTTTCCTCTCGTTAATTGAGTTTATTTAGGGTTTCTGAATAAGCGATTGCTAACTACGTTTGGCATTCTGCAGCTGCGGATTGATCGCTAATCCGTCTTCAAGTCGGTCGAAACCAGACAGTACAACACGGTCGCCGGGTCTCAATCCATCTTTTACAATATAATTTGGCCCACTTACTCCGTCGAGCACAACAGCCCGCATTTTCACCTTATTGTCGGGCGTGACAATGTAGACGAATGTTTTGTCTTGTAGTTCAATGGCCGCCACTTGAGGCATGAGTAGTACGCCTGGTTTCCGTTCTTCCATTTTCAGGGTACCGGTATTTCCTTGTCTTAACACATCATGTGGGTTTGGAAAGGAAGCTCTGAGCGAGATTGCTCCGGTTGTTCGGTTTACCTGACCATCGATTGCATCGACGATTCCCTTTTCTGCGTATTCTGTGCCGTCTGCCAATATTAAGCGGACATAAGGAATCAGCTTGTCGTTATTGACCGTTGAGTCGTTAGATCTTCCTCCTTTGGCAAAGTGGAGGAAGTCGGCCTCACTCATGGAAAAATAGACGTATACTTCGCGCGTATCCGAAAGAACCGTGAGCGGTTGGGAATCGCCTTTGGTAACCAGGTTTCCGATGCGCTTGGGAATCCGTCCGATATAGCCACTGGAAGGGGCTTTAATATTGGTAAAATCTAAATTTATTTTGGCAGTTGCGACTGCTGTCGCTGCTTTCGCTACCGATGCTTTGGCAACCTCGTTGTTGGCTTGGGCCGTACGGAGCTGAACATCTGAAATGACTTCATTCTCTACCAGCGGTTTTAAACTTTCTACTTCCAGCCGCGCATTCTTTTCTTTAGCCTTCTCAACGGTTTCCTCAGCAACGGCGTTTTTTAGTGCTTCTAAATAGGGTTGTTCGTTGATTTTAAAAAGATTTTGCCCTTGTTTTACATAAGAGCCTTCATCCACATAAATCTTTTCGAGAATACCCTCAACCTGTGGACGGATTTCTACATTTACTTTTCCTTCTATTGTTCCCAGATAGTCGCGTTCGGTTAAAGCGGTTCCGGTATCCACCATAAAAACGGGTAGATTTAAAAGTTTGCTGTTGTCACCGTTCGTATCCGATGAGCCCGAATGGCAGCTGCTGGCGGTTATTAGTAAAAAAAGGCTTACACTGAGCGTTAAAAGAGAATTAGTGATTTTATGTGCTTTAATAATCATTGATATTTTTTATGTTTTAGTAGCTAAACCTGTCGTTGTTTCTTAATTAAAGGTGCTTCGACAATTCATTTTACAAAGGCGTATAGCTGAACCAATTTGTTTCAGAATTAATGCCAGAAAACTTCAATCCGTCACGAGTGCCGATATTTTTAAGTCGTTTGCCAGGGCAAGCAAATCATCCAATACGCTCTTCACAATCGGGATTCCTTTTGCTTTTCGCTCTTCGGAAGCCGCTAGCTCCGGTTCACCGGGAATGATTACTGGCTGCGCTTTATCTATCGGTTCTGCTGTTTTGAACCGGCTGATCCAGTTGTCCATGTGCTGTTTAAAATCATCGATAGGGCGAAACCCATCAGCACGGAGAGCGCCCAGAAAATGGCCCAAACCTTCGCCTACGGGTTGCGGATGCGGATCTAAGTAAGCAACGAAAGGCGGAGCCCAAGGTCCGTAGTTGGCGCCTGAAAGGACTGCGCTTAATATATCGACTGTGGCACTCAGGCCAAATCCCTTATGGCTGCCGTGAAGGCGGTCGCCACCCAAGGGTAGCAATGCGCCGCCTGCTTTCAGCTCATAGGGGTCTATGGAGGGGGCGCCCTCCTTCGTTTGTACCCATCCCTCCGGTATCGGCAGTCCATTTCGTTGTGCAATCTCGAGTTTGCCGTTGGCTGCGGCAGAAGTTGCCATGTCTATTACAACAGGAGGGTATTTTCCTGCCGGAAAGGCATAACACATTGGGTTGGTTCCCAACATGCGTTCCTTACTAAAGGTGGGCGTTACAAGCGGACTGGCGTTGGTCATGGCATAGCCGATCATGTCTTGTTCTACCGCCAACAAAGCATGGTATCCGGCAATACCGAAATGATTGGAATTACGGACAGCCACCCATCCGGAGCCATATTCTTTCGCTTTCTTGATGGCTATATTCATAGCATAGGGAGCAACCACCAATCCCAACCCGCGATCGCCGTCCACGGTAGCTGTAGTAGGCGTTTCGTGTACAATACGCATATGAGGGGACGGGTTTAATCTCCCCTTCTGCCATAGACGGACATATCCACTTAATCTTGCCGTTCCATGAGAATCAATGCCTCTTAAATCGGCTTGAATTAATACGTCAGCAGCAAGTTTTGCGTGTTCGGTGGAACAGCCAATCGCTAAAAATACTTGTTCCGTAAATTGGCGTAGATCAGCTTCTTTAATGCTAATGTGGGTCTTTTCCAAATGCTTTGCGTTTTCTGTTTGTTTTCGTATTCCGCAAACTTAATAAATTGTTTTTAGCTATCAGCTATCAGTCTTCGACAGCATCTGCTCGGCGAGGCCTTGAATCGTTCTCATATTATCACATCATCATAGTCGTTGTTAGTTGCCTGTTGTTAGTCGTCAAGGGTTGAAAGCATCCGCTACTGCTGCGACTACTGCTTAATGAACCAACCATAAAAATTACTTAATCGCCCCGCAAGAGAAAAAAAATTACCAAAGGCATGCAACCTTTTCCGGGTTCTCGACATCTAAGAGAAAAAGGAACGTCATTTGAAGCAAGTATACACCATCGATGATTTAGTGGACGGCTGCCAACGAGGAGAACGCAAGGCGCAAGAATCCTTATATCGAGCAGTCGCGTCAAAGATGTTCCATATTTGCTTGCGTTATGCTGGGTCGGAAGCCGAAGCAGAAGACATACTGCAGAATGGCTTTATAAAGGTGTTTCAATGTATACCGGGCTTTAGGGGCGAGGGCTCCTTTGAAGGATGGTTACGAAGAATTTTTGTTAACACGGCCATCGAGACCGTTCGTAAAAATAAACGCTTGCAACAGGTGATAAGTGTTGATCAGATCTTTGAAGAAGAACAGCAAACTTTTGATATGGACGCACTGGAGGTACGTGATCTGCTGCGCCTAATTCAGGGACTGCCCGACGGTTATCGGATGGTGTTTAATATGTATGCGATTGAAGGCTATTCGCATAAAGAGATCGCGGAAGCATTAAATATAAGTGAAGGTGCTTCGAAATCGCAATTGTCGCGAGCAAGAGCTTGGTTGAAAAGTAAGTTAGTCATGTTAGAAAGAGGGGGTAATTATGGATCGTATGCCGGATGAAACCTTTGATAAGGGGATTCGGGAGAAGTTCGAATCTTTTGAGCCGAAAATTCCCAACGACTTATGGTCGAGTATAGCGGAACAGTTGGATGAGAACCCGATGATGCCTATAGCAGGCCGTGCCAAAAGAAAAAATACATTCACTTGGCTGCGCGTAGCGGCTGCTGTCGCGGTTTTAATAGGACTTGGCATGTATTATGTTCGTCCGACATCGGAGGTGGTGTACTTAAGTGCGAAAGAAGAAGTGATAGATAAAAAAGTAAAAGAAGAGGAGGCAAAGGCGTCAGTACGCTTGGAAACAAAGAGCGGTGATATAGTGGATGATCGCCAAGCCTCCAAATCATACGATTATGCATCGAATGTTCGCCGTAAAGAGCAAGCGGCAATCGCACTTGAAAGTCGGGCGGCCGAAGCGGAGCATGTGGAACTACGCAGACCAGTCATCGAAGAAGAGGTCTTTGCCGTGGAGGCTCCCTCGTATGAGCGCGGCGATGGCTCGCCAAGCCATGTGCAACTTTCTTTGGTTAAAACACCAGTCCTGTCTGATAAGTCCTTCAAATTAAGAGAAAAGAAGAGCTTTGGAGTGGATGAGATATTGAACTATGTAGTAAGGTCTGTGGGGCATGGTGAAGAGAAAGTGTTGTCTTTTGCGAGCGACGACGAAGGGACTTTAAAGGTTGCGGTTGACCTGAAGGCTATTAAAATTAGGTTGTAGTAAGCTTTCATGCAAAAGGATTGTAAAATCGGAAGAGGTCTCTTCGATAACTAAGGAAATTAACAACAAGCAATATATGAACCATCCATGTTTAGATTCATTTTTATCACAGGGGGGAATTGTGAATTTGGTCACGGATTTTAAATCACAATTTGTGTTCATGAACCCTTCGGGATTTAAACATGGTAAGCTCCATCTGACCGATGGATAAAAATTAAAATTATTTACAGATGAAACATTTTTTATTAAGCAGTTTAACCTTTTTTGCGCTGACAAGCGGTGTGCAGGCTTATGGCGCTTCCAGTAATTTGTTCAACGCCGAGGCCGTCGTCGACACAACGAATATGGATACCGTCAAGACGGAAAAGAAGCGGAAGCTTACCATTAAGTGGAGCTCCGATGGTGATAACATCGTAGAAGTAGAGCGCTGCAATCCCTGCGACAGTTTAAAGAAAAGCAAGGGTGCCGACTTTTTGAAACAGAAGCCCAAGGTAATATTAGGGGTGACCTTTGCCCGTTTTGATTTAGGCCTTACCACCTTGTTGGATAACGGTAGTTTTACCTTGAGTCCGGAGAACGACTTCCTTAAAAACAGAACTTGGAAAACAATCAACGTAGGTTTTGACGTATTCCAATTTGGCTATCGTTTTAATGAAAAGTTTAGATTGTTTCTGTCGGCAGGCTTTGATTGGACACATATCCGCCTTCAAAATAATATTATCTTCGATCGCAATACGACGCCACTGAGTTATACAGAATCGGACATAAATTACAGCAAGAATCGCTTTAGCTCCAGTTATTTGAGAATACCGATCACATTTGAACATCGACTAGGCCTGGACCGCGACCTGCGTATTGCTTATGGCCCGATCGGTGGCTTCTTACTGAGCGGAAGTCAGAAATTCAAGAGCGATGAAGAGGGAAAACGGAAGGTAAAGGACGATTTTAACTATGCTAAATTCCGTTACGGCGCTTTTGCACGGGTAGGCTATCAATGGGTCGGTTTGTACGCGAAGTACTATTTTAACGATATGTTCGAAAACAGCCCGCAACAAGAAGGCTTACGGAATATGTCCTTCGGCTTGATGTTCTTCTTCTAAAAACTTTCGCTTTTATAGGTCGATCAGCCGTGGGCACGATCGACCTATAGTTCATGAAATGCCTAAAATTTTTTTATCTTCGAAGCGTTTACACTATAAGTGTACGTTTTTTTGATGGCAAACAATACAAATACCTCTTCTTGCGATTTTATTGCTTCTGATACGCAAAAACAAGGGCTAGCCTATATACAGGTAGATAATCTATCCAAGCGGTTTTCCGATAAACCCGACAGTCTGGGCTTAATGGAGATGTCTTTTGGTATCGAGCAGGGTAAGATTACAGCGATTATTGGAGAGAGCGGAAGCGGGAAAAGTACGTTATTGCGCCTGATATACGGGCTGCTGAGTCCCGATGAGGGTGAAATTCGTTTCCAAGGTTGGAAGGTTCCCGGGCCGGATGATAAATTGATTCCGGGGCACGAAGCGATGCGATTGGTTTCCCAGCACTTTGATGATCTAAATACCTATGCCAACGTGTGGGACAATGTAGCCTCCCGTTTATCCAACACAAATTTACAGGAGAAACACGATAAAACAGAGATCGCTTTAAACAGTCTGAAGATATTGCGGCTAGCGAAGCAACGCATTGCCGATCTGAGCGGAGGTGAGAAGCAGCGGGTGGCCATTGCCCGGGCTTTGGTAACTGGGCCACAGGTTTTATTGATGGATGAGCCTTTTAATCAGGTCGATGCTTCATTCCGCGATCAGCTACAGCAGGATATCCGGAAAATCGTTGACGAAATCGGACTCACCGTGATTATGGTGTCGCATGATCCGAGCGAGGTATTGGCTTTATCCGATGCCTTGCTTATCTTACAGGACGGAAGATTGATGGGGGTGGGGAGTCCGAAAGAAATATACAATAATCCGCCCAATGCTTATGCTGCCAAGCTACTGGCAAAGAGTAATGTGTTATCGGAAAAGCAAATAGCCCAGCTGTTGCCCGAAATACAGGCCAAAGAAGTCATTGTTCATCCGGAGTGGATACAAATAGGTATAGGAGAAGAAGGGACTTTATTTACAGTCCAAGGTATTCTCTTCAAAGGTTTCTACGAAGAAATTATACTATCCCGTGAAGCTCTTCAGTTACGGTGCATTAATAAAGCCACCAATCGCTATCAAGTCGGACAAGTGGTGCCCATCGAGATCTTAAAATACAAAGCGCTTAATTAAGTTTTTCGGCTAGGAGCGCTAATAGCTTGTCGAACTCCGCCTCTGTATAGCCGAGCGACAAGTAGATAATGTTGCCCTCTTTATCTACAACGACGTTTCTTGGAATGCCACTATTGGCGTATTTGGAAAATATCTCTCGCTTTGCATCCGGTAGGATAGGAAAAGTATAGCCTGTTTTTTCAATGAACGGCTGAAGTTTATCCCAGTTCTCTTCGCGGCCGAAGACAAAAAGTTCAAAGTTTTTGTTAGCCTTATACCGGTCGTATATTTCCTGTTGAACGCGTGGCAGCTCTTTTCGGCATGGCGGACACCAAGTGGCAAAAAAGTTGATCAACACTACTTTTCCTTTATAATCGTGCAACTTTTTCAAGCTGCTGTCGGCGAGCGTGAAGGAAAAATCAGGCGCTTTATCGCCTAGTTTAACCAACCATTCCTGTTGATCTTGTGCCTGGGAAAATATCGGTAGAAAGCTTACCAGAAAAAGGAAAATATACTTCATTTGCTAAAAATCTGTTAGCAAACATATTGAAAAAGAAGATGAATTACAATAGTGCATGCGACTGTCGCTATAAGCTATAAGGTGTAGGGCTTAAGATGTAAGACTGCTACCGCCACTGCTACTAATTTCTATTCTACTACTTGACTATTTCCCTACTCAACATCTCCCGCAACTCACAACGGGCAACTAAAAAAATCCTTTTACTGCACGATTTTATTCGCACAAGTAGAGCTTGCAAACGCTTCTGGCTTCGCCTTAAACACAAAGCCCATGCTTAAGATGTAACCCATTGCTTCGTGAAGAGCTTGATTGGATTTGAACATAGGATTGGTGTTGATGTCTGCATGCACCTCGAGATCGACATGGTAAGTATCTAGAATGTCGCAAAGTGAATAGGCCGTTTCAATGGAGCGCTGCACTTCGGCCAGCATGCGCTCTTTAATGCTCATTTTAAGCAATGTCCGTTCTTGATGGATAAACATAAAACCGCCTTTCTTTTCACGGATAAAAGCAATCACCGTAGCGAAATCGGTGATCTGTCCCTTTACCTGCGAGTCAGTGCCAATGCAGACTTTGAGCTTGTTACCTAAGGCGTATTCTTTTGAGATAGCTGCGCTTACTTCTTCGAGAAGCGGTTTGCGAATGGGTTCTCCGCTAAATTTTTTCCAGGTCATAAATAAGGTATTACGTTAAAAATCCAAATAGCCCTTGCCTGCGTTCCGATCTATGGCATAAAGTTAATGTATTTGAAGTGCTTAAAAGTAAAGCTATTATAGTTTATTTGTTAACATTGGGTTAATTATCAACAGATTAGTTGTCAGTTGCCGGTTGCTAGTTGTGAGTTGCCGGTTGTGCGTGAACCTTGCTCCCTGAAGCTTGTAGTTAACGGCCTATAGCGTAAAGCATCCAATAACCAATATTTTACAGGATATTTTCGTCCTTTATAAACAAAATACGTTACTTAGCTGTATTATTAGATTAGATATTAATCTAAATTTACAACATATCGTAAAAAAAATAGCAATATGAAATTTAAATCTCAAATCATGACGCTGGCAACGGGCGCATTTATAGCAGCTTCTCTGTCAGCATGTAATCAATCTGGTACAAACTCAACAGAAGGATCGGACAGTACCGCGATGACAGAGGCAGCAAGCAGCGCCATCACCGTTACGCCTGTTGCCGACTCCAAAGCATTTCCAGGTGCGGAATTAGCGATCTCGTCTATTACCGCTACACCGGGAGCGTCGGACGATTCAGTGAAATTAGAGGTTAAATATGCGGTGAAGAATTTTACGTTAACAGAGCACACTGCTGATCATAATGCAGATCATATGGCGAACTCTGCCGAAGGGCAGCACATCCATTTTATTTTGGATAATCAACCCTATGTGGCGCTTTACAAACCGGAAAACAGTGCGAGCGTGAAGAAAGGTAGCGAGCATTATCTGTTGTCTTTTCTTTCGCGCTCCTACCACGAATCGATTAAAGAGCCAAAAGCATATGTGTTAAAGCACTTCAAAATTACCGACGAAGGTAAATACGAGGAATTGCCTGTGCCGACCGATGCGGCGCTGTTTTACAGTCGTCCGAAAGGCGAATACAAAGGAAAAGATACGGAAAACCTGTTGTTAGACTTCTACTTAGTGAACACCGAGCTGTCGGCTTCCGGTAATAAGGTAAAGGCCGAAATAAACGACACGACTATCACCTTGGATAAATGGGGTCCCTATGAAATTAAAGGAGCTCCAAAAGGTGATTTGAAGGTTAAATTAACCTTAGTAGGAGCCGACGGAAATGAGCTGAAAGGCGATAATACTTCGATTACAAGAGAAGTTAAATTGTCAGAATAAAAATCCTTTTATCCAGAAAGGGCGCTCTGCTGATGAAAAAGTGGAGCGCCCTTTTTTTGTAGAATCTCGCTGTTTCATCTGGTTGCCGAGTCAGGGATTACCTTCAGTGAACTCCCGTTGGTCGGCTTCGCTTTTAAAAAGGAACGTTTTTTTATCACTTTTTTTGTCGCTTTGGCTTGATCCAAACCGACACAAAGATCAAGGCTGGTGTAGGCTACCTTGCACCTGATTGCGAAGCATCATTAGCGCGTATTGGAGCCGTGTCACTTCCTCAATCCGCTTGGATACTGCAATATGAGCAGCCGTGCAAACGCTTCGCTGCTCGTTGCGTCGGTATCCTCCAAGGCCGTTTTTTCCCTACACTGGCCCATAGTCAAAGCTAGAGTTAATACGTCAGGTTAAAAGTAAAAACGCTTCGTTTTGCTAAAATATCAGTTCCAAGCGATGAGTTTATTCGCATTCTGTCCATTTTTCGTGCTCATGAGCTCCCTACGGTCGGTTTTGGTTACTTTTTGCGGAAAAAGGAAAAAAGTAATAAAAAAAACATTCTTTTGATATAAACACCTTTATCTGTATGTGAAAAGTGAAATCGCTGTTTGCCGAATGCCGGAATTGTATATAAGAGGCATTTTCTCTAAGTTTGCGTTGAAAAAGAATAAAATTATGCACGATAATATGGTTGGCTTGGTAGCAGTCATAAAGGCCTTGGGTTTGGATGAAGCATGCGTGAAGCTGTTAGAGAACGATGTAGTTAGTAGAGCTAGGAGGCTTCATCATGTAGATGAAGTTTATGAGTATATAACAGCGATCGGAGCCAAATTAAATGTGTCGGAAAAAGCGAGCCTGCTGATAGAAGCGCTTGCAGAACGTACCAATATTATTGTCCATAAATTAAAATACATTCCAGATAACCAACGTCCCTCCGTTAAGATCTTTGTAGCAGGTGATGCAGACGAGGGTACAGAAGGGTATATAAATACCGTTATAAAAACTGCCGGCGGTCGGATTTATACCGATTCCATAACGGGGGGTGAGGGGCCTGAGCTTTTTATCTTTTTAGCGAAAAACAAAAGCATGTTTCAATTGTTGGGGGAAATTCCGGCCTTATTGGCCGATGAGGAATGGGAAAATACGCCTGCTATTAAACAGAATAAGATTTTTCTAATCGATGGCGAAAAACGTTTACGGGGAGTGCTTCCTGAAATAGCCGATGATGTGGAGCTCGTAGCGGAGGTGCTTTATCCGCAGTATTTCGTGTTCGGCCAAGAAGGAGAATCTTGGATGAAATTTGAATTGTAAGAAAAGCAGCACTGGCAGTAGCATAAGCACTATCATATAGCTATGCATTCGATTGCTAGTGCTGCTCAAAAGTTACTTCACCAATTTCTTATACTTAACTCTTTTCGGACCGGCATCGCCGAGCCGTTTCTTTCTGTTTTCCTCGTATTCCGCATAGTTTCCTTCGAAGAAATACACTTGGGAATCTCCTTCAAAAGCAAGGATATGGGTACAGATTCTATCTAAGAACCAACGGTCGTGCGATATAATCACGGCACAACCTCCAAAGTTCTCCAGTCCTTCTTCCAGGGCTCTGAGCGTGTTGACATCGATGTCGTTGGTTGGTTCATCCAGCAGCAAGACATTGGAGCTCTTCTTAAGTGTAATGGCCAAATGTACCCGATTGCGCTCTCCTCCGGAAAGTACGCCTACTTTTTTCTGTTGATCGGCGCCGTTAAAATTGAATTTAGAGACATAGGCCCGCGAGTTAATCGTTCGGTTCCCTAAGATGAGACTGTCGTGGCCGCCTGTAATGTTTTCCCAAACATTTTTGTCCGGATCGAGATCATCGTGCAGTTGATCCACATATCCTAAAGCGACGGTTTCGCCGACTCGGAAAGATCCGCTATCGGGTTGTTCTTGGCCCGTTATGAGGCGAAACAAAGTGGTTTTTCCGACACCGTTCGGCCCGATGATGCCGACAATACCGGCGGGCGGAAGGGAAAAGGTGAGATTTTCGAATAAAATTTTATCGCCATAGGCTTTGCTTACGTTTTGAGCCTCAATTACCACATTTCCCAGTCGGGGTCCCGGCGGTATAAAAAGTTCCAACTTTTCTTCTCGCTCCTTAGTTTCCTCCGATGCCAACTTTTCGTAATTGGCCAGACGCGCTTTCGACTTCGCATGCCGCGCTTTAGGCGCCATCCGCGCCCATTCCAATTCGCGCTCAAGCGTTTTTTGGCGTTTGCTTTCTGTCTTCTCTTCCTGAGCCAAGCGTTTTGCCTTCTGATCTAGCCAGGAAGAATAATTTCCTTTCCATGGAATCCCCTCACCACGGTCCAATTCAAGGATCCATCCGGCAACATTATCCAAAAAGTAGCGGTCGTGCGTCACGGCGATGACCGTTCCCTTATACTGTTGTAGGTGCTGCTCTAGCCAGTCGATCGATTCTGCATCGAGGTGGTTTGTTGGTTCGTCCAGCAAAAGTACATCCGGTTCTTGTAATAAAAGACGACATAATGCCACCCGTCTGCGTTCGCCACCTGACAAATTGGCAATCGTTGCTTCAGGGTCGGGACATCGAAGTGCATCCATGGCCCGCTCCAGTTTATTGTCTAGCTCCCAAGCGCCTGTAGCGTCGATTTTATCCTGCAATTCGCCTTGTCTATTTAACAGTTTCTCCATCTCATCTGGATTTTCATACACTTCAGGCAATCCAAACTTTTCGTTGATTTCTTCGTACTCCGTTAAAATTGCCTTGGTTTCCGCGACACCCTCTTCCACCGTTTCTTTTACTGTTTTTTCGGGATCTAGCACCGGTTCCTGCGCCAAATAGCCGACGGAATATCCCGGGGAGAAGACGACCTCACCTTGGTAGGACTTATCCAAACCTGCGATGATTTTTAATAGCGAAGATTTTCCAGATCCATTTAACCCGATTACGCCGATTTTGGCGCCATAGAAGAAAGATAAATAAATATTTTTTAGTACCTGTTTTTGAGGCGGGTAAATCTTATTTACACCGGCCATCGAAAATATTACTTTCTCGTCTGACATATCTGTGATAAAATTGTCCTGCAAAGATGGCGATATTTAGTCATAAAGGCGTAACTTTAGATATCTTAAACACTGACAAGAATTGCGGCTGAAAGAAATGGCGTAATTGTTGATAAAAGTTACATACAGCGCTCAAAGTTTAATTGATAATTTTTATACATTAGAGCATTAAAAGAAAGGTAAATACATTCATGGAAGCAAAATTCTCGCCACGCGTAAAAGACGTTATCTCCTATAGCAGGGAAGAAGCGCTTCGACTTGGACACGATTACATCGGCACCGAGCACCTCTTGCTGGGCCTGATCCGCGAGGGAGATGGTTTAGCAATCAAAATATTAAAGCATGTAGGAGTAGATACCGCCCGTTTACGCCGCTCCATTGAGGAAGCGGTAAAAGGGACGTCGTCAACTTCGGCAAATCTTGGCAATATTCCCCTGACGAAGCAGGCGGAAAAGGTGCTCAAGATTACTTACCTAGAGGCTAAGATATTTAAGAGCGAAATTATTGGCACCGAGCATCTATTACTTTCTATCTTAAGAGACGAAGATAATATTGCTTCTCAGATACTTCAGCAGTTCCATATCAATTATGATATTTTCAAAGCTGAGGTAGAGCAGAACAAAACAGAAATCACGGATCAAGCGGCCGGTTCGGCAGCTGGTGATGATGATTTCCGTGACGAAGATAGCTTCAGCCAACCTAAAAAAGTGTCAGATATTAAATCGAAAACGCCGGTATTGGACAACTTTGGTCGTGATTTAACCAAAGCTGCGGAAGAAGGTCGTTTGGATCCGATCGTTGGACGTGAAAAAGAGATTGAACGCGTATCTCAGATTCTTTCACGTCGTAAAAAGAACAACCCCATCTTAATCGGAGAACCGGGGGTGGGTAAATCCGCCATAGCTGAAGGCTTGGCATTAAGGATTGTACAAAGAAAGGTGTCTAGGGTGCTCTTTAATAAACGAGTAGTAACCTTAGATTTAGCTTCATTGGTTGCAGGTACCAAATACCGCGGTCAGTTTGAGGAGCGTATGAAAGCGGTGATGAACGAACTGGAAAAGTCTCCGGACGTAATTCTGTTCATCGACGAAATCCACACTATTGTGGGAGCTGGAGGAGCTTCCGGCTCACTGGATGCTTCAAACATGTTTAAGCCTGCCTTGGCACGCGGAGAAATTCAATGTATTGGTGCCACCACCTTGGATGAATATCGCCAGTATATTGAAAAGGATGGTGCTTTGGACCGTCGTTTCCAAAAGGTGATGATTGAGCCGGCTACGCATGAGGAAACCATCGAAATCCTTAACCGGATTAAAGATAAGTACGAAGAGCACCATGCGGTGACCTTTACGCCGGAAGCCATTGAAGCCTGTGTGAGTTTAACGACTCGCTACATCACGGATCGCTTCTTACCGGATAAGGCAATCGACGCTTTAGACGAAGCAGGTTCGCGTGTCCATTTGACCAATATTCACGTGCCACAAAGCATCATTGATATCGAAGAGAAAATTGAAGATATCAAGGTAGAGAAAAACAAAGTGGTTCGGAGTCAGAAGTATGAGGAGGCTGCTAAGCTTCGCGATACGGAGAAGAAGCTGTTGGAAGAGCTGGAACGTGAAAAGCAAGCTTGGGAAGCGGAAACCAAAACAAAACGTTATACCGTTACAGAAGACGATGTTGCGCAGGTAGTGTCTATGATGACAGGCATCCCAGTTCAGCGGGTAGGACAGACCGACAGCCAAAAGCTGTTGAATATGGCCGACTCGATGAAGGGACGGATCATCGGACAGGACGATGCGGTGAAGAAACTAGTGAAAGCGATCCAACGTACTCGTGCAGGACTGAAAGATCCGAAGAAACCAATTGGTTCCTTCATCTTCTTAGGGCCAACAGGTGTGGGTAAAACGGAGTTGGCAAAAGAGTTAGCCCGCTTTATGTTCGATAGCGAGGATTCGCTGATTCAGATCGACATGAGTGAATACATGGAGAAATTCGCGGTTTCCCGCTTAGTGGGAGCGCCTCCGGGATACGTTGGTTATGAAGAAGGAGGGCAGCTTACCGAAAAGGTTCGCCGTAAGCCTTATTCAGTAGTCTTATTGGATGAGATCGAAAAGGCTCACCCGGATGTCTTCAACTTACTGTTACAGGTGTTGGACGAAGGCCAATTAACCGATAGCTTGGGTAGAAGAGTCGATTTCAGGAATACGATTGTAATCATGACCTCGAACATCGGCGCTCGTCAGCTCAAAGATTTCGGTCAGGGTGTTGGTTTTACTACCAGTGCGAAAGCTACACAGGCGGAAACGCATTCTCGGAGTGTAATTGAAAACGCTTTGAAGCGTGCCTTCGCTCCTGAGTTCTTAAACCGCGTAGACGACGTGATTGTTTTCAACTCACTTGGAAAAGAGGAAATCTTCAAGATTATCGACATCGAACTCAAAGCCTTGTTTACTCGAATCCAAGGTCTCGGCTACGCTGTGAATTTAACCGATGGAGCCAAGGAATTCATCGCCGAGAAAGGCTTTGACAGTAACTTCGGTGCGCGTCCATTGAAACGTGCTATTCAGAAGTATCTGGAAGATCCGATTGCGGAGGAAATTTTAAAGGGTGACTTGGCAGACGGTGCTACACTTGAGATCGACTACAATAAAGAAAAAGAAGAAATTGTGGTAAATGGATCGCATAAGAGTGATAACAAAAAGCCGGCTAAGCCCACAGATATCGAAAAGGAGCACGAAGACGAAAAAGACGGAAGCAAAAGTAAGTAGTTACTAGTTTTAAGAATCGGCTTAATATTAAAAAAGCGTTACGCACTGCGTAACGCTTTTTTGTTGAAGAGTAGTTCAGTAGGAAATTAACCAATGCGATGATTAGCCAATTTAGTTGAGACGTTAAATTGTTGATTTAATTAGCCAATTTGATGATAGTGTTTGCCTGCCCGCTAATCCTTACGGCCGCTCGTAACTAGCTGATTTCTGATAGCAGTGAGCAGTCGATAATTTGCATTTTATAGCTTATTTATGTATTTTGCATATAAATACAATTTATCTAAATTGTAAAAAATAAAAAGGATTACTATGGCAAGCGTTGATAAACAAGTGATAGGGTTAAATGACGTTCAATTAAGTTTACTTCGTATGTTCAATCGTAAAATGAGTTACGAAGAATCTATTGAGATTAGAGACCTTCTTGTGCAGCATTACTCAAGTAAGCTAAAAAATGAAGTAGACCGGGCGGTTACTGAAAAGAATATTACCAGCGAGGATTACGATAAGCTACGAAACGGGTAGTATAATGGCCGGACTTAAACCCAAATTAGTAATTGATACAAATGTGCTGATTACGACGATAAACCGTAGTAACCCCGAATTTGCTATTTATGAAGCTTTCGAGAAAAAGGCCTTTGAATGGATTGTAAGTACGGAGATATTAACTGAATATGCTGAGCAGTTGACGAATTTCTATTCTGAAGCAACAGCTAATTTCGTTCTAGATATCTTGTGTACCGCAACCAATGTTATTTTTACCGAAGCTTATTATCGGTGGAAAATTATTAAAGAAGACCCAGATGACAATAAATTTGCTGATCTTGCACTTTCAGCTTCTGCAGATGCTTTATTGACATTTGATAAACACTTCAATGTCTTTAATGACTTATCTTTTCCTGTATTAAATATTCTGCATCCCAAAGAGTTTAGTGCTTTTATGAAGAAGTAGGCCCAATTCGTTCGTGAGAATAACGAATCATAAGCAAGAAAAATGCTACTCACTACTAACTAATCCCTAATCACTAAATTAAAAATATGGAGCGATTCTTGCTTAAACCTTTTGAAGTTTTGTCACTCTAAAGTAAAGGAGATAGGAGTTGGGGAATAGTGGCCTATGGCCTAATGCTTATGGCTTACAGCTGGTGGTAATAGAAGTATATGTAGATTTCGTCTTGACACCAGCCTAGCTGATACTAAAAAACAAATAACTGATATCGCACAACAAATAACTAACAACGAATAACCAAAAACAAACAGCGAATGAAGAAGTATTTATTTTTAATGATTGCCTTAGTAGGCTTGGTAGGTATGAGTGGGTGTGAGAAGACAGAAGTGATTGAAACTATTATGCCCAATAAAACATTCATATATACTGTGTCGCCGGGAGATTGGGTGCTCTCTAACAATAGGACGACACTAGAGCACGATATTAATCTGCCTGAACTCGATAGATATTATATGGATCAAGGAAATGTTAGCGTTGCGGCAAGTTTTGACGGAGAGGGGTCATACGATATACTGCCCTCTACTTTTGAAGGGTTGGCTTATTCAGTGAACTACGCTGTCGGCTCTGTTTTAATAACGGTTAAAGATCCGCTAGCCGATCCGAATATTACGTTAAGTCCTCCAACTGGCGATATTATTTTCAAAATTGTCCTTTCTGAGTCGGACTACATAGAATAACAAGGTCTGATGCGCGAAGGTCAGCAAGTTGATTGCTTAAGTGCTTGTATTAACCAATGTTAAGGCAGATGACAATCGAAGACCCAAACGGTGCCTAAGCTTAAGGCTTATAGACTCTATTGAATGATGTCACTCTACCTGAGCTCGAAAGATATTATTTGGAACAAGGGAATGTAACTGTATCTGTTAGCACCGATTCGGAAAATAGTTGTCATATTTTACCAGCAACTTTTAATGGGTATGCTTACTCGGTCAATTATAGCGTTGGTGTAGTAACTCTTAAAGTGGAAGATCCAATAATCGATCCGGAGATCGATTTAGTTCCTCCTGCTGATCAAATTGTAGTAAAGATTATACTTTCCGATTCGGATTATATAGAATAGTTACAATAATTAAGACACCCCAGAAAAACGTGAAATTTTGGGTGCTGATTTTTATATATTCTGAATCACCTCTTCTTTGTTTTTTCTGCTTTTGCTTTAATACGCTCGATTTCTTCCTTTTTTGTTGAAAGTATGGTGTAAAACCATTCGGCTTCCCTTAAAGGTTGGTGTTCTGGGCCAATGGCGACGGCCTGATTTTTCGCGTACATTTCCTCGTCAACGGAGAAAGCATGTAAGAAGCCCGCCGGATTGATTGTTTTTTCACCGATCATTTTTCGATGTTCTAGCCAGTCTAATAGGTAATAGTGCAGGGAGAAATAGACAAATACTAAAGCCTCTTTAGGTAGTTTTTTAAGGCATCTCCACTGCACATCGAAGGTAGCCGGCAGCGGAGGCTGTTCCGTTTTTGATTTGGCAAGTATAATCTCGTCCTGCGCCAATATTTGATACTCTTCTTGAACATAATCTATACTTACGAGCGCTACGCGTAAAAAGGCACCGGGATCTGGACTGATATTGCGTTGTAAGAAGGGGATGTCTTTTTTAGGTGTAATGGCATCGATGGTGATCTCCACCGTACCGTCCAACTGGATCGAACAGCGAGGAAAGACATATAAGGTTTTTTCAAAAGGAGCCTCCAAATTAAATTGAAAACCAATGAAAGGACTGGGATCTATATGATTTAGGTTTTTGTTCCCAGGAGCTTCCGGTATCTGCGCAACGCATTTTTGCATGATCGCATTTAATCTGCCGGATATATAAGGATCTGTATATTCAAAAAGCAAACCTCCTATTTGGCGAATAATTTTGGTAGCATTACTACTGATGCCAAACTCCTGCGCTGCAATCTTCGTGTTTATGGTTTGGTTCACCTTTGCAGGCATGCTTTGCATAATGGATTCATTGTTTAACTCTCGATAAACAACATCTCTCATTTTTCCGCTAGGACGCCCTTTCTTGTTTATTTTAGCCATAATTATCGTATATTTGTTTTTATAAGTCAGTGTTTTCGGCGACTTCTAATACCCCCACTTTCATATCCCTTCCCCCGTCTCAACATCATCATAATACCCGCGAAGGACTTGCTTCGCATTTACAAAAGATTCTTTCTACACTGTATCTAGAGTGCGTCTAGGTTTTTGCGGTAAAAACCTGGACGCACCCTGGACTCACCCCGAAGAAAGTATCTAGCAATCCCAGCCTTGGTATTTTCGTGCTTCAGAGAAATTTTCTTTTTTTAAGGTCAAGTTAAAAGAGCCGTTATCATAATAGGGCACGCACAAGATAATAATTTATAAATGAAATTGAAAATTTAAAACGCCTCTAGATTGAAGCTTTTAGCCTCAGAATCGAAGCAACATTTCTAATCGTCAGCAAGTGTCCAGGAAGGCAAATTCATTTCCGCAAAGGAGTTCTCAAAGGCTATCGTAAAGTGGTCTCTTTTTCAGTTAAGTTTACTTTCGTTCTCGAGCTACATGGTTTACGTCTCATTTCTCATACTTTAATAGGTAGTTTAGTTTGGACTCGAAACAGCGCTTTACAAGGGGCAAAAACTCTTCTACGATCTGAAAACCATCTTTAAAACTGTTTACTAGATGATCTTCAACGAAACGTTCCCTGTCGTAAAGGTACGCAGATAGCTTTACGAATTTATCTGTGTTGTGTCGATAGAACAATTGTGGGAGGTACGTAGAAGCCTTGGCTTGAAGCGACGATAATGGGGTTCCAACATAATAGGTGTACAGGGGATCAAATGCATACGCGATAGCGTTGTATACCTGTTCCATCACACAAATCAGAAATACATAGGCTTGATAGATTTGATTTTGCGCCCATAATAGCTTAGCGGTTTCAAAGCCTTTTATGGCCTTTTCATAATGCACATCAAATAAGTCCAGGACATTATTATAGCTTTCGTGTACCTGTTCTTTTGTATATGTGCTTAATCTGTAAGGGCTATTGGAAAATATTAAAAATTCTTCACGGCAATGCAGTACTTCATAACCCGTTATATCGTCAGTTGTAGGGTGTGTATCGTCACTACCTGTGCGTAAGGTTATCATGACATCATGATGTTTATAGCACGCTAATTTGATAAACCCTTTTAATTCGTCGACCTGATTTTTTCGTCGAGTATCTACCAGTAAAAGGATTTCAGTGTAGGACTTAATCTGATTTTCAACAATTTCAGGAAAAGTGTAAAGAAAGATTCTCTCGGGTTCTACGAGAGCAACTATTAAATCCAATAACGGCTTAAGATTTGCGGCTTCCGACCCAGTCTGCAATAATCCTCCGATCTTACGCATCCAGTTTTCAAATTCACCAGTATGGTGTCCTGGATGGAGATGTATGTGATTAGTTGTTCGTGTTGATAAGTCATTATTATACGCTTCTGAATGATGCCCATCATTTTTAATTGTTGCCATATTTATTTGATAAGTTTTAAATTGTTGTTGTAAAGGAACGGCACTAAAGCTTCGTACCGAACCAAAACAGCTTGTATAAAACAATGTTTACTAGTATACTACAAGCACTTTGCTCGTATAATACCATGTTCTCATGTTTTCGTGTTCTGAACGCTGAATATTTGTTAACTTTGGGATTATGAGTACAATCAACGCAACAAACCATATCGGCAGAAAAATTAGTCGTATTCGCGAATTGCGCGGTATGAAGCAAGAGGCCTTAGCTATAGAATTGGGTGTAAGTCAGCAGACAGTTTCCAATATGGAGAAAAGTGCTGCTATCGAAGCCGATGTACTGGCTCAGGTAGCGAGCATTTTGGGTGTTACTCCGGAAGCCATTGAGAATTTCAGCGAAGAGGCAATCTTCAATATCATCAACAATACATTCCAAGACAACAGCTCAAACAATAACAATTACATGTGTACAATCAATCCTCTCGATAAAATTGTTGAATTATATGAACGGCTTCTTGAGGCCGAAAAATCTAAGGTGGCGTACTTGGAGAAGTTGTTGAAACTAAAATAGGAGTCCTGTTTATAACTAGATCAGACGATTAATGATCGAAACAGGAAATTACAACATTGGTCGTCTTGAAGTGCTATTTACTCGGCCGTCTTACTAAACAGAAAAAGCAACGGAAATACTCCATTGCTTTTTCTGTTTTATATAGTTTTTAAAACTTAGCCTTCAATACCAAATTTCTCCAAAATACTACTAGTTACCCCTGTAGAAGAATATCCTCCATCGTGGTATAAATTCTGCATGGTTACCATCCGCGTTAAATCGGAGAATAAAGTGATGCAGTACTCTGCACATTGTTCAGCACTGGCATTGCCTAGTGGCGACATGGCATCCGCGAAATCGAAGAAGTCGCCAAAGCCTTTAATACCTTGTCCAGCCGTGGTTTTGGTAGGTGACTGCGAAATTGTATTGACGCGTACTTTTTTGGCTACACCGTAATGGTAACCGAAGCTTCTTGCGATCGACTCCAAAGCAGCTTTGATGTCGGCCATATCGTTGTAGAAAGAGTAGGTGCGTTGCGCGGCAGCATAGGTTAAGGCAACTACGCTCCCCCATTCGTTGATCGCATCTAATTTCATCGCTACTTGTAGCATTTTATGTAAAGACAAAGCCGATACGTCCATTCCTTTTTGGAAAAAGTCGTAATTGGCTTCGGTGTAAGGAATGCTCTTACGCACGTTCACACTCATACCGATGGAGTGCAATACAAAATCGATCTTACCACCTAATATCTCTTGCGATTTCGTAAAAAGATTGGTTAAATCATCTACGCTGGTCGCATCGGCGGGAATGATTTCCGCACCTGTTTTGGACGCCAATTCGTTGAGCTCGCCCATACGCATCGCGATGGGAGCGTTGGTTAATACAAATGTAGCACCTTCTTCATGTGCTTTTTCGGCTACTTTCCATGCAATAGAGCTGGAGTTTAAAGCGCCGGATATAATTCCTCTTTTACCTTTCAGTAGGTTGTATGCCATATCGATTTGATTTATTGTAAACTGTATTTGTATAAGGCGGTAAAATTACACTTTTTTTAACAACTCGCTAGCATGTTGTAAAGCGGCTTCGCCGGGATTACTGCCGCTTAACATCTTGGCAATTTCTACTACGCGTTCCTCCGGTTCTAATTTTCGCATATTCGTGCGCGTAACGTCCCCATCATCTGCTTTATACACTTTATAATGGGCATTCCCTTTTGAGGCAATTTGCGGCAGGTGGGTAATGGCAATTACCTGCATGTGTTTGGCCATTTCTTCCATCACATTTCCGACTTTTAAAGCGACTTCTCCGGAAATCCCGGTGTCAATTTCATCGAAAATGATGGTGGGTAGGGAGGAACTTTTTGCGATGAGCGACTTGATGGCCAGCATCAACCGCGATAGCTCGCCTCCGGATGCCACCTTATTAAGCGGTTGGGGTACCTGCCCTTTGTTTGCAGTGAAAAGAAAACGTACAGCATCCGCTCCAGAGGATCGTAAAGAAGGAGTTTCTTCTATTTCAATTTCGAGTATACTGTTTGGCATGCCAACTTCCGTAAGCACATTGGTAACTGCTTCCTGAACAATTGGGATGGCTTTCCGCCGATTGACACTCAGTTCATTCGCAAGGTTTTCACTGGCTGTACGAAGTTTGTCGCATTCAGCTTTCCGATTTTCAATTTCCTCGTCGTCGGAGGATAATTTGGCCAGCTTATCTGCTAAATCTTGTTGTATATTTATTAATTCTGCCACAGTGCCCACGTGGTGCTTTTGCTGTAGCTGATAAAGAAGGCTGATGCGATCATTCACTTCCGCTAGTCGTGCTTCGTCGAAAAGAATGCTTTGTTCGTTGCGTTCTACTTCTTCTGCAATATCCCTGATTTCAATCAAGGCACTTTGTAGTCGTTCGCTTAATTCGTTGAGATTGCCTACATAACGCGCTGCTTGCTGTATCTGCTGCAGAGCTTCTTTTAGCGAATTAATAACCGGATGTTCTTGTTCGCTCAACAAAAAATTAGCAGCTAATAGCGCACGCTTAATTTCCTCGGCATGGCTCAACTGATTCTGCTCCTGCTCGAGGGCCTCCTGTTCGTCACGGCTCAATTTCGCAGCAGCGAGTTCATCATATAAAAATTGATGGTAGTCGGCCTCACTCTGTGCCTGCTTATTGTCAGCAATTAAGTCCTGTAGCGACTGTGTTGCCTTTTTATACTTTTTGAAGACTTCTTGATAATCTTTCAGAAGCGACGCATTCCCTCCGACGCTATCGAGTGTCATGAGTTGAAATTCTTCGCTATTAATCTCCAAGGTGGCGTGTTGAGAATGGATGTCGATTAAACGCTCTCCCAGTGCTTTCAAGGTAGCCAGGTTAACCGGGGTGTCGTTAACGAAGGCCCTGGACTTCCCGTCTGCGCTTATTTCCCTCCGAAGGATGGTTTCGGATTCGTAATCGAGATCTTGGTCGGCGAAAAAGCCTTGCAGATCATATTCCGCTACCTGGAAAAATCCCTCAATGACGCATTTCTGTGCTTGATTGTAAAAGTACTTGCTTTCGGCCCTCTGGCCTAGAATAAGAGATAAAGCGCCCAGTATAATTGATTTCCCTGCACCGGTTTCGCCTGTCAGGATATTAAGCCCTTTGGCCGGTTGTATATCAAGTTCGTCTATTAAAGCGTAGTTCTTAATTAATAAGCGATTGAGCATCTGTTTTTTTAATGTGGTTAAGACCTTCGATTGTCTGGTATTTATTGTTTTCGGCTACTTAAGTGTTGTGTCCATGTTGGACGCCTGTTCCCGTCATCGTATACCAGTCAACATCAAAGGTACGTAATAAGGTAAAATTAAAAATTAAAAATTAAAAAAGCTTGTCTCCGGCAGGGATGGTGAAAACCCCGATTTTCCTCACGCACAGAACCCCGTTTAGGTTGTAAGTTTTAAGTTATACGTTTTAAGTAGCATTTAAACGTTGGATCTGTTACTTTTGTATACTAATCTAGGAAGCGATATGATTTTACGAAATTTTTGGAGCGTGTTCACCTTATGTCTGTGTGTTTTATCGCTAGAGGGCTGTGGGGTGACTGCACAAGACGAGGGGCCTCTGACGGCCAAACAATACCAGCAGAAGATGAAAGACAACTCGTCGGAAACGATCCAGTTAATCGATGTACGGACGCCGGAAGAGTTTGCTGAGGGGCACATAGAACACGCGCATAATATCAATATTAAAGACAGCGATTTCAAAGGAAAACTCGATCACTTTGACAAAACCAAGCCGGTTTTTGTGTATTGCCTAAGTGGGGGGCGCAGTGCAACAGCGGTAGCAAGCCTTAAGGAACTTGGATTTGAGGAGGTGTACGACTTAAAGGGCGGGATTATGGCATGGAAAAACAAAGATTTGCCGGTAACAGCAGCCGAAGGCTCCGCAAAGAAGGACTTATTTACAAAGGCTGATTTCGATAAAATCCTACAGGAAAATACGGTTGTTTTAGTTGATTTTTATGCGGATTGGTGCGTCCCCTGTAAGCAAATGGAACCTACCTTAAAAAAGTTGGCTGCGGAATATAAGGATAGGGCATTGATCTATCGATTGAATATTGATCAAGCAAAGGCGTTAACAAGCGCCATGAAAATTGAGGGTATACCGGTTTTTCACGTTTATAAGCAAGGAAATCTAGTCAAAGAAGCACAAGGCTTACAGAATGAAGATCAACTTAGGGAATTACTGGAGTCTATTTAGTAATCAATAAAAAAGAGGTTGCCCTTTTGAGACAACCTCTTTTTTTATTGATGATATATTTTAAAAATTAGTCTGCGGCTTATCCCACCATAAACGGGTTCCTGCATTATCAGGGCCGCCTAAAAGCTGAATGGCTTTTTGAACTTCGGCAGCGTTGGTGTTGTACTCGTTTTGACTGAAAGGCAATCTTCGGATTTGCACTTCTGTATCAACAAGTCCGCCGCTGTTGTTTACCACTACAGGGAAAATCTTTGGATAGCCAGTTCGCCTAAACTCGCTCCACGCTTCTTGACCTTCCGGAAAAATGGCCAACCATTTTTGTGTGATGATGCGCTCTAGCTTCTCTTCAGCAGAAGCACCTTCATTCCATTGGATGGTGATATTCGTTGGAGAGGCTGCATTGTTTCTGCTATTCTTGGGATCAACATAAGCAATTGGGGTGTTAGTACTATTCTGCATATAGGTGTCTGCGCCTTGTACGCCCCATTGAGCAAAGGATGCTTGTATGCCTTGCTCATAAAGAGATTGCGCAGAGCCGCCTGCATTTGCCCATCCTCGTAAGGCGGCTTCCGCTCTTAAGAAGTAGACTTCCGCTGCGGTCATCAGTACCGGAGCGGTACTTGCCGTGAAAGAAGGTGTACCATCGTTCACGTTGATCGAGGAATAGCCCAGGTAAGCGTCTTTGGTCAACCCCGCTGCACCAGCCCGGATACCTTTGTACTGACCGGCAATACCATTGTCTGTAGCCTTATCCATGTATTTGCCAATGCGTGGATCTGCATAGCCTACCATGTAAGACTCCAACGAAGCATTGATACGCGTATCACCCCAGTTTTGCGCTATAAAATAAAGCGGATTGGAGAAATTAGCGCCCGATGGAATGGCTACGCGGAAGTTGTCGGCATTGTTGTCGATAACACCTCCGTTAGCAGGATCTAAAGCCTTCTCAGCCTCGCTTTGCGCCAATTGTGGGTCTGCTTTAACAATTCGCATTGCTAAACGCAAGCGGAGTGAATTGGCCAGGCGTAGCCATTTTTGAAAACGGGTCTTATTATCAACGCCCCTGTAAACTAAGTCGGCTTCTTCTATATTCGCAGGCACTTGCGTTGTATCCGTTCCACTATTGAAGGTTAACAACAAATTACGTGCTGTGTCGAGTTCTAAAAATAAACGCTTATAGATATCCTCTTGACTGTCGTATGGGATATTTCCGGTGGTGCCGATCTGGCTATAAGGAATAGGGCCGTAAATATCGGTTACCCGACTGGTCGCTTCTGCTTTAATCACCAAGGCTGCCGCCCATACAGCGGGATAAGTTTCGGCTAAGCCGTTGTTTTTAAGCTTGTTTAATGAGTTTAAGACGTTTACATAGAGCACCTTGAAAGGCTCCCCGTTCCAACCATTAACCATCGCATAGTTCAGGTTATTCTGTCCGCTATTAAATGGGGTAGGCGACATGAAATAGCCACTATATACGTCTGCATTTAAATTTTGCTGTACTTGATAGGAATTGGGATCTCCGCCTCCCGAAAAGTTATAAATGGACATTTGGGCCTGGCGGAAGAAAATCTCCAGATCTTGTCCATTTGGTTTTAGATCTTCATCCGAAACGCCGGTATTATCGGTATTGAGGTCTTCGAAGTCTTTTGTACAACTAGCGAAGCTACATGTTATTACCGCTAGGAGGACCAGGTATTTCATAAATTGATTCGTATTCATTAGAAGGTAGCATTTAACGTTAAACCATAACTGCGTGTTGCAGGCATCATAAATATATCCAATCCGCTAAGCGTGTTGCCTGTCGACATGGTTACTTCCGGATCAAACGGCGCGTCCTTGTAGAAATAGAGCAGATTTCTTCCTACGGCCGATACCTTTAGATTTTTAATAAATCCTTCTTTCAATGGAATGTCGTAACCTAAGGTCAGCTCGCGTAAGCGAACGACGGTACCATCATAAATATAATTGCTGGTTACAGGACCTATACCACCTGTTGACGTATACCAAACCTGTGGATCGATGCTGTTTACAGCGTTCCCCTGCGGATCTACTCCGTTGATGGACACGCCGCCCGCTAGTCGGGCATCGCCGGTAGCTTTTGAAACACCGTAGCCATCCATTACGGATTGGGTCACCGACATGACGTCATAATTGAATTTGCCATCAATTAAGAAAGACAAAGAGAACTGTTTATAGTTTAAATTGTTGTTCCAGCCCATCTGCCAAAGGGGGTTTGAGTTGCCCAGCTTGGTGTATTCGGAATTTTTTAACGGCACGCCGTCGGCACTGACTAAGATTCTGCCTTGATCGTCGCGTTGGAAATCCTGTCCGTAAATATCACCAAACGAACCGCCTACCTCAAATTTAGACGCGTAATTATTCCGGCCTTCTCCGGTTAAGGCAAACTCTTGGATGTTGTCGGAAAGTTCGATGATCTTGTTTTTATTGTGAGAATAGTTCAAGCTGGTTGTCCAGTTAAAATTCTCGGAGCGTATAGCATCGAAACTAATGAGCGCTTCCACTCCCTGATTTTGAATGTTACCCGCGTTAATTGCATAGGTGTCATAAAAAGAAGCTTGACTGGCAGCGATTCTAAAGAACTGATTTTTGGTATTGGTTTTATAGTAGGTCAAATCGACTCCTAAACGACTATCAAAGAAGCGCCATTCTGTACCTATTTCCAGCGAGTTGGTGATCTCCGGTTTCAACTCTTTTAAAAAGGTAGTGGTATTCATGCCGATCACACCGTAAGGGTTCAGCGTATTTAATAAGTAGGTTGTATACGGAGGAAGATCGTTTCCGACCTGTGCATAGGAACCGCGGATTTTTGCCAAGTTAATGAATTCAGGAAGCTCCAGTTTTTCATCCAACGCAAAACCCAAACCGACCGAAGGATAGAAGAACGAGCTGTTATCGGTGAAGCTCAAGGTGCTCGACCAGTCGTTCCGAGCGGTAAGATCTAAAAATATCCAACTGTCGTACGATAAATTGGCGCTGGCAAATATCGATTGTAATTGCCGTCTATTTCTAGGCAAGGTACTGATATTCGGTGTTTCGGAGTTCTGCATGGTGAACACGTTAGCCGTTGATAAGCCGGCCGTGCCGCTGTTATAATTTGATCCTTCCGTTTTCCAGTCGGTAATACTCGTACCCACTACACCTGTCATGCTCAATTTGTCGGCCAGTTGGAAATTCATGTTGGCAATCAAATCCGCATATTGTTGCGTAATCGTGGTATTGGTATAGTTAAAAGCCCCATTCGGACGTGCCAAAATGTTGTGCGTACCGGCATATATTTCGGTTTTATACACTTCATTGGTGCGGTCGATGCTTCCACGTGCCTGGATAGACAACCATGGTGCAACCGTATACTTCGCACTCGCGTTTAAAAGTAAACGGTTTCGGTTCGAATGGTTTTGGTTGCGGTTTACAATCCACCAGGGGTTTTGCTGGGTCGTTTCACTGTCAGAAAGAAACGGCCAGTTTTGATCATTGAGGTTTTTCTGCGTGCTGAACTGCTCAAAGGTACGATAAGGAGCAATATCCGAACCTCTCGGGAATAAATATAAACCGACCATAGGATTATGGTAGAAGCCGGTTTGCGGCGCATTATCCAGCTTTTGAGCGATATAGTTTACACCTGCTGCTATCTGCAACTTATCGTCTAAGAAGTTTGCCGTCTCTTTGAAATTGACGTTATGCCTGCTCAGATCGTTATTCGGTTGTATCCCTTTAGCTTGGGTGTTGGCGTAAGAAAAGTACGTTTGCATTTTTTCATTACCACCGGATAAGCTTAATGAGTTGGTTAGATTAGTTCCAGTACGTAAAAATTGAGAGACATTGTCGTAAGCCTGCCCATCGCTCGGAGCGCCCCAGCTATTGAGGGACGAAGCGTTGGAAATACCGTCCATTCCTTGTCCAAAGTTATTCTGAAACTCGGGCGTATAAGCCGCTTGATCAATAAGAGCGCTGGAAGAGAAATTAATTACGCTTCTGCCCGACTTCCCGGATTTGGTGGTGACGAGTATGACTCCATTGGCCGCCTGGCTTCCGTATAAGGCAGCAGCGGAAGCACCTTTTAGTACTGAAATGTTTTCGATGTCCTCGGGATTGATCGTCGAAATCGGATCGCCTGGGTCGCGCTCGCCGCCGAACACATTGCCTGGTTGTGACCCCGTTGTACTGTTGTTAATGGGAACCCCGTCGATCACATAGAGAACCTGGTTGTTTCCGGAGGCCGACTTGTTACCGCGTAGTACTACCTTAGCGGAACCACCGGGACCTGAAGAGCTTGGTGCGATATTTACCCCGGCAACTTTACCGTTCAAGGTATTGATAAGGTTCGGGCTCTTCGCCTTATTCAATTCTTCCGAACCGACCTGCTGCGTGGAATAGGTCAATGATTTTTGTGTCCGATTAATACCTAAAGCCGTTACCACAACCCCTTCTAGCTGCTGTGCGGAAGCCGTCAGGCTTATAGTGAGGGTGGTCGTCGTCGCGTCGACAGGCATCGTTCTGGCGTCATAGCCGATAGAGCTTATATTTAAAGAAGCGGCATTTTCCGGTACGCTAATTTGGAATTTACCGTTAACGTCAGTGGATGTCGCAATACTGGTGCCGGTCACTTTAATGGTAGCAGCAATGATAGGCGATTGATCCTGCGCATCTATTACTGTTCCGGTCAGTTGTCTTGTTTGTGCAAATGCATTCAATTGATGCATAAATAACATCAAAATCGCACAGAACAACGATTTTGATAAACACAATGCTTGGTTTTTAATTTCCATTAGAGTTAATTAATTGTTTAAGTGGTGATGAAGCCTGTGTACTGCCGAGCTAAGCATGCATGCTCACTTATTGCCTACAGTGATATAAAGCGCGTTTTATAGATCGCTTTAGTTCTTTGTATCTTTTGTGGAGCGACAGCCCATAGACGTTCATCGTTGATACTACATTCTTTGCGCCTTGCTGCCAAATAGGCAGTCAAAAGCCGGTATCATAACCTTAGGTCTGAAGGTTTATAGCCTCAATGGGAGGGGGATTCTCGCGAGGTATAAATGTAGTGATGTAGAAAATTGAAAAATGTAAAAGAGTAGGTCGCCAGTTGGTTGCAGGCAGCCAAAAAAATGAGGTCAATTTTAGTTTTGAAAAATAGTTAGCCATGTGTGATGTTAAAACGTTACATAATCTTTTCGCGCCAACAATTCGCGATCGCACAGAAAGAAACCTATGAAAAGTAAAATGCGTTTGTTTTAGTATACCTGTTAAAAGCTTTTAGCAGGAGACGGCCCAAAGGTAGGATTTAATTTAACAAGTTAAAGTAGCAGGAACGCTTTTTGAGAAAATATTGAGAAATGTTACAGAATAAATCCTTTGCAATCGTTTCTTACGTGATGAGGATTGCAAAGGATTTGATAGAGCCTTTAATTTTCTAGATGGGCGTCTACCGATATGTTGGTATTCAGTAATTTAGAGATCGGACAGTTCTTTTCTGCATCGGTTACCAATTCATCCATTTTGGTTTTGGGAATGCCCGGAATCTTAGCATGTACCGTGAGAAAAGAATTGGTAACGGCTCCATCCTTTAATTCGATGTTGCAGGTGGTTTCGAGTTTTTCTGCTTCAAATCCTGCCGCGTCGATATTGAAAGCTAATTTCATCGTAAAACATCCAGCATGTGCTGCTGCGACCAGTTCTTCCGGATTTGTGCCCTTCACGTCCTCGAATCGGGTCTTATAGGAGTAGGGTGTTTCGGTAAGTACTTCACTTTGTGTAGACAGGGTGCCTTGGCCTGCTTTCCCTGATCCGAGCCATACGGCGGTAGCGCTTCTTTTCATCGTTAAAAAATGGATTAATTTATTTCTTTAGTATTTGTTTAGTAACAAATATAGTGCAGTTTTGTTTCTTTTTGTTAGAGGCTGTTTATTCGGCAATGATTTTGTACGAGAAGTTGTCTTTAGAAGGTGGCCGGTGAACGCACGGGAGCTATTGTTCAAGAAAGGAAACATAATCAGGTCAGCAAGCTTCATCGTGTCGACCATGCTTGCAGGTTTGAAATGTATAACAGTCAGTAGATAATGTTAATAAAAAATATGCTAAAGAGAATTAATGTTAAACTTTATGCGGTTCTTTTTTGCCTGATGCTTCTGGCCGCTAGCGCTTTTAGCCAGAAACTTGATAAAGAATTTAAAAGTTTTTACAAAGGATTTCAGCGTAATGTAGAGGCCGACAGGATAGATGAGATCAAGCAAGTGATGTGTTTTCCTTTCCAAACCATTTATTGGATCGATGACTTGAATACCTTGAGTGAGGAAGAGAAGTCGGACGGGTTGATAGACGCGCAGGAGTTCGAGCAATATCGTGCCAGCATTTTTAATGAAGATGTTAAAAGAATAGTTGCTGTTAGGGATGCCGAACAGGTGCAGCAAATTGATGTCGCTTCCAGCGGCGACTATTACAAGCGACTGGCCAATCTCATTGATCCTGGCAGCACACTCTTGGAGCTGTATTGCCAATATGGAGAAAACAGCACGGTGGGGGACGACTATTTCGCCTTTGTCTTTGGCAAGATTAAGGGAGAATACCGAATACTTTCCTATTATACCAATACGAGGATTAAAGAATAGGGGGGCTAAAAGACCCCCTCGATAATTCTTTTTGTCGGTTCAGGATTTCCCATTGTGTAGAAATGCAGAACGGGTGCACCGATTTTTATAAGGTCCTTACACTGTTGGATCATCCACTCTATTCCAACGTTTTTTACATCCTTTTCATTTTTGCAGGCCTGCACCGCTTTGCTCAGTTCGAGAGGAATATCCAAATGAAAGACTTTTGGCAGACTTGTCAACTGCTTGCTAGTTGTTAACGGCTTTAAGCCTGGAATGATGGGAACATGAATGCCTTCGGCGCGGCATTTGTCGACAAACGCCTTGTACTTATTGACGTCAAAGAACATTTGCGTTACGATAAAGTTCGCACCTAAATCTACTTTTTGCTTCAGGTATTGGAAGTCCGTTTCTAAGTTGGGCGCTTCGAAATGTTTTTCGGGATATCCGGCAACGCCAATACAAAAATCGGTTTTCTCGGTGCTGTCCATATAGTCGTGCAGATACTTTCCGTTATTCATGTTGACAACATGCTGTAACAAGTCGGACGCATAGGCATGCCCTCCTGGAGTCGGTACAAAAGAGCCCTCACTTTTTCGTGCGTCGCCGCGCAGGACGAGTACATTGTCAATCCCTAAAAACTGCAAGTCAATTAAGGCATTTTCCGTCTCTTCTTTCGTAAAGCCGCCACATATAAGATGTGGTACCGCATCCACCTTGTATTTATTCATAATGGCGGCACAGGTGGCGACGGTGCTCGGCCGTTTACGGTACGCTACCTTTTCAAGCAAACCATTCGGATGCTGCTTATAGATGTAATCTTCCCGTAAATAGGTTACATCGATAAAAGGCGGATTAAACTCCATTAAGGGATCGATGGTGTTAAAGATGCCCTGAATACTCTGCCCCTTGATGGGAGGGAGTAGTTCGAAGGAGACAAGGGTTTTTTTAGCGTTAGCGATGTGGTCGACAATCTTCATCTAGTAATAGTATTTGACGTGGCACTGGCAGTTGCAGTGGCAGGTGTATTCGTGTTATTGTTTTTAGGTAAAAACCTGTTTGGATTATTTATCATCGCGTTTAACATTTTTCCAATTTCGCTATAAGTGTCTTGTAAGTTGTTAAAGTCATCATGTACAATATAGCCGCAATCTAAAGCAAAATCTAACCATATTGTGGTTTCCGTTGCTTCTCCGTCTGCATCAGACATTTTTGTTACAAAATGTTTTGGATAAATCCTTTTTCTATAACCTTCTCCTATATTTGCGCAGACTGACCGGGATGATCGGCGAATTTGATCTGTTAACGCGTAAGTTTCTTCTTTCGGAAATGATTTCGAAAGAAGAAATATTTTTCTTGCAGCAGCATATGCTAGTTGATAAACTCGTAATTCTTTAAAGCTTCCAGTTGCCATAATTCGTGTTTAGTGCCTTAAATATATAAAATAGATCGGAGTAGATTCAAAGTTTAGTGCTACTGCAAGTGCTACTTTCTCTTAATATCCCAAATTCGGTCCCAGCCATTTTTCAACAGCTTCTACAGATTCGTTTTTTCGTTTAGCATAATCTTCTATTTGGTCTTTCCCCAATTTTCCGACGCCGAAATACCTAGACTCGGGATGTGAAAAGTAAAATCCACTGACAGCGGCGGTGGGATGCATAGCCAAACTTTCTGTTAGGTAGATGCTAGTGCTCTGTTCCGCCTGTAGCATATTGAAAAGCGTAATTTTCTCGGTATGATCCGGACAGGCGGGGTATCCAGGTGCGGGCCGAATTCCGGCATACTGCTCCTTGATGAGTTCTTCATTGCTGAGCTCTTCATCCTTGGAATAGCCCCAATATTCTTTGCGTACCATTTGATGCATCTTCTCGGCAAAAGCTTCTGCCAGTCGATCGGCTAGCGCTTTCACCATAATGCTGTTATAATCGTCGTAGTTTTTTTCGTATTCAGCCACGAGCTCGTCGCAACCGATACCGGTGGTAACCGCAAAACCTCCCCAATAGTCGTTAATACCACTATCGACCGGTGCAACAAAGTCCGACAAAGCATAATAGGGTTGGTCCTTTGCTTTTTCGGCCTGTTGACGCAAGGTATGAATACGGGTCAGCACTTCTTCTCTTTCCTCATCCTTATATAAGATAATATCGTCGCCGACGGTATTAGCAGGCCAGAATCCGATAACGGCTTTCGCTTTTAACAGTTTATTGGAGACGATTTCCTGTAACAGTCTTTGCGCATCTGCAAAGAGTTTTGTTGCTTCGGTGCCGACTGTTTTGTCTGTCAATATCCTTGGATAGCTACCGCGTAATTCCCAGGTGTGAAAGAAGGGCGTCCAGTCGATGTAAGGCAATAAGTCTTCCAAGGGGAAATCGTCGAATACCTTGGTGCCAAGGAAGGCCGGTTTCGGCGCTTGGTAGCTTGTCCAATCCAGTTTAAAGGCCTTGGCTCTTGCCTGTCCAATGGGTATGAGTTTTTTATCCGATTTTTTTCTCAGGTGATTTTCTCTAGCTTGGTCGTATTCTGCTCGGATTGTGGCGGCGTAGCTCTCCCGGCCTTCGGCATTTAACAGGTTGCTGGCAACGGTTACACTGCGCGACGCATCCAATACATGGACAACGGTACCTGAGTAATTAGGGGCGATTTTTACAGCCGCATGAATGCGAGAGGTGGTAGCACCTCCAATCATGATGGGAATTTTAAAACCCTCCCGTTCCGCTTCCTTCGCAACATGCACCATTTCGTCCAGCGAAGGAGTAATGAGCCCGCTTAGTCCGATAATATCAACTTCGTGTTTTCGGGCTTCATCCAGTATCTTTTGGCTGGGAACCATAACGCCCAGGTCGATAATTTCGAAGTTGTTACAGGCCAGTACAACGCCAACAATATTCTTGCCTATATCGTGTACATCGCCCTTCACCGTAGCCATTAAAATCTTTCCAGCATTTTTCCGGTCTCCAGCCGAGGGATTCTTCGCTTTTTCAGCTTCTATGAAAGGAAGCAGGTAGGCAACGGCTTTCTTCATTACCCGTGCGGATTTTACGACCTGCGGTAAAAACATTTTTCCCGCTCCAAAGAGATCGCCTACAATGTTCATCCCGTCCATTAGGGGGCCTTCAATAACTTCCAAGGGGCGAGGGTATTTTTGCCGTGCTTCTTCCACATCATCATCCAGGAATTCGATGATACCTTTAACGAGCGCATGCGATAGCCGTTCTTCGACTGAGGTACTCCGCCATTCTGCGCTTTTTACCTCTGTTTTGCCTTTGCTCTTAACGGTTTCAGCAAATTCAACAAGGCGCTCGGTAGCGTCTTCCCGCCGATTTAGCAGTACATCTTCTACATAGGTCCGCAGGGTAGGATCTATTTCTTCATACACTTCCAACATCCCGGCGTTGACAATTCCCATATCCAATCCAGCTTTAATAGCGTGATATAAAAAGGCGGCATGCATCGCCTCACGTACTACGTTGTTTCCCCGGAAAGAGAAAGAGATGTTGCTCACGCCGCCGCTTACTTTAGCAAGGGGCAGATTCTCTTTAATCCATCGGGTCGCGTTAATAAAGTCGACCGCATAATTGTTATGTTCCTCTAGGCCGGTAGCTACCGTCAATATATTAGGGTCAAAAATGATGTCCTGAGGGGGGAAACCCACCTCCTTTACCAGGATATCGTAAGAACGTTTACAGATTTCAATCCGTCGTTCATAAGAATCTGCCTGACCGATTTCGTCGAAAGCCATTACGACCACTGCTGCGCCATATTGCATAATGGTGGTAGCCCTTTCTTTGAAAAGCTCTTCGCCCTCTTTCAATGAGATGGAATTAACAATTCCCTTTCCTTGCAAACATTTCAAGCCGGCTTCTATAACCGACCATTTTGAGGAGTCGACCATAATAGGCAATTTTGCAATGTCCGGCTCGGAGGCAATAAGGTTCAAGAAGCGCGTCATAGCCGCTTCGGAATCGAGCATCCCCTCGTCCATGTTAACGTCGATCACTTGTGCCCCGCCTTCAACCTGTTGCCGTGCTACGGCTAATGCCGCTTCGAAATCGCCGCTGAGGATTAACTTGGCAAATTTGGGCGAACCGGTTACATTGGTCCGCTCGCCAATATTCATAAAGACGCTATCGGGCGTGTAGGTGATGGGTTCTAAGCCACTTAAGCGCAAGAAAGGTTCCGGCTTAGGAACTTTTCTCGGTTTTGCTTTGGCCGCTTTTTCTGCGATGCACTTTATGTGGCTGGGTGTTGTACCGCAACAGCCACCAACAATATTGACGAAGCCACTTTCTATAAAATCTTCGATTAGATGCGCGGTTTCATGAGGTTGCTCATCATAGCCACCAAACTCATTCGGCAGTCCGGCATTCGGATAAGCAGAAACGTAAAAGCCCGCTTTCTCGGAAAGCTCTTCGATATGCGGACGCATTTCTTTAGCGCCTAAAGCGCAGTTAAGTCCAATACTGAGGATATTGCCGTGGCTTATGGAGTTTAGAAAGGCCTCTACGGTTTGGCCCGAGAGTGTTCGTCCACTGGCATCAGTGATGGTCCCGGATAGCATGATGTCAATCCGTTCGTTTCGTTTGCCCGCAGCTATTAGTTCATTTTCGTACTGAATAATGGCGAAAATGGCGGCTTTTGCATTCAGGGTATCAAAGATGGTCTCAATAAGTAATACATCCGCTCCTCCATCAATCAAGCCGCGCACTTGCTCGTAATAGGCATGCACAAGATCGTCGAACATAACGGCCCGATAGCCGGGGTCATTCACGTCGGGCGACAAAGAAGCTGTGCGGTTAGTAGGGCCGATGGCGCCGGCTACAAAGCGTGGCTTTTCCGGATTTTTATGCGTAAATTGAGTGGCAGCCTCCTTCGCTATCCGGGCTCCTTCGTAGTTTAACTCATATACCAAGGATTCCATCTGATAGTCGGCCATCGATATCACCTGCGAACTGAACGTGTTCGTTTCGATGATATCGGCACCTGCTTCCAGATAGGCCTCATGGATCTCTTTTATGATTTGAGGCTTGGTGATGTTTAACAGATCATTGTTTCCCTTTACTTCACAGGGATGGTCGGAAAAACGCCTTCCACGAAAATCCGCCTCTTCAAGTCCGTAAGGCTGAATCATGGTGCCCATTGCACCATCGATAATTAAAATGCGTTTGTTTAGTTCTTCTCTAATACTCATACGGCACAGTAAACCATATACAGGTTGTTATCTATCTCCTAATAGATATTGTTTTTGTTAACATGATGCTTGCATTGAGAAAAAGCCTAGAAAATGACTTTTGCTTATCTTTCCCGATCTCGAACCGGGTAGAATGTAGCACCTTGTAAGCACAGGTTGCCAAGACTTCGTAGGGTCTAATCCCTCCGTCTTTCTCAATAAGCATTGCAAATGTCGGTAATAATTTGGTGATTATCAAATCGAATTTAGGGTTGTGATTCGTTGAGCGCATACACTGGTGAAGCTTACCGGAAAAGATCGTGGGGATATGTCGATACTCATGCGCATTATTTATATACATAATAAGTAGTTTTTGTTCCTAACTGGGGAAGGAACGAACGTTTATATTTGTGATGATATTAATGTCTATTAAAATTGTAGTCTATTTGGTAGGTATTTGGATAGCATTTTACGATAAAATAGATTAAAGGTCGTTAGAGCTGAGGCTTAATCATAATCGAGATAATAACTGAACAAATGAAAACAAATCAACAAGTGACTCTTCCACTGCGCGAAGACGGCGTAAAACGGGTTTCCAATCCTATTGTTTTTTCGATCGCTCCCATGCGATTAATCATGTGCCACTCCTGTTGTTGCTAACAACGTTTTCTCTCCTTTCTATTTTCCGGATTTCATGTTTGCTGCTGTAACCGTTCAGGCGGATTGCACGGCTTTATGCACCTAACTGTAAAGATACAATGATTGATTTTATTGCAAAGCTATATACGTTTATTATTTCGTCATATAGAACACGACGACGAATTCTTCTACTTACTTTTCTTCTTGTTTTAAATGGAGCTTTACAAGCGCAAGTTACCAAACCGCTGATTAACTCGACATTAGACGGGAAAGTCTTCGATAGCAATTCGAAGGAGCCGCTTCCGGGTGCCACCGTATCCATAGAAGGCACTACACACAAGGCAAGCACCGATGGAGAAGGAAACTTCAAGTTCGTCACCGGGCAAAAATTTCCTTACACCTTAATAATCAATTATATCGGGTACCAGGTTAAAAAGGTGGTTGCTACCGGAAGCCCCATCGCTATTGGTTTGGAACCCGACTTTAATCAATTGGAGGATGTTGTGGTGGTGGGTTATGGCACGCAAAAGCGTGGCGATTTAACCGGATCGGTTGCATCTGTTCCGGCAGAAAATAAAAGCCAGCCTGTGGTTTCTGTAGAACGTCTCTTGCAAGGTTCGGTATCAGGAGTGACGGTTACGCAAACTTCCGGTCAGCCGGGAGCTGGCGTGAGTGTACAAGTTCGGGGGAATAATTCCATTAATGCCGGTAGTGATCCTCTTTATGTAATCGATGGCTATCCTGTCAATAATGACTACAGCGTGAATAGCTCGGGTGTCGCAGCAGGCCCTAACATCAATCCATTGTCGACCATCAATACCGCCGACATTGAATCGATCGATGTGCTCAAAGATGCTTCCGCAACGGCAATATACGGATCCCGAGGGGCAAATGGGGTGGTAATTATTACCACCAAAAAAGGGTCCGGCGGAACGAAGTCTATCACCTACGATGGTTTTTACGGGATGCAGGAAGTGATTCGTAGGTTACCGTTATTGAACGCACGTGAATGGTGGGAATTGCGTAAAGATGCAGCCTATAATTCTGGAAAAACACCTACGTTACCAAGTGTGTCCGGCTATTCCTTGGATACTTCCGGCGTTGGTACAGATTGGCAGGGGGCCGCATTTAGGAGTGCACCGCAACAAAGTCATAGCTTGTCCATATTATCGGCGTCTGAAAAAACCAGATTGGGTATTTCTGCCAATTACCTAAAACAGGAAGGGGTGATTATCAATACCGATTTTGAGCGTTTTTCCGGGCGCATTAATGTCAATCACGATTATAGTGCTAAATTAAAGATCACGGGAAACTTGAATGCCAGCCGGATCAGTACGAATATTGCCCCGCCCGCTATTGTACAGGCTCTGATTTTGACGCCACCAGCTTTGCCCATTTATCAAGACGACGGATCCTTTGTGGTTAATAGCCCATTTGAATCGGCCTATGCCAATCCGATAAACAGCCTCAATTCCATTATCAACGTTTCAAAAACCAATCGTATTCTAGGTAATTTTTCTGGAGAATATACCCTTTTAGACGGATTAAAAGCCACAGTGCTGATTGGTGCCGACTTAATTGACAATAAGGAAAATCGATACCTGCCCATTTCTACCTATGAAGGTGCTGCACTGAGCGGGAATGCTATAGTCGGGTCACTTTATACGCTCAACTGGCTGAATGAGAACACCCTATCCTACGAAAAGTCTTTGGACGACAAAAATAGATTAAACGCTGTGGTGGGTTTCAGTTTACAGCAATCAAAATCTGAAGGTTTGAAGGCTGAAGCAGCTGGTTTTTCTTCCGATGACCTTACTTATAATAACTTGGGGGCGGGGGTTACGAGTCGTACGCCTGCTTCGTCGGCGACAGACTGGTCGCTTGCTTCTTACTTAGGGCGTATAAACTATGCGTACGACGATCGTTATTTGCTGACCGTCACCTTGCGTGCAGATGGATCTTCTAAATTCGGATCGGGAAATAAATGGGGTTATTTTCCTTCAGCGGCCTTGGGTTGGAATATTTCAAATGAAGAATTTTTTCGAAATGTAAAGCGTATCAGTTACTTGAAATTGCGTTTAAGTGCCGGAACCACAGGTAACCAAAATATCCCATCTTATCAATCGCTCGCTGCATTAACTTATTTTCCTTACAATTTCTCCAATACAACGGTCGCAGGATATGCTCCAAGCACCGTTGCAAATCCAGATCTCGGTTGGGAGAAAACTTTTCAGCTTGATGCCGGTGTGGATATCGGCTTGGTAAACGGCCGTGTAGATCTTGCTGCCGACTACTATTATAAAAAAACAACAGATCTTCTATTAACCAGAACGGTACCCGGGACTTCGGGCTTGTCGGATATCTATAATGGCCAAGGTGCTATTGTGTATCAAAACGTAGGAGAGGTTTCCAACCAGGGCATTGATCTAAGTATCAGCTCAAAGAACCTAATAGGCAACTTTAAATGGAATACGCTCTTGGTCTTCTCCCGAAACAGAAACAAAGTGCTTAGTTTAGGTGAGGGAATCGACCAATATATACCTTCCAGCTCTGCGCCGTCTATAGCGAAGGTTGGACATCCTGTAGGTTCTTTTATTGTGTATCAAACGGATGGAGTTATTCAGGAAGGTACAAGGCCATTAACTCCTCAGGCAAATTCCGGGCCGGGAGGTCAGCAATTTAAGGATATCGATGGCGATGGACGGATTACCCAGGCGGGGGATCGTATTGTAATCGATAATCAACCTGATTTTGTAGGAGGGCTTACTAACACGTTTAATTATAAAGGCTTTGATTTATCTGTTTTCTTGCAAGCATCCGTAGGTGGGAAATTATATAACGTGAACCGCGCTAATTTGGAACTGGGAACCGGCTATACCAATGCATCTTCCGTATTATTGAATAGGTGGACACCGACCAACACGAATACCGATGTTAAAGAAGCTTATCAAGACCCCGCCATTACCATCTCAGATCGGTTCATCGAAAATGCATCTTATTGTCGAATTAAAAATCTTTCATTCGGCTATAACCTTCCAAAATCGATCTTGGATGCTGCAAAAATTCAAAACCTGAAAATTTATGTTTCGGCGCAGAATCTAGTGACTTGGACAAATTATACTGGATTTGATCCCGAAGCAAGCAGTAATGGTCAGTCGCTTATTGACAGAGGGGTGGACAATGGTGTGTATCCGAATAATAAATCATATCAATTAGGCCTTTTGGTAACATTTTAATAGTTAGGAAATAAGATGAAAAATATAAAGCTTTTTGTAATTGGCGTTGTCGTTTTTTTTCTTGCGGCTTGTAAGGATTTTCTAGAGGAGAATCCGGCCTCTTTTGTTTCGGAAGACCAATATTATAATAACGAATCGGACGCCCTTAATGCGATTAACGCCGTTTATTTCCATTTGAATACACAAAGTGTTCAATCGCCCTATAATACCTTGTTCAATACAGGAATGAATATGGCGGGTGACGATGAAGATCCAGGGCCAGGCGCTACCAACCCTGATGTACGATCGCTCTCTGTTTTGGCACATTCATCAAGTAATCTGCGGGTATATGAAATTTGGCAGCAACATTATGCTGCTATAAAGAAGGCAAATGTGGTTTTGGACAAAGTGCCGGATATTACTTTTACCAATGAGAGCAATAAAGCCCGGATTTTAGGGGAAGCTAAATTCTTGCGTGCACTCTTTTATTTCAATTTGGTTCGTCTGTTTGGGGATGTACCGCTGATTACGGAATACCAAAACTATGTAGATCCTTCTGCCTATGAAATTGAAAGAGCTCCTTCCGTAGCGGTCTATGCGCAGATTGAAACGGATTTAACGGAGGCCGCTGAAGTATTGCCGAACGCCTATAGCTCTCCGGATGAAGGTAGAGCAACTGCCGGTGCCGCTAAGGCCTTGCTGGCAAAAGTGTATTTAATAAAGGCGTCTTTACCATTAAAACTGACTGCGCATTATGAGCAGGCTATAACAAAGGCGGAGGAGGTATTGTCTCCTGCCGATGGCGGTTCCGGAGCCTATAACTACGATCTGTTTGAGGACTATTCGCATGTGTTCTTACCCGCCTATAAAAATGGGATTGAGCATGTGTTTTCTGCGCAATTTAAAGCAAACGCGAATAACCAGGGGAATAGCGAAAATCCCAGGGCGATTTATACCTCCATTCCCGGGCTCAGTGGTAGTTACGCGCACATGGTTCGATACTATACGGAAGGTAACGACAACTATTTCAGTATTTATAAGCTGTATAAACCGGACGACAAGCGGAGGGATGTGACCTTTGTGCGTAGCTTTACCAGTCCGACCAACGGTCGGAAATACGGTCTTCCTTTGCAAAACCCGGCGGTTGCACAGGATTCGACGCCTTTTTGGCATAAATGGTGGGATCCCGACAATACAGCGGTATCCAGAGAGTCGGCCGCTAATGTGACTATTATCCGCTATTCGGAAGTACTGCTCATTCATGCAGAGGCTGAAAATGAAGTGAATGGCCCGACACTTAAAGCTTATAAATCACTCAATAGAGTGCGTGCCAGAGCCGGGTTGCCTGATTTAACCCAAGGGTTGACGAAAGATCAGTTTCGCGATTCTGTTTACTTGGAAAGACGTTTGGAATTGTCTTATGAATACCAAAGATGGTTCGATTTAATCAGGGAAAAAGATGCTGCAGGCAACGGAATACTCATCAAAAGCCTGCATAAGGTCGGTAAAACGAATGCTGCTGAAAAGCATTATCTGTATCCTATTCCACAGACAGAAATCGATAATAATCCATTGCTTACGCAGAATCCCGGATGGAATTAATGTTTATAACCTTTAATGTGAAAAATATGTATAAGAAGTCTGTTTTTTTTAGTTTGGTGTTTCTGGCTGTATTCAGTTTTAACACCGTATGGTCACAGCAAAAAAGGCCTAACCTAATTGTTATTTTGGCGGATGATTTAGGATATGCTGATCTAGGCTGTTTTGGAAGTGAAATACCCACTCCCAATTTGGACAAGCTGGCTGCCCACGGTATTCGTTTAACCAATTTCTATAACACGGCTCGGTGTTGTCCTACACGAGCTGCCTTACTAACAGGCGTTTATCCACACCAAGCGGGAATTGGGCATATGATGGAGGATAAAGGGCCTGAACATCCGGCTTACAGAGGACATTTGAATAATAATACGGTTACAATAGGAGAGCTGCTGCAAACGGCAGGATATTTTACGGCCATGACTGGAAAATGGCATGTAGGGCAGCAGGCCGGGGTTGTTCCTTGGAAACGCGGGTTTGATAGATCATTAAATGCACCTGCTGGTGGATTTTATTATAAAGAATCGGAAAGGGTACAACTGTTTCTGAACGGAGAGGAGCTGGCCAATGATTCTGATCGCTTGCCTGCGAACTGGTATACAACTGACTTATGGACAGATTTCGGTTTGAAGTTTATTGATGAGGCGTTGAAGGAGCAGAAACCCTTTTTACTTTATCTGGCGCATAATGCTCCTCATTTTCCTTTACAGGCGCCGGAGGAGGAAATTGCGAGATTCCGAGGAAAATATAAAGAAGGATGGGCGAAGCTTCGCGAAGCACGGTACAATCGGCAGTTGGAACTGGGATTGATCGATTCCTCCTGGAAACTTCCGCCCATCAATCCTAAAGTTCCTGATTGGGATCATTTAAGTGAGGCGGATAAGAAGAAATATGATGACATCATGGCGATCTACGCTGCGGTCATTACACATCTGGATAAAAGCATCGGGGATTTAGTGTCTGGATTGAAGGAACGTGGTGTCTTCGATAATACGGTAATTCTTTTTGTGTCGGATAACGGAGGGAATGCAGAGCCGGGGGCAGAAGCTAGGTATGAAGGGACGTCTCCTGGGTCTGCACAGTCTACGGTTTTCTTAGGCCAGGGATGGGCCGAAGCAGCATGTACGCCTTTTTGGGCCTATAAACACCATACGCACGAAGGGGGAATAGCTTCTCCGGCGATTGTTTCCTGGCCGAAAGGAATCCCTTCTTCCCTAAATGGTTCTTTTGATAGACAAGCTGCTCATATCGTAGATATCTTGGCGACACTTGTAGATTTAGCAGGAGCGCAATATCCCGAAACGTTCCAAGGGAATACAATTATCCCAGCAGTAGGCACGAGTTTGAAACCTATTTTGCGTGGGAAACCGCTACAACGGAAACAGCCAATCTTTTGGGAACATGAAGGAAACAGAGCGATTGTGGACGGAGAATGGAAACTGGTTGCTGAAAAATCGGAGAATTGGCAATTATATAACCTGACAACCGATCGTACCGAGTTGCATAACTTAGTAAAGGAGCACCCTCAGCAGGCAGCGCGATTAGTCAATTTGTATGACAAGTGGTACCATCAGGTGAAGGCAGAATCCTACGATAAGGATGTGAAATGGTTTTATGATTATGAAAAAGCGAAAGCCGAGGCTTCCGCAAAAGAATGAACTTTAAAAATATAACTTAATATGATGAATCGGACATTGAAAATTATTGGCTTATGGAGCCTGTTCGTCTTGCCCACGGTGCAGGGTCAGAATATAACGCAACAACAAGAACCATTCAAAGGAGTGATAGGTGATCGGTTTAATAATTCCAAAGAAGCTTGGGTTGATCCGGTTGTAGCACCTAAAGGCGCACCAAATGTGATTTGGATTCTATTAGACGATGTAGGTTTTGGTGCTAGTAGTACATTCGGAGGATTGATACCTACACCCACATTCGATAGCTTGGCGAATAATGGACTTCGTTATACGAATTTTCATACAGCAGCGATGTGTGCCCCAACACGAGCAGCCTTATTGACGGGCAGAAATTCAAGTAGAGTACATGAAGCTGGATTTTCGCATAAATGGTCTTCATTTGGTTTCCCGGGATGGGATGGACGGATTCCGTCAGACAAAGGAACGATTGCCGAGATTCTACGGGAACAAGGATATAATACTTTTGCTGTGGGTAAATATGGACTAACTCCCGATCAAGACGCCACCGATGCCGGTCCTTTTGATCGTTGGCCGTCTGGTAAAGGCTTTGACCATTTCTTCGGTTTTCTCGGATCGGCAACGGATCAGTATAAACCCGATTTAGTGGAAGATAATGCGCATGTTGAATCAGACGGAAGACATTTGAGTGCGCAAATTACCGATAAGGCCATTCATTTTATTGACCGCCAGAAGAAAGCAGCGCCCGATAAGCCTTTTTTCTTATACTATGCACCCGCGGCAACGCATTCGCCGCATCAGCTGGAAGCGAAATGGCGGGATCTATATAAAGGGAAGTTCGACAAAGGGTGGGACGCTTATCGTGAAGAGACCATTAAACGTCAAAAAGAACTGGGTATCATTCCGGCTCATGTCGAGCTGCCTGCCAGAAATCCTCTCATCAAAGCTTGGAATAAACTATCGGCTGATGAAAAGAAAGTATATGCACGTTTTTTTGAAGTTTACGCGGGTTATCTGACTTATACGGATTATGAAGTTGGCCGACTTATCAATCATTTGAAATCAATTAATCAATTGGATAACACCTTGATTTTGCTGGTTATCGGCGATAATGGCGCCAGTAAAGAGGGAACCTTGTATGGAACCATCAAAAGAAGTCATGCCGCAGCACTAACACAAGAATTGACAGAGGAGGAGGCGGTAAAAGCGCATTTGGAAGATTTTGATATTATTGGAACCCCAGAGGCGACGAATGGCAATTTTCCGTTGGGTTGGGCACAGGCTACGAATACCCCTTTTAAATATTGGAAACAGGATGCTCATTCGGAAGGAGGTACACGTAACCCGCTGGTCGTCTTTTATCCGAAAGGTATATCAGAAAAAGGGGGCATCCGTCATCAGTATGGACATGTAATCGATTTGTTGCCTACTACGTTGGAATATGTAGGGATAGATGCACCTGTTTATATTAGAGGTGTTAAGCAGGATACCATTCAGGGTACATCGCTTGTTTATTCTTTTGAAAATGGATCGGCTCCATCGCGTCATACCCAGCAATACTACTACATCTTCGGTTCCAAAGCCATTTATAAGGATGGCTGGAAAGCCGGTCAGGCGTTCAAGCATGACGCTGGTGGCGTGCAGAATATCAGTGTAGTAGATACAATTAAATAACGATTGGCAACTCTATAATCTGGATAAGGATTTTACCGAGCTGCATGATCTGGCTAAAGAGAACCCTGAAAAGCTGGAAGAGCTCAAGAAACTGTTCGAGGAAGAGGCGAAGAAGAACAATCTTTATCCCTTAATTGACCGGAATGATATCAATAATAGACGTGTAAATTTAACTAATAGAAGGTGATATGAAAAAAAACATGTATGTAATTGCCTTGCTCTTCACATTCGGAGCAGCCATAGGCCAAGAAGAAAAACAATCATTGCTTTCTTTTGCAGACTTCGAGCAAAAGTTTGCGGTTGCGGGGTCCAATGCACAAATTTTAGACGCACGATCAGAAGAAGAATATCGGCAGAACCATGTTAAAGGTGCAGTGAATGTAGCGAATGAAAAACAATTCACGGCACTTAGTCAACAGTTGGCTAAAAATAAACCTGTGTTTGTTTATTCAATCGGAAATGGCCGGAGCGGGGTATTGGCAGCTAAGCTTCATAGGCAGGGTTTTAAAGAAGTGTATGAATTTCCGGGAGGGCTCAGCAAATGGATCGGACAAGGAAAACCAGTTGAATCTACGGTAGGAGAGGGATTGTCGTTAGTCGATTTCAATCAACAGATTAAAGCCGATCAATTAGTATTGGTGGACGTAGGGTCGCGCTACTGCGGTGGCTGTAAAAAATTAAAACCAATTGTCGAAGAAGTAGTCGCGGCACAAAGCGAAGTGCTTAAACTGGTGGATATCGAAGCTTATGAAAATAAGAGCTTAGTAAGGGAGCTCGCCGTTGAAGGGCTTCCGACGCTATTGCTTTATAAAGATGAAGAGTTGGTTTGGAAGAAGCAAGGGCAAAGTTCTAAAGAAGAGATTTTGGAACAAGTAAATAAGTTTAAACTATAAATATGATGACCCGTCAAGATTTGGTGCTTCTCTTAAAAAAGATATTGATCGGTGTGGTTATTACCTTGATTCCGGCGATTATTTTGCTGCTGAGTATCGCTTTGTTCAGCTGCTCTTCCGTTAAATAGATTAAGTAGCATTAACCTAGACAAATTAAGTAATTAAAACAAAATCAGATAAAAATGGAAAAGGAAGCGAAAGATAGGATTGTTAGAAATGTGCTACTGAGCATTATAATATATACGCTGCCTATCTTATTGATGTTTTTATATTTCTATATAACAGGTCAAAAACCATGGATTAAATAAGTAATGACAATTAAACGTAAATGGAATGACAAACTTTATTGAAGCTGTTTTTACCAACCTCAATACATGGGGTTTAGCAGCACTTACGCTCATAATTGGCGTTTTTGAATTCTCATTCGGCTTGTATGGTAAGCATTGGAACCGCAATGAAAAGCTCCTGGATTTAGCTTGTTACGCTTTGCCCAGATTAGTAACTAGGCCCTTAGTGGCCTATTTTGGATTAAAATTTTTGCCGATTATACTTCCGGATGCAAAAGATACGCTGGATTGGATTCCTTTCTTCTGGGGCTTTGTCATCATTTGCATTTACGATGATTTGACGCAGTATTGGTACCATCGATTGCACCATGAGGTACCTTGGTTATGGCGATTTCATAGAACCCATCATTCAGCGCCCTATATGGGCATGGCAATGGCTTCCAGACAAAATATTATTTATACCATCTTCTTTTCGCAAACGTATTTAACTACTTTGCTGGTTTACTTGGGTTTGGGGTATCCGGCACTGTTTGCGAAAGGAATCAAGTCGATCATTACAAAGATGGCCCATTCAAGTATTAAGTGGGATAAACCCTTATACGAGAAAAAGTGGTTGCATCCGCTGGCTTGGGTGGTAGAGAGGACAATTTCAACGCCGGCTACCCATCACGCACATCATGCGGATGTGACGGATGACGGGGTTGGGTATTACAAAGGGAATTTTGGCAATATGTTCTTCTTTTGGGATATGTTATTTGGAACCGCTTTGATTACCAGACAATATCCTAAATCGTATGGCATTTCTCATTATGAGGGGGATGCGTGGTATGCCCAGTTCCTTTGGCCGATCTTTAAATCAAAAGTTCCCGGCAGCGAGCTGGCCGCAGGCGGACCGATGGTGCGAGAGGATGTGGTAGTCAGATCGGAAGTATCGGCAGAACCTGCCGAAGAGCAAATAGATCCGGCAGTACCTGTGAACTTACGCATCACGAACGGCTAGTAGCATCGTTTTGAACGGGTATGATGAGAAAATCTATGGAATTTATAGTTTAAAAACGCGCAAATTGATTTTTTCCTTTTTTCTTTTGCTTATTATCAATAGTTTTGGCTTTTTACTAATCAAGATACTAAAAACATGAATGAAGGAATAACCTCAACCGAAGCCGTTTTATCGGAACAGGACTTGTCTCCTGAGTTGCAAAACTTGCCTAGGCGAAATTTTCTGACAGAAGATTGGACGGTAGTAATATTAGGATTTATTATCATCGGCCTTGCTATTTTAGGGTTTCATTTGGAAGCCCCTAAGTACAAATGGTCGGATGTCGACAGTCTATTCTCGGTCTTTGTGGCGGATAATTTGTTTAGCTTATTAAAACAGCTCGTTTTTACGTTTGCTATCCTGGTACTTGGGGGACTGCTCACAGGAAGGAAAATCCGACCTTACCTACTCGGTTTTCCGGTGGTTTTCCTGCTAACGGCTTTCGCCTTATTATTGGCCGGCAACAAAACAATGGAGGATCTGGGATTGGAGGCCGTTATTTTTAGCTTATGTGTAGGGCTGTTGGTGGGCAACACGATTAAACTGCCGGTTTGGCTCAAAGAAGCGCTGTCGGCTGAGTTGCTGGTGAAGATAGGCTTGGTTCTGCTCGGAACGAACGTGATTTTCTCAGACATTCTTAAAGCAGGTTCACTAGGCCTTATCCAGTCCTTAGTTGTTGTTTTGTCGGTTTGGTATTTTTCTTTTTGGCTTTGCAAAAAATTCAAAATAGATGAAGAACTTGGTTTGATGTTGTCGAGTGCGGTTTCAATCTGTGGTGTTTCGGCGGCTATTGCTACATCGGGAGCGATACAGGGCGATTCCAAAAAATTGTCGTACGTCGTGTCGATGGTACTTATCACAGCAATTCCGATGATGATCATTATGCCTTATATAGCAAGTTATTTTGGTTTTTCGGAAGAAGTAACAGGCGCCTGGTTGGGCGGAAGTATTGATACTTCCGGTGCTGTTGTCGCTTCAGGTTCACTTGTGGGTGAAACCGCACTAAAAATAAGTACTATTGTGAAGTTTTCACAAAATGTATTGTTGGGTGTGGCGGCATTAGCGATATCGGTGTACTGGACCTATACCAACCACCCTGCGGGAAAAGAAGCGGTCAGTAAACCTGGTTTAGGTGTAATCTGGGAACGGTTTCCTAAATTTGTGTTAGGTTTTATAGCGGCTTCGCTATTGTTTTCCTTTTTTCTACAGCCGGATACCGTAGCTTCCGTAAAAGGAGATATTAAGAGTATCCAAGGGTTGTGGTTTGCGCTTGCCTTTACAAGCATTGGCTTAGAGACTAACTTTAAAGATTTAATAAGGGAAAATAGTAAGCGTCCGTTTTGGGTATTTCTGATTGCCCAATTATTTAATATTGTGATTACTTTAATACTGGCATTGCTTCTTTTTGGTTAGGAATGCTACCTATAATAATACGTTGAGTAAAACAGGCCCGAGGGCATAAAAGCAATCGATGAATAAGTGTAAAAAACGGTGGATTTGGCTGTACGTAAGTGGAGCAGTTGCGGTAGCTTCATGCCATTCGGCCGAAGACAAATCGGCAAGCCAAAAAGATTCAGTAGCGATGTGTGTTTCGGAAGGGATGCCCTCTAGGGCTGCAGCGGTAAAGAGGTCGCAGGAAAGTGTACTGCAGGGGGCCGATGATGCGAAGATGGTGTTTATTAAGGGCGGGGTGTTTCAAATGGGATCTACGGATTTTGGTGATTCGCAACCCATACATCAAGTGAAGGTCCGCGACTTTTGGATGGACGAACATGAAGTGACCAATGCGCAGTTCGCAAAATTCGTGGAAGCTACGGGCTATATAACAGTGGCCGAAAGGGCTTTGAATCCGGCCGACTTCCCAGGGGTATCACGGGATCTGCTGGTGCCAGGCTCCGCCGTGTTTACTCCTCCACAAGAGCGGGTCGACTTAAACAATCACTTACAATGGTGGAAGTATGTGCCGGGTGCTTCTTGGAGGCAGCCGAAGGGACCTGGGAGTAGCATTAAAGGAAAAGAGAACGAACCGGTTGTACAAGTAAGTTATGAAGATGCGGAGGCTTTTGCTAAGTGGGCCGGAAAGCGCTTGCCTACAGAAGCCGAATGGGAGTACGCTGCTCGGGGAGGACTGGTTGGAAAAAAATATTATTGGGGCGACGAATTGAAGCCACAGGGTAGGTGGGTGGCCAATACCTATCAAGGTGATTTTCCGGTGAGCAATGCAGCTGAAGACGGATTCGTTGAGCTTGCTCCCGTCAAATCTTTTCCGGTGAATGCATTTGGTTTATATGATATGGAAGGGAATGTGTGGGAGTGGTGTGCTGATTTCTATCGGCCCGATGCTTATGAACAGGCCGAATCCGATAACCCTAGGGGACCAAAAGATAGTTACGATCCGGCAGAGCCCGGATTGGTGAAACGCGTGCAGCGAGGTGGGTCGTTCTTATGTAACGATCAGTATTGTGAGCGCTACAAGGCTGGAAGTAGAGGGAAAGGAGAAGTGAGTAGTGCCAGTAATAATCTCGGTTTTCGATGTGTGCAAGATAAAGCACCTTAATCGCTTTATAGAATATAGAATCTTTAGATTAAAAGAAATTTTTTGTTATCACCTTCTGGCCTGACCCAAAAGGTAGCAAAAACTCAAGGCTGTCTAGTTTTCGCTAAAAATTCAGTTTTCGGCACGCCATTCTGCGGGGCCGATTCGTCATACACAGGAGCTCTCTTGCAACTCCGTTTGCCTACGCTTGTCCAGTTAATCGAGGGCTACTCGTTCATCGGGATCATTTGCTTTAATTTTCGTCCCGACTCACTGTCTTTACAGATTAATTCAATGTAGTCGACATTTGGTTTGAAAAGCGAGCCGCCGTTGATTCGTACAAATATGCGTTCTACGATGGCCGGTTTATCGTTAATGGAAGTAAAAGCTTCGTATTGTTTGCTTAAAGGGCAGTAAGCCAATCGAAGCGGGATACGTTTGCAAGAAGTTAGGCTGATTTCATATTCATTTTCGGCCAATTTTCGATGATGAACGCCGTAAGCGAATTTCCTTTGGATATAAGACAGGCCTTTTCGTTTCCCGTCCTCTTCATATAAAATCCAGTAAACATTGACCGGATTGTCTTCATCTATTTTCCCGTTCTTTTTGTTTAATGTGTACACAACAGTGTTTTTGTTCGGATCGCGCTGTAGATAGAAAAGCTGCTCTTTTTCATTGGGTACCGGAAGCTGCGTCTTGTCGACCTGTTTGTTTGAATGACTTTGTTCTATGTCCTGTGCATAGGCACTGTTACAGATAGAGGAGGCCATTAATAGTAAAACAAAAGCTTTCATAGGCTACGGGTTTACATGATCGTTTAATTTATTGCTTCTTAAGGTAATAAGAGCAAGCATTGTACCAAAGATCGTTATAAGTTGTAAGTAGTAGGCTATAAGTAGTAGGTTATGGAGAGGGTAGTCGCAGGATAGTCGCAACGCTCGTTAATGGTGTTGTAATTGTGCATGTTGCTTAGGGTTTTCATCCGCAAGCGACGACACAAAATCAGTACAAGCGTTTTGTCAGCTGTTCTTCGACGGCCCGAAACACCTGAACAGGTTTACGGTTACGCCAGCTCATATCATCCAAATTACCACCAAAATTTATAAAATAATCGATGTTCGAGTTTTTAAACTCATCAATTACATGCTGCCTAAAATTCAGTCCTGCTATCCAGCCGTCCTCAATTTCCTGAAACCATTCTTCATAATAGCAATCGTCCGACGCGTGGAAATTCAATATGTTTTCGCCGATAAGGATGAATTTGTTGATTCCTTCCGCGATCATCAATTCAAGGACTTCTCTTTTTAGTAGCATAATATCGTTATTAATGGCATCATTCCACTCGCCGATCAGCTCAATAATTGCATACTGGTGCTCGTAATCTGCGAAAAGTATTTTCAGATAAAGGGTATTGGACCCAAAATAGTCCCATTGAGGATGTAACAAAAAGTTGTAAATCTGTTTATCGAATTCAAATTCGCTGTACTCTGTCCCATAAAAAGGAGAAAGCTCATCTTCGGAAGCGATATAGTCGTCTCGCCAACGATAAAAGGGTTCGATCTCGTGCATCTCCAGTTCCAAGTTTATTGTTAAAAAACCATTTTTGTATTGTTATAAACATTTCATTAGCGAATTTGTTAACGGTTTAGTTTAACACATTTGTTAATGAACAGCCAAACAACTTGTATCTCTCCAGACAAACTTAGATAAATTTGATTTGATATACAATTGTCCAAGGCTTTGCAATTTTTGGCTTCCCTGCACGTACCGTGTTCGTATATTCTTCCGAGGCTTGAAGAAGTATTAAAGTAATAGCAAGAAATAGGTTTGAATTGAAAAAGCTGGGGCGGGTGAAGCATAATTCCGTTATTATAGTTACTTTAGCACCTCTAAATCGCTATGAGTCCCGAAACTAGAAAAAACTTACTTGCTGCCGCCACTTATGCTGCCGTACTTTTTGTGGGTTTGCTGTTAGGGCAAAGTTTTGTTGAGCAAGATTCTAAAAATACTTCGGGCATTTTACCTTCCGTTTTGGTAGATAAGAGTGGCAAGCTGCAAAGGCTTGTTCAGGTTATAAATGACCGCTATGTAGACGTTGTGGGGATAGACACCCTTCAGGATTTCGCTATTAAACAAGTTTTATCTCACCTCGATCCGCATTCTACTTATATGCCTCCGCGACTGGCGAAAGCGTTGGGAGAGGAGTTAAACGGTAGCTTTGATGGCATTGGTTTGGAATATTATCGCTTGCGTGATACGCTGATGATAACAGCATTAACGCCTAACGGCCCTTCCGAAAAGGCCGGTGTAAAGATTGGCGATAAATTGATCGGTGTGGACGATCGGCCGATTTCAGGCGTAAACATGAAAGAGCATGAAGTAGCAGCGATAGTGAGAGGTAAGAGAGGGACTGTTGTTAACCTTTGGATTAACCGAAATGGCGCGGATTTAGCGGAGCCGTTTAAAGTAGTGCGTGATAAAATTGTTGTCAGCAGCATCGATGCCGCTTATATTATCGATACGGCGGTCGCATACATTAAAATTAAGCGGTTTGGCGCAGAAACTGCCAGTGATTTCCGGAAAAATTTGAACCGGATGAAACAATATGGTGTCAATAAACTGATTGTCGATTTAAGGGAAAACGGCGGTGGCTATCTGCGTGCAGCAACGGCTTTGGCAAGCGAATTTTTTAAAGAAAAAGAGTTGATCGTCTATACGCAGGGAGCCCATGAACCGCGGACGGAATATTACTCGAAAGGGGGCGGCGTTTTTGAGAAAGGTATGCTTGCGATTCTTATAGATGAGCGTTCTGCCTCGGCCAGTGAGATCGTAGCAGGCGCGGTACAGGATTTAGACCGCGGTATTGTCGTTGGACGGCGCTCCTTTGGAAAGGGCTTGGTACAGGATCAATATGATTTTGATGACGGTTCTGCCGTTAATCTAAGCATCGCCCGGTATTATACTCCATCCGGAAGAAGTATCCAAAAGTCGTATAAGGACGGCCTGGAAAAGTATTTCAATGAAATTAACCGTCGGTATATTTCCGGTGAGCTGATGCAAGATGAAGGAAAGGGTGTACTTGACACTTCTTTGTTGAAAGGAATGCTTTATCATACCAGTTCGGGACGTCCTATTTACGGAGGCGGTGGGATTATGCCAGATATTTATGTACCCATTGATACTTTGGGCGCGAATAGTTTTTATAAGAAAGTACTGAAAGCTAATCTGATTAACGACTACGTTTATAGTAACCTGGTTGCCACAGCCCCTGACTTTTCAATTGACCACTTTTTAAGCGATTACAGTTTGCCCAGAAATACCTATACTGACTTCGTAGAGACAGCGCGAAGCCAAGGAATCGAAGTTAACAATAGAGAGGCTGAAGTAGCCCGCAAACTCATAGAGCTCGATATGAAGGCGCTTATTGCGCGTTTTTTCTTTGGCAGCGAAGCTTATTTTAAGATGAAGAACGACTCTGACCATATGCTCGCCCGAGCGGTAGAGGCCTTAAAACGTTAGCTGTTGTCTTGTTGAAAGCCGGCTATGGACTATCTGTATTGCCATATCGGACAGTAAAATATACTTGGTGGATGAAGCAAAAGTAGTTACGTTACCGCTTCAGTAAATAAAAAGCCGCCCCATAGTTGATTTATGAGACGGCTTTCTCGAAATTGAACGGTTAGTCAATAAATCTGGTTGCATACAAGGGGCTTAATTGGCTACCTTCTTAAAAGTTAAACCTTCGGGAAAAATAGCAAAAGGCTCTTGATATCCCGATTCTTTGCGTTGTTCCCAAGTTAACTCCGTATACTGCTCATTTGCAAAAAAATAAACGGACTTCGGCATTTTTATTTCAGTATCGTTAATGCTGCCCACCAAGGTCCTCGGTTTAGAAAGAAGAACGCCGCCCATGAAGAAACGACTTGAGTCTTTTATGGGGATATCACGGACTACCTGATCTCCTTTTTTGACCAATATTGATCCAAGCAATATCGGCACCCGTTCCGTGGTGCCAGGCAGCAATCCAGGTTTTAGAACGAGCGTATACGTAACACCATCCTTTGTTGCTTTCCATGTACCCACGAACAACTGATTCTGCTTTTCTATTTCTTTAAAATCCGGAAGTTCTATTTGTTGAGCTAAAGCTGTGCTTATATTTAACGCTAGAACATTCAAAACGAAGATTAATAGGTATTTTTTCATATTCACTCTTTTAATTACAATCACCAATTCTTATATTATTATTGTCCCAAGTCTGCACCTGATAAGTGTTCCAGGTGCTTAAATTTTCATTAGTTGCCCTAGTTACTGAAAGGCCTGAGTTTATACGCTCAAGTAAAGCAGCAAATTTCAATATCGCGTTGTTTGCGCTTGTCGTTGTATCAATCTTATAAACGAAACTATACCAAGTTTCCAGAACATTCAGATCCGAATCTGTGGTGCTATTAGCAAAAGTCACAAGCGTCCAAAACGTTGAAAAATAAATAAGAAAAAGAAGGAGGTACGGCTGAAAAGCCGTAAGTTTTGAGTCTCTAA
>NZ_SBJH01000055.1 GCF_004368405.1 Olivibacter sp. XZL3
CCAAGAGAAATTAACAAAAATGTAAACGGCTCCGAAAAAATAGTGGCCTAGAAACTTGTAATTTATTAGAGTATATGAAACGTTTCATGTCAAAAAAATTAATTATGTCTCTAAACGGTTTCTGTTTCCTGTTGCGGATTAAAAAGTCAATAGCCGGGGTTCTGTTTAAGTTGGGGGTTCGTGTTCAGTGCTACCCGGGGAATCGGGAACAGCTGTTTTTCGATATTGCCCGTAGCACGATGTGAAAACCATGATTTAGTAGTGAAAGCACCGAAGCGGATCAAATCGGTTCTACGATGGGCTTCCTGATCGAATTCCCATCCTAGCTCATCCAGAAAACGACCGAAGCGGATGTCATTTCCACCTTCTTGTGTACTGCCGTAGCTATCTCTTTGTCCATAATCGTATCTACTGCCTTGCGCTAGTTCATTGCCGCTGACCACGGCTTTTTCCGGATGTTCGGGAAACGCACGTTGTCGTACATTGGTAACAATTGCTGCGGCTTCATCGGCTCTTCCCAGTCGCAACAGACATTCGGCTTTCATCATAAGCACCTCTGCATAGCGATACACCGGATAGTCGTTGCTCAGCTGAACTGCGGCACCTTGTTTGATTTCAAATTTGCCTAGCCGAAAGCCGTGTATAGCTTCTGATGCATCGATGGAAGGCACTTCATTGATATAATTAAGCGGTTCGCCGGAATAGGCCCCTAATGCGCATAGGAGAATCTGTCCAGAGGCAGTATATTGCTGTCCCTGTATCCAGTTCTGCTTCATGCGTATATCATCTATGTCGTATGACTGAATAAATTGCGGTACAGCACACATGCCGCCCCAGGGCGCTGTTAAGAGGTTATAAGTGGCTTGGTTTTCGGGAGAGAGGGACTGCATATGGAGATCGAAAGCATTCCATTCATTGGTAAAGTTTTCATCGAGCGGTAATGCAAAAACAATCTCTTTGGAATTTTCATTTTCGGTCAGAAAGACGTTCTTCTGGTCACCTTCCAAAATGTATCCTGCGCTTGAATTTATTATAGCGTCACACGCTTCCAGACATTTCTGCCATTGGGCCACACCGCTATAAACTTCAGCGTTAAGATAGGTCTTTGCCAATAATGTATAGGCAGCCCATTTGTTGAATTTACCGTATGTGCTTGCGTTATTTTCTTCCGTCAATAAGTCGATGTTAGATTCAATTTCGCTGATTATGAAGTCATATACTTCTTTCCGACTGCTCTGCTCTGGTAAAAATCCTTCCGGAAGGTTGAACTGCGTGACAATTGGAACGTTACCGAACATATCGCAAAGGATATAGTAATATGATGCGCGCAAGATTTTTAGTTCTGCAAGAATGGCTTCTTTATTGTCCTGCGCCGGAATAGCATCCGATTCAATCTGATAAATCAGACGGTTGCAATTGGTGATGCCGGCATAAGTCCGGTTCCAAGCCTGAACCACAATCCCCTCATCGGAAGTCCACTGATGTTGATGTATTCTTTTGTAAATACCTCCATCTACCCAACCGTTCGGGCGGGCAGGAATCACTTGTTGATCGGCACTGAGTTCCTGTGCCCGCCATACGCCATCCCAATCGAGCAATACAAAACGCCAATTGGAGTATGCTGTGCCTACAAGAGAGGTCAGGTCCTCTTCCGTAGGTTGAAATTTATCTGTAATAATTGTAGTATACGAGTCGTCTTTCAACTTCGTACATGCTAGCACCGTACATAGGGAAAGTCCCAATATCACTGATTTAGCAATTGCGTTGTGTCGTTTCATTTTTGAGGCCATTTAGGGTTAAAAATTAAAAACTTATATTCACCCCGAGGGTAAACGTCCGCGTTGTTGGATATTTATCACGATCGTCATTGCCTGGGTCGAGCCCCAGACGATTTACTTCGGGATCAATTCCTTGGTATCCCGTTATGATGAAGGTGTTGAGCGACGCGGCATAAATACGGGCCCCCTTGATCACTTTATTTTTGATATTGTCGAAAGTATATCCCAAGGTGATATTATCGATTTTCCAATGATCTCCGTTTTCTACATAATAGCTATTGTATTCCAAGGGTGCTGATAATAGAGATTTACCGAAAACGGGTTCCTCTGAAGACGCCAGACGATTGTAGTTCTGAAGGGTTGGGTTTTCCAGATACATGCGTTGAAAGTTCAATATCTGATAATCAAAGGCGCCCCGCATGGTGACGGAAAGATCTAGATTCTTGTAACGGAAGTTGTTGTTCCAGCCGGCATAATACTTCGGTAAGCCATTACCTAGCACTTTTTTCTCTTCAAAGCTATGGTTAAAGTCGTCATAGGGAATAGGGCTACCATCGGCTCCTTCGTATATCCATTTACCGGACTCATCGATATCTATTACTTTGAATCCGTAAAAATCGCCTATTTGTTGACCGATGTAGACGATATGGGTGAAGGTTTGAATCGGTTCCCCTGTAGAACCTGCCGTAAAGTAATTATTGGTAGTTTGATATAGCTCGTTGGAAAGGCTGATCAACTTGTTTTTATTGGTGGAAAACAGAAAGCTGGTATTCCATTCGAAATCGTCACGACGAATCGGAACAAGATTCAGATTTACCTCTAGACCATTGTTACGCATGGTACCGACATTGGCGCGGGTAGTGGTGACCAAATTAGGGGGGCTGGGTACTTGGTAATCATATAGTAAACCTTTGATATCCCGTATGTAATAATCTACATTTCCACTGATACGGCCTTTCAGCATGCTGAAATCCAAACCGAAATTACTTTCATGTTTTTCCTCCCATCGTATGTATGGGTTGGGATTGGTGGTGGGACCCAACGATTGTACCCATCGGCCATTGGAATAGATATAGCCGCCATAACCGAGTTGTGCTTGTGCCAAATAGGGGTTAGAAGTCGCATTTACGGCCGGCGGATTTCCGGTGACACCATATCCCGCTCTCAACTTTAAGTCGTCAAAAAGAGTTTGATTGGCCATAAATGTCTCGTTCGAAATGCGCCAACCGCCTGATACAGCAACAAATGTTCCCCATGGGCTTCGGGCTCCCATGAGTTGGCTGGCGCCTTCATGGCGCACACTGGCCAGCAATAGATACTTGTCCGCATAACTGTAAGTAATCCGTCCGAAAAAGCTGATCAAGTTCGTCGCAAATTTGTCACTCCCAATAGCTCCCTTCCCGTCTTTGATGGCATTGCCAAGCCCTATATTGTTATAGCCGAATACATCACTTGGAAAGTCCCAGTTTTGGATAAAATTACTTGAGGTTTCATTATCCTGATAACCATAGCCGCCTAAAATGTTTCCGCGATGTCGACCGACGGTTTTAGAATACTCGGCCGTTAATTCTACGAGCCGATCGATAGTGAGGCGGTCACCGAGCGAAGCATAAGCATTCCGGCTATCGCGAATAGTCGATATATGGCGTTTGGTCTCTGCGTAACCGGCAGTTAGATTATCCCGAGAATAAGAAAACAACGCATTCAACTTTAGATCCTGTATCGGATTATAGCTAACAGTGGCCGCCATTCTCGAGTTTACCGATCGGGTGAGACCGTCGCTCTCATACAAGCGAGATAAGGGATTTTCATAATTAAAATTGCTGGGTTGTTCGAACCAATTGCCATTATCGTCATAAATCGGCGAAGTTGGGTTGTAGATAAGTGCTTGGCGATACGTATAACCGTTGAAGGTCCCTCCGTCCTGTGTTTGGGTGAATTTGTTGGTCTGGTTCAGTAGACTAAGATTGAATCGCAGTTTGTCATCCAACATACTATGATTTATATCGACCCGGCCAGTGAAGGTTTGATTGTCCGATCGCTTTAATATTCCTTCTAGGTAGCGATAATTTGCTGATGCAAGATAGTTGGTTTTGTTGCTTCCTCCGCGAAAAGTGAGGTTATGAATATGGGTTAGCGGTGTTTGCGATATTTCCTTTAACCAGTCGGTCTGGTCGCCGTGATCCCAGGACACCTCGCGTAAGCCAGCGGCGATCTGTCGACGGTAGTTGTCTGCGGATAGAAGCTTGGGCTTTCTTAGAACGGTTTGTGTGCTGGCCGATCCCGCATAATCGACCACGTTAACGTCCATTCCCTTTGCTCTTTTAGTCGTTATAATAATAACGCCGTTGGTTCCCCGCACCCCATAAATGGCCGCCGCAGATCCATCCTTCAATACATCAATGGTTTCTATATCTTCGGGAGCGACTGTTTTCAAAGTTCCGGGGATACCATCAATAATGACAAGCGGGTCGCTGTTGGCGCCGAAGAGGGTGGTGTTTCCGCGTAGCAATATCTGGCTGTTGGCGGTGGGGTTTCCGCTGGGTGTTCCAATGCTCAGTCCGGCGACTTTACCCTGTAACAGTTGTCCGGCATCCTGCACAGGAGCCTTGACAAAGTTTTCGGCGGTTACCGTCGCTACGGAACTTGTAAGGTCGCCTTTTCTTTGCTGTCCATAACCTATGACGACCACTTCGGACAATTGTTCGTTATTCGGGGAAAGCTGTACATGAATCGTTTGCCGATTATTTACGGGTACTTTTTGAGAATCATAACCGATAAATATGAAAGTAAGGGTGTCGCGGATATCCGCTTTGAGCGTAAAAATACCATTTTCGGTTGTTGTAGCGCCCCGGCCGGATAACTTTGCGTTTATGGAAACTCCGGCAAGCGGTGAACCCTGTTCGTCTTTTACCGTTCCGCTGATGTCCAGTAAATTTGTTTGCGCGTTTGTATAAAGCGCTGATAAAAGACTCCATAAAAAGATAACCAAATAGCGATTAATCTTTCTAGTTTTCAAATTGCAACTGTTCATAATAATGGTTTTATGGTTAGTGTGATGGTGAAAATTAGCTCGCTGTATTTAATTGTGCATTTGACGTTTATTTAAAAAGTTAAAAAAATGGTTTTTATCGATGTTCGACAGCTGTATGTCGCTGAGATGATCAAGCTTGGAAAGGGAAGATCTTACAAATTCTTACGTAAAACGGTTTGAATGCTTCTTTCCGCTTGGCAGATGTCAAGACGCCTTCTCGATATTCCAACTTTCCGAGAGTTGGCTGTTAACACATTTTATGAAAGACTGTCGGCAGACATCGGATATTAAGTGTTTATTACACACTTTTTGGAAACGAAAAAAAAAATTGATGTCGGTTAATAATGGCTATGTTCATGGCTTTATGGCTTATAATATTAGTATATCTATTGGTTGAGAGCAAATCTAATGAACGGTTAAGTTAAAAGCCAAATAATTTTTTTGTTTTTCTTGCTTTTTTTGACTATTTTAAGTCGCCCGCCGGCAACGCTGTTTCGTTTTAGCGGTTCGAGATCCGTCTAGCCAAATGTAACAATGGCGGCCAAATCGAATTTTGAGATGGCTTTAAACCATCCAGTATATAGGTTTTGGCCCTTTCATGTTGAGCGTGTGCCAGGTTTCCCGCTGTAAACTGTTTCGGTGTTTTTCCAAACTCCTATTCCATTGAAGCGTCTATCGGAATCGTAAAGCAGAATGTGCTTCCGTTTGTACCGTCACTCTCCACCCATATATTGCCGCCATGTTTTTTTATAATTTCTGAAGAAATGTTTAAGCCCAGCCCGACTCCGGGGATTTTTCGCCGAATGGCGTTGCTTGCCCTGGAAAAAAGCCCAAAAAGCCGCTCCTTTTCGCCAACAGGAATGCCAATGCCGTTATCGCTGATGCATACTTGAACAGAGCTGGAATTGTCGGTAACCGATAGTTCGATATGCACGCGCGCGCTTCCAAAACAGTATTTGATGGCATTCCCGATCAGGTTGTTAAGCACCTGCTCAATCCGTAGCCGGTCAGCGCTTATATTTCTTCCTACCGAACCGTGTATATGGATCTCGGCGTCAGGATTAATAAGTGTATGATTTTCAATAACTTCTCGAACCAGTGTATCCATGGAAAACTCCGTGAAGTCAAGGGGATGCGTGCCCGAAGTAACCTTGGAGAGATCGAGCAGTTGATGAACCATATCGTTTAGCTTGAGAAGCTGTTGTTTGGTTTTTTCCATCGAAGTAGTAGGCGCTGGCGCTAAACTTAAGTGTTCAATCTGTCTTTCAAACAATTGTATATAGCCCCAAGCTGCCGTGATAGGCGTTTTCAGTTCATGGCTGGCTACGCTAATGAAATTATCTTTCAACGTTTCTAGTTCCTTTTCCTTGGTAATATCTTCGAAAGCCATTAACAGCATTTGGGTGTCGCTTTCCACTCGATATAGTTTTCTCGCGTTTAGCAGCATGCTTTTTTTTCCTATTTTTTCAAAATGATGCGTAATTTCATAATCCTCAAAATGCGTGTTTTCCGGAATAATGGTCTCCAATAACTGCCGTAAAGCTGGGATATCCCATTGTCGATTGCCTAGCTCATAAATGTAACGCTCAAGTGTTTCTTCTCGACTGACCTGGAAGGTCCGGTAAAATGCCCTATTGGCTTTGCGTACAATAAGTTTGGCATCAAGTACCAATACGGGCTCCCTCACCGTGTTGATAATGCTGTCTGCATACGTTAAGTTGCTTTTTAAAAGGTCCTCTTTTTCTTTCTTATGGGTGTAATCACGTAAAATCTTGGTGAATCCCAAAAGCTTATCCTGCTCATCGTGCAGAGGGAATAACATACCCTGCGCCCAAAACGTTGATCCGTCTTTGCGTATATGATAGCGCTCATCCACTGCTTTTCCTTCTGACAGGGCGGCGTTGATTTCCTTTTGTGCTTGTTTACTCTTCCTATCTTCGGCGGTGAAAATTATAGCGAAGTGTGTTCCTATTATATCTTGCTCAGTATACCCCAAGATTCTTTCGGCGCCGACATTCCATGTATTGATGAGACCCTTTGTGTCTGTTGTGAAAAGGGCATAATCTTCCAGGCTCTCGAATACGTTTTTATAGAATGAATCGTCCCTTCTGAAAAACTCCTGTTCCCTGCTATCTCTTTTGTTTCTTTTTTTGTCGTACCGGCTTCTCTATCGAACTTATTTTCCATAATATTCAAATGTCTACTATATATAAAAATTCAACATTGCAAATTGTTTAATAAAACAGCGCTTCGATAAGTAAGTGAGAAATAATGGGCAAGCCACGCTATGGTGAAGATGGTTTTTAGGCTTAAACGAAAAAGGGGAAATCATTTGATTTCCCCTTTAAGTGCACTTGAAGGGAGTCGAACCCCTAACCTCCTGATCCGTAGTCAGGTGCTCTATCCAATTAAGCTACAAGTGCGTTCCGAATTGGAATGCAAAGATATAAACGATTATTAAAAATCCAAAATAATCGCACAAAAATAGTAATCAGGTTTTTTGCTTTTACCTTAAAGCCCTGAGTACGTGGTTAAAAAAAATAGCGATAATGGTTCCTCCAGCAGGTGATTTTCGGCCCTAAGCGTTAGTGGCAGGTCCTGGCATAGAATATGCAGCCTAAATGTTTATTTTGACCAAACTTATCGCTAGTTTTGAAGTTAAAAGAACATGTACAACAACTTTCCTTTGCAAAGAAAAAAAATACGTGTTGGCGATATCAGCATTTCTTATTTGCTAAAAGATGAAGTTCGGCCCCATAAAACAGTCATCTTTATCCACGGATTTCCTTTTAGTAAAAACATGTGGCATTATCAGCTTGAGGCACTTCCCAATGGAATAAGAGGCATTGCTGTTGATGTGCGGGGCCACGGTGGAAGTACCAGCGGGCATGGTTATTTTAGCATAGACGTCTTCGCACGCGATTTAATTGCTTTTATAGAAAAACTAGGATTGACAAAAGTGGTGCTTTGCGGTATTTCCATGGGTGGTTACATCGCATTGCGCGCCCTACAGATAGCTCCCTCTCGTTTTTATGGGATGGTATTGGCGGATACCAATGCTGAAGCCGACTCAAATGAGGCCAAGATCAAGCGTTTTGACACCATACAGTCGGTATTGAAATATGGCAGACGAACGTTTGCTATCGGTTTTGTGAAAAATGTTTTTTCTGCGTCGAGTTTGCTTAGCCGACCGGAGGAGGTGGAGCTGATTCGTAGCAGTATCCGTAGAAACGACGTGCGCAGTATTTGTGCGACACTGCTGGCCTTGGCTTCAAGGACGGATACAACGGATAGCTTAACTTCGATATCTTTCCCCTGTCTGATTATAAGAGGGAGTGAAGACAAACTAATGACGCGCGAACAGGCGAATGCACTAAAGGAGCAAATTAAATTTGCAGATTTGGAGGAAATCGACCAATGTGGGCATCTTCCGAACCTGGAAGCGCCGGAAAAATTCAATCAGGCTTTAATTCAATACTTAGCCAAGTTGGCTTAGTTATGTGTATTGTGCTTTGTAGGCGGCTGTTCGCTGTATTTTCTCTTTTCCGCCGGGTTTTGAAGAGTAGCGGGCTCCTCTTTGTACTGAGAGTCGTGCTTCTTCTTTACTACTTTATTGTCCTCTGGCGTAGATTCATCAGAATCGACGGGCTCGAATTTGCTGGTGTCTTTATCTTTTTTCATTTTGGAATAAATGTTTTTCTTAGCGCGGAAACCTAGCGGTGGTTTTATCCCACGTACTATTTACGTTGATTTAACAGGAAAACCTATTGATTTGTTTTATCGGCTTGGGCATTTATCCGTAGATTTGCCGTTTGCTAATATATAAAAACAGATGAGGGTAGCTATTAACGGTTTTGGCCGTATCGGTCGGAATACTTTACGCAATTTAATACGGAGAGATAGTGCCATTGATGTGGTGGCCATCAACGATTTGGCAGATGTACAGACGCTAGCTCATTTATTTAAGTACGATTCGGTGCACGGAGCGTTTGTGGGCGACGTGATGGTAGAGGGCGACACGCTGCTGGTGAACGGTAAACAGATTAAGGTGGTTAATGAGCACGCTCCTACGGATCTCCCTTGGAAGGCCCTACAGGTTGATGTGGTGGTGGAAAGTACCGGTAGATTTACGACGCACGCTTTAGCTGCCCAACACCTGAAGGCAGGAGCAAAGCAGGTCTTGATCTCAGCTCCGTCGCCGGATAAGGAGGTGCCAACGGTGGTGCTGGGCGTGAACGATGCGGTGATTGACTGGAGCACGCCGATTTTGTCGAACGCTTCCTGTACTACAAACAATGTAGCTCCGCTTATTAAGGTGTTGGACGCCCATTGGAAGATTGTTGACGGCTATATTACCACGGTGCATTCCATGACGGGCGATCAAAACCTACACGATGCCGCGCATAAGGACCTGAGGAGGGCCCGGGCTGCATCGGCATCTATTATACCCACCACCACGGGCGCTGCCAAGGCGGTTACGAACGTGTTTCCTCATTTGGAAGGAAAGTTGGGCGGTGCCGGTATTCGCGTACCTGTGCTAAACGGTTCCTTGACGGATTTTACCTGTACCTTGGAGAAACAGCCGTCGGTTGCCGAAATTAACGAGGCCTTCGCGCTTGCCGCGAAGCAGGATCTAAAGGGTATTCTGCAATACACGGAGGATCCAATCGTGTCGATAGACATAATTAATTCGCCCTTCTCATGTGTTTTCGATGCACAGTTAACGTCGGTGGTGGGTGGCCTGGTAAAGGTGGTGGGCTGGTATGACAATGAATTCGGTTATTCCAACCGACTTGTTGATTTGCTGCTCAAGATTAAAGGCTAGCATTGGATGGTGGCCAGGCTCCGAACACTTTATGCGGATTGTTTGCCGACTGGGATATCGAATGTAAAACACGAAAATCGGCTCATTTAAAATCTGTGTTAATTCGTGTCTTCTGCGGACTCCATTATTGCAGAACCAAGCATTTTTCTCTATGTTTGTTGCGGGCGCATGCAGATAGTTTGCGGCCTTGTACTTAAGAAAAGCGTATAACATATCATATTTAAAATGGAACCTGCATAAGGGGCCGTGCGAAGAGAGGGTTGAACAGATATGGTCTATACCTGCCTGCGGTGGGTGGGTAAGCTTCATTGCCATTTAAAAACAAGTTATTACAATGAAAACTATTGAAGATTTTAATTTTTCCGGAAAAAAGGCTTTGGTGCGGGTTGATTTTAATGTGCCATTAGATGAAAATTTTAATATCACAGACGATAATCGCATAAAGGGGGCCAAGCCAACGATCGAAAAAATCTTGAAGGACGGGGGTGCCGTTATCTTAATGTCTCATCTGGGGCGGCCAAAAGAGGGGCCTACCGACAAGTATTCGCTGAAACATATCGTGGATCACCTTTCCAAGGAACTGGGCGTACAGGTTGATTTTGCGAACGATTGTATCGGACAGGAGGCTATTGACAAAGCAGCGAACTTGAAGGATGGTGAGGTGTTGCTGTTAGAAAATCTACGGTTCTACAAAGAAGAGGAAAAGGGGGACGAAGCTTTTGCCGAGAAACTAGCGGCTTTAGGCGATGTGTACGTAAACGATGCTTTCGGTACGGCACATAGGGCGCATGCTTCAACGGCGGTAATCGCCAAGTTCTTTCCAGATGCAAAATACTTTGGTTACTTGATGGCTGCCGAATTAAAGAATGCGGAAAAAGTATTGAATAGTCCTGAAAGGCCTTTTACGGCGATCATGGGCGGAGCGAAAGTTTCTGATAAATTGGAGCTGATTGAGGCGCTTTTGGATAAAGTGGATAACCTTATCATTGGAGGCGGGATGGCCTATACCTTCGTAAAAGCAAAAGGTGGCGAAATCGGCCAATCATTGGTGGAGCTGGATAAGCTTGATCTGGCAAATAGTTTGGTGGAAAAAGCGAAAGAAAAAGGCGTTCAACTGATTTTACCCACGGATTCACAGATTGCCGATAAGTTTGCCAACGATGCAGCGGTTTACGACGGACCGAACAATGAGATTCCGGCTGACAAAATGGGCTTGGACATTGGAGCGGAGTCGGCAAAGGCTTTTGCTGAAGTGATCAGGTCGTCCAAGACGGTTTTGTGGAATGGTCCGATGGGTGTTTTTGAGATGGATACCTTCGCGAAAGGTACCAAAGCGGTTGCAGATGCGGTCGTGGAGGCTACTAAGGCGGGTGCTTTTTCGCTGATAGGTGGTGGCGATTCTGCTGCAGCGGTTACTAAATTCAATTTAACGGAGGAAGTAAGCTACGTGAGCACCGGTGGGGGCGCCTTATTAGAATATATGGAAGGAAAAGAATTACCCGGCGTGAAGGCCGTAAACGAATAATTTTTCACGCTACTAAAAAGGGCTGTATCGTGCACAAGCGATGCAGCCCTTTTTTTCAAAGGCCTTAGCGGACGGGTTCGTTCGAGTCCACCGCTGTTTGTGCCATACTGGCAATGGTCGCCTTGTTGACTACCGACTTGATGCTTTTAATACCCTTTGCTGTTTCCTGTGCTTCCCGCATACTTTCTTCGTCTGGAAAGGTGCCGGTAAATGTGGCAACGCCATCTGCTACGACTACTTGAGCACCCGGCTCGAGTACGTATTCGATTTCTTGTTGTGCCCGTTGATCTTTCAACGACTTGGAACTACAAGATGTTAACCAAAAACACACCCCTATTACTATAATAGGCAATGCGAATAACTGCTTGGCATTCATGACTCCTGAAATTTAATTCTTAAAATTTATAATTGGCCGCTCTTCAGTTTGTATATACAGGCGGTACCTGTATGACAATTCTGCTTACGTATTGTTTTAAACTGTTATTCCTCAGTTTCTTAATGTACCATAAATTTAAGAACAATACCTAAATGTTACAATACTTGATCATTTTTTTTCGTCCGTTGCAGATCTCTTCCGCTTGACCGCTACCGGGTGATCAGTCACCGCGTTACTGGCAGAAAGAGATTTAAAGCGTTTTAAACGGTGCTTTACGCCACGGCCTATCGGTTATCAATAAGCAAAGAAAATGGCTTGCGGTGGGAAGAGGTCCCTGTGGAAAACTTTTTTGTGGGGGAAAGTGGGAGAAAGTGGAAGATTTACCTAATTTTACATTCGATTATTTGGATAAACTGTATAGATGGCTCATTTTCTCGGAGAATTTGAATGCAAGCTGGATACCAAAGGAAGGATGGTATTACCTGCCGGCCTCAAAAGGCAAATGCCAGAGGTTGAGCGGGAGGGGCTTGTCATTAACCGAGGCTTGGAGGCGCATCTGGTGATTTATCCAAGAAAAGAGTGGGATCGCATCATGGAAGAGCTGAGTAAGTTGAACACTTTTGAGCGCAAGACGAGAGAATTTGTGCGAAAATTTATGCGCGGCGCTACGGAGCTTAGCTTGGATGCCGCGAATAGGGTGTTGGTGCCGAAACCCTTGTTGGAATATGCAGGGATAGAAGGAGAGGTAGTGCTGGCGAGTCAGTTCAACAAAATAGAAATGTGGTCGAAAGATGCATATGATGCGCAATGGGATGATGAAGGGGATGACTTTGCTTCTTTGGCAGAGGAGGTAATGGGAAACTTAAATAAAAGGCAAGATGGATAGCACTTATCACATGCCGGTCATGTTACAGGAATGCATAGAGGCGCTCGCGATAAAGCCTGATGGCGTTTATGTGGATGTTACGTTTGGCGGGGGCGGTCACTCAAAGGCTATTGTCGAACGGCTCAATGAGGACGGGCGCTTGATTGCTTTTGATCAGGACCCGGATGCGCTAAGCAATGCCTTGCAAGATGAACGCTTTAGCTTGATCCATCAGAATTTTAGGTATCTAAAGAATAACCTCCGCTTAAATGGGGTGAGACAGGTTGATGGTATTTTGGCAGATTTAGGGGTGTCTTCTCATCAATTTGACGAAGCGAACAGGGGTTTTTCTATTCGCTTTGATGCCGACTTAGATATGCGCATGGATCAGGTGGGTGATGTGGATGCAAAAGCGGTGTTGAACTCCTACAGTGAGGAGGAGCTGCATCGGGTGTTCGGAATGTATGGGGAAATTCAGAATGCGAAGAGCTTGGCAAAGATCATTGTGACGGCTCGACTCACAAAGCCGATCAATACGGTGTCTGATCTCAAGGCGATCGTGTCAAAATTGGTGCCCCGAGGGAAGGAAAATAAGTATTATGCGCAGTTGTTTCAAGCGCTACGGATAGAAGTAAATAAGGAGTTGGAGGCTTTGCAGGAGTTTTTGATGCAGGCGGAGTCGGTGTTGAAGCCGGGGGGGCGACTGGTGGTTATGTCGTACCATTCGCTCGAAGATCGGTTGGTGAAGAATTTTATGGCTAAAGGAAAATTTCGGGGCGAGGTGGAAAAGGATTTTTACGGAAATGAGATCAAGCCTTTTAAGCTGGTGTACCGCAAGGCTGTTGTGGCTTCGGATGACGAAATAAAGCAGAACAGCCGGGCCAGAAGTGCAAAGTTGCGGGTGGCCGAAAAGCTAAACGGTTAGCATATGTTGAACAAGTACAAAAATGAGGGACTAAGCGAAGAGCAACAGGAAGCCTTAGAAAACGAGGTGGAAACGAAGGTGGATGAGTCAAAGGATTTTTTAAAATCCTTACTGACGCCTAAGGGTTTTTCTGCTGCACGGGCAGTAGCGGCGGTTCCCTTTATCGGTTACTTGGCTCTTTTGGCCATTATATATATAGCAAATAGGCATTTTGCGGAGGACAGTGTACGGGAGATCGATGCCTTGTCAAAGGAGGTGAAATATTTAAGCTGGGAATATAAGTCGCTTAAGGCGGATCTCATGTTGAAGAGTACGCAGAGTGAGGTGGCGAAAAAGGTGGATACTATCGGACTTAAGATCTTGGTGGAGCCACCAAAGAAAATTGTTTTAGGACAAGATAATACCGTTGACAAATAGATGAATATCAGAACAGACATATTGTTGCGTGTTTACCTCTCCTTTGGGGCGATGGTGCTTTTCGCTGTGGCTGTCCTATACAAAATGTTCAGCCTACAGGTGGTTCAAGGGTCACACTGGCGGGCGATGGCAGATAGCTTATCTACACGCTATCAAACGGTGGAAGCTACACGCGGAAATATTTTTTCGGTGGATGGCAGCTTGTTGGCTACATCAGTGCCCGAGTATGATGTACGCATGGATATGATGGCACCCGGCATTTTGGAGGACGATGTCTTTTATGCTAAAGTGGATTCGCTCGCTGCAAGTTTGGCTTCTTTTTTTCAAGATAAGTCTGTTGAACAATACCGTAGGCTGTTGCGCAAGGCGAGAAAGGACAAGAATCGTTATTTTCTGGTGAAGCGGAATGTAAGTTTTCAGGATATGAAGGCGGTTCGCTCGTTTCCGATATTTAAGTTAGGAAAGTATAAAGGTGGTCTTATTGCAGAGCAAAAGAATAAGCGGATTTTGCCTTTCAAAACGCTTGCTGCGCGCACTATCGGGTATAAAAATGACAATGTGCAACCGGTTGGTTTAGAGGGGGCTTATGCTGAATACATGGACGGACTGAGTGGTAGCCGGTTGGTACAAAGGATAGCCGGCGGAAGCTGGATGCCGATTAATGAGGATACGGAAGTAGCCCCAACGGATGGGGCGGATATCATTTCGACCATCGACATCAATATGCAGGATATTGCACAGAAAGCCCTTGAAAAGCAGTTGATTGCCAGCGATGCAGATAATGGCTGTGTGATTTTGATGGAGGTGTCAACGGGAGAAGTACGGGCGGTAGCCAATTTCACTAGGGTGGAAGAGGGCGTTTATAGAGAAAAGTTCAATTATGCCATCGCGCAGAGTTCCGAGCCGGGATCTACATTTAAACTCGCTTCTTACATGGCTGCGATTGAGGATGGCAAAATCGATACCAGCGATGTGGTGGATACGGAAGATGGAACCTTTAGGGTGTACCGGCATACCATTCGTGATTCTCATAAAGGGGATGGTAAAATTTCGGTTAAACGCGCTTTTGAGGTGTCGTCCAATACAGCGGTAACCAAGTTGATTTACCAGCACTACAAGGAGAATCCTTCCGCTTTTACAGACCGCTTATACGCCATGCATTTGAATGAGCCGCTCGGTCTGCAAATACCCGGGGAAGGACAGCCTTTGATCAAAACGCCTAAAAGCAGGTCGTGGAGCGGATTGACACTGCCTCAAATGGCTTACGGTTATGAGCTGAAGATGACGCCTTTACAGATGCTTACCTTGTACAACGCGGTAGCAAATGATGGCAAAATGATTGCGCCGCTCTTTGTAAAAGAGATTCGGCGTCTCGGAAATACGATAGAAAAGTTTGAGGCAAGGGTAATTAATGAAAAGATTGCGTCTGATCAAACAATTGCTAAAATGAAGGGCATGTTGGAAGGGGTAGTAGAAGAAGGGACCGCAAAGCAACTGAAAAATTCGCTCTTCAAGATGGCCGGTAAAACAGGTACTGCCCAAATGGCAGACGGAGCGGCCGGGTATAAAACGAAACGAAGGTACCAAGGGTCTTTCGCCGGCTATTTTCCGGCCGACAATCCGAAATACTCAATGATTGTTGTGGTACAAAACCCGCGGAAAGGCGGATACTATGCCACTACGGTGGCGGCACCCGTTTTTAAGGAAATCGCGGAGCAGGTGTACGCCGGAGACAGTGGAATGTATCGTGATTTTAAGCAGTTACAGATGGCGTCTGTTGATGCGGCGCCGCCGATTAAATACGGGTTTCAAAAGGATAGTCAATACGTGTTCGGAGCTTTAGGGCTGAAATCAACACAGTCCCTTAAGCAAGACACCGCGGAAGTATTGTTGTCAGATGATCATCTTCCCGAAGGGAAAGTGCCCGATTTAAAAGGGATGGGACTTAAAGACGCGATGTACCTGCTAGGGAATATTGGCATGAGGACCTTTGTGAAGGGAAAAGGCCGTGTGGTAAGGCAATCAGTTAATCCAGGCGAGCTGATTAATAAGGGTGGAACTATTACGATTGAATTGGAATGAGTGCACTATCAAAAATATTAAGGGATGTCTCTATAAAACGTGCTGTGGGCAGCATGGAAGTAGATGTGCATGCAATTTGTTTTGATTCTCGTAAGGTAAAAGAAGGTGATTTGTTTGTAGCGATAAAAGGTACGCTTACCGATGGCCACGCTTTTATTGACAAAGCGGTTGCTTTAGGGGCAAAAGCGGTAATATGCGAACAGCTACCACAAGATACCAGCGGACATATTACCTATATCGAAGTGAACGACGCCAGTTTTTCCCTAGGTTTGATAGTGGCTAATTTTTATGATAATCCCTCCACTAAATTGAAACTGGTTGGAGTGACGGGCACCAATGGAAAAACGACCGTAGCGACCCTCCTCTACAAGCTCTTTATAGAGATGGGCTTTCGTGTCGGTTTGCTTTCAACGGTACAAAATAAAATTGATGGGCGTGTTATAGCTTCTACGCATACCACACCGGATCCCGTGAGCCTGAATGCGCTGCTGAGTGAGATGGTGACCGCCGGCTGCGATTATTGTTTTATGGAAGTAAGTTCTCATGCCGTTGCGCAGCATCGCATTGCGGGTCTTTCTTTTGTAGGAGGCGTTTTTACCAATTTGACGCATGATCATCTTGATTTTCACAAAACATTCGATGCGTATTTGAAAGCAAAAAAGGCTTTTTTTGATGCCTTGCCCAAATCTGCTTTTGCCTTAGTCAATGTCGATGATAAACACGGAAGGGTGATGGTGCAAAATACGGGCGCTTATAAAAAGACTTACGGTCTCAAAAATATCGCCGATTATAAAGGAAGGATTGTAGAAAGTCATTTCAACGGGATGTTGATGCATATTGACGGTAGGGAAGTGTGGACGCGCTTGGTCGGGGCCTTTAATGCGTACAACCTATTGGCGGTATACAGTGTAGCGGTTCTTTTGGAACAGGATACAACGAAGGTGTTGACGGTTTTAAGTCGATTAACGGGGGCGGAGGGGAGGTTTGATACGCTATTGTCGGGCACGGGTATCGTGGGGATTGTGGATTATGCACATACGCCGGATGCGGTGGAAAACGTGTTGAGGACGATCGTGGAGTTGCGAAAAAATAAGGAACAGATTATCACCGTATTGGGCTGTGGAGGCGATAGGGATAAGACCAAAAGGCCGGAGATGGCAGCGGTTGCAGCGAAGTTGAGTGATAAAGTGATTTTGACTTCCGATAATCCAAGGAGTGAAGATCCTCAGCAGATCATTCGGGAGATGGAGGTGGGGGTTCCTGCCGATAAAAGAAGAAATGTTTTTTCGATTACAGATAGGCATGAGGCGATAAAAGCGGCGGTTCATCTCGCGCAAGCAACCGACATCATTTTGGTAGCCGGGAAAGGGCACGAGAAGTATCAGGAGATCATGGGCGAAAAAAAGCCTTTCGATGATAAAGCCATATTAAGTGAACTTTTTAAAGAGTTAGGAAGCTAAGTAACAAAGACAAGATAACCAAAGGAATGCTGTATTATTTATTTACATACTTACATAATCATTTTAACCTGCCTGGCGCTGGAGTGTTTCAGTACATCTCCTTTCGTTTTGGTATGACGGTTATATTGTCGCTTGTTATTACTACCGTCTATGGCGGACGCTTAATTGGGCTGTTGCGTAAAAAGCAGGTCGGTGAAACCGTGCGCAGTTTGGGCTTAGAAGGAGAGACGCAAAAGCAGGGCACGCCTACAATGGGCGGGCTGATTATTATAGCAGGAATTTTATTGCCTACTTTGCTGTTTGCTAAGCTCGAGAATATTTACGTAGTGCTCATGATTATTGCTACCGTTTGGATGGGAGCGGTTGGTTTTATTGACGACTATATAAAGGTTTTCCGTAAAAATAAAGAAGGATTGGCGGGTAAATTCAAAGTCGTAGGTCAGGTCGGTTTAGGAATTATTATTGCCTGGACGATGTATTATCATCCATCTATTGTAAGCAGACAAAAGGTGAATGGGCCTGTTAAAGGAGAAAATATAGAAATCCAGCAAAATTTTGACGGTACGAAAAGTTACTACAACGTAGAAGTGAAGTCTTCCAAAACCAATATCCCTTTTTATAAGAATAATGAGTTCGATTATGGAAAGGTATTGAGTGTTTTCGGTGTGCCGGATGGGAAATATGTGTTTTTTGTTTTTCTGGCTTTCGTAGTGTTTATTATTACCGCGGTGTCAAACGGTGCGAATATTACCGATGGCATAGATGGCCTCGCTACGGGGACTTCAGCTATTATTGGAGTCACACTCGCCATTTTAGCCTATGTGTCCGGTAACAGTATTTTTGCCGATTACTTAAACATCATGTATATCCCTAACTCGGGCGAATTGGTAGTGTTTGCCGGAGCTTTTGTGGGGGCCTGCGTCGGCTTTTTATGGTATAACTCGTATCCCGCGCAGGTTTTTATGGGCGACACGGGCAGCTTAGCCATTGGCGGAATCATCGCGGCTTTTGCCATCATGATCCGCAAGGAACTACTTATTCCGGTGCTTTGCGGCATTTTCTTGATTGAGCTTGTTTCGGTAATCATGCAGGTGTCTTATTTTAAATATACCAAGAAAAAATTTGGGGAAGGACGACGTATCTTTTTGATGTCGCCTTTGCATCATCACTATCAAAAAAAGGGTTACCATGAGTCCAAAATTGTGACGCGTTTTTGGATTGTGGGGATTATTTTGGCGGTTATTACCATCGTCACATTAAAGGTGAGATAATAAATGAAGAACACAGATACGAATACACTTCATAAAAAGCCGCGACTTGTTGTCTTAGGGGCAGGTGAAAGCGGTGTGGGAGCGGCTGTTTTAGGCGTAAAACAGGGCTTTGATGTGTTTGTGTCTGATGGATCTGCTATCAGAGACATATATAAAAAAGGATTACAGGATTGGGGCATACCCTACGAAGAAAGCGAGCATTCAATTGAAAAGATTTTAGCGGCCGATTTGGTTATCAAAAGTCCGGGTATACCGGAAAAGGCACCGGCGGTGAAGGCACTTAAGGAACAGGGTGTTCCGGTTATCGGGGAGATCGAATTTGCCGGACGCTATACAAATGCGAAAACCGTCTGCATAACGGGGTCAAACGGTAAGTCGACCACCACAATGCTTACCTATCATATTATGAAAAAGGCGGGCTTAAATGTTGGACTGGCCGGAAATATTGGAAAAAGTTTTGCCCTGCAGGTGGCTACTGAAGAATATGACGTATATGTGCTTGAAGTCAGCAGCTTTATGTTGGATGACATGTATAACTTTCGGGCGGATATAGCGGTGTTGCTTAATATAACGCCCGACCACTTGGATCGCTATGACTATAACATGGAAAATTATGTCAATTCCAAGTTTAGAATAACGAGAAATCAACATGTCGATGACGTTTTTATTTATTGTAAGGATGATCCGGAGACGGTCAAGGCGCTGGCAGGCAAAGAAATTACGGCAACCAAGTACCCCTTTAGCTTAACCGAGGAGGTGCAGTATGGCGCCTATGTGAATGAACAGAAAGAAATAATTATAACATTACCTAATCAGGAAAAATTTATCATGTCTATCAACGATTTAGCATTACAGGGAAAACACAACGTGTACAATAATATGGCTTCCGGGATTGTTGCCAAAGTATGGGAGTTGCGGAATGAATCTATTCGGGAGAGCATGGGCGACTTTGTGAATATTCCGCATCGTTTAGAACATGTAACCAAGATTTCGGGGATCGAATTTATAAACGATTCGAAAGCAACTAATGTGAACTCCGTATGGTATGCATTGGAAAGTTTGCCCGGAAAGATTGTGCTTATCATGGGCGGAGTAGATAAGGGTAATGATTATAGTATGCTTCGGGAGCTGGTACAGAGTAAAGTGCGGGGAATCGTTTGCTTGGGTAAAGATAACCGTAATATTCATAATGCGTTCGAAGAGGATACCGAGGTAATTGTAAACACCCAGACCATGAGCGAGGCCGTGCAGATTGCTTATCATATTGCGCAGAAAGGAGATACCGTGTTATTATCGCCTGCGTGTGCAAGCTTTGACCTTTTTAAAAATTACGAAGATAGAGGCGATCAGTTTAAAGCGGCAGTAAGGGAGCTTTAATTAAACCCGACTTCTTCATTAATAGCGGAACTATGGAGCGTATATTCAACAAACTCAAAGGAGATAAATGGATTTGGATAATTGTTATACTGTTATCTGTTTGGTCTTTATTGGCTGTTTATAGCTCTACGGGTACCTTGGCTTATAAGGAAGGCCGAGGAACCGAAACCTACCTGATAAAGCACTTTACGCTCATTTTCGCGGGGCTTATCTTGATGTACTTTTCACATCTGCTGGACTATCGATATTATGCAGGGATTTCGAAAATCCTGATGATTATTACCATTCCACTCTTGCTGTATACGCTTTTGTTTACTGAATCGGTGAACGACGCAAATAGGTGGGTTACCATACCGGTTATTAATCAGACATTTCAAACTTCTGATATGGCTAAATTGGCGCTGATTACCTTTTTGGCTAGGATGTTAACGAGAAAACAGGAGAACATAAAGGATGTAAAGCGCGCTTTTGTGCCGATAATGGGTTCCGTATGTGTGGTAATCATTTTGATTGCTATCGCAAACATGTCGACCGCTATCATGCTTTTTGCCGTGAGTATTTTGCTACTTATTATCGGGCGGATCAGTATTAAGCAGATTGCTTATGTGAGTGTTGCCGGTGTGTTTTTGCTGACTTTGGTAGTGCTTTTAGGACCCCGGCGGCAAACTTATGTGTCGCGTATCAGCACCTTTTTAGGCGAAGGGCAGCCGGATCCCGACAAGGAGTTTCAGGCTAATCAAGCTAAGATAGCTATTGCTACCGGCGGCCTTTTTGGAAAAGGCCCGGGGAATAGCACACAACGTAATGTGCTGCCGCACCCTTATTCGGATTTCATTTTCGCAATTATTATTGAAGAATATGGCGCCGTGGGAGGAGTGGTGCTAGCCATTTTGTACCTTGTTTTTATGTACCGATGTATTCGTATTGTGACACAAAGTCCGAAAGCTTTCGGCGCTTTGCTGGCAGCCGGACTCGGCTTCAGTTTAACGATACAGGCGTTTGGAAACATGGCGGTTGCGGTCGGCCTGGGGCCGGTAACGGGCGTTCCGCTGCCTTTAGTGAGTATGGGCGGAACCTCTATCTTATTCACTAGTGTTGCCTTTGGCATCATCTTGAGCGTCAGTCGGAATATCGACGAGCTCAAATCGAAAGACAAGGAAAGGGAAGTTGGCACGAAAAAAGTAAATGATAAGGTAATTGTTGGAGAGATTCCTGCAATGGTTTAAATTCAAGGGTATGGAAAATAAGACAAAACGTGTAATCATTAGTGGCGGCGGCACAGGCGGACATATCTTCCCTGCGATCGCAATCGCTAATGCGTTGAAACGTCTGGAACCCAAGATTGAGATTTTGTTCGTTGGTGCCAATGGTAGAATGGAGATGGATAAGGTTCCTGCGGCTGGCTATAAGATTATCGGTCTGGATATTCAGGGTATCAATAGAAAGTCGTTACTTAAGAATATATTGCTACCCTTTAAGTTGTGGAAAAGTGTACAGCGGGCCCGCACGATTATCAAAAATTTTCGTCCAGATGCGGTAGTTGGAGTCGGCGGTTATGCTTCAGGGCCATTATTGCATGCTGCTGGAAGGTTGGGTATTCCATACCTAATACAAGAGCAGAATTCCTATGCGGGGATAACGAATAAAAAGCTTGGGGGAAAGGCGGCGAAAATCAGTGTTGCCTTTGAAGGGATGGATCGCTTTTTTCCTAAGGAGAAATTGCTGGTTACCGGAAATCCTATTCGGCGCGATGCGGTAGATATACAAGGTAAAGAGTTCGAGGCGAAAGCATTGCTGGGCCTGGATCATGATAAGAAGACGATTTTAGTGACGGGCGGAAGCTTAGGGGCTAAAACCTTAAATGATAGCATACTGGCTGGGCTGCAAAAAATGCGCGCGGCGAATCTGCAGGTTATTTGGCAGTGTGGAAGCTATTATTATGAACAGCTTCAGGTTTTATTGCAAGAAGTGGGAATGGAGGATGTGTGTTTAAAGCCATTTTTGCATCGTATGGATCTGGCCTATGCGGCGGCGGATGTGATTGTTGCCCGTGCCGGGGCAGGAACCATCGCCGAATTATGTGCTGTGGGGAAACCCGTGATTTTGGTTCCATCGCCAAATGTGGCGGAAGATCATCAGACAAAAAATGCTTTGGCCCTGATTAAGAAACATGCGGCGCTTATGGTGGAAGACCACCAAGCCCGGGAAACATTAATGGACGAATTGATTGCGCTGATAAAAGACAGAGAGCAATGTAAAGTGCTCGCTGCGCACATTAAACAATTAGCAAAAATGGATGCAGATGAAGTAATCGCTCGGGAAGTGTTAAAGCTTATTCCCTAAGCGAGGTGCTGCTATATAAAGATTGATCTTTGGATTTATGGTATTGACAAACGTTAAGCAGGTATTCTTAATCGGTATAGGTGGTATTGGTATGAGTGCCCTTGCCCGTTATTTTCATCATAAGGGAATGCGCGTGTCTGGCTACGATAAAACCGAAACTTCACTAACAAGGCAGCTGTGTAGTGAAGGGATGGCAGTGTTTTACACGGATAAAACGGAGTTGATTCCTGCCGGTTTTGCTGAAGACCCATCCAGTAGTTTAGTCATTTATACGCCAGCGGTTCCGGCAGATTTGAATATTTTAACGTTTTTCAAGGCCTTAGGCTATCGCTTGTTTAAACGGTCAGAAGTTCTCGGGAAAATAAGTGAGGCTCATTTTACCATTGCGGTGGCCGGTACGCACGGGAAAACGACTACAAGTAGTATGATTGCGCATATTTTAACGAGTTGCAGCCGTCCTTGTTCGGCTTTCCTCGGAGGGATCGCTGCCAATTATGATACGAACCTGCTGCTTGCGGATACCGACTTGCTGGTTGTAGAAGCGGATGAGTTTGATCGGTCGTTTCTAACCTTGCATCCGGATATTGCTATCGTAACGGCTACCGATGCGGATCATTTGGACATATATGGCAATGCAGAACAGGTGCTGGAATCGTTTCAGCTCTTTATCGGTCAGGTGTCGCCTAATGGCAAACGTATCGTAAAAGCGGGCTTGAAATTGCTGGCCGATATACGCTATGCCGTTGAAGTGCCGGTCGACGCTTACGCAACGGATGTTCAAATAAGAGATCGATCCTTTTATTTTGATTATGTAGGTCGCCACAGTACCATTTCGGATATCAAAATGGGAATCGCGGGGAAGCACAACATTGAAAATGCGGTTGCAGCGATCACGGCTGCGAAATTATTAGGTATTGACGATTTGCTGATAAAAACGGCATTGGCTTCCTTTAAAGGGGTTAAAAGACGCTTTGAATACATTGTGAATAGCAATGACGTTGTTTATGTCGATGACTACGCGCATCATCCCGAGGAGCTAAAGGCTTGTTTATCGGCCATGAAGGAACTTTATGGTGAGAAAGAAATTACCTGCATATTTCAGCCTCACCTGTTTACGCGAACAAGAGATTTTATCAACGACTTTGCGGAGGTGCTGGGCATGGCCGATGTGTTGATTTTGATGGACATATATCCTGCGCGGGAGCAACCGATAACCGGGGTGACCTCCGACTGGCTCCTGAGCAAGGTGGCTTTGAAAAAGAAATATAAATTGTCGGCAGAAGAGATCTTGGCTTATGTGAAGAAGGAGCGTCCGGAAGTGCTGCTTACGGTGGGCGCGGGTAATATAGATTTATTGGTGAACCCCATAAAAGAAAGGTTGACGAATGTTGGATCGCGTTAAAACAATTAATTGGCGCCGTGTCGCCTATTTATTGACCTGGGCGCTGAGCTTAGCCGGCTTTTTCGTGTTAATGGGCTTTATTAATACGAAGAAGACAGGAATGGCCTGCAAAGGCGTTAAGATCATCGTGCCCGGTTCACAAGCTTTCGTTTCTCAAGAAGAGGTGTACGGTATCATTGAGCAGCAAGACGGGCCGCTTGTTGGTCACCTTGTTAAGCAGGTGCCGATACACGACCTGGAAAATAAGCTGAAAGAGAACCCTTTTATAAGAGATGTGCGGGTTTTTACGGAAATGGATGGGACGGTGCACGTTAAGATTGAACAACGAGAAGCCGTTATGCGCGTTATAAATAATGTCGGGAACGACTTTTATATAGATAAAGAGCGGATAAAGTTTCCCACGTCAAGGTTGTACGCGCCACATATCATTGTGGCCAACGGAAACATTTTAGAACGTTTTGAAGGTTCACGGGATACGGTACACAATACCTTGGTGAAAGATCTGTACAAGGTGGCGGTATTTTTAGGTACAGATTCTTTATGGAACAGCCAAGTAGAACAGCTATACGTAAACGAGGAGCAGGACATTGAAATTGTACCTCGGGTAGGAAACCAGCGGATTATTTTAGGGAATGCAGATTCATTGGCAGATAAATTTAACAGACTGATGGTCTTTTATAAGCAAATTGTTCCAAAGGCAGGATGGGGAACCTATAAGGCCGTCAATTTAAAGTTTGTGAATCAAATCGTTTGCGAAAAGGCAGACAGTATCATACAAAAAGAAAAAAGTAATAAACAGCATATTTAACACGCATTAGACATGGAAAAACGAACTACTAATCCGAAGGACGCTCCTATAGTTGTTGGTCTAGATATTGGTACCACAAAGATCTGCGTAACGGTAGGTCGAAGGAGCGAACATAATAAAATAGAGGTATTAGGCATTGGAAAAGCCGAATCGCTGGGGGTGAGCCGTGGAGTAGTCGCTAATATCCAAAAAACGGTAACCAGTATCGTGAAAGCAGTGGAGGAGGCGAGTGCGCAATCTAACGTTGATATTAAAGTTGTAAATGTCGGTATTGCTGGCCAACATATTAAAAGCTTACAACATCGCGGTATTTTAACACGCAAAGACGACAATGAAATCGGTAGAAAAGATATCGAAAAGTTGGTGGAGGATATGTATAAGTTGGTACTGCCTCCGGGCGAGGAGATTATCCATGTGCTGCCTCAAGAGTTTACCATCGATAATGAGCCTGGTATAAAAGACCCAATAGGGATGGCTGGGCGTCGGATGGAGGCTAATTTTCACATTATTTCCGGACATGTCAGTGCGGTGCGAAACATAAAACGTTGTGTTGAATATGCAAGCTTGGAAGCGCAGGAGCTGATACTGGAACCTCTCGCTTCCTCAGAAGCGGTGCTTAGTCCGGAAGAAAAGGACGCCGGCGTCGTTTTAGTGGATATCGGTGGTGGAACCACGGATGTGGCTATCTTCCATGAAGGTATTATTCGGCATACTGCGGTCATTCCGTTGGGAGGCAACATAGTGACGGAAGACATCAAACAAGGCTGTTCGGTGCTTCGAAATCAGGCTGAATTATTAAAAGTGAGGTTTGGATCGGCTCTGGCAGAGGAGAACCGCGAAAACGAAATTATCTGTGTACCCGGTTTGCGTGGCAGGGAGCATAAAGAGATTTCTGTGAAAAACCTGGCTTATATTATTCAGGCACGAATGGAAGAGATTATCGAACATGTTTATTATGAGATTAAGTCATCGGGCTATGAACGTAAGCTTATCGGCGGAATCGTCATTACAGGCGGTGGTGCTCAACTAAAGCATTTGGTTCAGTTGGTCGAGTACGTAACCGGTTTAGAGTGTCGCATTGGTATGCCTAACGAGCACCTGTCCAAAAACGAGGTGCTTCCGAAGAATACGTATGACGAATTGAAGAGCCCGCTTTACGCGACCGGTATTGGATTGCTTATTAAAGGAATCGAATCGGCCGAATACAATGAGGTGGATCATCCAATAAAAAGTCAGGCAGTGAAGGGTATTGCCGAGGAGGGAAAAAAGACTTTCGGCTTCCTGGATAAGATAATACGTTACATCAGTGACGACAGCAAAATAGAGGATACTGACTATATTAAATAGTTTTCAACACTTTGTTTTTTTTCCACATTATAAACAAATGTGGAAAACAATTGTGGAAAAAGTATTAATATTACAATGCGAAAGTTGTGTGCAGGCTCGGTTGGGATAGCGCTCATAAAGAGCAGATTAAGATAGCACGGGGCCGCATACTTTTACAAAGTTGAAAAGGAGCAGGGAATAAAATATTTCATAGAGCCTTTAAGGAACAAATTATACACGTATGAAATTTGAAATGCTTAAAGAACAATCATCTATTATAAAGGTAATAGGTGTTGGCGGAGGTGGTGGCAATGCGGTTAACCACATGTACAGACAGGGTATTAGCGGTGTGGACTTTATCATTTGCAATACCGATGCACAAGCATTAGAGTTAAGTCCTATCCCGAACAAGGTGCAGTTAGGGGCTAGTTTAACGGAAGGAATGGGTGCAGGTTCGGATCCGGACGTAGGGGAGAATTCGGCGATAGAGAGTATCGAGGACATCAAGCGCATGCTGGGTGCCAACACGAAGATGCTGTTTATCACGGCCGGGATGGGTGGAGGAACCGGTACCGGGGCGAGTCCTGTTATTGCAAAGGCTGCACGGGAGATTGGCATCTTAACCGTTGCCATTGTTACGACTCCTTTCGCTTTTGAAGGAAAAAGACGCAGAAGCCAAGCGGAAGAGGGATTGGGAGAATTGAGAAAATATGTAGATTCTTACCTCGTAATATCCAACGATCGCTTAAGAGAAATATTCGGTAACTTGACCATGAGTTCGGCCTTTGCTAAAGCGGACGATATTTTGACAACGGCAGCCAAAGGTATCGCCGAAATTATTACCATTCCGGGTTACATTAACGTGGACTTTAAAGACGTTCGTACGGTAATGAATGATAGCGGCGTGGCGATTATGGGTAACGCGAAAGCGAACGGTGAAGATCGTGCACAAAAGGCTGTTGAAGGTGCCTTGGCGTCTCCCTTGTTAAAAGATAGCGAAATTGAAGGCGCTCGTTATATTTTGTTGAACATCTCTTCAGGAACACAAGAGGTTACCATGGACGAGATTTCAGTGATTACCGACTATATTCAGGAAAGAGCTGGCTTTACAGCAGAGATTATCTGGGGCAATTGTTTGGATGAGTCTTTAGATAACGACCTGTCTGTAACGATCATTGCAACCGGTTTCCAAACCACCGAGGAGCGGAAGCAGGAGGAAAACAATAAGCGTATTGCTATTCCGCTCGAAGAGGAGAAAATCCCCTTGGTAAGGCCCGTTAACCAGATTATTAATAAACAGAAAGAGGAGGAGCCGGAAAAAGCTCCGGCGGAACCTGTGCAGGTAAAGGTGCAACCAACGGCTATGCCGCAGGTTGATTTGTTCAGCGGGTTCAGCAGGCCTTCAAATCAAAATCAGGTAGAGAATAAAGCGGTTGCTCCAAAAAAGGAAGAGATTATTCGGCATACCTTAATGGAAGAGGAGCCGGAGGTTGAGAAGGCAAAACCGTCGGATGAATATCAGCTTAAAGTGGCAGAAAGTGAGTTCTTTTTTACCAGCGAAGCAAACGATAGCCAACAATTGCCATCGGAACCGGAACCCAAAGAATACAGCGCTCCAGAGACGCTTAATTTAAACGAAGCACCGAATGCCGAAAGTACACCTGTAGCAAAGCAACAGGCAGACGAATATAAAACGGATGAAAGTATTGAAGAACAGCTAAGAAAGACTAAAGAACGAATCCTTCGTTTAAAAGATCTGAGCATGAAGTTACGTTCCACCAATGGTTTGCAGGAAATAGAAAATGAGCCGGCATACAGAAGGAAGCAACGTTCATTAGATCAGGTGCCACACTCCTCTGAATCGCAGGTGTCAAGATTTACACTATCTTCTGAAGACGGGGTGACGGAAATAAGACCTAATAACTCTTTTCTTCACGATAATGTTGACTAAGATACGATAAACCACATTAGAAAGGCCGGAAGGGGTGCGCGCTCCTTCTGGCCTTTTTGTTTAAAAAATGCATAAAAGAGAAGTTTTTATACCCATTTTGAAGATGGTTCATTAGAAAGTTGATAATTCTGGCGTGAAATTTTATCTTTGTAGACGAATTTAATAACCACGTATTGTGGCTTTTAGGAAATCAGAACAGCAGTGATACACCCGTGTAGCGTAAATTTGAACGGGCATATTTCAATTTGTTTTCTACAAAAGACCTAAGTTGGATTTGTGGTTTTGAGAGGTATTAATTAAATTAAACGTATTTACTTTGGATTTATTCGATAAAATATCAAAAAATTTAGGTCCAATTGGACAACATCACAAGTGGTCGCATGGTTACTTTTCCTTTCCGAAATTGGAAGGTGAAATTGGCCCGCACATGAAGTTTAGAGGAAAAGACCACTTGGTTTGGAGTCTAAACAATTACCTAGGGTTGGCAAATCATCCCGAAGTTCGTGCCACAGATGCAGAGGCGGCGAAGCTTTACGGTATGGCGTATCCTATGGGCGCAAGGATGATGTCTGGGAACTCTAATCAACACGAGCGGTTAGAACAGGACCTTGCAGCATTTGTAGGAAAGGAAGATGCTTTTCTTTTGAATTATGGCTACCAAGGGATGGTTTCCATTATAGATGCCTTGGTAGATCGCAACGACGTCATCGTGTACGACGCGGAGTCTCATGCATGCATCATCGACGGAGTCAGGTTGCACATGGGTAAGCGCTATGTTTATCAGCATAACGACGTAGGAAGTTGTAAGAAACAGTTGGAACGGGCAACGAAGATCGTCGAACAGACGGGAGGCGCGATATTAGTTATTACAGAAGGCGTTTTCGGTATGTCGGGTGCCCAAGGCAAGTTAAAGGAGATCAACGTACTAAAAGAGCAGTTTGATTTCAGATTGTTGGTAGATGATGCCCATGGTTTTGGAACAATGGGGCCAACTGGAGCCGGTACACACGAAGCACAAAACTGTATCGATGGTGTGGATATCTATTTTGGTACTTTCGCTAAGTCAATGGCTGGTATTGGTGCTTTTGTTGCGGCAAAAGAGGAGATCGTTACGTTCCTACGCTATAACATGCGATCTCAAACCTTTGCGAAATCCTTGCCTATGCCAATGGTCGTAGGGCTTCAAAAGCGGTTGGAGTTATTGAAAAACGAGCCAGGTCTGCGCGAGAAACTATGGGAAGTGGCGCTGTCTTTACAGAACGGATTAAGGGATAATGGCTTTGATATCGGCCATACGAATACGATGGTTACTCCTGTCTTTTTGAAGGGAGACTTATCAGAGGCGACGGCCTTAACGATGGACTTAAGGGAGAATTATGGCATCTTTTGTTCGATTGTTGTTTATCCGGTAATTCCAAAAGGGCAGATTGAGTTGAGATTGATCCCAACCGCAAAGCACACCTCGGAAGATGTGAAACGGACAATTTTTGCGTTTTCTGAAATTTCGGAAAAACTAAATAACGGCTATTATAAAGAACAGCAGGTAGTACCCGCCTAGCTGAAACCAGCAGCCATATACAACAAAAAAGCCTCCAACTTGGGGGCTTTTTTGTTGATGTTTTGTTCTTCTGATAAATAAGAAGGCGTTAATCGGACTCAGTAGCTTTGGTTTTCGCTTGGAGATCGTTAACGGCGCGGGCTATTTTGACTTTCGTTTCATCGCTAACATTTACCAACGGAAGCCGCACATAATTTTTGCAAACACCGAGTTCCTGAAGCATTTGCTTTACGCCTGCGGGATTTCCTTCAATGAAGCAGAGATCGTCGATATTTAACAGCTCGTAATGTAGTTTGCGCGCTTCTTCGTAGTGCCACTTGTTGCAATAGTTCACGAGCTGTTGCGTTTGTTTCGGAAATGCGTTCCCAACTACGGTAATAACACCTACGGCTCCCAAAGACATCATGGGCAAGGTGAGCGCATCGTCTCCCGAGATCAATAGGAAGCCCTCCGGTTTGTTTGCCATGATTCGGGTAAAGTGTTCAAAATTGGCCGAGGCCTCTTTGACGCCGATAATATGCTTGAAATCGTTGGCTAAACGGATGATGGTATCAACGGATATCATGCTTCCCGTACGGCCTGGTACGTTATACAGGATAATAGGAAGCTCGGTTGCTTCGGCTATCGCTTTATAGTGCTGATAGATTCCTTCTTGAGTGGGTTTATTATAGTAGGGGCTTACCGATAAAATTGCTTGGTATGCAGGGTTTTTAAATTCCTTTATTTGCAGTACCAATTCGGCTGTATTGTTGCCGCCAAAGCCGGCAATCAAGGGTACACGACCTGCGACTCGCTCTGCCGTGAAATCTAAAATGCGTTTCTTTTCTTCCTTTGTTAAAGTAGCTACTTCTCCGGTGGTACCCATACTGACCAGGTAATCCATACCGCCGTCTATTTGATACTCAATCAAATTGGCTAATCCGTCAAAGTCGATACTCCCATCGCTGTTGAATGGGGTCACTAATGCCACGCCGGCACCATATAGGCTATTCATTTTCCTTTTTTACGTTTTGTTTATTAATCTCTTTATTTAAATTCGCATGAAATAGATCTTGCAAAGCTACTGAATCATTTTTATTAACTCGTCCTCTGATATGATAGCGATATTAAGTTTTTGCGCTTTCGCTAGTTTTGAAGGTCCCATTTTGTCGCCGGCTACCAAATAATTCAGTTTGGCACTGATGCCACTCAACAGCTTGCCTCCATTTTCAACGATGAGTTTACTCAATTCTTCTCGGCTATAATGCTCGAAAACGCCTGATATAACGAAAGATTTATCCGCTAGTTTGCTGCTGGTCAATTGCAACTCTTCTTCTACGATCGCAAACTGCAATTGTTCATTCTTTAAGACGGAAATCTGCTGCAGGTGAAGCGGGTTGGAAAGATATTCTTTAACGCTTTGGGCAATCCTTTCGCCGATTTCTTCTACGGCGGCTATATCTTCGGTAGATGCCTGAATTAAATTGTCAATGTTCTTAAAGCTGTTTGCTAGTTTTTTGGCGATAGTTTCACCGACATACCGGATACCGAGGCCAAATAAAACCTTTTGAAAGGGTTGCTCTTTCGATTTTTCGATGCCCTGGAGCATATTCTGAATAGAACGCTCACCAAAACGCTCGATTTGCTCTAACTCGCTTTGATGGCGATGTAAATGGTATAAGTCACCGACTTGTGTTAGAAGTCCTTTTTTGTAAAGAACTTCTACCGTTTCATTTCCCATACCGGCAATATCCATCGCTTTTCTGCTAATAAAGTGTTGGATTTTTCCGACGATCTGCGGCGGGCATCCCAATTCATTGGGACAATAATGTACAGCCTCCCCTTCTTTACGGATCAAAGGCGTATTGCACACAGGGCACTCGGTTGGATAGGCTATCTGTACTGGTTCCGGTACACGTTTGTCTTTGTTCACGCCGACGATCTTCGGAATAATCTCTCCGCCTTTCTCTACCAGCACCGTATCCAGCTCGTGAAGGTCCAGACGCGCGATTTCATTGGCGTTGTGCAGGGTGGCCCGTTTCACGGTGGTTCCCGACAGCTGTACAGGTTGCAGATTGGCAACGGGCGTAACGGCCCCCGTGCGTCCTACCTGATAGCTCACCGATTGCAGGATGGTTTCTGCCTCTTCCGCCTTGTATTTATAAGAAATTGCCCAACGCGGCGACTTCGCGGTGAAACCGAGTTCATGCTGCTGCGCATAGTTGTTTACTTTGATAACAATGCCGTCAATGTCGTAGGAAAGCTTATGGCGAGCGTTCTCCCAATATGAAATAAAGGCTAACACCTCCGGGAGGGTACTGCACAACGTGGTATGTTCACAGACATGAAAGCCCCAGGATTTAACCGCCTGTAAGCTGTCCCAATGCGTTTTGAACAGGCGATCGCGGTCGTCCATATACAGAAAGTAAAGAAAGCAATCTAGTGGCCGTTTAGCCACTTCTGACGAGTCTTGCAATTTGATTGTCCCCGCTGCAAAATTTCGAGGGTTCGCGTAAGGAATGTCGCCGTTTTCTACGCGTTCTTTATTAAGGCGCTCAAAGGCTGCGCGATGCATAAAAACCTCTCCGCGGATTTCAAATAGGTCGGGATATGTGCCCGACTTAAGTCTGTTCGGAACACTTTTTATCGTTTTTATATTGGTAGTTACTTCATCGCCTTGTGTGCCATCGCCTCTGGTGACGCCTTTTGTAAGTGCTCCCTGTTCGTAAGTCAAACTAATTGATAAACCGTCGAACTTAAGTTCGCATACATATTCGAAGTCGTCGCCCAGTACTTTGCGGATCCGCTCGTCGAAATCTTTTAACTCCTTTTCGTTGTAGGTATTACTCAGCGACAGCATGGGCCATTTGTGACGGACAGTTTTGAATTGCTTCGTAATGTCTCCACCTACTTTCTGTGTCGGCGAGTCGGGGTCGAGTAATTCGGGGTGTGCTTTTTCTAAAGCAGCCAGCTCTGCCAGCTTCTGATCAAAATCAAAATCGGATATACTGGGCTGTGCCAGCACGTAATACTTGTAGTTATGGTCGTTCAGTTCTTTTGTTAGCGCTGCTATACGGCTTGCGACGTCACCTTTTTCCATATGCGAAGGTAATAAATTTTAGGGAGTAGTTGGTAGGCCGGAGGTCAGTAGGCAATAGTGAATAGAGAGTAGGTAATGGAGGAGTCAGCGTGTTGCCAGATTAAGACGGGCTTCTATATATAAATGCACGCCTCTCATATAAAAAGGGCCGTCGCCTATTATCTTCGACAAAGATAGGAGACGGCCTCTGCCTATTCGTTAAACTTGCGTTTTGGGCGCTTGTATAGCACTGCCGCAATAATCGTGACCAAAGCTACGCCTAAAATTAGATATGCCACAGCTTTAGGTGCACTGTACTCTTCACCGTGTCCAACTTGATTAGCTATGGCTAAGTTTGAATAAATCGCTGCTATTAATATAAAAAATAACTTCTTCATTTCCTGATCCCTCCTTAATTCAAAATAAAACAAAAACACGTTGCGTGATTTTTAGGTGTTCATTGATCGTTAAAAAATAAATATAAGAAAAAATATATAAAAACCGAAATTTAAACCCAATTTGTTTATATAATGTGAAGTTCATCTAGCTTTTATACATTTTTTCTCGATAAATCATACGTGTTGTCGGTTGATTCCCTCCGAAATGTTTTTTGGCCTTGCTACTTTTTAAGGAACTCGCGCAATACGTAGTGGAGTATCCCGCCGTTTTTGTAATAGGCAATTTCTATTGCGGAGTCGAATCTAGCTTTCACTTTAAAGGTGGTGGTATTTCCCTGCTCGCCTGTTGCTTTTACCTCCAAAGTTTTATGGGGGCTCAAGTCGTTCGCTAAACCCGTGATGCTGAATGTCTCTTTGCCGGTCAGCCCGAGCGTTTCAGCGTTTTCACCTTCGAGGAATTCCAAGGGAGCTATGCCCATGCCTACTAAATTACTCCTGTGTATGCGCTCGAAACTTTCGGCGATTACCGCTTTCACACCTAGTAAGTTGGTGCCTTTTGCAGCCCAATCTCTCGATGATCCGCTTCCATACTCCTTACCCGCGAGGATAATGAGTGGCGTATGGTCGTTGCGATAGCCCGCAGCAGCGTCGTAGATATTAAGCGTTTCCCCAGTTGGAAAATAGGTAGTATAACCGCCTTCTTTATCAGCGATTTTGTTCCTGATACGAACGTTAGCAAAGGTTCCTCTCATCATCACCTCATGATTACCACGCCTGGAACCATAAGAATTGAAGTCTTTAACTTCCACACCTTTACTTTTTAAGTATTGTCCAGCCGCGGTATCCGACTTAAAGGAGCCTGCGGGAGAGATATGGTCGGTGGTGATCGAGTCGCCCAAGTACAATAGTACACGCGCGTCATTGATATCTTCAAGCGGCATAGGCTCGCTGCTGATGTCTTTAAAGAATGGCGCTTCCTGAATGTAGGTCGAGTTTTCATCCCATTGATAGTCGCTACCGGTAGGTGCCGTTAGATTTTGCCATTGCTCGTTGCCATCAAAGATAACGTCATATACTTTCTTGAAATCTTCTTGTTTGAGGGCGGATTGAATAGCCTCGTTAATTTCGTCCTGGGTGGGCCATATATCTTTTAAATATACGGGCTCTCCATTCGGATCGGTGTCGATCGGATCATTGAAAATATCGACGTCGATTCTTCCGATGAGCGCATATACGACGACAAGCATAGGGGAGGCGAGGAAGTTCATTTTTACCTGCGGATGTACACGCGCTTCGAAGTTTCTATTACCGCTTAAAATGGAAGCAACCACCAGTTCGGCGTCGTCTACTGCTTCGGCTATGTGTGGCGGTAAAGGGCCACTATTACCAATGCATGAGGTACATCCATAGCCCACGTGATGGAACCGTAGCGCTTCTAAGTCGGCCAGTAAACCCGCACGTTCTAAATATGCCGTGACGACTTTAGACCCAGGGGCTAAGCTTGTTTTGACCCAGGGCTTGGTGCGTAATCCACGGGATACCGCCTTTTTCGCAACTAAACCGGCGCCGAGCATCACCGCGGGGTTAGAAGTGTTCGTACAGCTTGTTATAGCCGCAATTACAATGGAGCCGTCGCTCAGTTCATATTCTTCGTTATTTTTGACAATACGGACCGTTTTCAGCTCGTTACTTTCCACCGCGGCTTCTGAAGAGGCTTGTTGTGGAGTTTTGGTAGTGAACTGCGTTCTCGAACCGCCCTCTGATAACCAGGTATTGACCGCTCTATTGTTATAAGGTACGTAGGTACGACTGTATTCCTGTTCCAAGAGCTCGCCGAACTTATGGTAGAGATCTTTGATCAGAATCTTGTCTTGTGGCCGTTTCGGACCCGCAACCGTAGGCTCCAGCGACCCGAGGTCGAGATGAAGTATTTCTGTGTAATTAATAGACTCATCACCGGTGCGCCATAACAGATTCTCTTTACAATACGTTTCTACGAGGTGAATATGTTCTTCCGATCGACTGGTACGGCGCATATAATCCAGCGTCTGGTCGTCAATTGGAAAATAGGTTACTGTACAGCCAAACTCGGGCGACATATTAGAGATGGTAGCCCGATCAGTTACCGTTAAATTGTCCAGTCCATCACCAAAGACCTCTACGAATTTTCCGACGACACCGTAATCCCTGAGTAATTTGGTGATGGCAAGAACCATGTCGGTTGCCGTACATCCTTCGGGTATTTTTCCAGTGAGTTTCAGGCCAATAACTTGGGGGCAGGTGAAATATATCGGTTGTCCTAACATAGCAGCCTCTGCCTCGATGCCTCCGACACCCCATCCCAAAACACCGATTCCATTGACCATGGGTGTATGGGAGTCGGTGCCTACTAATGTGTCGGGAAAATGCCAGCCCTCTCTGTCAATAACACCTTTTGCCAGATACTCCAGATTTACCTGGTGACAGATGCCCATGCCGGGCGGAACCACGGTAAAATTATTTAAGCCTTTTTGGGCCCATTTTAGCAATTGATAACGCTCGGCGTTTCGCTCGTACTCCAGATCGACATTTTTTTCGTAAGCATAATCAGTGCCGAAATAGTCTACTTGCACAGAGTGATCGATTACGAGATCAACCGGGATCGCTGGATTGATTTTTTGTCCATCTTTCCCCTTTCTGATGACTTCCGCGCGGATAGAGGCAATGTCAACCACAGCCGGTACGCCGGTAAAATCTTGCATTAACACCCTTGCTGGTTTAAAAGGAATCTCTTTGTCGGTGCCTGCCGGATCCCAATGAATAAGTGTATCTAAGTGCTCATCTGTAACGGAGAATCCGTCGTGATTGCGTACAACATTTTCTAATAAGATGCGGATGGAAAAAGGAAGTTTCTCTATGGGATGTCCTTCTTTTTGTAACTGACTAAGTGAAGCTCTTTTTTTGTCCATTTTAGTTTAGTTTAGTATTCTTATAATACTTCATTTAGTCAAAAAAGTTTTTATTTATCGCATTCGTGAATTTTAAATGACTTATAAAAGCGTTCCTACCTGGCCGCAGGTCAGCAACAGAGATAAAAACGTCATGAACGGTTCTCGATAGCCTTTTGAGCCGATTGCAAGGAGCTCATTCATTTACTGAGAATAAAAAGCTGAATAAATAAACAGATACCCCAAAAAAAAGCCAAGGTGCTGGCATAAAAAGCACCTTGGCTGTAAGGGGTGTTGTTCTGTGTTTGTTATTTTATCTCAAAAACTACCCTAAACTGATAGTTGACTTTTATTTTCTTAAAATCTATATCCAATGATTCCTCTGTGGCAAAGTCGGCGCTTTTTCCCCGTAAGGTCGCCACCGTCGAATACATGGCCTGCGGACTGGAAGCGTCGGTGTTATTGTCGTTTATTTCCAAGGCCTTGCCTAAGGTGTCGCCTAAGGCCTCAACAAGTACCATCGCCTTCTCCTGTGCGTTTTTAACTGCTCTTATACGGAGTTCGTTTCTTATTTCAGCCATCCGGCTGTGATCGTAACTTGCAATTCTGGTAGACTGAATGCCCTTTTCGTCTACATTGGACAGAATGCCGTTGATGGCTTGCAAATCGGCTACCTTTATTTTATATTGCTTGCTTGCCAAAAAGCCGGGATCTTTTTTCTTTTTCGGATCTATGTAATTATAGCTAGCGATATTTTCTATGGTAAAGTCCTCTTCTTTAATTCCCGCGTTCTTTACGGCAGAAGCCAATTGTTTTTCAAGCTCATCTATAGTGACTTTATTTTTGTTGTCCTTAATATACTCTTTTAAAGAAATGGAAACATAAATAATATCGGGTGTAATCTCTTGCTCGGCAGATCCGTATACTTCTATCTTTCTTCTGGTGTCTATATTTTGTGCGGAAGCCGATAGCGCGATGACTCCTAATAGTACGGCGGTTAATATCTTTTTCATCTGATTCAATTTATTCTTTTTCGGTGACGGAGTTTTGCATACTTGTTACACGTTTGCGTCACATCGTGTATGCAATCCCTGTACCATAAGTTTCCTATAAAAACGAGTAGAAGAAAGAAAATGCTACATCGGGGTGTTAATTTGAAATTTTATTCTTCAATTACCTCGCTATGGTAGCTGGCCGGTTCTTGAATTTCTTCTTTAAAGTAGCGCTTTTGAAAGATGAGTATAATGACGACGCCTACGGAAATGGCTGAGTCTGCCAGATTGAATACCGGTCTGAAAAAAACAAACTCTTCATTTGGCCAAAGCGGAAACCAGGAAGGAAAGGTGCCTTGCAATAGGGGAAAGTAGAACATATCGACCACTTTTCCATGAAATACACTGCTATAACCGCCACCAGGGGGAAATAAGATGGCTTTTTCGTACCAAGTGCTTTCACTGAATATCATTCCATAAAAGGTAGAATCGATGATATTGCCTACGGCTCCGGCAAATATTAGGGCGATGCACAGGATGAGTCCTCGGTGGTATTTACGTTTGATCATATAGATCAAACCATAGCCGATACCTATCACTGCCAGAATGCGGAATATCGATAGCGCTAATTTGCCACTTTCTCCTCCGAATTCCATACCGAAGGCCATACCGTTGTTTTCGGTAAAGTGAATCAGTACCCGATTGCCGATGATTTTAAATTCTTGTCCTAAGGTCATATGGAGTTTGACCCAGAATTTGATGACTTGATCTAAAAATAAAACAATTAATATGAGGGAAAGCGGTCTCGTATATCCTTTCATTACTTCGTTCGCACAGAATCAATTAGCCATTTCCCATTGGCAACAATAGGCGGTTTTACCGCGGGAAATGGCTAAAGTTGTTATTAATATTGTTTCAATTTAGCTTCCATACTTAACGTGGTATGAGGAACGGCACGCAAACGTTCCTTTTGGATCAATTTGCCGGTTTCCCTGCATACGCCGTAAGTTTTGTTTTCTATTCTAACCAACGCCGCCTCTAAATTGTCTATAAACTTCTTTTGGCGAGCAGCGAGCTGATTGATCTGCTCTTTCTCAAGCGTTGCCGATCCATCTTCTAAGGTCTTGAAGGTACCGGCGGTATCGTCTGTACCATTGCTGTTCGGATTGCTTAAAGATTTAGTTAAAGAAGCTAATTCTTCTTTTGCTACACGAAGTTTTTCTAAGATAATTTCTTTAAACTCAAGTAGTTCGGCATCGCTGTAACGTGTCTTTTCTGTGTTTTCCATTTTTTAATTTTTTTAACAAGAATCTCAGTCTGAAAAGGTTTTAAAAGACCTTATTTCCTACTGGTGATAGATTCTAAAACTACACTTTTTCGATTAATACATTTAGCTCAGTTTCTTCTATTTCAACACGTTCTCCACTGGTTAAGTTGTTTTCAACTTTAAACGAGTTGGCTAGGATCTCTGTGCTAATATAGGATAAATTATCTTTAATAGCATCAGCAATAAAGGAACTGTTGCTTACGGTAACGTCGATCTTGTCGGTCACCTCAAACTTAAGCTCCTTACGGAGTGTCTGAATCCGGTTTACAAGTTCGCGGGCCAGGCCTTCGTTTTTGAGCTGCGGCGTGATATGAACATCTAAGGCCACCGTAAGTTTGTCTAAGTTGGCTACTTGCCATCCGGCCACATCTTCAGCAATGATTTCTACGTCTTCTAAGCTAATGGTATAGGGGGCCTCTGTTAAGGTATAAGAACCCGATGTTTCCAATTGGTTGATTTCCGTTTCTCCAAATGCTTGGATGGCTCCTGCCACCAATTTCATATCTTTTCCAACTTTTGGGCCTAATGCCTTAAAGTTGGGCCTGATTTTTTTGCGTATGATTCCGGAGGTATCCTTGATAAACTCTATTTCCTTAATATTCGTCTCCGACAAGATCAAATCCTTCACTTTTTCCACGTTCTCCTTGAATGTATCATCTAACACCGGAAGTAAGATTTTGTTTAGCGGCTGGCGAACATTTATTCCGACTTTTTTTCGTAAGGATAGGGTCAGCGACGATATATCCTGTGCTAATGTCATCCGCTGTTCCAGGTCTTTATCCACGAGCGACTCGTTATAGGCCGGATAGAAAGAAAGGTGGACAGAGTCGGCCGGATCTTTTTTTGTAGCCTGATTGAGGTCTAAAAACAACTGATCGCTGAAAAAAGGAGCGATAGGAGACATCAATTTAGCGATTGTATCCAAACAGGTATAAAGCGTTTGATATGCGGAGATCTTGTCGTGGCTATACTCACCTTTCCAGAAGCGGCGGCGACATAGCCGTACATACCAGTTACTGAGATGTTCATCTACGAAGTTCTGAATCGCCCGCGCCGCCTTTGTGGGTTCGAAATCGTGGTAAAAGGCATCCACCTCTTTCGTTAAACTATTGAGGAGCGAGATAATCCACCGATCGATCTCCGGGCGATCTTGGTAAGCGATTTCCGCTTCTTGATAGGCGAAGCCGTCAATATTGGCGTAGAGCGCGAAGAAAGCGTAAGTATTGTATAGCGTACCGAAGAATTTGCGTCGTACTTCATCCAGCCCTTCTTCATTGAACTTGAGGTTATCCCAAGGAGCGGCATTGCTGATCATATACCAACGGGTGGCATCTGCACTATATTTTGAAATGGTGGCGAAAGGATCTACGGCGTTGCCAAGCCGCTTCGACATCTTATTCCCATTTTTATCCAGCACCAAGCCGTTCGAAACGACGTTTTTGAATGCTACTGAATCGCACAGCATGGTGGCAATGGCGTGTAAGGTAAAAAACCAGCCGCGGGTTTGATCCACGCCTTCGGCAATAAAATCGGCTGGGAAAGCACCATCGAAACCTTCTTTAAACGGTAGCTTTTCTCCTTTGGCCAACTTCTCATGATCCAGTCCCCATTGTGCATAGGGCATAGACCCCGAGTCGAACCACACATCGATAAGGTCGGGCTCTCTAAACAATTTCTGGTTATTTGGAGAAACGAGAACTATGTCGTCTACATAGGGGCGGTGAAGGTCAAACTTTTGGGTGTCGAGCTTCACCAGATAATCACGAAGCTTGGCATTTTCCTCTTCGCTTAACACCTCGGTACTTAAGCTAAAGGTAATATGTTCGCGCAGTTCTGGAACAGAGCCAATACAAAGCTCTTCGTTTTCGTCTTCTGAACGCCAGATAGGCAGGGGCGTGCCCCAATACCTCGAGCGTGAGAGATTCCAATCAACCAAGTTTTCCAGCCAGTTTCCGAAACGTCCGGTACCGGTAGCTTCCGGTTTCCAGTTAATGGTTTTATTAAGTGCAACCAGCCGTTCTTTAACTGCTGTCGTTTTAATAAACCAACTGTCTAGAGGATAATACAGAATCGGCTTATCCGTGCGCCAACAGTGAGGGTAGCTGTGTTCGTAGCGTTTAACGTCGAAAGCCTTGTTTTCTTCTTTTAATTTAATAGCGATTAATACATCGGTTGCCTTGAAACCCGGTTCTTGTCGCTCTTCATCGCTATAGTATTCTTCTTTTACAAAGCGTCCGGCAAAGTCGGTAATTTCTTTTACAAATCGTCCTTGTTTGTCAACAATAGGAACGTCTTTGCCATGCTCATCTTTCACCAAAACCCCGGGAACGCCATTTTCGCGACAAGCCCGGAAGTCGTCCGCACCAAATGTTGCCGCAGCGTGTACAATACCCGTACCGTCTTCGGTTGTCACAAAATCACCGGGTATTACCCGGAAGGCATTCTTTTGCAATTCTTCGCTGCTAACATAAGGCAACAATTGCTCATAGCGTAAATTAAGCAAATCTTCCCCTTTGAATTCAGCTTTAAGCTCCCAAGGGATTAACTTATCGCCTTCCTTATAATCTTGGAAAGAAAGGTCTTTAGTGTCCGGCTTAAAATATTTACCGACTAAATCTTTCGCCAATATAATACTTATGGGTTCGAAGGTATAGGGATTAAAGGTTCTTATCTTTACATAAGTAATGTTCTTACCCACAACAAGTGCACAGTTAGCAGGTAATGTCCACGGGGTAGTTGTCCAGGCGATGATAGCCGTATCTTCCCCTTCCTCTTCAAATAGTTGAGGCATCAAGGGATGAAGCTGATCTTTAACGATCCGGAATTCGGCGACGATCGTGGTGTCCTTAACCGGCTTATAAGTCCCGGGCTGGTTTAGCTCGTGGGAGCTTAGGCCTGTTCCTGCTGCTGGCGAATAAGGTTGGATGGTATATCCCTTATACAATAGATCCTTCTTATATAACTCTTTAAGTATCCACCAAATGGTTTCTATATAATCATTTTGATAGGTGATGTAGGGAGCCTTTAGGTCAACCCAATATCCCATTTTTTCGGTAAGATCGTTCCATACATCGGTGTAACGCATCACTTCCCGTTTGCAGGCATCATTATATTCTTCGACAGATATTTTCTTTCCGATATCTTCCTTTGTAATACCCAAGGTTTTTTCAACAGCGAGCTCGATAGGAAGTCCGTGCGTATCCCATCCACCTTTCCGCTTCACCTGAAAACCTTTTAAGGTTTTATACCGGCAAAAGATGTCTTTAATGGTACGTGCCATGACGTGATGTATGCCCGGCATTCCGTTAGCTGACGGTGGCCCTTCATAAAAAGTATAGGGTTTCGTAGAAGGCCTGCTGGTAATGCTTTTCTCAAACACGTTCTTTGCCTGCCAATTAGCCAGGATATTATTGCCTATATTGGGTAAATCGAGCTGTTTATATTCCTTGTACATCAGTGTATTATTCCAGAAATTAAGGTTGCAAAGTTAAGATATTAAGGCGAAAAGTGAAAGCGGTGTTCCGCCTTCGGTACTTATTCCCTTATTTTAGTTCAATTTATGCCGACGGATGGCTACAAAGCTAAAATTTATTATCTTTAGCTGACAGTTTTGCTGTTATCATATTATGAATAAATATTTAAAACGCGGTATCGCCATTACCGTTATAGGTGTCTTGGTGTGTATGTTCGGTATGTATTTGAAGGGGATAGACAGTAGTCTCTATGGGCTTACGTTAACCCTAGGCGTCATTGTGTTCGGAATCGGATTCGTTACCATTGTGTATAGCCTAATGAGGAAAATTGAACGGCAAAGTATCCTTGAATCCCGGGATCAGCAACGATCTGAAAAAGAAGAAAACTGATTATGATGTTTTTACGCGCGCTTAAATTTGCTTTCCACGGCATTCGCGATTCTTTCAAAACCGAAAGGAATTTTAGAATTCAAGTGGCATTTGCGGTAGGCGCGGCTATTTTAGGCGGTCTATTGGGTATCAATCCGGCTGAGTGGCTTTGGATCGGGCTGTCTATTTTTTTAGTGCTGGCGGCAGAGCTTTTTAATACGGCCCTCGAAGCGGTAACCGATCTGGCGTCACCCGCTAAGCATAACTTGGCCAAAAAGGCGAAGGACGCCGCAGCAGCAGGGGTTTTAATGCTTGCTATATTTTCCATTATTTGCGGATTCATTATTTTTTTGCCTAAACTTGCGCAAGTAATAAAGCATTTGACTCGTGTTACATAAAACCAGGGGAATCGTCCTTAAAACTACTCCTTATGCAGAAACGAGTGTAGTAGTGCAAGTATTCACAGAGAAGTTTGGCATGCAGGCTTACTTGATCAATGGCGTGAAAAAAGCGAAAGCCAAAATTCATCAGAATATACTGCAACCGCTGCATTTGTTGGATCTCATTGTCTATCAAAAAAACGCAGCTGGACTAAATCGGATAGCAGAAGCTAGGCAGCTGCCAATTTTTCAGCGGATTCCGTATGATATTATAAAAAGCTCGATGGCTTTGTTCATAACGGAAATGGTATATAAGAGTGTGAGGCAGCAAGGGCCGGATGGGCAACTTTTCGACTATCTGTTTAACGCGACTTGTTGGTTGGACTCTTCGGAGGAGACGCCTGTGAATTTTCATTTATTTTTTCTATTGAAACTTACGAAGTACCTTGGTTTCTACCCGGCCTCGCGTTTGGCCGGCCAAGCCTATTTTGATCTAAAAGAGGGCGTTTTTACTCCCTTTACACCGGGTCATATCTTCGCTTTGCACGAGCCGCATACCAGTCAATGGAATGCCTTGCTAAATAGCAGGTTAACGACACTCGGCGCAACTCGTATCGGGAATCAGGACAGAAAAGTACTGTTGCAAAAATTAATAGACTTCTATCAACTCCATATTGACGGTTTAGGCGAAATTAAATCGCTCGAGATACTGGAAGAAGTTTTAGCGTGAGCTTATACTATCATCAACTAATAACATGTTTACAATTCCAACTTTCTTTAAAAGTCTTTTAACAGGTGTATTGCTTTTTGTCGCTGGCTACTGCCATGCACAGGACAGTGATGTCAAGCCGGATTCGCTCATCATCAGAAGGCATGTCGATTTTCTCGCAGCTACCAATTTAGCAGGTAGAGGAACGGGAAGTAAGGGCCTGAAAAAGGCCGCCAAGTACATTGAACGTCATTTTAAAGCGTATGGATTAACTCCCATGGGAGGCAAGGGCTATAAACAGCCTTTCATTGCGAAGGTAGTGAGGGTGCCTGTTCCGGATAGCTTGCGGAAAGCCTATAATTTGATCGCCTATCTGGACAACAAGGCGGCCCACACGGTTGTAGTCGGTGCCCATTATGATCACTTAGGTTTAGGGCGGCAAGGCGGTTCTAAAGATCCTTCACCGGAAGGCAAGATTCATCATGGCGCTGACGACAATGCCTCTGGCGTGGCCGGACTATTGGAGTTGGCGAGATGTTTTTCACAGAACGACCTGCAAGAGAACTATAACATTCTTTTTATCGCTTTTTCTGGCGAGGAACTGGGACTTTTAGGTTCTAAGCATTACGTGGAACACCCTGTTATCCCGCTGAACGAGCTGAGCTTTATGGTGAATATGGATATGATCGGTCGGTACGACCCCTCTCGCGGCGTGGGGATAGGCGGCTTCGGTACGAGTGATAATTGGCCGACAATTTTTGAAGGGATCACCAGCGATATCCAATATTTTACTGATAGAAGTGGGAGCGGGGGCTCCGATCATGGATCCTTTTACGCCAAGGGAATACCGGTTCTTTTCTTTCACACAGGTGGACATGCAGATTATCATATGCCCACAGACACTGCCGAAAAGGTGGATGTGAAGGCAGAGGCGGCAATCGTTGATTTGGAAATGCGAATTATTTTAAAAGCAATGAAAGAAAATAAGCTTAACTTTACGGAAGTCAAGTAACAAACCAAGTATTTGCAAATCGATATAGGGCTATTGCCGAATGCAGAATATAACAAGAAAAGCGATTAACAATGAAATTTGGACAGGTTGAAGACCCCGGTAAAATAAATTTTAAACTGCCAGAAACCCATTCGGAAACGCTCCGGATGCTTAACACTTCTGCGCCTAAAGAGACTTTTGACGTGAGTGTTGGATGTGCTAAGTGGAACAAACAAGACTTGAAAGGCTTTTATCCACGTGGAACAAAAGATGAATTATCGTATTATGCAACGCAGTTTAATGCGATTGAGTTGAATGCGACCTTTTATAATGCGCCGGATCAACAGCAGGTGTTGACATGGAAAAATAAGGTGCCTGCCGATTTTAAGTTTTTCCCGAAACTTCCCGCTCAAATAAGCCATTATAGGCGTTTGCTGAACGTCGATGAAGCTACCTTGGCCTTTTGCGACGCAGTTAGTTTTTTTGAGGAAAAGTTGGGGATGGTCTTTTTGCAGCTCCATGATAATTTTAAACCGACAAATTTCGATCGTTTATCGGCTTATTTAGCTTCTTTTCCGAAAGGAATACCCTTGGCAGTAGAAGTTAGAAATGAAGTATGGTTTGAAGAGAAAGCGATTTTTGACCAGTATACAGCCTTATTGGAAGAACATGGCGTCGCCAACGTTATCGTGGATACAGCCGGACGTAGAGATATGCTGCATATGCGACTAACTTCTCCCGAAGCCTTTGTACGCTATGTGGGGGCAAATCATACAAGCGATTACCAGCGTTTAGACGACTGGGTCAATAGAATAAAGCAATGGAGGGATGAAGGACTGCAATCCTTGTACTTTTTTGTACATCAAAATATCGAGAAAGAATCACCCCTTCTTTCTGCTTATTTTATTGAGAAATTGAATAAAGTTTTGGGGCTTAATCTGAACATTCCGAAGGGCTTGGCTGATGGCGGACAGGGAAAATTGCTCTAACGAAGGAAGGGACGATTTTTGCTGCCCCTTCCTTCGTTTAAATTTAAAGCCTTTTGTTCAATTCATCCTGCAATTGGCGATTTAGCTTTTGCTCTCTTTCCATGGCTTTCTTGCGGTGCTGGTCGAATTCGGCACGCAACTCTTCCAGTGTTTTCTTGGCGTCAGCTGTGACTAAATGGCTTTGGCTGTAACGATATATATAGAATATAAGTGCCAGTGCTAAAATTCCGATAATACACCAAACCAATAAATTATACGTGCTTTTCGGTAAAAGAATACCTAAAAAACTAAAGCTTTCTTTTTGTTCTTTGGCCGCTTTAAGTTCTTGACCGACGTGCTGCAAGCTGTCTTTTAGAGAAGCAACTTCATTATCGTGATTGCTAAGCGTTCCATGGATATTCGCTAGTTGGACTTGCATTGCCTTGATCGAGTCGGTGATGTTGGCTTCCAGCTTTTCCAAAGAAGTTTTTCGTACGACTTTATATTCCTGAAAATTATTGGAAGAGCTGTTAATATAATCAAACTGACTTGCAATTGACCCTCCGTTTAGCCCTTGTGGTGGTTTCCCCTGTGATGCTTTAGCCGTCTTAGCAGGAGTGCCTGTAGTATTTTGCGCTTGCGCATTAGCTAAACAAAGGGAAAGGGCGAAAATGATTAGTGAAAATTTTAGTCTTTGCATGAGTAATATAATTGTGTTTGACGTATTAACTCCGGCAAATATAAGATAAACCTTATAGAATGCCATGGCTTTTCCGGGATCAGTCGAGCTTTTCCTAGATGCTTCGGTAAATCGATTGCGCCATTCCTGGGTGGAGGAGAAACAACAAACCCCAGCTATTGCCGGGGTTTTAATGGTTTTGTGGAGGCTACTGGATTCGAACCAGTGACCCTCTGCTTGTAAGGCAGATGCTCTGAACCAGCTGAGCTAAGCCTCCAAAATGATTATCTCCGAAGAAGACAAATAAAATTTTTAGATTATAAAGAACTTTCTGTGGAGGCTACTGGATTCGAACCAGTGACCCTCTGCTTGTAAGGCAGATGCTCTGAACCAGCTGAGCTAAGCCTCCTTTTAGCGCCTTTTGGCGCGTTGTTCCCGTTTGGGACTGCAAATATAGAGTTGTTCAGCAACAATGCAAAATATTTTTTAACTATTTCGCCGTTTAAAAGGTAAAATATTAATTGTGAATGTTTTATTTTTTTTAAGTCAGATTTCACGTTTGGGACTTAAAGAAATGGAATGTTCCAAAACATCCATGAAATACCTCGATCGCCAATGAAAGCGCATTTCTCTGCAGTTATGAGCTGATGTGGAACCCGTCAGATACTACATGCGCTATCCCTTATTGTTTTAGCGGAGATTTTCCCAGCTTGCATGCGCGAGAATTAAAAAAAGATTAGAGTTTGATTTTGATTTATCATTTGTTTGTCATACTTTTATAAGTACCGATTACAAACCTAAAGTGTTAAATGGGCGATCCCATACTGGATCGCTCATTTATATGAAAGAAGCTCCGGACGGTTCGTTCGGATCGGAACCGCGATCCTTAAATCAGGTCTCTTTATAGTTGAGAAGTGATTTCGGGCGACAAAGGTTTTACCGCCGAGCGGTATCGATGCACTAATTGTCCATTTTCATCAATAAGGAATTTTTCGAAATTCCATTTAATCTCGCCTGCTAAATTTGGATTGGCTGTTGAGGTCAAATAGGCAAAAATGGGGTTAATGTCATCACCCTTTACGCTGGTTTTTTCTGCAAGCAAAAAGGTAACGCCATAATTTTGCTCACAAAAGGATTTTATATCTTCATTTGAACCCGGTTCTTGTGACCCAAAGTTATTTGCAGGAAACCCGATGACCACTAATTTACCGGCAAACCTTTTTGAGAGTTCTTCAAGCTCCTTATACTGTGGGGTGAAGCCGCACTTGGAAGCGGTATTTACTAATAGGAGCTTTTTTCCCCTGAAATCTTTCAGGTTAATTGTTTTTCCATCAATTGATGTAAATGAAAATTGATAAATGTTTTCGGATGGGAGCGTGATCAACAGGCTCATGATCAAAAGCAGCGTTTTCATGGTTCAACGGTTTTAAACTGTTTCTCTTTCGATAACGAAGTTAAACAATTCTTCAATAGGCTGCTTAATTATTTTGCCGATTTGTACGGCGTACTGTTCGCATACAATGCGCAATTGATCACTGAAATAATAGGCAATAGATCCTACGAAGTGAAATAGATGGCTTTGATAGTCGGGAAACAGTAGGATATTCGTTTTGACGAACTCTTCAAATCCCCGATGCAATAAACCCATTATATAAGGATGCGTTTGGTTGCTCTCCATAAAAGGGGCGAAAGAGGCCAGATAAGTGTTGGGCGAATTTCTTTGATAAACGTTTTTTATAACAATTTCTTTGTTAATTCTATACGTGTTTTCAAATTTTCTGGAGAGCTCTTCCGGTAGCGCGCCATAAAGAAACGCTGTCACCAAGGTTTTTCCGAACCAGGCCCCTGAACCTTCGTCACCCAGAATAAAACCCAGTCCTTGTTTGGTTGGCTGTACTTGTTCTCCGTCGAAAAAAGTAACATTCGAGCCGGTTCCGAGCACTGCTGTATAACCACTGTCATTACCGCAGGTTGCATAAGCCGAGCCGATAAGATCTGTTTCTACGGATATAAAGGCTTTCTTGAAAATCTGGGAAAGTGCGTTGGAAACCATTTCCCTTCTGTCAGGATTGGTACATCCTGATCCAAAAAAGTACACTTCTGTAATGAGATCTGCATAAGGAGTGATGTCCGCTATGTTTTGCACAATCTTAACGATGTCCTTCTCGGTCGTAAAAAAAGGGTTTAATCCCCTCGTTCTAAAAGTTAAAGGTTCGCTGTTAGGGAGTGCGAGCATCCAGTCAGATTTATACGATCCGCTATCTACAACCAATATCATATTAAAATTCGGTAGGTTCTATGTGTTAACGTTTTAACTACAAATATACTAAAATACTGGATTATCCGCTATAACTGTCCACAGCAATTAATTAAGGGTGAGCGATCCGGCAATCTGCTTTAAGCCGATCTCCGCCATTTTAGCATCGTATTGGGCGTTGCTAAAACGAACGCTGGCATCGACATAGTTTCTCTGGGCCTCCCGGAATTCCAACGGTGTAATGCTTCCCAGACGGTATTTTTCAAGCGTTATGTCCATGTTTTGTTTAGCCACCATTTGATTCCCTTTTTCTCTGTCTACGAGCTCAAGATTGACGAGATAGGTCTGATAAGCTGAGGAAAGCTGCGACAAAAGGGCTTGATTGGTTTTTTCGAGGTTAATACTTGCATTTTCAATGGCGAGGGCTGCATTTTTTTCGTTCCGTTTTTGTAGGAAGCCATTGAATATGTTTATAGATGTTGCGATGCCATAACTGAAACCGTTGCCTTGGCTCTTGGTAGAGAAACCCAGCTCGGCTGTCGAACGGGTCCGTGTGTAGGCGGAACTTACGCCTATTGTGGGATAGCGCTGTCCTTTTATTTCCTTTAATTCCAATTGAGCAATTCGCCGATTAATCAGCGCGGCCTGCAGATCTGGGTTATGTTGCAGCGCGAGGTTTAATAAGTTGTCATATTTGAGATTGTCTTCAATACTTATGCTGTCCGTAACATCAAAAAGTGTGTTCACATCGCGGGCAAGAATCTCGTTTAGTCGAATTTTGGTGTTGCTAAAAAGTACGTTCTGACGCATCAAGTTCGTCGTATCCGTGTTTAAATCAACTTTTGATGCTAACACTTCCAACTTGGACGCTCTTCCTATTTGATAACGATTCTCTGCCATCTCCAAGCGGTACTTCGATAAATCGAGAGCTGTTCGTAAGGCTGTCAACTGTTGCTTCTGTTGAACCAGATTAAAGTACTCGCTAACTACATTGAATACGGTGGATAGGATGGCTTGCTTCAAATTGGCATCGCCCAGCTTTTGTAATTCTTTCAATTGATCGTAACGGGCAAACATTTGAAAACCATCAAAGATAGTCCAGTCTAAACTTGCTCCGTAGGCCATAGAGGTGCTTCTGGCGCCCTGTAGCGACCGCGTCTCGCCGCTTAACAGCGTTTGCGTGGTATTTTGCACCGCGGCGGAGGCCGAGGCATCGCCCGTGATGGTTGGTAACATGCCTGCGTTAGCGACGTTCGCGTTGTTTTTGGCTACCGCTACATCATTACTGACAAGCCTTATGTCGTAATTTTGCTTAAGCGCGATAGCTATCGCTTCTTCCAGATTGAGCGTCTCCTGCGCGGAGAGAATAAAGGGTATGAGATATAATGGAAAAAAAATATATAATAATTTTTTCATAAACAATCAGCTGTTATAGCGTAGCTTGTGCGGCCTTTAGTTCCTGTCTTTCGATTTCTTCTGCTTCTTTTAGGTCTAAATTGGGCTTGTACTGCCTAGACCACGACAAGTAAATGGCGGGAATTACAAATAAGGTAAGAATCAGAGAAAAGATCGTTCCTCCTACAATTACCACGCCCATTCCTATTCTACTGGTAGCTGCAGCTCCCAAAGCCATGGCGATAGGAAGAGCGCCTAGCGCAATGGCTAAGCTGGTCATTAATATGGGGCGTAGACGTGCCTCCGATGCCTCTAGAATAGCCTCTTTTACCGTTTTGCCCTCTTCTTTAAGTTGATTGGCGAATTCCACGATCAGAATCCCGTTTTTCGTTACTAACCCAATCAGCATGATGGTGCCAATTTGGCTGAATACATTCCAACTTTCGCCGACGACCCACAGGGATAAAAGCGCCCCGGCAACGGCCATCGGAACAGTAAGGATGATGATAAAGGGATCTAAAAAGCTCTCAAATTGGGCTGCTAAGATGAGGTAAACTAGTAATAAGGCTAGTCCGAAAGCAAATAAGGTGTTGGATCCGCTTTCTTTGAAATCGCGCGATTCGCCTCCCAAATCGGTAGAGAAGCTCTCGTCGAGCACTTTGGCGGCGATTCTATCCATGGCGTCGATTCCTTCTCCAAGACTTACACCTGGCGCTAAGCCGGCCGAAACGGTGGCAGACATGAAGCGGTTGTTGTGGTATAACTGTGGGGGACTGGAACGTTCTTCTAGCGTTACCACATTGTCGAGCTGAATTAATTGGCCTGTGTTGCTACGTACAAATATAGATGCTAGATCCACAGGCGAGCTGCGATCTGCATCGTCGAATTGACCGATTACCTGATATTGTTTGCCGTTCATGATGAAGTATGCAAAACGCTGTCCGCTCAATGAGAGCTGCAAGGTCTGGGCTACATCCAGAACCGATACCCCAAGGCTTTGTGCTTTGTCGCGATCAATACTTATGTTGAGCTCCGGCTTGTTGAATTTCAAGTCGACGTCCACCATCGAAAATGTGGGGTCGTTATTCGCTTCATCCATAAACGCCGGTATTTTTTCCTGCAATTTTTCAAATGTGGGCGCCTGGATTATATATTGTATCGGTAATCCACCTCTTCTGTTTACGGAAATGGTAGGGGTTTGCGTAACGAATGTGCGTGCTTCCGTGTATTTTCTGGTCTGCTTGGTCAACGCCTCTGCAATCTCAGCTTGTGAACGTACCCTGTCCTCCGGAGCCACTAAACTCATTCGCATTCGTCCACTATTGATGGAAGAGGAGCCGAACCCGGGTGAGGTCATTACTAAATTCACCGATTTCTCCGGAATGGAGTCGTTTACGAGCTGGGTAAGTTCGGTCATGAAACGATCCATATAGTCGTAAGAGCTTCCTTCAGGAGCCGTTACGTTTACCCGAATTAGACTTCGGTCTTCGTATGGAGCTGTTTCTTTTTTTATATGTGTCCAAAAAAACGCGATCAGCCCGAAGCAGCTAAGAAGAATGGGAAAGCTAAGCCATTTGCGCTGTAAGAAAACGGACAGTATTCTGCCATATCCGGATGTCATCTTAACGAAGTACGGTTCGGTGAGGGTGTAAAATCGGGAGTGTTTCGTGCCTCCCTTTCTCATGAGGTAGGCGTTTAACATCGGCGTCAGGGTTAGCGACACAAATGCCGAGATCAGTACCGCCGATGCGATAACGACACCAAATTCCCTGAAAAGCCTACCCACAAATCCTTCCAAGAACATTACTGGAAGAAAAACTGCCGCTAAGGTGATCGAGATGGAAATAACGGCGAAAAAAATCTCATTCGATCCCTTGATCGCTGCCTGCATCGGGGACATCCCTTCTTCCACCTTTTTGTAAATGTTTTCCGTCACAACGATCCCGTCGTCTACAACAAGTCCGGTTGCTAGTACAATGGCAAGTAAGGTCAGTACGTTAATGGAAAAACCAAAAAGGTACATAATAAAGAAGGTAGCGATCAGCGAAACTGGAATATCAATCAAAGGCCGAAAGGCGATACCCCAGTTTCTGAAAAATAAAAATATGATCAAAATAACCAGTACCAAGGCAATGGCAATAGTTTCGGCTACCTCCGTGACTGATTTCTTAATGAACAAGGTGTTATCTAAAGCAACGTCAAGTAGAATATCTGTTGGGATTTCGTTTTTTATTTGTTCTATTCTACTATAGAAGGCATCGGCAATTTCTATGTAGTTTGTTCCCGGTTGCGGGATAACCGCTAAGCCCACCATAGGAACGCCCGATTCGGTCATCTTGGTTTCGATGTTTTCAGGACCTAAGACTGCCCGGCCAATATCGCTGAACCGAATGATCCGATTGCCATCCGTTTTAATTATCAACTTATTGAAATCCTCTTCCGTTGCCAAGTTCCCAAGCGTTTTGACGGTAAGCTCCGTATTCGCTCCGGTAATTTTTCCGGAAGGCAATTCCACATTTTGCAAAGTAAGTGCATTGCGTACATCCAAGGGCGTTAAGCCATAGGCAGCTAGGCGCATGGGCTCGATCCATAGGCGCATGGCATAGCGTTGTTGTCCCCAAATTTGTACAGTACTTACTCCGGGGAGGGTTTGCAGACGTTGCGCGATGACGTTTTCTGCAATATCATTTAAGTCTAAAGGGTCTCTGGTGTCACTTCGTACCGTTAAGGTTAGGATAGGCTCCGAATCGGCATCCGCTTTAGAAACAACTGGCGGTGCATCAATGTCCTGAGGTAAGCTTCTGAGTGCTTGAGACACCTTATCCCGAACATCGTTTGCTGCTTCTTCCAGGTTTTTACCAAGCACAAACTCCACGTTAATATTGCTGGATCCTTGGTTACTGGAAGACGAAATATTGCGAATACCGTCAATTTGATTAATGGACTTTTCAAGGGGTTCGGTAATTTGCGATTCAATGATGTCCGGATTTGCCCCGGCATAGTTCGTGCGGACCGAAACAACGGGAGGGTCTATAGAAGGGAATTCGCGAATGCCCAGAAATGTATAGCCAATGATTCCAAACAGAATCAATATCAAGTTCAGGACGATCGTCAGAACCGGACGTTTTATGCTGGTAGTTGAAAGACTCATGGCTTACTTGTTAAATTTACATCGACGTCCATCCCATTTTTAAGGGCCATAACACCGGAGGTGAGTACCGTATCACCGATAGAAACGCCCTTGCTAACCAGTATGTCGGTGCTTGTTCTACTATCACTTTCTATATCGACTGCGGTGGCCTTTCCGCCTTTATATAGAAAAACTTGTTTGCCGCCTTGCACAGGGATTACAGCTTCTGTTGGAACTAAGACGGCCTCTTTTACCATATTGATAGGTAGCTGCACGCGGGCGAAAGATCCGGGAAACAATTCGCCCGATTCGTTAGAAGCGAGCGCCCTGATCTGTATGGTCCTGGTCTGTGCGTCGATTCCAGGCTCGATGGCATATATCTTCGCATTAAATTGCTTTGAAGAGCCACTGATAGCAAAATTCAAGGGTAGCCCTTCCTTTATTTGAGCGCTGTATTTTTCTGGAACGGAAAATAAAACTTTTACCGGATTAACGCTCATCAAACTGGCAACAACCGTTGTTGGCGTAAGATATTCGCCGGCCGATACCGAACGAAGGCCGATTTTCCCGCTAAACGGTGCCCTTACCTTGGTTTTGGCAATTTGAGCCTTTACTAGTTGTGTTTGCGCTCTAGCCGATTGCAAATCGGCGTGTGCTACGTCTTTTTCCTGCGTACTGATAGCCTCTTTGTCCAGCAAAAGGGTGGCTCTCCGTGCATTTTCCTCAGCAAGTTTTTCTTCGGTTTGCCGTTGTAATAACTGAGCCTGTAATTCGGTGTCATCAATGTTGAACAAAATTTGCCCTTTTGTCACATACGAACCTTCTTGAAAATAGAGATTACGTATAATACCGGAAACCTCGCTCCGTATTTGAACTTGTTCGTTCGGTTCTATACTGCCCGATACCGTTAATACATTCTCGAAATCCTTAGGCGAAACGACTATTCCGCTTACGGTTATGGGAGCCCCTTTGGGACTTTCATCGGGCGGCGCGATCTTACCGCCTTTTTCACTGGAAAATTTATAGGCTACAAATGCAATAAGGCCTACAATAATAATTAAGTAAATGTACTTTCTCTTCATTCAGAAAAAAATTGACTGCGTTTTAGTTTTTATTGTACACAAGATATTGCTCACAAAAGTTGATCTGACGGATTTAACTAAGTGTTACAAGGTATAAAGTTAAGACTATTTGCCGTATAGTTTTGCAACATTATTGATGTTAAAAGCGGCTGTAATCGATTCGAAAGCGAATAGGTGTAGCGATGCTATTGTAAATTACTACCTTTGCAGCTTAATTCTTTCACCGATGAACAAAATATTTATCAAACTTTTAAGCTTTTTACTCATTATGGTTACAACCTCGTCCGCAGAAGCATTTGCGCCTAGCCCGATTCGTTTCGAAGTTTCTTTTAGAGAACCGCAGGCACATTATGCGGATATCAAGATGGAAATTGACGATGTGAACGGGGATTACCTCGACGTCAAAATGCCCGTTTGGGCGCCAGGTTCATACCTCGTGAGGGAGTTTCCGAAAAATGTAGAGGGATTTGAAGCGAAGGACGCTAATGGAAAGGCCTTAGTTAGTAAAAAAGTAACTAAGAATACGTGGAGGATTTCGACTAAAGGCGTTCGGGACTTGATCGTAAATTATCGGGTTTATGCGTTCGAAGTGTCTGTACGAACCAGTTTCGTTGATGCATCGCATGCGTTTTTATCTCCTACAGGGATTTTTATGTATGTTGACAATCAAATCAATCGCTCTGCTGAAGTACTGGTAAATCCGCATCCGTCTTGGAACAAGATTTCGACCGGTTTAAAGGAGAAAGAGGGGCACGCCAACACCTATTTGGCGGCTAACTTCGACATATTGTTTGATGCGCCGATTGAGGTGGGAAATCAGGACGTCTTTCACTTTACCGCCGCAGGCGTGCCTCATGAGGTGGCCATGGTGGGCGGAGGCAATTACAACAAAGAAAGGTTAAGTAAAGATATGGCGAAGATCGTAGAGTCTGCTACGAAGATCTTCGGCGAAAGTCCTAATGACAAGTATGTTTTCATTGTTCATAACTACCATGCAGGGGGTGGCGGCCTTGAACACCTAAACTCGACCGTATTGGGTGCGAGTCGCTTTTCCTATGGAACAGAGAATGGATATAAGTCGTTTCTGGGTTTAGTTGCTCATGAGTATTTTCACTTATGGAATATTAAAAGATTGCGTCCAGAAGCATTAGGACCTTTCAATTACGATGAAGAGAATTATACGACCAATCTTTGGATAGGGGAAGGTTTTACGGCATATTATGATAATCTATTGGTTCGGCGCACGGGTTTTTATACGGAAGACCTTTATCTGCAGAGCTTGGCCGCCGACGTGGCTGCTGTAGAGAATCGTCCCGGAAATCAAATTCAATCGCTCAGCGAATCAAGTTTTGACGCCTGGATAAAATACTATCGTCCGGATGAGAACTCTTTGAATAGCGTGGTGTCTTATTATAATAAGGGCGCCTTAATAGCAATGATGACCGATATCAAAATATTACATGCCACAAAGGGGGCTAAGCGTTTGGATGATGTGATGCGCGAAGCCTACAATACGTTTTATAAAGAGAAAGGCTTGGGATATTCTGACGCTGCTTTTAAAGCGTTGGCAGAGAAAGTCGCCGGAACCTCTTTAGACGATATTTATGATTTGGTGAATCATGCAGGCTCGCCCGACTACAACAAGTATTTACAATTTGTCGGTATGGAATTGGTCAATTTAAATGCCGGTTATGAGACGCCTGATCTGGGAGTGAAAACAGCTGCTTCCGAAGGCAAATTAATTGTGCAAAGCGTGGTGCGCGGAGGCGGTGCATGGGACGGAGGCATCAACGTTAAAGATGAATTGATTGCCATTAATGGTTATCGGATAGATGCTGCCGCTAAGGAACTAGATCGGGTAATTCAGGCAAGCAAAATAGGCGATTCAGTAAATATACTTATTTCACGCGATGGTATGCTAAAGGAATTGTCAGTGCAAGTACGGGCAAGTAAAACTGGAAAGTATGCTTTTATGCCGATTGAAAATGCTACCGCGGAACAACAGCAATTAAGAGAAAAATGGTTAGCTGAGCAATAAAGAGGTAGATTTATTGAGAGGTGTCTCCTATGTTTGTTGAAGACAAACATAGGAGACATTTCTTTTTTGCTAGAAAGCGAAGCGGATAGAAAAGCCAAAGCCGGCAAAGTCTAAGCCCGTGTTATCGGGAGCAAAGCGCATTTCCGGTTTCCAATCCAAGGATAGGTTGATGGGGGCTCCATCAATTTTATAGTCCAATCCTAGCACGCCGTCGATGCTAAAAGCAGCTCCACTGTTATCGGTTTCCTTATTTTTGTAAGTTCCAAGACCCGCACCTGCACCATAATACCACCTCAAGCCTGGCGCGCCATCAAAATCATTATGAATTTCATATAAACCAACAAGTTTAAAAGTCGACGATTTACTGTTAGAACGGAAGTTTAATATGACGTCTAAAGCATTCTGACCCTGCAAAAAGGTTTTAAAGGTTACTCCGTTAGCAACACCAAAGCGCCCCCCAATTGCACTTTTATATTCGTAACCATCGGTAGCTTGAGCTTGCGTATTAAGGGATACCATCGAAAGTGAGACAACGCCTAATACAATAAAAAGCAATCTTTTCATAGAAATAATCTTAAATAAATGTAATGTATTGATTATGTTATAAGCGCCAAAGTTACGCTAACTTGTTACAAAAACAATTTTTGACCCATATTATTGTTCGCTGTAAGTGAGTCTCGATAGCTTGTTTGCTAACTGCCTCATGGGGCAATGGGCCGTGTGCGCTCGCGCCAATGTGGGGGCCAGAACGGAAAGGAATACCAGGTGCCAAACATGTAACCCATCACGCGTGCCCGGAACGAGCGCGACTATTTAATCTTTCTAATCGCTTTATTCGCGCGAGCCGTCGCAATGTCAATTTTATATTGATACCACTGGTCTTTAAAAATCTTTCGCATCGTATTGTCAAAATGACGCGTGATCACGAGGTTTCTAAAGCCGCGCCATTTGTCGATTCTTTTAGACGGCAAGGCCCGTACACTGATTGAATAACCCTCCGTCACATATTGTATATAGTGCCAATAGCCGGAAGGCATCAATAAGGTCTCTCCAGGATGGATTTCGGCCTCGTATCCGCTTAGGTACTTAAGCGCGGGATATTTGGTGTAATCCGGATTTTTTAAGTTCGCAATACTGTGAAAGTTGTAAGGTAGCTTATACATAAGATCCGACTGATCCAAAGGAAACAGCCAAATCTTTTTTATGCCTTTATACTGCGTAATAAATACATGAGACATATCTATATCGAAATGGTTCCGGGTACTCGATCCCTCGCCTCCAAAAAATAAAAAAGGAAGCCACTTGAGAACTTTTCCTCTCGTTAAATCATTGTAGATGATGTCATTATTTAATTCCGGTTTCAGCTTGATAAGGTTAAAAAGAAATATACGAAGGTCTGTAGGTTCCCGTTCAATCAGATCTAGGTATTCGGAAAACTTCATCTTTGCTACAGGAGCGCTTTTCGCCCTGTCATTTGAAGTATCCTCTTTGCCATATAGCTCGATGATATGATCGCCTGCAATTTGTTTAAAGTAGTCGTAACTCCATTTACTGAATGCCGGGCTTTCCTTGCTGACGAAATCTTCTAAGATAACCGGCATACCTTTGTTGAAATACTGATCGAGGAACTCCTTTGAGCTCAACCCTGAACGCCTATCTGTCTTCTTTAGTTGCACTTCTATATAGGTTATGACACGTATAACTGCAAACTTATAAATTCTTTTGCAAATGTAGTATGGTTTTTATGTAGATAATCTATGCAAGGCTGATGCCAAAGTCTTACCTTGTAAAACGGCTCTTCGTTATCGAGGTTCTTCATGGAGCAAGCAACGGAAAAGTTAAAAAGTGCTTGTTTCGTATGGAATTATACGTTAAATTCGATATGCGAGTATAACAAAATATGAACCAAGACAGCACCGTCGACTATTACTTAAAGATCACGTGGCAATCCATTGCTAGTAAATACAATCAGCTGGCTGTTAAACACGGCATCACACAGGCTACGGGATATCTTTTAATCAATATTAGGAAGGAAGGGATACCGGTAAGCCGGATAGCCGGATTATTAGGGGTGAAATCGACCAGTTTATCGCGTATGTTGCAAGGGATGGAGCAGCAAGGATTGATTTACAGAAAGGCTGATAATCAAGATAGACGCTCTGTCCGGGTGTTTTTAACTGAGGAAGGTCAGAGAAAAAGAGAAATCGCAAAAAATATCGCAAGGGAATTTAATAGTTATCTGGATGGTTTTATGAAGGATGAGGAGCGGCGGAAGCTTATTGAGACCTTAAAGCGATTGAATGAACTAGCTGTTAAATATGTTCCAAAGGAAGAGGGATAGTCCGACAGGGAGGTCTATATTATTTACTGTGTTTGAAAATTGTTAAAATTGAGATAAAGGTTTTTTGAAGTAAAAATTTTGTGTTAGGTTTGAACCTACTTATATTTAATGATAGCTCCATGCATAATATGATCAAAAGTTTCCTAGTTGTTGCTTCTTCTTTGGTTTTACTTATTTTTAAGGTAAGTGCGCAAGACTACTCGCTCATAGCGGACGCGTATGTGGCTTCCTCAGGAGATAGTATTACCTATACTTTATATCAAGGAAGAGGTTTGGAGCCTTCTGAGATAGCACCGGAAGCGGTTAAAAATTTGATTTATGGCAATTATACGCAGGGAGGTAAAAAGGTAGCGGACACCATTCCGCTGGACAAGGAGTTTATAAAGTATACCGCTGTTCAGCAGAACGGCGGACAAAGTCTGCTGGCTATAGAGTTTGAGGGAGGAGCGGTTACCTACGACCAGCTGGTAGTGGAAGATTTTGCAAAGACGGAGAATTTGACAGACTTAGCACCCGTAATCGATTCGTCAGGATTTACCACCGAATATACAGCGAATACTTTTTTTACCGCTAAAGCGCTGACAATTACCGATAAGCCCAACGGCAACCTTTATAAGACGAAAGAATGCAAGCAGCTGGAAATTATACTGGAACAGAATCCTTACAAATTGCAATATGGGGACGATATCACTGCGATCATTTTGCTCGATGGCAAGCCGATTGAAGGTACGAGTACCACTATTTACACCAAATCAGGAAACGGACAGGTTCACGCGGCCAAGTATCGTTCGAACGCCGAGGGAAAGATATATTTTAAACTGAACAGATCGGGTTTATGGCTGCTCCAAACCGTATATGCAAATCCAAGCGAGGAAAAAGGAATTAATTACAACTACTATCAAAGCTCCTTTTCGTTCCGCTTTCAATAAGTTTTGTCCTTTTTTTCCTGCTCCTTCCACTGTTTACTGAAGGATGTCTGGGCTATTGGGGGTAATGTTCTTTTGGAGCCCCAAGCTTTCGTAAAGAATTTCTTGAGAAAAAAGTTCTTCCATTTGCCATTGAAAAAGTCAATCCAATTTCTTTTAATTGCCACTTTTGCAAAAGTTTTCCATCCCCACTGTTCTACTTGCGGACTGAACCCTTCTTTAACGGAATCGCGTCGGTTTAATAAGAGCATTTTTTGTATGTCAATTTTGACCGGACATACCTCCGTACATTTGCCACAAAGGCTGCTTGCATAGCTCAGATGCTTGAACTCTTGCAGGCCCTTCATATGCGGCGTTATAATGGAGCCGATAGGTCCGCTATAGGTAGTGCCATAAGAATGGCCTCCGACATTTTTATATATAGGGCATGCATTTAGACAGGCTCCACAACGGATGCAATAGAGCCCTTGCCTTTGCTCTTTTTGCGCCAATAAGTCGGTTCGACCATTATCCAGCAAAATGACATACATTTCTTCAGGGCCATCGGATTCGCCTTCGCGTTTAGGGCCACTTAATATCGTGTTATAAACGGTTAAACGCTGGCCGGTGCCATGATTGGCTAAAAGAGGCCAGTATAGATCTAAGTCGTTAATAGAAGGAATTAATTTTTCTATTCCTACAATTGCGATGTGGACTTTCGGGAAACTTGTACTCAATCTTGCATTGCCTTCATTCTCTGTGATGGCAATGCTACCTGTATCGGCAATGAGAAAATTAGCACCGGTGATACCAACATCGGCCAGTAAATATTCCTCTCTTAATAGCTCTCGCGCTTTTAAGGTCAGCTGTTCGGCCGTAGCATTTTCCGGCGTATCGAACTTTTCGTGAAAGAGCTTTGCTATATCGGCTAAGCTCAAATGCATGGCGGGTGTAACGATGTGATAAGGCTTTTGGCCAAGTAGCTGGACGATATACTCGCCTAAGTCCGTTTCGACCGATTGTATCTGGTTGTTTTCGAGGAACGCATTCAGTTCAATTTCCTCGGTTACCATCGATTTTGACTTTACAATCTTTTTTGCCTGTACTCTCCTTAAGATCGTTAGGATCTCGCGTTGCGCTTCAACTGTATCATTTGCCCAAATGACCTTACCTCCGTTCTTTTGGAAATTAGCTTCAAACTCCGGTAGGAGTTTGTCCAGATTTTCCATTACCCGCCATTTTATGCTATGGGCTTTGCGCTTTGCGTTTTCAAGGTTGTTCCATTGCTTCAGTCCATTGCTTACTGCATTGTCATATCGGTCGATATTGAAATTAATCACTTTTCGATGTTGCAAATCGAAGGCTTTGTGCTCACTAGCCGAAACGAAATCTAAAGCAGTTTTTGTAGACATAAAGCAAGGGGTTTCTTTCTAAGAACGTAAATATCCTTTACTTATTTTTTGTTTGAATCCACGATTGGCTTAGTATCTCTTGTTACTAAATCCCAAGCAGTATAAAAAACGAGCTGTGCCCGCTTGCTCAATAGTCGAAAATCTATTTTGTCAACAGTATCTCCAACATCGTGATAGTCTTCGTGTACCCCATTAAAATAGAAGATAACTGGGATATTGTTTTTTGCAAAATTATAGTGATCGGAGCGGTAATATATTCTTTCGGGGTCGTTTGGATCGTTGTATCGGTAATCTAAGTCCAGTCGTGTATATCGTTTATTAGCATCCTCGCTGATGCGGTGAAGTTCAGAACTGAGTTTATCTGAGCCCACAAGATAGACATATTCCTTTTTCGAGAAATGGGCTGGATCGATCCGGCCGATCATGTCAATATTTAAATTAGCTATGGTGCTGCCGAGCGGGAGTACCGGATGACGCGTATAGTAGTCTGATCCCAGTAGGCCTTTTTCTTCTCCGGTTACTGTCATGAACAAGATGCTTCTTCTAGGCGGATGCCCGTCTTTTTTGGCTTGCGCAAATGCTTTTGCAATTTCAAGTACCCCAGTGACGCCCGAACCGTCGTCGTCTGCCCCGTTGTTTATTTGGCCGTCTGGGTTGATGCCGATATGATCATAATGAGCGGTGATGACTAAGAGCTCATCCTTTAAGTCGGTGCCCTCTAGGTAACCTAAAACATTCTGCGCTTTAACATCTACGATCTTATAACCAAAAGACAGTGACAGCGAAGTTTTGAACGCCTTGCTCGCCGGTTTTCGGCGTTCTGTAATTTCTTGTTTTAACTGTTCTAAGCTACTCCCTAACGACGCCAATATCAAATTGGCCGTTCGTGGAGGAAGATAGGCTATGGTTGGAGAAGAGTCTGAATGCGTGCTATCTAAAATCAAATCTTCTTTTAGCCGTATCCGGTCTGCACGCCTCTTTCCTTTTACCTGTTGCATCAAGGTATCTGTACTTTCAGATACAGCTAAAATCAATTTTGGCTGCTTACTGACGATATGTTGTATACGTTTACTGTTGCTGGTCGACCAAAGAGAGCCTTTGGCTTGTCCAGTTATGATAGATGTTCCGTTTGCATCCCGAGGCTCGTCTTCGTTAAGTAATAGCACGGTTTTACCCCTGATGTCGAGCTTGGCTAAGTCATCATAGCCTTTATCACTTATGCCGTAACCGATAAAAACTATTTCGTCGGCTTGTATATCTTGTTTTTGCTTTTGGCTAATGAGGAGAAAGTCTTTTTCGTGCTGAAGGGTATGGTCGCCCACCTTAAAACGATCGACTGTGAAGGTCTTTTTTGCCAACTCGACGGGTTGGAAATAGCTGTTATTGACCGGCGCCTTTAAACCAAGCCTGCTAAACTCCTTTGCAATATATGTAGCGGCTTTGTCCGCCCCCTTTGTGCCCGTTTCTCTACCTTCATATTCGTCTGAAGCAATAATTGTTAAGTGTTTTTTACTGGAAATTGGATCGATTAAATCAGCATAAGCTGATGGGAGTTTATCCTGAGCTAAACAACTGTTAATAATGAGAAGATTTATCGTGCTGATAATTCCTTTAAGTGACATAATAAATATATTTTATAAACAGGCTATCTTATTTACGCGTGTACCGTGTCTTCCGCCTTCAAATGCGGTCGTAAGGAAAACCCGTACCATTTCTTTACATTCGTCTATTGAGGTGAAACGTGCCGGTAAACAGATGACGTTTGCGTCATTGTGTTGCCGTGCAAGTGCCGCGATTTCAGGCTTCCAGCAAATTGCGGCGCGTATGCCCTGGTGTTTGTTTGCCGTTATTGCAACCCCATTGGCGCTACCACATATTAAGACGCCCATGTCGCAGGTAGCATTCTCTACGGCGCTTGCTGTTGGATGCGCAAAGTCGGGGTAGTCTACAGAGTCACTACTGTCCGTTCCGAAATTGTGAACAGTATATCCGAGCTCTTCTAAGTATTTAATAATGGCCGATTTGTATTCGAAACCTGCATGGTCGCCGCCTATAGCGATCGTTTGAACTTGAATCATCGTTGTTAGAATATAGCGCTTTATTGTTGATTATTATAGAATGCTTTCTCTGCTTTCAGTTTGGTTTTCTCAACTCTTCCGGCAATAACTATGCTTAACTCATATAGTAAGAATAGCGGAAAGCTCACCGTTAGCATGGTCAAGATGTCGGGCGTAGGCGTTACGATAGCCGCTATCACAAGAATGACAATAATGGCATATCTTCTTGTTGCCTTCATAAACTGTGGAGTCATGATGCCAATTTTTGACAAGATATAAATGATGATCGGCAGTTCGAAAACGATCCCTGTTCCCAGCGTTAGTGTGGCCACCGAGGATAAATACGAATCTACGGTTATTTGATTATCGATTTCCGGACTTACGGTATAATGGGCTAAGAAGTTAACCGACAAAGGCGCGATCATAAAATACCCAAAAAGGATACCCAGGATAAACAATAAGGTGGCATAGAACACAAATCCGTTGGCCGACTTTCGTTCAATATCTGTTAAAGCTGGTTTAATAAACAACCAGATCTCGTAAAGCACATAGGGAAAGCCTAAAACCAAGCCGATCAATAAAGACGAATTTAGTTGCAAGGTAAATTGGCCGGCCATATCGGTGTTGATAATATTTATCGGGATATCGGTAACACAAAAATCCGGGCCTAAATTAAACTTTTCTCCAATGCTGCACATCATCCTGTACGTCCAAAAATCGGGCTTCTTAGGGCCCATGATAATGGTGTCGAAGATAAAGTCGTAGAAGGCGAATGATAAGCCCATGAATACCGCAATAGCAATTGCCGACCGAATTAAATGCCATCTTAGAACCTCTAGATGATCGAAGAAGGACATTTCGGCTTCTATTGTCTTGCCTTTTTGTTTAATGGTATCGATAATTTTTTTTCCAGAGATTTCACTCATAATATTAAGTAATCAAATATAAATCTATCAACGTATAATGAAACAGGTCAGTTGGACGGGCCAAAACACACTTCATAAGTAAACAAAAATACCATTCTTAATATAAGAATGGTATTTTTATATGAAGATTATCGCTCAAATGCTCCTGTCTTAAAGAGGTCCAGCTTATAAAGCATATGTGTTTCTTGATCGAGCGCTAGGGACAAGGCTTTATGTTTTACCGATAGGCACTTGTCCATGCATCTATTTTTATTCAGAAAGATCAAACGTTTCCATAAACTTCGTTGTAAAGTTTCCCGCTCTGAAATTAGGATCCTTCATTAATTTCAAATGTAAAGGAATTGTTGTTTTTATGCCTTCGATAACAAATTCACTCAATGCTCGCTCCATGGTGGAAATTGCCTCCTCGCGGGTTTGTGCCACACAGATGAGTTTCGCAATCATCGAGTCATAATTAGGTGGAATTTGATAGCCGGCATACACGTGTGTGTCCACTCTTACGCCGTGGCCGCCCGGTGAATGAAATGTAGTGATTCTTCCTGGCGACGGGCGGAAACCGTTAAATGGATCTTCTGCGTTTATTCTGCACTCGATAGCGTGCATATTCGGTTCGTAATTTCTGCCGGATAAAGGCACGCCTGCGGCCACTTTGATTTGTTCTTTTATCAAATCGAAGTTAATTACCTCTTCTGTTACGGGATGTTCTACCTGAATACGGGTATTCATCTCCATAAAGTAGAAGTTCCGGTGTTTGTCTACTAAGAATTCGATCGTACCGGCACCTTCATAATTAACCGCTTTTGCCCCTGCGATCGCTGCGTCACCCATTTTTTGGCGCAATTCGGGGGTAATAAACGGAGAAGGGGCTTCTTCTACTAGTTTTTGATGGCGCCGCTGGATAGAACAATCTCTTTCCGATAAGTGGCAAACCGTTCCGTATTGATCTCCGATAACCTGGATTTCGATATGGCGCGGATCTTCTACAAACTTTTCTAAATAAATTCCATCATTACCGAAAGCTGCACCCGCTTCTTGCCGGGCTGAATCCCAGGCCGGCTCAAACTCACTGTCTTTCCAAACAACGCGCATGCCTCTGCCTCCGCCCCCGGCTGTCGCTTTTAGAATTACTGGATAACCTATCTGGTTGGCTATCCGCAAACCTTCCGCTACAGTGGGAATCAAACCGTCTGAACCTGGAATCGTCGGTACCCCTGCATTTCGCATGGTCTCTTTTGCCGATGCTTTATCTCCCATGCTCCGGATTTGCTCAGGCGTTGCGCCAATGAATTTAATGCCATAATCACGGCATATTGCAGAAAATTTTTCGTTTTCTGAAAGGAAACCATATCCGGGGTGGATTGCATCAGCATTTGTCAATTCAGCTGCGGCAATTATATTTGGGATGTTTAGATAAGAATCTTTACTGGCAGGAGGGCCTATACAAACGGCCTCATCAGCAAAGCGAACATGTAAGCTTTCACGATCGGCCGTTGAGTAAACTGCAACGCTCTTGATGCCCATCTCTTTACATGTTCTAATAATTCGTAGCGCAATTTCTCCGCGATTTGCTATTAAAATTTTTTTAAACATGAATTTTTTTTGATAAACCAATATCTTTATTCGGTCAATAGGTTATTACTTAAGAAGGATCAACCAAGAATAGAGGTTGGTCATACTCAACCGGTTGAGCGTTATCTACCAACACTTTTACTATTTTTCCTGAAATTTCTGTTTCAATTTCGTTAAATAACTTCATGGCTTCTACAATACAAACCACTTGGCCCGGTTTTACCTCATCGCCCACATTTACATATGAGGGCTTATCAGGGCTGGCAGAGCGGTAGAAAGTGCCGATCATAGGCGACTTGATCGCTATATACTTGGAAGAGTCGTCGGCAGATTTGGCGGTAGCGGTGTCAACGGTAGGAGTAGGCGCCGCTATAGGAGCACTTACGGCAGCTTGTTGCGGTATTACAGGTGCAGCTGCAGGAATACTGGCTGTAACATAAGTAGGCTCTTGATTGGTCTTTATGGTTATTTTGAAATCTTTTTCTTCAATAGCAACTTCATTAACTCCTGACTTCGCTACAAACTTAATCAGGTCCTGAATTTGTTTAATATCCATGCTCATATTCGTTGGTTCTAAGTTTAATATCTAACAATTATAAATTTTACGTAGCAGTCAAATGACTGCAAAGTTAGCATCTTTGATCAAAATTGAAATCAAAATCACACTAATAAGCCCACTTAAGGTAGACTGAGCCCCATGTGAAGCCGCCACCAAAGGCCGCCAAAATAAGTACATCCCCTTTTTTTAACTGGCTTTCCCATTCCCAAAGGCACAATGGGATTGTTCCACTCGTTGTGTTGCCGTATTTCTGGATGTTGATCATTACTTTTTCGGGACCTAAGCCCATCCGCTCCGCAGTCGCGTCGATAATTCTTTTATTCGCTTGATGGGGAACCAGCCAATTAACATCTTCTGCTGTCAGTTGGTTTCTTTCCATGATTTCGGCAGCGACATTAGCCATGTTGGTAACCGCAAATTTGAATACTGTTTTACCTTCTTGAAAGGCGTAATGTAATTTTTGGTCGACCGTTTCATGACTGGCAGGCAATAAAGAGCCTCCTGCTTTTATATTCAGGTATTCTCTTCCGCTTCCATCGCTCTTGAGGATCGCATCCATTACGCCCAGGCCTTCCGTGTTGGGTTCCAGTAAAACAACGCCACAGCCGTCACCGAAGATGATGCATGTTGCCCGGTCTTCGTAGTTTATAATAGACGACATTTTATCTCCGCCCACAACCAAAACCTTGCTGTGTTTTCCCGATTCGATAAATTGAGCACCTGTTGTTAAACCGTAAATGAAACCCGAGCAGGCGGCTTGAAGATCATATCCCCATGCGTTTTTGGCGCCGATCTTATCAGCTAAAATATTTGCTGTAGCTGGAAACGGCATATCAGGTGTACTGGTACAAAAGATAATTAAATCAATCTCTTCAGCCGAAATGCCCCGTTTCCGCAGCAATCCTTCGACGGCCGGCACAGCCATGTCGGACGTAGCTTTTCCTTCTCCTTTCAAAAGGCGTCGCTCTTTGATCCCTGTTCGGCTAGTAATCCACTCGTCATTCGTTTCGACCATTGTTTCTAATTCCTGATTCGTTAATATGTAATCAGGAACGTATCCGTTTACGGCAGTTATGGCAGCATGAATTTTAGACATTCTTATGTTTATTTAAAAGCAGCTTTTACCTTATCTATGAATTTGGATTCGATCATGTCGCGAGACAGTAGAATCATGTTCTTGATGGCTTCTGGACTGGAAATGCCGTGTCCAATGATGACAGGCGCATTAACGCCTAAAATAGGGCTGCCGCCGTATTGTTCATAATTGAAACGGTCGAAGAACATATCTTTGAAGCCCTTTTTCACGGTTAAACCGTAAAACGATTCGGCGAGTTTTAGAACGACATTTCCAGTAAACCCGTCACATACAATAACGTCTACATGATCTTCAAACAAATCTCTCCCTTCAATATTTCCGATAAAGTTGAAAGCTTTTGTTTCCTTCATTAGGGCATGCGCGGCAACGGTTAGCATATTGCCCTTTTCTTCCTCTTCTCCAATATTTAATAACGCAACCGCTGGGTTATCATTGCCATAGATGTGCTTAGCATACAGGCTACCCAGTATACCAAACTGTAGTAAGGTGTCAGGTTTGCAGTCGGCATTTGCGCCTACGTCCAATAGAACGCTAAAGCCCTCTGTTAAACGAGGTACATTTGTGGCGATGGCTGGCCTAATCACACCGGGGACGGTTTTTACGCTGAACACAGAACCAACAAGCATTGCACCTGTATTGCCGGCCGAAGAAAAAGAGTCTATCTTCCCTTCTTTTAACAATTGAAAGCCTAAGCTAATGCTCGCATTTGGTTTATGGGTAATCGCTTTTGTTGGGTGTTCGCCCATACCAATGGTTTCGGTGGTGTGAACAAATTCGAATATCGAAGCGTCTATTCCAGCACGTTCTAAAATAGGTAATGCTAGTTCTTTATTACCAATCAGTACTAATTGTTGGTTATTCGATAATACTTTTGAGGCCTCTATTGCTCCCAATACGGTGGCGTTTGGTGCAAAATCTCCTCCCATGATATCTAAGCCAATCTTCATCCTTGATTATCGTTTGCTGTTCGCTTAACTAAAAACATCCCAAAGTACCGCATTTTTTCAGAAATTGCGAACTTTGGGATGCTTTTTTAATATTGAAAAATCAACTTAGGCAATCGACGTGTTTTCAATAAGTAACTTGCCGTTATAATAAAGGTTGCCGTCGACATTGTAAGCACGGTGAGGCAAATGTATTGCACCGGTAGTTTGGCAAGTCGTTAAGGTTGGTAACTCTGCCTTATAATGTGTTCTTCTTTTGTCTCTTCTAGACTTAGAGGTTTTACGTTTTGGATGTGCCATCTCGTCTTTTCTATTTAATTATTGTTTTTTATTTTTTTTAATATTTCCCAGCGGGGATCTTCATTGGTTGATGTACTCTCTTGATTGCTTAAGCTTTTTAACTTATCAATCATGGATTGATCGCAACTGACATTTTCCCCCTGTTCCTCACATCTGCTGTAATAAGGGAGGGATAGGTTGATATACTCATAAAGTATGTTCGTCAAATCCAGTTCAAATTCATTCTTTTTGAGTATCAATATCTCGTCAGTTGAATCGGCTACATCGTCCGAACCGTCGAATTTGATGATCAGCCTCTGTAGGATGTCCGATTTACTCCAAAATTGATTAAGACAAACATCACAGGTCAGTTCTATCATGCCGGTGATATGGATGTCTGCTACCATCATGGTCTCTTGTTTATCAAGAGTCACGGAAGCCTTCAGGTCGCCATTTTTAACTAAGGAATACTCGAATTCTTCAAAAAAAAGCTTGTTTATCTCAAACTCAAATTCGTGTTTTCCAGGTTTCAAACCCGTAAATGGTATTCGATATTGATCTAAAGTTTTCAAAGCACGACAATTAAGCTCGCAAATTTAGAAATAATAATTCAGAACTGAAAGTTTTTTTAAAAGTAGGGTGAAAGCTCCCCGAGCAATCGGAGAAATCAACAAACGGCAGCGATGTGCCTAGTCTCTATCTTTTGATAGCTTTCTTATTTTAAGCGGATTAGAAGTAAGTTCCTCTTGTTCTCTTCTTCTTTTTACTATTTTTAAAGCCGTGAAGATAGCTTCCCGAAAAGAGGCCTCCGATGCCTGGTTCTTTCCTGCAATATCATAGCCTGTACCATGGTCCGGAGAGGTTCTGATTACGGGTAGGCCGGCGGTGAAATTGACCCCGTTATGGAAGGCGATTTGCTTAAATGGAATGAGACCTTGGTCGTGGTACATAGCTAATACGCCGTCAAAGTTTTTATAATGGTCTCCTGCAAAGAAGCCATCGGCCGCATAAGGGCCAAAAGCAAAGATATCACGTTCGTTTGCTTCCTGTATGGCCGGATGGATAATCTCTATGTCTTCTGTGCCAATCAGTCCATTGTCTCCTGCATGAGGGTTCAAGCCTAAAACGGCGATTTTGGGCTTTTGGATCCAGAAATCCGTTTTAAGGCTGTTGTTCATTAGCGCTAATTTTTTGAGAATGGCCTCTTTCGTTATCGCCCCCGCTATTTCGTTCACGGGGATATGACCGGTAACCACCCCGATTTTTAATTCATCGCTCACCATAAACATTAGGACATCATCGGCAGCCGTTTTAGCTTGGATATATTCGGTATGTCCGGGAAAGGAAAATCCTTCTCGTTGAATATTATGTTTGTTGATTGGTGCCGTCACTAAAGCATCTATTTGGCCGTCCATTAAATCTTGCGTGGCGCGTTCCAAAGACAAAAATGCATATTTTCCACCGGTTTCATTAGATTCGCCTAGGGTGATTTTAACATCGTCCTGCCAGCAATTGATCATATTAGGTCTTTTGTCGTGGGCCTGTTCAGGGCTGTTGATTACATTGAAACTGAAATCGTTAATGCCCACCATCTTGCGATGAAAAGAAGCGACCTTGGTATTACCATATACAATGGGTGTGAAAAAATCTAATATTCGGTGGTCAGCAAGAGTTTTTATGATAATCTCTAAGCCGATGCCGTTCACGTCTCCAATGGTTATGCCTACCTTTAGTTTGTCGCTCATATTTAACTGCTCCTTATTAATTGGCCAAACTTATGTAAAATTGAACTTATATGCAATTTGTAAAGGCGGTCCTTGAATATGTTTTCTTATAATACATCTTGATCTTGGTGGTATGCCTTGATGCTGAGCATCTTAGTTTTTGGTCGGACATGCTGTTGGATGTTGGCGCGTGTTAATAAAGCTGAACAAACAAATGTATTTGGTTGAATAAATGTATCTTTGGCGAAAGGTTATGAACAATGACGACAGTTCGCGCTAAAAAACATTTAGGTCAGCACTTTCTTACAGATAAGCATACTGCACAAAGAATAGTAAGCGCTCTAAAGCCTGAGGACCGATTTGATAAGGTTCTTGAAGTAGGGCCGGGTATGGGGATTTTATCCGATTTTTTATTGGAAGATGAACGGTTTGAATCCTGGTTGGTGGACGTGGATGCCGAATCGGTCGAATTTTTGAAAACGAAGTATTCAGCCTTAGATCGAAGGTTGATACACGGAGATTTTCTATTACTTGATTTCAGGGCGCTTTTCTCCGGACAGCTCGCTATTATCGGTAATTTTCCTTACAATATATCTTCCCAGATTTTGTTTAAAGTTATCGATAACAGGCATCAAGTGGTTGAATTGGTGGGAATGTTCCAGAAAGAGGTGGCAGAACGTTGTGCTGCCCAGCCCGGCGGGAAGGACTACGGTATTTTAAGCGTGTTTCTGCAGGCTTATTATCATATTACTTATTTATTTACTGTGAAAGCCGGCGCATTTAACCCGCCACCTAAAGTCCTATCCGGCGTTATTCGTTTGGAACGGAACGGCGTTGACAGATTAACTTGTAATGAAGAGCTTTTTCGGAAAATCGTTAAGGCCGGCTTTAATCAACGTAGAAAGACTTTGAGAAATGCGCTGAGTGTGATTGTTAACAAGACCAAGATGCCAAACCATCCGTTTCTTGATTTACGAGCAGAACGGCTCTCGGTCGATAATTTTGTAGAATTGACCAATGAAATTGAAAAGTCGCTAAAATAATGGAAATTGTATAATGCGGAAGGGAAATTCTTATACGTGGAGGGTTCTTGTTGTTGATGACATCCATGGTGTTTTTTTTGAAAAATTGGATAGTATAGGGGTGTTTTATGATTATCGACCAGACATTAACCGCACGGAAGCGCTTCAAGTGCTTGCCAATTACGAAGTGTTGATTATCCGTTCTAAATTTCGAATAGATGCAGAGGTTTTGAATGCGGCACCGAAATTGAAATGTATAGGAAGAGCCGGTGCCGGTATGGATAACATTGACGAGCAATTAACAATAGAGAAAGGGATTCAGTTATTGAACGCTCCAGAAGGCAATCGAGATGCAGTGGCGGAACATTTAATCGGTATGTTGTTAGCTATGATGAACAACTTAATCCGGGCAAATAGCCAAATTGGCGAAGGGAAGTGGCTCCGTGAAGCAAACCGTGGTTTTGAACTCGGAGGCCGAACGGTGGGATTAATTGGTTATGGCAATAATGGACAGGCTATGGCCAAAAAGCTCAGCGGCTTTGGTGTTAAGGTTATCGCTTACGACAAGTATAAAACCGGATTTTCTGACAACTATGCTGAAGAAGCTAGTATGGAGCAAATTGTTAAACAAGCGGATGTGCTAAGCTTGCATATTCCTTTAACAGCGGAAACCCGAAATTTGGTAAATCAAGAGTATCTGTCTCATTTTCGTAAGCCAATTTTTTTCCTTAACGCTGCTCGGGGTGAAATTGTGGATGTGAAAGCTGTATTGAGCGCCATCGAGGATGGCAGCGTTTTGGGAGCGGCGCTCGATGTTCTACCGGTTGAGAAATTTCCAGCCTTAGCGGAAACCGATTGGTATGAACAAATGAAAGCGCATGAAAACGTGTTGTTAAGTCCGCATGTAGCAGGATGGACTGTGGAGTCATACCATAAAATTGCGGTTGTTTTAGCTGATAAGCTACTTGAATTCTTTCGTGAAAATAGCTAGCTCTCGCAGGGCTTGGAATGATTTCGGGGAAAGTGGAGGAGCGGGCCGTCTCCCGTTTTGTTTCGACAAGCTGGAAGATAGCCCGTGTTAATGTAGTTTAGTTTCCGCTAGGCAGAAAAGGAAGTGCCACAACCACAGGTATTCGTTGCGTTGGGATTGTTGAAGGTAAAACCACGGGAATTTAATCCGTTTTGAAAATCAATCTCCATGCCGGCTAAATATAAACCATGGGCTTTGTTCATGTATACTTTGATTCCTGAAATGAGGTATTCGGTATCGCCGTCTTTTCTTTGATCAAAACCTAATATATAGTTCATGCCTGCACAACCACCGCCCTCTACGCCAACACGTAAACCAAAGTCATCGGCAATCTCTTGTTGCTCGCGGAGTTTTTTCAATTCTTTTACTGCACCCTCAGTTAACGTCAATGGAGCAGTACCTGTTATTACATCTGTACTCATAATCGTTGATTTTATCGCTTTTCTTTTTATGAAAGTTGAACAACTGATACAAAGATACAGGAAATCAACATCTTTTTGAAGTGCCCTGGCTTTATGACCTTTTATTAACAAACTTGCTTATCGTTCTGAATGCTGTCTTTATGTCATGATATTTTTTATATTAGTGTCATAATGTCTTATTTTTGGAGGTGTTTTTGATTTTTTTGGACTTGGTACTTAATTTGAATAGAACATATCAAAATTAAAAATACTTAGGAGGACAATATAATGAACGTTTCAAGATTTATCGATACGAATAACCGGATGAAAACCTTTGATCCATGGGTGAATAACCTGATCGACAATTTGCGTTATGATGGTTCCGGACGTAGCGTGTCTCGCTTTCCTGCGGTTAACGTTGCCGAGTCAGCAGAAGGCTATCGTGTTGAATTTGCAGTTCCCGGATTCAGTAAAGAAGAGTTTAAAATAAGTATCGAGAAAGATGTATTAACGGTAAGCGGTGAACACAAGGCAGAAAGCTTGGATGAGAAAACGCAGTACAGCCGTAGGGAATTTAGCTATAGCTCCTTCAAGCGGGCATTTACATTGCCGGAGAGCGTAGACACGAATAAGATCGAGGCTAATTATAAAGATGGCGTATTGATATTGGCTATTGCGAAGAAGGAAGAAGTGAAACCGGTTGTAAAAGAAATCTCGGTGAAATAAGCGTAAAGTACGTTAGCTATAAATGACAAGGGGCCTTTTCTTGAGGCCCCTTGTCATTTTATTATATTTCAGAAAACTAACTCATTTTAAGCTTTTTCTGTATGTCTTGAACATACGCTTTAAACTTTTTGTCGGTGTCGATGAGGTCTTCTACGGTTTGGCAAGCGTAAATGACGGTCGAATGGTCTCTTCCGCCGAAATAAGCGCCGATTGATTTCAAGGAAGTTTTAGTGTGATTTTTGGCCAGATACATAGAAATCTGCCTTGCTTGAACAATTTCGCGCTTTCTCGTTTTCGATTTAACCATTTCTACGGGAACCTCAAAATACTCACAAACCAATTTCTGAATATAGTCAATCGATATTTCCTTGTGCGAATTTTTAATGAAGTTCTTTAACATAGACTTGGCTAGATTCAAATCTATTTCTTTTTTGTTTAACGTCGCCTGTGCTAAAAGTGAAACCATTGCACCCTCCAGCTCACGCACGTTATTGTCGATGTTATTTGCTACGTATTCTACCACTTCATAGGGCAATTCGATGCCGTCAGCGTACATCTTCTTTTTAAGAATTGCCATTCGTGTTTCCAAATCTGGAACCTGCATATCGGCGGAAAGCCCCCATTTGAAGCGGCTTAAAAGTCGCTCTTCCAAGCCAGCCAAGTCCTTAGGAGCTTTGTCAGACGTGAGGATGATCTGCTTTCCTGATTGATGTAGGTGATTGAAAATATGGAAGAAGATATCCTGCGTTTTGTCTTTTCCTGCGAAGTTATGTACATCATCCATGATGATCACATCCATTGCTTGATAGAAATTGACAAAGTCATTAATGGTATTGTTTTTTAGGGAGTCTACAAATTGTTGGCAAAATTTTTCGCACGATACGTAGATAACCAGTTTGTCTGGCATACTACGTTTCACCTCATTGCCTATGGCTTGCGCTAAATGCGTTTTTCCCAAGCCAACACCTCCATAAATCATTAAGGGGTTAAATGACGTTCCACCAGGTTTGCTAGCAACGGCAAAGCCGGCTGATCTGGCTAGGCGGTTACAATCACCTTCAATGAAATTTTCAAAAGTATAGTTTTGGTTAAGCTGCGGATCGACCTGAAGCTTTTTTAAGCCAGGTATAACAAAAGGGTTTTTAATATCTTTATTGAGTGCGACCGGCACAGGGATTGATTGCTTTTTGCCTTCCGCACCGTTTCCGTTGGAAGGAATGTTTGTTGTATAAGGTATGTTCTTGTTGGATGATTTCTCTACTACAATATTATATTCTAGTCGGCCACTTTCTCCTAATTGCTTCTTTACTGTTTTTCGCAATAATCCGACATAGTGCTCTTCTAACCATTCGTAAAAAAATAAACTGGGTACTTGTATGGTTAATACGTTTCCTTCCAAACGCAAAGCCGATATTGGTTCGAACCATGTTTTGAAGCTTTGAGCTGGAATGTTATCTTTGATGATTTCTAGACAGCTATTCCATACACTTGTACTCGTTTTTTCCATACCGTAAATTCTAATATTCTGATTATCAATAATCGAAGGTTAAAATGTTAATAACCTATCGGAGATTCGAAGTTCACAAAAAAAAACAACTAAAAAAATTAAAATTTAAATAATGTTTTAATACATTATGCATTAGCGTTTTATAGGGTTTATCTCCTGTAAATATGCGTTTTTTTTTCAGGTGCTTGAAATTTTCCACAACTTGTGTCTCATGTCCCATTGTTCTTAATGCTGAGGGCGGTTTTTTTTGTAAAAAACGGTATGTAAAGTAGGATTTGTGGCGTTTTAATAGGAAGCATTGAATCGCTTCAATTTTAAGTTGAAAACATCACAAAAAGATGCCTCGATATCATTCGGATTTTGTGTTATCAGGTGCTGCTTTTTTTTCTGAGAATGATGCCGGCTGACACCCGACTTTTCGTAAGAGACGCAAGTCGTTTAAGGGGGCTTCGATGAGACTACAACAGCGGCGTTGAAGACTATAGGAGAGCGCTTAAAAAATGCGTACTGCAATAAATTTTTTTAATATTCTTTATAAATTATTTATCTTGTATTCGCTTTTCGCGATCAAGTACCTGATTTAAGTAAAAAACCAAGAGTTTTATTGAGGAGACAAGAAGACACTGGCGGCACCAAGATAAGACATACTAGGTGCTTTCTTGGGGGTGAGTCCAGGGTGAGTCCACGTTGTGTCCAAGGTGAGTCCAGGTTTTTACCGTAAATACCTGGACTCACCTTGGATCAGTGTAGAAAGAATTTGTAGTAAAAGAGAAGAAAGTGCCTAGAAGGTATAATGATGGATCAGAAACGATTACCCTTTTTTAACTAGGCGTTTGACTCTTATTGAATGTCTCCTATCAGGATCTAAGCGGCCAATATCAGGTTTCATGCAATTTCTATACGGATATGAAAATGTACTATAGCTATATATTTGTCTGGTGACTTATGTAGAATCGTTCTCGTAGCCTATACGACACCTTGCTGCTCTTATAAGGAATGTAAGGTGTGATGTCTAAAGCCCCTTAAAATTGGTTAAAAGGAGTCGGAGTAGGGGACGGACATTGTTCGTCGAGGTTTAGTAAAGTAGCTAGTTAAAAAAAACGCATTGGTTTCTAGGGAGATGCGGATATAGTTGGTAAAAGTGCTGCGGGATATTTGCAGATACGGTAATAATGCTTACCTTTGCCGTCCCATCAGGGAGGCGGGCATTCCGCAGACGGAGATGGGGTCGTTTTTTGAGGGCTGCGGAGAGTGAGAGATAGAGGGAAGGCAGCGGGGTGCGGACAGCGGAAAAGGGAGGAAAAAATATTTTAAAAAATATTTTGGAGAAAAGAAAAAAGC
>NZ_SBJH01000003.1 GCF_004368405.1 Olivibacter sp. XZL3
CAAAAATTAATAAATTTATAACTCGAAAGTCTCCTTAAGGTTTCATCCTAATGTGTCTAATTTAGTTTGAAGACGTACAAAGTGCGTGAAACAGAGGGCACAGGGGTAGGATTATACCTCGTAAAAACTTACTGCGAGCAATTAGGATGGCGCCCCGAACTGGTCTCTTCCCCTGAAAGCGGAACCCAGGTCACAATCCACTTAATGCTTGGCGGCCCCTCAACAGCAGCAGATTTTCAGGAAACAAAGGATGGGGAAAGAAAAAAAGTCCTGATCGTGGAAGACAATCAAGAACTCTCGTCTTTCTTAAAAGAATCACTCGAACCATTATATGCATGTGCTATCGTTCAGAATGGTCGACAGGCACTGCAGATGATCGATCGGCATTACCTGCCTGACCTCATCGTATCCGATGCGATGATGCCGGTAATGGACGGATTGGAGATGGCTAAAATGCTGCGAAAAAGCAGCTATACGGCTAGCGTTCCAATTATTTTGTTGACGGCAAAAAACGACGAAAGAGTCCAGCGGGAGCGTATCGCTGTCGGCATCGATGCTTTTGTTTCCAAACCATTTGATCTCGAACTGCTCAAATTACAGATCCGGCAACTGCTTGATAGGAAAGACAGGATAATGGCCCAGCTGCGTTTGGATAGCCTCCATCATCCCAAGACTGAAAAGGAGCTAGAATCGCCCGATGAATTATTGTTGGTCAAAATTACACGGATCATTGAAGAGCATATAGACGACTCGGAACTTTCTGTACAGCTCTTAAGTGAACATGCCGCTATAGGCACCAAACAATTGTACAGAAAAATCAAACAACTCACGGGCTTTACACCGGTAGAATATATACGAACCATCCGGATGAAAAAGGCGGCCATTCTTTTGAAGCAGCGAAATTTTACGGTAGCCGAGGTTATGTATATGGTAGGCTTCACCAATGCTTCTTATTTCTCTAAGTGCTTTCAGGCAGAATTTTCCCTGACCCCTAAACATTATATGGAACAGTATGCCACAGATTAGCTGATGGGCTCTTCCTGTCCGATTTGTGTCAACCTTTGTCCGATTTGTGTTTGTAATCATGGAGCATCATAGCTAGGTTTGTGCTACAATTTAGCAACCAACGTTTATAAATCGAATTTTTCCATGCGTATAATTCTATTATGTAGCTGTGCTATGCTGGCTTTTTTTTCATCCTTCGGCCAAGGCAAAAAAAACACACCTCTTATTTATATTGACAAACAGGGCGTCATGCGATGGTCGGACAACAAGCAAGAAGCATCATTTTATGGTGTGAATTATACCTTACCTTTTGCTCATGCATACCGTGCTATTAAAGCTAAAGGTATTGACCACAAAGCGGCTATCGACCGTGATGTGTACCATTTTGCCCGACTTGGGTTTAATGCGTACCGCATTCATCTTTGGGACGTCGAGTTATCCGACGGCGAGGGCAACTTGCTGCTCAATGAACATTTGGATTTGCTTGATTACCTGTTTTTCAAATTACAGGAAAGGGGCATACATATTTTAATTACCGCCATGACGAACTTTGGCAATGGGTATCCTGAACGCAATGAACAGACTGGCGCCTTTTCTTATTTATACGACAAATGCCTGGTACATCAGGATCCGAAGGCCATCGCGGCCCAAAAACGCTACATCTATGCGCTATTACGCCATGTCAACCCCTACACAAAGGTGGCGTATCAGGATGATCCCTACGTCATCGGTTTTGAGATTAATAATGAACCCTGTCATACTGGAGAACTGGCTATAACAAGCCATTATATCAAAGAAATGCTGGCAAGCATGAAAGCGGCCGGTAATAAAAAACCGGTGTTCTATAATGTAAGCCACAACCGGGATCATGTCCCCGCCTATTTTAACGCCCCTATACAGGGAACAACTTATCAATGGTATCCCATAGGATTAGTAGCCGGAAGGCAACGCCTCGGTAATTTCTTACCTTACGTTGATCGGTATCCTATTCCTTTTTCCAATATAGAGGGATTTAACAATAAAGCAAAGGCGGTGTATGAATATGATCCGGCAGATAATCTCTATAGCTATATGCACCCGGCCATGAGTCGTACCTTCAGGTCGGCCGGCTTTCAATGGATAACGCAGTTTGCTTATGACCCCATCGATATCGCCGCCTATAACACCGAATATCAGACGCATTACCTGAACCTAGCCTATACGCCGGCAAAAGCAATCAGCACCATGATTGCCGCGGAAGTAGCTTATAATATTCCCAGAAACCAATCGTACCCGGACTACCCAAGGGATACACTCTTCGGCAATTTTATGGTCAGCTATACACAGGATCTGAGCGTCATGAATACGAAAGACAAGTTCTATTATAGTAATGAGACGAACGTGCAACCGGTAGATCTCCGGCAGCTTGCTCATATAGCCGGACATGGCTCTTCTCCCGTCATTCACTACACTGGTTCCGGCGCCTATTTTCTGGATCGTTTGGAGGAAGGAATATGGCGACTGGAAGTAATGCCGGACGCGGAACCTGTGATCGATCCCTTTGAAAAACCGTCCTTATCGCGGGCGGTTGTCGACATTTTATGGACACCACAGCACATGACAATCCGTCTGCCCGATTTGGGTGAAGACTTTGCCGTACAGGCGCTTTCCGAGCAGACAGATGCCCAGCCTGCTGCTGAACGCAGCCGGCTTACGGTTCGTCCCGGCGTTTATTTACTGAGACGTAAAGAACGGGGGCAGCCGGACAAGTGGGATGCCAATAGTTCGTGGAAATCGGGTAAACTGGGAGCGTTCGTCGCTCCCCTTCCCTCGGTAATCCACAAACCGATTGTACTGCACGAACCGGATCCCTATTGGGAGAAAGGACAGAAAAAGGCTTTACAGATGCGGGTGATCTTTCCGACCAGGGTTGACTCGGTAATCGTACAGACCGACCAGGTTTCGTTTTGGCGGGAGGATAATCCTTCCGTCAAAATGACCGCCCTCGATGCCTATACCTTTCGCGCCGTCATTCCAGAAAAGCTGATAAAGGATGGAATGTGGCGCTACACGGCTACAGTTTATGTCGACGGCAAAAGCTATACCTACCCAGACAGCAGGCAAGGTACGCCGCTGGATTGGGATTATAATGTAACGCATTACTGGTCTACACGCATTGTAGACCCGGAGGATCGGCTGTTATTAGCTTCTCCATGGCAAGATCAGCCTGTTTTTGATCATTTTGCCATCCCGGAAACTTCTTATGCTACCTACGAAAAAGAGCAGTCGTCTTTTACAACAGCCCCTATCTGGACATACAGCTTCCGTGGCAAAGACACGGCGGCAAGGCATTTTTGGATACGGGACATTAAGAAACTGGTGGATAGCCGTCCACAAGGCGTCGGCCAAGCCACTTCGCTATGCGCGTATATCCGTGCGGAAGGCTACGACGACTGGCTGGAGCTGGGCTTTGTGACCAAAGTCGGATATACCTATGTAAAAAAGGTTTCCCTAGCAGGAAAGGACCGTATGGGGACTATCTTACGTATTCCACTATCGGAACTAAGGCAAACTGCTACCGCTTTGTTGCCCGCGCCATACCCCACGTTCTTGCCGAGGTATTTCTCGCCAACAGTAGATTTGCCCTGGCACAGGGATGATATGGAAAAACTGGTATTATCAACCCATAACGGACAGTGGTCTGACGCGAAAATTAGCATAGGAGCCGTTTGGCTCGAATAACCGGAATTAGAATTAAGCTAAAATTATAAACAAATAAATCTAACCAAATGAAGGGTGTTGTAATAAAAATAAGCCTCTTAGGCTTATCCCTACTCGGTGGGTGGGGCGGAATGATGGAGTTGCATGCAACTACCGAATGGGAATTGTCATCCCCAAAGCGACAACAAGAGATACGGGGAGTCGTACGCAATGACCGTGGCGAAGGAATTGCCGGCGTGACGGTACTGGTCGTTGGAACGAATATCGGTACGTCGACTGCAGAAGACGGAAGCTATCAGATTAGGGTGCCCGAGGGAAAATCACAGGTATCGTTTTCTATCGTCGGCTATGAGACCCGAACACTCCAGGCAACCGGACCAGTATTAAATGTCGTCCTGCAAAACTCATCCACACAGTTGGAAGAGCTGGTAATTGTAGGGTACGGCAGTACCACAAAGAAGGACCTGACAGGGGCGGTCACCACTGTCAGCAGCAAGGATTTTAATACCGGACTGGTCGGATCGTCCGAACAGTTGATTAATGGTAAAACAGCTGGCGTACAAGTGATGTCTAACAGTGGGTCGCCAACGGCGGGCAGCACCATCCGCATCCGTGGGGGAGCATCCTTAAGTGCAAGTAACGATCCCTTAATCGTACTGGACGGCGTGCCCTTGGAGACAGGCGGCATCAGTGGTAACAGCGGCAATTTCCTGAGTCTCATCAACCCAAATGACATAGAAAGTATGACCGTACTGAAAGATGCTTCATCAACAGCCATTTACGGTTCACGTGCTTCAAACGGCGTATTGTTAATCACCACCAAAAAGGGATCGGGCGATGAGCTACGTTTTTCATTTTCTTCTATTTTATCCTTGCAAAAGGCGCTGGGTGTGGCGGATATGATGTCGCGCGATGAATTTGCCGACCTCATAAACAGTAGAGGCACAGATGCGCAAAAAGCACTGTTAGGAAGCGTCACAACCAATTGGGTAGATGAAGTGTTTCAGGAGGCGATGGGAACAGACAACAACCTCAGCCTACAGGGCAAAATAGCAAAAACCATCCCATTCAGGGCTTCAACCGGTTACTATAACCAACAGGGCACGTTGCGTACCGACAAAACGGAACGGATAACAGGAGCGTTGGTGGTGAACCCTTCGTTCTTTGATCAGCATCTAAGCGTTAACCTCAACATCAAAGGGGCACGCAATAATAACCATTTCGCCAACACAGACGCGATATGGTCTGCGGTAGCCTTTAACCCTACTCAGCCTGTTTACTCCGGGGCCGACACATACGGAGGCTATTATGAGAGTCTGGATAATGCAGGTTTACCAGCTACGGGGGCTAACCGTAATCCCGTAGGCTTACTGAACCAAGAAAGGCACCGGAGCAAAGTCAACCGGATTGTTGGTAACCTCGACCTCGATTACAAGATGCACTTTCTTCCCGAGTTAAAGGCACATGTAACTCTAGGTTATGACTACGCAAACGGGGATGGTTATAATTATGTTCCTGCCAGCGCAGCAAACAATTTTCTGATAGGTGGCGCTTATGACACCTACGAGCAGACCTTGACAAACCGACTGTTTACTGGGTATTTAAACTATAATAAGACTTTGGAGGAGCTAAAAAGCACTATCGAAGTAACGGTTGGTCACGACTATCAATATTGGCGTGCTGAACGCCCGCCTATTACCTATTACAATGAGGCGGGAGATGTGCGTTCCACTGAAATTGCGTCGGACGAAAGGCACGCATTGATTTCTTGGTATGGGCGACTCAATTATCAATATAATGACCGCTACCTTTTAACAGCAACCGTAAGGAGAGACGGCACGTCGCGCTTCAGCCCGGATAATCGATGGGGCACTTTCCCCTCGGTGGCCTTGGCCTGGCGATTATCGGAAGAGTCTTTTCTAAAACCGCTTTCTTTTTTGGACGACCTAAAACTGCGCGCCAGCTATGGTGTAACCGGACAGCAAGAAGGAATTGGCAATTATGAATACATGTCGGTATATAATCAGGGTACGCCCTATGCGCAGTACCGCTTTGGGGATCAATATCACCTCGTGTATCGTCCGTCAGTATATAACCAAGACCTACGCTGGGAAACCACAAAAGCGTTTAACTATGGACTGGATTTTTCGTTCTTGCAGGGACGCCTTTCCGGTTCAGCGGAATATTACAAGCGAAAGACCCACGACCTGATTGCCAATGTTCCGGTGGCCGCGGGTACCAACTTTGATCAGAATGCAACAATTAACGTAGGGAACGTAGAAAGTAGCGGATGGGAATTCCAACTCAATACGGTTCCGCTACAGCAAGAGAACCTACGATGGGAAGTTAATTTTAATGCCACCAAACAAAACATCAAGGTAACGAATATCGCACTGGTACCAGACGCTTCTTCTATAGGCACCTATGTAGGGCCTGAAGTTAGCGGCCGCGGCATTCAGATATTAACGGCCGGTTACCAGCCTAATATGTTTTATGTCTATAAACAAGTGTACAACGCCGACGGGCGACCGCTGGAAGGCACGTATGCCGACCTTAATGAAGACGGCATCATCAATGAAAGTGATTTATACCGATATCACTCCCCTGCAGCCACTTGGCTATTTGGCTTCAACACTCAACTTAGCTACAAGAAATGGACAATAGCCACAACCCTTCGGGCTAATTTGGGCAACTACGTCTTCAACAACACAAAAATGAACCTGAGCGCTTGGGAGACCGTACAATATGTTGACGCCGCCATTAACAATCTGCACCGTGATTATTTCAATACAGGCTTTCAAAGTCGGCAATATTACTCAGACTACTACGTGGAGAAAGCTTCATTCCTGCGCATGGAAAATCTATCACTTGGATACAATTTCGGGAAGGTAGGCAAGATCAGCAATCTGCGGATTGGGGGCGTGATTCAGAATGTATTTGTTATTACAGGCTATAGTGGAGCGGATCCGGAGGTGCCGAATGGATTTGACGACTCGTTCTACCCCCGGTCGCGTACCTTTTCCCTCAGCTTAAATCTGGATTTTTAATAGGTGGTTCATCTATAAGTTATTGTTATGAAAAAGTTAAAGATATTTTACTTGAGTTTATTTGCCGCCTTGCTGTCGGTCGTTTCCTGTACCAAAGATCTGGATCAATATCCAACGGTAGAAACAACAGCTGAACAGGTATATACTAGTATTGACGGCTATCGTTCAGTACTGGCGAAGCTATATGCTTCGTTTGCCGTTGCCGGTAATGGCCGCGGCGATGAAGATCCGGATATGGCGGGAGCTACCGCTTCCTGGGGGTACCTCAGGGTGTATTTCAATATGCAGGAGGTGCCCACCGATGAGGTAATTTATACTTGGGCCGGCGGTGAAAACATGGTCGGACTGCAATTTATGAATTGGGGTGCGTCAGACACTTGGGTCAATGCCATGTATTATCGCATTTATTATTCGATCGCACTTTGTAATGAGTTTTTACGCAACGCCACGGAAGAGCGGCTTGCGGCTTTTACAGCGAGTGAACAAACAGAAATACAAACCTTTGCTGCCGAAGCCCGTTTTTTGCGTGCACTGGCCTACAGCCATGCCATGGATTTATTTGGTAATGTCCCTTTTGTGACAGAGAACGATGCCGTGGAGGCCTTTTTTCCACCTCGTATCGTGCGCAGTGATTTGTTCGACTACATCGAACAGGAGCTTATCGCCATTGAAGAATTATTACCAGCGGCCCGTCAAAATGTATACGGACGCGTGAGCCGCGCGGCGGCATGGGCACTGTTGGCTAAAAATTACCTCAATGCACAGGTATATACCGGTACAGAACGGTATACAGATTGTATCAACTATAGCAAAAAAGTAATCGATGCCGGTTATAGTTTGCACAATGATTATAAGCAGCTGTTCAATGCCGATAATGATCAACGTAGCAACGAAATTATTTTCCCGATAGAGGCCCAGGTAGAACAAACCACTACCTGGGGGGCAACAACCTATTTGGTGAACGGGCCGATCGTTGGTAGTATGCAAGCAGGTAATTACGGCGTGCTGTCGGGCTGGAATAGTATACGGACATTACGGGAATTTGTAGCTACATTCGACCCAAGTGATAGCAGGGGCGACTTTTGGACCGATGGGCAGTCGCTCGACGTAAACGACCCTTCGGTTTCCAGCCAGGGATACGGTTTGGTAAAATTCACCAACTTATACGACGACGGTACGTTTAATACGGACGAAGGCTTAGTGAATACCGATTTCCCAATGATTCGGCTAGCAGACATCTATTTGATGTATGCCGAAGCTGTTGTTCGGGGAGGTACCGGTGGATCCCTGCAAGATGCGCTGACCTTGGTCAACCAGATTAGAAACCGTGTCTTTGATGGCAATTCCGGAGAGATCAGTACCGATCAGCTTACCCTCGATTTTATCCTTCAGGAAAGAGGGCGGGAACTGTTTTGGGAATGTACCCGACGTACAGATTTGATTCGTTTTGGCCGGTTTACCGGCAGTAATTACTTATGGCAATGGAAAGGGGGAACGTTGGACGGGCAATCGGTGGATACGCGGTTTAACCTGTATCCTATACCCACAACCGATATGGCATCGAATCCAAATCTGATACAAAATGAGGGCTATTGAAGTTCGAAGAGACGATGACCGAATTTAGCGGATTGCTAAAACGGCAAAATGTTGTATTTAGCTGCTATTTTAATATGAACTTCATTATTTTTATTCACCTTCTATATAGTAAACACAAGAGGCAGGTGGTTGCTCTCGGGAATAAAATTTCCTGAGCGCCATTTACCAAAACAAACAAGACCATGATAAAAATTCATTATTTGGCCGGTTTGCTGATCATCAGTCAACTTTTATGCAACACGTCCTTAGCCCAAGTACGCATTATAACCGAATTAAAAGATGGGTGGAAATTCAACAAGGGCAGCCACAAACAGGCTATTCAGCCCAACTTTAACGATCAGGATTGGCAAACAGTCAGTATTCCGCACGACTGGGCCATTTATGGGCCTTTTGACAAAGAAGTGGACAAACAGGTCGTGGCTATTGAGCAAAATGGAGAAAAAATTCCTTCGGAAAAAACAGGCAGAACAGGATCCTTACCACATGTAGGGGAAGGATGGTACCGAAAAACATTCCGTCTGCCCCACTTTAAAAAGGGGCAACAAGCCCTCATTCTTTTTGAAGGTGCCATGAGCGAGCCAAAGGTCTATCTCAATGGCCAACAGGTTGGAGAATGGAACTATGGCTACAACTATTTTTATTTAGACATCAGTGAGCAGCTTTTGACCGATCAGCAGAACGTTTTGGCTGTCCAACTCAACAACCGTGAACTTTCTTCCCGCTGGTACCCGGGAGCTGGTCTTTACCGAAACGTAAGCATCATCGTAAAGAACAAAGAAAGTATCGATCAATGGGGCACTTTTATCACCACACCGGTTGTTTCGGAGGAGTTTGCGAAAGTCAACATCAAAACCAACATAGCAGGCAAAGGGCTTGTTTTAATTACACAGCTTATGGATGCGGAGGGCAAGCTTGTGGCGATAGACACGGCAAAGCAGCCTTTCGGACAGCAATTCGAGCAAAACATCAAGGTTCCACGCCCCCGTCTATGGAGTCCGGAGACACCTTATCTCTATCACGCCGTTTCCCGATTATACGCTGGGAAGGAACTAAAGGACGAGGTAAGCACCCGCTTCGGCATACGCTCCATTAGTTACCAGCCCGATACCGGATTTAGCCTGAACGGAAAAAACCGCAAGTTCAAAGGGGTTTGTCTGCACCATGATCTGGGCCCCTTGGGCGCGGCCATCAATAAAGCGGCATTGCGCAGGCAGCTGCGGATATTAAAGGACATGGGCTGTGATGCCATTCGGAGTTCGCACAATATGCCTTCACTGGAACAGCTCGAATTATGTGACGAGATGGGTTTTATGTTCTTGGCAGAGAGTTTTGATGAATGGGCAAAACCAAAGGTAAAAAACGGCTACAACCACTTTTTTAACAGCGATGCAGAAAAAGACATAGTGAACCTAGTCCATGCTACCCGCAACCACCCCTGCATCGTGATGTGGAGCGCTGGAAATGAAGTGCCGGATCAACACGGTACAGAAGGCGTGAAAAGAGCGAAATGGCTACAGGAACTCTTCCATCGGGAAGATCCGACCCGTCCGGTAACAGTGGGGATGGATCAGGTAAAAGCAACCTTACGATCCGGTTTTGGCGCCATCTTGGATATCCCCGGTCTGAACTACCGCTTACCCTTATATGAAGAAGCATACCGTACCTTTCCACAAGGCTTCATTCTAGGTTCAGAAACTGCTTCGACCGTCAGTTCCAGAGGCGTGTATAAATTTCCGGTGGTACCAGCAAAGGACAAAATTTATGCGGATGGACAATCTTCTTCTTACGATGTGGAATGCTGCAACTGGTCGAACCTGCCGGATGATGATTTTGTATTGCAAGACGACAAGCCTTGGGTTATTGGTGAATTTGTGTGGACAGGCTTCGATTATTTGGGAGAACCTACACCTTATGACAGCCATTGGCCTTCACGAAGTTCTTATTTTGGGATCAATGACCTGGCCGGATTACCGAAAGATCGCTACTACCTATACCGTAGTCGCTGGAATAAAGAAAAATCCACCTTGCACATCCTCCCCCATTGGAATTGGCCAGGCAGAGAAGATCAGCCAACCCCTGTATTTGTTTATACCAGCTATGATAGTGCAGAGCTTTTCTTAAATGGTAAAAGTCTGGGTGTACAACGAAAAAACCACAGCAGTCCACAAAACCGCTACCGCCTGATGTGGATGGATGTAAAGTATGAACCCGGTACATTAAAAGTAGTGGCTTTTGATCAGCACGGCAAGCCGGTAGCGGAGCAACAGGTAGTTACCGCTGGGGAGCCCCACAAAATTGTCCTGCAGCCCGACCGGACGACTATTCAGGCTGATGGGGAGGACATTTCGTTTGTAACCGTATCTGTGGTGGATAAAGACGGCAACCCGTGCCCGACAGCCGCCAATCAGTTATCGTTTAAGGTAAGCGGTAAAGGCACTTACCGAGCTGCTTGTAATGGCGATGCAACTTCTTTAGAATTGTTTCATTTGCCCACCATGAAGCTCTTCAATGGTAAATTAGTGGTGTTGGTACAGTCGACCCATGAATCAGGGACGATGGAACTGTCAGTAAAGGGCAAAGGATTGAAAGCGGCGAAACTAATGCTTACAACTAATTGAGCGACGATATAAATCGACTACTGAAATCTCGCGCTGTCTGATGAATAAAAGGCGGATCGATCACTTACAGCAGCAACATGCAGGGAGGAGCTACATTTTTGGTGGAACTTCCTGCATCGTAAAACCATCAGCCTCTTGCCCAATATGGGAACTTTTCAACTTAGCTCGCTTTCCCCGATCTCCATTTGAAAAAAAAGGTAGTTCCTTGCCCGAGCTCCGAGTCGATTTGGACGGTACCACCTTGTTTCTCCACAAACATTTTTACTAAATTTAAACCAACTCCGGTGTTATTTTTTACAGCATCGTCCCCTTTATCAAGTGTCTGGAATAGCCCGAAAACTTTGGCATAGTCTTTTTGTGCAATTCCAGCGCCATTATCTTTCACATAGAACGTATAGAAATCAGCGCTTTGATCCGACATACCGACCTCCACCTTTATGACTTCCTTATCACAATGTTTAATAGCATTTGAGATTAAATTCTGAAAGACCTGGTAGAGCTGCACGGCGTTGGTATACAAGGAAGGCAAAGGCTCAACAATTGAGAACTGTACGTTTTTTGGCAGGAATAACGCTTCTTTCAAATCTAACAATAATTGCTTCACCGATACCAGTTCATTCTTTTCGGAGTAGTTAGCACTTTTTGAATAATTGAGAATAGAGGAAATCATCTGATTTAATCTATTTGCAGAAGCTTCACCTAAACTACGGTATGAGCGAAGCGCCTCCTGATCATTATCTTCTAGCGCATATTTCATCATTCCGAAAATGGAAATAATACCTGCAAGCGGTGATTTAAGGTCATGCGCTACCACGTACATAAAACGCTCGAGCTGGCCATTGATTTCCTTTTTTTCTTCTATGGCCAACTGTAAGCTCTTCTGATAAAAATACATGCGTTCAAAAACATTCACCTTTGCTTGTGTCAGTTTAACATCCAGCGGTTTTGACAGATAATCAACGGCTCCATCTTCATAGCCTCTCATCACATAGTGTTCTTCCTTATTAATGGCCGTCACAAATATAATAGAGATATGTCTGGTACTCGGGTCCGACTGTAAAAAGGAGGCCACCTCAAAACCGTCCATCCCGGGCATTTGCACGTCCAAAATGATCAAACCGATGTCATCCCGCTTTAGTGCATACTTCAGCGCTTCGTTGCCACTTGTAGCTTGGATAAAAGTGCGATTAGGGGCCTCCAATATGGCCTCCAGTGCAAGCAAATTTTCCGGTTTATCATCTACCAGGAGGATACAGATATTTTCCTTGTTGTTCTGCATGGTTTTAAACTATTTGGCCAGCCATATTTTTAATAAATTCAGCAGTTTAGCGATGTCTAACGGTTTGGTCACATATTCGGACGCGCCTGCTTCCATACACTTTTCGCGGTCGCCCTGCATAGCTTTTGCCGTTAACGCAATGATAGGCAAATCGCGATATTTCTCTTCGGCCCGAATCCGTGCCATTGCCTCTAGCCCATCCATTACCGGCATCATGACATCCATCAAAACAAGATCAATATCAGGATTTTTATGCAATACTTCTATCGCCTCTTTTCCATCGTTTGCTACAACGATCTTAGCACCCTGCTCTTTCAAAAGAGCCGAAAGGGCAAAGATATTTCGCATGTCATCATCCGCTATCAATATCGACTTGTCTTTGAGATCCGCAAGTAGCATATCTTTAGGCCTAATGTTGCCGAATTCAATCCTTTCCTTTTCAGTTATACCCGTCCTCGTGTTTTTCTTCTGCAGAAAGTGATCAAGTTCATCTATTAAACGCTCATCGGCCTTCGGCGACATACGGATAAGCGATCCGGCATACCTTTTAAGCAACAGCTCTTCTTTCTCATCAATTTCATGATCAACGAAAACAATCATGTTGCCGCTATGTGGCTTCAGCACCTTGCTAAAAGCAGCCAAACGGGATTCCGTTTGCTGCGTAGGCTTGCTGAAGTAATAGAGCACGATGTCGTATGGGTCGAATTCGCCATTAGGCACCTGGCGATCATTCATCAGCGTCAGTTCAATCCCTTTATAAGTCTTCAACAAATCTTCGATCCCCCTAGCGTTCTGATTCTCGCCGGCAACAATCAGTACCCTTTTCTGCTGCCCTTTCTCCGCCTGATTATCAAGCAAACTGAAAACCGTTTCCATTTCCTCTACAACCAAGGGCTTCAGCGTATAACCGACAATATCCTTTTTGCTTATGCCGGGGTCGTCCTGTGAGCTGATAATGTGTACGGGTATGCGCCGAAGCTCTTCCGAACCTTTCAGATACCTGAGAATTTCCTGCCCGCTATAAACAGGCAAATTCATATCAAGTATCATTGCGTCGGGCTTATACTTTTCAGCACAAAAAATGCCTTCATCGCCACTCAGTGCCACGATTGCGCGGTAGCCTTTCGACCGGGCAAAATCTCTCAATATCGTAGAGAAATTGACATCATCTTCCACAATCAATATCCGTTTGTCATCCGCTTCCAAAGCGCTACGATCGTCTGGAATACGCGTTTGTTCTTTTACCGCCTTAGAAGTGCTGATCGGTCCGATCTCTTGAAAAGTGGAATTGTCGTTGTCGGGCCTTGCTTGCGTATTCTGATCAGAAGAAAGATCTAACGGAATATAAACGGAAAAATCACTCCCCGCATCCAGTTCACTTTCTAATTTAACAAAACCATTTAACCGTCGGGCCAGTTCACTGCTGATAGATAAGCCTAATCCGGTACCTGCATACTTTCTATTGATTGCTCCATCAATCTGTTGAAACGCATCAAAAATAAGCTCCTGCTTATCTTTAGCAACACCTATTCCGGTGTCAACCACATGAAATGCCATAAATTCTCTCCCAGCTACCGCTTCCCTTCTTATAGCTAATGTAACTTTCCCCTCTGCAGGGGTGAATTTGAATGCATTCGAAAGTAAGTTCTTCAAGATTTGCTCCAGACGTTTTTGATCAGATTGAATGTGCTCGGGTAAATCTTGCGCTCGCCGGACTGTAAAGTCAATCGAACGATCTTTAGCGACCTCCTCAAAAGTCTCCTCCATATTGCGTACGATTTGGTCTATTGCAACCGTCTCAAAGAACACATCGGTTTTTCCGGCTTCGATTTTCGATAGATCTAAAATATCGTTGATAAGATTTAAGAGATCGGATCCGGACTTGTAAATGATCTCGCTATACTGCTGTTGTTTTTCGGTTAAATTATGTGACGTATTGTTTGCCAGCATTTTCGCTAACACCAAAATACTGTTCAACGGCGTCCGCAATTCGTGGGACATATTGGCCAAGAACTCCGATTTATAGGTGCTACTTTTTTCAAGCTCATTCTTTTGCGATTCAATAGCCTTTCTTGCTTCGTCCATCATTTCATTTTGAATGGCTAGCTCTGCGTTAATCTCCCTCAGTTCTTCCTGTTGCACCCGCAGTTCCTCTTCCGAGGCTTGGAGTTCTTCTGTCTGCGTTTTGATCTGTTTATTGGAGGACGCAAGATCTTCCTTTTGAGCAACGAGTTCTTCATTTTGCTGATTGATACACTGTAGCAACAACTCCATCTTTTGATGGGCTAAACAGTTATTAAGTGCTCGCGCTATATTGGCAGCGATAATTTGCAAAAATTCTGCCTTATTGTTGATTGTATCACTTACACAGGCCAGCTCAATCAGTCCTTTCAATCCGGCGGCATCATAAAGAGGTATATAAGCCACGGTGTCTATATCGATACTGCCCAAGCCTGATTCAATTTTCCAATACCCGGGATCAATGCCGCTGATCACCTGCACCTTTCCGCTCAGCGCAGCTCTACCTGCTAAATTTTCGCCCAGCTTCGTACTTGTTTTTTTCGCATTTGGAACAGCTACCGCGGCCACAATTTCCAACAGTTGCTGGTCTTCACGGAACACATAAAATACGCCGGCAGGTACCATTAAATAATCGGTTACGACGTTCAGTGCATTCTGGGCTAATGGCTCCAGATCATGGGGATATTTTTGTAGTTCATCATTGATTTTCACCACCCCTTCCAGCTGCCAGTTCTTTTCATTGGTCTGCTCGTTTAGTTGCTCCATCCGCTGAATCGTTTCTGTGAGCTTTTCCTGGGCTTTCAGTCTAGCAATTAATTCTGCCCGAATGACGTAGCACAAAATCAGTACGATGCTTAAAACGATGAAAAGGTTGATAACAATCACAAGCAATGTCAAACGAACTAAATAATCGTTATGCGTTTTACGCTGTGCGAGCAATTTCGTTTCATTGCGCTGAAATTGATCAATGGTTTTGTTAATAACGGAAAAAAAACCGTCTTCCTTTAAAATCAACGCGGAATCTTTTTGCCTTAGGTCTGTTGTGTCTGACATTGAATCACTGAACTCCAGATAATTATAGACATTAGCCTTGATCTGATTTGCCAGGCCGTGCTGCACATGATTTTCAGTGGTCAGTTCCGTCAGTGAATCCAGTGTATATGTCAACCTACCACGCAGTTCATACACAAGATCGGCAAAAGACTTATCACCCGTGTTACGATAAGCCATCCTGTTGGTCTGCATTCTTAGCAGCAGGTTACGAACATATTGCGAGGTGCTAATAACCTGATAGGAACGCGTTACCCATTCGGCTTCCCTATGCTGATTTTGGATACGGGTATAGGAGACCACTCCGGTAACGATCACCAAACCGATGCAAAATGCTAGTCCGATATACAGACGAATTTGGAGAGGTATGCTGTTTTTCATTTAAGATGAGGTAATTTAACTTCGTTTTTTCTTTTTGATTTTTCCCAAACCGCACTTTGTCGGCCCGAAAAGTACCGGAATATTCCTGCTATCACGGCATAATTCATTAAGCAAAAGTAATAGGGAATAAAAAATGCTTTTATCTTCAAGGATATGCGTTCCATCAGCATACCGATCAGCGCCAAAGCATAAAAGGCAAACTGGCCACATAACATTACGACATATATGGAACCCTGCTCCCGAATCACCAACAAAACGTTCAACAACAGCACCAGCACGAGCAAAAAAGGCACGATAGTCCATCGTAGTACACGGTGGCTCACGTACTGAAAACAGAAAACCGGATATTTAAACGGATTAGCGGCTATCGGCAGACGTAAAATAGACTGCATCCCTCCCGCCGCAATGCGAATCTTCCTTTTCAGCTCTTCGCTTGTGTTTTCCGAAGCGGTCTCGCTGGCGTAAGCTTTTGGCTCATATCCGATGATGTAGCCCTTTTCTGCAATCCGCATGGCGATCATGTGATCGTCTATAATCGTATCTTCCTCCACGTAAGGGAACAACGCTGTCCGGATACTAAATAGTTCGCCGGCCGCGCCCACATTTGAGTAGAGTGCATAGTCCAAGCGTTTAAGCCATGATTCATATTTCCAATAAAACCCTTCGCCTGCTGCACTTGCGTCTGCCGCATCCGGCAATGAAATCCGCTTCTCTCCGGCAACCGCCCCTACGCTTGGTGTACGGTAATGCCTTACCAATTTTTTTATAGCTGCCTTGTTAAGAAATGTATTCGCATCGGTAAAAACTGTTATATCACTTTTTACGGAAGCCATAGCCCGTTTAATAGCCGCTATTTTGCCCCGTCGGGCTGCCTCATGCAGATGAGTAATCCCTTCGAACTGCTGAACCATTTTTGGGGTACGATCGGTTGATCCATCCGTAATGAAAATGATTTCTAATTTTTCGGACGGATAGTCGATCTCCAACGAATTCTTGATTTTTTCCTCGATTACGCCCTCTTCATTATAAGCAGCGACAATTAAAGTAACTGAGGGCAGAAATTCGCGCGTATTGTTCCAAGCAGGTGATTTGAACCAAATCCTTTTTAAGCCAACGAGCATATAGAGCAATAAGCCATAGCCTACGAAGGTATACGCGATTATTGCCAAACAAAACCAAAACATGAAAACCATACGTCCTTATAATTGAAATCCCAGCGTTTTACTCTGCTTACGATGGGTAAGATTCCACCATATCCCTTTGTAATGCCATTTAATCAGATCGCCCCGACCTTTTTTTATAAAAGACAGTGTTTGCTTAAAAGAAGACACACCTATAAAAAAAAGAGAAAAGCAGATTACTACCGGCAAAGCGCAGTTTTTTCGGATAAAAAGCATCCTGTTTCGGGCCATAAAATAAGTTTTCAACGCACTTTCTTTACCGACCGAGATGGATTCTTTATGATAAATGATCGCTTCTCCATGAAACCAGCAGCGCAATCCACTTTTTCGGAACTTTTCACACCAGTCCAACTCTTCGTAGTACAGAAAATAAGATTCGTCCATCCATCCCACGCGGTCCAGATCTTTCTTACGTACCATCATTGCTGCTCCGTGGCAGTAAGCCGTTTCACTACTAATACCTGCATACTGCCCCCTATTCAGTTCGTGATAGCCTATTTGCTTATTCCGGCCCGAGAGATAATTCATCTTCGTATAACCCGCATATTGTATCAGCTGTTTGTTGTCATAATACAACAACAAGGGGGATACCATACCCACGTTTTGATCTGCCTCCAGTACCTGAAGTAAAGCTTCTATCATGCCCGGCGTAATTTCTGTATCATTATTTAGAAACAGCAGATAATCGCCCTGAGCTATACTGATTCCACGATTGTTCCCGCCTGCAAAACCTACGTTTTTCTCCACCCGTCTGTAGATGACCTTGGGCAGAATATTCCCGAAGTAACCTCCCAGATCCTGTTCACTTTCATTGTCAATAATAATCACTTCGAGATCTAAGTTCGAAGCGTGCGCTGCAATAGATTGCAAAAATGCAGCCGTAACAGCGGGCTGTTTGTAGTTTACTGAAATAATCGAAACAAGCGCCATAAAAGCTATTTTTTCATACGCTACTTTATAGGCTGTACGAAGATAGGTGTCTCGCTTACTGCGAGTACCATTTTTCCGTCTACCAGTTCTTGCGTTTTCCTTCGCATATTTGTGCCGGAACGTTCAAGTTCATACACGGCTACTTCTTTAACATTTGGTAATGCCAATGTGTAGCTTTCTCTTCTGTTCTGCTCATCCGGCACGAAGGCGACATAAATCTGTTTTCCTTGATAAGTGTATTCGTCAATTACGGGATCTTTACTAAGGTTGGCTGTAAACCTATAGTTACCCATTAAGCGATTTACCTGTACAAAGTAGTTGGCAGCGGGACGTCTACTGTTTCTATTTACCAGACCACATTTTCCATAGGGCGTGCCCGAGTTTTGCCCTTCGCCATCAAAATCAAACAACTGATAAAAGAACAGCCTTTGCACGGCATGCTTCGCATAAAGAAGCGCCGTTCGCAGCAGCCAATCTGCCTGTGTGTCCATCACATCTTTATCACCGATGGGAATTGCTCGTTGCGTACTGGTTTTCCGGAGGTCGTAGCCTGTTTCGGTCACCCACACGGACAAGGCCGGTTTAAGCGTTTTACCATAGGCCACCCATTCATCTGCCACATCCGCCATATTACTCCGCTCGGGAGCGATACCGCGTCTTTTACTTTTATACACTTTGTAATACCAAGCAAGGTTATCGTTCGAATAAACATGATAATTCAGCACATCGAAACAAAGATCTACAGAACCATCCGCTCTGTATCCCCTATTTTCTGCGCACCAGGCCACCATATCCTTCACGAAACTGAGATCACCCTGTGCCAATCCGCCCATGACGACCACCATGTTTGGGTCTGCACTCTTGACGCCTACATCTTTGCCCAATTTACCTTTATGTCCGTCATAGAAGGCAGACATGTTGGCTGCATACTGGCGACCATTTTGTTGTGCTTTTTTTCCCTTCCACCATTTATCGGGCTCGTTATTACATTCGACATATTTTACCAGGTTTAACCCGGTTTTCACCTTGTTCACTGAATCGTCTTTCCAGCGGGGTTTATCATTCACGCGTACCAGCGCCCGATTTATATGTTTGTTCGATCCATATCTGGCGGCGAACTGGAAAGCCACGCGGCCCATGGCCTCATAAGACGAAGCGTCTTCGAGATTACTATGATAGGGGGCCGGAATATTTTCCGGATCACGTTCCCCTTCGGGATAAGTGTTATACAACCAATCTGGCACGTTCTTGATACACACTAACATGGTAAGACCATCCTGTTTGCATCGTTCGTATACCAGGTCCAAATTCCAACCACCACGAAAAGTGGGGTTAAACGTAAAGCTTCCTTCAGCATGCTCCAGCTTATCCCAGTCGAGGTAATGTCTTACCGAGCTAAACGATTTAATCAGCTCCATTTGCCCTTCCTGTATGCTCTCTATCTCATTGGGCACATTTGGATCTTGCAAAAAATCCCACTCAAATGCATTAATACCTAACATATTTTTCACTGGCGCAGGCTCTCCCGCAGGAGTCCATTTGCTGCTGTCTGGTATACATCCGGTAAAAAGAAAAAGGGAAATGATTGCAATAACCCGATAAGCGGTCGTATTTTTTATCATAATTCGAGTTTACTCCATGGCAACCAATCATACACTAAATTGTTATACAAAGATAGATATACGGTTCTCAAAAATAGAATTTTTACACACAAAAAGAACGTTTTTACATATCATTATATTACATTTATGACCACAACAACAAGTACCAGTACGTATCATAAGATGATGACGACACCGCTATATTTACCGTAAAAACCGGGTTACGTATACGTGTAAGGAAAAGCCAACATCTGTATTAGATTAAACAAAAGTAAACAAGTATAGCGCTCGGTGTATAAATGAAGACGGGAAAATTAGTTAAGAACATCCATTTATTGTCTCTCATGGGCACGGGAAGTATGTCCGTACTGACGTTCCTGTTTTCTGCCATCCTCTACCGCTTCCTGACAATAGAGGAAGTAGGCATTTGGTTTTTTTTTCAAACTTCGCTCTCCTTTCTAGACATGTTTCGCCAAGGCTTTTTGAGCACCGCCTTTGTTAAATTTTATGCCGGCGCTGCTTTTAAACGGCAAAGGGAGCTTATAGGCTCTACCTGGATCATTCTCGGAAGTATCACGCTTGTTGCGGTAATCGTCAATCTGATATTATTTCTTTTCATGGACCACATTTCCGACGAGAGCTTACGTAATTTTATAAACTACTTCTCCTTCAATTTTATTGCTTCGCTGCCAATGATCATCGCAATGTGTCTGGCGCAGGCGCAGTTGCGGTTCGATCGACTATTGTCCATCCGTCTAACACAAATGAGTGTGCTTATTATAAGCTTCGTGGTACTGATATTTTTTAAGCAAAACAACCTGCAACAGCTCATGTATATCAATATTTTCGCAAGCCTTTGCACGAGTGTCCGTTGCATTTTTAAGGGATGGACGGGCATGCAATATATTCGATTTACGAAGAAGCAGGCTATTTATGAGTTATTTAATTTCGGAAGATACACCGTTGGTACGATCATTAGTGCGAATCTGTTCAACGTAACCAACGCAACCCTGATTAATTTCATATTGGGACCTTCCTCCTTAGCGATCTATAATTTAGGAACCCGTTTAATGGAGATTGTTGAAATTCCGCTTCGTAGTTTTGTTGCTACGGCCATGCCTACTCTTTCCAAATACTACAACTTGGGCTTAAAGCACGAAGTCATTTTAACTACGCAAAAATACATTGGGACCATTACACTCTCCCTGATTCCAGCTTTGGCATTTGCGCTTTTTTTTGCAGACCTAGCCATGGGCATCATCGGTGGCAGCCAATATTACCACAGTCCCGCAGGCCATACAGCCGGTAACATCTTCCGCTTATTTGTGCTCTTTGCTTTATTTTATCCTGCGGATCGGTTTTTAGCGGTTATGCTAGATGCTATTCATAAACCCGAAATTAACTTCAGAAAAATATTGATCATGCTTTGCGTCAATTTATCTGTTGGAGGTATCGGGCTTTACTTGTTACAGAATATTTACGTTATCGTCTTTGCCAATACGCTTCCCGTATTAATTGCCGTTGCCCTATCTTTGAAAGCGGTCAATAAGCACTACGGCCTTTTTAAATTACCGGCAGCATACCGAATAGGCGCAAGGGAAATTTTACAAGCGCTAAAACAACCATGGAAAAACGAATAGAAAAAGAAATGATTTATGCCTGCTTTACGAACACCAAAATGGATTAAGCAATACGATTTTTCCTTCAATAAGTTTGAAGAGATTCCGCCTTCCTTATTTGCTTCTATTAATAAAAAGTTAGATCGACTGCAGGCATCTCCACCTTTGGTAAGCATTGTCATTACTGCCTGGAATGAAGAAACCAACCTCGTGAAGACCATTGCAAGTATGGCGGACTTTGCAACCGAGGTTCCACTGGAAATCATCGTGGTGGACAACAATTCCACTGATCGCACTGCTGATACCTTAGCCGCTCTACATGTAAAACACTATTTCCAGCCGATTCAAGGTTGGGGCCCGGGCCGACAAATGGGGCTGGACCACGCACAAGGAAAATACCTATTATCTGCCGATGCGGATGTGCTCTATCCAAAAAAATGGGTAGATGATATGTTGCACCTGCTGGAGGAACCCAATGTTGTTGCCGTATATGGCAGATATTCCTTTATTCCAGAAAAGGGATATCCACGTTGGAAACTCTATCTATATGAGCGCTTAAAGGATACGATCGCCTCGTTCAGGCATCTAAAGCGCCCCCACCTCAATGCCTATGGCATGAGTTTTGGCTATGTTACTGCACATGCCAAAAAAATTGGCTATGTGATGGAAAAAATACGAGGAGAAGACGGTCGGCTGTGCTTCGACTTAATGCAATATGGAGAAGTCAAGCAGCTCAAAAAGGAGCGCTCCAGGGTATGGACCAAACCACGTACGTTAAAACAGGACGGCAGCCTTTGGCAAGCCACGCGATTACGGATCAAGAAGGAAGCCAATCGTTTCATCACCTTAATGCGAAAACAAGAGCTGCATGACACCAAAACGTCAAAGAACGACTAATTTATTTTAGGTTATGAACCAGTTTCCTTCCGTCTCTTTATTAATTACACATTATAACCGCAGCAGGTCTCTACACAATCTCCTGCATGCATTCGCTAGCCTGAACTGCGTTTTCGGGGAAGTCATCGTGTCGGACGATGGCAGTAGTCCTGCGCATCTTGACTACATCCATCATATTCAGGACCAATTTCGTTTTCGTTGCATCACTACTGAACGAAACCGAGGCCTCGGCAACAACCTAAATAAAGGGCAAGATGCCGTAAGCAAAGCCTTCACCCTTTACGTACAAGAAGACTTTATACCCAAGCCTCTTTTTGTGGAAAGACTCGTTACCGCTTTACAATACATGCAAAATGATCAGCGGCTCGACATTGTTCGCTTTTATTCTTATATTCCCTTCCCTTACCTCCGTCCGTATGATGCCCATTTTTCGGAGCTGATCTTCAAGAATTTCGGAATAAAGTACAACAAGCTGCATCTATACAGCGACCATCCCCATCTTCGCCGTAGCACTTTCTTCGAAAAATTCGGTCGCTATACAGAAGGCGTTAAGGGCGATACTACCGAATATAACATGTGTCTAAGCGTTATCCAAAACAAAGGGGTGGTGTTACTTCATAACGACTACAAGCGGCTATTTATACAGGTAAACACGAGCGATGAACCCAGCACCATGATCCGGAACAAATTGCGGTATAGCAATTTCTTTCTTATAAAATGGGCCCGAGATATTTTCAGACAGTTGAAATTCAATTATGACATCCATTGGAAGCCGATGTATAAAAAAAAATAACTTATTGCTTTTGGTGATAATCATGCTTTGTCGCCACCGAAACCTTATTGGCCTTCCTTGCAAGCAGCAGTGCCTTCAACTGATAAAATATAAAATTTGGCACCGCTTTCAATGCGACGTATATCCTCCTATCCGCATTACCTTCTTTCAATGCAATTAAAAAAGCAGCTACAAACAAAAGAAAGCCAACAGCAAAAGCCGTTGCCGTCCACCAATGCTGTAAGATAACGTTTACCAAAAAGCAGAGCAAGGCCAGTCCGAGAAAAATAAATAAAGGTGGCCTCATTAAAACCAGTCCGAAAAGGAACTGGTTTCTACTCCAGTTTGAAACAGAAAGCAACATCAATTTCCAGCTATACCGTACGTACTTGAACCAGGTATTGATCCAACGGGCCCGTTGTTTCACTAGCTGATCCGTCTTAGCCGTTTTTTCGTCCCACACGATAGCCTCTTCAGCAAAAGCGATACGCTGGTTCAACCTTAAGATACCATACTGCAGAACTTTATCAAAGCCCGCGCCCTGAACATCGCTCTTACTGAATATCTGTTTGTAGAGCGCTACCTTAAAGGCCATTCCAGAGCCTGCCAATGTAGCCGAAGCACCTAAAGAAAACAAGACTTTCCCGTCGTAAAAATGATAATACAGATCACGTGCCGCGTCTAAGGCGGCATACATCGTGTTCATATTTTTAGGCATCCTCACACCTTGCACGCTGTCAAACCCTAAGGCAAAATAGAGATCCAAAGCCTTCAGGTAATCCGGGTGCACCAGGTTATCACTATCAATAATCGTCAAGCGATCGTGCGCCCGCTGAAATCGTTCGATCGCGTAAAAATGCGATCGCACATTTCCGGCCAATACCTTTTCAGGCCGGAGTAAAATCACCCTCTCTGAGTTGAAATGCAACGAAGAAATGTCACAGTTGTCGGCAACAACGTAGATTAAATACCGTTGATAATGAAGGGATAACAATGAATTTACCACAGCAGGCAGCATCGTAACGTCTTCATAAGCCGTTACGATGATCGCATAGTCCGCTTCCGCTGACAACGGAGGCGCCTTTCTCTTTCCAGTCCGCAAGAACTTGTAAAAAACATAAAAGATGATTGGCATCAACAAGTTAATCATTATAACGAACTGTATTAGCCATCCTATCGTTTTCAACACCATCATTTTTTCTTCCTCCTGGTTGTTAGCTCACTTAAACGCTGCTCCATCCGCCTGTAGATGGCATCGACAGCGTTCGACCAAGTGTGTGAGGCAGCGAGGTTCCTTCGCGCCCCAAGCACCGCATCGTCATCAGGTTCCGCCAACGCCTTACCTACCTGCCGAATAAAATCCGCCGGGCTGTCGGCTAAATATACATAGTCTTTAAACGGCATCATGGCATCGGTGGTGGTCGCCACAATTTTTTTGCCGAACGCTAAATACTCATCTATCTTCCGTGGATAATTACCGACGGTAAGCGGATTCAAAAGTTGGGGATTGATACAAACATCAAAGGCCTTCACATAAGCCGGCAATTCCTGTTGCGCCTTATTTCCGAGAAAATGGACGTTTTTACAGGCGTGTAATTCAGAAGTTTTAAAGTGTTCGTCCTCCGGTCCCACCAGCACCAACTGCCAATGAAGTTTCTCGGTAACCATTTTCAGTAACAGTTGAGTATCGAGCCTACTATGCTGCAGTGCGCCTACATAACCGATAAGCGGCGCCTTTATCATAGCCATATCCGCCGGGACAGGATACTCATTCACCGGCTCTGGCAAGTGACAACCTTGGCCAACATCATAGCTGTGGGGATTATATTGCTGACAATATCGCATTAAATAGGCAGAATTTGTTAAGCAGAGGTCGACTTTCTTAATCATTCTAGGCTCGGAAATTAAACCCTGTCGGCGCCAATAGGGTGTACCTAAGATATAATCGCGTGAATAGTAAACGCTAAGCGTCGGCTTCAGTAACTCTTGCAGGTAAAAACATTTAATAATTTCATTATCATTAAAAAGGATGAAATCCGTAAAGTTGAGGTCTGCAATTGCTTTAGCAATTGCCTTTGCAAATTTGCGGTTGTTGAAACGATTAAAAAAGTCAAAAAGGAAATAAGGTTTCAACCAATTGACGGATTCGACCAAGCAATCCGGATAGAGCACAAACAAGCGATCGTTTATCTTTAACAAGCCCTCTTCCTCGTGCCTGATAATCCGTTGCCTCCGCAACACCCCTTCCTCCTTGGCGCGTTTGATAGCGGTTATTCGATCTAGCGGAGTATTTACAAAAAGTACCTTATTTTTTTTACTAAATTCGAGTGCAATATCTTTGCAATTACTTCCGATGTCGATATCCCAGGGCTGTTGACCAACCACTACTATACATTGCTCTTTCAGCATAAGTTTTTCCATTGGAAATTACCTGTTCTTGTTTTTATCCGCATTCATTCCTCTGTAGAAGCCGAACACTAAACACAAGATACCTGGTACTAAAAATAGTTCGAACGGCATATTAAACCACTTTAGATGGATGATTCGCTTCTTTCAATTTTCTATCAAATCTTGGGCCGAGGTATACCAGGGCAAACGACATGTATACCACCAGAGACGAAGGCACCCTATTGATCACTTCATTGCCATAACTGGCAATGAAAACACCAAAGGCTCCCGCCGTGAGCCCTACCAATTTAATTTTGAGACCACGGTTTTCGATACGCCAAATGATGCCTCCGCATTTACCGAATAAATACATCATCATGCAAAACCAAATGATAAAGCCCACGATACCATACATAGCCCATACTTTCACCCAATAGCTATCCGGTTCGATGGTAGACAAATATTTATCGCTATTATACTCATGCCCCCAAATACCAATCACCCCTAAGCCTCCACCAAAGGGTCGGCTTTTCAGGTACTCCGAGAGCCTCCGTTGGTTGATAAAACGCAGATTTAGAGAAGCGTCTTCCGGGTCTAACGCCGTTCGCAAGCGAGCAATTTGATAATTTCCGCTTCCCACCGTTGTATACTTCAAAAAACCGATCAAAAGTGCCATCACTAAACCTCCCAACACCAGGGCTTTGAAGTTCTTGAACAGGATCAGCGAAAAGAACAGTCCAGAAAAAAGCACGAAAAAAGCGCCCCTGGTTCCAGAGATCAACATACCAACGAGCAAACACATCGCACAAAACGCACATAAAGCCTTCACCCACCATTTAAACGGCCCGACCGCCAAGATCAAAGTTATCAGTAAGATATGTGCCTGTGAAGCGCCAAACTGCCCCGCATCAGTATAAAAGGAGAATACCCGAAGCTTTCCCCATATCAAATGTGTAGAAGCCATTTCCTCCAAAAACAGCTTTTCGCCAGGCGTCAGAAACTTAAGTTGCCGATAGCCATTCAATGCTGCGAGTACAGATATCCCAATAAAAAGCCACAGTACGGTATTGATTGACCGCGCCTCTTTTTGAGACAGGATCAACAGCGCCAAGGGAATTAATAACATTGCATGCAATGCAGCGTTGCGAATTTCCTGTAACCAGCCCATCACGCTGGCTCCGGCGGGATTAAAGAGTTCCAAGACCGAAATGATAAACCAGACGGCTGTTAAGGTCATCAGGTCGGTTTTGAGCACCGCCCAATCATAGTCGCGGTGCTTAACGATTATAGCCAGCCATGTGCCAATCAACAGGACTTCCACACCGATGCCAAAGGGCATTCCATCGAGCTCACGACCTAACATGGGCATCAAAAAGCAAAAAGCCAAGGTAGTATAAAGTCCGACAGCAGGATTTTTTAACAGGAACACACTGTATATCAAGCCACAGCAGCAAACGACAACCAAGAGTGGAAGCACAAGCCCTATCTTGACAGTCATCACCGCTGATGCCAGCGCTAATAGAATACATACGACGATGATTCTGCGGCTATAAGGGATTACAATTTGCATACTTTGATCGATCGATATCATATTCGCTGCTGACCTTGCTAGGCCGATCGGTTCAGCAGCACCTTATTTAACACGGTACCTAAAAGACTAGGTTCCTTTTTTAATCGTTCCAATAATACTAAGCCATGATCATCCAATTTTGTACCTGCTTCGATCACCAACAGACATTTACTTACGAACATCATCCATTCCTTCACACGGTTCATATCCTGTAAGCTGTCCATATCAATAATAATCAAATCAAATTTGTCTTTTAAATAAGAGAACCCGGCTACCAGGCTGTTTGCGTCTTTCATTTCTAAAAGTGATTTACCCCCAGCATTACGGTTTAAAACCGTAATCAAATCCTCTACCTTTATTTCCTTTTTCACCAAGAAAGACTCAAAACGCTGCATAGGTTGTTCTTTACCATTACAGATCATACTTGCCAAACTTGGCGAATATTCGGAGATAAGCAGCACCTTGCGGCCTGTCATTGCGAAGGCATAAGCTAAGCCAGCACTTAGGAAAGTCTTTCCACTTTCCCGATAGATGCTTGTAATACCTAGCACCTTACCTTCGACTGCCGTCAGCTCTCGGTCTACCTCAAAGCGTAGCGAGCGTACGAAATCTTTGTAAATACCATAATCAGGAACGGTAGCGTCATCTTCCCAAATATCGCGGAGGTCTTTATTTTTTTCCTTAACACAATTTAAACCTCCAACCACTCTCACACCGGTTGCAGCCTTCAAATCCTGTGGTGTACGGATCGTTTTATCCAACACAAAAGAGAGCGTCAAAATAGCTAAACACAAGGAGAGGCCGGCAAAACCGGCGAGCCCGACATAAATAAATCGTTTTGAAGGTTCCGGGGTACCGAGTAAACCTGGCTGGGCGAGAACCAATTCGGCTGTGGTATTCTTCTCAACACTGGTTTGATTATAGCGTGCCAATGCATCCATGTATTCTTTGGTTGCCACATCCGCATCCCTTTCCAATTTCTGCACACCGGCGTCAGTTGGCACCAGCGCGCTATAGCGTCCACGTAAGGTTGCCAAGGCCCCTTCGATCGTTGATATGCTATTCTGTGCAAGCGCTAAATCCGTCTCCAATTTCATCCGTTGATCGTTCAATTCTTTTCTTACTGACGCCGGGCTCGTTATATACTTGTCTGAAGCAGCCGCAATTTTAAGGCGCCTCAAAGCAGTAAGCGAATCAATCGTTTGTTTGTCTTCCCTCCTAAAATTGTTGTTTATGTATTGCTGATTAGCAATTTTCAGTTGATTTTCCAGATTGATAATTTCATTATTCTCCTCCAGCGAAGTTCCGCCGATAGACGCTTCTCCCCCCGCAGCGAGCTTCGCATTGATTGCTTTCAGTGCCCCCTTCAACGATTGGATCTGACCGATGGTTTCGGCTCTTTTGGCCTCAACTTGAGATATTTGTGTGTAAATTACATCAGATTGTTTATCCAAATTCAAGACACCGCTGTTTACCTTATAATTTTTCAGTTCGGTATTTTTTTCTACCATGACCCGTTCCTTCTCTTTCAACAAAGAGTCTAAACGGGAAAGCGAGTTCCGTTGATTGATAAAAGTGGTATGGGTGTAATAGGCAAGAAACTCGCGTGCCAAGGTGTTCACCACATAGGCCGAAAGCTCTGGATTGGTAGAGGTAAATTCAATATTAATGAAATCGCTTTCGCCCAAACGTCGGATATTTAAGTTTTTCAGTAGTCCTCTTTCATCGTAGCCCATGGATTTGGCCACATCATAAAGTGGCAATCCCGAAATTCTATTGTCGTCTAAGGTCAGCGGCTCCTTTGAGATCAACTTTTGCCGAAAATATGCTGCTGCCTTTCCCCTATCCTGTGGCGACAGTTTCTGTAGCAAATCGCTCCAAGGTTGAAATGCTATAACGCGGCTTTCCAAGTCGTGCAACATCAATCCATTTGTTAGCGTACTCAACACGGTGCGGCTCCGCATCATTTCCATGATGTTGCCAAACTGTGTAGTGACTCTAAAATAGTCTAAGTTTTGGCTATCGGCGGTTCGCTGCGACTCATCTGTTAAGCCTGTAGCCAGCTGTGCTTGCGAAACATATTCCTTTGGTAGATCTCTTACCAGAAAAAAGGTCACGATTACAGACAATAAGGGCACCGAAATGATGAGCCACTTATATCTGCCATAATGCTTCAATAGCGCTTTAACGTCCATAGGTTATTGTTTCTTTATGCTCAGTCTTCCTTGATTTCCGTAAGTTTCACTCCAATGATATCCTCCAGCGCGTCGCGTGCTTTCAGGAAATCGGCCTCAGCCTCTATCTTATCTGTTTCTGCCGTCGTCAGAGCCGCCCGCGCTTCACTGTAAACATCGAGGGTAACTTCCGCCTTTTCAAACTTAAACCGAAGATCTTCCATTAAACTACTGGCGTCCTGCTCTGCCTGCGTTTTGATTTTGAGTTTACGTTGCTGAAGAATGTAATCATAGTACCTTTTTTTCACTTCGTTGCTCAATAAAATATCGTATTCTTTCGCTTCATATTGCGCTAACTTGTAATCTGCTTTCGCTTGTTTTACCTCAAAGGGTTTCTGCAGGAAGTTTCCAACATTTAAAGTCGCTCCAAACTGAAAGCCATTTATAATGTACGGGTTGACCACGTCAATGGCACTTTTTCCTTCCGGCCGGTAAAAGTATGAGGCGTTTAAGACATCTAGGTAGGAAACTTTAGCGAAAGGAACAGCAGCCTTCGCTTTTTCTTCTGCCGCTTCGAAAATTTTCTTTCTTGGATAGTGTTCCTTGGCCAATGCTATAAAACGCTCCAGCTGTCCGTAATTAACGTCCTCAATGATAGATTCCTGTGCGTTCAATTTCATGCCAGCCAAGAAGAACAGGACGACAAGCGCAAAATGTATTCTCATGGTTTATAAGTCGGTTTTCTAAAATTTTATACTTTTTCTTTTTGCAGGAGTGCGGGGAAAGTCTTCAATAAGATTTTTAAATCCACCCAAAGCGAACTTTGTTGAGCGTAGAAATTATCGAGGTTCTTACGTTCTTCGTCGGACATTTCGCTTTTACCTCTCTTGGTTATTTGCCATAAGCCGGTAATTCCCGCTGGGCCTAAAAAGCGCATGGACCATAAATTCGAGGTCAGTTGTTCTGCTTCATACAAAGGAAGCGGCCGGTTCCCCACAATGGACATATCTCCCTTCAGCACGTTAAAAAGTTGCGGAAGCTCATCCAAGCTCGTATTTCTAATGAATTTCCCAACCTTCGTTACACGTGGATCATCTTTAATTTTCACAAAAGCCAGCGGTTCCGCTTGCGGTTCGTCCGTTACTGCATATTGATTGGAAGTTTTTGCTAACTCTTTCAACCTGGTGTCGGCTCCTACGGCCATTGATCTGAATTTATAAAAATCAAAAATCCTATATCCTGTGCCCGCTCGTTTGCTTTTATAAAACACGGGGCCTTTTGATTCCAGTTTGATACAAACAGCAATCAGAATAAAAAGCGGAGATAGGACCAGGATCGCTACTGCAGAAAAGAGGATATCAAATAACCGCTTCATGAAAGGCATTTTGTACTCCTGAACTGTATTGGGGATCAACTTTTTGATATCCGGCTTAATCAATTTGAATTTGATCAGAAATTTAAGACGCTCCATCAACTCTGCCTGATCAAAAGGATATACATAGAAGTCATTCACTTTCGCTTTCAACGCCCGTGTCTTCAATCCGGCATCCTTTTTTTCGGCCAGTAAAATAATAACCGACCCGGACGTTAACGGGTTTGTCCGTATAGCGTCGATCAGCGCAAAGACCTTTCGTTCCTCATCCATCTCCATCATGACGATCTCCGGGCTCGTGATAATCGAACAATGTTCCAGATGTATTTCTAACGCCTCTGTTGAGGGTAAAAAGCTGAGGTCAAAATCACGTTCCAGTGAAGGCTTCAATTCGTACATGTATCGCTGACCACAATAGGCCAGATTGGGAACAAAGGCCCGTCTGGGTTCTACCTCCTCATAAGGATTTTTCATGTACATTCTCCTCTAGAAGTTCTTTCACTACGTTTCTCAAATAAATAGGATCGAAGGGCTTTTTTATAAACTTGTTTACGAGATAGGGCGTCCTTTTTGCCAGAGACTCCATATCTTCGGTAACCGACAAAATAATCACCGGAATGTCCCTAAACAAGCCACTAATCCTAATCGACTTCAAAAACTCAGGGCCATTAAAATATGGCATTTCGACGTCCAACAATATCAGATCCGGATAATTCGCTTCCTCCAGCCATAAAGTGGCATCATAACCATTGCTTTTTAGCACCACATCGTAATCCTTTGCAAGAATGAACTTCAAAAGCTGCAAGATAGATGGCTCGTCATCAATTACCAAAATTTGCTTTTTCATATTATAAATGCATGTTGACTAGAAGATTAAGGGGCAAGCATGAAGAAACACAAAATTTCACGGGAAACATAGTAAAAAACACGCGTCACATTTTTTTACAAATATACACATTACTAGTCATGTAAAAATATTATTACAAAAAAATTATACCACCGGCAAACGCGCCATAATTAACTAATAAACACCAACACCAAAAAGACGCATCCTTTATGCCGCCTGTATTATACATCATCATAACATTAAGGCAATTAAAGCGAAAAAGTTTTCGAAAAAAATAAGTTTATGCCACCGACTCTTGGATTTTCAGCAGCGTATCGTTCAGTTTTTCGAGGGTTATCGGCTTCTCGAGTACGGCACTGACCGTGGGGTATTCGCCAAGCTTCTTCAATCGATAAGGGTCATTAGAGAGGGTTAGGATCATAATGCGGAAATGTCGTTTAATTGAAGGCGGAAACTTCGAAAACTCATCCAAAAACTGAAAACCGTCCATCCCGGGCATCATGACATCGAGCACAATTACCCATGAAAAACTGGGAGCAGTATACTCAAAACCAGACAGGAAATTTAAAGCCTCATTCGCGCTCTGCATAACGCTTATTTCTGTTGCCTTCCCTGTTAAAGAGATAAATTTCTTTGCAATCATGCAATCCAGATCATCATCGTCAATGACAAGAAAAGAAAACATCATAAAGGACATCTTTAAATACTTACAAATCAAAATTAAACAAAAAAAGCTGAAAAACTATTTATTCGGCAATACCACCCTGAAGGTGGACCCTACATCAAAAGTAGACGCTACCGAAATTTGCCCTCCTAACTGCTCAACTACGTTCTTAACGTTATAAAGCCCTAAACCGCTACCGGCCTCGTCCAAGGAAGCCCTGAAAAACAGTGTAAATATTTCAGTGAGATAATGTTCCTTAATGCCAATGCCATTATCTCGCACAGAAAAAACAGCTACGCCATTTTCCACCTCAATATCCACCTCCACATATTTCGACTCGCCCGCTTTCTTTTGGTATTTGAAAGCATTTGAGATGAGATTGGTAAGTATTAAACGAATAGCCATTTCGTCATTACGGAAGGGCTCTTCGACATGAAGGTTTATGCTGAACTCGATCTGTTTTGCATTGGCCATCGCTTCATAAAGTTGCTCCAGCTCCTTTTTCAATATTACAAGATCGATCTCCGTAATGCTTAGCTTGCCTCTGCGGATACTGTAATAATCATGTAGATTAATAATATAACGATCCAAACGCTCGGCAGAATTGATAGCAATCTCGACAATCTCTTTGCGTTCATCGGGATCGTCCGTAATTCGTAGCAATTGCATGGCCGACATAATACCGGCGAGTGGGCCTCGCATATCGTGACTCACACTATAAGCAAATTTGTCGAGCTCGGCATAGGCTTCGGTCAGTTCACTGTTCTTTTGCTGGAGCAAGGAAGTAGTTAGATAGCTTTTATTAGCTTCGGCTATTATTCTATTTAACGTTTCCACGCTCCATGGCTTTTTCAAATAACGAAAAATGTTGCCTCTGTTAATTGCATCTATGATATGCTGTTCGTCTTCGTTGTACCCCGTAACCAATATCCGTATGGGCAGTGGATACAAGTGGCTGATCTTTTCAAAAAAATCTGTTCCAGAATGTGTTGGCATAGACTGATCGGAGAATACGATACGTATATCACGATGCTGATCCAGCAACTCGTAGGCGTGCTGTTCATTTGTGGTAATAAAAACCTCATGCTGTTCCCGTAGCACTGCTTTAAAAGCATTTAAGCTAGGGCGTTCATCGTCCAAATAAAGAATTTTAATCTTATCTACCGCCAATTGATTTGTCATATAAAGCTAATAACTTCTTATATACCATTCATCTAATCGTTCAAGCCCGCAGATAATCGTGAATTAAATCTGCAAACTGCTCGGCCCGTCGCTGCCACGTATTTGCTGAAGCCACTTGCAAACGCATCTCTACATCGGCATGCCCATGCAACAACGCTTCTCTTATGAGAGCGCTAAAAGAATCCGAGCCCGCACTATATTTTACGGCTTTGCCGGTAAATTCCTGCAAATCCATATTAAAATCCGTTGATATTACCGGCCTGCCCATACCTAAATACTCGAACAATTTTAATGGAAAAATTGTGTCGCTCACCTCGTCCTTTTTAAAAGGAATGATACATACATCGAATTGCGCTATATAAGAAGGAACCTCTTCGTACCTTACCGACGGCAGTATATATACGTTCTGTTGTTCTAAAAACCATGTTGGCACCACGTCACGACTTACCGGGCCAACGAAAACGAAATTCAGATCGCTATTCTGATTCAATACCTTATAAAGCAAGTCAAAGTCGAATCGCCTCTCAACCGCACCTATATAGCCTATGCGGGGATAGCCAATACCGCTTAAGCCGGGATGCGATGCTATTTTCAAATCGTCTTTGTGCGTTTGAAGCACTAAATCAGCCGCATTAGGAATAAAAAAAGTATGTTCATTCAGCAATTTCTTCTCGCGCTGCAATGACCTGCTGGTACATATGATTAAATCGCTTGCCTCAACCAACAGCTTTTCTGAGATTTCACCATGCTTTTTATCGTAAGGTGTAATCAAGGGATCAACACAATGATAGACCTGCAAATCTGCGTTCAGGTACTTTCCTACGCTAGGATAATGAAAGTCCCAAGAGTTAATAAAGATATAATTACTTATGCCATCCTTTTTCAGGACGGATTTTATCTTTCTCGCGACCAGCTTTTCATTAAGTTTCAGCAGGAAACGATATAAACGCCCCTCCGGTAACCAGTTGATGGGGAATACGGGCGTGGGGATAATAATTCTTAATTTCTCAAGCGTTAAAACTTTATTTGAAAACCAGGAGAAGAAAGGCTTTCTACAGAGAAAAGCATCGGTGCTTCCATCCGAAAAAAAATAATCACGCCAAGTGTATGGATGATCCACATAATAAACCGTGTTTTCCTCGCTCAAATATCGCGCTATAGTAAAATTTGTGGAGGCCAGTCCATCAAACCGCATATAGCTCAATATCACAATAGCTTTGTTCTTTAATTTCATAGCCGGCCTTCGTGGACATACATCAACCTTCCACTTTACATATACTAACAGGCCTGAGGTTGAGCCGCATCGTCTTTACACAAATTTAACATGTCATACGTCAAATATACACATCTAAAAATTAAAAAATTATAATAAGAAAATATTAGTCACAGGACGGGTATCTAGCAGGTTAAGAAGCAAAGCCCGGTTTTTGGGATTCCGAGCTTTGTACAAATGGATCTTTTTCACTAAGCGAAGCTCTTATCATTCGTTGTACTGATAGCAGCCTCACATCGATTTTTATTTTTTTATCTAGTCCTTTTCCATGACCCACCGATTTACGGTATTTTCAGGAGTTTCCAGCACTACTTTATAAAATGAGGAAGGCATATCTTTAATAGAAATAAGCGCATGTTTACGATTTAATGGGAACGTACCCATCAGTTGATAATGGTCTTCTCCGCCCGTTTTTTTATTGTTCGTTGTCGACAACCAGACCTTTAGCTCCCCATCCTGTTTAAGCGGTAACCAGGAAACATCCAAGTGCTCTTTTAAGCGATGAACCTGAGGCTGGGCTACGGCTACGCTTCCTAACAAAGGCACACCATCCAATTCTCTACCGGTAGCTTCCCGTACAGGAATATTCATAAACCGAGCGATGGTGGGCACAATATCTACCGATGCAGGATAAAGCAGTTTACTGTAAGCATTGTCAAGCGGTCGGTTGCTCAATAGCCAGGCCGATCGTTGGCGGAAAGACTGGCCTCCGTGGCCTTTACCATCTTTTTCAGTGCGACCATGATCGGTCGTTACAATCAGTAACCAATCTTCATTAAATTTCTGCTCGCGTTCATTAATAGCCGACAGGATCTGCCCGATCTCCTCGTCCACCTTTTCGATCGCTCGAGTATACTGCGGACTGTCACCGTACATATGTCCCATATCGTCTGTATATTCCAAATAAACCCATGACAAATCTGGAGCACGTTCTTTAATCGATTCCGCTGCCTTTGCGGTGACAGCCTGATCGATAGCCAACATGAATTGCCGCCCCTTATCGTGCGGATAATGTACCGTATCCAATTCCAATCCATCAAAAGCCTCATCCATCTTTATTTGACCGGTTTCTGCCAAACCCTCTCCGATTAGTTTGGTGCGGTTATCCAACCAACTGGAAAATACCGCAATTTTCTTTTCCGGAAAGGCGTCCTTTAATAAGCGAAAGATGGTAGGATAGTGATAATTCGGCGCTTTAATATCATTATCCGGAACATTATGCTTATTATACCAGACCCCGGTTATGACATTGGTATATCCCGGAGCAGAGATCGTGGGCGTTTCGCTGTATCCACCAACTTCGCCGCCTTGATAGGCACGCAAATAACAGCCTTTATCTACAAGCTGTCTGAAATGTGGCGGATTGGTTTGCTCCAATGCGTCGGCGGCTATTCCATCGGCGATAACAAACACTACTTTCTTTTGCCTCTGGGCCAAAATAGACCCCGAACAAACACATAAAAACAGTAAAATACTTAATTTCTTCATCTTCTATTTTTGTTGGTTGCTAATACACAATAAACAGTAATCCCAATTGAGCCGACCTGATTAAAGGAGGATACCGTTTCACAAGTATCGCTAAATTCGCTTAAATTGCACCAATGCGGATAACATCTGTGAAGATCATGCTTCGCTATTAAGCCATGATTAACAAATGTTTATTTTATTTATTAATTGAATATTCATTCAATAAAAAGCGATTTTTGTAACTGTTCAGTATCAGACAAACCCATGGGAAGAAAAAGCATAAAAGATACCCGAAAACAAGAGATCATTCAGTCTTTTTATAAAGTATCAAAAAAAATAGGCTATAACAACACCTCGATTGCCAAAGTCGCCAAAGAGATGGATATCAATCCAAGCCTCATTATTCACTACTTTGCCACCAAAGAAGACCTGAAAAACGCCTTGATCGACTACCTCTTGGAGCGGTATTTATTGATTTTCAAAATCGATCATGAAAAAGACTATGGACTGGAAGAACTTCATCAGATCGTTGACCGCTTGTTTTCAAAAAAATGGAATAAGCTATTTGACGACAGTCTTTTTTACGATTTTTATGCAGAAAGCTTTCGGAATAAAAAGATTAAACGGAAGTACATCCGCATCCTCGACTCGCTGCGTTCCGCCCTTACCATCGTCCTCACTAAATTAAACGAGCAGCAGCTGTTAAAGTTAACCGACCCAAGTCATACAGCCGACCTTATTTTTATTTTCCTGGACGGAGCCTATTTTTATTTGTCTTTAGTGGAAGACAAGGCCTTGATCGAAAAGCGGCTTACTCAGTATAAAGAAGAAATTTATGACCTACTAGGTTTATCCCGTTAAGATCATTTCCGCAGCTTGATTAAGCGCCTCCACGGGATTAATCTGCTTAAAGCAATGAGCGCCCACAAAACGTTCACCAACACATTCGGCCGATCGTGATAATACAGTGCATTGACGGCTAAACCGCTTGCCCCTGCGATATTCAACATTTGATACATCCGGTCATCTGGCCGTATGTAATCGTAACTAATTAATAAATAAGCCAATAGGCAAAGAATGACGCCAAGCCATCCCAGCGCGTCAATTACATTTAAATGCATAATAGCACAAATGTAAACAGTACCGGCACCAAAAACAGGGGAGAGTTATTAAATTATTGTTAAGGATTATACTGGCAGGCCATCAAAAGTCGACGTCAAAAAGCCACTTCATCTGCTTTTTAATATACCACTGAGGCAGGGCGCGAAGGCAGTTATTTCGTAGGGAGCAAAGCCAAGCTTGTTCCCACTGGGAAACTTGGCCTAACAAACGGGAAAGCTGGATTATTCTGGCCGTCCGCTCCATTCTACGCCTTTCATATTGCGCTAAAGCCTCAGCCCATCCTACCCGTCTCAGGCAATCGGCCAGTACCACCGCATCCTCGATCGCTTGGCAAGCTCCTTGCCCCATATTGGGTGTTGTTGCGTGTGCCGCATCGCCCAATAAAACCACCCGGCCGAACACAAACTGTTTGAGTGGTCGGATATCGATGATGTCGTTCCAGATCAATTGTTCAGTTTTAGTTGCCGCCAACACTTCGGGAATGGGATGATGAACATTTCGAAAACGATACGCCAATTGCTCTGGTGTCATTGTGCGCATCCCTTCATCGCCCTTTGCTGCATTAACGCAACAATACCAATAAATGCGCTCACCGGGTAGCGCTGCCATTCCGAATCTCCCTTCCGGCGCCCAGGTTTCGGCGGAAACCTCGCGGTTAAAATCAAACCCCCTATCCGTAATAACAGCCCGCCAACAGGTATAACCCGCATATCTCGGTGTACTGTGCGGCAGGATCTGTAGTCGAACAGCCGAATGGATACCATCTGCCGCAATTAACAGATCAGCTTCATCAGTCGAACCATCAGTAAAAATGACTTTCACTTTGTCTGAATTCTGTTCCATTTTTGCAAACCGTTTGCCCAACATCAATGTGCCCTCTTTGATATATCCTAACAACAGCTCATGCAGTTCGGCCCGGTGGATAACAAGATTCGTATTGCCGTAATAAGGATTCAATAAGGAGGTATCTTGGTCGCTGATCATTCGCCCCTTTTTGTCGAGCATCTGTAAAGCGGTAAGCCGTTTTCCCTTTTGGATAACAGCAGTTGCCAATCCCAATTTATCCAATCCACGAACGGCATTGGCAGCCAATCCAATACCTGCTCCAACGGGTTTCAAAACAGTCGTCATTTCATATACCACCACCTGCATACCTAAGCCTTGAAGAGCTCTTGCCGCACAAAGACCGCCGATGCCTGCTCCGATGATAATAACTTTCATTTTATATACCAGTTACTTTAGTAAGCGAAAATAGCGATTAAAGAATTGATCTGTATCCCTCCTTTGAATTCCTAACCAAAACGGATAAAAGCAGACAATCCCGGCACACTCACCACTAAGCGATTACGAAATTTTAATTGAATGAACATTCAATTAAAATAACGAATTATTAATTCGCCCTTAACATACAAAACTCATCTTTGCCTCAAATCCCTAATCGAAAAAATTTTATGAGCCCGATATGATCAACACCATCAGTAAACACTAACGATTGTTTTTGATCATCAAAGGCTCCATCAGACAACTCAAAACAAAAAACAAACGGATGAAACAAACCCTACTATTACTGGTTATATCCTTGCTCTTTATAGGTCGACAAGGCATATATGCCAGACAAGTTTCCGAAGAGGACAGGACCATTTCGGGCCTAGTGCGTGATTCTGTGGGCGAAGCAATACCGGGAGCTAGTATTGCTCTTGCTGGAAAAACGCGAGGAACGTCCACCAAAATCGATGGAACGTTTACGTTAAACGTTAAAACGGGCGATGTATTGCATGTTTCCGCAATCGGCTACTTACCAAAGGACATCACCATCACCTCAGCTGAGCACTATGAAATTGTCTTGGACGAAGACAATCAGAGCTTAAACGAAGTGGTGATTGTTGGCTATGGCACGCAGAAAAAAGTCAACTTATCCGGCGCTGTCGATCAAGTAAAGGCCGAAGATTTACAAAACCGTCCGATAGCCAATGTGGCTCAAGGATTACAAGGAATGGTGCCGAACTTAAATATCCGCTTCAATTCCGGTGCGCCAGGGGCTGCTGCCAATATCAACATCCGCGGTATCACTTCTATTAATGGAGGCGATCCACTTATCCTGATTGATGGGGTTCAGGTGAGCCCAGCGGAACTGAACTTATTGGCATCGCAGGACATTGAAACCATGTCGGTAATCAAAGACGCATCCGCGGCCGCTATTTATGGAGCCCGGGCGGCATTTGGGGTTATCTTGATCAAAACCAAAACCGGCTCCGTAGCGGGCGCTACGGTCAACTATTCCAACAACTTTAGCTTGAACAAGCCCACCGTTATACCTAAAATGGTGACCGATCCGTATATCTTTTCTCGCTTATTGGAACTGTCGACTGATAACACACCTTGGGACAATGTCAATTACAGCGACCAGTTCTACCAATATGCCAAAGAGCGGTCGGATGATCCGTCTATTCCTGGTGTAAGGGTGAACCCTGCTGATCCCAGCTTATGGGAGTATATGGGCGATCGTGACTGGAGTCGTTATTTCTTAGATGATTATAATTTCAACCAGAATCACGACTTAGCTATTAGCGGTGTAAGTGACAATAATAAAGCGCAATACTATCTTTCCGGTGGATACAACCGCCAGAATAGTCCGCTTACCTTAGCTGATGACTATAATGATCGTTATAGTTTAAGAGCTAAAATCGATTATAACTTGAGAAAATGGCTAAAAATAGGCAACAATACGTTCTATACTTTTACCGATAGAACCGCTCCTACTGCCTTTTTTGAGGCGCCCAGCAGATCTACATCCACTTACTCCACTCCTTATAATACACCCTTTGATATTTATAACCTTTATACGTTGTTTCCTACGTCATGGGATAAAAACCCGGATGGTACCTGGGCGAATGAAAGCGTAGGTAGGATGGCGGCCCAACTTGTTGACGGCGGCGCAACCACGATCAAGCAAAACATGATTCAATCAACCTTTACAGCGGAATTGTCTTTCTGGGATCGATTGCTCACCGTTAACAGTGATTTCACCTTTAGAAACACAACAGCCAATACAAACTCCTACCAAACCAAATATAAAATCGGCTATGGCCCGAACGACGTACGGGAAGAAGGCACCAATGCCGCACGAAGAGGTGCCGAGTTCATTGGCTATCAAGTGTTCAACCTATACGGTACTTTAAACAAAAGCCTTGGCAAACATAATTTATCTGCTATTATCGGATATAACCAAGAAAATTATCGGGACGAATTTTATTATGTTACCAGACAAGACTTGATTTCGTCCTCCTATCCGACCGTCGGGCTCGCTACCGGGGCAACCACCGGAGATGAAGAGATTCAAACCTATGCGATAAGGGGAGCCTTTGGACGGGTCAATTATACCTATGACGATCGTTATATAGTGGAATTTAACGGTCGATACGACGGCTCTTCCCGCTTCCCTAAGGATAAGCGCTTCGGATTTTTCCCCTCAGCATCCGCAGCCTGGCGTATCGAGCAGGAATCCTTTATGGAAGATTTTCGTTCTACTATCAATAACCTAAAACTTCGTGCTTCTTATGGCTCTTTAGGGAACCAGAACGTAGCCAATTATGGCTACCTTCCTTATATGAGTACCTCCCAAGCTGGTTATCTGATTGGTGGCAACCGACCAACAATGATTAGCCCACCCGACCTTGTTTCGCCGAATTATACTTGGGAAAAAGTTAACACGCTAAACTTCGGATTAGATCTTGGCTTCTTACAGGACCGCTTCACCGCAACGTTTGACATCTATAAACGGAACACATTGAATATGCTAACTTTCGGAAAAGACTTGCCCGATATTTTGGGAGCTGGCGAGCCCAAAGAAAATGCAGCCGACTTACAAACTAAAGGTTGGGAACTTTCTTTAGCTTACCAGGATAAATATGATGTGGGAGGAAGTCCGTTAAACTTCCAGGCGCGCTTCGTGTTATCCGATTCAAAGACGCATATCACCCGTTTCGATAACCCGAGTGGCAGTATCTTGCAATATTATAAGGGCATGCAACTCGGTGACATCTGGGGATTACAAAATAATGGTTTGTTTCAGAATACCGATGAAATTACGCAACTGGATGAATCCTCTATTATCCCATGGGGTGCTTTACAAATTGTACCAGGATGGCCGAAGTATGTTGATCGGGATGGTAATGGTAAAATCGAAAAAGGATACACTTTAGACGACACAAAAGACCTCACTATCATCGGCAACTCTACTCCACGTTACCAGTTCGGCTTAGATCTCAATTCTTCCTGGAAAAACTTTGATATCCGGCTCTTCTTACAAGGCGTAGGAAAACGAGATTACTATCCTATTGATTATACTTACTGGGGCTTCTACCAACAACCCTATGGCAATACGTATGAGCATCTGCTCGATTTCTATCGCCCTACGAGCGACAGTGAAGAACAGCGAGCAAGGCATTCGCAATCTTACCTGAACGCAGGTTTAGCCGATGCTAACTTAAATGGTACCTACCCCATTCTGCAATCTTGGTTAGCGGATGCTAACCTAGGAACTAGAATTGACGATGCTATGGGTTTAGCCATCCCTCAAACCGGGTATTTACTTAATGCCTCTTATCTCCGTATAAAAAACGTGACTATTGGCTATACCTTACCAACAAACCTGATCAAAAAAATTGGTTTTGCCAGACTTCGCATATATGCTTCAGGCGAAAATGTTTTTGAATGGTCGGGTATTAAAAAATTCTACGATCCAGAGAGCACTAATGCCAATATCAACCCAGATCCCACCGTCGGTTCCGGACGTAATGGGAACGGGATGACCTATCCATTCCAAAGAAGTTATTCAATAGGAGTTAATGCCATATTTTAAATAAGAAGAAAATGTCGACAAGAATATATATAAAACCGAGCAAGTTAATAAGCATTCGTTTGTTCATAGGCGTCCTAGCCCTATCTTTCATGGCCTGTAACGACGACTTTTTAGAGAAAACACCAGAAACCGACATTGACGCCGGAAGCTTTTTTAATACCGAAGAAGATCTTAACTTATATGTTTATAACCTCTATGATTTCCCGTCTCCCGGTATCTATACCGACGATGCTTATAATTTGACGGACAATGCATTCACTACCGGGAATGTAGAGTTGAAGACCATGATGACTACCAATCCTTCCTCAACTACCATTACCGGTGGTTGGGACTGGAGCCAATTACGAAATGTGAATTTCTTTCTGGCAAATTTTCGCAAAGCCAATATCGCGGAAGAACGTCTCAACCACTTTGAAGGTCTGGGCCGCTTTTTCCGTGCTCGTTTTTATGTAGATAAAGTAAAACGCTATTCTGATATTCCATGGGTGGATCAGGTGGTGACAACCGATAATGAGGATGTATTATTTGCACAACGTGACACGCGCGAAACCATCGTAAACCATATTCTGGAAGACTATGAATTTGCTGCAAACAACGTAAACATTTCAGCAACAAGTGGAGAAGTAAGCAGATGGGTGGTAAAAGCGGATTATGCACGGTTTCTATTGCACGAAGCAACCTTCCGGAAATACCATGCTGAATTAAACCTGTCAGAATCGGCAGCAAATCTTTTCCAAAAAGCGATTGATGTAACGAAAGACATTATGGACAATGGATCATTTAGTATTTACACGACGGGGAAACCAAATGAGGATTATGCCAACCTATTTGCCAATGCGGATCTATCTGGCAACCCAGAGATAATTTATGCCAGATTTTATCAGGCTAATCTGCTCAATGGCGATACTGGTGAATGGCTATTTGGAAATTACGAAACCTATCCCCTTAAGGACTTAATACAAGCATACCTGATGAAAGACGGCTCTTTTTACAGCAGCCAGCCGAACTACCAACAAAATGAATTCGTCGAAGAATTCCGTGATCGGGATCCCCGTTTATATCAAACTTATGCTTACCCCGGATGGATATTGGTACGTTCTGGCACCTATGCGCAAGGAACGGGCTTATATGTGCAACAGTTAGCCAAAAACTTTTCGGGGTACCATCAGATCAAAGGCTTCTACAACACAACCGATCAAGATACCCGCAATAACATCGATATACCGCTGTACCGTTTTGCCGAAATTCTGCTGACTTATGCAGAAGCGAAGGCTGAACTCGGCGAGCTCACTCAAGGTGATCTGGATATGACCATTAATAAATTGAGAGACCGGGTAGGAATGCCACATATGAACTTAAACCCACCGATTGATCCTATTGAAGCGGCCAAATTCTCAAATATAGTTTCTGGACAACGGGCAGAAATATTGGAGATCAGGCGCGAGCGCCGAGTGGAATTAGCATTTGAAGGCAGGCGATATGATGACCTAATGCGTTGGGAGACTGGGAAGTTTTTGGAAAAGGAGCCACAAGGTATTTATTTTGGATCACTGGGTAAGCATGATCTCACCGGTGACGGAGTACCAGACATCTATTTACTACCGGCTTCACAATCTATTCCGAATGATAAAGAGACTAATAGTTTAGGAAAAGTACTGCAATATTACCGTGTTGGCACCTTCGGCCAAGACGTATCGCTTTTCTTGGGCGGAGCAACTTCTGGAAATATCCAGATTATCGAAGACATGGGAACATTTGTTTCCCCTAAATATTATTACCGTCCAATACCACAACAACAAATTACATTGAATCCAAATCTTGGTCAAATTTTTGGCTGGCAATAATTACCTCAAACAAACGACAGGTTCAGCCAGGTTCAGCAATAACAATTGCTGGAACCTAGCTGAACCTTTCAGTCAACTTACAGAGAAGCATCAGCCCATAGCATTACCGTTATTAAGATTTCGTCCCAGATCTCGTATTAAGTTTTAAAAACACAAATTGGCGCCTGCACGGCAATCGATACGAATAGAAATTTTGTTGTTTCAAAGCCTATGCAATATCTGCACCGCCTTGAGAATCACTTACCGTTCGCCCACCCAGTGTGGGTAGATAGGTGTTTGGTCTGTAGCCGTAGTCAGTGCAGTCAATTGTTCGCTTGTCAACGACCAATCCACTGCCCCTAAATTTTCAAGCAACTGTTGTTCATTCCTGGCGCCGATCACGATGTTGGAAACCGTATCTCGCTGTAACAGCCAGTTAAGTGCAACCTGCGCTATAGTTTTGCCCGTCTCGTTTGCAATCCGTTCCAGAACGTCTACAACGGTATATAGAAATTCATCGTCTACGGGTGGTGATCCTACTGCTCCTCCAGATTTTATACGGCCTTCGCCAATCGGCTGATTCCTTCTTATTTTTCCTGTGAGTCGGCCCCAACCAAGTGGACTCCAAACCATTAATCCCAACCCTTGGTCTTCGATCAACGGCATCAGTTCCTGTTCATAGTCCCGGCCTATCAGTGAATAATAACCTTGGTAAATGACATATTGTTCCAGATTATACTTTTCTGAAATAGACAATGATTTCATCAACTGCCAAGCTGCAAAATTTGAGCAGCCAATATATCTAACCTTACCACTTGTTACCAGATTATCCAAGGTTCGCAGCGTTTCCTCTACAGGCGTATAATTGTCAAATCCATGCATAAAATACACATCGATATAGTCTGTTCCCAAGCGTTTCAAGCTATTATTAACAGCGTTGACAATGTGAAACCTCGATGAACCCCTGCCATTTACGTCTTCACTCATTGCAAAAGATCCTTTGGTAGCGATGATGGCCTTTTCACGCCCTCCTTTGACTGCAGCGCCAAGAATCTCTTCTGAAGCTCCTTGTGAATACACGTCAGCTGTATCAAAAAAGTTTAAGCCTCTATCCAAACAAATATCAATCAATCGCGAGGCTTCTTTTAAGTCTGTTTGCCCCCAACGACCAAAGAACTCATTAGTCCCCCCAAAGGTGCCGGTACCTAAGCTCAGAACAGAGACTTTCAATCCGCTTTTCCCTAAATTTCTATATTCCATCTTACTTTATTTTAAATAATATCTGTTCGATAAATAATTGGTATTTCCTGCAATTTTTCACTTGCTGTCTGCCTAAAAGTTTTTATATATGGCTGCTCATTATGAAGGGCGAAGCCTTCTTCGTCTTTCCATACCTCATGAAAGATGAAAACATTCGGATCTTCCACACTCTGGTGCAGGTCATACTGCAAGCAGGCAGGCTCCTTTTTAGATTGTACAACAAGATCTTTCAATACACCCTTGATTTCTTCAGTACAGTCGGTTTTACTCTTGATAAAGGCCGTTAAATTAATTTTCATTTGCTTTTGTTTTGATAAAGCAAATTTCAGCAGTTCTATTTTATCATTAAAATAACATAAGTTATATACTTGTATCATAAAAATGATATAATTCTCACCCACACCGCATTTAGTAGAGCCTGTCCTTAGTATGTATTTCAACCGGTGTCTATAGCAAACGGTTAATCTGGTTATCGCTACAGATAGGACACTATTTTCCGTCTCGCGTTGATGAAGTAAATTGTCACGGAACAAGTATTTGCCTCTAACATCAAAATACCTGATAGCCTATATTTAACAGCGTACTAACATCTACTTTATGTAAAAAGAATATCTTTGCCCCGCATTACCAGTCGGAATTACAGCGACGGGGTTGTTTAATATGTTGATTAACATGTGGAATGCGGATGAATGGATCTGATCAAGAATTACTAAGAGCATTGTCTTTAGGTGATGAAGAGGCTTTTCATGCCTTATTCGACAGGCATTGGAAAAAATTATTTTCTTTTATTTATAGGTTTACCAAAGACGAAGATCAAACAAAAGATATTCTCCAAGATGTTTTTCTGTACATTTGGAATCGCAAACACCTGCTATATGCTGAGGAATCCTTTCTACCTTATTTAAATAAGGTAGCCAAAAGCAACATCATGATGTCCTTTCGTAAAGACAAAATCAAGCTCAATGGCATCGACATTCTAATGGAACGGCTCTCCCGGCTGGAAGAAACTGATGATCAGCTGATGCTGAAGGAGACCCAGCATGTAGTGGATCAGGAGCTACACAAAATGCCGCACAATATGCGCCTATGCTTCATACTCAGTCGCTACGAAGAAAAATCAATTCATGACATTGCCAACGAATTGAACTTGTCTGAACAGACTGTAAAAAACAATATTTCAGAAGCCCTTCGTAGACTCCGATCATCGCTAGAGTCTGCATCAATGGCTTACGCCCTACTCCTCCTGTTCGACCTACTGAATAAAAATTTAACATACGTTTAATTTCTTCTTAAAGTACTTTCTGCGTTGTCGTGCACTATAGTTGTGAATGAAGGCAAAAAAACAGGAAGCTTTAAAACGGCTATTTTACGAATACGAGAGGCATACGCTTGACAAACAGCGTAGTGCCATAATTGACGACTGGTTCGAAACGGGAGATAACGATGTGCCGGAAGATATCTTCAGGGATGCGAATACTGAACGGCGTATATATACCGAACTTAAACAGCGACTAAAAACTTCTATTGCCGTTACACCTGTACGTCGTTTACCTATAAAGAGCTGGTTGAAAGTCGCCTGTATTTTCTTGTTGGTAGCTGCGGCAATTATACCGCTAAGCACATTGTTCCGCAGTCGCCCTCTTCAGGTTGTTCAACAATCTTATCAAACGATCGCCACAGGGGGTAACGAATTCCTCAAGGTGAGCATGGATGGTACGACCATCTGGCTCAGCCCTTCCACCACCCTACGATTGCCAAAGTACCGATTAGAAAAGGAGCAGACAGTATTCCTCGACAAAGGTGAAGCATTTTTTGAAGTACGTCATGACAATAGCCGATTATTTAAAGTCGTTACCGGTGATCTGATCACACGGGACATCGGTACGGCTTTCAATATTCAAGCTTATGAGCCGCAAACGGAATATCGCGTTTCGGTGGCTTCCGGAGAGGTTGACGTTTGCCGGGTGCTACCTGATGGCAATTTACAGGTCGTTAATGCCAGTTTGCGGAAAGGGGCAATCTTGACCTACCATCCTACAGAAAATAAAACGACCGTACTCAAGTCAGCTGAGGAAATAGTGCCTCGCGTTAAAAATAAAACGCCCTTACAGAGCAAGCTGACCATTCACGAAATCGGAAAAGAACTGGGAAGGCATTTTCAAATGGAGGTGACGGTCAATGCTTCCGAAACCGATACAGCCCGCTATACGCTCCATTTAGCGAATCAGAGCCTGTTCGATGTGCTTAACCAGCTTACCACTACCGCAGGAATAACCTATAGTATAGACCATAATCAACTAACCCTTAATGCACAAAATTCATCCATGAAATAAGCGACAATAAAAGAAGCCGGATAGTGTTACCAGCACTTCCGGCTGAGGTCGGGGCTGCAGCAGTCCTTACCTACCATCAATTAACTCACAGAAATTAATTAACGCAACAAGATAAAAAAATGCGCAGATTACTTACTTTTTTTATTTTAATATTTTTTACTTCCATCCTCCAGGCTCAGGTGACCACGGGAACCCTGACCGGAACAATCAGAGAAAACAACGAGGTACTTTCGGGCGTGACAATCATTGCCACCCACCTTCCTTCCGGAACGGTATATGGAGCAGCCTCTAACAACGCCGGTACTTTCAATATACCGAATATGCGCCCGGGAGGCCCTTACCGCGTGCAGATTACCTTTATTGGTCACCAACCGAAAGTCATTGATAATATCGACCTTAAAATTGGTGATCCTTATGTATTAAATGTTTCCTTGGATAACTCGGCCACGCAGCTCGATGAAGTGACAATCGGTACAGCCGATAAAACGTCTATCCTCAATGCGAGCAGAACCGGAACGGCCACCACGCTTTCCACCCGCGAAATCCAGTCGGTCCCCACAATCAGTCGTAGTTTAAATGATTTAACTAGATTGACACCCCAGTCAAGTGGCAACTCTATCGGCGGCGGTAACTCCCGCCAGAACAACATCACCCTTGACGGGGCCGACTTCAACAACAACTTCGGTATCGGTAGTAATTTACCGGGAAACGGAAATCCGGTATCTATTGATGCCTTGGAGGAGATATCGGTAAACGTCACTCCTTATGATGTCCGGCAGTCTGGATTTATAGGCGGATCAATCAATGCCGTTACCCGCTCAGGTACAAACGATATTTCTGCTTCGGCTTACACCTATTTCCGTAATCAAAATCAAATCGGTACCAAAGTAAGCACCTATCCGGAGCTGAACGCTACAGATCAGTCGTACAAGATTTATGGTGCCCGTATTGGTGGTCCGCTCATCAAAAACAAGCTCTTTCTATTCCTGAATGCGGAAAGAGAGACCCAAGCAGAACCGGGTCAAACCAGGGTAGCTGCTACTCCGCAAGAACCATTTGGCAGCCAGACGAATATTACGCGTCCAACGGTGGCAGAGCTGGACGAAATCAGCAATTACTTAAGAACAACCTATGGATATGAAACCGGCCCTTATCAAGGATACAACTTTGAATCGGAACGCACGAACTTATTGGCACGACTGGACTGGAATATCAATAACGACAATCACTTTAACATCCGTTATAGTTATGTAAAGACAAAAAGTCCTTCTTTCGTGAGTACATCACGCAGTCCGCTTCCCGGCTTTTCGAACGGCTCGCGCCGGGACACCTATGCCTTACCATTTAAAAATGCCAATTACTACCAGGAGGCAAACCTATATTCCTTAACCGCAGAATGGAACAGCAAATTTGCCGGCATTTTCAACAATACATTCCGGTTTTCTTATACCAACCAAAATGATCCGCGGAGTTCGGACAGTGAACTCTTTCCGTTCGTAGATATCCTGCAGGATGGCAGGCCATTTACGTCCTTTGGATATGAACCTTTCACCTATGGTAATCTACGGGACGTTCAAATGTTCTCATTCAACGATTATTTAACATGGTCGGTTGGAAAGCACAATTTTACAGCGGGGATACAAGCGGAATTCAGCACCACCAAAAACGGATTTCAACGCTTCGCCACCAGCTATTACACCTTTAACTCTTGGGATGACTTTGTGAATGGCAATAAACCCGTTGACTTTGCACAGACCTACTCCTTATCTCCAGGTTATGAACAGGCCTATCCCTCATTCAAATTCGGCCAATATTCGATTTATGGTCAGGACGAAATAGCGGTAACCGACAAATTTAGGGTGACGGCCGGCTTGCGCCTAGATTACGGATCTTATCCCAAGGTACTGCAGGAGCACCCATTGGTTTCAGAACTTACATTCGCCAACGGAGAACGCTTGAATACAGGTAATCTACCCGATGCACGCATATTATTCTCTCCTAGAGTAGGTTTTAACTGGGACATCAAAGGCGACAGATCCTTGCAATTGCGCGGGGGCGCCGGTATTTTTACAGGAAAAATTCCTTACGTGTGGATTGTGGCACAGGCCGGCGATGCGGGCATGCTTCAAGTGACCGAGACCTATCAGGGACAAGAAAACACACCGGGGCCTTTTAACGCTGATATAGGCGCCTATCGTCCTGCTACGCCTCCTGTTGCCGGAACCGTGTTACCTAATCCGATTACCGTCATGTCTAAAGACCTGAAGATGCCGCAAACCTATAAGATGAGCTTGGCATTGGATGCCAAACTGCCTTTTGGAATCATTGGTACGCTGGAAGGGATATACAATAAGGACATCAACACAGTCTTATTCAGAAATGCCAACTTAGTAGAGCCACAGCCGCTTAACGTAGACGGTTATCCAGACAACCGCTTAATTTACCCAAGCGCCAACCGGGATAAATTTATTAATCCAATCCTCAACGGCCTAGCAGTCCCTAACGGAACCGTTGTTCCAGGACAAAATGCGCAACAACCGGGCGCTTTCAATGTCATCGTCTTGGATAATGCTTCGCGCGGCTACTATTATTCACTTACGGCAACCCTTAGCAAACGGTTTAGCAATGGCTTCGGCGGAACGGTTTCTTATGTCCGCAGCCAAGTCAAGAAATTATATGAGGGTAGTGGCGATCAGACGCTTTCAGGTTGGCAAGGCACCACCTCAGTAAACGGCGCTAACCAGCCTGAACTGGGCTATTCCGGTGCGGCCTCGCCGGATCGGATTATTGCCTCGGTGTATTACCGTAAAGAGGTGTTGAAGCATCTAGCTTCTCAATTTACTCTGCTTTACGAAGGTTCAAACAACAGATTCTCCTACACCTATTCGGGCGATATTAACCGGGATGGAGCGAATTCAGACCTTATCTATGTTCCAAGAGACGCATCTGAAATTACCTTTGTACCTTTAACCATAGGAAGCGGAGATAATGCAGTGACTTACACGCCGCAACAGCAAAGTGATATGTTCTTCCGTTATGTAGACCAAGACAAGTACCTCCGTAGTCGCAAAGGACAATATGCAGAGCGCAACGGCGCTATTGGCCCTTTTAACGGACAGTTCGATTTCAAATTTTTGCAGGATATCTTTACCAATATTGGCGGTAAACGTAATACCCTCCAGTTCAGTTGGGATATTCTGAATGTAGGCAACTTCCTAAATAAGGAATGGGGCGTTCGTAGAAGTGTAATTACCAACTCCATTCTAGTGCCGACGAACACTTCTTCCTTGGTTCCGGGCGGAGATGTTAGGCCTACGTTTAGGTTACAAACCGACCGCAACCTGCCGATATCCCAAACATTTCAAGACAATGTAAGTTTCTCGTCAACGTGGACGATGCAATTTGGTTTCCGTTATATTTTTAATTAATCAAACCCTTAGAGGCTGCCTAATAACAGCCTCTAACTTAACAAATGTTATGCGATATAGAAAACCACTCCTATCCCTCGTATTAGTGGCATTAGTCGCCCTCCTATCTTCTTGGGGTGTAACTGGCCATCGGACGATCGGCCTACTTGCTGAACGTCATTTAACCCCTCAAGCGAAAGCCGCTGTTAAGGAATTGCTAGCGGATGAAACATTGGCTCAGGTAAGCACCTATGCAGACGAAATACGATCAAAAGAGGCTTACCGTTATACCGCGCCCTGGCATTATATCAATTTACCGGCAGGGCTTCACAAAAAAGATTTTATGGACTCCGTAATTCATCAAAATCGGGACAACATATACAAGGCGCTCCAAAAATGCCAGTCGGATTTAAAAGACCCATTAAAAACGCGGGAGGAAAAAATTTTTGCACTGAAATTCATCGTACACATAGTAGGCGATTTGCACCAGCCGATGCACACCGGGCGTGCTGAAGATCTCGGAGGCAACCGTATCCGCATCACTTTCCTAAATAAACCCGGGAACCTGCATGGCTTATGGGATAGCCGCTTAGTGGAGCATGAAGGCCTGACTTATGAACAATTAGCGGATAAGATTGGCCACACGAAGCGAAGAAAAATCCGTAAATTGCAGCGAGACGACCTGATCAAGTGGTTACATGAAAGTTATCAGCTAAGCGAACGGCTTTATGACGATGCTGCTAAAAACGCAAACTTTGACGAAGCTTATTACCAAAAACAGGTCCCTGTATTTGAAGATCGCATGGAGAGAGCGGGGATTCGTCTAGCGGGCGTTTTAAATGAAATTTTTCAATAATAAATATTGACTCATGCGATTCATCTCAAAAAACTTGTCAATCCTCACTGCAACCTATTGGTCTAAAAATAAGTTCTAGAATTGGTGGAAAGAAGAAAGTCCTGTTCCACTGTTAAAGTAAAAAACAGGAGACGGATTCCTACACAGGCAATAGAGGAAGCCGCTCTCCATGTTTTTGTTAGATCTCACCTCCTTCATGGGCAAAACATTATCTTTGTATTCATCAAATCCGGAGAAAGTGAAAAATTACATATTCCTCGCAGCCGCCATTCTTTGTGAGATTGTTGGAACATCTTTTTTAAAGAAAACCGAACAATTCAGCAGGCCTATACCAACATTTATCTTTTTTGTAGCGATGGCAACTTCATTTTACTTACTGTCTTTCGCGCTGAAAGGAATTCCCATTGGTATCGCCTATGCAATATGGTCGGCAGCGGGGATTGTACTGATTTCGTTGATCGGCTATTTTGTGTACGAGCAACGTCTTGATTTCCCTGCCGTATTAGGAATTGCTTTTATCGTCATTGGGGTTGTTATAATTAACTTATTTTCAAAATCAAACGTACATTGATAGGCTGGCTTGTTTTTTCATAAAAGAAGTAACCGCCCCGCGCATTATGCACAGCTCAACTATTGAATGCTATATCACCGAGCGGTAGGTAGATCAAAGTAAAAAACAGAACCCATCCCTTCTTTGCTTTCCAGGCCTATGTGCCCTTGATGCTGTTTGACAATTGCGGCACAAATATATAAGCCAAGGCCTAAACTGGGGAGACCCAATTTATGGGAATCCGTTGCTCTATAAAAACGGCCGAAAATCTTCGCTTTTTGATCTTCGGCAATCCCTTTACCCTCGTCGGCAACGCTTATCCTTACATAGTCATTCTCAGTCATTGTAGTGCTAATTTTGATTCGCCCACCTGCCGGCGAATATTTTATGGCGTTAGACACCAGATTCATCAATACCTGACCCACCCGATCTTTATCTGCAAGCGCTGCATGAATAGATCCTGCTTCAAAAAATAAATCATGCTCTTCGGTGAGGGATTGCAGCTCTGAAACGTAATCTGCAATTATTGGGTTAAGGTCTACCTTTTCAATATGCAGACGTAACTGTCCGTCCATTACCTTCGTTGTATCTAGCAAATCATAGATCAGCTTTACCAATCGATCCGTCTGCTTACCCAATTTGCTTAAAATCTGGAAATTTATTTTGGTTGGGTCTTGCTGAAACTGCTGTTGTAAGAGTTGAGCATAGGCTTTAATGCTGGTAACCGGCGTCTTAAGTTCGTGGCTTGCTACGCTGATAAACTCATCCTTATGTTGCTCGACTGTCTTTCTGTTTGTAATATCGGTAACACATCCTGCCACATAAGATTGACTGATGCTTTCCGAAAAACAAGCTTGGGCGTTTACGCAGATCCAACGAATGGCACCGGAAGGAAGGACGATACGAATATCTTCCTCTAAAGCTCCCGCTGTATATAAACTCTTCGCTTTATCGGCCGCCTTCGCTAAATAACAATTGCGGTCATCGGGATGGATAATGTTTTGCAGAGCCTGTCGCGGATTCGGCGTAGTCGGCGGTAGCCCAAACAGTGACAGCAACTGTGCGTCGGGGCGGAAACTATCCTTTTCCAAATTCCAGATAAACGTACCTACCGCACCCGCTTTAACAGCCATCCTCAACCGCTCCTCTGACTCTTTGAGCGCTTCTTCCGCTTTACGTCGCTCGATCACATCGGCAGCTTGCCGCGCTAAGACATCTAGTAAACTGAGGTGATATGCCGTAGGTCGGTGAGCTTCTTTCCAGTGTGTAGAGATCATACCAACCACTTTTCCGGATCGTGAAATCAAGGGGGTCGTCTGGACCGACCGAATGTCTGACAGCCTATAGAAATGAAGATCTTCTGTCCCGCTAAGGAACTCACAATCCTCTACGTCAGATGCGACAACCCGTCTACCCAAGGCCAAAGCCTTTCCACAGGTGCTGGCAGAGTCGAGCGTTACTACTTTCCAAAAACTTGCAGATAGCGGATGAAATCCTTTCTCGGCAAGCAATGCCAATTCGTTCCTTTCCGGGAAAAGGATTTGCATGCTGCCCATATCGGAACGAAGAAGATCGATAGCTGCATCGAGAATTTCCTGATAAAGCTTGTCGACATTGTTTTCCACTATGAGTTTCGCACTGATCGCTTGCAATTTTCTCATGTCAGCGAGTTGCGTCGCTAATTCGTTGGCACTAGGTTCGTAAGAAGATTGTTCCATTAACGCTTATCCTGAATAAGACAGCCAAAAGTACACTAAAAATTCGATATGAATAAGTTAATTAACCAATTAGTAGAGAAGGGCCCAAAGGAAACGAGCGCTTTGCATACAACCATAGAAAGAATAAAGGTTTATGCTAATTGCATAAACACACACCAGAAAGCAGAAAATACGGATTGCCAAAGGGCATTCTTTCGTCCCGCTATGCAAAAAATAAAAAAATAAGCCTTACCTTTGCGACCGTTCTTTTTTAATAAAGAGCCCTTTACGGAGCACCACAAGGGTCGGATTCGACCCATATTAAAATTTATCTGCTCCTGATGTATACGAATGCACATGGCTTTCGTTGAACGAAATAATTTGGCGAAAGAAAACAGCGGTGAGGGGCGTAAACTGTGTTAGCCGCTAGATGTACAAGTTAAACAGTAAACCCAATGCAAAGCTCATTGGACTAAAAAATTTCACAAACATGTTAAATTTAGTTTTATTTGGCCCTCCAGGCGCCGGAAAAGGTACACAATCCCAAAAACTTATTGAAAAGTATCAGTTAGTCCATTTATCTACAGGAGACATATTAAGGGGAGAAATCGCTCAGGGAACCGCCTTAGGAGTAGAAGCTAAAAAGCTTATGGATGATGGAAAATTAGTTCCTGACGAAGTAGTAATTGGCATGATCAGCAATAAGCTGGACAGCAATCCGGATGCGAAAGGTTTTATTTTCGACGGCTTTCCACGCACAGTGGCCCAAGCGCAGGCCTTAGATGAACTGTTGCAATCAAAGGGAGCTCAGATCTCAGGGATGATTGCACTTCAAGTTGACGAAGAAGAACTTGAAAAAAGATTATTGCTACGCGGACAGGAATCAGGTCGCGCGGATGATGCCAATCCGGAAGTTATCCGGAAGCGCATTGTAGAATACAATTCGAAAACAGCGCCTGTTGCCAACTATTACCAGCAACAGGGAAAGCTTCAAAATATTAATGGAATAGGATCCATTGACGAAATTTTCGACGAAATCTGTAAAGTTATCGATCGCTATTAACCCTTCAAAAATCAAGTATTAAAATGGCCCAAGGTTCAAACTTTGTTGATTATGTTAAAATATGTTGTCGTTCCGGTCACGGCGGAGCAGGCTCTGCGCACCTTCATCGCGACAAGCATACAGCAAAGGGCGGGCCTGACGGAGGCGACGGAGGTCGAGGCGGCCATATTATACTGAAAGGTAACAATCAGCTGTGGACACTCCTGCATTTAAAATACAGAAAACATGTGATCGCTGAGCCCGGGGGATCGGGCTCCAGCGCATTGCAACATGGTAAAAATGGGAAAGATGAGATTTTGGAAGTGCCACTCGGCACCATTGCAAGAAACGCAGAGACCGGCGAAATCCTTTTTGATATCACCGAAGACGGTGAAACCAAAATCCTTACCGCGGGCGGGCGCGGTGGCTTAGGCAATTGGCATTTTAAGACTCCTACGCAACAAACGCCTCGTTTTGCCCAACCGGGCGAACCTGGAAAGGAAGAATGGATCGTACTGGAACTGAAAGTACTAGCCGACGTGGGACTAGTCGGCTTTCCAAATGCAGGCAAATCCACTTTGTTATCGGTGGTCTCTGCCGCTAAACCAGAGATAGCAGATTATCCATTTACCACCTTAGTGCCCAATCTCGGTATTGTTTCCTATAGAGATGGTAAATCGTTTGTTATGGCAGATATACCGGGTATTATAGAGGGCGCTTCGGAAGGAAAGGGACTCGGATACCGCTTTTTACGGCACATTGAACGTAATTCGGTGCTGCTTTTTATGGTGCCGGCTGACACGCATCGATCGATCAGCGAAGAATTCGACATCCTCTTACATGAGTTAACCGCTTATAACCCCGAATTGCTCGATAAACCGCGTTTACTGGCGATTACCAAATCGGACCTATTGGATGAAGAGCTGCAACTAGAGACGGAACGAGAATTGCCAAAAGAGGTTCCCCATGTCTTCATTTCATCCGTCGCGCAAAAAGGACTACAAGAATTAAAAGATTTAATCTGGAAGGCGATTGTCGGTTAATAGGTTGCTCGTTACTGATTGTTAGTTCCTAGGTTGGTTGTTGGTTTCCCCTGATTGGTCGCTAGTTTCATAGCTAATAATAAATGTTCATTGGGTCACATGTAAAAACATCGAGTGCCGGTGGGGTAAAGATTAAAAAACCTGTTTAATACTCTTTATTTTAAACTTAAAGATCTTCAGCTCCTCCTTTCTTCGCACAAGCAGCATAACCTCTTTCTTTGGCCTTTGCAAAGCCTTCTTATACTGAACGAAGTCCATACTGAAATTACCGTTTACCGCTAGCAATAAATCCCCTATTTTTAAGCCTGCCATATCCGCCGGTGATCCTTTGGCTACCCCTCCAATCTCTATATGCCCTTCTATGAGCTGCAAGTCCAGGCCCGAATAAGCGTAATCGAAGCGATCACGAAAACTATTATTAGGGGTAAGGTGGACATCCCCCTTTTCATAATTGTAGATTACATTAAAACGCCTAAATATGTCGTTACCGATTAAGCCGCCTAAATAAGGATAAGAAGTAACATCGTACACATCATCAAAAATTAAGGTCGGGACCTGTTTAAACCGATACGGACCGAAACGCAGCTCTTTTATCACCGTCAAATCCATCTGAATCTTCCCGCCTAAGCCATGGCCTTCTTTTGGCCACAACTTCCGGTTCCACGCCAACAAGGTGCTATCCTCAACAAATTCCTTTGAAAGCATGACGCAAACACCGGCGCCGATATCATGCAAAAAGCGGGCATTCACTTGGTGCCTGTCTTTCAGAAAAGCGCGTTGTACTACTAAGTTTCTTATATTCGGCTTCAAAAGAAACCCGCCTTTCGGATAGCGGAGTGTCCCCTTTGAGCAAAGATGGATAAGGCTATCATCATAATTTATTTTCACTATGTACCGGCTGAACAATGCGTAACCGATAATTCCATCGACCTTTATGCCGTATACACTGGAAAGAAAAGAATAATCGTTGATATGGAAGTTTAAGCTATCAACGGTATATGATGGAAAATTAAGCCGTTGGTTATAAAGGTAACTCACTTGTTTGATTCCCGCTACGCCCCGAATCCGGGTAGCGCTTGGCTCTGGCTTCAAGCCCATCGACGCCACGGTCGATGAATCCAGGGAAATCCCGCCACTACCGGTGTCTAAAATAAAATTGAGCGTATCTGGGGAACCGTTTAATCGTGCGGGAAGAATTATTACACCGCCCATTAAGGTCTTAAAGCGTATTTCACTCAGTAATTGTGAGGGCGAAGGGACAATCTCTTCCTGTGCAACGCTAGGAATATAGGTCGCCAACAACAGGACAAACAGGACAACACGCATGCTCCGCTATAATTGGTTATTCAAAAGTACGGAATTCTATTGAAAAAGTAACAGGCCAATAATCGGAGAGATTAGAGGCCTGTTAACCAATTATAAACCTAAATTATGAAAGTGCAAAGATAGCGCTTTTTTCCGTAAATACAAAATTTTCCTAAGAAGCCCCCACTTCTTTAAAAAACAACAAAAAGACAGGGACACACGAGCTCCCTTCGCGCCTAGAGTGCGTACCATAAAAGAAACTTCCAGCGTGCCTTCGCAACATATATGCCCATTTTCACCAGCTATTGCTACCAAAATAGACCAGCTTTTGTTATTTTCGCGGATGGCTAAATTAATTAATATTAAATCCTTTCAGGAGTTTTTAAAATCAGGCACTGCAGGCGGAGTGATACTGATTCTTTGCGTTGTTCTTTCCCTTATCATTGCTAATAGCCCTTGGGGCGACGCTTTGGATGATTTTTTAGCGATCAACATCGGATATCATTCCGAAACCGTCCATTTGGACTATCCGATTATCATATGGATTAATGATGGGTTAATGGCGATCTTCTTTCTTTTGGTCGGTTTAGAGATCAAAAGAGAGTTAGTAGAAGGCGAGTTGGCATCGGTCAAGCGGGCCACCTTACCTGTAATTGCTGCGCTTGGTGGCGTTATCGTGCCCGCCTTGATTTATACCTTCTTTAACAAAGATTCCGAATTTGCCGGTGGTTGGGGTATCCCTATGGCAACCGACATCGCATTTGCTTTGGCTATTATCACACTGTTGGGCAACAACGTTCCTCCTTCGTTAAAGATATTTTTAGCCGCATTGGCTATTGTAGACGACTTGATGGCGATTTTAGTCATTGCCATTTTTTATTCAACTTCCTTGCAGTACCAATATTTATTATATGCGGGCCTTTTGTTTGCGCTCTTATTAGTTTTCAACAGACTTGGTGTCAAGCGGATTGTCTTTTACATTGTTCCGGGAATATTTATATGGTATTTCATCCACCATTCAGGCATCCATGCGACAATCGCCGGTGTATTAACCGCCTTTACTTTACCGACTACACCAGACGATTCGGAATCTCCTTTAGAGAAACTGGAACACATGCTGGTGAAGCCTGTGAACTTCTTGATCATGCCGATATTCGCTCTAGCGAATACGAATATCAGGTACGAGACTGGCATGTTAGCTGGATTAGCTACTCCGCTCGGCCTAGGAATTGCGCTCGGCTTATTTTTGGGAAAACCGATAGGAATCACCTTTTTCTCTTGGCTCGCGGTTAAATTAAAGATCAGTAACCGGCCTCATGGCGCCTCGTGGAAACATATTCTTGGCGTGGGCATGCTAGGCGGAATTGGTTTTACCATGTCGATTTTTATTGCTATTCTCTCTTTTGCCGATGCCACGCATGTTTTGGCAGAGGCTAAATTTTCTATTTTAATCGGATCACTGCTTTCCGGAATAGCGGGGAGTGTACTTTTGTTGCTGGCAAATAAAAGCACCAAAAAGAACTATTGATTTTTTTTAACTGATTATCAAGGACTAATAAAATATATAAAATTTGTCTTTTGAAATATAAAATCCTTGTCTATCTTTGCAAACCGAAAAACGGATATGCATCCGTTAAAGAAGGAGGCCCGTTCGTCTAGGGGTTAGGACGCAAGATTTTCATTCTTGAAACAGGGGTTCGATTCCCCTACGGGCTACAGATCTTGAAGTCAAAACATACAAAAGCCTGCATATTAAACGTTTGCAGGCTTTTTGTTTTTTACAGATCCCCTGAATTATTCAATTTTTCCCATAAAAAAAGTGAGTGATTCAGTGAGTCAATTTTCCTCTCACGCTCACTCACGAAAAGCGGTTTAAGTTATTGATATTCAACTGGTTCAATAACTAAACATCTTGATTTATTATAGCTGCAAGGCTTACTTTGTTTCACTTAAATGAGTTACTCATGGGTACAAATTATTCCTTGCTTTTCTACCTGAAAAAGCCAAAAAACTATGTAAAAGGGCCGGTTCCGGTGTACATGCGCATCACCGTAGATGGTATCCCGAAAGAAATCTCCACCGGAAGGTCATGCGACCCCTCCCGCTGGAACACCAAGGCTAACCGTGCCAGCGGTACGAAAGAAGAAACCAAAGCACTGAACAGCCATCTTGATGCGCTGGAGAGAAAATTGGAAGACACCCATACGGTGCTTATCAAAGAGAGAGTAGCGGTAACTGCCGAGCTGCTCAAAATGCACTTTCTGGGAAAAGGCATAAAACATCATTTCCTGATGGAGATTTTCCTTGAACATAACACGAAGATGAAGGCGCTGCTGGGAAAAGGATTTAAGCCCAATACGCTCAAAGGATACAGGACATCGGTCCTGCACCTTAACGCTTACCTGTTAAAGTATTACCAGGATACCGACATAGACATTCAGAAAGTTGACCATGCCTTTATTACGGATTACGAGTTTTTCCTTCGTTCGGAGAAGGGGTGCAGCCCCGTTTCCGTAGCCAAATACATGAAGCACTTGCGGAAGATCATCAACCTCTGCCTTGCCCATCGCTGGATTACCGAAAATCCCTTTGCTATGTATAAAAACACGGCAAAAGCAAGAGAAAAGGAGTTTCTCACACAGGATGAACTGGACAGAATTATGCAGAAGAAATTCAGCATTCCAAGACTGGCGCATGTTCGTGATATCTTTGTGTTCAGCTGTTATACAGGACTCTCCTATGCAGATGTAAAGAAACTGCGTACCACTGATATTGCCAAGGGAATTGACGGCAGGCTGTGGATACTGACCAGCCGTGAAAAGACGGAAACCACCTCGAACATTCCCCTGTTGCCGCAGGTACTGGAAATCCTGAGACGTTATGCCGGTTATCCGCCATGTGTGGCAAAAGGGCTTGCCCTTCCCGTGCTGAGCAACCAAAAGATGAACAGCTACCTGAAAGAGATTGCCGACCTGTGCGGGATCACCAAAAAGCTGACCTTCCATATTGCACGCCACACCTTTGCCACTACGGTCACACTAAGCAACGATGTACCTATTGAAACCGTATCGAAGATGCTCGGCCATACCAATATCAAGACCACCCAGCACTATGCAAAACTGCTTGACACCAAGGTGAGCAACGATATGGGCAGGCTGCATAGAAAAATAGTAGCCCCAAGGCAGATTTGGGGATGTACAGCGGAAAATAACCGGAACCTTCTCGGTGTACAGATATGCCTGCCCTCTCTGAAAACAGAAAATACAGCAACAGTTGAAGCGTATGGATAGTTTGCAAAAAGAGATTGTAAGCAGGGATATGTGGTCCCTGCTACAGCAATTGATGGCAGATGTTGTATTAAAAATTTTGTAGCGGCAAAGTGGTTGCACAGAAAAGAGATTATGGTTAACTTTAATTTTATGAGAGCAGTGAGAAAAAAACGACGGCAACCGAACATTGATTCGATGTTCTTCTGGGAGTTTGATCTAAAAGCTATAGACTGGGATAAAGCCTATAAGACGGTTATCGGCCGGATCATAGAACGTGGGGATCAGCAAGAGGTGGATGAACTGGTTCGCTTTTACGGTAATGAGAAAGTTCTTAACACTCTTCGTAATGAAATTTACTTCCTGCCAGACTATGCTATTAAGAGGGCTATAGAATTCTTCTCGGAACTGAAAAAGGAACAGATGTACTGTTACCTAAACAGAAAGGATAAACCCTATCATTGGATATAGCCATAATGCCAATTGTCCTGATAATCAGTAATGATAGAAACATTAGGATTTGCAGATTAATGCAAAAACGGAAGAGGTTTTCTCCGTAGAAGCGAAAAAGCGGGACAGCGTTGGGCTAGCGGGCAAAGGCGCTCCGCAGGCCGCAAATGTGCGGTAGGAATTAGTTTTCTATTTAAAGGGAAAGAGTTCATTTTCGAGCTGCCATCAAGTTACGGAAGTATCCTCAATTTTTCAAAACTAAAACAAACTCTTACGGATTTTCTATATTATCCTACCAAATTCAACTTATATTGCGTTTTTGTAAACTATGGAATAAAGAAGGAAAAGTGAGTACGGGAAGATGCTTTTCATCCGGACTAAAGCGTTATCCTGTTTTCAATACGCAATACATAACCGGTCTCTATCCGGAATTTTTCCATTCTCTGTATCTGGCTGGATTTAAACTTTGGGTGTCCACTGTTGGCGATATAAGCTTTCTTTTCTGTATAGTACGCCGCATCATTAGTATTTTCAAAATGGTTTATAGTACTCCGTAGCTGTTGTTCAGCGTCCTTTACCCAATTGTTCCCGGCAGAAGGACGATCCTTTAGTTCTACGAATATTGCTGTATTATTATAAGTAAGGACCCCATCACATCTTTTTGCCTGTGTATTGTTCGGCAACCTAATATCAATACAATGGTCAATTGCAGTAAACGTCACGTTGTATAGGTATTCGTTGACCACTACACCAATCCATTTCGCTCCATCTTCCTCGTCAATATAGGCAGGTCCAACGGTTGGTACAGAAGGATCGCATAACCCGAAAAGTTTTTTTGATGAAATGGTCTGGCAGTTTTCGTCCAAAAAATTCACGCTCATGGCCTTTGCTGTATTTCCAATAATTGGGCAAATAGTTCATTACCTTCGTCAAGCCTTTCGTTCAGTTCGTTTTCGTCTGATGGAAGCCCGTTATATGATTCTAAAACATGAATAACGCCTGTCTTTTCATCCATCTCATAAATAGCCAACTCCTTCGGCCGTATCGTCGAATTAAGTGGTACAATCTTGTTCAGTCTTTCCCGTTCATCTTCTTGTTTAACAATTTCTTTCAGCTCTCCTGCCTTTACAGCCAAGGAAAGATAATTGACCAAATAAGGGCTGTGTGTTGTTATAATTAGTTTGTTACCTTCGTTATAGTTGTTGAATTTGAGCAATCCGTGCAACAATTCCCTTTGGGAACCAGGAAATAAATTCTGTTCAGGTTCCTCAACTATATTTATGAATGCAGTTTTGTTGAATCTTGATGAAAGTACTGAAAGTGCTATTCTTTTCTGTTCATCTGTTAAACTGTCATTACTCCAGACCTCTTCAACACCCGTGCGAAAACGTTTCATCTCATCGCTGCTCATAGGTTCCTTGTTGTCTTCGCTCTGCTTCTTTACCATATTGGCTAGATGAGCTGATACAAGGTAAACAGGCACCAAAGATTGAAAGCCACTGGAAGCTTCAGTAAGTTTAATTCTATATTCCTCTCCTTTTAGATTTAGGCTATCGGTGAATTTATCATATTCTATTCCGGCACTGTTGATAGGAAGTTCTACAATTCCCTTTATTTCATTCTTTGCATTATCATATTCTGTGAGGAATTCTGTTAAAGATTCTGAGGATAATTTTAGCTCTTTCGGGGACTTTACATAAGCTATAAAATTGCGTTCCGCAGGTACGTACATAATTTGCGGCAATGGATATGTACTGCCGAGCTTCTCCTTTATCGTTAGCTCTCCATCCTGATATAAAATGTGGTAGGCTGTACCATCAAATTCTATATAACTCCCTTTGCCGTTATTGTTCTTTAGATAGTTTTCCAAACGGTGATAGCTAAGAAATTGGCTCCTTAGTTGATTCTTTTGCTGAAACCATTCAATTTTGTAGTCACCCCGAACAAGTGCCTTTTCCATCCAGGTAAAAGTGGAAATCAATTTGGCGACAGTACTTTTCCCAGAGCCCTGATTTCCGATGAATACCGTTACTTTCTTTATGTCTATCCATCCATTATCTGGAATTCCTTCCTTGATGGGGCCAAAATTTTTAATTTTTATCTTACTCATCGTACGAAATCTCCCTTGACACTTTTAATAAATAGATATTCGGCTTATTCTCCTTTTGGTTTCGATAGCAAATGGCTTATGTCATGCCTTGTTCGATTCGCTTCGGTTTCTTCGACAATTCTCTTCCAAATGATATCTTTATCAACATCTGATATGTCCGATAATTTCAGTATATCCTCAACTGTAAATTTCCCTGGATCAGAAAATTTGGTTACAAAAGAGTCATGTCCCATTCCAAGTGCTTTCTTAAGTCCAGTTGAGTACATATCCGAGATATCAGTCATTTTTTGAATAGTATTCGACTCGAATCTTGCTTTTATAGACAAAAGTGTACTTTTGAGTTTGTCAGGATTAATCTTATAGGGTTCCGTTTTCGCCATTTCTTTCTCGTGTTTAGTAAAATTGCTAAACTTAAACCTAATCTTGGTGACAAAACTCCGGTATAGGATATTAAAAATCTAATAACAAAAATTTATATTCGATTTCAGTAAAATAATATTTGAAATAACAATATTTGTGTGTATTTTTGATTACTGTTTTTTTGGTTTCAGACTAAATATTTTCGATATCATAAAAACATAATGTTTTGGTAATATTTTTTATTTTTGTGGAACGTCAAAGTTAGAACGTTCTGCATTTATGTAGTCTTGTTTGTGAAACCTGAGAAATTTCATTTGGGACAAGGCGATAAGTGGAGAAAAACGCCCGTCAGCAATGGCGTGGCGTCCGCTTACTCGTCCCAAGGCTTCTCAGGGCCTCACAAACAGTAGGTTGGGCGTCGCGCCATTGTTATTCCTGCTTCAAGACTCGTTAATCTTATCGAGTATGAATCTGATAAAAATACTTCTGAAGAATTTGATATCCGCTCCCGAATAACATCAGTGGCTTTAGCCATTTTACTCTCTTTCCGGTGAAGGGCGCCCTAACCGTAAAAGAAATTTTTCAATTAACCAAATCATGAAAAGTTTAATCTTTTACAGAAATGTTGCTTTACAACAGGCTGCATGGGGCGCTTTTTTGCCTTATCCAAGCATTAACCAAACTAAAAACATTAACATACCACCGATATGAGCGGGCATTGTCCGTCCTGAACGTAAGATCATATTTCTATCTGATTATAGCTTTTTTGTTTCATGTGCTGCCATTTAAGGCTTCCGCCCAAGTGGCGGAGCCTGTGGCGGACAGCAAAGCTGTAGACCTTACTTCCCTCGGCTTACAGATTGGCGAGCAGGTACCCGATCTGACCCTGATCAACGTTCACAATTACAAAAGCACTTCAATCAACCTATCCGATTTTAAAGGAAAACTTCTGATACTGGATTTCTGGGCTACCTGGTGCAGCCCATGCGTGGCCATGATCCCAAAGATGGACAGCCTTCAAAAGGAATTTGGAGATAAAGTGCAGTTCCTTTCCGTGACCTATCAGAAAGCGGAAGAAGCCATTCCCTTTCTTAGCACGCTGGAAAAACGGCAGGGACAGAAATATGACCTGCCGGTGGTAACAGGTGACAGTGCTTTAAAGAACCTGTTTCCCCACAAATCATTACCACATTATGTATGGATTGATAGTAATGGGGCAGTGAAGGCAATCACTTCATTTGAAGACATCACCCGTTCGAATCTATCGAATATTGTCGATGGACAGGAAGTACCGCTTGGTGAAAAAAAGGATATCAGCATAGCTTATGACTGGAAAGACCCGCTTTTCTTTGATGAATCCAGCGCCAAATTTCCGATAACGCAATATGCCGTGTTTTCCGGATACATTGAAGGGCTATCGCCGGGGTATTACAACACACAACCCATAAAAAACGATAAAGTTCCGTTACGGATTACCGCACGCAACCAGACCATCCCGCAGCTCTATCAAATCGCTATGGGCAAGGGATACACGTTCGACTGGAAGCATACGCTGTTACAGGTCAGTGAGCCGGAAAGAATCATCGAATTTGACAAGAACGGGGAAGCCTACCTTTCCTCACTGAGGGACGGAAGGGGCTTTTGCTATGAGATTGTAGCGCCAAGGGCATCCGGCATGGATTTGTACGATATGATGGTGAATGATTTGGCAAAGTTTTTTCCAAAACATTCCGCTACCGTACAGGATGTGACCCAACCCTGCATGGCGTTGCGTCAGCTGCCCGGCGCAGACTTTAACCGGTTACGGACCAAGGGAAAAAGCCCCTCGATTGAAACGGACGAGCGCAACATCCTGATAACAAACTACACGTTTAACGCACTGGTAAACCAATTGAATTTCTACCATTCAAAAGAACGCTCCTCCGGGGTGCAGGACATTTTCTTTTTCAATGAAACGGGATTCACCGAAAAGGTGGATTTGGATATCACGGCAGGACTTGGCGACCTACCGTTACTAAACCGTGAATTAGAAAAAATTGGACTTGTGCTGGTCAGTGAGGACCGGCCAATCAAGATGCTTGTCATAAATGACAGACCTTGAGCATCGAACCCTAACCCAAATCACATATTTAGCTTAACGCACGCAAAATGAAATATATCTATATCACCTTATTCTGCCTATTCTACATCAGCCACGCAACAGCTCAGCACCAGATAACGGGCAAAGTAATTTCAGAATCAACCCGGCAGCCTCTTAAAGGTGCGACGGTGGAAATTAAAGGGACACAGTACATGACCCAAACCCGTGACGATGGTATTTTTATTCTGGTCAGCAGACAGGATACGGGAACCCTGGTGGTCAGTTCGGTCGGGTACTTTGAAATGCAGACAAGGATTTCTGCAAGTAACTCAGACACTTTGTATATATCGTTACAGGAGCGTGAACAGATGCTAAGCGAGGTTGAGATTGTCTCTACAGGTTATCAGCAATTGCCACGTGAGCGGGCTACCGGCTCATTCGAACTCGTAGACCGTGAACTGCTCAACAGGCGGGTAAGCACTAATTTGATAGACAGGTTGGAAGATGTGACACCCGGCCTTGTTTTTAACCGGAACCGTAATAGTGCCAGCAACCCGTTCAGCATCCGTGGACAGAGCGGTATATTTTCCAATTCACGGCCGCTCATCGTCATCGACAATTTTCAGTATGATGGCGACCTTGAAAATATAAACCCGAATGACATTGAATCCGTCACTGTCCTAAAGGATGCCGCCGCCGCCTCTATTTGGGGGGCAAGAGCAGGAAACGGTGTTATCGTCATCACGACAAAAAAAGGAAGGCCGAACCAGGCACCCAAAATATCATTCAATTCCAACGTGACCGTTGGGGACAAACCTGACCTTTTCTACCTACCAGTGATGGGCACAACAGATTTTATCGATGTTGAAAGGATGCTGTTTGACCAAGGTTATTATGGTGCGGCGGAACGCTCCGCCTCTAAGACCCCGCTATCCCCGGTGGTGGAACTACTCATTGCACAGAGAGATGGACTGCTCACCGAACAGGAAGCTTCCGGCCAAATCGATGCGTTGAAATCCATCGATATCAGGGACGACCTCAGCAAATATTTTTACCGGAATGGCGTAAACCAGCAGTATGCATTTAACGTTACGGGCGGAAGCGCCCACCACCAATATTACCTTTCGGCAGGGTACGACAATGAAAGTCAGAACCTCCATGGGAACGCATACGACCGCATCACACTCAACGCCGCCAACACTTTTTCCTTCCTGAAAGACAAGGTACAGGTGAAGTCAGATATTTATTATACCAAGGGGAAAATTACACGTGACCAGAATATCCCGATTGTGAGCGATTTGGGCATGGTAGCCGGGAACCGCAATACGATATACCCTTATGCACGTCTTGCTGATAATAACGGGAATCCACTGGCTGTGACCCGTGGCTACCGAACGGGCTTTGTCAATGGGGCACAGCAATCGGGACTTTTGGATTGGCAATACAGGCCCTTGGAAGAATTGGGATTGGCTGACAACCATACAGGGAGTACCGATTACAGGTTAAATACACAGGTGACCTATAAGATAATATCAGGGCTGTCACTTGACGTGCTTTATCAGTTCGGACAGACATTACTAAAAACAAACAACAGGCAGGATGTCAATTCCTATTTCACACGTGACCTCATTAACCGGTATTCACAGATACAGCCGGACGGGACATTATCCTACCCGATTCCGGTAGGGGACATTTTGAACCAATCTTTTTCAACAGCAACAAACCACAACGTCAGGGGCCAGCTGAACTACAGGTATTCGCAGGACGTTCATGATTTGACCGCCATCGCCGGATATGAATTGAAAGACTACGGAACGGTAGGCAACAGCTACCGGGTTTATGGGTACGACAATGACCATGCTACGGTCGACAGGGTGGATTATATTTCCACGTTTCCACAATACCACAACAACCTGATAAGGACCGCAATCCCTTATGGAAATTCGGCATCTGAGCTGACTGATAGATTTATTTCCTATTTTACCAATGCGGCTTATACTTACAATAGCCTATATACGCTTTCTGCAAGCGCAAGGTTTGACCGAAGTAACCTGTTCGGTGTGCGGACAAACCAGCAGGGTGTACCCCTGTGGTCGGTTGGCGGGGCATGGTCGGTCAGCGGGGAGGACTTTTACCATCTGGACTGGCTGCCGGTGCTGAAAACCCGTGCCACATTTGGCTACAACGGTAACGTGGACAGGACGATTTCTGCATATACCACCGCAATTTACTACAGCAGCAGTTGGAACCTGATAAATGCGCCCTGGGCCACGGTATCGAACCCGCCCAATCCCGAACTCCGTTGGGAACGCATGAAGATGGTAAATGTCGGTGTAGATTTTGAAACTAAAGGTTCACGCCTGCGGGGTACTTTTGATTTCTTTTGGAAACGTGGGATAGACCTGATTGGGGATATGACCGTTCCCGCATCAAGGGGCGTTACCTCATTTCGTGGAAATTCCGCAAGTACGACCGGCAGCGGGTTTGACCTATCCCTGAACTCATGGAACACTAAAGGCGCAGTTGACTGGCGCACTGATTTTTTAATAAGCTTCTACAGGGATAAGGTTACGGGCTATGAAAGGGAATCGGTTACCAACGCTTATGTTGCCAGCGCTGATGGGGGCGGGTATCCTTTGGAAGGCAGACCGCTCTACTCAATCTACAGCTACCGTTGGGGAGGACTTGACCCTGAGACGGGAAATCCGCAGGGGTATTTGGATGGAAACGTAAGTCAGGACTACAACCAGATTTTAGCTACCACCACATCGGCCGAACTGGTTTACCACGGTCCCGCAAGGCCGCCCCTTTCAGGTGCTTTACGTAATACATTTACATTTGGGAAGTTCAGCGTATCGGCAAACGTTTCTTTCAGGTTGGGGTATTATTTCAGGAGAACAGGAATAAGCTACAACGACCTGCTCACCGGGCAGGGCTACCATACGGGAGCGGAATACCAGTTGCGGTGGCAGCGGCCCGGCGATGAACTGATTACCTCCGTACCTTCAATGCCCAATGTACGCAATGTAAACCGGGATAACCTGTACCGCTATTCGGAAGCGTTGGTCGAAAGGGGTGACCATATACGGTTGCAGGATTTGAGGTTTGATTACAACTTTGGCAATGTCCTTTTTCCAAAAGGTGGAAAAAGCGCACGGCTGTACATCTATGCGAACAACCTTGGCTTGATTTGGAAAAACAGCGGTTCGGACCTTGACCCGGATTACCCTTTCTCAATACCTCCGGTACGCACAATCGCCTTTGGCGTGCAGATAGACTTATGATAATTATTGTTTAATAAAAATATTCCATAAGATGAAATTATTTACATCACTCAATAACCGATTTTTCACCGTGTTGGTTCTTTTGGCAGCGACATCCTGCCAGAAGGAGTTTTTGGCAGAAAAGCCGGACAGGGCATTGTTGGTGCCCGCGCAATTGGAGGACTTCAGTGCGATACTCGATGGAGTTCAGGTTTTCAATCAAGATTATCCGGCATTGAATAGTATAGCATCCGATGATTTTTTTATTACGGATGATGGATTGCAATCGCTGGACTTTGTGGAACAGGCAGCATACCTTTGGGACGCTTCGATATTCACCGGTCAAACGGCTGTGGCGGATTGGAATTACCAGTACAGCAAAATATTCCATGCAAATGTGGTACTGGATGGCTTGTCGGAATTGGAGGTTTCGGGTACGAACGAGCAGGAATACAACCGAATCAAGGGAGCGGCATTGTTCCATAGGGCATATAGTTATCTCGAATTAAGCCAGCTATTTGCCATGCCATATATTAGCTCAAACGATGCCTGGAACCCCGGTCTGCCGCTTAAACTTGAATCCGATATCAATACCCCTGCGGTACGGTCAAATTTGTCGGATACCTACGACCAGATTTTGCGTGACCTGAACGAGGCCGAACAATTACTACCTGTTACCTCCGAGTTCCCGACACGACCAAACCGGCTTGCCGCATGGGCATTGCTGGCACGCATCTACCTGAGCATATCGGATTATGATAATGCACGGCTGTTTGCCGACCGGTGTTTGCAACAGCACAATACGCTTTCTGATTATAATTCTCTTGACACCACGTTGGACAATCCCTTTCCGCACGTCCTTACCGAGGGTAATGAGGAAGTGATTTATTATGCTACACGGATTAATTATTGGTTCTTTTCCTCCGCCCGTATGGGGGTGGATTCGAATTTGTACAACAGCTACGATGAAGAAGATTTAAGGAAAGACCTGTTTTTTACGGCCCGTGATGAAAATATCCATTCATTGACCGGAACGTATACCGGAGAAAACAGCTTCTTTTCGGGGCTGGCGGTCGATGAAATCCTTTTGATACGAGCGGAATGTTCAGCAAGGACCGGTGATGCGGATGCAGCTATCCGTGATTTGGATTATTTGCTCCGACACCGTTACCGTGAATCATCTTACATTCCTTTTCAGCAGGAAAATGATTCCGATGTTTTGGAGAGAATCTTGCAGGAACGGCGGAAGGAGCTTGTTGGCAGAGGGATGCGTTGGAGCGACCTCCGCAGGCTGAACCGTGAAAACGGATTTGAAAGTACATTAGTCCGTAACGCTTTGGGAAACCGCTATGAACTTTTGCCAAATTCCCCGCAATATGCCTTCCCTTTTCCGGATTACGAAAACTGACACCAGCTTGTTTAAACTAAAAAGGTTATAGCCGATAGCTACTATGCGGCTATAACCTTAATGATGAATGATGTGGTGCATTGCTTATGGCGCAACATATCCATTAGCTGTACCAAATTGGATTCCGTCTGTTTCATCGTCATTGGGGTCCTGTCCCTCTGGGTAGAGCCTTTTACAATCCTGGGCCCCTGATGAACAGCCTGCTGATGGGGTTGTCTGTACCCATCCGCCGGATTGCCTGCGTCCCCAAAGCACTTGGTCTTGCGCAATTTCTACCTTTTCAGGCGTAAAGCCCACAGCAAGGCCACCTGCGACCAAAAGACCGCCAAGCGCTATGGCGTTCACCTTCTTAATTGCTTCCTTTATTTTTCCTAATATATTCATGGTAATAATTATTGTGGTTGTCGTTTCTATGTTTGACAACAACCGGGTTAATGCCGGTCCGGCCTACGTGGCCTTGGCCGGATGGGCACGTTCTGTAGTCCTATTTAATATTTTGCGGGGAAGGCCATTAACCCTGCGCTAAATTTTTCATATATTCCTTTTTTAACCTCCTTTTTCTTAATCCAAACCATGTATTTTTTATCTGTGTCCAAGTTTCTTTTAGTGTCCAGCCTTTTTCAAGTCCTATTCCCCGGTAAGCAAGGAACATGAACAGGAGATTGAAAGCGAAATGCCATTCGTATGGCAGGTTATTCAAAATACCTCCGCACGCACAAGGGGTACGACCGAATATCATGCTCAATGCGATAACAATATATATCGTGAACATTGTGAGCAGTCCCAATGAAGCCCCAAATCCGACTAACCGTGTAGGCCGGATAACGAGCAGAACGACAATGATAAACTCAATCACCGGAACAAGCCATGTAAGCACATCTGCAACAGCATTTGGAAAAAGCTGGTTGCGCATGTCGATTTGCGATTGTTCATAATCCCAAAGCTTACTGAATGCCGCATAAAAAAACATGGAGGCAATAAGCCCTGCCAAAATCTTTAACCATTTTTCCTTTTCCATATCCGCTTAATTTTGTCTACAGGGTTAGGTATTTGAGTTTTGTGCTATTACGTAATATGTCACACTATACTGTACCCATACTTCATTTTAGAATCCTATGACGATCATCCATATTCAAGGAGTCGGGTATAAGGATAACGTAAGGGCATACCCTACCATTGTTGATTTTTCAATCAATTATCTGTTAATCAATTAGTTATTTTAAATTTTTATTGTTTTTTATGTTTTTCTCTGTAAGTTTGTGTTATCTACTTAATACTATCAAACTGCTCTCTATACTTAACTTGCAAAAAAGCAGGTTCGGTACCGTATAAATTTTAACTTTTTTCATATATAATTGAAAACCAGATAAATAAAAAATTTATTAATTGGCTTTCAGTCCGTCAAAAAACGATGTGATCATGGGAAGAAAACCCGGACATAGCGATGCCGAGCTTTTCAGGCAACTGGTAGATCAGCCCGATAGGGCCCTGGAAGCCATTTACGATCGGTATGGCGGTCTGCTAATGGCATATCTGAGAAATTTCATCCGCAAGGATGATGATCTGATCAAGGATGTAGTTTCCGAAACATTGATGGTGGTATGGAAAAAGAGGGAAGAAGCTGCGGAAAAAAAGAGACCCTTGGAATGGATGATGCGCGTGGCACATAATATTGCCCTGTACAGGATCAGGGAGGAAACTAAACGTGGTACTGAACCGCTGGAAGGGTATGTTTGGGTGGCTGATGGTAATCATGCCGATAGCGAACTGGAAAGCAGGGAGTTGTACCGGCTTATCCGGCAAGCGGCAGAAATGCTTACACCGAAAGAGCGGATGGTTTTTTTCCTGATCAAGATGGAAGGCATGACAAACAGGGAATTGATGAAGCGGCACAATATGGCGGAACAGACGGTAAAGAACCTGTTGACCCAGGCATTGAAGAAAATCCGAAAATCATTGAAAGATGTACTGGGCACAATTTTTATTTGAGGGGATTATAAAGCAAATAATATGATTCACAAACCGGAATATGTGAAGGAGCTGATGAGGAAACAGTTAGAGGGTTCGCTCACCCCCATCGAAGCTGCGCAGCTGGAAGCCGCACGGAAGATCTACGATGACGGGGAATTCATCCGAATGGCGAGTGAGGTCTTGCAGGCGACGGAAGGGGAACGCTCTGATGATCCGTTGAAATACTGGAAACCCGACTTTGCCAGGATTAAGGAAATAGCGGAGCGTGGGCGGCGGAACCGCAACGGGCAACTGCTAATGTTTTTGAAGGTCGGAGGAGCGGCTGCGGCCGTTGTATTGCTGGTTTTGCTGATTGGCCACATGACAGGTGGTAGGCAACCGTCTTTCGATCTGCCCGAAGGTGAATGTGCAGGTCTGCCCCGCGATATGGACATCCCGGCATCCGAATTTGCCTGTACCGTCCGGTGGGGCGATTCTTCAGAAGTGAGGATTGGCAGTGGAGATAGCGGGGGTATCACACAAATAGGTACTATAGCGGTTAGCAAAAACAGGAAAGGCATATTGAAACTGACTCGGTTGGCACAGGCATGGGATACCGATACAGGCATGCATGATATCTCGGTGGCTACTTCAGCCCGCCAACAATGTATTGTTGAATTACCGGATGGCGTGCGTGTACGGCTTAACGCGGGTTCTGAGTTGCGTTTTCCGCTCACCAGATCGGGGGGCGGGAGGATGAGGCTTTTGGGCCAGGCCCATGTACGGATGCCCGGCAGAAATAGCACAATAAGGTACGTCATTGAAACCTCTAACACCCTCCTGGAGTCGTATGGTGGGGATTTTACGGTGCTGGCACTGGAAGGCTATACAAGGACGATGCTCATGGGCGGCAGGCTGGTGGTACGGACCGGAAAAGAAAAACGACAGCTTGAATTGGATTGCTACGGTGCATTGGGCGTAGCCGTGAGATATCCCCGACAAAAAAAGGACGTTTCAGCAGATTCCCTGTTCTATTCGCCGGACGGCAATCCAGGAGAAGAACTGGCCTGGACAAAGGCCCTCCGTACGTACAAAGACGTGCCGCTACGGCAATTCGTTGCGGAGACAAGCCGCTGGCAGGGCTTCCGTGTCAAAAATTTCAACTGTATCCCGGCAAATGCACGTATCAGCACATCGGTGTGCTATAAGGCTCCGATGAATGAAATCTTTGCCGCAATCCGGGATGCAGGCGTATCGCTTTATGAAAGCAAGGGTATGGTAAGTTTCTGCGATCCGGATAAGAGTACCATAATTCAGTGGCTCAGGCGAACTATCCCGAAAAGCGTGACTTCTACTCTATACACACGGACGTGAACGGTAGTTTTGGTAAAACACTACACTGACGAGAAGATCCAGATTATATTTTGTTCGACTGCGCAAGTGGCGGCCAACTACCTGAACTGTTGCGGATAGATGAGGTGGGAAAAAAATTGATAAAAGAATTTATCGTTAAACCGACCAAAAAGAATAAACGTTTGCGGACTATATGGTCACCGATAAAATTCACACCCCTACCTGTTCTCTCTGTTAAGACCTTGATCGGGATGGAGCCCTTTCTTCTTCCTTCTCCTCCTGCGCTTCTCTTCTTCCTCATTGGGGATTACCGGAGCTGGTGCTTCGTAAACGGGGGCAAGAAGGATGTCCAGCAAAGTTTCTGCTGTCCCTGTTGCTTTGCCGAGTAACTTATCTACGCTCTTAAAACGATCAGCCGTTACATCCCTTGCCAGATTCTGCCACCGTTCTGTGCCTTTCGCATGTTTTTCCTGAAGCTCTTTAACGGTATGTAATTGTGCTTTCTGTTCTGTAGTACCCTTCTTCATTACATTGGCATATATGAAGCTTTCTTTCAGGTTACGCGCAAAGCCAAAAGAATCATCGAACAGTGTTTCTCCCGATTGCTTAAAGGCACTTCGGTCAAATTGACCGAGTTTCTGGGAGTGTATTCGGTTCTTTCCCCTAGAGGTATTGTCGGGGCTCAGTTTTATCTTATCGGTAATGTCTTTGCGGCTGACGATGACCTGCACATGCATCTGCCATCCTTCCTTGCGTTCGCCTCGTTTTTTTGTGCCGTTCTTTACTTCTTTGTCGTTATAGCCGTAATAGCGGTAATTTTCCAGTTTGCCGAACCAGAGGAGGTCTTTATGGCTTTCGATGCCGGGGCGTTTAAAATTCTGCGCATACCCATCCATCACCTTAACGGCATATTCCTTCAGTTTTTCTTTGGCGCCTTCTTCGCCATATTTTTCGGCGAGGAAAGCCAGCTCCTTTTGGCTGGGGCTGATATTGATCAGAAAAAATTTGCTGTCCCTTCTCCCCAATTTGGCAATATTTCCGTCTATTTTCATGCGTACCTGATGCGGGAGTACATCATTGACCGCACCATTGAACCAGTTTTCGGCTGGCTGCCGTTCCCTGCCGTCTATCTTGTTCTCCTTTTCCAGATAATTGACCAATGTGCCGCAACTACCTTTGTTGTCGCCTTTTTCTGAATCGGTGATATTAATATACATAAGCCCTTATAGATTTTTAAGTGAATTTCTGCAATGAGCGGCAAGCTCTTCCTTTTTTGCCTGCGATACAGGCCATCCGAGCGATTCCCGTTGCCTGATATAATATTCCAAAATTTCTCCGGATTTTTTCTTCAGCATCCTTTTTTCTTCCTGTGCCGCATGCATTTTTTTTAAAAGTCCTGCTATGCCCGTAAACCAATGCAGGTACTCCGAATGCCATTTCGGGATTTCTTGCTGCATGGACTTGATCTCCGAAACGGCTGTTTGCTGACCTATGAGTATTTTCAGGATTTTTGTGGTTTCACCGTACATTGGGGCAAGTAAGTCATTCTCCTGCTGACGGATGAAGGAGAGGATACGGTTTATACCTGCCGAAAGCTCCCTTTTCAGCATTTCATCGTTCAGGTCGGCCGGGTCTTTCCTGCTCCGGTAGAAATAGTCGATCATCTGGATGACCACCATTCTTTTGGTACGTCCGAGTTTCAGCGCCAGCTTGGTAAGTTGCTGGTCCACCTGTTCGGAGAAACGTACGGATCGGGTGTTTGCGTCCTGCCTAACCATTTTTCTTCCCCTTGCTTTCAACAATGAACCTGAAACGGCTCCCTTTTTCGGGATTCCATGAGGGATGATATTCTACATAACCGTAGGCCACCAGTTCTGAAAGGCACTTGTGGTAGGTAGCGATGGAACGTATCCTTGAAAACCGCATCAGCTTTTTTCTGCTTGCCTGAAAACAGGCCAATTCGCTACCACAATCATGGTAATAAAACATGGCCATGACCAGCCCGACATGTGAGGGCAAAAGGCGCCTGTCATCCCCGATACGTTCAAAGAAACCGCAGAAAGCATGTTTTGGATTTTCGCTATGTCTATCCATTTCCGTTTCCCCCTTCCATCATTCTCCTTACATCGCTGGTCCTGTAATACATACTGCCACCTATTTTCCTGTAGGGGAGCGCACCAATAATACGAAGGTTCTGCAAGGTGCCGGGCGATATGTTCAGCAGCTTGCGCACATCCGCACTTTTAAGCCACTCTTTTTCATTGCTGTTTATGGGAGGATTCTCTTTGAGTTTTCTGATCGCTTCCAGTATTTCCTCTTTGAACGCATGTAGGTCTTCTTTTGTTAAAATGTCAATTTCCATAATATCCGATTTTTGAATTAGCGGTCGGCATAAATCTGCTGAACCGATAAGGCAAAATTGGGGGATAATACCATGGGTTGGATGACCAACGGAAGCTGTTGGTCATGTTCGGATATTGAACGGGCTGGCTTTATTTCTCTTTCCTTGGAACGATCAGGAACAGCTTTTTATCTTCCGGGATCTTTACGCCCTTTTTGGCATCCTTGCTGTCCTTTTGGACAAAATAGTTCCGCGCGCTGTTAATAGGGATGTCCTTTCCTTCATAGGTAAAATACTTTGCCACGAGCTTGTAGTAGGGACTGTCGTAATCCGCTTTTAACAGCTTCCTGCCATTTGGGAGAGATAGATTTTTCAGTTGATGTAGCAGGTCCATGAAAGTTGGCAGATGGTCATCCTGGATCATTGCCTTAACGGATACCTCGAATTCTTCCAGCTCAGCAAGCCTGCTTCGCAAGGACTCGATTTCATACTGCTGTTCGGCAATGGTTTTATCTTTTTCTGAAATGAGCACATCGTTCGGCCTAATGTTCCACCGGTCACGCTTTGCGATACATTCCAGAAAGGCAGTTAACTTCTCGATATCGGATATATGCAGAGCGTGCTTTAATGAAAATGGATCCTGCGACCGGTAATAGGCGATCCTGTTTTCGGCGATATGCCAGACATGTTTCAGGAAGTCCTTTTCCGTTCCAGTTTTCTTTGAGAGGTAATATTGCAGGTGGAACAGGTAATAATCTTCATATTTAACCGCGTCAAGACCGTATATTTTTAGAAGGAAATGATTGTCCGCATAGCCTTTTTTTAGGCCGAGGATATTACCCAACTCATAGCGATGTGGGTGGAAGTCGAACGATTTCCTGGCTTTGAAATATTCTGCTGACATAACCCAAATTTAATAAAAATACATCTTATAGTTCAGGCATTTAATGTATTATAAATATACTACAGCACATTTTAGATCATAAGTTGTTCAATAAAATGGTATTATTTGGATAGACTGGCCACACTTTTCTTATGAAAAATGTAAGTGACATTAAACTCCATAAGTACGGTTTATATACAATGTGTCATCTAAAATATACTATTAACAACTTCATTATTAGAGCTTTGAAATATTCATAAATATACGTTACTTAGTGTGATTAAAAAGACTAGCCTATATGAATTTAGAATATTTGAAACTTAAAAACTTTCGGGGATATACTCAAGAAACAATTATCCCTTTTTCAAATTTGACTGCATTTATTGGGAAAAATGACGCAGGAAAATCCACTATTTTAGAGGCATTAGAGATTTTTTTCAATAACACAAATGTGTCATGCGAAAAGGATGATTTAAGCATAGATGCAGTAGGTAATAATATTGAAATTTCATGTGTATTTAGGGATTTACCCGAGGAAATTATCATTGATGCTGCTGCACCAACATCCCTTGCTGGAGAACATTTGTTGAATATGGATGGGAGGCTAGAAATCAAGAAAATTTTCTCTGCAACTGCGGCTAAACCAAAAGATAAGATTTATATAGTATGTAATCATCCCTCTGCTGCTAACGGTGGTGATTTGTTGGATTTGAAAAGAGCAGAACTTAGAATCAGGGCAGATGAGATGGGGATAGCACAAGGGGATTATAATAGAAATGTGAATTCTTCGATCCGCCGAGCAATATGGGATGCCCTAGGAAATCTAGAGCTTACAACTACAGAGCTGCTTATAGATAAAGAGGACTCTAAAAAGATATACGAGACTTTAAAAGGATACTTGCCAGTTTACGCTTTATTTCAATCAGACAGACAAAGTAAGGATGAAGATAAAGAGGTTTCTGATCCAATGAAGATTGCAGTTCAACAAGCGCTTCAGGAATTAGAAGCAGAACTCGGCCATATTAAGATGCAAGTTAGAAATAAAGCAATTGAAACCGCAAACAGAACACTAGCAAAGCTTAAGGAAATGGCACCCGAATTGGCCAAGCAATTAATACCTGAATTCAAAACTGATCCTAAATTTGACTCTCAATTTAAGTTGACAATCAAATCTGAAAATGACATTCCTATCAACAAAAGAGGTAGCGGAGTTAGGCGTCTAATATTGCTAAATTTCTTTAGAGCAGAAGCTGAAAAAAGAAGACTGAGTAACGTTAACAATAGAATTATTTACGCTTTTGAAGAGCCTGAGACATCACAACATCCTGACCATCAGGAAATGTTAATTAAAGCTTTCATTGAATTGTCAAACGCACCAAACACACAAATTATACTTACAACACATACCCCTGTTTTAGCAGGTTTGTTGCCTTTGCCAAGTCTTAGGTTTGTAAATACCGAAAATGGAACTCGGGAAATAGAATCAGGTAATGATGAGGTTTTTGAAAAAATTTCTAAAACTCTTGGATTACTACCTGATCCTATTTCTAAATCTGTCAAAGCATTATTGTTAGTTGAAGGAAAAGGCGACGTAACATTTGTTAACCATACTGCTCAGATGTTAAAAGATGCAGGGTATTTAACACATACTTTTGAAGAGAAGCATATTGCAGTAATACCGATCGGCGGTTGTGGAAATCTGAAACATTGGAAAACTCTAAAATTGGCAGAGCAATTTAATATACCATGGTGTATACTTCTTGATTCAGTGTACGTCTTCAAACTAAATTAGACACATTAGGATGAAACCTTAAGGAGACTTTCGAGTTATAAATTTATTAATTTTTG
>NZ_SBJH01000032.1 GCF_004368405.1 Olivibacter sp. XZL3
CGGTCATTCTCTGTAATTTCGCCATCATGCTTGTCAGTTTGTAAATAATAAACTGTCAACCTATATCAGGACAAGACACTTGCTTATGTTCTTCTTTACAGCAGTTCTTCTTTGAAGTTCGCTCACTTTTATCCATTCCGCAAGCCGTGCATTTGCTCTGTTCCTTTTTCCATAACGAGGTCTCCACATAGCGTTCCATACAATAATGGCTATATGTGCTGAAACCTGTGGCGATGCCGAGGTACAAAAAGGCTAATATAAAAGCAAACAACTTTTTCACTGTTGCAAAGCTAAGAAAAAAATAATGTGAAATTTAAAGATGCGTGTTTTTTTGCTTTGCTTTAATTAACTTGCTGTCTATATTTACCGTTCAAAAAACGCTTTACACATGGTAAAATTAAAACTCTCGTCTTTTCTGTTGTTTTTCTTCTTTCTCGGTAGTTCTTTTGCCCGGCAAAATGACGACTCGCTCTATATAAAAGAACATTACACCAAGATTGAGCGCTATATTCCGATGCGAGACGGGGTAAAGCTCTTTACAGCGATCTATATTCCGAAAGACAACACAAAAAAATATCCCTTTTTAATAAATCGAACGCCGTACACAGTTGCGCCCTATGGGGAAGATAGTTACAAAAGTACATTAGGGCCCGATCCTTTATTCATTCGAGAGGGTTTTATTTTTGTTTATCAAGATGTGAGGGGAAAATGGATGAGCGAAGGCGTTTACGAGGATATACGCCCCCATATTGGTCAGAAAAAAGGACCCAAGCAAATAGACGAGAGCAGTGATACATACGACACGATCGACTGGCTTTTAAAGAATATTGACGGCAATAATGGAAAAGCGGGACTTTATGGAATTTCTTATCCGGGCTTTTATTCTACAGCTGCGCTTCCCGGTGCACACCCTGCATTAAAAGCGGTTTCCCCACAGGCTCCGGTCACTGATTGGTTCCGGGGCGACGACTTTCACCACAATGGTGCTTTCTTCTTGACAGATGCATTTAATTTCTATAGTAGTTTTGGTGTTCCACGACCAGGGCCTGTTACTCCTGCAAACGCACCGAAACGGGTTAAATTTACAATGAACGATAATTATGGCTTTTTTATGCAAGTGGGAGCGCTGAAGCACATTAAAGAACGTTATTTTGGAGACAGTATCCGCTTTTGGAATGATCTGACAAGCCATGGCACACTCGACACCTTTTGGCAAGCTCGGGAGATTGTTAGGCATCTTGTGGATGTTAAACCGGCGGTTATGGTTGTCGGAGGCTTTTTCGATGCTGAAGACACTTACGGCGCACTTCATACCTACAAAGCTATTGAAAAGCATAATCCACAGGCAGATAACCGCTTGGTAATGGGGCCATGGTTTCACGGAGCTTGGGTACGCTCAAAAGGCGACTCTTTTGGCGATATACAATTTGGTCAGGAAACCAGTACTTGGTATCAGAAAAAATTAGAGCTTCCTTTTTTTAATTATCATTTGAAGGGGGTAGGGGCTTTTGACGCTGCGGAGGCGACTATTTTTGTGACCGGAAGTAATGAATGGAAAGAATTTAACACATGGCCGCCGAAGGAAACGATAACCAGGGAGCTGTATTTGCAAGCCGGTGGTAAACTTAACTTTAATAAGCCTACGGAGGAGCAAAGCTTCGATGAGTACATCAGCGATCCGAATGCGCCCGTTCCTTATCAAGAGGGTGTTAACCAAACGCGAAGTAGAGAGTATATGATCGATGACCAACGTTTTGCATCCAAAAGACCAGATGTTAAGGTTTACCAAAGTGAGGTATTAACAGAAGATATTACTCTCGTTGGACCTCTATTGGCCAAGTTGAATGTTTCTACTTCTGGAACAGATGCCGATTATGTGGTGAAATTGATCGACGTTTATCCAGATGATGCGGCGGCGCCCGAGCCACATCCAAAAGGTGTTGTGATGGGCGGATATCAGATGCTTGTTAGGGGCGAGGTGTTTAGGGGGAAGTTCCGTAATAGTTTTGAAAAGCCGGTACCATTCACTCCTGGAGAGATTACTGAAGTTAACTATACCTTGCCAGATATTGCCCACACTTTTAAAAAAGGGCATCGCATTATGATTCAGATTCAAAATTCATGGTTCCCTTTGGTAGATCGGAATCCGCAAAAATTTATGGATATTTATAAGGATGCAAGCGATGAAGACTTTCAGAAAGCTACCCACCGAATTTACCACGACCAAAATCATTCTTCCAGTATAACGGTTGGGGTTTTATAGATCTTTTACGCAAATAGGACGGTCGCTTGACTGTGCATAAAAAATCCCGCTGGCGGTTTAGCCAGCAGGGATCTCAGTTTAATATATGGTTTACAATTTCTATTGAACGCGGCCGCTCTGCCGATCTTTCTTCCTTCCAATGGCGTAGCCGCCGGCGCCTCCAATGGCAGCGCCGATGGCTGCACCTCTCAATCGTTTGTCTTTGTCAATCAGTGTACCCATAACGGCTCCTGCTCCTGCGCCTATTGCGGTTCCCTTTGCAGCATCGCTCCAACCCTTTTTCTGCGTGTTGGTTGCAATACCGGATTTACCCGCTTCTTCATATTGTTGTTGAGGCTCACTATAGCCCGGATTTCCGATGGCTTGGGCCTGCTGTCTTTCCTGCGCTTGTACATTTTCCTGCTTCAGTCGTTCTTGTTCCGCGATTTCTGCTTTTCTAAAGCTATCTAGGGTTAAACTGTCCTTTAGTTGCTTAATAGCCCTTGCCTTTATGAGGGCTTCGTCTTTTGCAACATGATTCCTGCAGGCGGTAAAGCCAAGTCCCGTAATTAAGCATAAAGCAATAATCTTGTTCATAATACGTCTTTTTGTTCCTGCTTTTTTAAATAAAACAGATTGAGAAAAAACTATGCCAGTTTTTGTTGTCGGCCTATTAATTTTCGGTAAAAGGCATATAATCAGTATTATATTTTTAATCGGCCCACATGCTCAATGTAGTGAATTGTATGCTTTAATATGCGCTGCCTTGCTTTACTTTGTTTTTGTGATAGATTTTACGATCTTTATGGACTGACTAAACCGAATCGCTGTGACATTAGACGCATTTAAAGATACATTCGTATTAGAACACCCACCAAAAGAGTTCTCCGTTCACCTGCAAGCATTATGGTACGATGCAAAAGGCGAGTGGACGTTGGCGCATGGTTTAATAGACCACTTAAACGACGCCACATCGGCGCATGTACATGCTTATCTCCATCGTAAGGAAGGTGATTTGTGGAATGCTAAATATTGGTATAACCGTGCCGGTCAAGCGCTGCCGAAAAAATCACTGGAAGCGGAGTGGGAAGATTTGTTTTACTTGCTAAATCATACCTCGCTCACTTGAATGCGCCGAAGGATGCAAAGCACAAATTTTTGTGAAGGATCTCAACCTTGCGGAAGCCTACTTTTTCCAATAAGTTTAGTTGAAAATTGAGCGAACGTGGACTGTCTTCCTTTTCAATGTAATCAAATACTTTATCTCGATAAGACTCGTCTTTCAAAAGAGTTAAATAATTGCCAAAGCGTTCATCGTAAATTAATTGTTGAATAGCGGGTACTTCTTGAGCAACCAAATCCGAAATCCATAAACTGCCTCCGGGCTTTAACAGGCGATATAGTTTGCTGAACACTTTTTCCCAATCGCTATCATCGCGCAGGTGATGTAAAACAGCTCCTGCCATGATTGTGCAATAATGGTTCTCTTGAAGGTTCGCGGTACGGATATCCTCTTCAACAAGCGTTACATTTCCTGTATTTACTTCGGTAATGCGTTCGTTGGCACGATCTAACATGGGAGCGCTTAAGTCTAAAAGCGTGCAATCCAAGGGTGCTTTCTTAGCTAAGAGCTTTAGCGTATAGTTTCCTGCACCACAACCGATGTCCAGCACAGTTTTAAGATTAGGCGAGTAGGCAATAATACTGTCGACAATCAGTTCCATGCTGAAGGACGCGTCTATCGTTGTCTGCTGTCCGACTTCTAAGTTTGAAAAGCGCTCGACATCTTGATCGAAACGCGCTTTGATTTCTTGTACAGTTGATTTGTTCGATAAATTATTCATGATAGGGTGTTTATATCACAAAGCTACCCGCTTACGCTATACTTTCAAAATACTATTATTTGCAATTATTCATACCTTTAGGGTATTATGGAACTTCGACATCTCCTTTATTTTAAGGCAGTGGCTGAACTTTTACATTTCAGCAAAGCAGCCGAACGGCTGCATATTTCTCAACCTCCTTTAACCAGACAAATTAAGGAACTGGAAGCTGAGCTGGGAGTTCTGCTATTTCATCGAAATAACAAGCGTGTCCTGTTAACGGATGCGGGGCATTATTTTCTGCGTGAGTGTGAGGCGCTGATACAGCACTTGGAGCGAAGTAAGCAGGTGGTTAAACAAATACATGAATCGGTGAGTGGAGAATTTCACATTGGATATATCAGTTCGACGCCATTAAGCTCCCTTGCCAGCGTACTTCGCGCCTTGAGTAGCAACTATCCTTTGCTAAAAACCCGCTTATACGAACTTTCAACGGCCAAGCAGGTAAAAGCCCTGGAACAGGGTAAACTGGATGTTGGCATTCTGCGTGCGCCAGTTGCGTCTACACAGTTGGAAATAAGCTCGCTATGGCAAGATCAATTTGTGTTCGCCTGTTCTAAAGAGAAGTTGATCCCATTACGGGCAGACGACCTGTCGCGCGCGCATTTCATCTCCTATAACAGCAGCTATGCGCCTTATTACCATGAGCAGCTTATCGCCTGTTGTCGTCGAATCGGCTTTGAACCCCAAATTGCTCACCAATGCAACAATATGTATTCGATACTGAGTTTAGTGGAAAATGGGCTGGGCGTAGCAGTGGTTCCAGCTTCTGTAACAAGTCAATATCCGCATCTTAATTTGCATTTCACCGAGATAAAAGGTATTCCCGTCTATACAGAGATTGTAATGGCTCACCGAGGTGACACGAAACATGCTGCGTTGGCGAGTTTTAAGGAATGGAGCCGGTTTCTTGCTCCCATTTAGTGTGCCAATTTTGCACAGGTGCGCTAAGCTTATCGTACATAGGTTTGCTTTATAGAGGAAATTATAATATGTTTACGGCTGCTAAATGAACGGAACAGGGGATATACCAAATTCAGATGCAAGTTGTGATTGAATAAGGAACCTATAGCATTCATACATCGGAATAATTTATAAATTCTATCATATACAATGGAGAGAAGAAGTTTTATCAAAAGTACCATGGCTCTTGGCGCAGGTTATTATTTGAGTAATAATTTAGCTTTTGCCCAATCTGAAAATTTTCCGGAGGTTAGGGTGGCAGAAAATATGCGCAATTTTACCAGCGAAGCGGTGGAAAAGGTAATTAAAACCTTTCAGAATAAAGTAAAGAATAAGGAACTTGCTTGGTTATTTGGTAACTGTTTTCCAAATACGCTGGACACCACGGTGTTCTTTCAGTCTACAGACGGCACGCCGGACACCTATGTCATTACCGGAGATATTGATGCGATGTGGTTGCGAGACAGCAGTGCGCAGGTATGGCCGTATTTGGCCTTAGTAAAAGACGACCAGCCCTTAGCTGATCTCATTGCCGGCGTTATTAATAGGCAAACGCATTATATCTTAAAAGATCCTTATGCAAATGCCTTTTATGATGATCCCGAAAAAGTTGGCGAATGGGCGAAGGATAAAACCGATATGAAACCTGGTGTGCACGAGCGTAAATGGGAGATTGACTCCTTGTGTTATCCAATTCGCTTGGCCTATCATTATTGGAAAGCTACAAAAGACACAAAACCTTTTAATGACGCTTGGAAACAGGCTATACAAAATATTCTAAAAACGTTTAAGGAGCAGCAACGTAAAGATGGAACCAGTCCTTACCATTTTGAAAGGGTAACGGGGCGGGCTACCGATACATTGCCGATGGACGGCTACGGGTATCCCGTGAATCCGGTAGGCTTGATATGCTCATCGTTTCGTCCCAGTGATGACGCGACTGTATTGTCCTTCTTAATTCCATCAAATTTCTTTGCTGTTGTTTCTTTGCGCCAAGCCGCCGAGATGTTAACTACCATCCATAACGATCAAGCTTTGGCTGAACAATTGACGGCGCTTGCGCAAGAGGTGGAAGAAGCTTTAAATAAACACGCTACAGTGAAACACCCCAAATATGGTGAGATATTTGTTTTTGAAACCGACGGTTATGGCGGACAGTTATTAATGGACGATTCGAATATTCCGAGCCTTTTATCCCTACCATACCTTGGAGCGGTGAAAGCCGACGATCCGCGATACGTAAACACCCGAAAGTTTATTCTGTCGTCTGATAATCCCTTCTTCTACAAAGGCAGTGCCGGGGAAGGTGTAGGTGGACCGCACATAGGGAAAGACATGATTTGGCCAATGAGTATCGTCATGCGCGCGCTCACCAGCTCGGACGATAAAGAGATAAAAATGTGTATACAAACTTTGCAGAAATGCCACGGAGGAACTGGTTTTATGCATGAATCGTATCACAAAGACGATCCAAAGAACTTTACACGTTCATGGTTCGCTTGGACCAATACATTATTTGGGGAACTATTGTGGGAGACCTTTCAACGTAAAAAGAGCTTGTTGAGTTAGTTTCTGACTAGTTTCTTTTTTTGTTAAATACTAAAATGTTTTAGTTGCCTAGTGCTACTAAAACATTTTTTGTATCCAACGAATTTCTTAATTTGCTTCCATTATCAATCTATTGCAATTATGTTCAATTTCGAAAGTGAAGCCGTCTGGAAAGAGGTAGGCGAAGGTGTCTCAAGGAAGATGTTATCATATAATGAGGAGATGATGGTTGTTCGGGTTCGGTTTAAAGCAGGCGCCGTAGGCGAAGTACACCAACACCTGCATACCCAGATAACTTGCGTAGTTAGCGGGAAGTTCGAATTTAGTATCGGCGACGAAAAGCGGGTGATAGCAAGCGGTGATACCTGTTTAATGCCTTCTAATGTTTTACATGGTTGTGTATGTTTAGAGGAAGGTGAATTGTTGGACGTCTTTACGCCCGCAAGGCAAGACTTCCTTTAGGAGGCTGATCGCAGTTTAGATAGGATCCGGGGATAAGCGCTTTGCCATAATTTTGTCTTCCATTAAAAAGCCTGAGCCGATGTCAATGTCTTCTGTTCCAATCAATTCGAATCCTAATCGCGTATAAAATCGTTCAGCCTCGTTATGTTTATTGACATTGAGTAATAACCTGTCGTCACCGTTGGCCTGTGCTGTTTTTTCTACCGCGTCCATTAGTCTTTTTCCAACGCCTTTACCTTGCGCTTCCAGCAGGATATAAATCTTATGAATTTTGGTTTGCAGTGTGTCTTTGTAAGGCGATTCATAGGAGATGAAACCTACATATTGCCCGTTCTCTATCGCTAACAGAAAACGATGTCTGAGCTCTTGCATCTGTTTTGTTAATGATGAGGTACTGTACATCATTTCAAGCATGTACTTTATTTGAGCGGCAGAAAGAATATTTCTGAAGGTCCGGGGCCAGGTTTTATAAGCTATATCCTGAATTATGCTAATCGCTTGAAGCTCGGCTTCGACAATATGGTTCATGTGTCTGCTTTTGGTGCAAAAATACTAAAAAAGTAAGCTCCACAGACGGCCCATTTAAGAAATGGTGTTTCGAAAACAACCTGAACGTTAATTCGACGTTATCATTTTGTTATCTTTGGTGTTAAAGTAGTTTTCCGTCATGTTTTTTGATTCATAATCCGTTCTTTTAAGAGAAATAAATGCGGAAGGTTTTAAAATTTGCTATTACTGGGAGCATCGGCTTCATCATAGATTTTTTGGTCACTTGGCTTTTTCGGGAGCGAATCGGATTGAATCAGTACGCGGCCAACGGCATTGGCTTTTCGGTGGCCATGTTAAACAATTTTTACCTCAATGAGATTTGGACATTCAGCGACAAAGAGACGGGAACAGGTCGTCAATTAGGCTATTTTATCCTGTTCAGTTTGATAGGCTTGGCTTTGAATACCTGTTTGTATTCTGTTTTGTTCAGTACTTGAAACTGAACTTCTATCTTAGCAAATGTATAGCCATCGGATTGGTGTTTATTTGGAATTTCTTTATAAATAGTTTCGTTACCTTCAAAGATCGACAACCCTTTAGATAGACTTTATGAAGCATTTAGCTCAAAACAGTTTCTCCTTGGTTGAACTTCGATCTCTGCAGTAGCCGGATGCTAGCACAACTTTTCAGCGTTGAAACGATAACTATAAAGTGTCGTAGTTTATCGACACTTTATAGTTAGGCAATTTTGTCGATCGCAGCAGCCAACTGCCGATCTCGTTCCGTTACGGTATATCCCTGGTCATGAGTCGAAAGCCATATATCAACCTTATCCCATTCATTCATCCATTTCGGATGGTGATTGGACGACTCGGCGAGTAAGGCTACTTTCGTCATAAATGCAAAGGCGTTTGCAAAATCTTCAAATTCAAAACGCTTATACAGGCTATTGTTTATTTCTTCCCACATAGTATCCGGTGTTTAAAAAATAACAAATTGCACCTTTTTATGTTTGGCTAATTACCAGCCGCCACCTAAGGAGCGGTACAGATCGACTACGGCAACTAACTGTGCTTTTTTTATCTGTGCCAATTCAAGTTCGCTTTGTAATACGTTGCTCTGCGCGGTGATGACCTCGAGATAGTTCGCCATACCGGTGTTAAAAAGGAGATCGGCATTATGAATGGCACTTTGCAGCTTTTTTGTGCGATCCAACGCGATAGATTGCTTTTGTTTTAATTTATTCAGCGCAATCAGCGCATCGGATACTTCTCCTACCGCAGTGATAACCGATTGTCTGAACTGAATAACGTTTTTCTCATAGTCAATAGTCGCTAATTCGTAATTTGTCTTTAATTGCCTGCGTTGCAAAATAGGTTGCGTAATCCCGCCCGCAACCGTTCCGAAAACAGATGCGGGAATGTTAAACCAATTACTTGCCTTGAAAGAATTGACGCCGGCTTGAGCACTGATGACTAAAGAAGGATACATGTTTGCCCGTGTATACCGTTGATTGGCTAGAGCGGCTGCAACGGCTAGTTCTGCCCGTTTAACATCGGGTCGTCTACTTAGCAACAAGGAAGGAACACCACTATTAATTTTTTCAGGGATACGGATGTCATCCAGCCCACTTTTTGTTGCGATAGCCGCGGGAAGTTTCCCGCTCAAAACGCTTAAGGCGTTTTCCTGTATATTAATCTGTTGTTCGAAATCAGGGATTAAAGATGCTGCGGCCAAGCGTTGCGCTTCGGCCTGTTCCAGGCCAAGTCGTGTAATATCACCAACTTCGTACTGTTCTTTGATAATATTTAGGGTACTATCGTTCAAGGCGAGATTTTGACGGGCAATCTTTAATTGTTCATGCAACATCAACAAATTATAATAGCCTTGCGCTATATAAGAAACAATTTGCGTTTGCACCGCTTTCTTAGCTTCTTCGGTTTGTAGGTAAGTGGCAAGTGCTTCGGCTTTTTGATTTTTTATCTTTCCCCAGATATCCGCCTCCCAAGAGAGTGCGAGCGCTGCAGTATAATCTTCAATATGGTTGGTTCCCAAAAATTGATTTAAGCTGATTCCGTTTAAACTGTTGTTTGATGGATTGCTGCTATTCGCGCCAACTTGTAAATCGACATTAGGGATATAACCGGCTTTAGCTTGTTTTAAAGTAGCTTGCGCTGCCGTAATATTTTTGATAGCTAGTTGTAAATCCATGTTATGAACGATAGCGGTATCAATTAATAGCTGTAAGGTTGGGTCGCTAAAAAAATCACGCCAAGGGATCGCAGCAATACTGCTTGAATCGTCGGATCGTACTTCTGCATGGCGGAAGCTGTCTGGTATCGGAACCTCCGGATGTATCACTTTGTCGTTCGTTTTGCAGGCGAAAAAGAGAGCCTGCAAAACGAAAATTATGAAGAGATTGAATCTATTGTTCATTTTTTGAATATTGTTATCCTTTGTAATTGTTAATTTAGAGGAACGGCGTCGGGTACCGTTAGCGTTTCTTTCTCTTTTTGGTCCTTTGGTTGATCCGCGTTAGGGCTTGGCCTTCCTGAAGCGCGCTCTTGCAGGTACTGGAATACAATAAAGAGTACAGGAATAAAGAAAAGTCCTAAAACGACTCCCGAAAGCATTCCGCCAGCAGCGCCGATACTGATGGAGTGGTTGCCTTGAGCCGAGGGCCCGTTTGCACTCATCATAGGAATCATACCGACTATAAAAGCTAGCGAAGTCATAATGATGGGCCTTAACCTTAACTGCGCCGCTTCCAAAGCCGCAAGTGGAATTGATTTGCCGGCTTTTCTTCCCTGTGAAGCAAATTCGATAATCAATATGGCATTTTTTGCCAGCAGACCGATAAGCATCACCAAGGCTACTTGCACGTAGATATTATTGGCAATACCGGTCATGCCTATCGCTGCAAAGACGCCGAAGACACCAGTTGGAATGGAAAGGATCACCGCTAACGGCAGAATATAACTTTCATATTGAGCCGCCAATAGGAAATAAACAAACACCAAACACAGCATGAAGATAATGGTCGATTGTCCGCCGGAGGTAATCTCTTCTTTGGTCATACCAGAAAATTCATAGGAAAAGCCCGACGGAAGATACTGTTTGGCAACCTCTTCAACGGCATTGATCGCATCCCCCGAACTAAAACCTGCGTTGGGCATCGCATTGATGCCGATCGAATTAAATAAATTATAACGAGAGGCGGTTTCCGGGCCATATACCCGGTTAAGTTTAACGAGCGTATTTATAGGTACCATTTCGCCCAATCTGTTTTTTACAAAGATTCCGTCCATAGAGGAGGGTGCTGCACGATCGGTTTTGTCGGCCTGCACCATAACGCGATAATACTTTCCAAATCGATTAAAGTCGGATGCCTGCGCACTACCAAAATAAGCCTGCATGGTTTGTAAAATGTCTTTGGTGCTGACACTTAATTGTTCGGCTTTTACGTCATCAACCTGCAATTCATACTGTGGATAGTCGGCACGGAACGTAGTAAACGCCACCATGATTTCAGGACGTTTCATAAGTTCGCCTATAAAATTTTGTCCAACTTGACCGAATTTATCTAATTTACCTCCCGTGCGGTCCTGCAGTACCATGTCCAAACCATCCACATTACTGAAGCCGGGTACGGTTGGGAAGGTGAAGACAAAAAAGTTAGCGCCTTTAATGGCAGCAAGCTTTTGGCCTACTACGCCCATGATGTCGTTGATATTCTTAACCTCGCCTCGTTCAGCGTGAGGTTTCAGCAAGATAAAAGCTACTCCTGCTGAAGGACTTGTTGCCTGCGTTAAGATGTTAAAGCCCGAAATTATATTCAGCGTTTTGGTAAAGGGCGTATTTTGTAAGTGTTTTTCGGCCTCTTTTAACGCATCGGTTGTACGTTCCAATGAAGCACCTACAGGCATTGAAAGGGAGATGGCTATAAATCCTTGGTCTTCTGATGGTATAAATCCTGTAGGGGTTCTTCTAACCATCAGTATAGTAACAAACAAAAGAACGGCTAAACCGGCCATCGTAAACCATTTATAGCGTATCAGAAAGCGTAGGCTAGCGATGTACTTTTTCGTCAGACGGTTGAAGCCCGTGTTAAAGCCGACGAAAAATTTGTCTTTAAAACTTAGCTTTTGCTTTTTCTCCCCATGCTGATGGCTTTCTTTCAGAAATAGTGCGCAAAGCGCGGGGCTCAGCGTTAAGGCATTAATGGCCGATAATACAATAGCGATGGCTAACGTAAAAGCAAACTGCCGATAAAACACGCCGGTCGACCCCTCCATGAAACCGATAGGCAAGAATACAGCAGACATGACTAACGTAATGGATATAATGGCGCCGGTAATTTCTTGCATTGCGGATGTTGTAGCAAGCTTTGGCGGGAGGTGTTGGTGCTCCATTTTAGCGTGGACGGCTTCTACAACGACGATCGCATCATCCACCACAATTCCAATAGCTAGCACCAATGCGAATAAGGTGAGTAGATTGATGGAGAAACCAAACAGTTGCATGAAAAAGAAGGTCCCTATAATAGCTACCGGTACGGCAATAGCGGGGATGAGCGTCGACCTGAAATCCTGTAGGAAGATAAATACGACCAAGAATACCAATACAAATGCCTCAATTAGGGTGTGCTTTACTTGATCAATTGACTGGTCGAGTGCATCCTTCGTGTTATAGAGAACGAGGTATTTTACGCCTTTAGGGAAGTCTTTAGCCGCTTTTTCCATGAAATCTTGGATCGCTATCTGTATTTCATTTGCATTTGATCCGGCCAATTGCATAACACCGATGTTAAGGCCTGCTTTTCCATTGATGCGCGTTTGACTGGCATAGGTGTAAGAGCCTAGCTCAACACGGGCCACGTCCTTAAGTCGAAGGACCGAACCGTCGGCATTGGAGCGGATGATGATATTTTCATAATCGTTGGGTTGACTGAGCTTGCCTTTGTATTTAATCACAAACTCAAAAGCTTCGCGACTGCTTTCACCAAATTTACCAGGCGCTGCTTCTACGTTTTTATCTTGTATCGCGGCCATCACTTCACCTGGCGTCAGTTTATAACTGGCCATTTGATTGGGATTCAGCCAAACACGCATGGAATAGTCTTTACTTCCGCCAAAGACTAGTGCTTGACCAACGCCGGGGATACGCTTTAACTCGGGAATGATGTTAATCTGCGCGTAATTCGTCATAAATGTTTGATCATAGGTGCTTTCATCATCCGTATAAAGATCGAGCACCATGATTAAACTGTTCTGTTGTTTTGCGGTGGCGATACCGGCCTGCACGACTTCAGCGGGTAGTTGACTGGTTGCCTGGGCCACCCTGTTTTGTACGTTAACGGCCGCCTGATCGGGATCAGTGCCCAACTTAAAATAGACGGTGATCATTAAGGATCCGTCGTTGCTGGCGGTAGAGCTCATGTAGCTCATGTTTTCCACGCCATTTATCGACTCTTCCAAGGACGGGGCTACTGCCCGTAGCACCGTTTCAGCATTAGCGCCTGGATATAGTGCGGTGACCTGCACCGCTGGAGGAGCTATGTCGGGAAATTGCTGTAAAGGCAGTTTCACAATGCCAATGACCCCGAGAATAACGAGTAATATGGAGATAACCGTAGCTAATACCGGTCTTTCTATGAATCTTTTTAACATGATTATTTGTTATATGCTGTTAACTTAAGGCTGTCTGAACTCAATTTTTGTGGACTAATTACTTGTCCATCCTGCAACAAATCCATGCCTTTGTATACAATATTTTCACCATCCTTAATACCGCTTTTCACAAGGTAGTTGGCGCCGCTTTTACCGACAATTTCAATCGACTGCTTGTTTACCTTATTGCTGTCGTTTACCGTGTATACGAACACCTTATCTTGCATTTCCAAGGTTGCCATCTGTGGAACTAGCAGCACCTGCGCGTGCTGTTTACCTAACCTGATTTTACCGGTATTTCCTGAACGGAGCAGGCCTTCTTTGTTCGGAAAGGTAGCACGAAGTGTAATAGCCCCGGTATTTTTATCGAATTGACCATCTACCATGTCTATTTTTCCGGGATGTGCATAGGCGGTTTGGTCTGACAAGATCAGCGTTACAGGGGGAAGATTCTTTATCTTCTCCTCGAGCGTAGACCCCTGAAAGGTATTCTTAAAGTTGACAAAATCGTTCTCGCCTAATGCAAAATATACGTGGAGTTCATGGACATCTGATAAGTCGGTCAGCGCCTGTACGTCTGAAGGACTTACCAAACTTCCCTGCTTCTTCACTAACCGCCCGATATAACCTTCAACCGGTGCCGTAATGAGCGTATATCCGAGGTTGATCTTGGCACTCTCAACAGCCGCTTTAGCTTGCTGCAGGTTTGCTTTCATACCATTTCTGGTTGCTATTGCCGTCTTTAGTTGAAAATCAGCTAACACTTTGTTGTTAACCAAGCGGGTCTTTTTTTCAACCTCCAACTCTGCATTTTCCAAAGCGGCTTCGGTAGCGTGAAGATTGGCCAATGCTTGATTTAGCTGCTCGCGATACGGTCTGTCGTTAATCTTGAAAAGTGGTTGGCCCTTTCTTACTTTGGCGCCCTCATCAATATAAATTGCATCGAGTGTACCTTCCACTTGAGGACGCACCTCTACATTGACCGTTCCTTCGATGGAGGCCGGATACTCCTGATAAACGGTCTCCTCGCCCGCATTGATCGCGATAACAGGCAACGAGGGTGGGGGCGGGGCCGCTTGCTGTTGCTGTTCGGAAGAACAGCTATACAAAAAGACGAAAGACGTTACGAACGCCAGCTTGCTTACGTTATTAAGTAATTTAACAACGTTAAATAGAGGGTTGAAAATTTCGAACGTCATGGTGGACAATAAATGTTTCATATTTGATATTAATAGTTACAGATTGTTGTTAAGAAAACTTTTTAACAGTGTTAAATGATTTAATATTGTTATTTTTTAGACAAAAAAATTTAATCCATTAAGGATCGGGTTATACCATATATGGCATCCTTTAGCACTTGTTGATTGGTTTCATCGCCATTCCCTTTGTTTACTAAGTTAATAGAAATTAAACCGTGTATAATAGACCAGTAGGTGAAGTACTTCCTACAGACCATATCTTCGCTCGGATTTTTGTCTTTCATGAGCTGTTTGATAACTTGGCTGATCAAAACCGCATGTGAATCGAAGCACCGAAACGTCTTCTCCATTTCGCAGCACTGTGTTCCTACGCCGTACATAAGCTGATATAATTCTTTCTCTTCGAAAGCGAAGGCCCAATAAGCAAGCCACATGGCTTCTATTTGTTTCTCTAAGCTGTTTTCTTTGTCTCTTGCTTCCCGAACTCGCTTGGCCAACATGACATAGCCTCTACCTGCCAACTCTGATAAAATAGCCTCTTTATTAGCGAAATACTCATATATTATAGGAGCGGTATACTCTATAATATCCGCAATTTTTCGCATGCTTAATGCTTGCCACCCTTCTTCTTTAACTATTTGGAGCGATGCATCAAGAATCTTTACTCTGTTTTCATCCTTTAACCGCTGAATACGCTCTTTACTTCCCATTTCTTAATCCCCTGAAGTTATTTAACAGTGTTAGGCAAAATTCGATATTATTTGTGAAAACTACTGACATGAAATTGTCATTAATTCTAAGCCGTTGACTGCGTGTCTGTTCAACACCTTTTTCTTAAGGTAGCAGACGAACAATCTTAATGAACCGTTTTTGATAACGATCATTCAACGGTGTTTCTGTTACGCAGCGCACACTGCCTGATGAAGCATGGATAAAGCGTAGCGGTTGTCCCTTCTCTGAAATGACAATACCGATATGGCCGATGGATTTTACTTTGGGATTAGTTCCTCTAAACAAAATTAAATCGCCAGCTCGAGCGCTGTTTAGAGGAATTGCTTTTCCTTCATTACCGAAGGCGGCGGAGGTGCGCGGTACAGCGAAATGGAAACTGCTAAATACGTAATTGACAAAGCCGGAACAATCGAATCCATTACGTGGATTGCTCCCTCCGAATCTATAGGGCACCCCCAGAAGCTGTTTAGCAAAAGCTACAACGGCACTGGGAGTAACCTCCTCCTTTATTGACCCAGAAGCGGGTGAAAATGACTTGTCTTTTTTTGCACTTGCGTAAGAAAAGAAACACAAAGAGATGCATAAAATGGATAGGCAAAGAGATTTTCTCATTATTGTTAACTTAAAGGCAGTTTGTCATATACTACCGTTTTATTATTTTCGAGTACGTCCTGAATTTCTTTACTGGTGCCTGTAAAAGGGCCCGACCCTTGTATTTTGAGTGTCGACATGGCTGCCGCAAATTTCCCAGCTACTTGCAGGTCGGCTCCTTGAATTTTTTGGGATAAGTAACCGGCCATATAGGTGTCTCCGCATCCCGTCGCATCTGTAACCTGTAGCGGCACATAAGCGGGAATCGTATGGAAGACGTTATCTTTAAAAAGGATGGAACCCAAACTGCCTAAGGTGATGACCACTTCTTTTACGCCATAATCAGCGAGGATTCTGGCGCCGCTATAGACGTCCGAAGTGCCGGTAAGGGCTTCCATTTCAAATTCATTTGCCTTTAAAACGTCGATGTACTGCAGTGCCTCTTCCTTCTCGCGCCAGTCTGTATAATACACTTTGTAATTATTTACTATACGTAAATAGCCTTGCACATCCAAGGAGACCGTACCTTTTTTCGATAAAAATTTGATTACTTCTACCGGAATATCATTGGTTAAAAGAGGGCCTAAATGAAAAATATTGGCTTCAAGATCTGTTAAATGGTCGATATCAAAAGGATCCGCCTCCTGCAAAACCCGTTGTGTTCGGTGATCTTGGTTTTCATTGTAGATGTTTTCAAAATAAACTGTCTTTCTTGTCGGAACGGTTTTTATGGATATTCCCTGACTTTCCATGTCCGTAACAATAGATTTCTCGGTATCAGCCACCGCTGTAACCAATTTGAAATCGACATCCATATTCTTGATCGCATTTGAAAAATAAAAGGATGTCCCTCCGGGCATATTCCTTGTGGAGTTCGTTGTAACAACCGTATCCAAAGTAATATGTCCTATACAGCAAATATCAAACATGCTCGCATTCAATTAAGTGATGTGGAATTGCATCGGCAACTTCCGGATGCCGACAAAGGTAACCATTCGCGAATTTAATCAAATAAAAACTTTTCGTTTTTCCGCTTGTTTTTACGGGAAATTTCAATGGACATTGATCATAATTTGAAGTAAAAAGGAGGTAGTAATGGCACTTGTCAGAAGAACTAGAGGCAGTTTCCCTTCCCTGTTTGATGATTTTTTTAATAGGGATTTGTTTAATTGGGATAACGGAAATCTTTCACAGGCCAATGTAACGGTCCCATCTGTGAATATTAAAGAAACGGCAGACAATTATGAAGTCGAAATGGCAGCTCCCGGTATGAACAAGAATGATTTCAAAATTGAGTTGGATGGTAATTTGCTGACCATTTCCTCAAGTAAGGAATTTGAAGATGAGAAGAAGGAAGATGGCTATGCACGAAAAGAATTTAGTTATCAGTCGTTTCAACGAAGTTTTAATTTTCCGAAAGATGTAGTAGATGAAGACAAAATTGAAGCGAAGTATGAAAATGGCTTATTGCAGTTAACAATTCCAAAAAAAGAGGAGGCCAAAAGAAAAGGTCCCCGATTAATTAATATTTCTTGAAGGTTCAATGAAGCTGTCTAAAAAGCCCGTCGGCGCTAGGCGATCCGCCATGTCTCCGTCGACCTAAAGACTTTTTAGACAGCTCTTTTAATACGATTTGAAATTATTTTATTCGCCGATTTGTAGGCTATAGTGAACCGCGTCCCTTTTAGCCGTTGTTTTTTAGCTCTTTTTGCTCAATGGCTTTTCCAATTGCGCTTATACTCGGTTCGTCTAATTCTCCCCAAAGTTGTACCCAATGATCGTTTGATTCCTTCCTGATTTCCGCAATATGCTGGTCATTATCAAAACAAACGTAATAGGGGGCGCCGTCGCTTGTCTCCTGTTGCTCCACGCGTAATGTTTTTGCTGTTCCTCCGATCTCTGCATTGATCTCGAAGGATATTTCCGCTGCATTTTCCATAATTACTGTCTTTTTGTCTTCAGATTGAAAAACAGTTGATACATTATATTGTTTGTCTATATAATACAACGGTGTTTGGAATCGATACGCTAAACAATGATATATCCATTCAGATGAATATAGTTTCCAACGAAAAAAAATGGCTCCGCTTGGGCTTAATCCTCCTCATAGGCATTTTAAGTTTCGGCGTGTTACAGGCCTTGGCGCCTGCGGTCTTCTTAACAAAAGTAAGCGGAACGGTACAAGAGATACAGCAAAAATATAGCGGAGCTGGCGCTGAAAAACTAATCACGATATCCTTTACTGGAGAGCCTATACTTATGCATCGTTATGTCAACAAAGATTATTTGCCGAGCCCGGAGGTGAGGGAAATCAAGGATGAGCTTAAGCTGACAACGTATACGCGAAAGGGTAAAGATGGTACATTTTACGGTTTGGAATTGGTGGATGGCACGATTATCCAATCGAAGCGGTGGGACCTGTTGTCCGCTTATTTAAATGCCCCCATAGTCGCTTTTGCCTTAATTGCGATTCCTATTGGACTTTACCTGATTTACGGTAAGAAGTTGCTGCAAACCAAACCTGATCAAATACTATTTATAGGCTATGTTTTCATGTTGGCTTTTGTTTGGGGAAAACTGCATTTCTTCCTTATGATGTTGTTGATACTGGGTTTGGTGCAGCTCGGAAAGAGATTTTCAAACCAAAAAGGCGGGCAAGCGGTAAAGGAAATGAACTTTCCGATTCAAACTTAATTCACGTGTTTTTCCAAGCTTTCCTTAAAAAACGGAGCCAATTACCATGGAGTATTTTAGCGATATCGTCTTCTGTGTAGCCTCTATCGGCCAATTCTCCATTTAATAACTGCAAATCAGCAATGGTTTCCAGATCATAGGGGCACTGCTCTTTTCCGAAAGCGCCATCTAAATCGGATCCAATACCAATATGGTCGCAATTCCCTGCGAGCTGGCAAATATGATCGAAGTGGTCGACTAAAACCGCCAGATTACATTGCATCTCCCTAGGCGTAGAAAGCCCTCTTTGCCAGTTGGGAACCATCATCCATGCATCTAATGCGCCGCCTATGACGGCTCCGCGGTTAATTAGTGCTTTTATTTGTTCGTCGCTAAATTGTCGATTATGGTTAACGAGTGCGCGACAGTTATTATGGCTCGCCCATACCGGCCCATTGAAATGATCCAGTGCTTCCCAAAAGCTGTCGTCACAGAGATGGGTGGCATCCAGTATGATGTTAAGCTTTTCCATTTCTTTTAACAGCTTGCGGCCCTCCGTTCCCATAAATCCCTTCGCATCCGTGCCCTGTGCATAGCGCCCCGGGCCATAATGCGCAGGGCCCACTGCGCGGAGTCCGCTTTGCCAAGCAAAATGCAGGTGCTCAGGTGTAACTAGCGAGTCTGCTCCTTCTAAACTCAGTATATAGCCGATTGGTTTCTTCTCGGCTGGCGTACTTTCATCCTTCCATAATGATAGATGCTTTTCCAGTGACACCAAATCGTTTATTTGAACCATTTCACCTTTGGCTTCCATGGCTTTATACCAAGCAAGTTGCCCTTGGGTTTGTGCCCAGGCCTGTTCCGGCGAATGCCAGCCCGGCAAGGGGTTGTCGGGCGCAACGTATCGGGCAATCTGGGTTGCCACTACCAGACCGATATTTCCCTTTCTCAAATCGGGTAGGGACACAAGGGCTTTGCCGCGATCGGGCTTATCTGTCAATCCTGCTTCTCGTTGATTAATTTCCCGGCTGGATTTCGTTAAATCGCGGTTCCATTCCAGGGCGTTCATGCTTAAATCAAGGTGAGCGTCTATAATAAACATGGAAATATCGTTAAATGGTTAGTTTTCGTTTTCTGGCAGCGATCTGCCATTCGCCAGTCAATTGACTGTTCGTCACGGTAACGGCTGTATCGTATAAGGCGACGGTCGGACAAATATGATAAGGTATGCCATAAAAAAGGTCACCGACATGGTATGCACGAGTATCAGCCACTTCAATCACAGCATGTTCCTCACTATGAGACACCAGCTGTGCGTCTGGAGCGTTCATGAAAAAAACGCGTTTGCTCCGTTCATTTTCAGATGCGATTGCTTTATGCCCTAAATCCAAACATAGTTTTCGGTTGTCTATGATGGAAATAACGCGACTAAGCACTAAGGCTGCTACTTGAAATCCCTGTTCCGCAAAGAGCTCTTGATAACCTTTATCCCAAAAGATGAACGTGCCGGGGCTACATTCCAGTTCTTTTTGCGGATTTGCAGCATGAATCGGGAAGGTAGGTGTACCTCCGGCAACAATAGCGAAGGACTTTTCGTAAAGTGCGTCTAATTGCAAGATAAGTTCTTCAATGTCGACAAAGTAGGCCTTGCATCGATTCCGGCGCTCTTCCAATGACGCGTCGTGAATATGTCCGTCGTAACAGTGCAGGCCGAGCAGATTTAAACTGGCTAAGGCTGAACAGGCTTGAGCCAGCGCCGGCACATCCACCGGGTTGGCACCGCTACGGTTCATGCCAACATTGACATCGATATAGATGTTTATTCGAACATCCGCGGTGAGGGCGATATGGTTTAACTGTTGCGCTATTTCGTGTCGGTCGATCAAACAGGCGAAAGAGGTGTTAGGAAATCGCTTTATGAGCGCGGCAAAACGGTTGATGTTTGGTCCAACCGGTTGGTATGCCAACAAAACGTCCTTTGCACCGCAATTTCCTAAAAGCTCAGCTTCAGCGATGGTGGCACACTTAAACTTGCTGATGCCGGCCGATTGCAGCTGTTTAACTGCGTCTGCGGATTTAGACGTTTTAATATGCGGACGCAGTCTGCTCACCGAACCCGCCATTGATATCAGCTCCCGAATATTGCTTTCTACCAGTTGTGGGAAAACAACAAGCGCGGGTGTCGGCATATCTTCCACCTGATTGATTGCATATATAGACGCGATTTCCGTTTGCATACCGTCATCCATTAGACCAACTCAAACAGTGCTTCCACTTCTACGGGAATATTGTCTGGCAAACTTCCCATACCTACCGCACTGCGTACACCTATACCATTTTCTTCGCCCCAAACTTTTGCAAATAACTCGCTGCAGCCATTGATGATATAAGGGTGTTTTTCAAAATTAGCAGTGCAATTAACCATCCCTAATACTTTAATCACTCGCTTTACTTTATTGAGGCTTCCCAAGTTCGTTTTGATCGTTGACAGCATTGTCAGCCCTACTTGCTGAGCGGCTAATTTGCCCTGTTCCATATTGATTGTTTCTCCGATTCGACCGATGATGAGGCTCTTGTCATCCTGTACCGGACCATGTCCGGAAAGATAAAGATATTTGCCATCAATCAAATAAGGTTTGTATACGCCCAAGGGGGCCGGCGCGGGTGGTAAACGCAGTCCAAGTACTTCAAAATTTTTATCGGCATCTATAAAATCCATCGTGCTAACTTTTTATATGTCCATAAATGTAAGATATTGTTTCTATTTGGCAAAACCTTTCTGAGCGATATGCTTCAGGCTCTAGGCCATAAGCCTCTTATTTAGCGAAGTAAAAATAAAAATATAGCATGGCGTTTTAAACGATGCATTGGAGCTTTCTTAAGTGAATGACAACCGCGCATAAACGCCCGTGTTTAATGCCTATTGCCTACTGCCAATATCATCTTGACTTTACCATAAATAAGTGTAAATTAGACGGAGCTAAATTATCCAATAACACTTGAATATGGTATCTAGAAGAAAATTCTTAAAGCAATCGGGCTTAGCGGTTGCTTCCGCTGCGGTAGGCGGCAAATTGCTAACAGGATGTGGCACGAGGCGTCCCCAAAACGCTGAGATAGGTTTGCAACTGTATACAATGCGCGACGAGCTCGCTAAAGATCCGAAGCAGACGATCATGAAAATAGCGAATATCGGTTATGGGCATGTGGAAACCTTTTACGATTATGGAACGGAAAAGGGCTCTGGTAAATACTGGGGATTAAGCACGGAAGGATTGAAAAATCTCCTGGCAGAAAATAACCTTCAAACCTATAGTGGACACTATCAGCTAAATAATTTTCTGACGGTGGGCAAGGGGCAGGATGATGAGTTGAAACAGCAGGCGGAGATTGCCGTTAAACTTGGGCAGCGTTACCTCATTGTTCCGGTACCACCATTCAATTTGATCGACAAGCTAACGCTTGAAGATTTCAAGTTCATGGCAGAGCAGTTAAATAGAGGTGGCGAATATTGTAAGAGCCTTGGTTTAAAAATAGGATATCATAATCATTTTTGGGAATTTAGAAGCTACGGTGCCGACAAAAGAACTGGTTACGATATACTTGTTGGAGAAACGCAGCCCGATCTGGTTGCTTTTGAACTGGACATGTTCTGGGCGATAAAGTCGGGAGCCCATCCGCTGCAGTTATTTGAAAAGTATCCTAAGCGTTTTGAAATGTGGCATGTCAAAGATATTGACAAATCGAAATCGGATGTTATTGTCGGCGAAGGGAAAGACTCGTTGCCTTCGATGGATATCTTAAAAGATATCAAATTTGCAGAAGTTGGAACGGGAGCAGTAGATTATAAGGCGATCTTCAAAAAGTCGGAAGAAGCTGGTTTAAAGCACTTCTTCGTTGAGCAAGATGGTATTTACATGGAGAACCATTTTGAAAGTATCAGATTGAGTTTTAACTATATTAAAAATAATTTGATCGAGAAATAGTTGAGTCGTTAATAATAGAAAAGGAGCAATAGTAGCATAAACTATAGTCTTTTCGCCTACGGTTCGGCTGATACTGTGACTTCTTATTGATTAAAGCTTACAGCTTTTGCCTATAGCTGTTTGTCCGGAATCCGCTCAATTAATTCCGTTCCCAATACGATGGATTCATGCTCATAGACGGGATATTTACTTTCTATGAGCTGAATTAAACGGTCGGTCGCCACCCTGCCCATTTCGAAGGCCGGCTGCCGCACACTAGAGAAATCGGTGCTGAACAGGTCAAGTACATCGCTGTTCGAAAATCCTACTATAGCGGGCATATATGCGTGGTCGCTGTACTTTTTAATGGCTGTTAAGCAGGCTATACTGAGGCGGTCGCTCGCTACAAAAATGGAGTCGGGTTTTTCGTCCATCGATAAAAAATACTGAACAGCTGCATCCACTTCATTTAAATCGCTGCCTCCATGATGACAATACTTAATATTATTTTCGTCGACAGCAATGCCGTTTTCTATTAGGGCTTCCCTATATCCGGCTAGGCGTTCCTTCGTGATAGAAAGATGGGGGGCGTTTGCCAAATGAGCAATCTTTCTATAACCCTTGTCTATTAAATGGCAGGTCGCCATTTTAGCTCCATTTCGATTATCAGATGATATTTTATGGGTAGCCAAGCTCTCATTTATCCGGTCGAAAAAGACAATCGGTAAACCTGCCTCATGGAGTTTCTTGATATGATCGAAGTTGGTTGTTTCCGCGGACAAAGAGATTAGGATGCCATCTACGGAGCGGTTCGCTAGATGCTTGATATTCATCACTTCTCTTTCGTACGAATCGTGCGTTTGGGTAATGATAATGTTATAACCGTTTTTATAGGCAATGGATTCTATACCGTCAATTGCCTGGGAAAAAAAACTGTTCGCTACCTCGCATACAACCACGCCAATAGAATAACTTTTGCGTTGTTTTAAGCTTAAAGCAATCGGATTCCGTTTATAGTTATTCTGTTCGGCATAGGCCAATACTCGCTTTTTTGTCTCTTTATTTATTTCATAACTATCGCTTAAAGCCCTGGAAACGGTAGAAGCTGATAGATTGAGTGCTTGAGCAATGTCTTTTATTGTTATCGGTTTGAACACAAGTTAGTTTTTTTTGAATATCAAACTTAGTTAAAAATGGCTTTAAATGCAACGATTCTTGACCGCTTCGTGGTGTTTTTTTGTTATTCAAAAAGATAATGAAGGTCGGCTGCAAACGATCCCGGTATCGTTTGCGCTTATTTTTTTGTTCGCCTTTCTTGTCTTCATCCGACAATTATGTAAACTTGTTCAGGTTATTCTTTGCGACCAGTTAAAACAGAACCATTATTATCCGAAAAATGCACAATAAAAAATTAACGCTTTTGCTGGTTTTCTCATTAATTTTTTGCGCTTTCGGCTTTAAAGACAAAGAGATTACCCTATGGATGATGGGCGATTCAACCATGGCTATAAAAGATCCCGATAAATATCCCGAAACCGGTTGGGGTGTGCCTTTTGCTACTTTGTTTAAACCGGGTGTCCAAGTGGAAAATAAGGCTAAAAACGGTAGAAGTACCCGTTCATTTATTGATGAAGGTCGGTGGACGGAAATATACAATCAACTCAAGGTGGGTGATTATCTTTTTATACAATTCGGACATAACGACGAAAAGATAGATAAACCAAAGGTCGGTACCGACATCAGGACATTTAAAGCGAACTTGCGTATGTTTGTCGTAAAAGCCCGTGAAAAAGGAGTTCAGCCGGTATTGTTGACTCCCATTGCGAGGCGCAATTTTGAACAGGGCATTTTAGTAGATACCCATAAGGATTATCCGAGGGCTATCCGCGAGGTAGCGGACAGCTTACAGGTTCCCTTAATCGACCTTACCGAAAAAACAAACCGATTGTTAACAGCTTTAGGGGAGCGAAAATCAGAAAAATTGTTCCTGCACCTAAAAGCGGGACATAAAAATTACCCAAAAGGTGTGATCGACAATACACATTTGAATAGAGAGGGAGCTTTGGCGGTTGCAAAGCTCGCTGTCGAGGGAATAAAAGAACTAGAACTCAGCCTTGTAAAACAGTTGAAGTAGGAGATATCATGGGAAGAAGTATAGCTTGCATTATTTTCCTTTCCATCAGCATGGCTTACGGGATAGCAGCTGCAAGACCGCTGACGATCATCGTTGCCCAAGATGGTTCAGGAGATTTTAGGTGTATTCAAGAGGCTTTCGACGCCGTCCCCGATTATGCCACAGAGGTTACGACTATTCTGATACGTCCAGGCGTGTATAAAGAACGCCTTGTGTTAAAACCCTCAAAGCGGAGCGTCAAATTACGAGGGGAGGATCCTCACAAAACGATCGTCACCTACGATAATTTTGCGACTAAAAGCAATCCGGAAACGGGGAAACACTATGGGACAACGGGGTCATCATCTTTTTTTGTAGAGGCCGACGATTTTACTGCAGAAAATATAAGTTTTGCCAATTCCTCAGGTCCGTTTGGGCAAGCCGTTGCGGTTAATATTACAGGAAATCGCGTTGCTTTTAAAAATTGTAGATTCTTAGGTTTTCAAGACACGCTTTACACCAAAGGACCTCAGGACGACAAAAGCAAAGAAAGTTTACAATATTTCGAAAGCTGTTATATTGAGGGAACCGTCGATTTTATTTTTGGTGCGGCAACCGCGCTTTTTATCAGATGTGAATTGCGCAGCAAAGGAAATGGATATGTAACGGCAGCCTCTACACCCCAAGCTAAGCCCTATGGTTATGTATTTGTCGATTGTAAGCTGACAGCAGAAAACCCTCATATCGCTGTGGCCTTAGGCCGGCCTTGGCGACCCCACGCGAAAGTGGTCTACATCAACTGCGATATGGGGCAACATATTCGTCCCGAAGGTTGGGACAACTGGGGAAAAGAAGCGAATGAAAAAACGGCTTTCTTTGCGGAGTATAATAGTAAAGGTGCAGGAGCAAGGCCCACCAGACGGGTCAAATGGGCAAAGATTTTGAATAGGGAGGAGGCACAACTTTATACGAAGGAAGAGATGCTTGGGAGTTGGCAGCCTTTTTAAAAATCAACCTAGCATACTGTCTGGCAATCCATGTTCGTTAAACTCGGCTTATCCCCGCCATGCCAGTGGATGCCCAACAAGTCCCTCAGGTAATTTTTGTATGTTTATTGCCAGTACAAGGTTAATCGAAAAACCTTCCTTGGACAAAGCAATGGGCGAAAATGCTAATCCATTCTATAAAACGACTGAAATCAAAGAACCGATCGGTCATATAGACCGTTTCATTTCAAATCAAGCGGATGAATTCGAAGAATATGATTTACCAACTAAAAAGGGAAGGACTTATGGCCTCTTGAAATAAGTACAGGAAAAAGCCGATCGACATACCTGCCCCATCCGGTTAAGAGCCGATATATATAGGTACTATAGAAACCGGGGAAAACGGGAATGGAGACCGAGCGTATACCGAATGACAGGTGGATCTAACGTGGAATAAAGGTGGACTTGAGGCGGATTTAATGTGGGTTCGCCAAACTTTAATTTGAAAATAAATGAAAATTATGCTGGAGGGGAGTACAAAGATACGAATAATCTTGAATAGCTTCAAACGCTGTTGAAAGCATCACTGTTTCGAAGTGCTCAAACGGCCTTGGAGGATATCGATGCAACGAGCAGAAAAGCACTGCACGGCTGTTCGTCTTGCAATATTCAAGCCTCATTAAAAATCTCTTAATTTCCATTTTTTATAAGCCTTATTTACTTTATCTCCCCAGTTCCCGTACCAAGCGTAGCCTACACGGCGCTCATTCTCAATGGCTGAGAGGCTTCGGTGCGGGATGCCATCTCGGCCGGCGAATAAAGGCTCTTGCTTTTTGAGGTCATAAAAACGAGCCCAACACGTAGCGCCCTGTTTATCAACCAAAACCCGGTCTTTTCCGCTTGATTGGATTGAGTTTTCAATAAGCACGGCTTCTTTATTCTCTATCTTATGTGCAGCGAACCACTTGACGCCTGCTTCAATGGCTTCTACCAAAGCGCTTGAATATGGTTGCTCCATTAAAAAAAGCAAAATATCGCTTGATTCTGCCGTGGCCAGTGACGGTAATTCATAAGCCCTGGCTTTAGCAGGCAGCAGGTTTTCCTTATCGTACTGCGCGGCCCATATTGTCTTTTCTCCATCTATGGTTACTTGTGTTTTTAGTATACAAGCAATGCCGCTAGTAATTGCTCTTTGTGCTTTTTCCTTATAGACTGCTTCCAACACATCGAAGCCGTTTTTGTTGGCGACAATGTCTTGCATAATGCGCAAGACGTTGATCATCGCGCGGTCATTATAGGTGATCTGCGATCGATAAAGATGGGTGTCGGGATAATATTGCGGCCAACCGCCGTTGGGGTATTGAGCCTGCAAGAGGTAGTCAATACCCTTTTCAGCTCCTTTCAGATACCGCTGATTTCCGCTTTTGCGGTAGGCGTTTATTAGGTAACGGATCTCGCTGCTTGTAGCGTTATTGTCAATGGTAGCATCTTGTAGGCCTTTTTGAGCCTTAGCCAAAGTGATTTCCGAGGGACTAAATACACGATTATAATTTACCTTTCGTTTGTCGAGGAATTTTGACCAGCCACCATAATTGCGTTGTAGCCGTAATATATTTTCAGCTATCGCATCCGTTTTCTCCTGTCCTTGGGCAAAACAGAAGAAGCAAGGTAAGAAGATTAAAGGGATCCATCGACAATGTTTCAACATAGGCCTATTTATTTTTCTATTCTAAACCAATCGTAATCGCCCCAGCCCGAATCGTTAATTTGGCGGTCGCGCGTGCTGAACAGCCCCACTTTTGCCCCGATCCATTGTCCGGGAGTTGCCCGGAACACCGCGTCGATGCTTTTAAACGTTTTTCCGTCTTCGCTATAACTAAATCGGCATTCGGCGCCGGCCTTTACCTGAACACGAAGAAATACGGTGTTTGTTTTTATGGGCTGGATAACGGTTTCCTTTTCTGCAGCGCCTTTATGCGCGTCTTTCGCTTCTCCGTACACAAGGACGATGCCCTCTTGTTTGCTTTTCAGGCTTAAATGGGCATAGCTTTGGCCCATAATTATCAAACCGGTTCTTTCATTTTTTATCTTTTCGTTTGGCGTAAAGCTGACCTTCGTTGTTGCCGTAAATACTTCCGTAGGGAATTTTTGTAATAATATATTTGGAACATCCCAGAGATTGCGAGCGCTGTCCGGAGCCTGCTGGGTATAAAGTCGCAATACCCCTTTTTCAGGGTAGAAGAACGACCAAGTGGCCTTCGGATTGGCTTGCCATTGCCATTGTTTGCCCATTGTTCGATCATTAAACTCATCACTTTCAACAGGTGTTTGTATGGGATAGCTTTTCCCAACATTCGGTTTTTTATGGGATAAAACCGGTTCACCGGTTCCTTTTCCTTCCACATCCTTCCCTATAACAGGCCAGTCGTTTACCCATTGCATGGGTTGAAGATGCACCACTCGCCCATAAGCGTCTTTATCCTGGAAATGAAGGAACCAATCTTCACCATTTTGCGTGTCTACCCAACCGCCCTGATGCGGTCCATTGATATTCGTGTTCCCTTGTGCCATGGCTACACGTCTCTCGTAAGGACCGTAGATGTTTTTTGAACGTAGGGCGAGTTGCCAGCCCGTGGCGACGCCACCGGCAGGTGCCATAATATAATAATAACCGTTCCGCTTATAAAATTTAGGTCCCTCAATAGTAGGATCTAAAGCATGCCCATCATAGACAATCGTACCTTCGTCCAGCGTTTTTGTGCCATCAGCACTCAACCTCTTGATGGCTATGATACTTTTGATACCGGCGCGACTACCTGCATAGGCATATACAATGTAAGCCTGGCCATCTTCATCCCATAAAGGACAAACATCAATTATCCCTTTACCCGCTTCCACCAACACCGGTTCCTCCCAGTCACCGGCCGGGTCTTTCGTCTTAATCATATAGATACCAAAATCCGGATCGCCGTAGTAGATATAAAACTTACCTTGCTGATAACGGATGGAAGGTGCCCAAACGCCATTACCGTGTTGCGTTTTTGAGAAGTGATCGAAGGGCGGCTGTCTCTTAAGCGCATGACCAATAATTTGCCAGTTTACTAAATCCTTGGAATGTAAGATCGGTAAGCCCGGTATGGCATCAAAGCTCGAAGCCGTCATGTAGAAGTCCTCGCCCACGCGGATAACGTCGGGATCGGAATAATCGGCGTCTAGTACCGGGTTTTTATAGGTGCCATCGCCCTGATCGGCTCGCCACACCTGGGAAACATAGGGCTTCTCTTGCGCTATTGACAGCATGCAAGAGCAGGTGATTAGTAATAAGGATAAAAGGCACGTATTTCGTAGCATTGTCATGATTACTGGCTATTTGTAGGATGCCAAGCATCCTGATAATTGAATATTTTGCTGGGTTCATAATGTGCCGCTTCTTCGGCTGTTAATTGCCTGCTCCAGTTAACCCGAGCTCGGGCATTCGCCCCCGGCCCCTCACTTCGATATTCTGCATAGTAAGCGGTGGATTCATTCGCCGAATTCCGCCAGTTATCCCATCCTTGCGCGAGGATATGTTGACTCATATAGCAGCGTATAAAGACTGTCTTGGCATAAGGGCGCCACGGTCGGCCGAGATATACTTTCGTTGCTTCTTTATCTGCAGTAAGCTTGCAATCTAAAAAGACAAAGCCGAAGGCTTGTCGCGGTGTGGTGGATGCTGCTGTAATATAAGAGTTACTTAAACTATGAATAGTACAACGCTGAAAAACTGCCGTAGCCTGTCCAAATATGAAATCGGTAGTTCCTTCGATATAGCAATCGAGGTAGTATTGCCGACTATTTTCCGTGGCTGTATAGAGTGTGTCTTGGTTCCCCAAGAGCCGGCAGTTTTTTATGACAACCCGATCCGCTTCAACATGTAAAGCCACTGCTTGGCCAACGCGGCCTGCCGTGTTTTGTATGGTCAGCCCTTCAGCGGTAAAATCATTTCCTTGCACCAAGACCGTATACGAATTATAGGTTGTAAAGGCTTTTTTTCCAAAGGGATCAACCGTATCCGTATAGGTCTTCCCCGAATAGTCTGCGTTGGTAATGATCGTTTGCCCGGTACCATCTCCAATGAAAGAAATATTCGTTTTCCAAGAAGGGACAACTATCTTTTCTCTATATATACCTTTTCTGATATAAATCCGAACCTGTTGCTGTGATAAGTCGCGCACGGCATTGACCGCTTCCTGAATCGTACGGAAGTCGCCGTCACCCTCTTGGCTAACAACAAACCGATCCGGATAAATGGTTTGAGAAAAAATCGGATGATGAAATATACAGCCGAATATAATAATCAATAGTGCGATCCTCTTCATAAAATTATAGGAAGGTGATGGATTTTCTGATTGGTCCGTAGGACAAGAATAGGGAGAATTTTTATAATGCTAGCAGGGCAGAACGATAATTTTTACGCAATCGTTTCCGGGATCGATTGCGTAAATTTCAATGGATGCCAACGTTGGAAATGCGCTTGGATAATTCTATACTTGCGAATCAGATGCTAAGCAATTAAAATCACAAGCCAAAATTAATACTAGCTAACCAAAATGATGAAACTACCTAAAAGAATCAACAGCTTTTTTATTACGTTTTTTTGTCTAACTGCGATTAACCTGTCTAATACCGTTGGGCAAAATAGAACGGTTACCGGGAAGGTGGTCGACAAAGAAGGTCTGCCTTTAATTGCTGTAAGTGTGCTGGCGAAAGGAACCAACACAGGTACAAGTACAAACAATCAAGGGGAATTCAGCTTGGCGCTGCCCAGTATACCAGCTACCTTGGTTTTTAATTATGTAGGATATAAACCTCAGGAAATATCAATAGATGCACCAAAACGGTTACCTAACATTGTGTTGGAGGAAGACGCAACCGATCTAGATGAAGTGGTTGTAATCGGCTACGGTACAGTTAAGAAAAGGGACCTCACAGGAGCCGTCACGTCAGTAGCGCGTGAAGAGTTAACAAAATTACCTACTACCAATGTAATGGAATCGGTGCAGGGAAAAGCACCTGGAGTAGATATTGTGCGGCAAAGTGGTTCTGCCACATCGGGTGTGAGCATTACTGTGAGAGGCAATCGCTCCATTACCGCAGGAAACGGTCCACTCTTTATTGTAGACGGGATGCAATATTCCAGCATTCAGGATATCAACCCCAATGATATTGAGAGCATGGAAGTGCTCAAAGACGCCTCCTCCACAGCCATATATGGTTCAAGAGGGGCCAATGGCGTAATCATCGTCACCACCAAGCGTGGAGTATCCGGTGCACCGAGGGTGTCTTTCAACGCTTACTACGGGGTGCAAGAGGTAGCAGGCTATCCGCGCGTTATGAATGGTCAGGAATATGTGGCTTTACGTAGGGAAGCTTATCGCACTACGGGCGTTTGGAACAGTCCGGCCGATGATGCCAAAATTTTCAGTAACGAGCAACTCGGTTTCATTGAAAACAATGTTTCTACCGATTATGCGGATATGTTATTAGGAACAGGGCATCAACAGGATTATCAGTTGAACATCTCCGGCGGTACAGAGAAATTAACGTCTTACTTCTCGCTTGATTTCTTTAATGAAAAAGGGCTATTTGAGATGGACGATGCCCGACGTTATACCGCCCGCTTAAACTTGGATTATCAGGTGACCAATACGCTGAAAGTCGGGACCCAAACTCAGCTAACCTACTATGACCAAAATAAACGTGCCGATCCGCTTAATCAGGCTAATAAGATCAGTCCGCTCAATACGCCTTTTGATGCAGAAGGCAATTATATTATTTATCCGGGACAAGGAGGAGCAATTAATCCTTTGGCCGATGAGCAGCCTGGTAACTACAAAAACAATGTAAAGACACTTCGCGTTTTCCCGACGGTTTTCGCTGAATTAAAACCAGTCGAAGGATTGAGCATCCGCGGTAATTTTGCGGTAAATCTGTCCAATTTGCGGGACGGTTTGTATGAAGGTTCCTATTCGATCCGTCGCAACGGTGCGAATTCACGCGCTACCTATGTGACGAACAATGGCTTGGGCTATAACTGGCAAGCAATTGTGAATTACCAAAAGAGTTTCGGTGAACATGATTTCAGTATAACGGGTATCAGTGAATACCTTTATAATGATACCGAGAATGCGACAGCGCAAGGGGAAAATCAATTATTAGACAATAATTTCTTTTATAACCTCGGCTCGAATACGCAAAACCTCGCTATAACCAGCGCTTATACCGAAACAAAACTACTATCGTATGCCGCTCGGGTAAATTATGGGTATAAAGGGAAATACCTGTTGACACTAACGGCGCGGACGGACGGTGCTAGTCAATTGGCTGTAGGTAATAAGTGGGACTTTTTCCCTTCTGTAGCGGGCGCTTGGCGCATTGTTGATGAAGGATTTATGAAAGAACAGTCGTTGTTTAGCGATCTTAAATTGCGGGCAAGTTATGGTGTCTCCGGCAACTCTTCAGTCGTTGCTTATTCATCTCAGAGTACGCTTACCCGAATACCCTTTGCTTATGGCGACGCGTCGGCTCCGGGATACGGTTTTCCAAACAATTCGCGGAACCCCCAGTTAGGTTGGGAAAAATCGGCTAATACCAATATCGGTTTGGACTTTGGACTGTTCAAAGGACGACTAAACGGTACCTTAGAACTCTATCACACCAGTACGAGCGATTTATTGCTCGATAGAATCCTGCCACCTACTTCTGGCTATTCTTTCGTCACGCAAAATATTGGTAAAACGGAAAATAAAGGTATTGAGTTTATGTTAAATGCGGCTCCGATCAGCAACGACCAATTTAAATGGAATAGTACCGTATCGTTTACCAAAAATATCGAAAAGGTGAAAGAACTGATCGACAATCAAGATGTAATCAGCTTGGATTCACGGTATGTGGTTGTTGGCTATCCCGTTAATTCGTATTTCGATTACGAAAAGCTCGGCATTTGGCAATTGGGCGAAGAAGGTCTGGCAGCGGCCTATGGGCAGAGCCCGGGAGACATCCGAGTGAGGGACCAAAACGGCGACGACGTAATTACTGCCGACGGAGATCGCGTGGTGGTTGGTTCACAAGTACCCAAATGGAGCTTGGGATGGAATAACGATTTTAGCTACAAAAGCTTTGATTTGAATATTAATATTTTTGCCCGTATCGGGCAAATGATCAACGCCAATTACCTCACCCGCTATGACCCGCAAGCCGTTGAAAATAGCACGGCCGACATAAGTTATTGGACCCCTGAAAATCCCAGCAACGAATGGCCACGGCCCAATGCCAATTTAAGTAGAACAAGTATGCTCTATACTTCTACCTTGGGCTATACTGATGGCTCTTTCGTAAAGTTGAGAAATGTTACCCTAGGGTACACCTTACCTGCTTCTCTTACGGATAAATGGGGCTTAGCTAAATTGAAGGTGTACGTTTCGGGTAGAAACTTAGCAATGTGGACGAAAACCATTAATGGATACGATCCGGAGCGTGGAGGCGGGGAATCGGCTCCTTTAACGCGTTTGATTGTAGCAGGTATTAATGTTAACTTTTAAAAGGCAAACACCATGATTTTTAGAACTATCTATAAAGCAGCTTTATTTGCGGCCCTGATCATAACAACCGGGCTGACTTCCTGTAAAAAAATGCTCGACGAGGAGAACCTTAGTGGGATTACCGACGAAACTTTGTATACGACCCCTAAAGGTTTTGAGACCTTGGTTAATGCAGCCTATAGTTATCAACGTTGGTGGTATGGAAAAGAAAGGGGCTATAATATAGCAGAAACGGGTACCGATTTGTGGACCAACGGTGCAGGGGACGTTTATCCGGATTTAACGACTTATCAAAATTTACAGGCTACCAATGGTGCGCTGCAAGAAGTATGGTCGAACTTCTATAAAGCTATTAATGTGTGCAACGCTGGTATTGCGAGAGTAGGAGATTCGGGAATGGACGAGGCGCTCCAAATACAAAGAACAGCCGAATTTCGATTCCTACGTGCCTTTTATTACTACCACATCGTAGAAACTTGGGGTGGCGTACATCTGACAACAGAAGAGACTGTGGGCGTGGTTACAGAAGCAAGCAAATCAAGCGTTGATGATTTTTACAACTTAATCATAGAAGACTTGCGCTTTGCTGTTGATAACTTGGCGCCATCCACTTCCGATTACGGACGAGTAACTAAACCGGCAGCAGAAGCTTTTTTGGCGCGGGTATATTTAACCAGAGGAATGGATGCCGAAGCAGGCGCCTTGGCAAAGAAGGTGATCAATGATTATGGTTTTTCCTTGCTCCCAAATTATGCAGACCTATGGAGGATGGACAACCAGCAAAACAGCGAAATTGTTTACGCGGTGAACTATTCGTCTAATTTGAATGATAATGATATGCAGGATGACAATGTGTATCCCAATGGGGATAACCGCGGGTCAAACAGCGCGCATATGCTCTTCCTTATGAAGTATGACGATCAGCCGGGTGTGATCAGAAGCCTGGAATATGGCAGGCCTTTTAATCGCTATCAGCCATCCCGTTATCTGTTGTATCTTTTTAACGAAAATATAGACAGCAGGTTCGAAGCTTCGTTTCAAAATGTATGGTATTGCAATCAACCGAATGCATCGGGAAGACCGGCAGGAATGAATGTAGGAGATACTGCGGTATTTATTTCAAAGTACTCCGTTCCGGCGTCCGTTCGGACTGCCAAAAATTATACGATCTATGATGATGGTGATATCTATAATACGGATGGCTCATCGAAGAATCGGTTACGTTATATCTCACTTAAAAAGTTCATGGATGATACCCGCGGAAGTATAAACGAAGCGCAGAGTGTGCGGGATGCTTTTGTTATTCGACTAGCCGAAATGTACTTGATAGTGGCTGAAGCCGCTTTTAAAACCGGTAATAACGAGGAAGCGGCAAGCTATCTAAATTCCATTCGCCAGCGTGCTGCCAAAGAAGGGCTTCAAGCAGAAATGGCTATTTCCCCCTCGGATGTAACGCTGGATTTTATATTGGAGGAACGAGCAAGAGAGTTTGCCGGCGAACAAATGCGATGGTTCGATTTAAAACGCACTGGAAAATTGAGCGAAAATCTCCAGCAATTTAATCCGCATGCGACCGCCTTTTTTCGGGATTATCATTTGTTGCGTCCTATTCCTCAAAATCAACTGGATGCGGTAACGAATAAAAGCGAGTTTACCCAAAATCCCGGCTATCAGTAAAGAGTGGAAGAGTTTTTAAGTAGTGAACTAGCAATGTAATGCGATAATAGTAGTGGCGGTAGCACCAAGATCATGTCGAGCGGAGCCGGCGCATCTGTATGGAATTTACGTGATGAGGATAGACACCAGTGATGAATAAGCTTAGCTTATTGCTGAACATCTTGATACTTATGTCTTTGATACTTTAAATAAACGATAATAAAGCCTACAGCATCTTGCTATGGCCTAACGCTCAAATCACTACGCAATCGTTGCCGGCAACGATTGCGTAGTTTTTTATCGAATCCTTTGTACGATATCTTTCTTTAAGTGTGTACACTTGTACAAGGTCATTGGCCCGTCAACGGCTTATGGTCGAAAACCAATTAAATCCACCATTCTATTAACTTATTAGAACCATTATGACTAAAAAATTATGGACGCTTTTAGGGCTCTTATTTTTCGGTTTTTTTTCTTCCTTGGGCCAAACAAGGTCGATTTCCGGAAAAGTTGTCAACACAGCACAAGAGCCGCTGCCCGGAGTAACGGTAGCCGTAAAAGGAACAAGTACGACCACAAGTACAAATGATTTGGGAGTATTCAACTTAACCTTTCCCAATACACAGAATCCCGTATTAACAGTCACCTACCTAGGTTACAAAACGCAGGAAATCCCGATTAAAGGACAACAGAATCTGACGATTACCTTGGAAGAAGATGCTACCGGCTTAGATGAGGTGGTGGTGGTGGGTTATGGTACGATGAAGAAAGGAGACCTTACCGGTGCAGTTGGGTCGGTGAGCTCCGAAACCTTAAAAGCGAGGGGAACAACATCCGCCATGGCCGCCTTGCAGGGCTCGGTTCCCGGTGTTGATATCAGTTCAACCTCGACAAAACCCGGCGGGGGATTTAACATTCAGATTCGTGGGCAAAATTCTTTGGCAGGCGGAAGCCCATTGTACGTCGTAGACGGCGTGGTGATGGGCGATATTAACTTTCTGAATCCGGCCGATATCGAACAGATTGATGTATTACGGGACGCCTCTTCGACGGCTATTTATGGCTCGCGCGGCTCAAATGGCGTTGTAATCGTTCGAACAAAAAATGCCGGTAGCAATCAGGGTTCGCGGATGAGCGTCAGCTACGATGGCTTTTATGGTATTCGCAAAATTACCCGGTTGCCCGACTTCATGAGTGGACGCGAGTGGGTTGACTTCCGTACTTCCGCTTATTACACTTACAATACAAGCCTAGGCCAGTATGAATTAACACAGGCCAACAGAAATTCCGTGTTACAGCGTAGTCCGCTATTGGAACAACGTTTATTTGATGAAGATTATGAAGATTGGCTCGCGTTAGGTACGCAAGATGGGCATCAGCAAAATCATTATGTAAATATTGGTGGCAGTTCAAGTGATCTGGCCTACAATCTTGGTGTGGGCTATCAGAATGAAGGAGGTAATTTCATCAATGAGGACCTGAAGCGATATAATATGAAGTTAAGTATCGATCACCGGGGATCCAAATTCTTTTCTGCAGGAGGTACAATCAATCTGTCCCATACCGTTACCAATCAGGGTAGTCAATATGGCTATCGGGATATAATGCGTATGCCATCCATCTTAAAGGCTTACGACGAGGAAGGTAACCTTATTCAGCAACCCGGCATCGCCGAATCGATTCAGGGCAGCGGAAATTTCACGAGCTCCCCAAATCCGTTGCAGGAAATTAATAGTGGAAATCAGGAGTCTAGAAGATATGATGTGTTAGCAAGTGCTTATGCACAGGTAAATCTCTTCGATGGATTTTCGATAAAGAGTACCTTCATGCCACGGTTTACCCGCGAACGGGTTGGTCAGTACTATGATATTGTTCCCGGAAACCGAAATCAAAGTGAGGCTTATCAGCAAAACGATGAGAGCCTGGAATATACCTGGGATAATCAGGTGACGTATAATAAAACCTTCAATAACGATCATAATTTGAATGCCACCTTCATCAATAGTTTCTATAAAACACGGTTTGAACGAATTCAAGCGGCTACGCAAAATCTACCCTACGATTCGCAGTGGTATAATTTATTCACAGGTACGCTAATGCGCGATAATTCATTAACATCATATAATGAGTCTGGCTTAATTTCTTATGCGGCCCGCGTGAATTATGATTATAAGGGGAAGTACCTTGTTACAGGGACAATCCGTTATGACGGCAGTTCTAAGTTAGCCGATAAATGGGCCTCTTTTCCGTCCTTCGCCCTCGGCTGGCGCTTGTCCGAGGAAGACTTCATGAAAAGCGACTGGCTGTCAGATTTAAAAGCCCGATTTAGTTTTGGTTATTCGGGGAATAATAATGGAATCAGCCCTTATGGATCCATGCAGACACCGATTACCGACGAATTGATATGGTATGATTTTGGCGATGGAAATGCGGTTTCGGGCTTACGGCCTGGATATCCGGTTAATCCCGCCATCACTTGGGAGAAGACTCGGGAGCTAAATTTTGGCTTGGACTTCGGTTTCTTCAATCAGCGACTTTACGGATCGGTTGATGTGTACGATAAGCTGTCTGATGGTTTGTTAATGAGCAGATCGTTAGCCATCGAATCCGGTGTCGCGACCATGACGGATAATATCGGTTCAGTCAGCAACCGAGGGATTGAGATTTCTCTAAATTCGACTAACATCCGTACGCCTGACTTTCAATGGACTACCTCCTTAAATTTCGCGCATAATAAAAACGCGATTGAGTCTCTTTACGGTAAGAGGGAAGATGTGATGGGTGAACAACGGTTCATTGGACAACCTATTGAGGTGGTTTACGACTACCGTGTAGTGAGTGTTTGGAAATCTGATGAAGCGGAGGAAGCAGCACGATGGGGGCAGCAACCTGGCCAGGCGCGTGTGGAGGATATTAATGGCGACGGCATTATTAATGCTGCTAATGATCGCGTAATTTTGGGTAGTCCTAATCCAAAATGGACCGCGAATCTTCGGTCAACTTTTAATTATAAAAGCTGGGATTTATCGGTTGATTTGTTTACCCGTCAAGGGATTTTTGTACAAGATCGATTTTTAGAAGAATTTGGCCCAGGGAACACCCAACGTGGCCGGCCCAAAATTAGGTTTGACTATTTCGTTCCCAGCGGTATCGATCGCTACGATTGGACGAATTGGGGCACAAAAGAGGATGGCTCACCTTCTGCTACCTGGTCGCCAGCCGCAGGAAATGAAAATGCAAAAAATCCCGCTATTAATAATGCTGGGCCCTATTATGGCAATAACGGACAATATACAGATGCCTCTTTCGTGAAGATAAGAAACATTATCCTCGGTTATACTTTACCAAGTAGCATGTTATCAAAAGTGAAAATAAGTCAGCTGCGGGTATATCTTAACGTCCTTAATCCTTTCACTTTTACCAAATATGAAGGCTGGGATCCCGAATATGCCACAACCTCGCTGCAGAATGGTAACGGCCCGAGTACGGTTACTTATCAGTTGGGTGTAAATCTTAAATTCTAGTTGATAATCGACGATTTAATAGAAAGATCATGAAGCGAATTTTAATATATGTAGTTCTTACCTTATCACTGAGTGGATGTAAGAAATTCTTAGAGGAAGATAACAAAGGAGGCATTACGAACGAGGAGTTTTATCGGACCGAAGCTGGTTACGAAACCTTGATAACCGCCTCGTATTCATCGTTGCGAGAAACTTTCCGCTTAACACCTTGGCTGTTAGTAGCCGGTACGGATATGTACCAACGGGCGAGAGGCACGGGCGACCGGTCCATACAGGAATACGAGCAGCTCTATCCAACAGACTCCTACGTAAAAGATTACTACCAGCTATGTTATAGGGCTATTCAGACAGTCAATATGGCTATTTTCTACAATGATATAGCCGAAATTGATGCGGATAAAAAAGCAACTTACCTTGCTGAGTTACGCTTTCTACGCGCTTTTTATCACTTTCTTTTGGTGGAACAGTTTGGCGGCATCTTTATTAATACAGAAGCTACTTTTGAACCACGGTTAAATATGCCAAGAAATACATTGGAAGAATGTTATGCCTTTGTCATCGGAGAAATGGAAGCGGCTCTTCCTGCCGTCGGTACCGCCAAAGCACGTGTCAATAAAACGGCGATAAACCATTATTTAGCAAAGGTATACCTCACCAGAGCATGGGACTTAAAACAAGCCGGCGATTTCGAACAAGCAAAGAGCTATGCCTTGGATGCAATCAATGGAAAGACAATCACTATCCCATTTGAACAACTATGGAGCCCTTATAATGAAAATAATGATGAGGTGATCTTTGCCGTACAATACGATTTGGAATCGATTGCTTCCACCACCGATGGAAATAACCAGCAGGGCATCTTTGGTCCCTACTTAGGAGGCGCAGAGCTAAATCATAAGTACATGAGTGCTCAATTATACCCTTCCTGGAACCTCCATATGTTTTATGGGGAGAATGATGCACGCTATGATGCTACCTTCATGTTGACCATCTATGATCAATATTTTGATTATTACGATGAAAGTAAAGATAAATCTTCTATACTCATTCGAGCTTATTATCCGCGTGTTTGGGGACGGGAATATACAAGCGTCGATTCGTTAGCGTGGGCAAATCAGCACCAGGGACAAATAGCGAGCAACTTTCGCTACTATCCGTTTAAGTACGATGAAGAAGCTTATCGTGCCTTTTATGACGCGGATATGAGTACGCCGGTGATTAAAAAATTCGATAGTCCGCAAACCCGCACTATTTTTCAACAAACGGCCAGTGTGCGCGACATCGTATTGGCACGCTTGGCCGAGACTTATTTTCTTTATGCGGAAGCCTGTATTGGATTGAATGATTTCGCCAGTGCGGCAACTTATGTACAGGCTGTATTAGACAGACCAGGGAACGCGAAAGACGGCGGACGGTTGAGCCCGAATATAGACATTGCCACAGCCGCTGGCCAAAGTCAGGCGTTAGATGCCTATCTGATTGAAAGTGCGAAGGAGTTTGCCGGTGAATATTTAAGATGGCCTGAATTGAGAAGAACAGGTAAATTGAAAGAATTTTGTGCCAAATATAACTACGATATCAAGCGGATCGGCGTCGATCGAGCCTTTAGAGGGCCGGACGGCCAAGACAAAATTTTACGGCCAATTCCGCAGGACGCCATTGATCTCAATGAAGCTGAAATCCAACAAAACCCCGGATACGAGGCCAGATAAAAACAGCGCAATCGTTATCGGTAACGATTGCGCAAATAAAGACCTTTAAATGTTTGAAAACATTAGCGGATAGCCTTAGAATTGTATGGGCATAACCGATTGATACCTTGATAATGCTTTATGAATAAGATACTGAAAACTGCTATACTTTTAATTTTTGCTCATGGCGCCTTCGCCCAAAAACTTACTGAACCAACTGTCTCATTACCTACTTTTAAAAAGGATACGGTATCTATCACTGCTTTCGGCGCGATTTCCGGCGGAGGTCATTTAAATACGGAATCGATTAATCAAGCTATTGATCAAACACATAGTAGGGGCGGAGGTGTGGTCCTAATTCCTGCAGGTGTTTGGCTTTCGGGGCCTATTACCTTAAAAAGCAATGTAAACTTGCACTTGGCGGTTAATGCATTGCTGCAGTTTACAAAGGATTTTTCGCAATATCCGTTGGTACAGACCAGCTGGGAGGGAATTCCGCAAATGCGGAATCAATCGCCTATTTGGGCACTGAATCAACAAAATATAGCAATTACCGGAAAGGGAATTATTGATGGGAATGGAGACGCCTGGCGAATGGTAAAAAAGGCGAAAATGACAGAAACGCAATGGAAAAAGCTTATAAGTTCGGGTGGCGTCCTGAATGAAAAAGGAGATATTTGGTATCCTTCCCAAAGCTCGCTGAAAGGGGCTTCTCTTAAGGACCCAGGACTCGTGGATAAAGGAAAGAATACAAAGTTCTATCAGGACATAAAGGACTATTTGAGACCAAATATGATTCTACTCGAGAAATGTGAGCGTATTTTATTGGAGGGTGTAACGTTCCAAAACTCAGCTGCTTGGAATATCCACCCCTTAATGAGCAGTGATTTAACCATACGGAATATTAATGTGCGTAATCCTTGGTATTCCCAAAATGGAGACGGCTTGGATATTGAGTCCTGTAAAAACGTACTGGTCGAACAAAGCACATTTGATGTAGGCGATGATGCTATCTGTATTAAAAGCGGTAGAAATGAGGCTGGTCGGGAACGTGGCATGCCAACGGAAAATCTATGGGTACGAAACTGCATGGTTTATCATGCGCATGGCGGATTTGTAGTGGGAAGTGAGATGAGCGGTGGCGCAAGAAATTTATATGTTGACAATTGTACGTTTATCGGAACAGACATCGGCTTGCGTTTCAAAACTACTCGTGGACGAGGTGGCGTAGTTGAAAACGTACACATCAATAATATATTCATGAAAGATATCCCGGGCGAAGCGATTTTGTTCGATATGTATTATGAAGCAAAGGATCCTATTGTGCTCAGCGGGGAACACCGTGAACCACCTAAAGTGGAGGTTTTACCGGTTACCGAAGAGACACCGCAGTTTAAGGACATTTATATCAATAATGTTCTTTGCGACGGGGCAGCTAAAGCTGTTTTTATCCGAGGCTTGCCCGAAATGCACATACAGAACATTCAGCTGAATAAACTCGACATGATTGCTCAACAAGGCATCGACATACAGGAAGCATCAGATATCACTTTGCAGGACGTCAAGTTACAGATCGACAATAATTCTAAGCAAATCGCCTACATCTTAAATAGCAACCGTGTAAATTTAGGTCAGATAGAAGTGAAAAATGCAGATACTTTTCATCTACAAGGAGCGCGTAGCGCAGCTATAAAGGTGCAAGGTCTAAAAGGAGCAAAGCCAATTATAAAGGCCGACTTCGGGGCAAATAAAAACATGATAAACATTAATTAAGATAAAGAATGATTCGGATTTTCAAGGGGCTTTTGCTGCTCTCCTTCATGATAAGCGTTTTTAATGTACATGGGCAGGAAGCAAAATACAGTGAGCTTATGACCCAAACGGCTATGCGGCTCTGGCCGGATGCTTTTACATTGGAAAAAGACCAGCCGGCTAAATGGAGTTACGATTTAGGCGTAATTCTAAAAGGAGTAGAGGGTGTTTGGAAGAACACGGCTAATAAACGCTATTTCGATTATATTCAGCATAAGATGGATCATTATGTGCAGGAAGATGGTACCATCAACGCTTATAAGATGGAGGACTATAATATCGACTTCATCAATAATGGAAAGATTCTACTGTTCCTCTATCAGGTAACTGGCAAGGAAAAATACCTAAAGGCCGTTCAGCACTTGAGGAAGCAGTTGGATACACACCCGCGAACGAAACAAGGCAGCTTTTGGCATAAGAAAATCTATACGCATCAGGTATGGTTGGACGGCTTGTATATGGGGCAACCTTTTTATGCCGAATATGCGAAGTTGTTTAACGAACCTGAGGCCTTTGATGATATTAGTCGGCAATTTGTTCTCATAGAGAAAAATACGCGGGATGAAAAAACTGGTTTATTATACCACGGTTGGGACGAATCGAAAGAACAGCAGTGGGCGGATAAGGAAACGGGCAGATCACCCCATTTCTGGAGTCGGGCTCTTGGATGGTACGGAATGGCGATGGTGGATGTACTGGACCATTTTCCCAAAACTCATCCCGGCAGAGACAGCATCATCGCTATTTTGAATCGATATGCTAATGCGATAACAAAATTTCAACAAGCCAATGGACTTTGGTATCAGGTAACGGATCTGCCCGAGAGAAAGGGCAATTACCCCGAAGCTTCTGCCTCTTCCATGATGGTCTATACCTTAGCGAAAGGTGTCCGTTTAGGGTATTTACCTGCTAAGTTTTTGAAAAATGCCGAAAAAGGTTATGCTGGCATCTTGGAAGAATTTATTGAAAAAGATGCGCAGGGCAACGTCAATTTAAACGGTACGGTGAAAGTTTCCGGCTTAGGTGGAAAACCGTATCGCGATGGCTCCTTTGATTACTACATGAGTGAACCGGTTATTCAAAACGACCCCAAAGGTATCGGTGCTTTTATACAATGTGCCGTTGAAATGGAGATGGTGCCTAACTTGCAGTTTGCTAAGGGGAAAAAGGTGTTGCTTGATTATTACTACAATCGGGAGACGAGAAAAAATATACTTAGTCAACAGGAACGCTATCACTATACGTGGGAAGAGCAAGACAATGGCGGTTATTCGTTGTTAGGCTATATTTTTCGCTCCTATGGCGCGCTGACGGACTCTCTGCCGGTAAAGCCAACCGAAGAAAACCTCCGGAATGCGGATGTATATATTATTGTAGATCCCGATACAGAAAAGGAATCTGCAAACCCACATTTTCTAGAGGCAACAGAAATTGATGTAATTACAAAGTGGGTGAAAAAGGGAGGTACACTCGTCTTGCTGGGAAACGATGCAGGCAACGCCGAGTTTACGCACTTCAATGAATTGGCTCGCCGTTTTGGTGTTCAATTTAACGAAGATAATCACCTTATGGTGAAAAGGGATCAATTTGAGCAGGGCGCAGTGTTCACGGATAAAGCAAACCCCATATTCAAAAATCCATACAAGCTTTACATTAAAGAGGTGAGTTCCCTTCGCGTATATGCGCCTGCAACTCCTATTGTGGGAGTCAAGGGTTTGAATGTAATGGCAATCAGTAAATACGGAAAAGGGAAAGTGTTTGCCTTGGGCGACCCCTGGATTTACAATGAGTATTTGGACGGACGAAAACTGCCGGCCGAATATCAGAATTTTGCTGCAGCACATGATTGGGTAAAATGGTTGCTTAAATAGCAGCACAGAAAGTAGCTAATTAAAGAATAGTTTATAAGGAAGAAGACTAGTATATAAATGGAACGTTTAAATAACAACTTTCTGCAAAAGGCGGTGCTACCTGTGGAAGTTCAGGGACCTGTAGCCAATCGGGAAGAGTTGCCCGTAAAGGTGTTACAGTTTGGTACGGGCGTATTATTGAGAGGTTTACCTGATTATTTTATCGATAAGGCAAATAGGCAGGGCGTCTTTAATGGGAGAATTGTAGTGGTGAAATCTACATCGAGTGGCAAAACAGATAGTTTTGAAGAACAGGATGGATTGTACACCCTTTGCGTGAAGGGAATCGATAATGGAAAGGAAGTAGAAGACATTAGTATTAATGCTTCCATTAAGGAAGTGTTAGCCGCTTCAGACCGATGGAATGAAATATTGCGTTACGCAGAAGAACCGCAATTACGGGTCGTTATTTCGAATACCACAGAAGTCGGCATCAGTTATGACGAGGATGATGACATCATGTTGAGTCCACCGCATAGTTATCCGGGCAAGCTGTTGGCTTTTTTATATAAGCGCTTTCAACGTTTCGGTAACGACGAAGAAGCGGGAATGGTTATTTTGCCAACTGAATTGATTTCTGATAACGGGAAAAAATTGAAAGAAGTGGTTTTGAGATTGGCAAAACGACATCAATTAAGCGCTACATTTTTGAACTGGCTCGAAGACGCCAATCACTTTTGCAATACCTTAGTCGATCGTATCGTCCCTGGGAAATTGCCCTACGACGAGCATCAAAAAATGCAGGAACGCTTGGGCTATCGGGATGAGCTGATGATTATGGCTGAGCCCTTTAGACTTTGGGCAATTGAAGGAAAAGATCCCAAGGTAGCAGAAATCCTATCGTTTAGTACGGTGGATGATGGATTGGTTATTAGTGAGGATATTACCAAGTTTAAAGAGTTAAAATTGCGTTTACTCAATGGTACGCACACTTTTTCTTGTGGATTAGCTGTTTTAGCCGGCTGCGAAACGGTGAAAGCGGCTATGACTGACCCCGTTTTGGAGACCTTCGTTAAAAACTTATTAATGGAGGAGATCGTTCCGGCCGTTGTATCAAGGGGTGGGATAGAAGCAAGAGAAGCAACAATTTTCGCCGAAAAAGTGTTAGATCGTTTTCGGAATCAATCCCTTGATCATAAATGGATTAATATTACGTTGAATTATACATCCAAAATGGAAATGCGTAACGTTGCACTTATAAAAAGCTTTTATGAAGCTTTCGGCGTAGCGCCCGAGCTTATGGCCTTGGGCTTTGCCGCCTATTTACGCTTTATGAAAGGAAAGCGAAGTATTGATAATAGCTATAAGGGATATATTAACAACAAAGGTTACTATACCATCAACGATGAACAGGCTTCCTTGTTTGAAGGACTTTGGCATAAAGAGCCTGCTCAATTGGTAGAAACGGTGATATATGATCAGCGCCTTTGGAAGGAAAAGTTAAACTTTCCAGGGTTTAAGGAAAAGGTGTTAAGCTATCTCACCTTATTGAAAGATAATGACGTAATGAAAGTAGTAGAAGACGTTGTTAATAATAAAACACACGGTCAGCTGAATTGATTTTATGGGAGCAAGGGTTTTAAAAATACATCCGAAAGATAATGTATTGGTAGCGCTGCAGGATTTGCGGCAGGGAGAACAAATCGTTTATCAGGCAGCAAACTATCTGCTAAAGGAAGACATTCCCGCGAAACATAAATTTTATACGCAAGATTTGGACACAGGGGCGGACGTATTGATGTACGGGACGCTGGTTGGGAAAACGCAATACCCGGTGAAAGTGGGCGAACGAATGAGTACCGACAACTTGAAACACGCTGCTGCACCTTATGCGTTTCGTCCCTATAATTACCATTGGGAGGCACCGGATGTGTCGAGATTCGCCAACAGGACCTTCAATGGATATCACCGATCCAACGGCGACGTGGGAACCGCCAATTATTGGCTTTTCATACCGACGGTATTTTGCGAGAACAGAAACTTGGATGTCATAAGAGAAGCCTTGCACAACGAATTGGGCTACGCCGTGACAGATAAATACAAGAGGAAGGCGCATTTATTAAAAGAATGGTATCAGCAAGGTAAAGATATAGCATCGCTCAACCTGGATATGCAGGAAGCTTGGGTGCCAACTGATCGGGTTTTTAAAAATGTGGATGGGATTAAGTTTCTGAATCACCAAGGTGGCTGCGGGGGTATTCGTCAGGATGCGGCGGTATTAAGCAAGCTTTTGGCGGCTTATGCTGATCACCCGAATGTTGCCGGCGTAACGGTTCTGAGCTTGGGATGCCAAAATTTGCAGGTACAGGATTTTTTAAACGATCTGAAAGCACGCAATCCAAACTTCGATAAACCTTTGCATGTTTTTGAACAACAGCAGTCGAAAAGTGAAGAGCAAATGATTACGGAAGCAATCAGACAAACGTTCATCGGTTTGGTAGAAGCTGATAAGTTGGAAAGAAAGCCTGCCCCGCTCAGTAAACTCACTATCGGTGTAAAATGTGGTGGCAGCGATGGATTTAGTGGTATTTCTGCCAATCCAGCCGTCGGCTATTGTGCTGATTTGCTGGTGGCACTAGGCGGAAAAGTGCTACTGGCAGAGTTTCCGGAGCTGTGTGGTGCTGAACAGAATCTGATCGATCGCACGAAGAGTGAACAGGCTGCAAAGAAGTTTATAAGGCTCATGGGCGCCTATAGTCAAGCGGCTGAAAATGCAGGTTCGGGATTCCATATGAACCCTTCTCCCGGCAATATTAAAGATGGATTGATTACGGACGCTATTAAAAGTAATGGCGCCGCGAAGAAAGGCGGAACCGCACCCGTGGAAGACGTTTTGGATTACACCGAACCAGCTGTTAAGCCTGGTTTGAGTTTAGTATGTACGCCCGGAAACGATGTGGAGGCAACAACCGGAAAGGCGGCAAGTGGCGCGACACTGATTTTATTTACAACAGGGTTAGGAACACCTACGGGGAATCCAATCTGTCCGGTTATTAAAGTGGCTACGAACTCCGACTTGGCCCGACGGATGGCCGATATTATTGATATCGACTGTGGGCCGATTATAGCGGGTGAAAAAACGATAGAGCAAATGGGCGAGGACATTTTGGAATATTGTATCCGGGCAGCAAGTGGTGAAGTGATTCCGAAAGCGGTACAATTAAATCAAGACGACTTCATTCCGTGGAAACGAGGGGTATCTTTGTAGATGTTAGTTATTTAGTTATTGGTAGGAGCGAGCATAAAGCATATAGCCCGCTACCTAAAACACACGAATATGAAAAAATTCTTAGATGAAAATTTCTTATTAGAGAGTAACACTGCTCAAATATTATATCATGAACATGCGGCAAAGATGCCCATTATCGATTACCATTGCCACCTGTCACCACAACAGATAGCGGAAGATGCGCAGTTTGAGAATATTACGCAGGTTTGGTTGTATGGCGATCATTATAAATGGCGGGCTATGCGTACGAATGGTGTAGACGAACGCTACTGTACGGGAGACGCCAGCGATCGGGAGAAATTTTTGAAATGGGCGGAAACGGTACCCTATACATTAAGAAATCCACTGTATCATTGGACACACCTCGAATTGAAACGCTATTTTGGAATCGACAAAATTTTAGATGCAAGCACGGCAGAAGAAATATATGAGGAGGCCAGTGCCTTGCTTAAAAAGCCGGAATATAGTGTAAGGGGCCTTTTGCGAAAAATGAACGTACGGATTGTCTGCACGACAGATGATCCGACGGACACTTTGGAGTACCATCAACAACTGAAAAAGGAAGGTTTTGAAATCCGTGTACTGCCGGCGTTCCGACCGGATAATGCCATGAATCTTTCGAACTTATCGGGATTTCAGCAATATGTGAAAAAGCTGAGCGCCGTTTCGGAAATGCGGGTCGAGAATTTCGACGATTATTTACAGGCCTTAAAAGCGAGACATGATTATTTTGCTGAGAATGGCTGTTGTGTTTCGGATCACGGTTTAGAAGAGGTTTATAATGAACCCTATGAGTTGGAAGATATCAACACGATCTTTTTGAAAGCCTTGGAAGGGACGCCCATTTCAAAGGAGGAACACAATAAGTTCCGTTCTGTAATGCTGACTTATTTTGCGGAATGGGATCACGAAAAGGGATGGGTACAACAGTATCATTTGGGTGCTTTACGCAACAATAATTCACGAATGATGCAGCGTTTAGGGCCCGATACGGGCTGGGATTCAATTGGCGATTTCCCGCAAGGGAAGGCGATCGCGGGATTCTTAGATAAGTTAGACCGTCAAGATAAATTAGCAAAGACGATTCTTTACAATCTGAACCCGGCCGACAATGAATTAATGGCCACCATGATCGGAAATTTTAACGATGGATCTTCGGCCGGCAAAATACAATTCGGCTCAAGTTGGTGGTTTCTCGATCAGAAAGATGGGATGATTAAGCAAATGAATGCCTTATCTAATATGGGGCTGATCAGTCGCTTCGTTGGGATGCTGACAGATTCACGCAGCTTTTTATCTTATCCGCGCCATGAATACTTCAGACGGATTCTCTGTAATTTATTTGGCGAAGAAGTAGAAAAAGGGGAATTACCGAATAATCTGCCTTGGATCGGTAAGGTGATTGAAGATATCTGCTACCATAATGCGGCAAACTATTTTAATTGGCCGAAAGAGGAGAAGGAGTAAGGTTTAAGGTGTAAGGCTTATGGCCTAAAGCCCACGGCTTATGGAATAAGGCTTAGGGAAAGGTTTTAAGATTTAAGCTTATAGCATACAGCTTATTGTATATAGCCTAAAGCAAACACTTATTTAGTTCATAAAATCTTCAAGAATATTGGTAAAATTTAATATTATTGTAGTTAACTAACGGAACGTTTGAATGTGCAAACGTTTTCTTTTAACCTAATTAACATTATTGCCATAAATCATGAATTCTACAGAGACGATCGGTAAATACAGATGGACCATTTGCACGCTGTTGTTTTTTGCTACGACCATTAATTATTTAGACAGACAGGTTCTTTCGTTAACCTGGAAGGATTTTATTGCCCCCGAATTTAATTGGACCAATAACGATTATGGTAATATAACGGCGCTGTTCTCTATTTTTTACGCGGCATCTCTTTTGTTTGCAGGAAGATTTGTGGATTGGTTGGATACCAAGAAAGGATTCCTATGGGCAATAGGAATTTGGTCAATAGGCGCTTGTCTACATGCATTTTGTGGCATTGCGACTGCAGGAATGTTAACGGGCAACTGGTTTTTGGGCTTTGAAGGTGCCAAGGAAGCACTGGCTTTGGTGGATGATTCGGCAAAGATCATTTCGGTAAGTGTCAGCTTGTTCGTTTTTGCGCGGCTCGTGCTGGCAATTGGCGAAGCAGGTAATTTTCCGGCCGCGATAAAGGCGACTGCTGAGTACTTTCCAAAAAAAGACCGCGCTTTTGCTACCAGTATTTTCAACGCCGGGGCAACGGTCGGCGCCCTAGCAGCTCCCGTTTCCATCCCCTTTATTGCAGAAGCCTATGGATGGGAAATGTCCTTTATCATTATCGGTGCCCTGGGTTTTATATGGATGGGCTTCTGGCTGTTTATGTATCATAAGCCTGAGGTACATCCCCGGGTCGGCAAAGCTGAGCTCGACTACATTCAACAGGATTTGATAAATGATCGAAAACTTGTCGACTATGTGGAAGAAACTTCCGATAAAGCTTCTTTTGTGAAGTGTTTGCAATACAATCAAACCTGGGCTTTCGCCTTCGGTAAGTTTATGACAGACGGCGTATGGTGGTTCTTTCTTTTTTGGACACCTGCATACCTGAGCTCAGTATATGGAATGGATTCGACAGAGAGTGCATTGCCACTATTTGTCTTATATCTAATCACCTTGTTGTCGATAATTGGTGGATGGCTACCTACTTACTTTGTCGACAAAAAGGGGATAAACCCTTATGAAGGGCGTATGAGGGCGATGTTGATTTTTGCCTTTTTTCCTTTATTGGCATTGTTTGCCCAACCTTTAGGGCATATAAGTTATTGGCTGCCGGTAATCATTATCGGTATTGCCGGTGCGGCACATCAAGCTTGGTCCGCGAATATTTTCACCACGGTGGGCGATATGTTTCCTAAAAAAGCAATTGCTACGATTACCGGTATTGGCGGTATGGCAGGGGGTGTAGGATCGTTTTTTATCAATAAAGGATCCGGGATGCTTTTTGACCACAGTAAAGAAACGGGCATGTCCTTCATGGGCTTTCACGGTATAGAAGCCGGATATTTTATCGTCTTCTCCATTTGTGCGGTATGCTACATCATTGGGTGGGTCGTTATGAAGTCGTTGGTGCCACGTTACGCGCCTATAACGGATCTGTAATGGACGGTCGGACGGACGACTTTCCGCTTAAACATTATATAATCTTTCTTCTTTTTATGAACTTTGTCAAGGAATTCGTGTTAAAGAGAGGACTATACATGCTGCCTTTACTTAATGGTAGTCTGCTTTAAAATGGTTCATCGAAGTTTATAAATTGAACGTGGAAACTCATATACTCGCTGCCACTACAAATAATCGCGACCGTGTACGTCTGGCCGTCTCACTTTTCTATTTTTGTCAGGGCTTGGCCTTCGCCTCCTGGGCCAGTCGCATTCCTGATATCAAAGCATCGCTTCATCTTTCTGATGGGCAGTTGGGGAGCTTATTATTTGCGCTTCCGCTCGGACAGTTGGCTACTATGGTACTTTCCGGTACCTTGGTTACAAAGTTTGGCAGTAAAAAGGTGCTAATTGCTGCCGCTGCCTTATATGTAGTAGCCTTAACCAATCTCGGACTGGCCACCAAAGGCTGGCATTTAGGTGCTGCGCTCTTCCTTTTTGGTATCATAGGGAATATGTGCAATATCGCCGTGAATACCCAAGGTGTTGCCGCAGAAAACTTGTTTGACAAGCCCATCATGTCCTCCTTTCATGGCGCTTGGAGCATCGCAGGTTTCACCGGAGCCCTAATAGGCCTGCTGATGATCAATTTGCACATCGCACCCTATCTGCATTTTTGGATTATTGCGGGTTTGGTGTGGATAAGCATCCTCATTAACAACAAGTACCTCGTTGCAGGTGTCGGCCCCGTAAGTACTGCCAAAAGGAAGTTGTTCTCAAAACCCGAAGGGGCTTTGTTGCAGTTAGGAGTCATCGGGTTTTGCAGCATGGCAACCGAGGGAGCGATGTTTGATTGGAGCGGCGTGTATTTTAAAGATATTGTTAAAGCACCACAGGCCCTTGTACCACTCGGCTATGCGTCCTTTATGGTAATGATGGCCGCTGGTCGTTTCATCGGCGACAAGTTGATTGCCCGGCTCGGCAGAAAAACAGTACTGCAGGTAAGCGGTGTGTTCATATCCACCGGAATGTTTTTAGCCGTATTGTTTCCTTATATAATCACCGCTGTGATTGCCTTTATGTTAGTCGGTTTAGGTGTCGCAACGGTGGTACCAACCGTTTACAGTGTTGCCGGTCGAAACGCTAAAGTGGCACCGGGTATAGCACTCGCCATGGTCTCCAGCGTTAGTTATTTGGGCTTTCTTATGGGGCCTCCGCTCATTGGTTATATTGCGGAACTCGCGAGTTTGAGATACTCATACGCCGTGATCGGTGTTTTTGGACTCGTAATTAGCATGCTGGTAGCGAAAATCAGCGTGATTAAACAATAAAGTTAATGACCAACCGAAGCGCCTACTGCCGCTTGATCACAACTACCATCTCTTTCCCAAAGTTTAGTGCTCGTTTTATAATGCAATTAAATTGCTTTTAATATTCTAATCCGTATTTTTACAGTTGATAGATGTTCGTCATAGCGAATGTAGATGAACAGAGCAATTAATTTTCGTTGAATTAACATAAAATTAAAATGAAACTAAGTTGCTATTAATCTAAACCGCTTAGATTAGCCGTTTAATTTATCCATAGAACAAATTATTCCATGAAACGTAGAGATTTCTTTAGAAATACCGCATTTACCGCCTTAGGCGCTGCTGTCTTATCTCCTGTCCAATCGATTGCCGGTGACCGTTTAATAAAGGGCCGTTCTCATCAAACGCGTAAAGCCAAAAATATTATATTTATGGTTAGCGATGGCATGAGCACTGGCACGTTAAACATGGCTAATCTGCTGCTGCAGAGGAAGGAAGGCCGACAAAGTAACTGGTTAGCTCTTTACGAACGAAACGAAGCTACCCGAGCCCTGATGGATACGGCTTCAGCAAGCTCTTTGGTGACCGATTCAGCCGCGGCTAGCTCCTCTTGGGGCGGAGGAGTCCGCGTGCCAAATGGTTCACTTAATGTAAATGCGGATGGCTCTTTCAATAAGCCTATACTTCAAAAATTCAGAGCGGCGGGCAAAGCGGTTGGTTGCGTTACTTCGGTGCCTATCACGCACGCTACTCCTGCCGGTTTTTGTGTAAATAGCGATAAGCGATCGGACCAACCCGGTATAGCGTTACAGTATCTCGATTTGCGCTTTGATGTGATGATGGGGGGAGGCTTAGAATTTTTTAGTGCCGATACAAGGGAGGATAAGCAAGACCTGTTTGCTAGATATAAGCAAGCCGGATTTACCGTTTTGCAAAGTCGCGGTGAACTGAAGGCACTCGGGGAAAGTCAGAATAAGCCGATATTAGGTGTCTTCCATAGAGATGGCTTACCTTATGCCTTAGACCGGGCCAACGATCGGCAGATGGAGGCAAATACCCCAAGTCTAGCGGAAATGACGAAGGCGGCGATCGATAAGTTAAAAAGCAATAAAAATGGCTTTGTGTTGCAAGTGGAAGGGGGTAAGGTGGACTGGGCAGCACATGCAAATGACGCCGGTGCACTGATTTACGATCAATTGGCTTTTGACGAAGCGATTGGTGAGGCAATGGCATTCGCCTTGGCAGATAAAGAAACGCTGGTTGTGTTAACCACTGATCATGGCAATGCGAATCCGGGCCTCTTTTCCGGAAAGCATGCAGATAGGAATTTCGACCGTATTCAATCATTTAAGCATACGAACGACTGGATTTTGAATGGTATTGATAAAAGTTATACGCCTTCCCGTTTTATTGAGCGCGTTGAATTTGCACAAGGCTATGCGATTACAATGGAAGAAGCCAAAGAGCTGCTGAGTCACTACGACATGCTCGACGGAAGTGGCCTCTATAATCCGCGTAAGCTGCCCTTTAAACAGCTCGGTCAGATACAACAAAAATACTTGTCGATCGGCTGGGGTGCTATGGATCACTCTGCCGATTATGTGGAGTTAGCTATGTACGGCCCGGGAAGCGAGCAGCTGAAGCCCTTTGTTAAAAATACAGAGCTGCATAATTTTATGTTACAAATTACCGGTATCCTTGCTTGATTAGGCGAAGCCTTTGTAAATAAGGCGAAGATGTTTTATCTTGTGTCGATAAATATAGACAGGATGAAAGTAGCTTTCTACAGTGCTCAACCTTATGATAAGTCTTCTTTCGACGAAATGAATACGGAGAAGGCTTATCACTTTCTATTCTTCGATATAGACCTGAACGACCAGACCGTGAGGCTTGCAGAAAGCTGTGATGCGGTCTGTATTTTTGTAAATGACCATGCAACGGCAAGCGTGCTTGAAAAGTTGGCTGCATTAAATATAAAGATTGTTGTTTTGCGATGTGCCGGGTTTAATCAGGTAGACTTGGTCGCTGCAGAGCGTCTCGGTATTCGTGTTTATCGGGTTCCTGCCTATTCGCCGGAAGCAGTAGCCGAGCATGCCGTGGCAATGATCCTAACATTGAACAGAAAGACGCATAAAGCATATAATAGGGTGCGCGAGGGTAATTTTTCCTTAAATCGTTTAATGGGTTTTAACCTGTATGGCAAAAACGTCGGTGTTATCGGTTTAGGGAAGATAGGTCTGGCATTTGCTAAGATTATGTATGGTTTCGGCTGTGAGCTATTGGGCTATGATCCCGTCCCATCGTCTCTTCCAGCTTATGTCACAAAAGTAGACTTCGAGCAACTGCTATCAGAAAGTGACATTATATCGCTGCATTGTCCTCTTTTGCCGAGCACGAAACATATGATTAATGGAGAAAGTCTGGCTTTAATGAAACAAGGTGCCATGCTGATCAATACCAGTCGAGGCGCCCTGGTGCAAACGACGGACATCATTAGCGCGTTGAAAACCGGAAAGGTAGGCCAATTGGGAATTGACGTATATGAGCAGGAAGAGAAGCTGTTTTTTAAAGATCTTTCAGAGCATATTATTGATGATGACGATATTCTGCGGTTGATGGGATTTCCAAACGTGCTGATCACCTCACATCAAGGTTTTTTTACGACAGAGGCACTTGCTGAAATTGCGTCCATTACCTTACAAAATTTGCAAGACGCAAAAAATGGCATTAAAACTGAAAATGCCTTAAGCTAAAAGGCGCCCGTGTTATCTCGTTATAAAGAATGGCTGCCGTTGTTTCACCAGCTACCACACAATTACGTACTTATGGATAAAGGAAAAGCCTTCAACCGGGGAGATTGAAGGCTTCCTAACTAACCAATTATAAACCTAAATTATGAATGACACAAAGATAGTGTACAAAACACACTTTGTCAACTGTCTTTTCCTGCTTTAACATTTCGATGACAATTCAGTCGGACTTCCGAAAAAAAACAAGCCCTGTAGCTTGGGAACCACAGGGCTTGACAAACCCAATATAAACAAAAACCATTGATAAGACTTATAAAAAGCCAAATGGTTACATGCGACCGACCGTTTTTAACATATTTTAACAATTGTGGTGTTTTCCACTTCTCCGCCGTTTACATCGATCCTTTCTATTTGCCCGGATCAAGGTACCCGCCATCTTTCAAGATGTTTGCCCAAAGCCGATAACCTTCGATACGTAGGTGCAGTCCGTCGTGCGTTAAGGAAGCCTTTAGGCGATTATTATCGTCAAGGAAATGCGGATATAAATCAATTAGGTAAATGCCTTTTTCTTTGGTAAGCTTCCGGATCCCTTCATTGACATAAAGGATATGTTCGTCCTTGCCGTAATGATTTTTGAACTTTTCGAAGGAGCTGTTTACGGGCAGTAAAGTCTGAAAGAAGATTTTTGTTTGTGGTGTGTGTTTTTGGATACGGTCGACGATTTTTTCATAGTTATTTAGAATCGTATCGTCCGGTATATTGCGGGAAATGTCGTTAATGCCAATCAATATGAATATCTTTTGAGGTTTACCGGTAATCACATCGTCCAGCCGTTCAAGCACACCAAAGCTTATGTCCCCCGATATGCCTCTGTTGCGCGCCTCAGGGAGTTGCAGCAGTTCGCTCCAATCGATTCCTGCCGTGATACTGTTTCCAAGAAAAATAATGTCCTTGTTGGATTTTGGAAAAGACTTAAATTGATCCACCAAGAGGGGATAAATCGCCGGTCGGTAAGTACTGTCCCAACTTTGTGCCTGTAGCGGCACAAAAAATGCTAATAATAAAAAACTGATTAAGAAATATTTAAGCGTCTTCATGGTTAGTGGTTTGAATTGTGACGAATCTACAAAAAAGATTCATATCCGATCCTATTATAATAGGAGGGGGATGGCTGCTAAAGCCCAAACTCATGGATGTACTGTTAGAAACATCCAAGAAGGTAGGGAAGTTTCTAACAGTTTATCAAGTTATGACTTTTTTTTGCGCAGGATTTCGAAAAGTAACTCAGGCTCGTTGGTCGTAATATATTCTACTTGCTGGTCTAATAGACTTTTCATTTCTTCTGCATCATTCACGGTCCACGCGTTAACGGTTAAACCAACCTGATGCGCGTCCTTGATCCATGATGGATTCTTCTTGAAAACACTGAAGTGGTAATCGATGCCTGTGTAGCCATCCTTTTTTACCTGAGCAGGTTCGATATCTCCATTTAAGTAAGCAACTTTCGCCTTCGGATCCAATTGGTGAATGAGCTTGCCGGCATCGTAATCAAAACAGATATATTCGACCCATTTTTCCGCGCCTAGTTTTTTTACTAAATCGACCGACATTTTGGTGAGCTGGAGCGTGCGTTCCTTGCCTGCTTTAGCTGTTTTTATTTCGAAAATCAGCTTGGTTTTTTTTTGCTTCATCCCTTCGCGCAGGTACTCTTCAGCGGTTGGGATTTTTTCTCCGTTGGGATGTTTTTTTGCCAATAGCTCCTGATAGGTGGCCGACTCAATATCGATTCCGTAAAAGTCTTTATCGTGGTTTACCACCATTATATCATCTTTTGTCAGATGGACATCGAATTCCGAACCGTGGCAACCCAAAGCCGCCGCATGGTTTAAGGAGGCAAGTGAATTTTCAGGCAAGTTCGCCTGTTTCCAGGCGCCTCGATGGGCAATTACCACATTCTTGTTGAATTGGGCATAACTACTTTGCATAAAGGCAAATAAATAAATTGTGGCAATTAAGAAAGCGTGTTTTTTCATTGTGTTGTTAAATATTAGCGCATCTCTTCGGATGGATTTACAAAAGAGCAATAAATTGGACGCTTATTCAAATAAGGAATGTTAATTTATTGTTCATCTTTAATTAATTGTCCGTTAACAGCTTGATTGATTTTTAACTGGACTTCCAATTAGGTCGGTTCTTTTCTTAGCGAAGTACCAAATAAATGGCGCAAGCTAAGGAAGCTCCTAATAAGGGGCCTACCACGGGAATCCAGGCATATTCAGCGTTGAATGGTGCCTTGTTCGCTATAGGCAGAATGGCATGGATAATGCGCGGTCCCAAATCACGCGCTGGATTGATGGCATAGCCCGTAGTGCCTCCTAAAGACAAACCGATCACCCACACGACGAAGGCTACCGGTATGGCCCCGATGGAACCAAGGCCAATGGGCGTCTTTGTCTGCTCAATTGCGATTTCTCCGTCGGTAAAGAAAAAGACGGCTAAGATGAGCACAAATGTCCCGATGATTTCACTGAGTAGATTAGTCGGCAGATTTTTTATCGCCGGGGAGGTACAAAAGACCGCTTGTTTGAGAGCCGGATCATCGGTCGCCACAAAGTGATCCCGGTACATCAGCCATACCAAGAAAGCTCCCGACATGGCGCCGATAAACTGTGCAGCTACATATTGAGCGGCTTCAATAAAACTTAAACTTTTTGTAATCACCATTGCTAAGGTAACGGCAGGGTTCAAATGGGCGCCGCTGTAAGGACCGGCAATCACCACAGCTGTAAATACAGCGAGTGCCCAGCCAGTGGTAATAACTATCCAGCCACTATTATGCCCATTAGTGCCCTTGAGAAGCACATTTGCCACGACGCCGCCACCTAATAAAATCAGTATAAGGGTGCCCAGAAGTTCGGCTATAAAAGGTGTCATAATTTAATTGTTCGTTTCTTGGTTGTTTTGAGCCTACCTTTCTTCCTCCTTTGCCCATGCTTTTGCGGCATTAACCGCACGGTGCCAGTTCTTCATATGGTTCACAACGTCGGTTTCGTTATCCGGCTCAAATGTCTTGTCAATCTGCCACTGATCTTTTAAATCGTCCATGTCTTGCCAATAGCCGACGGCCAGTCCGGCGAGATAAGCCGCTCCGATTGCGGTGACTTCAGTGATTTTTGGGCGTACGACGTCGGCCTGTAAAATGTCGGCCTGAAATTGCATCAGTAGATTGTTGTTGGTGACGCCGCCGTCTACGCGCAATTCGTGAATTTCTTTTTGTGCGTCCGCTTCCATGGCTTTTAATATGTCAACCGTTTGAAATGCGATCCCCTCCAATGCCGCTCGCGCGATATGTGACGCGTTGCTTCCTCGGGTCAAACCGACCATCGTGCCCCTTGCATAGGAATCCCAGTGGGGCGCCCCCAATCCTGCGAAGGCCGGAACTAAATATACACCGTCGGTATCTTTTACCTTACTTGCTAGTGCTTCTATTTCCTCAGACGATTTGATGATGCCCAGCCCATCGCGAAGCCACTGTACAATGGCTCCGGCTATAAAAATGCTTCCTTCCAGTGCATAAGTAACCTGATTGCCGATTTGCCAGGCGATGGTGGTTACTAAGTTGTTTTTAGAAAGAATGGGTTTGTTCCCGATGTTCATTAACATAAAGCAACCGGTCCCATAGGTGTTCTTCACCATTCCCTCGGTTGTGCATAATTGGCCGAACAGGGCAGCTTGTTGATCGCCAGCGATACCGGCAATCGGAATCGGATCAGTGAATATTCTTTCGACGGTTTTTCCGTATACCTCGCTCGATGACCGCACCTCGGGCAGCATGCTTTCGGGTATCTCAAAAAGCGCTAGTAATTCTGGGTCCCATCGCATAGCTGAAATATCATAAAGCATCGTACGGGAAGCGTTGGTTACGTCGGTTACGTGCTTTTCACGGCCTGTCAGATTATAGATAAGCCAAGTATCCACCGTGCCAAATAGTAACTTTCCGTTTTCCGCTTTTTCTCTTGCTCCTTCTACATTGCTTAAAATCCAACGGACTTTAGTAGCCGAGAAATAGGAGTCGATAAGCAGACCAGTCTTTTCTTTGATCAATTTTTCATGCCCCTGCTGTTTTAGTTCATCGCAATAAGAGGCTGTTCGCCTGTCTTGCCACACAATGGCGTTATAGATCGGCTTGCCGGTGTCACGGTCCCATACAATGGTTGTTTCTCTTTGGTTGGTAATACCAATGGCGGCAATATCGGCCGACTTAACTTCACCTTTTACTAAGGCTTCTGCGATGACGGAAATTTGGGACGACCAGATTTCCCTCGGATCGTGTTCAACCCATCCCGATCGTGGATAAAACTGCGTGAATTCTTTTTGGGCGATTGATACGATTTCGCCCCGCTGATTGAAAATGATTGCCCGTGAGCTTGTTGTCCCCTGATCGAGTGATAGTATGTATTTTTTTTCGGTCATATTGTTTTATAATTTTCGTTAGCATCATCGCTGCAGATTAAGCTAAGTATCCATTAGCGAGCGTATTGAATTGTGTCAGTTGCTGCTCCACCCAATTCGTATCCTTATCTAATTGCTGTGCCATTGATTGGGCAACTGCGGGAGCCATTTCTATAGCGGCCTTTGCATCAAGAAAAACCATGCGCATTCGTCTAGCGAGTACATCTTCAACCGTTCGCGCCATTTCTTCACGAACAGCCCATTGCACTTCGGCTTTGATATGCGGGTAGTTTGGGTGCAATTTCTCTCCTAAACCATTCTCTGCCGTTACCAGACTTTTGATTTTTTGTGCGTCTGTACCATACACGGCCCAATGACCACTTTCGTTCGATCCGGCCGTTGCGCCATGAATCTTTATACCAATTGTTTTACACGGATGGAATGGGAGATTTGCGGTTTTAATCGCTTGATTTACGGTATCTTCTGCCATTTTTCGGTAGGTGGTCCATTTGCCGCCCGTAATTGTAATGAGTCCGGATTCGGTCACGAGTAACTTATGATCACGGGAGATTTCTTTGGTGCTTTCCTTTCCGTCTTTTGGTGCCGCTAAAGGCCTTAAGCCGGCAAATATGCTTAATGCATCTGCTCGCGTCGGTTTTTTTTCCAGATATTGCCCAGCGGTTTTTAAAATGAAATCAATCTCTTTGTCAAGAGCCCGCGGTTCTAAGTTGTGTTGATTGAGCGGCGTGTCAGTAGTTCCCAGCACCAGCTTGTCGTGCCATGGCACGCCGAATAGCACCCGGCCGTCGCTGGTTTCGGGGATCATCAGTGCGCTTTTACCCTGAAGGAAGGATCGTTGGACGACTACGTGGACGCCCTGGCTCGGCCGTACTATTGGCCGATGATTTTGTTGTTCGAGTGTGAGGATGTCGTCTACAAAGACACCCGTGGCATTAATCACGGCTTTCGCCCTTATGTCGTATGCCTCTTTGCTTTCTTGATCGACTACCGTAAAGCCTTTGATCTTTCCTTTATCATCTTTATTTAAGCCGATAACCTTTGCGTAGTTGAGCAGTGTGGCTCCATACCGAGAAGCAGTTTGAGCTAGATTCACCGCGAGTCGCGCATCATCAAACTGGCCATCGTAATATTCGATGCCACCCTTTAAATTCTTTGCCTCTATGCCCTGAACCAGTTGTGTGACTTTTTCTTTCGATAGCAACGATGACTTTCCGATTCGATATTTGCCAGCCATCCAATCGTAAATTTTGAGACCGACTAAGAATTTTAATTGGGCAAACCAGCTATAGCAGGGAATAACAAAGCTTTGGGCATGTGCTAAATGGGGGGCGTTTTTGAAAATAATCCCCCGCTCGCGGAGCGCGCCAAAAACCAGTTTAATGTCGCCCTGTGCGAGATACCGTACCCCACCATGAACCAATTTGGTGCTTCTGCTGGACGTGCCTTTGGCAAAATCGGCTTGCTCTACTAACAAGGTTTTGTAGCCACGACTAGCTGCATCTACGGCTATGCCGAGGCCAGTGGCCCCGCCTCCAATGATGGCCAGGTCCCAAACGGCTTCCTGACGTAGCTGCTCTAAATTAATCTTGCGATCAAATGGATATTGATGAACGGTTTCTTCTTGCATGTGAATGGCCAATTAGCGTGTTTTTTACTGTGTTCAATTGGTTGGTATAACAAAGTTAATTTAAGTTTTTGGAAATCAAAAATAAATTTTCGAAATCATTTCGAAATAAAACGAAACAAATTCATGTACTTGCCTTTTCGAGCAAAAAGGTTAATTTAGCGCAAAATAAATGCTATGAACAGTGTAGAGCGTCACCAATTTATTCTTAAGCTGCTGCAGGAGAAAGGATCTATCAACGTATTAGCGCTTGGAAAGGAGCTGGATGTTTCTACCGTGACGATCAGAAAGGATTTGAAATTGTTGGAAGAAAGGCAAATGCTTTTCCGTACGCACGGAGGCGCTACCTTAAACAATCCATATACTATCGACCGATCGGTAATTGAAAAGGAGAAATTGCAATACGAAGAAAAAGCGCTCATAGCGGCAACCGCGGCTTCAATGGTGGCACCGAACGACTCGATTATTATTGCTTCTGGAACAACGGTTTTAGCCATGGCGCGACAGATTCACCCGCAAGGAAGCCTGACAGTCGTTACATCGGCACTTCAGGTGGCCATCGAATTAAACAGACACCAAAACGTGGAAATCCTACAGCTCGGTGGCATGATGCGGTCGAGCTCCGCTTCTGTTGCCGGTCCGTATGCGGAGCGGATTTTGGACGACTTTTTTTGTAGCAAATTATTTCTGGGTGTGGATGGAATTGACCCGGAATTTGGTTTAACTACTACCAGTGGTTTGGAAGCTCATTTGAACCGCAAAATGATTGAAGTGGCGCAAAAGACGATTGTGCTGGCTGATTCAACCAAATTTGGGAAGCGTGGTTTCGGTAGAATCTGCGGATTCGATGAAGTCGACGAAATTATAACCGATGAACATATTCCTCCCCACATGCTGAAAGAACTTGAGGGTAGGGGCGTGAAGGTGACTGTTGTTTAGGGAATAGCCAACTAAAAATCATACCATTTTTTTTGCAACAATGAAATGTGGATTAATCCACCTGTGTTGAAAATTATTTACACCGATTCTAAATGTTAAGGTGCACCTTTGCACTTACCCTCATTTTACAAAAAAAATAATAAGGCTATGATAAGAGTGATAAAATTCGAAAAAGATAATTGCGCGCCATGCAATATGGTGTCAGAATTTTTAGATAATAAGGGTATTAATTACGAAAAGGTGAATCCTTTTGAGAATCCTGAAGTAGCCATACAATTCAGGGTTCGCACGGTCCCAACCGTTATCGTTACCAAAGAAAATGAAGAAGTAAAACGTATAATTGGTTTTAAACCAGAAGAATTAGTAGCGATCAGCAGTCTGCAGCAAGCGTAGATGAAATCTTCGGTATGCAACATTGGATTTATTATGACAGTAAAACGGGAAATGTAGATCGATTTGTGCATAAACTAGAAGCCTGCACGGGTTGGTCGATCCGCCGCATTTCCGAAGATTTGTCGATTTCGCAACCGGGCCATCTTATTACCTTCACTACAGGAAGGGGGGAGGTGCCCGCCGTTACGGATAAATTCATGCGGCAAAATCACAATTTGATACAGAGCGTTTCTGCCAGCGGTAATAAGAATTGGGGAATGAACTACGGCAGAGCGGCTGATACTGTTGCGGCTATCTACCAAGTTCCCGTATTATTTAAGTTTGAACTCTCAGGCACAGGCGCTGATGTTCAAAAATTTATTAACAAGATAAACGAATACCATGAACACCACAGTAACAAAAGATGGCAACATAGCCAAGAAGTGGATACTCCTGAATAATGAGATCATGACGAAAGACGGAGACGATTTTCGTCTTTATAAGGATAAGGAAGCGGTAAGGTCATACTTTTTAGACTATGTGAACAAGAACACGGTGTTCTTCTATACCTTAAAGGAGAAGATAGATTATTTGATTGAAAACAAATATTATATCAACTTCTACGAACACTACTCGTTCGAACAGATGAAGGAGGTGTACGACTTTGTATATGCTAAGAAGTTCAGATTCCCTTCCTTCATGAGCGCTTTCAAGTTCTTTCAAAGTTATGCCTTGCGAGATGACAGCGGCGAAAAATTCTTGGAGCGGTACGAGGATCGGGTGGTATGCGTTTCGCTGTATTTGGCGGCGGGCGACTTGAATCGTGCATTGGAATATGCGGAGATTTTGATCAATCAAGAATATCAACCCGCTACACCGACGTTTTTGAATGCGGGTAAGCTTCGTTCGGGAGAACTTGTTTCTTGTTTTCTAGACGAGATAGGCGACAGCTTGAGCGGAATCAGCTATGCGATTGATGAGGCCATGAAGCTTTCATCCATCGGCGGCGGTGTATCTTTTAACATTTCGAAGGTTAGAGCGCGCGGAGAGGCTATCAAAGGAGTAGAAGGTCGTTCGAGCGGCGTATTGCCGGTGATGAAAATAATGGAAGATACCTTCTCTTATGCAAATCAATTAGGGCAGCGCCCAGGTGCCGGAGCGGTATATCTGAACGTTTTTCATAGCGATATCGAAGAGTTTTTAGATTGTAAGAAGATCAATGTGGATGAGAAGTCGCGCATTAAATCCCTGTCTATCGGCGTTATTATTCCCGACAAATTTATGCAGATCGCCGAACACGACGAGGTTTGTTATCTTTTCTATCCGCATACGGTGTTTCAAGAGTATGGCCAGTACCTCGATGAACTCGATATGACGAAGATGTATGACGAGCTGGTAAGCAATCCAAAAGTGAAGAAGCGCAAAATCAACGCACGCCATCTTTTGATAAAGGTTGCACAGACACAGAAAGAAAGTGGTTACCCTTACCTTTTCTTTAAGGATAATGCGAACCGGGGACATGCCTTGAACGGTGTTGGCTCCGTTAAATTTTCGAACTTATGTACGGAGATTATGCAGCTATCAGAAGTGTCTGATATCACGCCTTATCATCAGGAAGACACGATCCGCTATGGTATCTCCTGTAATCTCGGTTCCTTGAATATTGCGACTACCATGGAGAATGGCCGGATTAAAGAGGTGGTGAAAACAGCAATGCGGTCGTTAACGGTTGTGTCTGACATGACGGACATTAAAATGGTTCCTACAATCCAAAAAGCGAATCGCGAGTTACATAGTGTCGGACTGGGAGCAATGAATTTGCATGGTTTTCTGGCGAAGAACTTTATTACCTATGAAAGTAAGGAAGCGCTCGATTTTTGTAACGTGTTCTTTATGATGGTGAACTTTTATTCTTTGGAATGTTCTATGGAGATAGCAAAGGAGAGAGGGCTTACTTTTAAAGGCTTTGAAAACTCGGATTACGCAACCGGCGTCTATTTCGATAAGTATACTAGTACGGAATACAATCCCGTAACAGACCGCGTGAAGGAATTGTTCGATGGCATAGAGATCCCTGACCGTGCCGCTTGGGAACAACTAAAACAGCAAGTGATGCAACATGGCGTATACCATGCTTATCGAATGGCGATTGCACCCAATCAGTCTACTTCTTACATTATGAATGCGACCGCGTCGGTTATGCCGGTAGTAGACACCATCGAAGTGCGTGAGTATGGAGATAGTACTACCTACTACCCAATGCCTTATTTAAATAACGATAACTATTTCTACTATAAATCAGCCTACGATATGGATCAAAAGAATGTATTGCGATTGATTTCCGTTATACAAAGGCATGTGGACCAGGGTATTTCAACCATTTTGCATACGAATTCAAAAGATACCACGCGGGATCTGGCGAAGTACTATATCTATGCCCACAAAATGGGATTGAAATCATTATACTATACGCGCACCAGAAAGGCGTCTATTGACGAATGTATTTCTTGCTCGGTTTAATCGGTTGCTGGTTGCGAGTTGCCAGTGATTTATTTAGCCTTGCAATTTGTGACTGCATCCACTACAAATGAATATCAATTTTTGGGTTATGCGTTAAGGTATTTCGCAACTCATAACCCACAACTCACAACTCTGATAATGAATCAATATAAAGCAGTCAATTGGAACACGCCCGAGAACGACTACGTTGGCATGTTTTGGGAACAGAATATTAGGCAGTTTTGGATCGATACTGAATACATCCCTTCGAAGGATATTGATGTATGGAAGAAATTAACCCCAGAGATGCAGGAGACCTATAAGAAGGCCTTGGGCGGTTTAACTTTATTAGATACCTTGCAAAGCCATACGGGTATGCCGAAAATATTGGATCACATCGATGGCCTGCAAAGTAAGGCGGTTTTGTCGTATATGTGTATGATGGAGGCCATTCACGCCAAGTCCTATTCGACTATTTTTACCACGGTTGCCAGTACGCCAGAAATCAATGAGCTATTTGAGTGGGTACAAGATAATAAGTATCTCCAGTTTAAGGCCGCTACTATTGACGAATACTACCGATCTTTAGATCAGAAGGAAGTGACCAACGAGGAACTTTATATGTCGCTTGCTGCATCCGTATTGTTGGAATCTTTCCTCTTTTATAGCGGCTTTTTCATTCCTCTTTGGCTTGCCGGACAAGGGCAAATGGTGGCAAGCGCCGACATTATAAAGAAAATCGTCGCCGATGAATCTATTCATGGCGTCTTTGTAGGGCTTTTAGCGCAGGACATTTTCCGAAAACTGCCGAATCAAGAGCAAGTAAAGAAGAAGGTCGTAGATCTGTTGATGCTGCTTTACGAAAATGAATTGAAGTATACAGAAGAAATTTATACAGAGGTTGGCCTTACCGCCGAAGTGAAAGAGTATGTACGGTACAATGCGAATAAAGCGCTAATGAATTTGGGTTTTGAGGAGCTTTTCGAGGTGAAAGAGGTTAATCCCATTGTTTTAAATGGCTTAAACTTGGAAACGACACAGCACGATTTCTTTTCGAAAAAATCGACAAACTACGAAAAGGCCACGCAAATTAGCCATTTGCACGATGAAGACTTTGCGCCTGATTTAAGCTTACCTGTATAGGGTTCTCTCTAGTCCCAAATTCTTGAAGATAAAACCTAATGGCCAAACGTTTGTTATAAAATAAAAATTAAACATCATGGCACATAGAGAATATCTTTTAGCAGAGAATGACGGTACTAACATTGAGTTTTCTGAAAGGGTTGTATCCATAGGAACGGGGACTTATATGATTTATAAAGGCGTTCGTGAACTTTTTAAGCGGCCCTTGTTGGCTTTGGGACAAGTAGCAATAGGCAGTGCATTATTGTATAGGGGGGCGACAGGTACCTGTGACGTGAAGCGAATAATTGAGCGGGAGTATCAAGAGTCTGAAAGCCCGGAATATATCTAAAAAATATAGTTGAAACGGACAGATCGTCCTACGCGGGCGGTCTGCACACTATTAATTTGATGGCCGAATAATCATTGTTTGAAATGAATTATTCGGCTATTTGTTTTGTGGCTATGTAGTAAGGAACTTATTTGTGCATTGCCAACCCGCTTACATACTCACTCCTGCTCTCGGTTTCAAGGGCTCCGGTAGTGGATTCTCTCCTAATATTTCTTTCAGATCGATTTCAATGTTTTTGGCGATGGTAGTCATAGGAGTATCGTTTGGTTTTCCTTCAAACGGATCTTGTATTTGAATCGCTATCTGCTCTATGATCAAAAAGATAAACGAGATAACCAGCGCCAGAATCAGGGTTGCGTAACCCAGTTCCCTTACCATTGCAAAAGGAATCAAACAGGCAAAACTGTGGACCAGCAGCCACGAAAAGTACCCATAAGGAACAGGAAAGGGCGTGTTTTTTATCCGCTCGGCCTTACCCAATTCGTCGGTTAAGCTTTGTAAAATCCTTTCTAATTGCACAAGCAAATAGGTATTAAGCCTCCCCGCTTCATTTAACTCTGAAAGCTGTTTGAGGTTCATCATTAAGAGCGTATTGGGAATGTGTCTTTTCGATTGGATGACTTCATAATCGCTTCGCGATAATAAGCGGTTTAAATGTTCAACGCCACCTTGCCTTCTTAGATGCTTACCCATTGATTCCACGAAGCCTATTTGCCGATAAATTAATGCCCGGGCGATGTCTATGTTCTCTTTCCCCAAGAAGCCCATTACCTCGCGGGCAAACGTCCGCGAATTATTAACCACCGCACCCCAGATGATTCTAGCCTCCCACCATCTTTTGTACGCGGCATCAACCCGGAAACCCATCAGAATTGATAAAGCCGTGCCCATAATCGCTATTTCAGTCTCGGGAATGGTTATCCGCCATCCTAATTCGATGTAGCCGACGCACACGATAATTGATACTAACAAATAAAAAACAATCCATTTGGCGATGAGCCTGAACATATGGGCGGCTCGGACGTTGGTCTCTACAATCATATATTTTCTAATACCGTTACCATAACAGCAAAGCCCGCTTATTGTTTTTACAAACAGAGGCGCTTCTATCGCGCTAAAGATAACAAATGGAAATAGTAGGGACGAAATTAGGCTAATAAAAAAATTTTATATTAGGTTTGTACTGATATAAAAAATGTATGATTCAGTTCTTGAAAGATAGTACCTTTGCTGTAAACGATGTAATCAACCGATCATGGGATGTGTTGAGGAAGCATTATTTCTCAATCGCGGGCCTTTGTTTATCGCTCTTTTTGACATCAAATGTCTCTGGTATCTTAGCGCTCTACTTCCGCCATGTAAGTGACGTGCTAAGCTTATTCATGGCGTTCGTTTTTGTGGTGCTCTATTTCGGTATTCAACTTACTTTATTTAAGTATATATTTCATGTAGTGGACGACACGCAAGAGCAAGTCTCTTTACAGGAAACAATCCCCACAACTAAAGAAATCAGTTATTTTTTTATTGGCATGTTAAGTCTGGTAGCGATTATATTAGCGGCGTTTGCTTTATTGGCCGTCATTATATTGCCCGTAATATATATCTTTAAAAGCACGAGATACGCAGTTGACCTGTTTGCGGTTCTCTCTTTAATCTTTCTGATAAGCTTTATGATGAGAGTGGCTTTTTATCCTTTTTTTATTATTGATCGCCACGAGCGCCCTTTTAAAGCGATTCGCCTCAGCTTTGCTATTACACGGGGCAATTTTCTGAAATTGTTGCTTCTGTTGACTTTTTTGACCATTTTGCATGTGCTGTCTATTTATTTCAATTATCGGTCGTATCCGATGTTATCAGCGGCATTGAGTCTAGTCAACTCTTTTTTGGTGGTTCCGCTCTCTAGTGTGGCAATCGCCTTGGCATATAGGCAGATGATGAAAGACTATAAAGGGGAAGAAGACCCAACATTTATTAAGAATATTATTTGATCGAATCAACCGTTAACTGAGCGTATGGGAATAAAAGCTGCTTTAAGTAAGCCTTTTGCTGCATTTGTGGTAAAGAAAATTAATCGGTGGAAATACCGGGCGGTCGAAGTACAGGAAAAAGTAAGGAATCAATTGGTAGTAGCGGCGGCCAATACCGCATTTGGAAAAGATCATCAATTTGCTGCAATTCAATCCTACGAAGATTTTAAGCGGCAGGTGCCAATAAGGGATTATGAGGGCTTAAGGCCTTATATAGAACGGGTGGTGGCCGGCGAGTCGGACGTCTTATGGACCGGAAAGCCGCTTTACTTGGCAAAAACCTCGGGCACCACTTCGGGCACCAAATATATCCCTCTCACTCGTGAGTCGATGCCGGAACATATAAAAGCTGCCCGGAATGCGCTTTTAAATTATATTCACGAAACGGGGAATACTTCCTTTGTGGATGGTAAAATGATATTCTTACAGGGAAGCCCCGAATTAAATGAAAAGAACGGAATTAAGATTGGTCGGCTTTCAGGTATTGTTGCCAATTACGTGCCTTTATATCTCCAAAAAAATCGGCTCCCGAGTTATCAGACTAACTGTATAGACGATTGGGAAACGAAAGTAGATGCCATTGTTGATGAAACCATCGAGCAGGATATGCGCTTGATTTCCGGGATTCCGCCTTGGGTACAAATGTATTTCGAACGGATTTCGGATCAGTCGGGCGGCAAGAAAATCAAAGATGTCTTTCCAAATTTTAGTCTTTTCGTATATGGTGGGGTGAATTTTGAGCCTTATCGTGCGCGGCTGGAATATATGGTAGGTAAGCGTGTGGATGCTATTGAAACCTATCCTGCATCAGAGGGATTCATCGCCTATCAAGATTCCCAGAAAGAAAAAGGACTTCTTTTACTTTGTGATGCGGGAATTTTTTACGAATTTATCCCTGTCGACGAAGTGTTCAGCGAGCATCCGACGCGACTAAGCCTAGGGGAGGTGAAGCTACAGGAAAACTATGCGGTAATATTGAGTACCAATGCTGGTTTATGGGCTTACAATATAGGCGATACGGTGAAGTTTGTGTCCTTAAACCCTTATCGCATCGTAGTTACCGGTCGGATTAAACATTTTATTTCGGCTTTCGGCGAACATGTGATTGGTGAAGAAGTCGAATTTGCCTTAATGCAGGTAGCGAAAGAAGAAGAGGTCGAAATTACCGAGTTTACCGTGGCCCCTCAAGTGAACCCACCGGCAGGCGAATTGCCTTATCATGAGTGGTTTATAGAGTTTGGAAAAGCGCCTGCAGATATGGAAAGCTTTCGGTTGAAAGTCGACCGGGCTCTGCAACAAAAGAACACTTATTATTTTGACCTCATCGAGGGAAAGGTTCTGCAGCCTTTGGTTATTAGGGAAATGAAAAAGAATACTTTTGTGGATTATATGCGTTCTCTCGGGAAATTGGGAGGGCAGAATAAGCTGCCTCGATTGGCAAATGACCGATCAATTGCAGAAAGAATGGCTCCGTATATTGTTTAATTCGATGGCTGTTAATCCAATGATCATAAAAATCGGTTTCTCTTGTGAAACCGCTGATTTATAGTAGGCCTCATCTTGAGAAGGAGAGGTGCAAATTTATTACGAATGAAGAGAATAGCGATACTGGGTGCGACAGGAAGTATAGGTACACAAGCACTGGAAGTGGCCCGGGAGCGCCCAGATTTTGTCAAGATAGAAGTGCTGACTGCGGCTTGCAATGCCGACTTACTCATTAGTCAAGCATTGGAGTTTTTGCCTAAAACGGTAGTAATAACTGATGAAAGCAAATATCCACTTGTAAAAAAGGCACTTGCAGCTACTTCTATTGAAGTATTGACGGGTAGCGAGGCGTTGAATGAGGTTGTAAAGAGCACTTCGATCGATATGGTATTAACGGCATTGGTGGGATTTGCAGGATTGCGACCTACCGTTGCAGCGATAGAGGCCGGAAAAGATATCGCATTAGCGAATAAGGAGACGTTGGTGGTTGCCGGAGAACATATCATGGCGCTTGCAAAGCAACATCATGTTAAGATCATACCAGTAGATTCCGAGCATTCTGCCATTTTCCAATGTTTGGCTGGTGAGTCCCTTGATTCGGTTGAAAAAATTTATTTGACAGCTTCTGGTGGCCCGTTCAGAGGGCGGAACAAAGACTTTTTAGCGCATATTACAAAAAAAGAAGCGTTAAAACACCCCAATTGGGTGATGGGACAAAAAATAACGATTGATTCCGCATCTTTAATGAACAAAGGTTTAGAGGTTATTGAGGCCAAATGGTTATTCAATTTATCGATAGAGCAAATAGAAGTGGTGGTGCACCCCCAATCCATTGTGCATTCGTTGGTGCAGTTTAAGGACGGATCGTTGAAGGCGCAGCTGGGATTGCCGGATATGAAACTGCCCATTCAATATGCCCTTTCCTATCCCGGCCGATTGGTGAATTCTTTTCGCCGATTTCGCTTCATCGATTATCCGCAGCTCAGTTTCGAGCAGCCGGATTTAGAGACCTTTGCCAATTTAAGACTTGCCTATAGCGCAATCAAAGAAGGAGGAAATATGCCCTGTGTTTTAAATGCTGCCAATGAGATTGCAGTGGCAGCATTTTTGAATGAAGAGATTGGCTTTTTAGAAATGAGCGTAATTATTGAGGAAACGATGCAGGCGATTCCCTTTATTCTTTCTCCTTCATTAAGCGACTATGTGAGCATGGACGAAGAGGCGCGCCGTGTTGCGAAAGAGTTAGTAACAAAAAGAAAAAAAGTATATCAAATAGAAAAATAAAGAATGAGTGGATTAGTTATGGCGGGCCAGTTGTTGCTTGGCTTGTCAATTTTGATTGTTTTACATGAGTTAGGGCACTTTCTGGCGGCCCGAGCTTTCGGGATAAAGGTTGAGAAATTTTATCTATTCTTTGATGCTGGGGGAGTTAAGCTTTTTAAGTTCAATTATAAAGGATGTGAATACGGAATCGGGTGGTTGCCTTTGGGCGGTTACGTCAAAATTGCAGGGATGATCGACGAATCAATGGATACCGAACAGCTTAAAGGAGAGCCGCAGCCTTGGGAATTTCGATCAAAACCGGCGTGGCAGCGACTTATTGTCATGCTCGCGGGTATTTTTGTCAATATCATTTTAGGAATTTTTATATTTTGGATGTTGACGCTCCGCTACGGGGAAACGTTCATTCCAAACGACAGAATGACGGATGGCTTAGCTCCTGGAGTTATCGGTAAACAGATAGGATTGAAAGCAGGCGACCTTATTACGGCAATAGACGGAGAGAAAGTAGTGCGTTTTGAAGATGTCAGGAGTCCGAAGGTGCTGTTAGGTAATACCAAACTGTCGGTATTAAGAGAGGGACAAACGATTGAGTTGATCGTTCCGGGTGATATATTGAATGAGGTTTCTGATTTAGGGATCGATGAATTTGTAATACCTCGTTTTAGAGTGACGCACATAGAAAGTTTAGAAAAGGGCGGGGTAGCCGAAAAAGCAGGTCTAAAATCCGGTGACAGCCTAATTTCCATTAATGGGAAACCTATCATTTTTTGGGATCAGATGTCAGACGTTTTACTGGCTAATAAGAACAAGGAGGCCACCATTGTGGTGTCGAGAGCTGGCAAAGCGGATACTGTGCGCACGAAGATTGATACGGACGGCAAATTAGGTATCTATGCCGGGCGCGATATAGATCGCATTCCGCAAGAACAGATAAAATATGGTTTTTTGGAAGCCTTGCCTATTGGAGCCGGTAAGGCATGGGGATCGCTAACTGACAATGCAAAAGCGCTCGGTAAAGTGGTCACCGGCCAAGTGAAGGCAAATAAAGCTTTATCGGGGCCTGTCGGTATTGCACGCATGTTTGGAGGAGAGGTCGATTGGGTTAAATTTTGGAGCTTGGTGGGCCTGTTATCTATGGCTTTAGCCTTGATGAACATTTTGCCAATTCCAGCATTGGATGGCGGTCATGCCTTATTTTTGATTGTTGAGATTATTAAAGGCAAGCCTTTGAGCGATAAATTCATGGAAAGGGCCCAAATTGTAGGCTTTGTGATTATCGTTGGACTCATGATTTTTGCTTTAGGGAATGATATTATAAAGGCAATGGGCGACAAACTTCCTTGATAATCTGGAAGATAGATAATTTTTAAAATTTATTTGGCAGTTGTCCTTTTTAGCAATATATTTGCATCCCGTTCAAGAGGGAATGCCCAGGTGGCGGAATTGGTAGACGCGCTAGTCTCAAACACTAGTGGGAAACCGTGCCGGTTCGATCCCGGCCCTGGGTACAAACCCGGATTGAGAGCTTGAAAAAGTTTTTAATCCGGGTTTTTTGCTTCGTAATCCTTTGTTTATCAGGTAGATAAGTTCGGATGCGGGCGTCCGCTTAGCGGTTCGATGTCTCCCATCCAAAAAATGCCATTTTTCTGCAAATGTCGAACCGATAATTTGTCTTTTTCCCTCAATATCTGCGTTTAAATACATGAGATCAAGTTTTTTGAAGTTTTCGACAGCTTTATAAATTAGTCCATCTATATCTAGTTTTTCGTTGTTGTTATTTGCCAATTCACGCAGTTTGGCGTCCAGTCTTACCAATTTTTCTTCGGCTTCATTTTTTATTATTTTGTAGTCTTGACCGCTGATGCAATCTGTTAAGAGTAATTCCCTGGCTTTTGTGATTCGGTTATTTGTTTCTGTAATGGCGGCAATGGTATTCTTTCGTTCAAGATGTTGTATATCCTTTGAATCGCGGAATAGGTCTTCCAAAACTTCCCGGTAAACTTCTGCCATACCGGGTTTCGGTATCAGTTTTTTCAGTTCAAGCAAAAAGGCTGCATTTACGGTTTCCGCTTTCTGTCGCCATCCACAGGAAGATCGACAGTGGTAATAATAAAAATGTGCGTTTCGACCTTTTGTGGCGCTTCCGGTCAACATTCGGTTACAGCGGTCGCAAAGCAAAAATCCTCTCAAAGGAAGCATATCCGGTGAAGTAATCGTGACACCCTTTTTACCGCCGGTACCAAACTCCCTTTTCCTTCCGTCTAACACGTCCTGCACCTTATAAAATAGTGTTTCCGATATTAATGCTTCATGCTGTCCCTTTACGGTATGAGCCTCCTCATCTTTGTATTTGGCTATATATACCCTTCCACAATAGCCTACATTTCTGATGGCAGTCCAGAAGCTAGTCTGACCACACTTCAGACCGCGCTTTATGGCCATCCGGTATATTTCTGCCGTAGTAAGGACGCCATCAGCCAAACGCTCGAACGCCCAGCGCATATGTGATGCCTGTGGCTCATCCACAGCAACGTATTTTTCTCCGTTTTCCTTGACTTTATTTGCATATCCCGGCGGAGCTACACCTAACCAACGGCCTTCCTTTCTGGCTTGCCGCATGCCATGCTTCACATTGAGAGAACGCCGGTCGTTCTCAATTTCCGGTGCGGTGAGGTATACGGCCAGCATCATTTTGTTTTCGGGGATGCTCATATCCAAAGGCTGCTCAACAGCTTGTGGCTCTACACCAAGATTTTTCAGCTTGCTGATCATCTGATAGGCATCACTTGCATTTCTGCTAAACCTGTCCCATTTGGTAAATAGGACGAGGTCTGATTTTCCTTTGTGTTTTTTTAGTTCAAGAAATAATTTCTTCCATTCCGGCCGCTCAAACGACTTAGCGGAATGATCTTCATATATTACCCTTCTTACAGTAATGTCGTTGATTTCGCAATATTTCATTAGAACTTCTGCCTGTGAGCGTTGCGAATAACCTTTATCTGCCTGTTCATCTGTGCTAACCCGGATGTATAAATCTGCTGTTTTCATAATGGGAAATCATTTCTTTTTAATGTCTACCTTTTATAAGGTCTTGATTTACTGCTAATTTACCAAATTCATACATCATTGCCAATATAATTTTTGCTTCGTCCAGCGTAACGGTTGTACCATGCTTCTTAAGGATTTCAACGGTTTTTTGAGGAGTTACCTTACGCTTTTTTTCTTTTGTCATGGTCTTCCTTGTTTTTTTGAAGGCAAATTTGACGGTGTGTTTTGAATGAGAAGCATACGTCGGGGTTACGGTAAGTAAGATTGGGCCGATGTTACCCTTTGATTACAGAATATGTGCTGATTGGAGAATGATACTTTATGAGAGACCATCGGATTGCCCTTAGGGCAAGATGAGGCGCTTCGCTGTAGTGAATGCAAAAAGACTACGGCATAAAGCCGCTGCGCTTTTTATTCCGTTTCCTTTTTGCCCCTCTGCTTGCGCCTCTCTCGGCCCCTAATTAATCCGATGGTTTTACAAAAGTATTTATGTGATGAAAACAGTGTCCGAAAATAGAATGTTCAAGATGACAGAGCTTAAGGTGGTTTACAAGCCCAGAGTGGAGGAAGAGCTGCGGCCAAAGGTAACGGATTCCAGTACGGCCTATCGAATATTAATGAATGTGTGGGATCTGGATACGTTGTGGTATAAGGAAGATATGCTGGCCATGTACCTGAACACCGAAAAGAGAGTAATAGGCTTCGCTAAAATTGCAAGCGGATCGATGGACTGTACCTTGGCAGATGTGCGCATAATCTACGCAATAGCCTTGAAGGTAGGAGCAACAGCTGTGATCATTGCCCATAACCATCCTTCGGGGAACAAGCAACCAAGCAATGCCGATAAGATATTGACCAATAAAATTAAACAGGCCGGGAAGTTTCTGGATGTGCCGTTAATTGACCATCTTATTGTGACCGGTAATGGCTATTTGTCGTTTATGGATGAAGGGCTGATGTGATATTTTTGACAATGTGAATTCTATTGTGTAGAAGGTAATATTGATAGGTGGAATCTAACTTCTTATATGATCATGCTTGTTTTAAAGTATAAAAGTTTCATATATGTAACATAGTTGACAGACTTTCTACGGCTCTCTACACAACGTTCATTATTGATCCACTAATTAATAAAACAGAATATAATATACTGCATGATGTACTAAAAAAGGTTCTATTGTGGGCTTAAAGCTATGAAGGTGTCCTCCGAGGATACCTAAAACCCCTATAGCGCTACGCAGTGGAACGAAAAGTAGGGCCATGCCTAACTTCCGCTTGCTCCATTCCCATCGGGGAATGGCAACTTGGCGGAACGTGCGAACAGCACGGTTTGGCCCTGCGACCAAACAGGGTGATATCCGGCGTTTCCATCAGGCGGCACCCATTCCGTTTGGGCAAAGTCGGGGGATATAACAGGGATATGGATGACCAACCGGGGTGGCTTGGTCATGTTCGGGGATTGAGCGGGTAGACGGTTAGGCTTGGTCTATGGGTACGATACGGAATAGCTTCCTGTCTTCGGGAATCTGCGAGCCTTTTATCAGGGATTCGCCCTTGCCCACGAAATAGTTGCGAGCAGTATCCAGCGGAATTTCCTTGCCGCCGTGGTTGAAGTATTTCGCTACCAATTTGTTATGCGGACTGTGGTGGTCGCTTTTGAGCAGCGACCTCCCATTGGGCAATCCCACTTCGCGCAGTTGCCGGATGAGGTCAATGAGCGTGGGCAGGTAGCCGTCCTCAACATACACTTTCTGTGAAACCCCATATTTCGTATGTGCTTTCAACTGTTCTTCCAAATCCTGTATATGGGCTTGGAGTTCGGCTATCTTCCCGTCCTTTTCTTTCACCAGCACATCGTTGGGCCGGATGTTCCATTTATCGCGCGTGGCGAGGTATTGCTGGAATTCCGTAAGTTTCCCGATGTTTGACAGATGTCGGGGATGGCCGGAAGACTCCATGCCTCCAAATATCTATCAATCAATTATTTGAAAACTCTTTAAAGAACCGCTCACCTTTTTGCTCACATATAGTTTGCTTGGTGATTGGTATAGAGATAAGGATTTAAACCAATAAAATAAAGCAATCGGCTGCAAATTTTATTGGCTGGCGAAAGAAAAGAAAAAGACCTGCTTCCGACTCTATCCACTTTCGCTAAGAACAAATTTTAGTCTATTTTCCACTGTATCAATTGGTACTTCTATAACGCTATATCCATAGTACAAATAAATTTCTTTCATTTTCTCAAATGTAAACACTGCTTCTTCCCAACTCTGCTATGTGTTCGGCTATTGTTTTTATGGCTATAGAAATATTCAAAGTCATGAAAAACGCGCAATTAAAGATCTTGGCTTAGTAAAATGCGATTTTTTACTTAGGGAGGTAGTTAGCGTTATAACAGTCTATTTCTTGTTTTTTTCGGAAAAGATATATTAATGCTTATGAAAAATTCAAGGATCCTGAATTTTGAACGGTAAAATAGCTAAATTCATTAGATTCTCAATTGATGTACTTTTAATCGTATCTCCTTTGATATTTGGTCTGATAAGAAAATTTGTTTTTGGATATTGGGTATAACCTTTCTCCAGTGTCAAATCAGGCTATTTTTCAGCAGTTCAGAATAGGCCAAATTCTCGTCTAAAAGGCAGCTGTCTTTGATAACGCATTCGCCCTCGACAGCGTTCCTTTTTATCCCCCTTATTCCCTTTTTCACGTCATTATCCAACAGTAGAAAACATTACTTATTTTTCTGCAGGGACCACATAATGTTTTCTGCTGAGGTTAAAATCAATCATTATCTGGTCAAAAAGTAATGGTTCATCTAATGCATAGACTTTCAGGCTGTGGTTACCCGGTTTATCCAGCGCAATTTCCAATTCTGACAAGGCTTGGTTTCTTAATACATTTTCGGCCCATTCATTAGAAAGAAACGCTGCTTTTACAGAAATGATTTTGGGCTGCTGACCGTCGATAACTACAGCATAACGAAGCTCATTAGCTGGTACAGCGGGATAACGAAAAACAGTGCCTACTTTTAGCTTTGCTTTGCCACTACTCTGGGTATAAAAATTATATTCCAGTGCCGTAGCAGAAGCTGTTATCTTTTTCACAGCAGGCAGTATAACAGCTTTTCCACTATGCCCCAAACCTTCAATTATTTCAAACTTTTCATTATTGCTATAATTGGACGCACTAAAAGCAATATGTCGGTTCCTTTCTACATTGCCGGACGAAACTTTTATGTGATTAACGTCAAAAGAAAATGTATAGGTTTTGTTTTCGATGTTCATCTGAAAAGTTCCCTGCGTCGCATCCGTTTTTGACAATGATACTTCAAACTTCTTTTCATATAAAAGATCCGACACACTTTCCTTTATACGTACATAAGAAGGCTTTTTTAGTAATTCCCATTCGATCGCTTTTTGAGACGTAGAGAAAACTGAGAAAAAATAAGATTGCCTGTCTCCGTCCGTAAAGCTGGGTAACTTCACTGTATTGGAAGTATCAGGCTTTTCACTGTTTTCAATCCATATCTTTACCCCGGGAATATTCTCCGTTTGAATATCAGGAAGCCCTGTGAGCTGAAATACAGGAAGGTTCCGGGGTTTCATATCCATCATGTTCTGCCATTTTCCGTCTAACAGGTCTTTGTTGTATGTTCTGTCCAACGCTGTTACTTCGTTGTAGGCCTGTATTGATTTTTGTTTATACTCCATGGCAGCCGGCAAGTTGTATTGTGCGTATAATCTTGCTTTTTGTGCGTATAGTAACTTTCGGTTCATTGCCGCCGCAGCTTTTACGGGATAATGAACCAACTGAAAATAGGCGGGTTTCAAAACTTCGGGCATAACAGCATTATAAATACTGTCGGACAGCCCGCCAATGTATTCGTATGCTCGTAAACGGCTGTCTATTTCATCGTTAAAGTAAAACGGAGACAGCTCTGTATTGTTAACCGGCGGAAGTCCGTACTTTCTCGTATAATTGTCTTTTAGTACAGATATGTCTTTGTAATCTTCTACTTTATTCCATCCCATGTGCTCAGGCTTTCGTATGCCCGATAAATGATAATATTGCTTCATGATGGTGTCTATTGCATCATTGGCTATTCCCCTGAAAGCAGTACCGAGCCAGTTTTTTTGATGCTGATATATAGCATGAGCTTTTACGGAATTAATGTTCCAGGCCATATCCAAAAAGAGTTCTGTTAAATATTCTCCGGGCTTTATATCGCCTACATTTAGTAACCAGTACTTTTGAGCCCCGTTATCCCAAGCACGTTTAACTTCTGTACACATCAATGCCGGTTGAGTGGAAGCAAGCCACAGATAGTCATGAGGCTTCCCCCAATAAGATATATGATAATAAATACCCGCGCCCCCAGAACGTTTTTTTTCTTTCTCATCGCTTAAACGCATCAGGTATCCATTATTATCATCGCACCAAACTAGGGTAATATTATCCGGAAGTTTCAGGTTATTATTATACGCATCGAGTACTTCTTTATAAGGCACAAAAATTTGCGGAATATCGCTCAGCTTCTTTTCAGGATGATATTTTTTCAACATGTTTTGCTGTTCGCGAATTACATCTTCTAAAGTCTTGGTTTCCTCATCTAGGCTTGATACCCCCTGCATCCTTCCGTCATGGATTCCTCTTAGTCCCATAGTATATACGTTCTCAGAATGTACCAATTCTGAAACACGCTTATCCCAATAGGAAATGATATTACGCTTATTTGTAAAGTAGTTGAAATCTCCAAACTTTTGGCTATCCCATTCACCCGTATTGGTTCTCATCATTGGTTCCGCATGCGAGGTGCTTACTATTATACCATATTTTTCGGCAGCCTCTTTATTACCGGCAACTGTATAAAAAGACCGGGTAACCTCATGCATCGCCGGACATATCATGTTGGCCCGAAGGCGGAGCAACAATTCAAATATTTTAGCATAAGTTTTCGGCCCAATAGCACCTGATTGTGCGGTCGGCTCATAGGTTTTAGTACTCCAAGGCACTAATGCCCAATCTTCGTCATTAAGGAAAATGCCGCGGTATTGAACCGAAGGCGCTTGCACGATGTCGGTAGTAGGCATAACAAATAGTTCTTTGGATTCCGGTGTTACATCGGCCCACCACTCCCAAGGAGAAACACCTATCATTCTTGATAATTCGAGTAAACCATAAGCTGTGCCCCGGCTATCGCTTCCGGCAATAACCAACTTCTTTTTACCTTCCAGCAAAACTGGCGTTATTAAAAAAGCTTCCCATTTTTTCTCTATTCCTGACACATTAATTTTTTTCTCGGAAGCCAAACGATCTATTATCGCATTTTGTCCGAGGGTGCCAACAATGATTGAAGCCTTCTGCGATTCTGCGGAAGTTAATAAAGAGCTGTTAAATACCGTCTTTATATCTTTTTTTAGCATGGCCAATGTTGTGTTTACAACCGGCTTTTCCTGTTCAGACATATATACATAAACGGAATCGTCTTTACCAATAAGGATTTCATCATTATGCTTCTTTAGATATTTTCCCAAAGGCAATTGCAGTTCGCGGATACCTTCCGTAACAAGACGCGCGACAAGAAAAGCACCGTAACGAGACAAATGCGTATCATCACGCCTTCCTTTGGGATATAATGGGTGCTCACCGCTGTTGAAATGCAGGTAAATACGTTTTGATTCTTCTACCCCAAGCTGGGTTACCTGTTGACGGGTTTTCTGTTCCATGTCTATCAATGGCACTTTTAGCTCTTCTGCTACTTGGCGAACAGCATTTGGATAATCACCATGTGTGTTGACAAGCTTGCCCGCCTCATCAAATTTTCTTCTTACAATAGAGGTAAGCAAGACGGGATAAGCACCTTTTTCCCGTGTTTCCCAGACAAATCTTCTCAAATTTTCACGGTAAGTGGTTTTGGAATCGGCATAAAGGGAAGATACTTCTTTCTTTTCATCATTATGTCCAAACTCTATGAATACATAATCCCCTTGTTTTAATTTGTTTAGTACAACACTCCATCTACCCTCATCTATGAAACTTTTGGTACTACGTCCATCTTTTGCATGATTTTCAACACTCACATTGCTAAAAAACGAAGGAAACACCTGCCCCCAGCCGGTTTCCGGATTATTTCTGGTAGTATCTTTATTAGCCATTGTAGAATCTCCGATAGTAAATATCGTCGTTCTATTATCGGGCTTTCCGCTAAGCAATAAGGTCATGATGCCTAGTAATAGTAATTTGCTCTTAACAAATTTTGAAGTAAATGCTTTTTTTCCCTTTTGTATTACCTTTGAATGATTTCGCATCTTATATGTTGTATTTAAGCTTATTAAAACTCTCTCCTCGTTATATTATCTTTCTTCCTATTTTTTGCAATACTAGTCTTTGATAAATGGTAAAACCTTTACCCCGTTTATTTTTACCCAATAATCATCACTCCCGAAACGATCCCCTTTTTTACTAAACCATACAGGTTGCTCGCCAGAAACTTCAACTTGTAGAACATAGTCTCCTACCGGAAGCTGAGGACTGATAAATCGAATGCCGGTATCGGCAACTTTGCTATAAAAATCCACTAGCGAACTATAAATGACTCTGCCACTGCTTTCCGATACAGAGATGTGGGCATAACCTCCGTGAGATGAACTTTCACCAACAAGCGCAATGCGATTGCCGTCATAAGGAATGCTTATAAAATCGCCTTTTCTATTGGAATGAAAAGGAAGTGTTCCGGACAAATTCAATACGCTGTCTTTCGTTACAGGCGGTTGCGCTTTAAGAAAATCCCAGCTTGGCCAATATTCCGGAATGGATAGTTTTTTTCCTCTGGTTTGCAGAGGTAGCCACACTTGCGTTGCAGCAGATGCCTGACGCGGAAAAGACCAGCGATCACCCATATACATGTGAAGGGTGTCATCGCCACGGATAATAGAAAAAACAAAGGAACATTGAGAATTATAGGTCAAAGATCCCTCTGGGCAAAATAAGCCTTGCTTTTCCCACGGACCCTCAATAGAGGTCGCTGTATAGTAAAAGTTATCATTCCTTTCCCAACTGGTTAAATTGGAATATAGTAAATAATATATCCCGTTCTTTCTGAACATGGCAGGCGATTCTCCCGAACCGGGTATACTACTTGATATTTGCTTTTCCGCGGAGCAATAATCCCGGCTTAAACGGTAATTATCGCCATGATGAATAAGTAAATAACCCTTTCCATCCGTATCCTGAAAATGTAAATCGTCAGCAAAAAGTGGACACGATATTTTAAAAACTTAAGGAGTGTTTTCATCAAAAACGTTAGATTTAATTA
>NZ_SBJH01000071.1 GCF_004368405.1 Olivibacter sp. XZL3
ATAAAAATCTCAAAGATCTGTACCCACAGAACTATAAACTAATAGCGACAAATCAAATATGTAGTTCATAGGGTGGATACTATCTGAAGGAAACTTCAACAAAAGTTGGCTGAAGGAAATTATAAAGGTTCATAAAAAATGGTCTTCGAAGCTCCCAATCAGTTTAGAAGAACCCGCGTACGACAGGATGCTAGTTATGGAAGAGCAAAAAGTGTTCAAACAGTTCTTGAGAGAAACTTTGCCAAAAGCGGGCCTGCCATTAGGCCTTACCATCAACTATGCCAACAAATTACTTCTTTTAAAGAAAACGAACCTTCGAACTTATATAAAAAGCATTAAAAGGTTATTAAAATGGAAAACACTGATACTAGCATCACAACTTAAACAAAAGAATTCGGCGTAAACACTATATAGTGTATCCATAATCTTCAAATATGGGTCGCCAAAAATCAATATGCTTGTCCCAGGCATGACAGCCAAAAGGTAAAACAAACTTATTAGCCCTCAATAACCTTTCAGGAAAATGTTCAATCGAAAATTTTCTAGCAATTCTTGCAGATGGTATTTTAATATGGTTACTCCTTCTATTTACTTCAACACTCCAAAATATATCCTCATTATATAAATCATGATCGTTTTGTAGATATTTACTTATCTCCTTCTTCCTCTGAGAAGCTATTTTATGAAGCACCCGTACATTTCTCAGTGAAAACCCTCCATTGCCAACCCGATTAATCACTTGTCTGCGATGCGGGTTGTTATGCTTATCTTGAACATTGAAAAGGGTATAGTACCAGTTAATGACGGATTCCTTTGCGGATTTTATAATATCTGGATAACCGACTTCAGGCGGCCAGGGAGCGCCTATATAATCATAGCCCTTTTTACACCAAAATGCTAAATCATCCTTGAATACAAAAGCATCTAATTGATAAATTAATATATATTTAAACTTACTAAGAAACACTTGATAGAACGAATCGCTGAGCATCAATCTATTATAGCCTTCAATACTTTCAAAGTAATTATCGTCAAAGTCTATATATTCGTCTATTGGATAGGACAAATTTATTTTGTTTAGTCTTTTGGGCCGAATAGAAATAATAGGATAAGCAGACAATACAGATACGCATTGATCCATGGACATCTTCTCATAATCTGTAAGCGTCTCTTTATAAAACGGAATAACTACCGCAACAAGTCTTTCTTTCACGAGTTAAAATTTTTATCCTTGCTATTGATTCACTATATATGATACCGCGGTTTTCAACTTTTTCATAATAACGTCCCAAGAATAATTCCGTTCTACATATTCCTTCGCTTTGCTTCCCATCAAAGCTAAATCATCAGCACTTTTATTCAGGGCGTCTTTTAGAACACGCTCAAAACTGGTATAACTATCATACAAAAAACCTCCTTCACTTTGTAATATATGAGATTTTAGAACCTCCGAGTGTCTATTGGCAATAACAGGGACTCCGTTGATCATACTTTCTAAAGTAACCATCGAAAGGCTTTCAAAATATGAAGGAATAATTAATGCTACAGCTTCAACCATAAGTGTATTTTTTATATCGTCATCAACAAATCCAGTTTTGACAATATACTCGTTTGGCTGCAATTGCATTAAATCCTGTCCCACCAAAACCAACTTCACATTGAGGTGGTCATTATTTTTACAAAACTCCAAAAAATAGTCACAGAGCTCTTTACATCCCTTCGCCTCATCGATTCGGCCTATATAAATGAAGTATTTAACATTTTCGCTTAAGCCATATTCATGCTTTACAGCTCTAACGTTAGTACTAGAAGACAAAGTTTTTTCAAAGCCCACTCCCACTATATCATTCTTAATAAAGTGATTTTCAAACAAATTTTGAACAAATTGTCTTTCCATATCTGTATTAAACAAGATCATCTTAGGTAATAAAAATACTTTCTTAAAAATCGGAAAATAAATAGGTGGTTCATCGTGGGCGGTAGGTATTAAAATAGATTTAGCTGGATTGACACGCAATCCATAAATTGTCGGAAAATATAAATAAGTAAAAAATATTAGCGCGCTATATTGCTCTTCATGCTCTTTTAAGTAACGGATTAGATTCGGCAAATAAGGACCTTGATTCTTTGCCCAATCATACTCGTCCTGCTCCGTTATTAGATCTAGCACTGGAAATTTCTGTTCTAAATACTCTAGGATCCCAAGCGATCTCAATACTTTTTGATGTGGTTTTCTTTTTCTGAACTTCCTGTGAAGTTTATGTAATTCTTTTGGGTTCCTACTATGTAAGGTCTTAAATCGAATAACTCTCACACCATTGACATCAGTTTCGCCTTCGTCATAGTAATTATTCCAAGTTTTGTAATCTTGAGCACAGGAGGTTAGGACTACGACATCATAACATGCATTCAACCTTTCGGCTAAAAGTCTACAGTGGAGTTCCGCTCCTCCATTAACTTCTAACCCATACCGTTGAACAACCAAAGCAATTTTCTTCTTCATAACTTGAGCGCGCATTATTTACATTATAAGTGTCAATTGGTGCTTGTAAGACCCCTATAGATATCTAAGTACAATGCAGCCGTTCTATCCCAGTTGAATTGCTTTGCATATGCCTTCATATTTTCGGCTGCCTGCTCATTAAACTGGTCCATGCCATCGGCAAACAGCTTTTGCATATAGGCTGGCTCGAAGTGCTCGAAATAAAAAGCGTGTTTGCCTCCTATCTCTGGCAGCGATGTCTTATTGGATAAAAACACGGGCTTTCCAAAATGCATGGCCTCAATAACCGGCAATCCAAAGCCTTCCGCTAAAGAAGGAAAAATAAACGCTTCACAATGCTGATAATACCAAGCCTTATCCCGATCGCTTATAGGACCGGTAAAAACGATGCGATTGGATACCCCGTGCTCTTTCCCTACTTCATAGATCTTTTCCTTGTACTCTTCCACAATAATACCACTGATTATCAAGATTAAATCGTTGCCAACTAACAAAGGGGGAATAACGTGGAAATTTTTCTTACTGGAAACCAATCCCAAAGCAAACAAAAACGCTCCAGCAGGGCTAAAGCGAGGTAAATGTCCAGCCACTACTTCTAATTTATCAGCACCATTATAAATGACACGTATTTTGTCTTTTGCTTCTGGAAACTGACGAACTACATCCTCCGCTACAAAACGGGAAATAGCAATCACAACATCGCAATGATGAATATATTTCCTAAATCGTTTCAAATACTTTTCTACCTTCGCCCGACTACGGCCTGGCTCATGCAATTGATTAAGATCGTGAATGGTAAGTACTTTACGCCCTTTTACCCTTCCAATCGGCAAACGGGCATATTGGTCTGTGAAATGATAAATGTCATAACGAAACGGGAAGAACACCTTGTAAATCTCTCTTAGCGCTGTATACGTAATCCCACTCCAACCGAACAATCCAAAATACCTTTTGCTCATATAAAAAGTGATTTTCAATTGATTGCTCTTTTGCTTCGCAATAGCCTCTCCTAAGCTCCTACCAAAATGAAATAGCCCGGTGTTTTGGTATTTCATCGAATCTAAAGCTATCAGTAACTTTCTACTTCCTGATAACTTACCCATCCTGTTATGATATTCATTAAGTCTTTTGCTAATATGTCGTTAATTGATTCGCTCTCACTCTCTAAAAACGTTGCCTTTTCCCCTATAGGACGCCAACGCTGTGCGTTTATCGGCTTAACATTCGGAAACAGTCCCAAAGTGTGTACGCCGACTGCAGCAGCGAGGTGTAAAGGCCCCGTCCCCGATGCAATCAATCCGTCTACTGAAGAAATAAAAGCAACAAATTGTGTTAATGGCATCGTACCGGTTAGGTTTACGACGTCTGCCGGTAAAGTACTTAACCAAGGCTTAAGCATTTCTCTTTCTTTATCAGAACCGGTAACGAATAATTTGATCTGTTTATTATGGGATAATAAACGAATTAATTGACTATATCTCTCTAACGACCATTCTTTACCACTTCCGTTAGAAAGGGGATGAATGATTAAGTTGAACTTATTTGAATCGATTAAGCTGCGAAAACGCGCCAACAAGTTTTCAACCCGTGAAAAATCGTAGTATTTCGCTATTTGAGCAGCATTTGGCGTTTTATCGATTTCTAACTTGGTCAGTAAAGCCATGTTTAATTCCGCCTCATGTAAAGCAGAGTTTTTTCGAGAGAGCTTAACCAAACTATTACAGTATAGCCAATGATACCACCTATTTCTTGTTCCGACCCTAACCGGAACGCCCGCTTTATCCATTAGCATAGCAATGTCTTTTTTCGGAAAAACATGAACCGCTTGATCGATTTTAAGACTCTTTACATAGTTTACCTGCCCACTTAAGTCCTTCATAGCTAAGATATCATCATAGCTGATAAATTCATCAACACTTCCACAACACGCGACAACGGACTTGGTATAGTTTCTTCCAAGAAAGGAAATTTTGATATCTGGGTAGTGTTCCTTGATCAATTTACACATAGGTAGAGTCAGAACCACATCTCCGATTGCGTCAACTCTACTGATTAAAACATGCTTGATTCTGTTAAATGACATCTATAAACTGTGACAATTGTTTAACTACATACCTATCTGACGTAGTACCTCTTCATTACGCTACAAATTTTATGCTAAAAATCAATCATCGTTCAGAAAAAGCTCATCTTTTAAATCATCAATCTCTCTCCGATCCTTCTTTGTAGGCCGGCCTGTACCCCTATCTCGTTTTAAAACCGGCGCGTGGAACATCGATTTATACCCATAAGTTTCTTCTACAGGCGTTAAATCTTCATAAAAAGTAACTGCAGTCTTCGCATCCACACGCTTATCTAACAAATCAAGCACTTTGACTACCTTTTTTTCAATACCTTTTTGAATGTGATAGGTTTCACCCACTTTTACGACATAAGAAGGCTTAATATTTTGACCGTTTAACTTTACCCTACCGGCTTTGCAGGCCTCTGTAGCTAAACTGCGTGTCTTAAAAATACGGATAGCCCATAAATATTTGTCAATTCGGAGCTTCTCTAACTCTTTGGTCATAATTTACAAATGTAACTTTTTAAGGGGAAAGCTCAAAATGAAGCTTTTCTAGTTCAGGGTCAACGCATTTAAACTTGATTAAAAAGTTGGAATAGGTATTTTTTTTCAATCTTTGACCAAAACCTGGACGTCGTTAGGCCATCGTTCTCTTTAGCTGATTTTTCACCCGACCACCATACAAACTAATCGGTTCCTCTATCAGGTAACTAAAAACGCTAAACACACCTAATCCTTATTAAAAGCGCTGTTTTTAAAAATAGCTCTAAAGATAAGCCAGATAAGACTACCTGAGAGCACTCCCACTAATGCACCACCGAGAATATCAAACGGATAATGAACGCCATTGTAAATTCTGCTGTAAGAAACCAGCAAAGCCCAGAACAATAAAATGATCTTCAACCAATTATATTTTGCAGGCAATAAGAAGAAGAGAAATGTCACAAGCCCAAATGCATTGGCACTGTGAGATGATACAAAACCATATTTACCACCTGGACCCGCTTCGCTTAAATGAACCAGGCCGGCTAAAGTTGGTTCGTGAGAAGGTCGAAAACGCTTCACCAGATTTTTCAAAAGTCCCGAAGCAGTCTGATCACACAAAGTAATAGTTGCAGCAATTGCGAGTAAAATGTAAATAGCGAATTTCTTATAAATTCTAACTAAAAAAACCAATAACACAGCGTAAAACGGAAACCAGAACAATTTGTCACTTGACCAATACATTATCGTATCAAAGAAAGCATTGTGTTTTCCGTTGATCGCTAGAAACAACTCTGTGTCAAACTGTTTTAAATCTTCAAGCATTGATTTCATTTAATAAAGTTTTTAGGTTAATATCTGAAATGGTTTTTTATTTCGATAACAGCATGCTGTATTAACATTACGTGACAATGGTATTCAGGAATAGCTGTTAAACATTAAATCCTGATGAGATATTTGTAAAATTTCAAGACTTTCTTTACTTTCCGTTTAATCAACATTTTACTGGATGCTTCACTTATTTTCTTGAGACAGTATGCGGAAGACAGTCCCGACAAAGACGCATATTCCTCACTGATGATCTTCATAACTTCTTTATCAACGGTGAGCTTTCCGAAATTTTTAAGTCTTTTATCTATCTTGATATGATCATAAAAGTTTATTCTATTCAAATCAACCATATAAAAACGATAGACGCCATTTTCTTGCCTGATCAGAAAATTCCCAGCCGTATTATCAATAAACTGAATACCGTTTTCATGTAGATTGTAGATTAATGCAGCATATCCCTTAATGATCTCCGTTCGTCCAGGAAAATCCCTGTTAAAAAGAATCTCTGCCAAAGTAGAATGATTTCCGAGATGTTCACTTATATAATAACTTGAAGTTAAACCGATGAAATCATGATTTTCGATATAAGCTACAGGTTTAGGAGTGCATAAATTTTTAGCTAAAAGTAACTGTGCGTATTCAAAAGATCTTCTTGCTTTAGACCTCCGGTAAAATTTATAAACATGTCGGTTAATAATATTATGCTGTTTGAAGGATTTAAAGTTGAATAGCAACCCATTAATTTCAAAAACTTTAACAACATTTCTGTTTCCGTTACCAATGATTGCTCCATCGGTCCTAAATTTTTTTAAAGTAAGGATGATTTCTTCCTTATACTGAGAACAATCTTCTGCAAAAAACACCTTCATTTCACTTATTTAACCGTTTATTTTCGTTCCAGAGTTCTATAGATCAGCTGTATAATTTTTTCATTATCAGCATGATTGGTGTTAACCGCAAAACTCTTGTCATTATATGGCGCATAGACATTCTCGTCAGTTACAGAAAACAACCCAATTGTAGGTATACCTGAAGCACTTGCTAAATGCATTACCCCACTATCAGCTGCAATGAAGAGTGCAACATTTGCAATGAGCCCTCCCATTTCACGAATATCCGTACTGTAAAAATGGGGAATCTTAAAATTTAGCTTCGATATATTTTCGACAGGTAACAGCTCAATAATATTATAATTTGGAAAATTTCGTTGCAACATCTCATAAAATTTGGCCCACCACTCTTCAGGATAACATTTTTCACCCGTTGCATTGGTAAAAAGACAAATAGTATCCCTGTGGTTACCAGTTAAATTATCCAATTTTTCCTTTCCCAGAGCAACTTCAGTTTGGTCTAATTTGAGATCGAGATTAGGAATGGCTGTGGAATTTTCGCTATAGCCTAATCTGGATAAATAGTCCCTTAGGTTATAAATTGAATTTTTAGCCAAGTGTTTGTAATCCATATATTTAGCTTGTAATTCTTCATTAAAATCACCAAAAAACTTGTAACGTGAACGAGCAAACAGTGTTGACAATCTACCTGATGAAGAACCTGTAGTTGAATTGATCACAAGATCATATTTCCTGGCTCTCAAAAGAGCCCAGCCTTTCAGGTATTTAAATAAATTACCGAAAGGCTTTTTAGGAAGCTGAATGATTCTATCAATATTTTTATAGTTCTTAAAAATTGAAGGTGACACTCCTCCTTTCACAAAAAGGTCTACCTTACTATCCGGAAAAACATGGATAACTTCCTGAACGAGGGGCGTAATTATCAAAAGATTTCCTAACCGGTGATTAGGTCTGGTAATTAATATTTTTTTTATAACGACATCTTTTTTTTTATCTACCACAGAATGGGATTTACCAATATCTTTAGTAAGATTTCTCATTACAGCTCTTCTGACAGCATTAGTTTTTTTCATTGTTATCCGGTTTTACATCTATACCGATTGTAGTCTTCCCTAATTAGCTACATTCAAAATTAGCAAATCCAGTCAGAATTGCAGGGTAAACGCATTTAAATTTGGTTAATAAAGTGAAGTAGGTATTGATTGTCCCATCCTGCTTTCCATCTTTTAGTAATGCGGACAACAGGCTTAATACCCGCCCACATCCCACTGTTGTCGACAAAGGTAAGCAACGCCTGTTAGTTGCCCTTCACTCGCTCCGCATAGTACACCGATAACTGAAAGCATAATGATGTTGCTTAACAGGTGATTTTTGTTCCGATTGACCCTGTGGTCAGGGAAATTCTCAAAGTATTCGTAAAGAAAGGTTTTTGTCTGTGCCATAAGGCAAAGATATCTGCTGAAAAGGCGTCATTTGTATGGTTTAAGGTTTAAGTTTTATGTTATGCTTTTGCTTGAGGTGAGTAGTCACCCTATTGCCTATAGCTTACCGCCTACAGCCTTCCATACAGCTATGTCAATAAATTTTACTTTCTTTGTTAAACTTTTTTATTGAAATGACTGCAGAATTAAAAAAACTAGTTGAAGAAGCCTGGGAAGAAAGGCACTTAATAGAATTTAAAGAATATAGAGAAGCGATTGAAACCACCATTCTTCATTTAGACGAAGGAACTTTACGTGTTGCAGAAAAGGTAGCTGGAAGATGGCATATTAACGACTGGATTAAAAAGGCCGTTATTCTCTACTTTCCCATCCGTCAAATGAATGAAGTCCATGTAGGACCTTTCGTTTTTCACGATAAAATGAAGCTTAAAACTAACTATAAGGAAGCAGGCGTACGCGTAGTACCTCATGGCTTAGCTCGTTATGGCGCTTACTTAGCTAAAGGGGTGATCATGATGCCTTCTTATGTTAATATTGGCGCTTATGTAGACGAAGGTACGATGGTAGACACCTGGGCTACTGTAGGATCTTGTGCGCAGATTGGGAAAAATGTACACTTAAGTGGTGGCGTAGGTATTGGTGGTGTATTGGAACCAGTGCAAGCGGCGCCGGTTATTATTGAAGATAACTGTTTCTTGGGCTCAAGAGCGATTGTCGTGGAAGGCGTTCGCGTAGAAGAAGAAGCTGTACTCGGCGCAAATGTTGTGTTGACAGCATCCACAAAAATCATCGACGTAACGGGCGATATTCCAAAAGAGTACAAAGGGCTTGTTCCTGCCCGGTCGGTAGTGATTCCCGGATCGTACACCAAAAAGTTCCCTGCGGGCGACTACCAAGTACCCTGCGCACTCATTATTGGCCAACGTAAGGAATCAACTGACAAAAAGACTTCGTTAAATAACGCATTAAGAGACCATAATGTAGCGGTTTAATAACCAACCGATTACAGCATAGTCGCTTTTGCGCAATCTTGGCCGGAACGCAGCGAAATGGATGTTTACACCCCGCTGCGTTCCGATCAAATAAGCGGAATACGTTTTGAACACTGATATTTCCCATTTGCAGCGAAACATGTGCTTAGCTATTTAGTTCACTAACATCAATTTTGTTTCATGAAAATTCTCGTAAGGCTTCCCAATTGGTTAGGCGATGTGGTAATGGCAACGGGATTTCTACAAGCTTTACAGGAACAATACCCGGGCGCAGAAATACACATCATCTTAAAAAAGGAATTAGCGGTTATTGCGGAATATATCCCTGAACAATTCAAAACGCATTTGTTTTCTAAAACGGATTTCCCCGGAATTAAGGGAGCATTTCAATTTGGCAGAAATCTACGTAAATATAACTTTGAGCTCTTTTTTTCGCTTCCGGATTCTTTTTCTTCAGCCCTTATCGGGTGGGCTACCGGTGCAAAAAAAAGAATTGGCTATAAAAACGAGCTGCGTTCTTTACTGCTAACACATGTTTTCCAAAAAGAACGTGGAATACACAGGGTGCTCGAATATATCAGCCTGTTAGCGAAGTTTGCTTCGAAAGAAGTTTCAGCGCCGAGGACCTCGCTATCTATTCAAACGAGGGCAACCGTTAAAGAGAAACTGATTCTGCTAAATTTTAATTCGGAGGCGTCTTCGCGCCGAATGCCGAAAGAGAAGGCCATTAGCCTGGTAAAAAAAATTGTTCGGGAATTTCCTGACTATAATATAGGACTTCTGGGGGCGCCAAAGGAGCTGCCTTTTATCCAAAGTATTATAGCGGCTTTGGAAACCCAACCAACAATTATCAATTTTGCAGGAAAAACGTCGTTAAAAGGGCTCGTTGAGCTATTAGATAAATGTAGCGTATTGCTGACGACAGACTCTGGGCCTGCGCATCTAGCGAACAGTATAGGGACGCCTACAATCGTGTTATTTGGCGCCGGAAATGAAAAAAATACGGCACCGTTCAATACGGGTTCCTTGGCCATTATACGAGCCGGAAGGTTAAGCTGTGAGCCCTGCGTAAAAAATGTTTGTCCTCTTTACGAAATACCCGAATGCATGAATCAATTAAATGAAAGGTTAATTCTTGAAACGCTGACAAAATTTGTAAACAAATGAATAACGACATCAACCAAGCGCTAGCGGTATTAAAGGCCGGCGGCATCATTCTCTATCCCACTGACACGATCTGGGGAATCGGTTGCGATGCTACGAATCCGGAGGCGGTTGAAAAGGTCTATCAATTGAAAGGACGGGCAAAAGACAAAAGCCTGATTGTGCTATTGGAAAATGAGAATAGATTGTCGAGCTACGTGCAGGAAATCCCGGAAGTCGCTTATCAATTGATTGAATATACTGACAAACCGCTGACCATCATTTACGATGGGGCAAAAAATCTGGCTTCAAACTTGGTTGCTGACGACGGGAGCATCGGCATCCGGATCGTAAAACACCGATTTTGTGAGCAGCTCATCCAACGTTTCCGTAAGCCCATTGTCTCTACGTCGGCCAACCTAAGCGGCGCGCCATCCCCCAGAAATTTTCAGGAAATAAGCGATGCCATTAAAGAAGGCGTTGATTATGTCGTTACTTTTGGACAAGACGATCTAACTCCTAAACAGGCTTCCACAATTATGAAATTAGATCCAAGTGGTGCATTTTCTTTTATTAGAAAATAGCTTGCAATGCAATGAGCTGTCGACCGCAGGCAATGAGTTTGTGTCTCTTTATGATGGCCTAAAACTACCCAGACAGTGATGAAGCCAATGGCCGAACATACGTCATATGCTTACAACCGGCAACTCGCAACTGGTAACTCACAAAATTTCGCTATTTTTGCCTCACTGATGAGAGAACACCTGCAACTTCCTATTTTTGAAACGTTAAGCAATTTGGCCCAACAATACAACATAGAAATCTATGTAATTGGTGGATATGTGCGCGACCGATTGATGAAAAGACCTTTCAAAGACGATATTGACATTTTGGTTATTGGAAGTGGTATCGACTTTGCCGAAAAAGTCGGTAACCATTTGAATACCAAGGTTTCGGTTTTTAAGAACTTTGGAACTGCGATGTTGCGTCACGACGGAATTGATATTGAATTTGTGGGCGCTAGGAAAGAATCATACCGCAGGGACTCGCGCAAACCGATTGTTGAAAATGGCACCTTGGAGGACGACCAGAAAAGGCGCGACTTTACGGTTAACGCCATGGCACTAAGCTTGAACAAGCATAACTTCGGCGAACTATTAGACCCTTTCAATGGTGTAAAGGATATACAGATCAGAACCATCCGCACCCCTTTGGAACCGGAAGCGACTTTTTCTGACGATCCGCTGCGCATGATGCGCGCCATCCGTTTTGCCAGTCAATTGCAATTTAAAATCAGCTCGCCCACTTTTAACGCGATCAAATCTCAACGCGAACGCATTAAAATCATCTCAAAAGAGCGGATTACGGATGAACTCAATAAGATTATTTGCTCGAAAAAACCGAGTATTGGTTTCACTTATCTTTTCGACACGGGCTTACTCGAACTTATTTTTCCGCTAATGACGCAACTCTATGGGGTGGAAATTATAGACGGCAAAGGCCATAAGGACAACTTTTATCATACGCTCGAGGTATTGGATAATATCGCTGAATTAACCGATGATCTATGGCTGCGATGGGCCGCTATTCTGCACGATATTGCAAAACCTGCCACAAAGCGCTTCGACAAAAAACAAGGGTGGACCTTCCATGGTCATGAAGATCGTGGAGCTAGAATGGTGCCCAAAATATTTGCCGAACTGAAACTTCCGCTCAACGATAAAATGAAGTTCGTACAAAAATTGGTGTTGCTTCATCTCCGCCCCATCGTACTGGCTAAAGATATTGTAACTGATTCGGCAGTGAGACGCCTACTTTTCGAGGCAGGAGACGACATCGACAGCCTCATGAAGCTTTGCCATGCGGATGTAACAACCAAGAATGAATACAAGCGCAAAAAATATCGGGAGAACTTTGAACTGGTAAAGCAACGCATAAAAGACGTGGAGGAACGTGATCAAATAAGAAACTGGCAACCTCCCGTTAGTGGCGAAGATATTATGAAATCGTTCAACCTCCAGCCGGGACCAGAAGTGGGAATAATTAAAAAGGCCATTCGGGAAGCGATTCTGGAGGGCGAAATAAAAAACAACCGGGAAGAAGCATTGCTCTTTATGAAAGAAAAAGGGAAAGAACTTGGCCTTGCCACGCATCAGCCATAATCACTTTGCTCGGTTTTTACTTTTTAATTTTTACTTTTTTAGTGATATTAGCGTTTTCAAATAAAAACAGGATTTTCTGTCATGGCTATTTATAGGTTTCGAGTTACTTTTGAAGATTACGACGATATTATCCGCGAAATTGATGTGCTTTCTACACATACGTTTTTGGACCTGCACCAAGCGATCCACCAGTCGACCGGATACAATCCGGAGGTTCCCTCCTCCTTTTATATTAGTAACGATCAGTGGATGAAGGGAGATGAAATCGCCTATCTTCCCGAAAAACGGAAAGCAGAACGGGGAGTAGCTTTAATGGAGAATTCAAAATTGAACAAGTTTATCGACGACCCTCATCAGAAGTTTTACTATACCTATAACTTTGACCGACCCTTTGATTTTCACGTTCAACTTATCAAAATATTACAGGAAGAAAGCGGAAAAACCTACCCGCTTACCGTTAAAACTATCGGCATTGCACCACGAGCATTTGGTTCAACGGTAGTCCCCGCCGAAGCATCTGCGTTGAAAAAAGACAAGGAGGATTACGACTTCTTAAATGAAACAGAGTACGGTATCGATGAAACGGAAAGTATGGACCTGGATCTAATGGATGATGAAGAGACCCAAGACGATTCAGAGGAAAAAGACGACTTCTCCGGTGAATTTTCTGACAACGAAAATTACGAAGACGATTATTAATTAGTGGAACGATTACCCTACTATTCGATTACGCACTTATTTAACCGTTATCAAGACGCTCATCACCATAGTAGGCCCTACGGCAGTTGGCAAAACAGCCCTGGCTATCGAAATAGCCAAGACTTTTAATACGGCCATCATCTCCGCTGATTCCAGACAATTTTATCGTGAAATGGCTATTGGCACGGCCAAACCCAGTAAAGAAGAACTCGATGCGGCCCCTCATTTCTTCATAGATTCTCTTAGCGTATTGGACGACTATAGCGCGGGCGATTTTGAAAAGGATGCACTGGCTACGCTCAACCAACTTTTCAGGAATAACGACTGTGTTGTAATGGCGGGAGGAAGTGGGCTATTCGTGAATGCCGTATGTGAAGGATTGGACGAACTACCACGTCCCCTGCCCGGTGTCCGTGAACGATTGAACGAATCTTTTAAAGAAAACGGACTCCCCTTCTTACAAGAAGAATTAAAACGTAAAGATCCGGTTTATTACGAAGAAGTGGATATTCACAACCCCCAGCGCATTATCCGTGCCTTAGAGGTATACGAAAGCACGGGTAAGCCGTTCTCTTCTTTTCGGAAAGACCGATCAAATCCCCGCCCTTTTCGAATCCTAAAAATAGGACTCAACACGGAACGAAGCCTTCTGTATAACCGAATTAATAGAAGAGTAGACAACATGATGGAAGAAGGACTACTGGAGGAAGTTAAAACCTTGCTTCCCTACCGGGAACGTCCGCCGCTACTTACCGTGGGCTATGCCGAACTTTTCGACTATTTAGATGGGAAATATTCCCTTGCAGATGCGATTGATAAGATCAAGCAACATACGCGTCAATTTGCCAAACGCCAGATAACCTGGTTCAAAAAAGATCCCAACACACATTGGTTTGAGCCGACACAAACAGCGGAAATCATTAGGTTCATCACAAATCAACTAAAATAAGCCAAGCGATGCTTCGTTCCCTTCCGCCAGAGCAAACCTTTGGGTTTTGGGTTATTGATATCTTGTTTATTCCTTAAGGCATTCACCCAAATACCTGAGCTCCTTTTTGGCTTTTTACCGTCCCAATGGGAGGCAGGTCATCCCCAAAGGAGGCAAGCTTTTTTACTTTACTTTGGAATTTTTACCTATTTATCTATTTACGCCATTTTTTTATTTAATTTTTATTGCACAGAACGAATAAAAATTTTACATTTGAACACTTTGTAAAAGTAATAGCTAACACATTATAAACTTAGAACTTTCAAGGGGGCACATTTACTGTGTTCCCTTGAAAGTATTAAAAAACAGTCGGATACACTTTCCTCAATTTTTTTGACACTCCCGATAGATAGCCGGGCTACTTCCGTTTCTTATAGCTGATTTCAACTCGGGCGGTGCCCGCGCGGACCATCCCCAATCGACGAGCAGCTTTCTTCGACAGATCGATGATTCTACCGGAAACAAATGGCCCCCTATCATTAATCCGAACTTTTACCGTCCGCCCATTGTTCAGGTTTTTGACTTTTACCTTCGTACCGAAAGGCAGCGTTTTGTGAGCCGCTGTTAATTTATACTGCCTGAATTTCTCACCACTTGCGGTGTGCCTACCTTTGAATTTGTCAGCGTAATAAGACGCGCCACCTCTTTCGCGCAATCGTGGCGCGCAAGAGGCCAATAAAAATAGGCAGGCACTGAAAACCAGTACCTGCCTTAATATGCTAAAAAAACAACTCATTTATTCGCTATCTATTGATGACTGTGGCCAAGTGCCTTTTTTCTTTCCCCACTTTTTGTTAGGCTTTTCTCCCATTATAAACTCTATCTCGCCACCGTTTATTATGTCTGCATGTGTAAAATAGGTTTTATCATACTTCTTACCGTTGAATCTTACCTCTTGCACGTAGATATTATCTTTACTGTTATTCACCGCTTTAAAACGCAATTCCTTACCGCCACCTGGTCTGAAAACCACCTCATCTGCCGCCGGACTGCCTATCACATATTCACTGCTAGCGGGGTTAGCTGGATAAATACCGGCAATACTCCACACTGCCCAAGCGCTCATTTGTCCGCAATCTTCGTTTCCTGAATACCCATCCGGCTGATCATGATACATGGAATCGACAATCTGACGCACGCGATGTTGTGTTTTCCAAGGCTCGCCTAAAAAGCTGTACATATAGGCAATGTGATGACTAGGTTCATTACCGTGTGCATACTGACCGATCAGACCACTTACATCTGGAGAAGTATTTCCGCCGGTAAGTTCAGAGCTTACCGAAAATAGAGAATCGAGTTTCTCACTCAGCTTGGCATGGCTGCCATAGAGCTTAGCAAGTCCTCGTACGTCATGCGGTACAAAGAAGGAATGTTGCCAAGCGTTCCCCTCAACGTACTGCGCTTTGACTTCGTCGTGTTCTGACAAATAAGGATCAAATGGAACGACAAACTTGCCATCGCTGTTTTTAGCGCGCATGAAGCCCGTTGTTTTGTCGAAGATACGCTGATAGGCTTGCGCCCGCTTACTGAAAGTCTGGTAATCTTCTTCCTTGCCCAACTTTTTCGCCACCTGGGCAATACACCAATCGTCGTAACCATACTCTAAGGTCACGCTGGCGCTATGCCCCATTTTGTCCTGTGGCATATAGCCGTGCTTAATATACTCTGGCACGCCACGGCCTGATTGAAAAGCGGAGGCCAACATTGCCTTGTATGCTTTTTCTACATCGATTCCCGGCCAGTCTTTTAAAACCGCATCTGCTATGACCGGTATGGCGTGATATCCCGTCATGGTGTTGGTTTCCCATGTACTTAAATCCCATACAGGCAACAATCCGTTTTCATCGTAAAAAGCAAGCATACTATTAAGCATCGCGGTGTACTTTTCGGGTTGTGTGATGGTAAATAAGGGGTTTAGCGCCCGAAAGGTATCCCACAAAGAATATACGGTATAACGCTGATTGTTGCCGGCCATTTTAAGCACATTGCCGCTCACATTTTTGTAGGCACCATCTGCATCGGAAAACAAAGACGGCGCTATACAGGTATGATAAAGGGCCGTATAAAACACACGCTTTAACTTTTCATCTGATGAAGACACTTGCACCTTTTTCAATTCGTGCTCCCATTTATCGGCAGCTTCCTCTTTTACGCGATTAAAATTCCAGTCGCTTATTTCCTGAAGGGCTTGTAGCGCTTTGTTCTCATCTGTCATCGATAGCGCAACTTTGATCTCTACGTTTTTTTGCTGCTCATCAAACACCAATTGAGCGCTAATACCTTTTCCCCGCTCTTCCGTTTTCGCAGCTTTTATCTGTGCAGATTGCACCCCATGCCCTGCTAAAATTGCCTGCTGAAAGGGTGCCGAGCTTCTTAAGGCGAAATACACGCGTTGTACCTTAGCCCATCCTGTGGAGTAGCGATACCCAACCAGCGTTGAATCATCTACCACTTTGACGTAGGTTTCAGTAGGTGAATCCCAATTTAAATGGAAGCCCAAATCAAGTCGCACAACAGGAATGCTTTGACTTGGAAATTGGTACCGATGGTATCCAACCCGTTCGGTAGCCGTTAATTCGGCCTTTATTTTATTGTCAAGCTCAACCTCGTAGTAACCCGGAGAAGCTTTTTCATTATCATGACTGAAGGTGGCTCGAATATCGGCTGTTTCATCTTTCAAGGGATATAGCAAAGGCATTACCGAAATATCTAACCAGTCGCCAATACCCGTCCCGCTTAAATGGGTGTGACTAAATCCGGCAATATGATTTTCACTATAGTGATAGCCGCTACACCAGTCCCACCCTGCTTGTCCATTATCGGGGCTTAACTGCACCATCCCGAAAGGAACAGTAGCTCCCGGAAAGGTGTGCCCATGCCCACCTGTGCCGATAAAAGGGTCAACATATTCGACTAATTTTCTCTCTTGCGCGCCTACCATTAACGGTATGCTCAACAACGCACCGCATACTATTCGAGAAATATTCTTATTCATTGTTAAGTAATTATGTTAGCTTGATGTTAAGATGGGCTAAAATAAAGAATATATTTTGAAACTGCGGTACTAAAACGGTTTAATAGCGATTACGATCCCAATTTGTGTATGCTCTTACTTTTCCAACGGTACGAATTTCATAGAGATGGAGTTTACGCAGTGCCGTGTATTTTTGGCAGTAAAGCCTTCTCCTAGGAACACATGTCCTAAATGCCCACCACAATTTGCACACACAATTTCTGTCCGCATACCATCCGGATCAGGGATTCTTTTAACCGCGCCTTTTATTTCATCATCGAAACTTGGCCAGCCGCAATGCGACTCAAATTTATCTTCCGAACGGTAAAGGGGCGCGTTGCATTTCTTACAGACATACATCCCTTTTGCCTTATTATCGAGCAGGGCTCCCGAAAAAGGGCGCTCCGTGCCTTTTTTTTCTATAACCCATGCCTCATCAGCACTTAGCTTATTGTAATTACCGGCCGACTTAACGGTGGTATCTATTTGCTCTTTTGATTCCATTTGTACTTTCTTTTTAACCGATTCACTTTCCTTTGAGTTTTCTTGTGCACAGGCCTGAAAAAACAAGCCTAAATACATCAACAACACACCGACTTTTCTCATTGCGTTTAGCTATATACCAATATACGAAAAAAGCCCGAAATTAGTTTACGGGCTTTCTTTATGTTGTCAGCTAACAGTCAATTAACTTTTAGCTTTAAGTGATATCTTTTTGTTAAGCTTGTACTTTCGCTAGTTCTTCAGCAATAGCCGCTCCGATTTCGGCAGGCGATTCCACTACACGTATACCACATTCACGCATAATCTTCATTTTTGCAGCAGCCGTATCATCAGCTCCACCAACAATTGCTCCGGCATGGCCCATTCTGCGTCCCGGAGGCGCTGTTTGCCCTGCGATGAAACCAACAACAGGCTTTGTACCATGTTCTTTAATCCAACGAGCAGCTTCTGCTTCCATACCTCCGCCGATTTCGCCAATCATAATAATCCCTTCGGTTTCGGGATCATTCATCAAAAGCTCAACAGCTTCTTTAGTAGTAGTACCAATAATAGGGTCGCCACCGATACCGATAGCCGTTGTAATACCAAGGCCCGCTTTTACCGTTTGATCTACGGCCTCATAGGTTAACGTACCTGATTTGGAAACAACGCCCACATTACCCTTTTTGAAAATGAATCCGGGCATAATACCGATTTTCGCTTCGTCAGCGGTAATGATACCTGGGCAATTCGGCCCGATTAAACGAGAATCTTTATCCTTCAGGTATTCTTTTACCTGAATCATATCCTTTGTCGGAATACCTTCTGTAATACAAACGATAACTTCTACCCCAGCACTGGCAGCTTCCATGATCGCATCCGCAGCAAACGCGGGTGGAACAAAAATAATAGACACATTAGCACCCGTAGTGTCTACAGCATCCTGAACGGTATTGAAAACCGGACGGTCAAGATGTGTTTGCCCTCCTTTTCCCGGAGTTACACCACCTACTACATTGGTACCATACTCGATCATTTGCGATGCATGGAACGAACCTTCAGTGCCAGTAAAGCCCTGAACGATAACTTTTGAATCTTTATTTACAAGTACACTCATTGGTCGAATTTTTGTATGGCAAACTTACTAAATTCATTTGAAAACAAGGGAAAGAGATTTAAAATAGCTTTAGGCTAGTTTTAGGTTGTAGTTTTAAGTTATACGTCATCAAGCAGAGACTATAGATTTTAAGTTATAAGTTTTAAGCTATATAGGCTTTATGCTCTAAAAGTAAGCTTTAGGTGTGAAATGTAAGTATCTCGGCAACGAATAAGCAACAACCAATAACCAACAACAAACAACTAAATACCTGCAGAGTGAAACTGCAAATCGTAAAGGCGCTTGTAATAACCATTCAAATGAAGCAGTTCCTGATGATTGCCCATTTCCTTGACTTCACCATGATCTAATACGATGATCTTGTCAGCTTTTTGAATGGTAGACAAACGATGGGCAATAACGATAGATGTGCGATTCTTCATAAGTTTCTCAATCGCGTTCTGAATCAATAATTCTGTCTCCGTATCGACGGAAGAGGTAGCTTCGTCTAAAACCAAGATCTTCGGATTATGCACCAGCGCCCGAATAAAGGAAATCAATTGCGCCTGGCCGGCCGACAAGGTCGATCCGCGTTCTTTTACTTCATAGTCATACCCGCCTGGTAGACGTTCGATAAAGGCATGCGCTCCCACTTTTTTCGCCGCTTCGATCATCGCTTCCCGCGTAATACCCGGGTCATAAAGACTGATATTATTGGCTACCGAATCAGAAAAAAGGAAAACGTCTTGCAAAACCGTAGCAATTGTTTGACGCAGATAGTTGATATCATAATTGCGGATATCGGCGCCGTCCAACTGAATGGATCCTTTATCGATTTCGTAAAACCTACTGAGGATATTGATGGTGGAAGATTTGCCGGCGCCGGTTGCTCCCACTAAAGCCAAGGTCTCCCCTGCCTTGACCTCAAAACTTACGTCTTTAAGCACCCACTTCACGTTCGGCTTGTTTGCTTTATCAGCAGCGTCACGCTGCCGAGGAACTTCCTCTTTATCCGACTGTAAAGGATCGTCATAAGTAAACCAAACGCGATCAAATTTAATGTTGCCCTGTATTTTCTCCGGCTTTAAGGTTCCGTTATTAGGTGTCTTTTCATCCGTATCCAGCACGGAAAAAATCCGTTCCGCCCCAACCATCCCCATCTGCAGGGTATTAAACTTATCTACCAACTCCCTAATAGGCCGGAAGATCATATTGATATACATAATAAAAGCGACGACAACCCCTGGCGACACCCGTCCTGCTAATATAGACTTGGAACCATACCAAACCAACAATCCCAAGGCTATTGCCATGATGATCTCAATTACGGGAAAGAATATCGAGAAGTACCAGTTTGAACGGATATGCGCATTGCGATGTTCTGCATTAATGGCTTTAAATTTGTCCATTTCCTGTTTCTCTCGCGCAAAATATTGGATAACACTTACACCGGATATGTGCTCTTGCAAGAAGGTGTTTAAACTGGACACCCAGTGTCTTACATCTTGAAAAGCGGATTTCATTGCTTCCTGAAAGAAATAGGTGGCGATCACCATCAAAGGCGTTGGCGTCAATACAATCAGTGTCAATTCCCAATCGGTATAGAGCATAACGCCGATAATAACGATCAACTGAAGAATGTCACCTATAATCTGAATCAACCCTTCTGAAAATATATCCGCAATAGTTTCTAAGTCTGAAATAGTACGTGTTATCAGTCTTCCTATGGGCGTCTTGTCGAAATACTTAAGCCGTAGATTGATAATATGATTAAAAGTTTCTATTCGCAAGTCCCGAATGACCGATTGTCCCAACGAATTAGTCAATAGCGTATGATAATACCTAATAGCAGTCTGAAAGACCAACAAACCCAACATCGCCAACGTCATCAAATTGAGTCCTTCGTAGTTATTCTTCAGAATAAACTCGTCCAAGGTATATTCCACCAGCATAGGCAAAAGTGGAGAAATGCCTGCTACTACAAGTGTTAACAGAACCGACCAAACAAAATAGCTACGATAAGGTCGTAAATATTTCCCCAACCTACCTAATAGTTGAGCATCGTATGTTTTACCCGTTATCTTTGCTTCACTCATATTTACATTCGCTGCTTTGGATCCTCAGACACCCGCTTACGGCTTTTGTTTGTTGATGCACTGTTCATTTTTTAACGAATCATAAGCCCGACCGACCTAGGCCCGACTTTTTCTTATGACTTTCGATTTTTGAATTTTTAATTTCCACTTTTTACCACCCCTACGAGAGGCAAACTTTTTAATTTTGAATTTTGAATTTTGAATTTTCACTTTGTTCATCCCAAGGATACAAAACTTCTGTGAGATACAGGCCACAAGCTGGGACAGAAACGCCGGCCGCACTTCTGCTCTTACTCTTAATCACCTGGTGAATATATGCCGGATCATGCTTTCGGTATCCGATTTCCATCAAGGTGCCTACGATCGCTCTCACCATATTCCTTAAAAATCGATCGGCGGATATATAAAAAACCAATCGCCCTTCATCCAACCACCGCCATTCCGCACGAAAGAGCCGGCAGTTGTTCGTAAAAACTTGTGTATGGGATTTGCTGAAACAGCTAAAGTCCCGATAGCTCATCATTTGTCTAGCCGCTTCGTTCATGGCGGCCACATTTGGCCGTTCTCTCAGCTGCCATGAAAAATTGTGAAGAAAGGGATTCTTACTGAAATGGATGTGGTATTCGTAAGATCGCTTGATGGCATCAAAGCGTGCATGTGCTTCGGCAGCAACAACAAACAGCCGTTTTACTGCAATGTCTACTGGCAATAAGGCATTTAAGCTTGCCACTATGCGCTCTTCCCGACCTTCAACAGTTCCTTCCTCATCATCAAAATGCGCGTAAAGCTGCGTAGCGTGCACGCCGGTATCCGTTCTTCCACAACCCAACGTTTGCACCTCGCTTCTCAACACGGTACTTAATACGCCGTTAAGTACCTCCTGCACACTTATGGCGTTTTTCTGGATCTGCCAGCCGTGATAAGCCCCTCCGTTAAATGCAAGTTCTATAAAATATCGTTTCCTCTCTGGTTTCACTACCTGCAAACTTAGATAAAAGTAAGAAGATTTTTAACATCAACCGTTAAGTCTTTCATCACAATGGGGCCGGTGTTTCAGCCTTGTGTCTTGACCTGAATATCTTATCTTTGCAAGAACATATATTTTTTTCACATGATACAGCGCATACAAACTGTTTGGCTATTACTGGCTTCTGTAACCATCTTAGCTTTATTTCTATTCCCTTACGCACAGTTTTCCGACAATAGTGGTATTGCCATGGCATTAAAGGTAACTGGCGTCTTAAATCACGCAGGTGGACAAAATCAATCGAGCACCTCCTTTGCATTTGTTCTTCAGTCAATTGCAACAATTTTACTTGCAATATTGCCTTTCATCACAGTGTTAAAATATAAAAATAGAAGGAAGCAAATAAGTTTAATTTTGATAAGCCTTTTGCTTGTGATTCTTTTCGCTTTTTGGCTATTTATCTCTGCAAACACGGCGGTGGAAGCCGTTAACAAAACGATCGAACTGAACAATATCGGTATTGGTGCATTACTCATCCTTCCGTATATTGTTTTCCTGCTCCTCGCTATGAGAGGGATTAATCATGATACGAAACTCATTAAATCGGCGGATCGTCTACGATAGTGTGTATTTTTTGAGAAAAAATGTGGAAAAGGACGAGAAATCGTCCTTTTTTTAGCACAAAACTAAAGCAACAAATCAAGCAGAAGAAACTAATAATCAACACGTTAAATTACAACAAGAAGAATGGTCTAATTTTTGGTCACTATGCAGTAATTTCAAAAAACAATTTAGAAACGAAATTAAATTTTATGATCAGTAACTTTAGACTAAGAAAAACTAGCTCTCTAATTGCTTTAGCGTGTTTTGCTGCTGCACCAGCATTCGCTCAAACAACAGAGGTTAATGATGTAAAGCCATTCGCTCCTGAAAGCGAATTTAGGACATGGTCCATCGGCGTCGGAGCAGGCGTTATCAACCAATGGAATGTGATGGGTTTCCGGAGAGATTTTAGGTCGGTAGAAAGCCAGTTAGGTTATAACTTCTATGTTAAAAAACAAATAACACCCTCTTTTGGACTTAAGGCGGAGTATTTAGGCGGAAAGCTGAACGGCAGTAGTGAAGCAAATGCTGACAAGTTCTCGACCAAGTTACCTTGGTCTGCCGCTTTAAGTGCAGATATCACGTTGGCAAACATCAATTGGAGACAAGAAGGCGTAATTAAGCCTTATGTAGCAATTGGTGTAGGAGCGCTTAGTTATAATCCAACGACGACTATAGGAGGCGTTGAACAAGAGCTTGGCTCAACCACCAAGGCGTTTATCCCAGCGGGCCTTGGACTTAAATTTGGCGTTGCTAACGGAATTAACGTCGATTTAGGCTATCAGGTGAATTTAGCCAACACAGCAACGCTAGATGGAGTAAACACCGGCACAAAAGACATGTTTTCCTATGTGCATGCCGGTCTGGAATTTGCTTTGGGAGATGCCACCAAACCATTCCTTGCCAGTCGCAATCCGGTAGTGGATATGCGCAAAGAATACCAAGCTAGTTATGATGAATTAGCGGCTGCCTTAAAAGCACAGAAAGAGGAAAATGAAACGCTGAAAGCGCAATTAGCGACCGACTTAGCGGACGATGATGGAGACGGTGTGGCAAATAAATTTGATAAATGTCCGGGTACGGCCGCAGACACGAAAGTAGACGGGTCTGGTTGTCCGCTCCCTGAAGCAAAACAAGTAGTACAACAAATCACGGTGACTGAAGAAGACCGTCGAGTAGTTGACGAAGCAATTAAAAACCTCGAGTTTGATCTGAGCAAAGCAACCATTCGTCCGAGCTCTTATCCTAGTCTGGACAAGGTGGCTAAACTGTTAGTAGAAAAGAACTTCAGTCTGAAGTTGGCAGGACACACCGACAACACGGGCTCCATGAATTTAAACATGCGTTTGTCGAAAGAGCGTGCTGAAGCTGTTAAAGCATATTTAGTAAGCAAGGGAGCTAATCCGTCGCGCATAGAGGCAACCGGTTACGGGCCAACTCAACCTATTGCGACGAATGCAACAGCGGAAGGGCGTCAAGCAAATCGCCGAGTAGAATTTACCTTATACTAAAAAGAGACTTCTAAGTCATTAATAAAAACGGCCGTCTATCACGGCCGTTTTTTATTTTAAGTAATTTAAAAAGCTCCAAAGGCGTCTTGCCTTTAAATAATTCGCGCGTTTGTCATTAGTATAAGCTTCTCGTTCGAAACATATCATGCGGTATGCACGACTGGCATCTTTACAAATGCACCACCGAAGCAGCCACTCAGCAACATACCAAATATAAAACGGCAGAATCAACAGCTCGAGTTGTTGCCTAAGATGAATCTTCTCATGCCTTAAGAGCTCTGCCGAAATGCCTTGCTGCTTTAATGAGGTGTTTACAATCACAAAAGGCCATAAAGCCATGGCCTGGATTCTACTATTCGACGGAATAATATAGTGAATTATCATAAGCTTAACGGGCAATCAAACATGCCCTTAAAAACTGGTAATTACCCGAACTCCTCCATAACGAAGATTCATATCCTGATTGGATAAGCTGCCAATGGGAATCTTAAAAAAGGGTTCAACAGCTATACCAACCTTTTTTGAAACCGGCATTCTCCTTCCAAAAGAGAAATTGAGAAATCCAGAATAACTGCTCCCCTGTAACAGCGTTTCATTTGATTTCTCGCTTACACTGCTTATTTGAAATTCGGGCTGGCTAAATGCATAACCTTCGGTATTTTGTACCGTTCTATTATTAATAGGCGTACGGGTCACAAAGTGGTCTATCCGATCTTCGTTCAACACCGCAAAGAAAGAAATACCTGCGGTAGCATAGAACTGCTTACTTACTTGATATTTAATATCAATTGGAATATCAAGGGCTAACAGATTGGTATTGATTGAGGTCAATTCTTTTGTTTCAAGTGACCTGGCAGTGAACATTGGCGATGCCTCACTCAGCGAGGCATTGACAGGCAAATTTGAAGCTCCATTCGATGTGCTGGGAGAAGATTGGCGAAACCCCAAATCGACCAACGAGACACCTGAACCGATAGATACCTTTTTTGAAATATTGTAAGCAACGGTTACTCCTCCTCCCATGTTAAAACGCTCATCCGTTAAAGAGGGCGCAACCATAAGACCTATGTTCCAACGCCTATCAGCGGTCTCATCGGTTCTATCGCCCGATACCCGAACTGAAGAACTGTTTTCACTTAACATTTGGATTAATGCCTCTTCTCTTTCTTTGGCAGACAAATTAGCCGTTCCGGTGCTTTTCTCTCCCGACTCATGGGTAGGCCTTTCGCTGCTCTCTGTGCTGCGATTAAAGGGTAGAAGCGCGGTTCTGTTCTCAGTGAGTTCGGAAGTACTGTTATCGGCGTTCATCAGCTTTTCATTATCAAATGCAACAGCATGACTCACCGCTGTCTCTTCTTTTGCTTTTCTCTCAGGCACCTTCGCTAATATGCTTTTGTTGTTTTCTACTCTCCTTTTCAATCGCAGTGCTCCAACTGTTTTATTACGGTTAGTAACGGTTGGTTCTTGCCCGACTAACGACTCGCCCTCGCTTTTTTCAGCCTTATCGGTTTGCGTATAGTCTGTTGACGACTTAATTTGTTGTTCTACCGTGTTTCTATTAATAAAAAATACCAGTCCCACCAAAATGGCAGCAGCAGCACCGCTAAAGTACCAGATTGGCAGCACCCTTTTCGCTGATTTTTGCTTCCTCGCAAACCGCTCCCACGCCCCTTCTCTATAAGGCGCTGAATGTGCTCGCAAGACCTCCGCCATACGATCGATCAGTTCCTTATTATCTTTCTCTTTCATGGTTAATATACTATACTTTTATTGTTTCCCAATAGCAAACTCTTCAATATAAAGCTTCCTTAGCCGTTGCTTTGCGCGGGTAAGGTAAGTTCTCGAAGTACTGTCAGGTATGTTCAACATCTTTCCTATTTCCTCATGGGCATATCCTTCAACTTCGTATAGATTAAAAATAATTCTTTGAATCTCAGGTAGTCTTTCTAAAAGCTTTAGGATATCGTCCGCAAACAGCTTGTCCGACGCATTGATCAAAACAGGACTTACATCCTGCTCTCCCACTTCCTCCATCGCTACCATATGTTTTTTCGAACGCAATAAGTCGATGGATAGGTTCGCCGCAATTCTGGCCAACCAGCCTCTGAAGGATTTTTCGAGCACAGTTCCCTCGCCTACCCGATTAAACCGTGCCAAATTTTTAAAAGCTTTGATAAAAGCTTCATTCACCAACTCTTCAGCATCATATTCGCTTTTAACATATCTGGTTACCACCGCTGATACATATCCATAGTATTTCTTGTAGATGAATTCTTTTGCCCGCTCATCGTCCGTTTGGACACAAGCATCCAATGCACCATCCAGTGTTAATGTCTTCTTTTTACTTAAAAATCCTACACGGTAATTCACTGCAGCAATACAACTAGTTTGGAAAGCGTTTTATCCTTCTTAGTCAACAAAACAATCAAAGCTCATTCAAAAGTACACAAACCTCTTAACAAAGGCTATCCTTAATTTTCCGGTTTGCAAAGGATTGCTCTTGTTAATCTGAGTTCGACCATTCTTTATGAGCTCAGCAATTCACTAGCAATCCTAGGCAACGCTGCATAGGACAGCTATTGGATTAGTTTTGCCTATTTTTCCACTTCTGAGCAGAAAATAATAATCAAACTAGATTATTACACTCATTCTTATCAAACTAGCCATTCGCTTCTTTTATAAAAACCGTCTGGTGGTCCCTTTTTGTCCATACGCTTGTCTAACGAACGTGACAAGGGAAACGCTACAGTTTACTCACTACTCCTTTGCATATCAGACCAAATTTGTCTAAGTTTGCGAAAAATCAGAGCCAGGTTACTTCGTAAAAAACCTAGGGTTCTTCCTCCTTCAAGAGTGTTATATTAAAGTAAATGAGCAGCATTTTATCAGAACAAGAAGTATTACGCCGACAGGCTTTGGATCAATTGGTTCAACTAGGAATAGATCCCTATCCAGCAGAAGCATTTGATGTCAACGTGAATGCCCGTGACATACACGAAAATTATGACCGCGACAAACTAAACTATAAAAACATTAGTATCGCCGGCCGTATGATGAGCAGAAGAGTAATGGGGAGCGCCTCCTTCTTTGAACTGCAAGATGCTACCGGCCGCATACAGGTTTATCTCACCAGAGATGAGCTCTGCCCTACCGAAGATAAAACCTTGTATAATACTGTATTTAAGAAGTTACTCGATATAGGCGACTTTATAGGCGTCAAAGGCCATGTATTCACCACACAAACCGGAACGATTTCCATCCATGCCGCTGAAATAAAACTGTTGGCAAAATCGCTTAAACCACTTCCGGTGGTTAAGGAAGCCGACGGTAAGGTGTTCGACGCTGTAACCGATCCGGAGTTTCGCTATCGACAGCGTTATGTTGATTTGGTAGTGAATCCACATGTCCGCGAGACTTTCACGAAAGTGACAAAAATCAAATCCGCCATCCGCCAGTTTTTGGATGAACAAGGCGCCATTGAAGTTGACACACCTGTTTTACAGAGTATACCTGGGGGCGCTGCCGCCAGACCATTCATTACACATCACAACGCTCTCGACATTCCATTGTATTTACGTATTGCCAACGAGTTATATTTAAAACGCTTAATTGTTGGCGGCTACGACTGGGTTTATGAGTTCAGTAGAAACTTTCGCAATGAAGGGATGGATAGAACCCATAATCCTGAATTTACTGTGCTCGAGTTCTACGTAGCGTACAAAGACTACCTTTGGATGATGGATATCACCGAGCAGCTCTTTGAAAAAGTCGCGATCGCAACGAATGGCAAAACGACTATACAAGTCGGCAACAAGGACATTAACTTCGCAGCTCCTTATAAACGGATTAGCATATATGACGCGATAAAAGAACATACGGGCTTTGACGTCGCAGGCTTAGACGAAGCGGGACTAAAAGAGGTCTGCAAGCAACTCGATATCGCCGTGGACGAAAGCATGGGTAAAGGAAAGCTCATTGATGAAATTTTTGGAGAAAAATGTGAACATCATTATATACAGCCAACCTTTATCATCGACTATCCGGTCGAGATGAGTCCTTTAACGAAAAAGCATCGCAGTAAAGAAGGTCTTGTTGAACGTTTTGAGCTCATGGTGAACGGCAAGGAATTAGCGAATGCTTATTCCGAACTTAATGATCCGATAGACCAGCTTAAGCGTTTCGAAGACCAATTGAAATTAATGGAACGCGGCGACGATGAGGCTATGTTTATAGATTATGACTTTCTACGCGCCTTGGAATACGGTATGCCCCCCACTTCCGGTATCGGTATTGGCATCGATCGGCTAGCAATGTTAATGACCAACCAAGCGAGTATACAAGACGTATTGTTTTTCCCACAAATGCGACCTGAAAAGGTTGTGAAAGTAGCCTCTGTTGGCGACTACGAATCGCAGGGAGTTCCTGCTGTTTGGGTCCCTGTGTTACAGAAAATGGGCCTTACAACCATTGAGGCGTTGAAAGGGGCAAACCCAAACAAAGTCTTTAATGACTTGGGCGGATTACGCAAGAAGATGAAAATTGAAGCCGCGATGCCGACAAAAGACGAGGTGTTGGAGTGGTTTAAATAATGGTCAAGACTTGTCAGTTATGAGTTGTGAGCCTCAAAATGAAAAGCCCATAACCCATAACTGGCAACTCACAAGCCAGAAAGTTTATCCAACGACTTCTTATAGGTCTTACCCGTTTGTTTAATAATAAATTCCTTCCGTAATAAAAACGATAGTTTGCTACTCAGGCGGTTAAGAAAGCCGGGAATATAGGTCGCTCTTCTTTTCCGGAAGGCGGTTAATCCTTCTTTCGCAACTTGTTGTACCGGCATCAAATACCCGCGCAGCTCTTTAAAACCATCGCCGGATGTCATTTCCGTCGCAATACCTCCAGGTAAAAATATCGTTAGCGACAGCTCTTTGTTCTCCAATTCTTGCGAAAGTGCCGCCGCAAAATTAAGCAAGAAACCTTTCGTGCCGGCATAAGCGGCCTGAAATGGCGTCGGAAAAATCGCAGCCATACTAGAAACGATCATGATACCTCCGACAGATTTTTTTTTCTCAAAATAGGCTGCCAGTTGACTTGTCATATAAGTAACACTAATGATATTGACTTGGATCATTTGATTAAATTGTTCCTTTGACAAAGCCAAATGCTTCCCCAAATAGGTAACACCGGCATTTAGAACAGCAGCATACAAGTCTCGCCGGCTTATAATTGTTTCCAAAATTTCTTCAACCTGTTCGGGCTCGGATAAATCCGCAACGACAATATCTACACATGATTTTGTTTCACGTTCTATCGTATGCTTCAATTGTTCCAACCGCTCTTTACGTCGAGCCAACAAAATTAAATTCGCGCCATGTTGAACAGCTAACTGCCTTGCCATCTCCTCCCCTAATCCGGAAGAGGCGCCGGTAACCAATACCCACTTGCCTTTAAAATCTAGATTTCTCATCTGATTGTTTAACCGTCGATTTGTTGGCAATCGACTCTATAATTGTTAGTTTTAAAAATAATCTAGCTTTTGTCTTAAGTATGTTTGTCATGCAGCAGACGCTTTTCAATACATGAATACTATCAATCTTTTGCTGTAGCCATGCTTACAACTGGCAACTCGTAACGCATAACTCCGCCGCCTTACGCTTCTGCCGTTGGGCCACCAAAATTCATTGGGAACGGGGGCTCCTCGTGAGTGTCAATTTTCCCGTTCATCGCTTCATACTTCGCAATATTATCTTGAAAAGCCTTCATCAAACGCTTCGCGTGCTCGGGCGTAAGGACGATTCTAGATTTCACCTTGGCTTTGGGGACGCCAGGCATAACACGAATAAAGTCAACCACAAATTCTGTATGTGAATGCGTTATAATGGCTAAATTAGAGTACATACCTTCCGCTACCTCTTCGGTCAATTCGATGTTTAATTGATTATTTTGTTCTTCCATATCAGTTGGTGAGTAAGCATATATGTGTAAAATGTATGCGGTAAAGATACTAATAATAAAAACAAAACCCCGGAGACAACGCGTCTTCGGGGTTTTGTAAATATTACGAGGAGCTATAGACCTTAAGCTTCTTCTTTCGAAGCCAGCAACTGGTCATACTCTTCTTTCGATCCTACGATAATGCGATCGTAATTACGCAATCCTGTACCAGATGGTATGAGATGCCCTACAATAACATTCTCTTTCAAGCCTAATAAGTCGTCACGTTTACCGCTAATAGCCGCTTCGTTCAATACTTTAGTAGTTTCCTGGAAGGAAGCTGCCGATATAAACGATTTGGTTCCTAAAGATGCACGTGTGATACCTTGTAGCATCGGACTTGAAGTAGCCGCGATCGCATCGCGCACCTGTACCAGTTTCAAATCGCGGCGTTTCAAGCTCGAGTTCTCTTCACGTAATTTACGCAACGAAACGATCTGTCCTGCTTTCAGTACATTGGAATCACCTGGATCAGTTACGACCTTCTTATCGTACATGCTGTCGTTCTCTTCGATAAAGTCCCACTTATTAACGGCATCTTTTTCCAAGAAACGTGTATCACCCGGATCCTCAATCATCACTTTCTGCATCATTTGGTGTACGATGGTTTCAAAGTGCTTATCGTTGATCTTAACACCTTGCAGACGGTAAACCTCTTGGATACCATTCACCAAATACTCCTGCACGGCAGCAGGACCTTTTATGGCTAAGATATCGGATGGAGAAATAGAACCGTCAGAAAGTGGCATACCAGCCTTCACAAAGTCGTTATCCTGTACCAGGATGTGCTTCGAAAGTGGCACCAAGTACTTTTTAACCTGACCATCGCGCGACTCGATTTGAATTTCACGGTTACCACGTTTAACACCTCCTAAAGTTACTACACCGTCGATTTCTGTTACCACGGCCGGATTAGAAGGATTCCGCGCTTCGAATAATTCGGTCACACGAGGTAAACCACCCGTAATATCTCGGGTCTTTCCTGCTGAACGTGGAATCTTCGCAATAATCTCACCCACCTTCGCTTTGCCGGCGTTATCCACAGCAATGTGCGCGCCAACTGGCAAGTTGTAGGTACGAATTACATCGCCTGCGTTGTCTAAAATCTTAATGGCAGGGTTCTTCGTCTTATCACGTGTATCGATAATTACCTTTTCACGGTGTCCAGTCTGTTCATCAGACTCTTCACGATAGGTAACACCTTCGATAATCGCGTCGAACTCAACTTTACCCGCAAATTCGGAAATGATAACGGCGTTGTATGGATCCCAAGAACAAATTCTATCGCCTTTGCTTACCTTATCGCCATCCGCAATATATAAGAACGAACCGTAAGGTATATTATTGGTCATCAGAACCTTCTTAGATTCCGGATCCAAGATCCTGAATTCACCTGAACGACCTAATACGATCTGCAGTTTTCCTTCTTCTGTTTCCCGCTCTACTGAACGCATATTTTCGAACTCAACGATTCCGTCAAATTTCGCTACGATTTGCGATTCAGCTGCAATGTTAGAAGCCGTACCACCCACGTGGAACGTACGAAGCGTAAGCTGCGTACCTGGCTCACCAATAGACTGAGCTGCAATAACACCAACCGCTTCACCCATCTGAACACGTTTACCGGAAGCAAGGTTCCGACCATAACACAAAGCACATACACCACGCTTGCTTTCACAGGTCAATACCGAGCGGATTTCTATCCCTTCTACAGTAGAATGCTCGATTTTCTCCGCAATCTCTTCAGTGATATCTTGATCAGCGCTTACCAACAATTCGTTAGTTACCGGATCGTAAACATCGTGTAAAGAAGTACGCCCCAGAATACGATCATATAATGGCTCAACAATGTCTTCGTTATCTTTTAACGCTGTTGTGAAGATACCTCTTAAAGTACCGCAGTCTTCCTCGGTAACAATCATATCCTGCGCAACGTCATGCAAACGACGGGTTAAGTAACCGGCATCGGCCGTTTTCAACGCCGTATCGGCAAGACCCTTACGGGCACCGTGCGTAGAGATAAAGTACTCAAGTACCGACAATCCTTCTTTAAAGTTGGATAAAATCGGGTTCTCGATAATCTCACCTCCTGAGGACCCCGATTTCTGAGGCTTCGCCATCAATCCCCGCATGCCGCACAACTGACGAATCTGCTCTTTTGAACCACGCGCTCCAGAGTCTAGCATCATATACACCGAGTTGAAGCCTTGGTTATCGTTGGATAAAATATCCATTACGTTCGCAGTCAAACGGTTATTGATACGGGTCCAAATATCGATGATTTGGTTATAACGCTCATTATTAGTAATGAATCCCATATTATAGTTATTCATCACTTCTTCTACTTCCCTTGTTGCTTGTTCAATTAAACCAGCTTTCGCATCAGGAATATTAAGGTCTTGTAAGTTGAACGATAAACCACCGCGGAATGCCATTTGGAAACCGAGTTCCTTGATATCATCTAAGAACTTAGCCGCCCGAGCCATACCTGTGTTTTTTACTACATCGCCAATAATGTCGCGTAAGGATTTCTTCGTAAGCAATTCATTGATATAACCTACTTCTTCAGGCACAACCTGATTAAACAATACGCGACCTACCGTTGTATCAATCAGTTGTTTAACGATATTTCCGTCCTTATCCTTTACGTTGGTTTTAACCTTAATAAAGGCATGAAGATCAATTTTCTTCTCGTTATACGCGATGATAACCTCCTCTGGTGAGTAAAAGGTCATATCCTGCCCTTTTACCACACGGGTTTCATCGGTCCTACGACCTTTTGTAATATAGTAAAGTCCCAACACCATGTCCTGAGATGGTACAGTAATAGGTGTACCGTTCGCAGGGTTCAAGATATTGTGCGCTGCCAACATCAAAATCTGGGCTTCCAAAATAGCTGCATTTCCTAACGGTAAATGCACCGCCATCTGGTCACCGTCAAAGTCGGCGTTGAACGCTGTACATACTAAGGGGTGAAGCTGTATAGCCTTACCTTCTACGAGCTTCGGTTGGAAAGCTTGAATACCTAAGCGGTGTAACGTAGGTGCCCGGTTCAGGAGAACGGGGTGTCCTTTCAAAACGTTTTCCAAGATATCCCACACAATCGGATCTTTACGATCCACAATCTTCTTAGCCGACTTCACAGTTTTTACAACACCGCGTTCTATCATCTTGCGAATAATAAACGGTTTGTATAACTCAGCCGCCATATCTTTAGGTAATCCGCACTCATGCAACTTCAGGTTCGGACCTACCACAATCACCGAACGTGCCGAATAGTCAACGCGTTTACCCAGTAAGTTTTGACGGAAACGTCCTTGTTTACCTTTCAATATATCGGAAAGCGATTTCAGCGCACGATTACCCTCAGTCTTAACCGCATTTACCTTACGGGAATTGTCAAATAAAGAATCTACCGCTTCCTGAAGCATACGCTTTTCATTACGCAGAATCACTTCTGGCGCTTTGATTTCAATTAGGCGTTTCAGACGGTTATTTCTAATGATCACCCGACGATATAAGTCGTTCAAATCAGAAGTTGCAAAACGTCCACCTTCCAAAGGAACTAAAGGACGCAATTCTGGTGGGATAACCGGAACGATTTTAACGATCATCCATTCCGGACGATTTTCAATGCGCTCACGCGATCCACGGAATGCCTCTACTACTTGCAGACGTTTTAAGGCTTCATTTTTACGTTGTTGCGACGTTTCATTGGCTGCCTGATGACGTAGGTCATAAGAAAGCTGATCTAAATCAATACGCTGCAGCAGCTCTTCCAAGGCTTCAGCGCCCATCTTAGCCACAAACTTTTGCGGATCTTTATCGTCGAGATATTGATTCTCTTTCGGTAAAGTATCTAATATATCAAGATACTCTTCCTCGGTTAAGAAATCCATGTACTGGATTCCGTCTTCCTCTTTTATACCGGCCTGGATCACTACATATCTTTCGTAATAGATGATCATATCCAACTTCTTTGTTGGCAAACCCAATAAATATCCGATTTTGTTTGGAAGTGAACGGAAATACCAGATATGAGCCACAGGAACAACCAAGTTGATGTGTCCCATACGCTCCCTACGTACCTTCTTCTCAGTAACCTCTACTCCACATCGGTCGCAGACGATACCTTTATAACGAATGCGCTTATACTTACCGCAGTGGCATTCATAGTCCTTTACCGGACCAAAGATACGCTCACAAAACAAACCATCACGCTCCGGCTTATAAGTACGGTAGTTAATGGTTTCCGGTTTTAATACTTCACCGCTAGAACGCTCCAAAATAGCCTCTGGAGACGACAAGCTAATCGTAATGGAAGTGAAGTTGCTTTTTATTTTATTATCTTTCTTGTAAGACATAGCTTTTTAAGGTTTTAAGGTGAAAGGTAGAAGGTAGAAGGTATATTGGCCAGTAAAGCCTTAAACCTTATACCTCATACCTTATACCTAATTACTCTAACGTGATATCTAAACCTAAGCCGCGAAGCTCATGTACCAATACATTAAATGATTCAGGCACAGATGGCGTTGGTAAATTATCCCCTTTAACGATTGCTTCGTAGGTCTTGGCTCTACCGATAACATCATCTGACTTAACAGTAAGAATCTCTTGCAGAATGTTGGATGCACCAAAGGCTTCCAGCGCCCACACCTCCATCTCACCGAAACGTTGGCCACCGAATTGCGCTTTACCACCCAAAGGTTGCTGCGTAATAAGCGAGTACGGTCCGATAGAACGCGCGTGCATTTTATCATCTACCATGTGCCCAAGCTTAAGCATGTAAATTACACCTACCGTTGTTGGTTGGTCAAATCGCTCTCCTGTTAATCCGTTATATAAATAAGTCCGTCCAGAAGCAGGGAGCTCGGCTTTCGCCACCCACTCTTCCACTTCTTCAGTTGTTGCACCATCAAATATAGGAGTAGCGAATTTCATTCCTAATTTTTGTCCGGCCCAGCCCAATACCGTTTCATAAATCTGGCCAAGGTTCATACGGGAAGGTACACCCAGTGGGTTCAATACGATATCAACAGGAGTCCCATCTTCCAAGAAAGGCATGTCTTCGTCACGTACAATACGTGCCACAATACCTTTATTTCCGTGACGACCCGCCATTTTATCCCCTACTTTCAGTTTACGTTTCTTCGCTACGTATACTTTAGCCATTTGCACAATACCGGATGGAAGTTCGTCTCCGACGGTTATTGCAAACTTATCACGACGGTAAGCACCCAGCTCTTCATTCAATTTGATATTATAGAAATGTAAAGCCTGTTTTACCAGTTCGTTTTTATCGTCATCTGTCGTCCACTTAGAAGGGTTGATATTAGCGAAGTCGAGCTCGGCCAACATCTTTTGCGTAAATTTCGCCCCTTTAGGAATCAACAACTCTTTGTAGACGTTGTATACGCCTTGAGAGGTTTTACCGTTCACAATGGCAAACAGCTTATCAATTAAGCGCTCCCTCAACTGACGAACAGCACGCTCATGGTTAAGATCTAACCGCTCTATAGCAGCTTTCTCTTCTTTTTTGTCGGTCTTCTTCGCGCGAGAGAAAAGTTTCGTATCGATGACCACGCCTCGGATAGAAGGAGGTGTTTTCAAAGACGCGTCCTTAACGTCACCCGCTTTGTCACCGAAGATCGCACGCAAAAGTTTCTCTTCGGGAGAGGGATCAGATTCACCTTTAGGAGTAATTTTACCAATCAAGATATCTCCTTCACGCACTTCCGCTCCGATACGGATAATACCGTTTTCATCTAAATCTTTGGTAGCTTCTTCGGAAACGTTCGGAATGTCAGAAGTAAGCTCTTCTTCTCCACGTTTAGTATCACGCACCTCCAATTCAAACTCCTCAATATGAAGCGAAGTGAAAATATCTTGGCTTACTACACGCTCAGAAATTACAATCGCATCCTCAAAGTTGTATCCCTGCCAAGGCATGAATGCCACTTTTAAGTTACGCCCTAAAGCCAACTCTCCGTTCTCGGTTGCATAACCTTCACACAGTACTTGTCCTTCTACTACACGCTGACCTTTACGGACTATCGGCTTTAAGTTGATGCAAGTGCTTTGATTCGTTTTCTTGAACTTGATTAAGCGATATGTTTTAATATCATCGTCGAAAGAAACCAACTTTTCATCCTCGTTTCTGTCGTAACGAATTTTGATCTCGTTAGCGTCTACATACTCTACTACACCATTGCCTTCGGCATTGATCAACGTACGGGAGTCACTCGCTACGCGACCTTCCAATCCGGTTCCCACAATAGGAGCCTGCGGACGCAACAATGGCACCGCTTGACGCTGCATGTTTGAACCCATCAACGCACGGTTCGCATCATCGTGTTCCAAAAACGGAATTAATGAAGCCGCTATAGAGGTAATTTGGTTAGGCGCTACGTCCATTAAATCCAAACGCTCCGGCTCGATAATTGGGAAGTCACCTTCAAAACGCGCTTTTACTTTTGGCGTAATGAAATTTCCTTTTTCATCATATTCCGCATTTGCCTGCGCAATGGTCTTTCCGTCTTCGTCTTCGGCTGAAAGATAGATTACGGGTTCTTCTACTACCACCCGACCGTCCTCAACTTTGCGGTAAGGTGTTTCGATGAAGCCCAAATTATTAATTTTCGCATGTACACATAGAGAGGAAATCAAACCAATATTCGGCCCTTCTGGCGTTTCAATCGTACATAGGCGACCGTAATGCGTATAGTGAACGTCACGAACCTCAAAGCCCGCGCGCTCCCGTGAAAGTCCGCCTGGCCCAAGCGCCGAAAGACGACGTTTATGCGTGATTTCAGCCAATGGGTTCGTTTGATCCATAAATTGCGACAGCTGATTAGTTCCGAAGAACGAGTTGATCACAGACGACAAAGTACGCGCGTTGATCAAATCAGTCGGAGTAAACACCTCGTTGTCGCGAATATTCATCCGCTCGCGAATGGTTCGAGCCATACGAGAAAGCCCAACCCCGAATTGAGCATATAACTGCTCGCCTACGGTACGCACGCGACGGTTGGATAAGTGGTCAATATCATCAACCTCCGCCTTCGAGTTAATCAAGTTGATCAAATACTTAACAATCGCAATAATGTCCTGCTTTGTTAATACCTTGATCTCATCAGGCGTATCCAATTGTAGTTTACGGTTAATGCGGTACCGGCCCACATCACCAAGGTCATATCTTTTATCAGAGAAGAATAAGCGCTCAATAATACCACGAGCTGTTTCTTCATCAGGTGGTTCAGCGTTTCTCAATTGACGATAGATATGCTCTACCGCTTCCTTCTCTGAGTTGGAAGTATCTTTCTGTAGTGTGTTATAGATGATGGAGTAATCAGCGTTGTTAGCGCCGTCTTCCTTTGTTAAAATAATAGATTTAACACCGGCATCTATAATCATGTCGATGTGATCGTCCTCCAGGATGGTTTCGCGCTCCAGGATAATTTCATTACGATCAATCGATACAACTTCTCCCGTATCTTCATCTACGAAGTCCTCAACCCATCTCTTCAGAACCCTAGCGGCTAGTTTTCGGCCAACTAATTTCTTCAGACCAGATTTGCTGACTTTAACTTCGTCGGCCAATTCAAACAACTCAAGGATATCTTTATCCGAGTCATAACCGATTGCCCGTAAAAGCGTAGTTACTGGGAATTTCTTCTTGCGGTCGATATAAGCGTACATCACGTTATTGACGTCTGTAGCAAATTCGATCCAAGACCCTTTGAAAGGAATCACCCTCGCAGAGTATAGTTTGGTGCCATTGGTATGGCGGCTTTGGCCAAAGAATACACCGGGCGAACGGTGAAGTTGCGATACGATTACCCGCTCTGCGCCATTGATAACGAAAGTACCTTTAGGAGTCATATAAGGAATCGTACCCAAATATACATCCTGTACTATGGTTTCGAAATCTTCGTGTTCTTCATCATTACATGATAAACGTAACTTAGCTTTTAGCGGTACGCTATAAGTTAAGCCCCGTTCGATACATTCCTGAATATCATAACGTGGCGGATCGATGAAATAGTCCAAAAATTCAAGCACGAAAATGTTTCTTGAATCAGAAATAGGGAAGTTTTCGGAAAAAACTTTGAACAGCCCTTCCTGGTGGCGGTTATCAGAAGTCGTTTCCAATTGGAAAAACTCCTTGAAAGACTGCAATTGCACATCCAGAAAATCGGGATAGTCGATGACTCTTTTGCTGGTTGCAAAGTTTACTCTTTCGTTACGAATATCTTTGTTTGCCAAGGGAATTATATTTTAGTTTAAATTAAACTTCACGCAACATGTTTCAACCTACGAGGTTCTGTACAGTCAAACAGTATTTAAAATGATATAAACGGCAATAGACCCCAGCAAAACTACCGGAGTCTAATACCATTTAGGATCTCTTTAGATGAGAATTATTTAATCTCAACTACAGCTCCTGCTTCTTCTAGTTGTTTTTTCAACGCTTCAGCTTCGTCTTTAGTAACACCTGCTTTAAGTTCTTTAGGAGCACCATCAACTAAATCTTTAGCTTCTTTAAGACCTAAACCAGTTAAATCTTTCACTAATTTAACAACAGCTAATTTTTGACCACCAGCTTCTTTCAAAATTACATCAAAAGACGTTTTTTCTTCTGCAGCAGGTGCATCACCACCAGCAGCAGGGCCAGCAACAGCTACAGCTGCAGCAGCCGGCTCAATACCATACTCGTCTTTTAAGATTTGAGCTAACTCGTTAACTTCTTTTACTGTCAAGTTTACTAACTGCTCAGCAAACGCTTTTAAATCTGCCATTTTATTTTAAATTTTTGAATTTACTTTTTTCTATTAACTAATTACTTAAACGGTTTGCAAGGATCCGTTAACCTCTTTCTTGTAAAGTTTTAACCAAACCTGCAATTGTACTACCACCCGATTTAAGGGCAGAAATAACATTCTTAGCAGGCGATTGAAGTAACCCAATGATATCTCCAACGAGTTCTTCTTTGGATTTCAACGCTACGAGCGAATCTAATTGGGAGTCGCCAACAAATACCGAAGCATCTATATAAGCCCCTTTTAAAATTGGCTTATCACCTTCTTTACGAAGTTCTTTGATTAATTTCGCAGGTGCATTACCTGTTTCCGAAAAAAGAATAGTAGATGCGCCTTTTAAAACGCCCTTCAATTCCTCTGCATCAACCCCAGCTGCTTCCAACGCCTTTGCAATCAGCGTGTTTTTTGCAACCTGAATCTTAATACCTCTCTCAAAACACTTGCGACGGATATTGTTAACTTTTGCAACAGTCAAATCAGCAGTATCGGTAATATAAAAATTGCCGTAAGATTTGATCTGATCAGTTAAAGCTTGAACAATTTCTTGTTTTTCTTCTTTTCTCATGATTAAATCCCCGCTACTGATTTAGTTTCTACCTGAATACCCGGACTCATTGTTGAAGAGAGATGGATACTCTTAAAATATGTTCCTTTCGCCGCAGATGGTTTCAATTTAGAAATCGTTTGGATTACCTCCAACGCATTATCATAAATCTTATCTGCATCGAATGACACTTTACCAACTGAAGCATGAATGATACCGGTTTTATCAACCTTGAAATCAATCTTACCGCCTTTTACCTCAGTAACTGCTTTAGCCACATCTTGTGTAACAGTACCTGACTTAGGGTTAGGCATGAGGTTTCTAGGCCCTAAAATACGACCTAATCTACCTACTTTAGCCATAACGCTTGGCATGGTAATAATGATATCAACATCGGTCCATCCACCTTCGATCTTGCTGATATACTCATCTAACCCTACGTAATCCGCACCTGCTGCTTTAGCTTCTTCTTCCTTGTCGGGAGTACATAACACTAAAACGCGTACGGTCTTACCGGTTCCATGAGGCAAGGTAGCTATACCACGAACCATTTGATTTGCTTTACGTGGATCTACGCCTAAACGAACGTCGATATCCACTGATGCATCAAACTTAGTAGTGGTAATCTCCTTTACAAGTGCTGCCGCCTCCTGTAAAGTATACGCTTTACCAGCTTCAATTTTGGATAGTGCCGCTTTTTGATTTTTTGTTAATCTAGCCACTTTCTTAAACTGATTTCTGTTAATTAATTGTTCCAGGGTGCATCACCACTTACAGTGATACCCATACTACGCGCCGTACCTGCAACCATTTTCATGGCCGACTCTACTGTAAACGCATTCAAGTCGCTCATTTTATCCTTAGCGATAGTTTCTACTTGTTCCCAAGTAACTTTGCCTACTTTTTTACGGTTAGGCTCGCCTGACCCTCCTTTTATCCCGGCAACCTCTATAAGTTGCACAGCAACCGGGGGAGTCTTAATGATAAAATCGAAAGACTTATCAGCATATACAGTAATTACAACTGGTAATACCTTGCCTGGCTTGTCTTGGGTACGTGCATTAAACTGCTTGCAAAACTCCATGATGTTCACCCCTTTTGCACCTAACGCAGGCCCTACCGGGGGTGATGGATTAGCTGCGCCACCCTTCACCTGTAATTTCACTAACGCACTGACTTCTTTTGCCATTTTCGATTTAAATTTAAATTACTAAATGTTTGTTAGTAAGTTGGAAGCAATATAACGTAACATTTGTTTTCTAATCAAGTGGCCTAGTAGGCCTTAACTCTTTTTTAGAGTGCGCAAAAATACAACAAAATTCAGAACTAACAAAATGTTTTTTGTAAAAATCTGAATTCTGTTGTATTATGCGAAAAGATATCTTGTTGGGATAGAGTAAAGTTATTACTCCTTTTCAACTTGCATATAATTTAGTTCCAAAGGTGTCTTTCTACCAAACACTTTAACCATCACCTTCAATTTCTTCTTCTCCTCGTTCACCTCTTCTATTTCACCTGAAAAGCCATTGAACGGCCCATCGGTCACTTTTACGGATTCCCCTACATAATAAGGGACATTCATCATCTCCCCCTGCTCGCTCATCTCATCAACAGTACCAAGGATACGGTTAACCTCTGCTTGGCGTAAAGGAATAGCATTGCCTGCTTTATCGCCTAAAAACCCTATAACGCTATTTATATTTTTTATTACGTGTTCTAACTCACCGTCTAAAGCCGCTTCTAGTAATACGTAGCCAGGATAATAATTACGCTCTTTAGCGATCTTTTTCCCTTCCCGCATTTGGAAATATTTTTCCATGGGAATCAAAACCTGCGGAACCAAATGATTTATTCCCAAACGATTAATCTCAGCCTCAATATATTGCTTTACTTTCTTCTCCTTACCGCTTACCGCGCGTACAACATACCATTTCAATTGCTGATCTGCCATTCTATAATCCTCCTTGATTTAGGCCGTTGTACCGTAAAACAATTTCAATATCGCACTTGAAGATTGATCCATCGCTAACACAACAAGCGCTATGATGATCGATGCTATAAGCACAACCACCGCTGAATTCTGTAATTCCGACCAAGTTGGCCAAGACACCTTTTGAGTCATCTCATGATAGGAGTCTTTTAAAAAATCAAGTACGTTTGCCATTGTTATGATATAGAAATATATTCTTTAGACTTTAGCTAACGGCCTACTGTTAACATTTTAAGCCAACGAAAACCGACTGTTATTTAGCACGGGCACAAGGATTCGAACCCTGATCAAAGGTTTTGGAGACCTCTATTCTACCATTGAACTATGCCCGTAAGTTAACTGGCTAATCGGCGTTCAAACCAATTAGCCAGTTTAATATGCTTGTATTAAGCGATAATTTCAGTTACCTGACCAGCACCTACTGTTCTACCACCTTCTCGGATAGCGAAACGTAGACCTTTTTCCATGGCGATCGCGTTGATCAATTTAACATTGATTGTAACGTTATCACCAGGCATAACCATCTCTACACCTTCTTGAAGCGTAATCTCTCCAGTAACGTCTGTCGTACGGAAATAGAACTGAGGACGGTATTTGTTGAAGAATGGCGTGTGACGACCACCTTCTGCTTTTGATAATACGTAAACCTCTGCTTTAAATTCAGTGTGAGGCGTTACACTACCTGGTTTACAGATAACCATACCGCGACGGATATCAGTTTTTTCAATACCACGTAATAATAAACCTACGTTATCACCAGCTTCACCGTAGTCTAGGATCTTGCGGAACATTTCTACCCCTGTTACAGTAGATTTCAAGTTCTCAGCTCCCATACCTAAAATTTCAACTGGATCACCTGTGTTGATTACACCACGCTCAATACGTCCTGTTGCAACAGTACCACGACCAGTGATCGAGAATACGTCTTCAATCGGCATCAAGAAAGGAAGATCTGTCAAACGTGGAGGAATTGGAATGTAGTTATCTACCGCGTCCATCAACTCCATAATCTTGTCTACCCATTCTGCCTCGCCGTTTAAAGCACCTAATGCTGAACCTTTGATTACAGGAATGTCATCACCTGGATATTCGTAGAATGACAATAGTTCACGAACTTCCATTTCTACTAAATCCAATAACTCTGGGTCGTCAACTAAGTCAGTTTTATTCATAAATACTACTAGAGCCGGTACACCTACTTGGCGAGCCAATAGAATGTGCTCACGAGTTTGAGGCATTGGACCGTCAGTTGCAGCAACAACGATGATAGCTCCGTCCATTTGCGCAGCACCAGTAACCATGTTCTTTACATAGTCAGCGTGACCTGGACAGTCAACGTGAGCATAGTGGCGATTTGCAGTTTGATATTCTACGTGAGCGGTGTTGATTGTAATACCACGCTCTTTCTCTTCTGGAGCCGAGTCAATTGAATCAAATGAACGAGCTTCTGACAAACCTTTGTCTGCCAAAACCTTCGTAATAGCAGCAGTTGTAGTGGTTTTACCGTGGTCAACGTGACCGATTGTACCAATATTTAAGTGTGGTTTACTGCGGTCAAATTTCTCTTTTGCCATTTTTTATGCGTATTAGTAAGTTAATTTTTATTTTGGTTCTTTTTTATTTACACTTACGAGCCAATGATGGGACTTGAACCCATGACCTCTTCCTTACCAAGGAAGTGCTCTACCGCTGAGCTACATCGGCTTGTTTGAACAACAAAAAGCTAAAGCCGATATCGGTTTTAACTCTTTGATTCAAGAGCGGAAGACGGGTCTCGAACCCGCAACCTATAGCTTGGAAGGCTATCGCTCTACCAATTGAGCTACTTCCGCTTACTGTTATGATGATCTTATCGGAGCGTGTTTTTTATCTTATCAGATGAATTCAAACATAATCACACTGCACCAAATAATATCTAATGGTGGGGGGAGAAGGATTCGAACCTTCGAAGCCGAAGCAACGGATTTACAGTCCGTCCCATTTGACCGCTCTGGAATCCCCCCAACTTAGAGCCCCCTGCCGGGATCGAACCAGCGACCTACTGATTACAAGTCAGTTGCTCTACCAGCTGAGCTAAGGAGGCAATATATCTAAGAACTTTCACCCATCTGGAACCATCTCTTTCTTTAACTTCAACCCCTGTGTTCCCTTTGGGACTGCAAAGATAGACAAGAAAGTATTAATTCAAAAAAAAAGTGAAAATATTTATCACAAAAAAGTGCCGTTTTGAGCAAATGGCTTAATTATCAACGAAATATTTTTCGAAAAATCCCACACATTTTATCGTCCATTTCTGTTTCTTCTATCGGCTTGCACATGAAAAAATCCCTTAAGGATTCTCTCCTTAAGGGATGCCTCATAAATGTAGTGAAATTTTAAATGAGTTCTCCCGCCTGCACTTCCGCCAGCACCTCTTTATGATGAGTCACTTTAGCCCGTGTTTTCGTTTTATGTTTATTTATTTGCCTACGCAATGATTCTATCGCCAAATCCGTCGCTTCCTCAAAACTCTTGGCCTGCCCTTTAGCAAAAAGTTGGTTTCCCGGAATGTTCAACTTAAACTCCGTAATCTTGTTAGCTTCGTCCTCTACATTCTCCAATTTCAAATAGCATTCGCCTGCTATTACCTGATCGAAAAATTGATCCAGCTTGTCCACACGACGTTGGATAAAGTCTATCAATTTCTTGTCTGCCTTGAATTGAATGGATTGCGTGGTGATGTTCATAAGTCCTCCTTTTTTAAGCTTTGGGATGAGCTTGTTTGTAAATAGATTTCAATCGCTCCACCGAATTGTGCGTATACACCTGTGTTGCGACTAAATTTGCATGACCTAATAACTCTTTGATAGCGTTCAAATCTGCCCCCTTATTTAATAACGCTGTTGCGAAGCTATGCCTTAGCACATGTGGGCTCTTCTTTTGCTGGGAAGTTATTAGCGACAAATAACGAATTACTACTTGGTAAATAAGCTTCGGATAAGCTTGTTTACCTTTTATAGTAACGACTAAAGTTAAGCATTTGTTATCTAAAGTTTCATTTTTTTTTAACAATAAATAACGCTCGATCAAAACTTTTAGCGACGGCAACAAAGGCACGATCCTTTCCTTATTCCGTTTACCTAAAATCCTGATGGTTTGATTGTAATAATCTATGTCTCCTTCTTTCAATTGTATCAATTCGGCCAGTCGCATCCCGGTACCGAAAAGCAATTCGATAATCAGCCGATCACGCTGCCCTTGGAAGCTGTCGGGAAAGATGCTATCGTGATCTAGCAACTGATTCAATTTATCTTCTTGAATAACCACCGGCAATCTCTTTGGTGCTTTTAGCGCTTTTACCAGCAAAGTAGGGTTCTGCTCGTAAAGCCCTTCTCTTTGCAAGAATTTGTAATAGGTACGCAGTGACGACAACACCCTATTAATGGAAGAAACGGCTAAACCACCCTCCATTAATGTCGACAAATAATATCTCAACTGTTTATGTCCTACTTCTTCAAAACAGACAGATTCAGTCTTCCAGAAAAGCAAATAGCTCGTAATATCTTTTTCATAAGCCGTTACCGTATGATCCGAAGAGTGCTTCTCGAATCTCAGAAAGGATATAAATCGTTCCAAATACATACACCCAATTAAGTTAAATTATTTCCCGGTCCACGTCTGTTCGTCGCGAACAACCTGTTGATCGCTGCGCCTATTGCCATTATAACTGATACCTGGTTATTTTTCCTTTCACTATAAACAGCTTGATTATGGCCTTTTTATCGACAACAATATCACCGCCATAATCAGGATTAGCCGCCCTTAATATAAGCTTTTCAGGGTTATTATGTGCAAATAAAAGCTTCAGGGTCACCAAATTATTCGCCAGTTCATTGGTAACAACCAAATAAGCCTCTCCCCAGAGGATTACATCCAGGTTACAGACTTCTTTAACCGCTATGATTTCCCCGCTGGCAAATTTGGGATGCATATTGTCACCATATATAGGTAAGTAAGCTGTACAATCGTTAAAGGGGCGAAAGTTCACATAAAACTCGGGCGCTTCGCGGAAAGCGTCAGGTCCGTCAAACACGATATCCGTCAAGGGAATATTATAATACGGTACTTCTTCCGCTAACGGCTCCTGCACTAAGCGATGATCCCTTTTTCGAGGCCTATGCTTATAGGGAACATGAGATAGAAACGGCGCACCTTCTTTTGTCTCAAGCCATTTCAAACTTATATTATGATAGTCGATAATATCTTTTGCTAAGCGCTTCCCAACGATTCGCCCGCCGTTTTCAATCGCTGAAAAATTATTGACGTGGGTAGCGATTCCACCATAAAACTGTTCTAAGGTCATGTTCCGCGAAAGGCGGGCTTCTTTAAACAAGGGCCCTAATGTCGCTCGGTCCAAATGATCTATCATAAATAAAAAAAATATCAAATTATCATTTTATATAAAAAAGATATTATATTTGCACATATATCTATAGGCAAGATACGATAATCGACGCCTTTTAACAACATTTTTTACCTTCAACTTAATATTATGGAAAATTTTCATGAAGCCATTCAAACCGTACACTTCCGTTATCTAAAAGAAGACGCCATTCGAAATCCATTTTCGTTTATCAAAGAATTCTGTACCCAGGAAACCGAAGTGGAGCTTTTCCGGGATGATATACTCACCCTCGTGAATGCCGCAAGTACGGAAAAAACAGACAGCACCGAAAAGTTCTATGCTAGTCATGAAAACTTCGTCTACGATCATAAACAGATCATAACCGTTATTGAGGCCTTATGGGTACTACAACACCAACCCGAACTCGATTTAAGCATTACGGAGACACACCCACTCTACCAAAAGTCTATCTGGAGAAGCCTCCGCATTGATGTTGAAGCAAGAATAAACGGACATGCAGGCCACTACAGAAAACTGGAAAACCAAGAAATAAACAACATTCACCTTTTTCTAAAAGATTTCTTTCTATACCGCGATCTGGATGAATGGAGAGAAATCCTAGACGATCTGCTGTCATACGCCCATCATCACGAGCACTATATCGATACCTTGTCCCTTTCCGAATTCATCGTCATCCGCGAATACCTCGAGAAGGTAGCCGAAGCGATCTTCTTAATTGCAGATCTACGCTTTAACTATGCAGAAGAACAGATCGAAATGCAAGCTAATAAAGAAAGCGACTTAGCTTCGACCCAAGATACAGAAGCCGATCCATCCGATCAGCCACGGTCGATGCCATCATTAATGGATGCCAATTTTACGGATGGTTTGATACAATACCTCAACACTTTCTGGAGCCACCTTGAAACCGATAACCTTGATTATCCTTGCGGCCCTGTTATGTTTACCGAAACGCTCGAAACGGAACTACTCACCTATTTTGACTCTTTTCATCCGAAATTTCTTGAAAGGAATTTCCGTAGGGTTTACATGGGCTATCTCGAACACCTGTTCGAAACCGGCACTCCCTATTACCTTGATGAGCTAAAAAGCTTCACGTCTCATATGGACACATTTTTTGAACTGTTGAACCTAGCAGATCACGAAACAAGACATTGGCCACAAGAAAACCGCATAGGATACCAGGAAGCCTAACTCGACTACCGTTTCCTTCGGATCTCAATCACAAAAGAAAAAAAGTTATTAACCAAAACGAGTAGAAGCAAAAAAGCCATTCACAAATTTTGCGAATGGCTTTTTATAATTGACATCTACTATATTAAACGGTATCCTGATTCAAGGATTGTTTGTAGATTGCTTTTTTAATTTGAGTACGGCGGGTAACAGATTTTTTCTCGTATGCTTGGCGCGCACGAAGCTCTCTTAACACTCCAGTCTTTTCAAATTTCTTCTTAAAACGTTTCAAGGCTTTATCTAACGATTCGCCATCTTTTACATTTACGATAATCATGCTCTTTATACCCCCTTTCTATTGTCAAAATTTGGGACAACAAAGATAGGCGTTTTTTTAGAAAACTAAAAATTTAAATTCTTTATTATTCTTTGGGCTAAATTCCGGCGCCATTCACTAAAGACATCAACGCGAAAAAACAACCTTCCAAAAAATCAGTCGCCCTTCAATATATTTGCCCTTAACGCCAGTGAGGCGATGTGCGTATGTGCATACGTGTATTGAACCTCTGCTTTGAGAAAACCGAATCCTAATAACAGGCCACATCCTCCAGCAGCAACAGTCTCCTTAATCCGGGAACTAAACAGGTCGGTATATTCAACAGCCGCATCTTCCACTACATCTCGGATATAAGCATCGTTTATTCTGAGTCTGAACACGCCGCTGCTTCCTAAATCACTTGTTTGATGTGCCATCCCACCATGTCCGTAAATTTCCATAAAGCTGTTCAACTTAAAATTGAAAAATAGGATCGCTTGTTGCGTTTTGGTATGATGAGATAGCTGTAAAGAGGTGCCGGCTGTACTAAAATAATCGTTATTGAAAGTTAGAAAGCGATCGCCATTTGGGGTAAATTCTGTTTTATTTCTCATATAAGACAGCAGCAAATTAACGGTAAACTTAGGGTCTTCCCGGCTGTCGAACCATTGCGATAAGCTATGCCGAACCGCCCCACCCCAAGCGGAAACATCCACTTTTCCCTCATTTAAACCTACGGCAAATGGCATAACCCGTAAAGAAATCTCGGTACTTTTACCTAAAGTGAGGCTCAACTGCGGCATAACGAAAGGCGTTACCCCTACGTTCGTGCCTACACCGTCAATCATATTGAAGTTTGCACTCAGGTAGTCGCCCGTAGCGGGATTGACTAAACGATTGTTTGTTGAAGGATCCAATAAAAAAAAACTGACAGCCCCTCCGCTCGCGTCCGTAAATAATCCGGGGGTCAGCGGGGCTGCACTGATGTTGGCGCTTTGATATAGATGATTGGTGCGTATATAGCGATTTCCATCATTGATCGGGATAACAGCCGACGACCCCACTAAACTGAAAGAGAGGGCGCCCGCCCTTTTTGATATCGCGCCTCCTTCCCATCCTTGATTTAGCGAAAAGCCAAAATTTGAGGAAAATAAATTGGTATAGGCCGAAAAATAGCTATTTCCGAAACGTTCCAGATCCCTTACTTGTATCTCATAGTCCTGCAAAGTCTGGGTATAACCTAACTGGCAGACAAAAACCGACAATAGCGACAGATATTTAAACGGCTTATAAACGTACAACGGAGTTACCTTAATCATGATTAGAAGGAATGAGGGTAGCATAGCCTATTTGGGAACTACCATTTGTTAAACTTATATTGAGCAAATCATAGGCGGAATTAAGAACCTGAAAAGTAAGTTGCTCTTTTAGCGCATCTGACACAGCTGGCACCGTGATACGCAATTCTTTTTGCTCTTGTCCCTCCAGGGAATAGGTAGCAAATACTTCAGATCTCGCTCCAAAAAGCTCTTCAAAAACAGCGCACGCTACCCCTTCCGAAGGCGCTTCGATTTTCACTTTAGCGCCCTTGCCTCCTTTATAAAAAGTAAACTTTAAGCCTCGTACGCACTGCCATTCAGGCCTCTCGGTCACATCCGCTTCTTGCTCGTCAAATATTCTATCAATCAACCAGGTTTTCTGCCCGCCATCCTGGTCTCCTCGCTCAAGCGCTAAATGCAAATAAGTCGGTGAGCTGTTCACCGCATTTCTCAACGCTGAATAATCGAGGTATCGAAAGCTGGCTTGGCAACTAGCGCTTTCGAGGTCGACTTGTGTCAGACGCGCCAGCTCAGCTTGATTAGACCAGCTGTTTGTACCGTCTGGATACCGAATATCAATGAGCGGTGTGGATTCCGCGCCCGCAGGCAAAACAACCTCCGTTCCTGCTAAACTATCCGGTCTGGAAACGCTCTGCTGGCCTTCTATAAAGTTATTCTCGTTGGCGTAAATCTTAAGGTAAGTAGCTTCCGCGAAAACCTCTTCCGGAAAAACATAATGGTAATCCATTATACTACATGTACGATCTTTTTCACAACCCAATAAGCACACAAGTAATACACCTAAAAACAATGTGGTATGCGTTCTTTTCATATAAAATTCAGTATCTAATATAATCCAGTGTTACGAAGGAAACCACACAATCGACCACAACTTGTACCCGCCCCTACATACGAACCTACCGAGATCTCCAACTATTCGCCGGGGAAGCTCCGCTTTCATTCGGACCTTCCAGAGTTGTAGAACCGTTTACTATAACAAATCGAAATAATGTTACCCAAAAAGCCTGCCATTTATGGTGTCCTTTACAAAGCATTCCTTTCGATTTTATCTTTTTTTTCCTATTTTAACGCCGTAATCAGGATGCTGAATCCATTATAAAAAAACCGAATGAAACCTATAGCGCCTCATTTTTTAAGTTTAGCCTGCGTGCTAACGACCATAACGTGCCTTGTAATCCCGGGAACATCTCTTAAAGCGCAAGACAACCAATTTGGAAACTGGTATGCGTGGTTTAATAATGTTAAGTTCAGCTCCCAATGGGGAATGACCAACGACATTCAGTTTCGAGCCGGACGGAATTGGAATGAAAATTCGCTTTTCTTGATCCGGCCCGGTGTAAATTACTACATTAACGCCAATCAAACTGCCTCAGCCGGCTATGCCACGACTATTGTAAGCAACGAATTAGCCGAAGGCCAGCGGCGTTTAACCGAACACCGCATTTGGGAGCAATTCATTTTTACAGGAAAGCTTTTCCATATTTCCGTCCAACATCGCTTTAGACTTGAACAGCGCTTCTTGAAACGGCCTATCGAGACCGTTTTCACACAAAGAGCCAGATACTTTATCAGGGGAATTATTCCATTGACCACTCCACTCAAGCAAACCTTTACTGAAGGCTCTTTTGTCGCCCTTCAAAATGAACTATTCGTCAATATTCAAAACAAAAACAACGTAAATGGAAGCCTTTTTGATCAAAATAGGGCTTACCTAGCATTTGGCTACAGATTTTCTCCAAAATACGACTTGGAGGTAGGATATATGAATCAGTTTTCCAAAAGAAGCTCTCACCCGAATTTGCTGAATCATATTGCACAGGTCGCCTTCTATACACGCTTATAGTTTCATATATACTTGACATGCGCTGATCCCCATTATAACCTATTCGTTCCTATTCAGTTTTTGCGCCAGTTTTTTTATGTCCGGATCTTCCGAAAACAGATTCCATATCAGCCCTGTCCGTGCATTTTCCAACATAATCGGAACAATTCCCTGATGTATGGGATCAAAATCACTGGACACCCAGTTATCTTTAAAGTTAAATTCGTCCCTAAACCCGTATTCTGTCCAAAGAAAACTTCCTAAGTTCCGATAATAGTTTTTAAGAGCCTCCATGGCGATAGTAGGTGTATATGGGTAAGTTGCAATGGCTGCCGACGGATTAAAGCGATTAACAGAAAGCGAATCGTTTCCTACATAGGGCCATAACAGATTGGTTAAACTTACGAACTGCTCACTTCTGTTCAAGGCAGCTCGGTAATAAATAGTCGACAGGGCACGCTGATTGTCAAAATAGTTCACAGAACCATCAATAGAGCTCTTGGGATTAAAGGCCAAAAAAGGCTGCTGTTGATCTATCAACGATGATTTTGCAGAACCAGCCTTTAGTTGGATCCCGTAATAGGTGCTGTCGGTCATGAAGGTGTCTCGACCGTACAACTCGGGCTTATCTTTAAGCATGATGAGCGTATCGTTAGCGGACGTCGACAGTCTGCCAATAGCCGGCCCTATATGCTTTAACGGCTGTTTAAGCCCCAATTCATACATGTTTACGTCGACGGCATGGCTCGGCGAGCTGATCGCTAACAGATAAGCGATAAAACCGCTATTATAGCCGCCTAATGGCACGGCCTTGGCAAAAGCGCAAACCGGCGACCAGGTGTTGTATAGGTGATGCCCGCTTTCATCTTTCACGAATTTTGTCCAGTCGACCACCTCCCACAAAGACGTAATAGCCTCTCGTATTGCCTTTTCGTCAGCTTCTTCTTTATTAAAATAGTTCCGCGCCACTAATAGCCCCTGCATTAAATAGGCCGTTGACTCTAAATCGGCAGCTATCTCGCAAGAATCCGTCATAATTGGTTTTCCGGACCGTCCATCAAGCAGTTCGGGAAAGGCACCGTGATAAGAGGTTGCCCGTTCTAAGAACTTAACGATTTTCTTCAGTCTGTCTAATAGCAATTGCCGCGGAATAAACTTTCGTTCTACCCCAACTACCTGGGCCAAAAGACCAACGCCCGTTCCTTTTACAGATACGTGTGCGTTGCTTGCTAACGGAGATATCTTATGCATGCCACTATTAAACTCGGTTTCATCCGTAAAATAGGCAATATGCGACTTCTCGATTACATTTAACAACTCGTCGTCCGTCGCAGACTTCGTTTCAGCAGCCTTTACGTCCGAAAAAGGTGACTCCCGGTACTGATAATCCACCCAGGCTATTTTATAATAGTATTTTACATTTGTGCGCGGAACGAAATCCGTGTATTTATTAAATGAAATAGGCCTTACCGCAACGGGCACGAAGTTTTGATTATCTTCCGATCGATATATTTTAATGTAGCGAATACTTGGTGTCAACGGCAACTGCCAGGCAATATCTACGTGTCTTTCATAAGCCTCCACAACAGAAAGAACAGCCTTGCCTGTTAACTTCATATCGGGCGTTTTACTAGGCAAAAATTCGATTTGATCTAAAAACAGACGATGTTCTTTACCGTCTCGGTCTGCACCTTGCTTAAACACAATACCGTTAATCGGCGCTTGACTATCTAAATTTCCTATTTCTTTTAAAGGAATAGCAAGTGACAGCCAAACGTTATCCTGGTAGTTCCCAATAAACGCTTGCAATTTGACTTCGTCAGACAGATTCTCTCCTTGCATGAGTTGTATTATTGGCAGCTCTGATTTGGATGTGGCACTTGAAACAAAGATTTTAAAGTGCAGCAAATCGTTGCTTTTTGGCAAGTACCCATAATCGTTGCTATAATGGACAACCGATCTCCACTCGCCCGCATTCCCAGAGACATAATCTAGCAAAAGCGAATTTCCCGGACTGAAAAAGATGCTATCGGCGACAGGGAGGTGACCGTTCATATGATTAATCCAGCTATTCCCTTCAAAAGAGGATTGTGAATAGTAATAGCTTTTTGGCATTAAACTGTTTTCAAACAACACTTCAGGGTAGTTAGATGCCGCTGCTTGAATGCTGAAAAAAGTTGCAAGTAAAAAAAAGTATATTTTGTTCATATTAGCCGTATTCTAACAGTCAAAGGTCGAAGCAAAAACCAAGCCATGGCGTTTAAGTAAGCTCCCATACAAAAAGCCCATTGCTGTTAACCGATAAAATTAGGCATTTTACCGATAAACAATGTACACCTACCTAATTCTGATAGAATCAAAGTCAAATATTCATTTATCTTTACAAAAAAAAGAAAATATGAATAACTATAAAGCTCCTCAACACAGATCAAACTCGGGCAGGGTATGGGTAGGACTTATTATTATCATCATTGGGTTTTCGATGTTATCAAATACGCTCGGCTTTATATTCGATTTTCCAAATTGGCTATTCTCATGGCCTATGTGGCTCATCGTTATAGGCTTAGTACTTGGGGCACGAAATAACTTCAAAAAGCCTTCATCCTTTATACTAATTCTTATCGGCTGTTTCTTCTTAATAGAAAGAATGTTCGATGTGAGTCTTGGCAGATTTTTTTGGCCTGCATTTATCATATTGCTTGGCTGTTGGCTGATTGCCGGCAGGAATAGAAGATATTTTTCGCCCCCGTCACCTTCGGATCCGCACACAGACCCCTACGGCGAGCGTTCAAAAAACACCGACTCATTCACCCCGCCTAAACATCCCTATCAATCGGATCTCGATTGGGATAAAAGGGTGACCAACGAAACGGACACCTCAACAGAACAAGACAATCAAGAAGGTTCGGCTTTTCAAGCCGAACCTGACACGTTTTATAATAGCGAACAATCCTCCGGAAAAATAAGTGAAGATTATATCGACTCGGTTTCTATTTTCGGACAAGTAAAAAAGAACATCTATTCGAAAGACTTCAAAGGAGGAGATATCGTTAACATCATGGGTGGAGCCGACATTAACCTCATTCAGGCCGACATAAAGCACCCGGTAATTCTGGAAGTGGTACAAATTTTCGGTGGAACGACCATCCTGGTTCCTTCTCACTGGAAAGTAAACCCCGAGATGACAGCCATTTTTGGAGGAGTGGAAGATAAACGCTTTATCAATAATGTGGCTGTAGACAATCGCAAAAACCTGATCATAAAAGGCACGTCCATTTTCGGAGGTATTACAATTAAAAGTATTTAACTGTTAAGATTCCCAAATTCAATGGCGTCAACCGCACTTATCACGTCCAGGCAAAAGCTCATTGCTATCAGCTGTGTATCGGTCTGGGTAGGCACGCTCATTATACAAACCGGCCTGCTCCTTTGGTTTGACTTTATTTTTGAGCTTGCACTCTTAGATAGTTTAGTTAGTGCTACTACTATTTCGGCCGCTTGCTATATTATCGCTAATAACTTAAATTATTATCAACCGCGCAAAGAACGTTATTTCTATATTATTATCTGGGGCCTATCATTGGCCGCCATCAGTCTCACAATCAACCGCTATATAATACAATACATTATAAAGGATAAATCTTATTTGGCTTTTCTTGATTTATCACTCCCCATAAGGTATTGTACCAACGGCTTGGTAATTGCTTGGGTCGCTATGATGCAAGTTCTATGGAACACATTACACGACCAAAAAGAAAACGAACAACGAAAAGCCGACGCAGAAAAACTTGCGCGCGAAGCAGAGCTTTATAACCTCCGACAGCAGCTCCAACCACACTTCCTTTTCAATAGCTTAAATTCTATCATTGCACTCATCGGACGAAAGCCAGAGGAAGCTAGAAATATGACCTTCCAGCTTTCTGACTTTTTACGAGGGACGCTCAGAAAAGACGACCAACAGCTGATACCGCTGAAAGATGAGATTGAACACTTAAAGCTCTATTTAGAAATAGAGAAAGTCCGCTTCGGTCATCGCCTCGATACGGATATACTTATGGAAGACTGCGAAGACTGCTTATTGCCCGCTATGATTCTGCAACCATTGGTTGAAAACGCCATTAAATATGGTCTGTATGACACCACCGGTCAGGTAAAAATTGCCATTTGGGCAAAAAAAGACGAAAATCATTTATTGGTGGCTATTCAAAACCCTTTCGATAAAGACAGCAACCTACCGCATAAAGGCACTGGGTTCGGACTAAGAGGCGTGCAACGAAGATTGTTTTTATTGTTTGGACGAACGGATTTGTTGCAAACTCACCATACAGCACATATCTTTACAAGTAATATAAAAATACCACAATATGATTAAAGCTGTTTTGATAGACGATGAACCGCTCGCTCGAAGCATCATTAGCGAGTATTTGGCCGACTATAAAGAAATACAGATTATTGAAGAGTGTAACGATGGATTCGAAGGGGCAAAAGCCATTATGCAACATCAACCGGACTTGGTTTTTTTGGATATACAAATGCCAAAAATCAACGGCTTCGAAATGTTAGAGCTCATTGATCAACAACCTCCTGTTATATTTACGACCGCATTCGATGAGTATGCCATCAGAGCCTTCGAAAAGTATGCAATAGACTACTTACTTAAACCGATCAGTAAATCGCGCTTCGATCAAGCGATAAGCAAATTCCTTCAACAACGAAATGTACAAAGTACAGTGGCACTGGAACAAACAAAAAAGATGTTGGAGACGATCAGTCCCTCCCCTTCCCTCGAACGTATCGTCGTAAAAACCGGCAATAAAATAAATGTAATCGCAGCAGATAACCTGATCTGCCTTGAAGCGGATGACGACTATGTCCATTTACACACCACAACGGGAAGCTACTTGAAGAATAAAACGATGGCTTTTTTTGAAAAAGAATTGGATCCTAACATATTTGTGAGAATTCATCGTTCTTATATAGTACGTATAGATAGCATCGTCAGACTCGAAGCCTTCGAAAAGGAAAGCCATATTGCCATCCTTAGCAACAATATGAAGGTAAACGTAAGTAAATCAGGCTATTCAAAACTTAAACAGGTTTTAGACATTTAAGATATTATTCAAATAATGCACCGATATTTGCTCATAGCCGTTTTATTTTTTGTTGGATATTTTTCATGCTCCGCTCAAGACCAAAACAGTGATACAATAGTAGATCGATTTAAAAACTTTTTCAATAGCCATCAATCAGATTCTATTTATCAACAATGGAGTCAGCAGGCAAAGGCAGCGGTATCTAAATCGCAACTTGACTCCCTACTAAACCAACAGCTTTATCCCTTGGGCAAGCTCGAAAGCGCTACCTTTCTTAAAACCGAAAACGACCTCGAGCATTTTAAACTTGCATTTTCACAAGAAACGCTGAAACTCGTTTTGGGAATTGATTCTAATAACAAAATAGGAACTTTCCTTTTTCAGCCCCTTGATGAATCCGTGAAAGAAAGCGACACAACCAGCGTACCCGCAAAAAAAGACACCGTCAGCCTGTCAAAAAACAGCTCGCCAACAACAGAAAATACGGTAGACAACTGGGTTGACTCACTTGCACTCCAATATATTAACACGCCCGGGACCTGCGGCCTTGCAATTGGTATTATACATAACGGCAAAGCAAGTTATTATTATTACGGTGAAACCATTCGGGGCAATAAGGTATTGCCAGACCAGGGAACCTTATTTGAGATTGGCTCCATTACCAAAACGTTTACGGCAACCCTTCTGGCAAATGCAACCTTGACAGACAGCATCAATCTTAACGATCCGATCGCCAAGTATTTACCCGACAGCGTAGCCCAAAATACCGCATTAGAAAAAATCAACTTTCAAAATTTAGCAACACATACATCAGGCCTTCCGCGCTTGCCCGATAATATCAACCCGAAAGAGCCTTTAGACCCTTATAAAGACTATAATAGAAACGCGCTGTTCGCTTATCTTAAAAACTATAAACAACGGAATGCACCCGATTCTGTTTACGAATACAGTAATCTCGGATACGGAATCATCGGCGAAATATTGGCCTATAAAAAGAACTCTTCCTATAATGAACTGGTGGAAAAAACAATATGCGGTCCTTTAGAATTAATCAACACTACGGAGTTTCCCGGTGGGGATAACCTCGCTAAATTTATCCCCACCTATAATGAAAAAGGAGAACTGACGCCGCATTGGCATTTTCTGGCTTTAAGTGGCGCCGGATCTTTAAAATCGACCATCCGGGATTTGCTTAAGTTTGCAGAAAGCAACATCAATATTCCCAATACAACTTTGGGAAAAGCAATAGCGCTTACGCACAAACCATCATGGCTTCTTTCCGAGACGCAAGACCTCGGCCTAGCGTGGCATATAAATATAGAAAACTTCCAAGAAATTTTTTGGCATAATGGAGGCACCTTCGGCAGCAGTAGTTTCCTGGCCTTCGCTCCTGACAAGAAAATTGCGGTTGTGGTACTGGCCAACGCCGCAAAATCGGTAGACAGCATCGGCTTTTCGCTAATAAACAACCTAATCGCAAACCACTGACCCCATGCGCAAACGCGACTAAAACGTTAATCGGTCAGCTTATGCCCATCGACTTTTTTTAGGAGATTTTCAATAACTTTGGGAAAATGCTGATGTTCCAGTTGCTGCCCTTTGAACTTCACCATCTCCAAATTGTCACCGGGTTCTATCCTAAATCGAGCTTGGTATATAATCTCTCCCTCATCAAAGTGCTCGTTTACATAATGAATAGTAATGCCAGACTCTTCCTCCTTGTTGTCCAAAATAGCTTGGTGGACACGATCTCCATACATCCCTTTTCCACCATAGGCCGGCAATAAAGCGGGGTGTATATTGATGATCTTTTCAGGAAATGCTTTGAGTAAATTTGCAGGTATCAGCCACAAAAAACCTGCAAGAACCACTAGATCGATTTGCATGCGATTTAACAACTCAACTATATGGTCTGTATGGTAGAATTCGTGACGGTCAAATACGTGAGAAGGGACTTCAAAGTTATCGGCCCGTTGCAATACATAGGCCTCAGGATTATTAGTTAATATTAAAGAAACTTCCGCATCTTGACTATATTTAAAGTGCTCCATTATCTTTTGGGCATTGGAGCCTGAGCCAGACGCAAAAATAGCTATGCGTTTTTTCATACAGTATTAATTTAACACGATGAGTCTTATCTCGTAATTTACGCCAAAGTTAACTATTATGCTGCATTTATTCTGTCGGTTGATGACATCTCAACGTAAATTTGACTTAGTCGCTCCTCGCTTTCCGTCATAATTTTTACTTTTACTTTATAATAAAATTTTATGAAACAAAATATCTATTCCTACGCTATTAACATGCTACTGGCATGTATACTCAGTGTCACTACTGCTTGTGCACAAAAAACCGGTCAGGTCCCAAAAGAGATTCCAGAATTCACCTTCTATACCGTCGACAAAGACGCCCCCTTCACCCGCAACAACTTGGCTTCTAATGGAAAAAACATAGCGATTCTCTTTTTTGATCCAGGCTGTAGTCATTGTCAGCAAGAAGTACTGGCCCTGGGAAAAAATTACAGCAACATAAAAAATGTAAACCTTTACTTGGTTGCCATGCAAGAAAAGAATCTGATCAATGCGTTTATGTCGATGTATGGGGGACAACTTCGGGATAAAAACAATGTAACGCTTTTACATGACAAAAACTATGAATTTATAGGCAAATTCAAACCCACTCAGTATCCGGCAACCTTTGTATACGGTAGTGATAAAAGACTCAAGAAATATTGGGACGGCGAAAAAAACATCGCGGAAATTATCAAAGCATTAAATCTCTAGCGTAAGGCCTACAATATCGCCTAAAACTCTATGCAAAGGCCGTGGTAACTAATCAATATAAAATGCTAACTTTGCTTTTTTTAAATCATCAGTAATGAGTCATCCCGTTAAAATTAAAAACGCATTAATTTCTGTATATTACAAGGGCAATCTAGCGCCTCTGGTTGAAGTGTTACACAGTTATGGTGTTCACTTCTATTCTACTGGAGGAACAGAGAAATTTATTAAAGATCTCAATATTCCTGTAACACCGGTCGAAGATCTAACAGGGTATCCGTCCATCTTGGGAGGCCGCGTAAAAACCTTGCACCCGAAGGTGTTCGGCGGCATTTTGGGCCGCAGGTCTTTGGCGGAAGACAAGGAGACCTTAGAAACCTATGAAATTCCAGAAATGGATCTGGTAATCGTTGATCTATATCCATTTGAAGAGACGGTGGCTTCCGGCGCGCCCGAAGAGGATATTATAGAAAAAATCGATATCGGCGGCATTTCCTTGATCCGTGCAGCTGCAAAAAACTATAATGATGTTGTTATCATATCCTCAAAAGACGATTACACAACACTGGCTGATATATTAAAGGAAAATGAGGGATATACCTCTTTAGCGCAACGAAAGTCTTTTGCAAAAAAAGCGTTCAACACCTCCTCCCATTACGATACAGCTATCTTCAAATACTTCAACCAGGAAGAGCCATTAGAGGTATTTAAATATAGTGAGCAGAAAAAGACTCCCTTACGTTATGGCGAGAACCCACACCAGAAAGGGGCTTTTTATGGCGATCTTGACGCCTTGTTCAAAAAGCTTAACGGAAAAGAGCTTTCCTATAATAATTTAGTGGATATTGATGCGGCTGTAGCACTGATAGACGAGTTCCAAGAGCCCACTTTTGCTATCCTGAAACACACCAACGCCTGCGGTGTCGCAAGCAGAAGCACGATCTTAGAGGCTTGGCAGGATGCCCTGGCCTGCGACCCTATTTCTGCCTTCGGTGGCGTATTAATCTGTAATCGCCCCATTGAACAGGATGCGGCCGAAGAAATTAATAAACTATTTTTTGAAGTGCTGATAGCGCCTTCTTTTACACCCGAAGCTCTTCGGGTGCTGGTAAGCCGCAAGAACAGGATCATACTGGAACGAAACGACATCGAATTACCTAAAAATCAATTCAAAAGTCTCTTAAATGGCATTATTGAGCAGGACAAAGATTTGGTCATTGAAGATAAGGAAGGAATGACCACGGTAACAGACCGGACGCCTTCAGAAGAAGATTATGCAAACCTGTTTTTTGCCAACAAGATCGTCAAACATACGAAATCGAATACCATCGTATTTGCAAAAAACAATCAGCTTCTAGCCAGCGGTGTCGGACAAACATCACGCGTAGACGCATTAAAACAAGCGATCGAAAAAGCGAAGTCTTTTGGTTTCGACTTACGCGGATCCGCTATGGCTTCTGATGCATTCTTTCCGTTTCCTGACTGTGTGGAAATCGCTGCTGACGCCGGTATTGCAGCCGTGCTTCAACCCGGTGGATCAATAAAAGACAAAGACTCTATTGATATGGCCAACAAAAAAGGCATATCCATGGTAACGACGGGTATCCGACACTTCAAACATTAACAGGAAAACTGTTTGTTTATCTCCTTTAGTAAAAAGACCAGCGCCATTGAGCCCTGGTCTTTCTAATTTATAGCTGCTCTAAAAATACAACCTTGCCTAAATCTGCCTGATAAACTGCATTAATAAACTGTGCAAAAGCAAGGTACTTTTCGGGCGCAAACTGCCCTTCATGCAGTATGAGCGCTCTATAGAAAAAAAGGTCATTTCCTTCCACATATAACCTCATGGTAAAAGAACCGAACTCCGTATCAAGCTCAATATTAGAAGGCTTTAGATCAACGCGATAATCTTTTGGAAAAGTAAAGACCAGCGAATCCACATCTTTATATCCGCTGTTTAAAAAGAGAGGCATTGTTCGTTCCTGCGTTGTTGGAACAGCTGCTCTTCGATTAAAAAGATTTGGAATCAGATAAATCCGCTTTCCGCTTTTCGGCGCATACCTACGGACCTCGATATTAAACCGTTCGTTTAGTTGCAGATCATGAGCTTCTTTTTGAACGTAGGTGATATTTTTAAACGCAATATTGTCCACATGGTATATTTCTTTCAACTGCTTCTCTTGTTCTATTGATGGAAGTCCCAGTACGGCAAACCGATTGTCAAATTGGTTCCCATAGAAAGAAGTGGATAACGGCCCTTTAACATCTCCTTCTTTATCTAAAACGAACCGCCCTTCTCTTTTCTGCAAATTTTCCTCCGCTGCAAAGCCCGGTGTCCGGAGCAATTTACCACCCTCTTCCGTACACGCAAACACAATTCGGTCGGCCGTGAAGCTACCCAAAAAACCAAAAGGAACTTGCTGACTTGTGCATTCCAGCCACACGATATCCTGCTCCAAAGGAACCGCTAAAATAACATGGTTCCCTTGGTTCATACTTGCAAAACTGGCATCCATATCCCGCTTAATATCTCCAGCATTTACCACGCAATAATAAGAAGAGATACCAGCTACAGATAAAAGTGATTGCATATAATTAACTAAAGCCTTACAGTCCCCATATCCTAATTGTTCGACCTGATCGGCGGCCATAGGCTGAAACCCGCCTATTCCTATTTGAACACTTACATATCGTACCTTTTGCTGAAGGTGTTTATACAGTACGCGCACTTTCTTTTTATCACTGCTTAGATCAGCCGTTAGCACGTTCACTTGAGCAATCATTTGTGGTGTCGGCTTTTGCCGTTCCATTAACAAATCATTATATACCCACTTACCGGTCTTGCCAGTTCGTATAGTTCCCCTTTTTACCATAATAATAAAACTTTTCTGGAGCAACTTTTATTCTTATTTGTTGCCGCTCGTTGGGTGGTGAAAATGGCTCTTTTTTTCTAGCCAGCAACCGGTGAACCTCCCAAGTATGTTTTTTCTGCTTATCGTTTTCCTCGTCCAAACGCTTCCCATCAAAATTCACTTCTTTAATGTTAACGGCCTCCCCTCGCCCATAGAGCAAGGTATAACTGCTCTGTTCTACTGATAGGTCCGGATATAAATTAGGAACCCAATCTGGAATAACCAGATTTTGCTTTAATTTCAATTCATAGTCATATATCACCGTAAAAGGGTATTGTGATACATTTGGAAGGAAATGCTTGACACGGTTATCCTCAAATAGCGAAAAACTGCTCACCGCGCTTTCATCAGAAAAGTCTTTCAAGCTTATTTTCTTTATTAGATTGCCGTCCTGGTCTTGAATAATGCCGTTAACGGATTTTATTTGCGTGCTCTTATCGTACAGTATGGCCAATCTCGCACGCTCATGACCTACAGAATTGAAAACTGTTAACACTTGCTTCACCCGCAAAACGACATCATTAGCCGACCGCATGTCGACAACCCATTGTTGATTTCTTATAACCGCATTGGCTCTGACTTTCAGGGCCTGCGGAATATCGGCGACGGAAAAGTGCTCTTGTGCAACCGCCTTCGTCGCAAAAAAAACAAATAACAGACTTATATAACACCTATTTAGCATAACATAGCTTCTGGATAAAGTTTCTCTAAACACCTTTTTTCTCTAAAACGACATCTGCCTTTTCGAGCTGAATAACCCGACTAAAAAGCTCCTTTAAAAATAAATATTCATCGGATGTAAAGATGGTTCTATTAAATCGAAGTGCTTGATTACAACGCAAATAATTATTATCCAATTCAATACGACTGATAAACTGTCCTCCTCGGTCGGGAAGCACCCAATTGGCGTCCGCGGGCTTTGCAGTTAATGTATACCCGGCAGGCAACGCTATATCTACGAGCACAGTCTCCTCTAATAAACTTCCAAAATCCACTGGGTAGGTCCTTTCCGCAAGAGTGAAAGGATTTTTGCCGATTTTATTGACGATAAATGGATTAAAATATAAACTGCCATTACCTAAGCTATCAAATAACTTAATGGCTATTTGATATTCTTCTACCAAACCCATATCAACTGAATCCACACCTGAAACTCGTGCCTCCCTAATCTCCATCCCGATACTTTCTTCCTTCTTTCTTTCAATATACTGCTCAATATCCGGATAATTCGCCAATTCTTTTCTTTTTAAATAGGCCGCGTAATTAAAGTTCGATATTTTCATCGTTCCTGTTAACAGCCCATCGTTGGACAGCTCGCCGGTTAAAACGTAAATAATATGCCGCTTTGCGTTTGATTTAATGTCAACCCAGTAAGAAGGCTTGCTTAGCGACAATACACGACCTTGATCATTAATACAGCGCAATGGCAGCATACCGAAGGGCAGAAAAGGATCAGATGCATCCAAAAAATAGCTTTCTCCATCTATATTTAATTTAGCAATTACATAATTGAACTCCGAGATTACCGGATTTAATTTATTAACTATCCCATGCTCTCTGGTGGAAAGAATAACTGTTTCAACGTCTAGTCCCGCAGCTGATAGCCCCGCAACTAAAGCAAGATTAATATCTGCGATATTCCCCTCATGACGCTCCAGCGCCTTCTTTATACCCAGCTCACTGAATATACCGTAATATTTGTTCCATTTAATTTGACTCCTTACCCATTCGTACACAGCCTTTGCTTTTGTAAGATCTTCCATATTTACCTCAATTATTTTCGGTAATTTGTCTTCAAATACTCCCTTTTGTTTCATCTGCCCGCCCAGAACCCGGTCTGTTAACAGCTCGCGATCGACGTTTTTCCACTCTTTTGTATAATGATGCTGGGAACCATTTCGCAAATAAACAGTAGCCAATTCAAAATAGATGGCGGATTTGAAATTGGACGCAGCGGTCATATAATCCTCCTCAATGAAAGCCGGAACGTTCTTCATTATATAGACCATCCGCGAACAATCAATCGGCCAACCAGGTAAACGAAAGCCGTCTCTTACCAACGAAGATTTTTGATCTGTTAACTTGTACGGCCCTCTCATTACAACGTTATATGTGTAAGTCGCAGGTATAATCGCCTCAAACTCACTGTTAATTTTCGGGATATCGGTCTGAAATTCCCATGTTCTGAAATTATAAATCAATGGAGAAATGAGTTGATAACTGTATTCCACTATACTGCCGTCCTGAATATTAGGCATGGTAAACTTAGTAAGTGCAACGTATTTGTTCAATTCCTCCCTATATACGTTTTTCGCGTCTAACCAAGTCTCTACCCTTCTGCCGTCGACATAGTTATACGTGACCGCTTTTAAATCTTGCAGCTGTTCAACTTTATTATCGCTAGCGCGCAAAGGAATTTGAATATTGGCCTGCTTCGGGTCCTCTTTGTTAAAGATTTTCAACTTGACATGGTGTGTAAAAACGATATTCAACTCACCCTTTTGATCGTCAAACATGAACCGTGCGGTTCCATACTCATTAAGAACAACAGCACTAGAAACGCTATCCAATTGATATTTTTTTATGGCTAATTCTTCGTTACTGATTACGCCAAAGGCGAAATCGCCGGCATAGGATCCAAAAAAGCTGCATATAAAGCAAATGCAAAGAGAAAGTCTCGTCATGAAAAAGGATTTAGATTGTTAACGAGTAAAGATAATAATTTAATGAAAGGTGGTACAATAGCAAAAGAATTTTGTAAATATTCACAAATAGTTCTCACTAAAGCAGTGAATAAGACTTCTATGCCCCTATTCTTTTTTTCTTCCTATTGTAGCATATCGGGTTCATATTGTGATATTTTTGTCTTAATTTTGCGGACTATATTCAAAGAACATTAAAAAATTAGCGAATGGGGCTATTTAACTGGTTTACTCAAGAAGTTGCCATAGATTTAGGTACGGCAAACACCCTAATAATACATAATGACAAAGTGGTAGTAGACGAGCCGAGTATTGTCGCTTTTGATCGCACCACCAATAAGGTAATTGCCATAGGTAGGCAGGCCATGCAAATGGAGGGTAAAACCCACGACAATATAAGAACGGTACGACCATTGAAAGATGGCGTAATAGCCGATTTCAATGCTGCTGAATATATGATCAGGGGCATGATAAAAATGATCAACAATGGAAAGGGCTGGTTTTTTCCCTCTCTAAGGATGGTGATCTGTATTCCTTCCGGAATTACGGAGGTTGAAAAACGCGCTGTCAGGGATTCGGCAGAGATCGCGGGCGCTAAGGAAGTATACTTAATTCACGAACCTATGGCCGCTGCTGTTGGTATCGGTATTGACGTGGAGGAGCCTATGGGAAATATGATTATTGATATCGGTGGCGGTACAACGGAGATTGCCGTCATTGCCCTTTCCGGTATTGTTTGCGATCAGTCCATTCGCGTAGCAGGCGACAACTTTGATTCTGATATTGTGCAATACATCCGTAGGCAGCACAACATCATGATCGGCGAGCGGACAGCCGAGAAAATCAAGATTGAGGTCGGTGCGGCCCTACCTGAACTACAGGATCCGCCAGCTGATTTTGCCGTTCAAGGACGAGACTTAATGACGGGCGTACCTAAACAAATTACGGTATCTTATACAGAAATTGCCCATTGTCTGGACAAGTCTATCTCTAAAATAGAAGAAGCGATCTTAAAAGCTTTAGAGATTACGCCTCCCGAATTATCAGCAGATATTTACCAAACCGGTATTTATTTAACGGGCGGTGGTGCATTGCTCCGTGGTTTGGATAAAAGGGTTCAAGCGAAAACTAAATTGCCTGTTCATGTTGCCGAAGATCCTTTAAGAGCTGTAGTAAGAGGTACCGGCATTGCGTTGAAAAACATAGGCGGTTACAAGTTTTTAATGCAATAGCGGTTTCATCAATGATGGCGTACGTAAATGTCTTCGCAGGTACGCCAATTACTATAATTCCAAATAAGATATGCGTAACCTTTGGATATTCATTAGCAAGTACAACAACTTCTTTTTGTTTATCCTGTTTTTCAGTACGTCTGTTGCCCTAATTGTGAAGAACAATAGCTTTCAGCGAGCGAGTGCGTTGAATTCGTCCAACACATTTATCGGCGGGATCTATCAGAAGATAGACAACTTTACGCAGTACTTAAATTTAAAGCAAACAAATAAATCCCTGTCTGAAGAAAATGCTTACTTGAGGAGCCGACTAAAAAGCTCATTGTACAGCAAATTGGTCGAACAGGATTCGGTTTTAGATTCACTCGGCGAGACGCAGTACACCTATATCGTAGCGCGCGTAATCAACAACAGCATTCACCAAAAAAATAATTACCTTACCATTAACAGAGGCAGTGAAGAAGGTATAACGAAAGGAATGGGCGTAATTTCTTCACATGGCATCGTTGGTATTGTACTGAACGTTTCACCGCATTTTGCCACTGTTCAATCTTTATTGCATACAGATACCAAAGTAAGTGCTAGCTTAGCAAACAGCAATGCCTTTGGCTCGCTGGTTTGGGGTACAGAAAACTTCGACTCACGTAAGGCCATTTTAAAAGATATTCCTAATCATGTCAAAGTGCAACCTGGCGAAGAGGTGGTTACTTCCGGCTACTCCCTATTTCCATCCGGCATCTCTATTGGGAGAGTCATAGCGGTAGGTAAAAGCGGCGACAGCTTTCTGGATATTGAGGTGAAGTTGAATAACGACTTTAATACGTTGCAATATGTTTATGTGATTAACGACCGACTATCGCATGAGAAACAACAGCTAGAAAGAGACACGATAATTTCAAATGAGTAGGATTTTACTTTTAAATATCGTCCGTTTTATAGTGCTGATCACTATGCAAGTATTCCTTTTTAAGAATATGGGATACTATAATTTAGCCACTCCCTATCCCTATGTGCTTTTCCTGCTTATGCTTCCTTTAGGCATGCCTAAGTGGTTACTGTTCGTTATTTGCTTTTTTACCGGTTTAATTGTCGACGGCTTTTACGATACCTTAGGGGTCAATGCTGCGGCTTGCGTTACTCTGGCCTTTTTACGCACAACATTCATCAGCCTGACGGTTCAATTGGAAAATCATGAAACATTCGCCACACCGAGTATCGGAGAAATGTCTTTTCGATGGTTTTTTATTTATTGTCTCGTGTTGGTATTTTCTCATCATTTCGTTTTAAGCTTATTGGAAGCTTTCACATTCAGCAACTTCCATTATACGCTCATTCGTACGGTTTTAAGTTGTATATTTACTGTACTATTAATTTTACTTTTTTCTTTACTTTTCTATCAAAGGAATAAACGCTCGTTTTAGAACAGCGTTTTCTTACATTGAAAAGCCAACATCCGATTATTATATGAATAATAGTTTTTTTGAAAGAAAATACATCATTCAAGGAATCTTTATAATAGCTGCCTTTTTATTGGCTTGTCGACTTTTTTATCTGCAAATAATTGACGATTCATATATACTTTCCGCTAATAACAATGTATTAAGAAAGGTGGTTGTTTACCCAGCCAGGGGCGTAATTTTAGACCGGACAGGAAAGATTCTCGTTCAAAATGAACCTGTCTACGACTTGATGGTTACCCCCCGCGAAGTGAAACCTTTTGATACCTTGGCACTGTGTGAGTTAATTGGTATCGATAAAGAGGGCTTTGATAAGCGTTATCAAAAAGCCGTAAACTTTTCGCCTTACCGAGCATCCATATTCGAGAAACAACTGTCTGCACAAACCTATGCCCGACTTCAGGAAAAGTTATTTCAATTTAGAGGATTCTATGTGCAGAACAGAACGGTAAGAAGTTATCCCGATTCCGTTGCTGCGCAATTTTTGGGTTATATCAATGAAGTCACGGAAAAAGATATAGAGCGCTCTAATCACTTTTATCGTCCCGGGGACTATATCGGCGTAAGCGGCGTAGAGCGGGCTTATGAAGAACTCTTAAGAGGGCAACGGGGCGTACAGAATTTAATGGTTGATGCTTTCAATCGCCCAAAAGGCCATTTCATGGACGGAAAGTATGATACATTAGCCGTAGCGGGCGAAGGCTTGGTATCGTCCCTGGATTTGGAACTCCAGAAACTTGCCGAAAAGCTCATGAAGAACAAACGTGGTTCGGTAGTCGCTATAGAGCCTTCAACAGGCGAAATCTTAGCATTTGCGAGCACCCCCAGTTATGATCCGAATATGATGGTGGGCCGTGAGCGCGGAAACAACTATATGAAGCTGTTAAACGATCCGAACAAACCCATGTTTATTCGGCCTATTCAAGCGCAATATCCACCGGGTTCCGTTTTTAAAGTCGTCAGCGCCCTCGTAGCCCAACAGGCAAACATGATCGATGAACATACGAGATGGAATTGTCCCGGCGGTTATAGCTATGGAGGAGGCCGCGGCTTTATGCGCTGCACCCACGTACACGGCACCATAGATCTTCCTGCTGCTATCCAAGGCTCTTGCAATACATATTTCGGCCATGTATATGCAAGAATGATCGATCAACGGAAAATGAAATCCACAAACGCCTATTCGCTTTGGAGAGACGCCGTAATGAAATTCGGCATCGCACAAGAACTGGGAGTTGACCTTCCAAATGAAAAAAAAGGACTCCTTCCCACAGCCGATTTCTATTCAAAGCGCTATGGAAACGATAAATGGGGTTCGGGTTACAACATCTCCAATTCCATTGGGCAGGGAGAAGTAGAAATTACCACCTTACAGATGGCCAATATTATGGCTATCGTCGCAAACAGAGGACATTACTTCCGTCCGCATCTCATAAAATCGATTGGAGAAAAAAAGGTGGTCAAAAAAGAATTTACCGAGAAGATATCGGTAGATATTGACCAAAAATATTTCGAACCGGTTATTGAAGGAATGAGTCGCGTAGTGAAGTACAATGCCAATATTCGGATTCCTGACATAGAAATGTGCGGAAAAACCGGAACCGCTCAAAACCCACATGGCAAACATCACTCTGTCTTTTTTGCATTTGCTCCCCGAGTGAATCCTAAAATAGCGATTGCCGTATTCGTTGAAAATGTGGGCTACGGCGCAACCTATGCTGCCCCAATTGCCAGTATGATGGTAGAAAAATACTTAAAGGATACCATCAGCATGTCAAAAGCCGTACAGGAAAGGGTATTGAAAGAAAGTAATCTGATCGTCCCAGACGCTCCGGAAACAACAGAACAAACGACCAGCAAGTTGAGTCCGACTAAAAGAAAGATAGAAAAGAACGTGGAATATGTCAGGCACTCCGAAGTGGCACTAATCAATGACACTAAAAAGCAGACAACAGAGAACCAAATTATTCAAGGAAGATAGCGCTCATGAATCAGACAAGAAAAATATATGGTGGCTCGGTTGATTGGATAACGGTATTTATCTGGTTAGCGCTTTGTATTATCGGATGGTTTAATATCCGCGCCGCTGTTTTTGATCCGCAACACGCAAGCTTAGTGAGCTTGAGCACCAACTACGGGAAACAGTTTCTTTACATTGTGGTGTGTTTGCTTGTAGCCAGTGCGGTCATGATTATCGATGGCAAATTTTACAACTATATATCACCGCTTTTATATGGCATCACGCTTCTTTTATTAGTCATCGTTTTAATTGTTGGCCGCAACGTCGGTGGGAACCAGGCTTGGATTCCAATTGGCACTTTTAGGTTGCAGCCATCCGAATTCGCTAAATTGGGCGCTTGTTTACTGCTTGCACGCTATTTAAGCTCACATAGCAATAAAATGCCTAATCTTAAAACCTTATTATTCGGCGCCTTCATTCTCTTTGTTCCGGTTTTACTTATTATGCTGCAGCCAGACACCGGCTCGGCGCTCACGTTTTTTGCGCTCACGCTTGTCTTCTATAGGGAGGGCTATGTCTCCGGCCAGTTTCTCTCTTTCGCATTCGTCTGTATCGTCCTCTTTATACTGACGCTCCTTTTCTCTCAATGGTATATCATTGGAGCGCTCGCTATATTATGTGCGCTGTCCATTTATATGTTTAAAAGAAGCCGAAAAATGATCCAATCTATTGTCATCGGCTTTATTGCGTCTTCCTTTTTTGTATTGATGGTAGATTTTGTCTACGAACATATCCTACAAACACACCAACGCAATCGCATTGACGTGATCTTGGGTAAAGTAGACGACCCGCGTGGACAAGGATATAATTTGAATCAATCAAAGATAGCTATTGGATCCGGACAGCTCTTTGGCAAGGGGTACCTTCAAGGTACGCAAACGAAATACAACTTTGTACCTGAACAAAGTACAGATTTCATTTTCTGCACCGTGGGCGAAGAATGGGGCTTTGTAGGGTCGATGGTTGTGGTTCTGCTTTACGTCGCATTACTGCTAAGAATAACCCAGCTTGCGGAACGGCAACGGTCAGCCTTTGCACGGATATACGGCTATGGCGTGGCCTCTATTTTCTTCTTCCATTTTTTCATTAATATCGGAATGACTATCGGTATTGTGCCGGTTATTGGTATTCCATTACCCTTCCTGAGCTACGGAGGGTCTTCGTTATTGAGCTTCACCATGCTGCTCTTTATTCTGCTAAAGTTCGACTCGAATAGAAAAGGCGTGGTTTAGCGTTAGGAATGCAAAGGAGCATTTAATTGCAGTTCATGAGCTAATGCGGATTTTCGATTAAAAACAACATCCGGAATGCTCTTTACAATGAGCATTCCGGATGCTTGGATGCGAGGTGTGTGCAAAGCCAGCTAGCCAAATCTTTGCCGCAGAATAGCATATAGTTTGTCCACAGTAGCCTGTTTACTTGCCCAGTTGTTCTTCTGCGCATAGCTATTCTGTAGGAAAGCGTCCGCATCAGCGAAATTGTCATATCGGCTCAGCAGTTCGATCGCCTCCGTATAGGCTAAGCTATAACCATTAAACAAATCCTTAATAAACAAGAGTTTGTCATTTAAACTAACGGCCGATTTTAAGTCCGTAATCCGTTTGGTGCCCCCAGGCGATTCTGGTTTGCCGAAACTACTTGCCGAAGTTGCTTTTTGTTCATTAAATGAGCCCTGCTCCTGTTTACGCTGTGCGGAGAACAGCTCGTTCAACGTCATAGGACGTTTCGGCTCTTCTTGCTTTGGTTGCTCAACCTTTTCTTGTTCAACTGGAATAACAACCGATTTAGCTTCTTCCACAATTTGTTTCGACATTGGCTCTTCTTCCTTCAACGACGGCTTCTCTTCGACAGGCGCCTTTTCCTCTACAGCACGCTTTTCCGAGACCTGCTCATCGGAAGTATCTGCCTGCTCCTGCTTTTCTTCATCTGCCTCATCCTTGCTCGCCTCCTCGTTTTTTGGATTCTGCTGCTCTTCAGCTTCACCACCTTCTTGTTTACGGTCGTCTAAAGGATAATCCATGCGTTCTCCGGTTTCGCCTTGTTCCCTTCTTTCCTCTTCTTTTTTATCGCGCTTATCTTCTAGCTTAAACTCTTCAGCCTTGTCTTCCTCTTTTGCCGTTGCCGGCGTAAAATACGTCTCCTTAACCTCCTGCCTATCCACGTAATTCAAAGCCGAGGCCTGGTCGTCTTCCTCTTCTTTAAAGTCGTCCTTTTCTTCTTTTATCGATTCTGGCTTTTCTTCCTTTGTTGAAGTATCGGCAGCTTTCTCTTCATGCTCCGTCGTCTCGCTCGTTGCTTCCGTGTCTTTAGCATTGCTTTCGTTGCTTTCCAAAGAACTAAGCTTTTTCAGAATAGCCACGTGTCCCATCAGATAAGCTATATTCGCTTCAAAAAGTTCCAAATGGACGCCCCCCTGCTCCTTCGGATTTTCTTTTAGAAATTCATACTGTTCCTCCAAATCCTGCAGCAGATCGCCGATCTTTTCAAAAATGCTTTTTTGTGTTACCATATTATATAAACGCTAATTTTTTCGAAATGTTGAAGATTATTAGCCAAACTTAGATAAAATAGCATGGATTGACAAGCGCTGTTTGTTACTAGTGGCATTTAAAGTGATTAACAGTCTTTGCCCCTAAGGTAAACGCCAAAAGCGGAAATAAATTCCGATATTAGCATCCCTTTTTGAGGTAATAAGAGAGATTAAGAATTAACAATAGACGATGCTGTTTAGTGAGCATAATTTTATAGATAAAACGGGCCGACAAGGAAGTATAGAGGTAATCTGCGGCTCTATGTTTTCCGGAAAAACCGAAGAGCTGATTCGACGACTGAAAAGGGCGCAGATCGCCAAGCTGGAGATCGAAATTTTTAAACCGGCTGTCGACACGCGCTATACCGCCGCAGAAATTGTGTCGCACGACAAAAACAGCATCCAGTCGACTATCGTCGAAACGTCTTCTGCAATTTTGTTGCTTGGAAGCCAAACACAAGTGGTGGGCATCGATGAAGCGCAGTTTTTTGACGATAATCTCCCCGAAGTATGCACTATACTAGCAAATAAGGGAATAAGGGTTGTCGTAGCCGGACTGGACATGGACTACAAAGGCAGGCCTTTTGGTCCCATCCCAAATTTAATGGCTATTGCGGAGCATGTCACGAAGGTCCATGCCGTATGCGTTTGCTGTGGCGCGCCGGCTAATTACTCTTACAGAACTTCCGTGGCCGACACCAAAGTGCTGATTGGCGAAAAAGAAAGCTATGAACCGCGCTGCAGAAACTGTTATTATAGTAGCAAATAAGCCCCATTACTGAAACGATACACTGCATGTTTCCACCAGTTCGACCTTAATATTAACGTAAATTTAACACCTCCTATTTCAGTAAAATTCCCGGGATATTTATCTTTGTCACGAAGCAATAGACAACCACCTATGTTGGTTTTATATAAAGATCCTTCTCATAATTTAGGTTTATAATTGGTTAAGTGAAGGCTGTTCGCCCATCGAACAGCCTTACTTCTTTATAAATCTCCACATTTTGTAGAATTATTTCTACAAAAAATACCGTTACCACACAGTAAGCGATTGTACATCAATACAATAGTTACAAAATCTCGATAACAGAGAGGCAAACTTTATTAAACAGTGCTTTGTTGAGTTTCTTAATATCGTAAAGGCAGCATAAGCTCATGCCCTGTACGAGCGTAATCAATTATAGTTAAAAAGTAAAGAATGAAACGAAGCTACTACACTCGAATGCTGTTTGTTTTATGCCTATTTTTCTTCAGCGGCTATCTTAATAGCACAACCGCAGCAAATATGCTAAGCGGAAAAACGCTGCATATCTCTGGGCAAGACAGTACAAAAAGGAACACAGTTGACACCATACAGGTACAAGGCACTGTTACCGATTCATCAGGAAAGCCTTTACCCAACGTCTCTGTCAAATACAATGGCTCAACGGACAGCACGTTAACGGATCAGGGAGGTAAATATGCGATCAAAAGTCCGGCTGTCGGCGTATTAATATTTCAGGTTTCTGGTTATCAGATAAAAGAAGAGCCTATAAACAAGATGCCGGAAATTAACGTCGAGATGCAGCCTGTAGAAGAGAACGCGGAAACCGGACCGCAGGCAGTAGCGAAAGCCCCTGCTGATACTGCGAACGCTTTAACTGACTCCTTAAGCCAGGACAGCACCCAAGTGGCGCGTGACACAACGAAAACTGATAGTACATTAGAAAAAATCACCGGTGTTGTTAGCGATGCTAACGGGCCGGTTCCCGGCGTAAGCGTCACTATTAAAGGCAGTAAAGAAGGCGTTATTACCGACGAAGAAGGGAAGTTTGATATAGCGGCGGCAGGCAATGCAATTCTCGTCTTCAGTTCTTTAGGTTATGATACGAAAGAAGAGTTTGTCGACAATAGGACGGTTATCAACACAACGCTCAGTGAAGAAGCGCAGGCCTTAAAGGAAGTTGAAGTCGTTGCAGTGGGCTACGGAACGATGGATCGCTCCAAGTTAACCAGCTCGGTATCGAGTATTGGAAGTGATCAGATCGAGAACGATGTACTGCCAAGTGTTACACAAGCCATTCAGGGCAAAGCGGGCGGCGTGCAAGTTACACAAAAGTCGGGTTCCCCGGGAGGAGGCCTTAACATTCGCATACGCGGTACTACCTCCATTAATGCCAGTTCGGACCCCCTGTATGTAGTAGATGGAATCCCGGTAAACAGCACTACAAATTTCACCGGTGGAACAAACTTCAATTTTGGCGGAGGAACACAGGGTATTAACATTCTTTCTTCCATCAATCCGTCGGATGTACAATCGGTGGAAGTGCTTAAAGATGCAGCCTCCTCTTCCATCTATGGTGCACGCGCTGCTAACGGCGTCGTTTTGATCACGACTAAAAAAGGGCAGCCTGGAACCAGCACCTTCAACTTTAGCATGTACGAAGGTTTTTCCGAAGTTCCTAAAGAACGTTGGTACGACATGATGAATACTGCCCAATACCAAGATTACATGCGCGATTATTATAAATACCAAATGGAAATGGATTCGTCCATAACCGCCATTCCCGATCAGATCTTAGCTAATCCTAACGTGAATACCGATTGGCAAGACGCCATTTTCCGAACAGCGGCTACACGCAACTATGAATTATCGGCCAGTGGAGGAAACGAGAAAACCCAATACTATACCTCTGTCGGTTATATGAAGCAAGGAGGCGTATTGCTAAACTCCAACTTTAATCGGTTAAGTGCCCGCCTTAATCTCGATCATCAACATAGCGAAAAACTGCGCTTCTCAACTTCTATTAACCTAACACGTGCCATTAACGACCGCGTACAAGAGGAAAACTCAAAAGAAGGCGCCACGAAAAATGGAATCGTAACGCCTCCTAATATTCCAATCTATGGTCCTGATGGCAACTACGCGTATGACGAAGTCAGCACTTCTCGCGAAAATGCCGTAGCTATGTTGACGCTTCCTACGAATAATGCACAGACCTTTAGGGTATTGGCCAATGCCTCGGCAGAATACCGCTTTATTCCCGAATTAGCACTTAAAACAAGCTTCGGTACCGATTTGAGCTTTATCGACGAGACCTTCTTTATGCCGCCTCAAGGACTTCGTTCTTTTGCCAGCCAAGGAGGGATAGGCGCCAGAAGGAACACGCGCGATCAGCTATGGATCAACGAAACGACCTTGAATTTTGACAAAGACTTTGGCGACCATAGCATCAATGCTCTCGCCGGATTTTCTGTACAGGAATCTCGTTTGGAGTTCGTAGATGCGCAACGATCTAACTTTCCCTCTAATGATATTGAATACATCTCCTCGGGCGGGGTGATTACCGGAGCCAATTCTTATCCGGAAGAATGGGCGATTGCTTCTGGTTTTGCACGGGTAAACTATGGCTTTAAAGGCCGGTATTTATTTACCGCTAACTTCCGCGCCGACGGCTCTTCGCGCTTTGGTGAAAATAACCGATGGGGTTACTTCCCCTCTTTTGCTGCGGCTTGGCGATTGTCGGATGAAGATTTCATCAAAGACATTAAATCCATTAGCAATTTAAAATTGAGGGCCAGCTGGGGTATTACCGGAAACCAGAATATCGGCAATTACGCCAGTTACTCGCTTTACACGGGCGGACAAAATTACCTGGGCCTACCCGGCTTCATACCCAATGTGCTGGGCGACAAGAATCTTAAATGGGAGACCACAAAACAATGGGATATCGGCTTGGATTTAGGGCTCTTCGACAATCGAATTTCGCTGTTGGCCGACTATTACTTGAAAAATACGTCCGATTTACTAATCGGAATTCCTATTCTCACAAACTCGGGCTTTCAAAACAGGTTTACCAATTTTGGAGAAATCCAGAACAAAGGCTTTGAGTTCGAACTGACAACACAAAACCTAGTTGGCAGTTTTAAGTGGAATACCACACTCAACATGACATTTAATCGAAATAAAGTTGTCTCCTTGCCGGTCGACAGGATCCTTGGTGGTGTAGGAGAATTAAATATTGCCCAGCCAGGCCTCCCTTTAGGTACGTTTTATGGGTGGAAAATGATTGGTGTGAACCCGGAAACCGGACTAATAGATTTTGAAGACCAAAACGGAAACCCAACAACGCCTACCAATCCGGAAGACAGGCAAATTATTGGTAATCCCAATCCCGACTTTTTTGGCGGTATTACTAATACCTTTCAGTACAAGAACTTTGATTTAAGCATCATGGGGCAATTCTCTTATGGAAACGATGTCTTCAATTATAACTTGGCTACCGGCTTAGAAGGATACAATGCAAGCAGCAACGGTTTTATCGACTGGACGCGTAGATGGAGAAATCCCGGAGATATCACCGATGTACCGCGACCAAGCCCGGGAGATCTCAACAACGGAGCAATTTCCGATCGTTTCGTACAAGATGGATCCTTTTTCAGGCTGAGAAACATCACCCTTGGTTATACCTTCCCAACAGAGATGATAGAGAACATCAATCTAAGTCGACTCAGGGTTTATGTAACCGTTCAGAATGCCTATGTATTCACGAATTATAGAGGCTATGACCCTGAAGTAAGTTCCAGTCACGGAGGCGCCAACACAGGTCTCATTTATGGTTATGATTATGGCAGTTACCCACAGCCCCGCATCTTTACAGCGGGTGTCAATTTAACTTTTTAAAAGTATTATAAAACGCAAAATGAAAACACTTATTTATATAGCTCTCCTTGCACTCGGAACGGCATCCCTGTCAGCCTGTAGTGACTTCCTGGATAAAGAACCTATCAGTCAGATTACCCCTGATGAATACTTTAATTCCGAAACGAATGCCAATTCCGCGGTTATTGGCATGTACCGCACCATGATGAATTCCTTTTCTTTCGGTCAATCCTTGATAATTGTCCCAGAGTTTTCCGCGGGTCATGTAAATCATGCCTCCGTATACCCCGAATACGAAAATTTTCGAACAAACACCGTTCAAGTAAACAACCCTTGGACAAATAATATTTGGCAAGCTACTTATGCCACAATTAACGCGGCCAACAACATTATTGCCAGAGTTCCCGAGATGCCGGAGAACAGTATCTCCACCGAAAAGAGGCAGCAGTTTATCGGCGAAGCGAAGTTTGTCAGGGCGCTCAACTATTTCTTCCTTGTTCGGGCTTTCGGGGCGGTGCCTTTAAAGACCACGGCCACTACCGAAGAAGAGGATATAGCCATTCCGAGAACGCCCATTGAACAGGTTTATCAGCAAATTATAACCGACTTGCAAGAAGCATCAACGCTTCCCGATAGTTATGACGACGATGCCACATCAAAAGGACGTGCCACTAGCTTTGCAGCCAAAGCCTTATTAGCTAAAGTGCAACTATATTACGGTCAGATTACAGGAGATTATACGCAAGCTGCCAGCTTGTCGCAAGAAATTATCAATAGTCAACGGTTTGCATTGATACCTGATTTCGCGTCTATTTGGACAACAGAGAATACGCAGGAATCCATATTTGAATTGCAATTCGACGATCAGGCGACGAATCCCTTAGCTTCCGTTAGCAACGATAATCCGAGCATGCTGTTTTATGCACGCGGAAATACGGTGTATGAGAAATATGCCGAAGGCGATAAAAGAAGAGACTTTACCGTAAAATTAGGATCGCGTGATCGGTATTATATCGGCAAATACCCTAAATTCAGTCCGGCGACTCAAAATTTACCGGTTATTAGAATCGCCGAGATCTATTTAATACATGCAGAGGCGCAGGCAAGGGTCGACGGCACGGTGAGCGATGCCGCCTATCGCTCCTATCAAGCAGTGCAACAACGCGCGGGCTTAAGCACTCCGCCCAGCAGTTCCTTTGGTAGCATCGCAAGTTTTATAACCGCGATTCAAGAGGAAAAAGAGCGTGAACTCATGTTTGAAGGGGAGACTTGGTTTGATTTCTGCAGAACCGGCTTAGCCCTTGAAAGAATGCTCACTATAAAAGATCCTAATTATTACCTCTATCCGATACCGAGTAGTCAAATTGTGTTAAATGGTGAGTTAACGCAGAATCCAGGTTACTAAGAAACGATCATTCTTCAACCATGCTCTGGAACAAAAAGGGAGGCGTCGCTCTTTACGAGTTAGCTTCCCTTTTTAATTAAGGCAATTCATTAAATTCTATAGTAGGTTTAACTCCGCCAGTCGTCCTGTGAAAAACGGTTCCAATAGGCGTATAGTCATTGAAGAAACCGAAATTACGGAGAAAGAACTTTTTCTGTTCACTTCCGCCGCTGTAATCCATTCGATAGCCCACGCGCGCAGTATTATCAGCTGAAAATCTTGCCTTATCTATTTCATACCAATTTCCCTCCCGATCGCATACCCATTGGTTTCCAAAATACACCTTCCTTTCGTAAATGCCCTGCCGCGGCGAGAAATTTTCTAAAAAAGAATGAAAACCCTTTAACCAGCTTGATGTTTGTGGTCGACTGAAGCTGGCAATCAATTTCCATTGGCCAACCTCTGGCGCAAAGAACCAAGCGGTATAATTCGTATAATTATTTTCTACCGGCTCTCCTTTCAGTAGAAACTTATAGGTAGCTCCTGCTTTCCACGCGAACTTGAAATAGCTTTGCCCACCCGCACCCTCGTTGCCAAACTCGCCTGTATGCACTCCCTCGCCTTTCTTTATCAACTTAATCTGATGATCCGGAGGAATAGCTTTCGGGTCGTCTGTCTGAAAAGGACTCCATACTGAAAACAGAATACGCCTTTCTGTCGACGAATTAACTTGCATACCAAAATAACCGCCAGTAAACCCATCAGCCATAAAATACGAGCCGACAACATCATTGCCGGCCGGCACCGTAACCTCGTTATAGTAATAGGCAATATCCTTTTCTTCGGGCACTTGATAGTTTAGATGTGTAGAAGGCCCTCGTCTACCCCAGTAAAAGAAATTCCCTTCGTTGTTCTTAACGAAATGGGTCCGTTCGCTTACTGCAGTTCCTGTAAGCCCCAAAAACGCTATATCCGTCAGATGAACGGGTTTCCCCTTTAAATCAATAGATAGGTACCCGGTATCGCGGATATGCCAGTTACCCAAGTGAAACATAGTATCACCTTTTGTAGGCAAATTTACCTCCTTTGTTATGCCTGCTATGGTGGCAGTCAGTCTACTCGGTTCGTCTACTAAGGCATTTAGCCATACCGACAAAGTACCGGCCCGTCCCACCCGTACGTATGTCTTAAATCCCTTATCAACATCATCCCATCGCTTAACCCCCTTTTCCGATATCAAATCTTGTCCATCAGAGTCGCCCGTTTGCCAAGAATTACCTGCTATCGGTACTTTCACTAGATCGGCCGGCATATCATTTCGCTTGACTTGTCCCACTCCTTCATTGCCGGCTATCAGTAATCCACCGAAAAGAAGCATTATACGTATTCGTTGCATATCATAATAGAATTTGACAGCAAGCTACAGTAAATAAAAGAAGATAGAAAATCAAAAAGACAGTCAACCGTTTGCGTAAAAATCCACAAAAAAGGCAAGAGCCCTGCCTGCTTCGATTTTATTAATTTACGCTACTTTTGAAGCATATATTTCTCAGCGAGCTCGCCGGTAATTTTATTGCCGCTCATGTCCAATTGAGTTAAGGTGTTCTCACCTACAAAATAGTTACGAGGACCGTCTTTTATTCCTCTCAACTCAATAGTACTTCCATCCAACCAGGAGTATTTACCTTCTTCCTCCTGAGGCGTCCCATCTCCTTTGCCCAAATACGTACTTTTACGAACATAAGTACTATCATCTTTGAGCGTTATCTCGGTACGAATGCCTTCACAATCGGCACAAGGCAGCACTCCGGTGTAGATCCCGGCAATATCCAATGAGTTTTGTGCATTATGCATATCCGCCGTATCCGATGTAGCATCAATGGGCACATACTCTTCTGTAGTATCCGCCATTTCGCTCTTATCCGTTTGTCGCACCCCATCGTTACAACTCCAAAGTAGTCCGCACCCAAGTGCGTATGTTAAAATCTTTCTTAGCATATCGATATCATTTTTCTATTACATAGAACGCAATTTAGCTAAATCGATGCAAATCAAAACGATCTATTCTTCCACTTGCTTAAGCGCCTCAATAACGGCTTCTGCCACCTCTATATTGATGACCTCATTATCTATCAGCTCCCAATTGCCATCGCGCTTTACCATTAAAAAAGGTTCTATTCCCGGGTATTGAATACGCCACGCGGTCGAGTCCCCATAATCCTCCGGATAGGCATTGATATTTATAAACGCCTTTGTTCCTGGTTCTCGCACAGTAATTATCATAACAAATCTCCTTTTTAACAATAAACAGCAACAAAACTAAAATGATTGCAGCAGTTTAATTTTCATTCACGCAACTGCATTGTAGTGGCCATAAGGCACTTTTCCCATGATTCCTAATACGAGGATCATTCTTTAGACAACTTGGTTACCAGGTTATTTTCATCGCGCCTATTGGTTTTTTATTACAAATTACATAAGTTAGCCGAGCAAAACTTTTTTAGTTACTATATAGCTAAAAAACTTTTCAATTACATTGTTGTTTGGATAGGGTACATTCATTTTAGATTAGTAGAAAGCATTGGACAATCACAAATCGCTAGCAGAAGTACATCAGAGCGTGGAGACCGACGTAAAGGGCTCACGGTTCAAAAAAATACTTAGTTTCTTTGGCCCCGCCTATTTGATAAGTGTGGGATATATGGATCCTGGAAACTGGGCTACAGACCTAGCCGGTGGCAGTCAGTTTGGTTATACCCTGATATGGGTCTTATTAATGAGCAACATGATGGCGCTGGTGCTACAAAGCCTATCGGCCAGGCTCGGCATTGTCTGGGGAAAAGATTTAGCGCAATGCAACCGCGAAACCTATCCTAAGAAAATGAATTTCATATTGTACATTCTGGCAGAAATAGCGATTGCCGCCTGCGATCTTGCGGAAGTGCTGGGCATGGCTATCGGGCTTAACCTGTTATTTGGCCTTGATCTTCTCTGGGGGGTGGGTATCAGTTTTCTGGACACCTTTTTATTGCTGTATCTTCAGCGCTTGGGAATGCGTAAAATGGAAATGTTTATCATTGGCCTCATTTTCATGATCGGCATGTGCTTTCTGGTCGAAATGTCCTTTGCACAACCCGACATGGCAGCTATCGCTCGCGGCTTTATCCCTTCTATGCCTAACACCGCAGCGCTGTATATTAGCATTGGAATTATCGGTGCCACGGTTATGCCGCACAATCTTTACTTACACTCTGCCTTAGTCCAAACACGCAAAATCAATCGAGACGAACTTTCTATAAAGAAAGCACTGAAATATAATTTTTGGGATAGTGCAATTGCATTAAACCTGGCTTTTTTTGTCAATGCCGCTATCCTGATTTTGGCCGCCGCCGTTTTTCATAAAAACGGGATGAATGACGTCGCTGAACTTCAAGACGCACACAAGCTATTGGCACCAACCTTAGGGAGCGAATGGGCACCCAGATTATTCGCGGTGGCGCTGATTTTGGCAGGACAGAGTTCAACGGTTACCGGCACATTAGCCGGTCAAATCGTGATGGAGGGCTACCTGCGCTTACGTATCAGTCCGGCTTTGAGAAGAATGTTAACGCGCTTAATAGCAATTGTTCCGGCTATTTTAGTCATCTATATTGCGGGTGACGATGAGGTTGGTCCCATGCTTGTTTTTAGTCAGGTTATACTGAGTATGCAATTAGCCTTTGCCGTCATTCCACTCATCCATTTCGTTAGTGACCGGAAGCGCATGGGCACTTTCACGATCTCAACAGGTCTAAAGGTTATTGCATGGACGATCGCAGCCATCATATCTTTTCTGAACTTTCAATTGGTATTCGAAGAAATCACGAATTGGATCAGAATATACAACAACCCTTGGTTAACCTTGCTCTTGATTGCCGGAGGCCTAGGCCTTTTCGTACTCTTAGTGTTGACCATCGTGTACCCTCTGATTAAGCGGAAAAAGAAAGTCAATATGGAAGTCCACCCGCCTTTTCAGGATGCCCTCGAGGAAACGCCCGCATTTAATCGCATTGCGCTGGCACTGGACTACTCTTCTTCCGATTCACAGGTGGTCGCGTACGGACTTAAACTAGCACATCCCAATACCAAATTTATTTTAATTCACGTAACAGAGAGCGCCTCTTCGAGGATGATGGAAGACGACACAGATGACTATGAAAAACGCCACGATGAGGAAAGGATGTCGCGATATACGCAACTCTTTAAAGAGAAGGGGTTCGAAACGACTTTCGAAGTGGGACATAAACGTAGAGTAAAGTTTATTGCCAAAATCTGTCAGGACTATCAAGCCGATCTGTTAATTGTCGGAAGTCATGGACATCAAGGTATTAAGGATTTCATTTACGGAGAGACGGTTAATAAACTAAGGCATCGTGTAAACATTCCGGTATTTATTGCTCAATAACAGGCACATTTCCTATTCAGAAGTTAACTAGTAACAAGCAACCGCTAATCAAATTCAACAGGCAGCTCTTGTTAAATGCGTGTTTTCGCCTTATCTTGCAGACAAAGCGAAAGACACTCTTGAAATACGAAACAACTTTTTGGGAAGCTTATGAGAACCATCCTATTATTACTATTGGTATTAATAAACGTTAGCTGCGATCAAGTATCGAAACACATCGCCCGGGAAAAAATAGCCTATTATGAAGAAATTAAGGTGATAGACAGGCATTTTATTTTAACAAAAGTAGAAAACAGCGGTGCCTTTTTAAGTTTAGGCAATAACTTACCTATAGCTATTAAATTTGTGTTCCTTTCTTTACTGCCCGCCCTCATCCTGCTGTTTGGTCTTTACTATTTGCTCAACATCAAGAGCTCCCTTTGGTTATCCATAGGCATTGCTTTTGCCCTAGGAGGCGGCATCGGCAATCTTTACGACAGAATACGTCACGGATCGGTAACCGACTTTATGCATGTCGACTACCTTTTTATAAAAACAGGTATTTTTAATATGGCCGATCTCTCGATCATGACGGGAATGGTTTTAATACTAATAAGCTTTTGGACGCAAAGAAAATTGGAGGCGATTCATACATAAAAGTAAACGATGATCGACAAGCTAGCATGGATCGAAATCCGGAACAACAGAATCCTGTCTACAAGAAGTAAAGGAAAAGACACCTACTATCTTCCCGGTGGTAAACGAGAACTGGGCGAGTCGGACATTGAAGCCCTGATGAGGGAGATCGCGGAAGAGCTAACCGTCCAGATAGACCTACATTCAATAAAATTCTATGGCGAATTTGCAGCTCAAGCCCATGGCCATCCCGATGGTGTTATGGTAACGATGCGCTGCTATACAGCTTCCTATAGCGGCCTGTTACAGCCGGCTGCTGAAATCGAAGAAATAGCTTGGCTCACCTACAGAGATAAACCACGCGTATCTCAGGTTGATAAAATTATATTTGATGATTTAAAAGCCAAAGGCCTACTCAGATGAGATAATACAGATTTTTAAAGTAGAGATAAACAGGATACTTGCGATATTTTACGCATTTTTTTTAGCTGAAAATCAATATCATGCACTATATAGATAAAAAAAAGCTGCATTTTTTTTCAGAAAACTTTGGTGTATTCAAAAAAGACACTACATTTGCAGTCCCAAAACAAACGAACGAAAATTTAAAAATCACCGTTTGAAAAGGTACCATAGCTCAGTTGGTAGAGCAAAGGACTGAAAATCCTTGTGTCACTGGTTCGAATCCAGTTGGTACCACAGCATTTAAAAGCTCTTTTTTCACAAAAAGGGCTTTTTTTATGCATCTGGCGGTTAAGGTCACCGATGCCAAAACGGATTAGGCAAAAAAAAGTGTTTGTTTTGAGTTATTGCGATCAACTATAAGAACCGCTTCGGGCAACATCTTCCGAAGAAATTGACAAAAATTAAAATGGGCATAATAACACGCAATTGGGAAAGTCCCTTGAACCATATTATAGGTCGGTACTTTGCAATTAAGGAGTATTTTTCTTAAGTTTGTGTTATGAGGACACTGACGATAGATGTTTTGAACGACAAGGCCATGAACCTACTGAAAGACCTTGAGCAGCTAGAGATCATCCGAGTCCGCAGGGATAAGAAAATAACACCCACAGATTCCGGAAATCTGATAGCCAAGTATAAAGGTGCCATGAAAGCGCAATCTATGGATGAGGTGGACAAGCAACTGGAAGACCTGCGCAACGAATGGCAATAAATTACGTTTGGGATACCAATATAGCTATCTATTATCTCCAGCGGCTCTTTCCAAAAACCGCGGAGGAATTTATGGACAGTGTGTTGCTAGAGTCTAATCCCGCCATTTCCGCTATCACCGAAATAGAACTTCTATGCTGGAAAACGGCCAGCAAAAAGGATATCGCCATACTAAAGGATTTTATAGCGGACTCCGTCGTATTTGAATTGGAGCAGAACATCAAGGAAAAGACCGTCGAAATCCGCAAACAATACGCCATCAAATTGCCGGATGCCATTATCGCAGCAACTGCAATGGTAAACGACCTGACGCTAATCTCTCGAAATTTCAAGGATTTTGACAAGATAAAGGGACTGAAATGGAGCAATCCATTTGAGATCTAGTGTTAAGTTAATCAAATATGGTGCTTCGGCTGTTTGGCAAAGTGAGTTACAAATAAGTTACAAAATATTTTCCGACGCTGATTCCAATCCGCAAATCTCTTCGGGAAAGGCGCTAGATCAGTTTTTAGGAAAGTCACTTTTTCAGACAAAAAGACTGAAAATCCTTGTGTCACTGGTTCGAATCCAGTTGGTACCACAGCATTTAAAAGCTCTTTTTTCACAAAAGGGCTTTTTTTATGCAGCTGGCGGTTAAGGCCACCGATGCCAACGGAGATCGCTTAGTGTTTCATATTTCCCATGCCTAATACTGCCATAAAGATTTCCCTTTTCTTTTATTAAGTATTATCTTGTCTTCACATTATTATGATCAGTTCCTGTTAAAAATTTATTTAAAACGAGAGCGTATCAACTAGTGTTTTTCTAGGTACTTGCTAAATACTTTCTTTACAGTGAGTCCGTATTGAGTCCGTATTGAATCCGGAGTGAGTCCATATTTTATGGTAAAAACCCGAACTCACACTGGATGGAACCTAGTAAGCATCTATAATCAATATGAAGCAGGTTCCTAGAAAGTACTACCATGATACAGGAATGAGTTGCAGAAGGAGGAAGAAGACTGGAGTTTCAAAACACTGTCCTTTGGGAATCAAAGTCAAATAAATTATTTTTATTGCAGTATAGCGCCGGTGTTAAAACAGACCAAGCAGTTCAAAAAGGAATATTTAGATCATAGTCTGGACAGACTTAAAAATTGATCGCGCTTACATGGTTTCACTTTATGGTATCATAAGAATGGAAACCATCAGGATGTGTAGTCTTCCCTTAGCTAGCTACATCCAAAACTAAAAAATTCCAATCAGAATTGCTATTGCTATCCTGTTGGAATGTGG